>NZ_CP114909.1:4606250-5907500 GCF_027497355.1 Micromonospora sp. WMMA1947 | reverse complement strand
TGTGGTGCGGCTGGTGGCGGATGTAAGCACCCTGTTGGGTCCTGAAGGAACAACCCGAGTGGTTGTTGTTTCAGAGCCTTGAGATGCCCCGTGTGGACGATGTTCCCGGGGGCGTGAGGCGCCAGGCGCGGCCTGGTCTCGCAAACCGTGATCATGTGGTGGTTGTAGGTGTGGGGCTGTGGGTTGTGGGTTGGTTGTTTGTTGAGAATTGCACAGTGGACGCGAGCATCTTTGTGGTCAAGTTGTCAAGGGCGAACGGTGGATGCCTTGGCACCAGGAGCCGATGAAGGACGTGGGAGGCCGCGATAGGCCTGGGGGAGCTGTCAACCAAGCTGTGATCCCAGGGTGTCCGAATGGGGAAACCCGGCATCAGTCATGTGATGTCACCCGCACCTGAACACATAGGGTGTGTGGGGGGAACGCGGGGAAGTGAAACATCTCAGTACCCGTAGGAAGAGAAAACAAATTAGTGATTCCGTGAGTAGTGGCGAGCGAAAGCGGATTGAGGCTAAACCGGCGGCGTGTGATACCTGTCAGGGGTTGCGTGGTCGGGGTTGTGGGACCCTGCTCAACAGACTGACATCTGTTGGAGAAGTTACAAAATCAGTGGCTAGTCGAACAGTCTGGAATGGCTGACCGTAGACGGTGATAGTCCGGTAGGTGAAAGTTGCTGGTCTTCTGTGGGTGTTCCCGAGTAGCGGCGGACTCCTGAAATCTGCCGTGAATCTGCCAGGACCACCTGGTAAGCCTAAATACTTCCTGGTGACCGATAGCGGACGAGTACCGTGAGGGAATGGTGAAAAGTACCCCGGGAGGGGAGTGAAATAGTACCTGAAACCGTTCGCCTACAATCCGTCGGAGCCTTGCGGGGTGACGGCGTGCCTTTTGAAGAATGAGCCTGCGAGTTAGTGGCATGTGGCGAGGTTAACCCGTGTGGGGGAGCCGTAGCGAAAGCGAGTCTGAATAGGGCGTTTTTAGTCGCATGCTCTAGACCCGAAGCGGAGTGATCTAGCCATGGGCAGGCTGAAGCGCGGGTAAGACCGCGTGGAGGGCCGAACCCACCAACGTTGAAAAGTTGGGGGATGACCTGTGGTTAGGGGTGAAAGGCCAATCAAACTCCGTGATAGCTGGTTCTCCCCGAAATGCATTTAGGTGCAGCGTCGCGTGTTTCTTGCCGGAGGTAGAGCACTGGATGGTCTAGGGGGCCCACAAGCTTACCGAAATCAGCCAAACTCCGAATGCCGGTAAGTGAGAGCGCGGCAGTGAGACTGCGGGGGATAAGCTTCGTAGTCGAGAGGGAAACAGCCCAGATCACCAGCTAAGGCCCCTAAGCGTGTGCTAAGTGGAAAAGGATGTGGGGTCGCATAGACAACCAGGAGGTTGGCTTAGAAGCAGCCACCCTTTAAAGAGTGCGTAATAGCTCACTGGTCAAGTGGTTCCGCGCCGACAATGTAGCGGGGCTCAAGCACACCGCCGAAGCTGTGGCATTCACATTTCAACTTCGTGCCTCCTTGATGGGGTATGCAGGTGTGTGGATGGGTAGGGGAGCGTCGTGCCGGGGGTGAAGCAGCGGGGTGACCCAGTTGTGGACGCGGCACGAGTGAGAATGCAGGCATGAGTAGCGAAAGAAGGGTGAGAAACCCTTCCGCCGGATGACCAAGGGTTCCAGGGCCAGGCTAATCCGCCCTGGGTGAGTCGGGACCTAAGGCGAGGCCGAGAGGCGTAGTCGATGGACAACGGGTTGATATTCCCGTACCCGCGAAAGAGCGACCCTGACGAACCTCGTTGTGCTAACCACCCGAACTGCCGGCGGTCTTCGGACCTATGGTGGGGAGCGTGGGAACCTGGCGGGTAGTAGTCAAGCGATGGGGTGACGCAGGAAGGTAGCTGAGCCCGGCCGGTGGTTGTGCCGGGGTAAGCGTGTAGGCCGGTGTGTAGGCAAATCCGCACACCATCAGGGCTGAGACGTGATGCCGAGCCGATTCAGGTGAAGTCAGTGATCCTATGCTGCCGAGAAAAGCCTCTAGCGAGTTCTTAGCGGCCCGTACCCCAAACCGACACAGGTGGTCAGGTAGAGAATACCGAGGCGATCGGGCGAACTGTGGTTAAGGAACTCGGCAAATTGCCCCCGTAACTTAGGGAGAAGGGGGGCCGGAGACGTGAAGCCCCGCGCGGGTGGAGCGTTGTATGGCCGCAGAGAGCAGGGGGAAGCGACTGTTTACTAAAAACACAGGTCCATGCGAAGAAGTAATTCGATGTATATGGACTGACGCCTGCCC
The DNA here is from genome assembly GCF_027497355.1 of Micromonospora sp. WMMA1947. NCBI lineage: Bacteria > Bacillati > Actinomycetota > Actinomycetes > Micromonosporales > Micromonosporaceae > Micromonospora > Micromonospora sp. WMMA1947. The sequence goes on along the minus strand of NZ_CP114909.1, from coordinate 5,905,221 downwards.
GGTGCTGGAACGTTAAGGGGACCTGTTAGCTCTTCGGGGCGAAGCGGAGAACTTAAGCGCCAGTAAACGGCGGTGGTAACTATAACCATCCTAAGGTAGCGAAATTCCTTGTCGGGTAAGTTCCGACCTGCACGAATGGCGTAACGACTTCCCCACTGTCTCAACCACAGGCCCGGCGAAATTGCATTACGAGTAAAGATGCTCGTTACGCGCGGCAGGACGGAAAGACCCCGGGACCTTTACTATAGCTTGACATTGGTATCTGAATTAGCTTGTGTAGGATAGGTGGGAGCCGGTGAAGTCCATACGCCAGTATGGGTGGAGGCAATCTTGAAATACCACTCTGGTTGATTTGGGTATCTAACTTCGGACCGTTATCCGGTTCAGGGACAGTGTCTGGTGGGTAGTTTAACTGGGGCGGTTGCCTCCTAAAGGGTAACGGAGGCGCCCAAAGGTTCCCTCAGCCTGGTTGGCAATCAGGTGTTGAGTGCAAGTGCACAAGGGAGCTTGACTGTGAGACTGACAGGTCGAGCAGGGACGAAAGTCGGGACTAGTGATCCGGCACTGGCATGTGGAAGCGGTGTCGCTCAACGGATAAAAGGTACCCCGGGGATAACAGGCTGATCTTCCCCAAGAGTCCATATCGACGGGATGGTTTGGCACCTCGATGTCGGCTCGTCGCATCCTGGGGCTGTAGCAGGTCCCAAGGGTTGGGCTGTTCGCCCATTAAAGCGGTACGCGAGCTGGGTTTAGAACGTCGTGAGACAGTTCGGTCCCTATCCGCCGTGCGCGTAGGATACTTGAGAAGGGCTGTCCCTAGTACGAGAGGACCGGGACGGACGAACCTCTGGTGTGCCAGTTGTCCCGCCAGGGGCACGGCTGGTTAGCTACGTTCGGAAGGGATAACCGCTGAAAGCATCTAAGCGGGAAGCTCGCTTCAAGATGAGGTATCCCACCCACATTGTGGGGTAAGGCCCCCAGCTAGACGACTGGGTTGATAGGCCGGAAATGTAAGCCCGGTAACGGGTTCAGTTGACCGGTACTAATAGGCCGAGGACTTGACTACCAAGCTGCTACGCGTCCACTGTGCAACTCTGAACAAACCACCACCCACCAGGGTTGGTTGACATGTTCATAGAGTTACGGCGGTCATGGCGGAGGGGAAACGCCCGGTAACATTCCGAACCCGGAAGCTAAGCCCTCCAGCGCCGATGGTACTGCACTCGGGAGGGTGTGGGAGAGTAGGACACCGCCGGACAAACTTCCAGTCGAGGGCCGCCCCAGCAGGGGCGGCCCTCGACTGCGTTAGCGTTCTCGGCGGAAACGCCATCAGGAAGGATGTACCTGTGAGCTCAGGACCCCAGGGCGGGGACCGCCCCCGTCGTTACGAGGATCGCGCCGACCGTGGCCAGGGGCGTGGTGACGCCGGCCGCGACGGCCGTCGCGATGACCGTCCCTCGTACCGGGGCGGCCGCGACGACCGCCCGGGCGGCTTCCGTGGTGGCGACCGCGACAGTGGCGCCCGCGGTGGCGACCGTCGTGAGGGTGGCTTCCGTGGTGGCGACCGCCGCGAGGGCGGCTACCAGGGCGGCGACCGCCGCGAGGGTGGCTTCCGTGGTGGTGACCGTCGTGAAGGTGGCTTCGGCGGCGGTGACCGTCGTGAAGGCGGCTTCCGTGGTGGCGACCGTGAGGGTGGCTTCCGGAGTGGAAGCCGTCCGGGCGGTGACCGTCGCGAAGGCGGGTTCCGCGGTGGTGACCGTGACGGCGGTTTCCGGGGCGGCGAGCGTCGTGAGGGCGGGTTCCGCGGCGGCGATCGCCGCGAAGCCGGTACCCGCGACGGTGGCTACCGTGGTGGTGACCGTCGCGAGGGCGGCTACCAGGGCGGCGACCGTCGTGAAGGCGGCTTCCGGGGCGGCGACCGCCGCGAGGGCGGCTACCAGGGCGGCGACCGCCGCGAGGGCGGTTTCCGCGGTGGAGACCGTCGCGAAGGCGGGGCCCGCGAGGGTGGCTTCCGCGGTGGTGACCGTGAGGGTGGCTTCCGGAGTGGAAGCCGTCCGGGCGGTGACCGTCGCGAAGGCGGTTTCCGCGGCGGTGACCGCGAGGGCGGTTTCCGGGGCGGCGACCGCCGCGAGGGCGGTTTCCGTGGCGGGGATCGTCGTGAAGGCGGCACCCGGGACAGTGGCTTCCGTGGTGGCGACCGCCGTGAAGGCGGGTTCCGCGGTGGTGACCGTCGTGAAGGCGGCTTCGCCGGTGGTGATCGTCGTGAGGGCGGTTTCCGTGGTGGGGACCGTCGCGAGGGCGGCTACCAGGGCGGCGACCGCCGGGAGGGCTACGCCGGCGGTGAGCGCCGCGACGGTGGCTTCCGTGGTGGTGACCGCCGCGAGGGCGGCTTCGCCGGTGGTGATCGTCGCGAGGGTGGTTTCCGGGGAGGCGACCGTCGCGAGGGTGGCTTCCGTGGCGGGGATCGTCGTGAAGGCGGTGACCGTGACGGTGGCTTCCGTGGTGGGGATCGTCGTGAAGGCGGCGCCCGTGAGGGTGGCTTCCGTGGTGGCGACCGTCGCGAGGGCGGCTACCAGGGCGGCGACCGCCGGGAGGGCTACGCCGGCGGTGAGCGCCGCGACGGCGGGTTCCGCGGCGGCGACCGCGACCGTGGCGGCGACCGCGACCGTGGCTTCCGGCGCGACGACCGACGTGACGACCGGCGGCCGGGTGGCTTCCGGGGCGAGCGGGACGGTGAGCGCCGCGGCTACGGTGACCGGCCGGGCGGTGACGACCGCCGCGGCAGCTACGGCCCGCAGCGGGAGCGCCAGGACGAGCGCGGCGAGGGGCGTACCGGCGAGGCGCCGGAGCTGCCCGACGACGTCGTCGCGAGCGACCTCGACTCGGCCGTCCGGGCGGAGCTTCTCTCCCTCGCCAAGCCGGTGGCGGAGACGGTCGCCCGGCACCTGGTCGCGACCGGCCTGCTGATCGACGAGGACCCGGCGCTGGCGCTGGCGCACGCCATGGCGGCCCGCCGGCTCGCTTCGCGGATCGCCGCCGTGCGGGAGGCTGTCGGGCTGGCCGCGTACCACGCGGGCGAGTGGCAGACGGCCATCGCCGAGCTGCGGACGTACCACCGGATGAGCGGCCTGCAGAGCCACCTGGCGGTACTGGCCGACTGTGAGCGGGCGCTGGGCCGTCCCGAGCGGGCGATCGACCTGTTCCGCGGCGCGGACCGGGACAAGCTCGACCAGGCCGTCGCGGTCGAGCTGCTGATCGTGGCCGCCGGGGCGCGCGGTGACCTCGGGCAGAAGGACGCCGCGGTGGCGATGCTCCAGGTGCGCGAGCTGACCGGCGACTCGACCGAGCCGTGGGCGGCGCGGCTGCGGTACGCGTACGCGGATGCCCTGCTGGCGGTGGACCGGCGCGAGGAGGCGCGGGAGTGGTTCTCCCGGGCCGCCGACGTCGACTCCGAGGGGGAGACCGACGCCGCCGAGCGGCTGCTGGAACTGGACGGCGTGGTCATCGAGGGCGACGACGAGCCGGACGACGACGCGGACACGTCCGAGGCGTCGGCCGACGATGACGACGATGACGATGATGACGACGACGATGACGACGATGACGATGACGATGACGATGACGATGACGACGACGACCGGGATGACGACGCGCGGCTGAGCGGCGACGCCGACGACCTCGCCGACGACGAGCTGACCGGCACCGAGGCCGGCTCGATCGCCGCCGACGCCCCGGCCGCCGCCGTCACGACGGCCGCCGAGACCGGGGCGCCGGCTGCGGCCACCCCGGCCGACCAGGTCACCACCGCGGACGAGGCCGACGGCGACCGGCCCGCGCCGGGTGGCGCCGCGGCCGGTGAGGGCGAGGCGGCGGAGCGCCGATGACCGGGTACGCCGGTGACACCGCCTCCGGCGCGGATCGGGGCGAACCCGACCGCGCCGGGGCGGGGCGGCTCGTCGACGCGTACTCGCTCGTGGTCTTCGACCTCGACGGCGTCATCTACCTGATCGACCGGCCCATCCCCGGCGCGGTCGAGGCGGTCGGCCGGCTGCACGCCGAGGGGCGCGCGGTCGCGTACGCGACGAACAACGCCTCCCGCCGCTCCAGCGAGGTGGCCGACCTGCTCACCGGCATGGGCGTCCCGGCGCAGCCGGCGGAGGTGCTCACCTCCGCGGCTGCCACCGCCGAACTGCTCCGGGACCGGCTGCCCGAGAGCGCGCCGGTGCTCGTGGTCGGCGCGGAGGCGTTGCGCGCCGAGCTGCGGGCGGTGGGCCTGCGGCCGGTGTCCACGGTTGACGAGGAGCCCGCCGCGGTGGCCCAGGGCTACGGCCCGCAGGTCGGCTGGTCCGACCTGGCCGAGGCGTCCCTGGCGGTCCGCGCGGGCGCACCCTGGTACGCCACGAACACCGACCGCACGCTGCCCAGCCCGCGCGGTCCGCTACCGGGCAACGGCTCGCTCGTCGCGGTGCTGCGGACCGCGCTCGGCCGCGACCCCGACGTGGTGGTGGGCAAGCCGGAGCCGGCGCTGTTCACCACCGCCGCGCGGCGGGCCGGGACCGGGCGCACGCTCGTGGTCGGTGACCGGCTGGACACCGACATCGAGGGGGCCCGCCGGGCCGGGCTGGACAGCCTGCTGGTGCTCACCGGGGTCAGTGACGCCGCCGAGCTGCTGGCCGCACCCGAGGAGCGCCGCCCCGCGTACGTCTCGTTCGACCTGGCGGGGCTGTTCGACCCGGCCGCGGTGGTGGCGGTGCCGGGCCGGGCGACCGACGGGGGCTGGTCGGTGACGGAGGCCGGCGCGGACCTGGTGCTCGACGGCGCGGGACCGCCCCTGGACGCGCTCGCCGCGCTCTGCGCGGCTGCCTGGTCGACGGCGGCCGAGCCGCGCGTACGGGCGCAGTCCCCGGCGGCACAGGAGGCCCTCGCCGCGTTCGGGCTCGACGACTGAGGCGCCGGGCCGCTCAGAGCAGCTTGCGGAGCTTCATCAGGTCGAACGGGTTCGCCTTGATCGAGACCCGCCGGGAGGCCACCGCCGACATGACGTCGAGCCGGCCGTTCACCAGCGCGACGAGGTCGTCGCTGCCGGTGCTCAGCGCGATCTTCGCCTTCGGGTCGTCGCCGTCGGCCAGGTCGACCAGCCGGCCGCCCTCCAGGCGCCCGTGGAACGCGGTGCCGAGGTCGGTGATCCGGCAGGCCAGGGTGCGGTCGAGGTCGATGCGGCCCTGTGCCTCGGCGTTGCGGTCCAGCCGCGCGGCCAGATCGTGCAACGCCTGCCGGCACTCGTCCACGCTGGCCACATCGTCTCCTCACCACGAACCACGCCGTTCCCGGCACCGTACCGCAATGGGGCGTCCGGGGTGCCCGGTAGCGTGGCACCTGCACACCTCGCCCCGCGGAAGGACTCAGGCATGCAGGACGCGTGGCGCGCCTACCTCGAGCTGGCCATGGGCCTGACGGAGGCGCCCCGGAAGAAGGCACAGGACGCGGTCATGCGCGTCGTCGGCCAGGGCGGCGCGACGGCCGCCCAGCTCCAGACGCTCGCCGAGGAACTGGTCGCGACCGGCCTGGCGAACCGGGAGTCGCTGACCAAGCTGGTCCGCTTCGAGGTGGACCGGGCGCTCGGCGCGGTCGGCCTGGCCACCGCCGACGAGGTCGCCGAGCTGACCCGCCGGGTGCACGACCTGGAGCGGCAGCTGCGCGAGGCGAGGGGCCCTCTCGAACCGGGCGCCACTGAGCCGTCCGGGCCCGAGCCGTCCGGGGCTGGGCCGTCGAGGCCGGAGCCGTCTCCGGCAGAGGCGGCCTCTGCCACGCCGCCGGACGCCCCGGCCACGACACCCGCGAAGGCCCCGGCCACGACACCGACGAAGGCGGTGGCGAAGAAGACGGTGGCCAAGAAGGCGATCGCGAAGAAGCCACCGGCCACGGTCTCCCGTACCCCGGAATCCGCGCCGGCGAAGAAGGCCACCGGGCGCCGGGCGGCCGGCTCGTGACCGCGCCCCGGCCCGGCCCGCCACCGGGTCCGCGGCCCGGACCGCCGCCTGGGGTACGGCCCGCGCCGGTCGAGGAGGTCGGCGAGGCGAGCCACCCGGCGGTGGACGCGGCGGTGCTCGGCATGGCCAACGCCGAGGCGCTCGCCCCGGCCGACCAGATCGCCCAGTACGAGGCGGCGTACGAGACGCTGCGCGAGACCCTCGCCACCATCGACCAGGCCTGAGCAGAGGCGGAGACACACCTGATGGCTCGTCGTACCCGGCTGGACGCCGAACTCGTCCGGCGCGGGCTGGCCCGCTCCCGGGAGCAGGCCGCCGCGCTCGTGGAGGCCGGTCGCGTCCAGCTGCGCGGAGTGCGGGCGCGCAAGCCGGCGGCGATGGTCGACCCGGCCGATCCGCTGCTGGTCACCGGCGAGGACCCGGCCGACGAGTACGTCTCCCGGGGCGGCCACAAGCTGGCCGGCGCGCTCGCCGCGTTCGCCCCCGGCGGGCTGACCGTCACCGGCCGGCGCTGCCTGGACGCCGGGGCGTCGACAGGTGGTTTCACCGACGTGCTGCTGCGCGGCGGCGCCGCCGAGGTGGTCGCCGTGGACGTCGGCTACGGGCAGCTCGCCTGGTCGCTGCGGACCGACGAGCGGGTGCGGGTGTTCGAGCGCACGAACGTGCGTACCCTCACGCCGGAGGCGATCGGCGGCCCGGTCGACCTGACGGTGGCCGACCTGTCGTTCATCTCGCTGCGGCTGGTGCTGCCCGCGCTTGCGGCGTGCACCGGGCCCGGCGGTGACCTGGCGCTGATGGTCAAGCCGCAGTTCGAGGTCGGCAAGGAGCGCGTCGGCGCCGGCGGCGTGGTCCGCGACCCGGCGCTGCGCGCCGAGGCGGTGCTCGACGTGGCCGCGGCCGCTGCCGGGCTCGGCCTCGGCCTCGCCGACGTGGCGGCCAGCCCGCTGCCCGGGCCGAGCGGCAACGTCGAGTTCTTCGTATGGTTGCGCGGGGACGCGCCCGCCGCGGATCCGGAGCGGGTCCGCGCGGTGGTGGCCGCCGGCCCGCAGGGCGCCGCCGCGACGGCGGCCACGACCGAGGAGGTGTCCGGGTGAGCCGTACCGCGCTGCTGGTCACGCACACCGGCCGTCGACGCAGCACCGAGCACGCCCGCGCGGTGGCCGCCGACCTGATCGCCGCCGGGTTCGAAGTACGGGTGGTGGCCGAGGAGGCCGACGACCTGGACCTGCCGGGCGTGGTGCCGGTGACCGGCCCGCAGGCCGCCGAGGGCGCCGAGATCGTGTTCGCGCTCGGCGGGGACGGCACGTTCCTGCGCGCCGCCGAGCTGGCCCGCCCGACCAAGGTGCCGCTGCTCGGCATCAACCTGGGCAAGGTCGGCTTCCTCGCCGAAGCGGAGATCGACGACCTGGACACCGCCGTGCGTGACGTCGTCGACCGCAACTACACGGTGGACGAACGGCTCACCCTCGACGTCACCGCCGAGTTCGAGGGCGGGCCGACCATCGAGTCGTGGGCGCTCAACGAGATCAGCGTGGAGAAGGGCGAACGCGCCCAGATGCTGGAGCTGCTCGTCGACGTGGACGGCCGGCCGCTGTCCCGGTACGGCTGCGACGGCGTGATCTGCGCGACCCCGACCGGTTCGACGGCGTACGCGTTCTCCGGCGGCGGGCCGGTGGTCTGGCCCGAGGTGGAGGCGCTGCTGCTGGTGCCGATCAGCGCGCACGCGTTGTTCAGCCGCCCGTTGGTGACCGCGCCCACGTCGACGTTCGTCATCACCGTCGACCCGTTCACCACCCTGGCCGTGCTCTGCTGCGACGGGCGGCGCGTCTACGACCTGCCGCCCGGCGCCAGGGTCACGGTGCGCCGGGGCACGCTGCCGGTGCGCATCGTGCGGCTGCGGGCCCGTCCGTTCACCGACCGGCTGGTGGCCAAGTTCGACCTACCCGTCCAGGGCTGGCGGGGCAACCGTCGCTGACCAGCGGCTCAGCGAAAATCTCCGTTCGGCCCACCGGTCCCGGCGCCGGCGCGCGTTACGGTTGGCTACGGGCCGCGATGAGGTGAGTCCGGGCGCGGCGGTGAGGCCCGCCGCTTCCCGGATGCGGCCCACCTGTCGCGGGCTCGGCCAGGGGGTGGTCGGGGCCGCGACGGTCGGGACGCCGGAGCGTCGAAGCCGGCCGCGGCGGGCGGACCGGCACGCCGCGTCCGGTCGGGTGTCGACCCCGGCCGGGCCGACAGGTCGCAGGGCCGCCGCCGGAGGAAGCGGCGGCACGCGAGCTGGGCGATGCGGTCTCCGGCGTCCCGGCCTCCACTGCGTCGTGCTCGTGTCCACCTGGCGACATGTCGCCGGTGCGGCGGCCCGTACCCGGTGACCGGGTGGCGGACGCCGTCGCAGACTCCGATCGCCGGCCCCACGAGGCCGGCCTCGGAGTAGAGGAGCGTCACATGCACCGGTTCCCCCGCTGGCTCGCCGCCGGCGCGGCCGGGGCGCTTGTGGTCGGGCTCGCCGTACCGGCGTCCGCCGTCCCGCCCGCCCCGCCTGCCGGCCCGCCCCCGGGCACATCAGCCCCGGGCGCGCCGCCCGCCCGCATCACACTGATCACCGGCGACCGGGTCGAGCTGGTCCGGGCCGCGCCGGGCCGGATCGCCGCCACGGTCCACCCCGGACCGGGCCGTGACCGGATCGTCTTCCAGACCACGCAGGTCGACGGCGGGCTGCGGGTGCTGCCCGCCGACGTCGTGCCGTACGTGTCGGCGGGCGTGCTCGACCCGGACCTGTTCGACGTGCAGGAACTGGCCGAGCAGGGCTACGGCGACGCGGCCCTCGAGGAGTTGCCGCTGATCGTGCGCTACCGGGAACCGGCCTCCGGGCGGGTGCGCCCGCTCGCCGTCGCCGCCGAGTCCCGTCCGCTGTCCAGCATCAACGGCGCCGCGCTGCGCGTCGGCAAGGACGACCTGGGCGCGCTGTGGACGTCCCTGCGGGAGGCGCCGCAGGCGCGCGCCGAGGGCGCCGGACCGGTCCGGCTCGGCGCGGGCGTGGAGCGCGTCTGGCTCGACGGGCGGGCCCGGGTGGCGCTGGAGCACAGCGTCCCGCAGATCGGTGCACCGGCCGCGTGGTCGGCCGGCCGCGACGGCGCCGGGGTGCGGGTCGCGGTGCTCGACACCGGTGTGGACGCCGGCCACCCCGACCTGGCCGGCCGCATCGCCGAGGCGCGCGACTTCACCGGCGGCGGCAGCGCCCGCGACGGCCACGGCCACGGCACCCATGTGGCGGCCACCGTCGCCGGCAGCGGCGCGGGCTCCGCGGGGCTGCGCAAGGGCGTCGCACCGGGCGCGCGGCTGCTGGTCGGCAAGGTGCTCGACGACTCCGGCTCCGGCTACGACTCCGGCATCATCGCCGGCATGGAGTGGGCCGCGCGCTCCGGCGCGAAGGTGGTCAGCATGAGCCTCGGCGGCGCGCCCACCGACGGCACCGACCCGATGAGCCAGGCAGTGAACGACCTCACCGCCGAAACCGGCGCGCTGTTCGTCATCGCCGCCGGCAACGACGGTGAGCCGCGCAGCGTCGGTGCGCCCGGCGCGGCCACCGCCGCGCTCACCGTCGGCGCCGTCGACCGCGACGACGTGCTCGCCGACTTCTCCAGCCGCGGCCCGCGCCTGGGCGACAACGGCCTGAAGCCGGAGATCACCGCGCCCGGCGTCGGCATCGTCGCGGCCCGCGCCGCCGGCACCTCGATGGGTACGCCCGTCGACGACGCCTACACCCGCGCCTCGGGCACCTCGATGGCCACGCCGCACGTCGCGGGCGCCGCCGCCGTCCTGGCCCAGGAACACCCCGGGTGGACCGCCGCGGACCTGAAGGACGCGCTGGTGAGCACCACCCGGCCGAGCACCGGCGCGACGGTGTTCGAGCAGGGCTCCGGGCGGGTCGACGTGGCCCGCGCGCTAGGCCAGCGGGTGTACGGCACGGCGACCGCCGACTTCGGCCGGCTGACCACCGGCGGGCCGGCCGCGACCCGGACGGTGCGCTACGTCAACGGCACGGCCGGCGCGCAGACGCTGCGTCTGGCGCTGGAGTTGCGCAACCTGGACAGCGGCGCGGCCGAGACCGACGGCCTGACGCTCGACGCCGCCACGGTGACGGTGCCGGCCGGCGGCGGCGTGGACGTGCCGCTGCGCGCCGACCCGGCCCGGCTGGACCGGGGCCCGCACGGTGGGTGGCTGGTGGCCACCGGCGCGGATGGCGTGACGGTGCGTACCGCGGTCGGGCTCACGCTCAGCGGCCCGCAGCACACCGTGACGCTGCGCGCGCTCGACCTGGCCGGGCGGCCCGGATCGGCGCCGGTGGTGACGCTGTTCGGCGAGCACCCGGAGTCGGACGCGCTGGGCTGGCTCGGCGTCGGCGACGAGTGGCGGATCCAGGTGGAGGAGGGGCCGTACCTGCTGCACGCGCTGATCGAGCACGGCGCGCCGCTGGACGAGCAGCTCACCCTGGTGACCGACCCGGAGCTGATCGTGGACCGGGACCTCACCGTGGTGCTCGACCCGCGGCGCGGCACGCCGGTACGGATCGAGACGCCGAAACCGTCCGAGCAGCGGGCGATCCTCAGCTTCTACCAGCACCGGGTGTTCGGCAACGGCCGGCAGGTCGACCACGGCGTGATGACGTTCAGCACGGTGCAGCAGCTCAACGTCACGCCGACCCGGCCGGTGCGCCGCGGCGAGTTCGAGTTCTCCTCGCGTTGGCAGCTCGTCGCGCCGATGGTCGACATCGACGTCAGCGGCGTGTCCGGCGCGCTGGACGTCAACCTGATGGGCCAGTCACCGGCCCCGGCCGGGCGGCAGCGGCTGCGCCTGGTCGCCGCCGGCACCGGCGCACCGGGCGAGCTGGCCGGGGTGCGGGGCGCGGCGGCGCTGCTCACCGCGTCCGCCGACCGGTCCGAGGAGGAGCAGGTGGCCGCCGCGGCGGCAGCCGGCGCGAAGGCGGTGCTGATCGTCCGGCCGGCGGACCAGAGCGCGTGGACGGTGTGGCGTCCGACCGGGGACCGGCTGCCCGCGCCCGCGCTGGCGGTGGCGTACGACGACGGGCAGCGGCTGCTCGCGGCGGCGCGTACCGGCCGGGCCCGGATGGATCTCACGCTCACCGTGGACAGCCCGTACCTCTACGACGTGTTCCAGGTGTCGAAGGGCCGGGTGCCGGAGCGGATCACCCACCGGGTCACCGCCGCCAACACGGCCGAGGTGACCGCGCGATACGGCCACACCGGCGGGCTGGACTGGGCCACCGAGCAGCGCTTCGGGTGGCGGCCCTGGCAGGAGTTCTCCTGGAACGACGACCAGCGGATGGTGCGTACCGGGACGACCCGCCGGGAGTACGTCAGTTCCGGCGACTCGTGGTGGCAGCACCGGGTGCTGCACCGGCTGATGTTCTCGAACATGGGGACGCTGACCGGCGGCCTGTCCGACCGGCCCCGGCGCTACGCGGCCACCGACCGGACCACCGAGTCGTGGCACGCGCCGCTGGTGCGTCCCGCCGTGCCGGCCGGCGCGGCCGGGCCGAGCCGGACCGGCGACACGCTCGACCTGCGGGTGGCCGAGTTCGTCGACGCCGACGGTCACGCCGGCGTGGACAACCGGTCGGAGGAGCAGGACACGGTGACCCGCCGGGTCAGCCGGGACGGCCGGCCGATCGCCGACCTCTCCGCCGGCTGGGCGCCGGTGCCTGCCACCGCGGGTCCGGCCCGCTACCGCCTCGACGTGACCACGGCCCGGTCGTCGGCCCAGTGGCGGTGGGCCACCCGTACCGAGACCGCGTGGGAGTTCACCTCGGCCCGCCCGGCCGGCGACGCGGCCCGGCCGCTGCCGCTGCTCCAGGTCGACTACCGGGTACCGGCCGACCTGCGCGGCGAGGTGCCCGGCAGACGGAAGCACACCGTCGGGCTGACGCTGCGCCACCCCGCCGGCCTGCCCGCGCCGGCCGGCACGACGGTACGCGCGGAGGTGTCGTTCGACGGCGGACGCACCTGGCGCAACGCGCCGGTACGCGGCTCCGGCACCCGGTTCACCGCCGAGGTGCCGGCCGGGCGCGGCACGGTGTCGCTGCGCGTCTCGGCACGGGACCGGGCCGGCAGCACCGTCACGCAGACCGTGATCGACGCGTACGGGCTGCGGTGAGATCCCGGGGCGGGGCGGTCCTGGGGCCGTCCCGCCCCGGCCCCGGTCAGATCCAGCCGCGCCGGGCGGCCTGGAACGCCAGCCCGGGCCGGGTGTCCACACCGGCGGCGGCCATCAGGTCGGCCAGCCGCCGCTGCACGGTACGCCGGCTCACCCCGAGCTGTGACGCGATCGACTTGTCCGGTACTCCGGCCACGAACAGCGACAGCAGCCGCACCTCGTCGCCGTCGGGCTGGTAGCCGGTCGCGGCCCGGTCGCCGGAGGGGCCGAGCGGCGTCGCCATCAGCCAGTGGCTCTCGAAGAGCGCGACCAGCGCGTCCAGCAGTTGGCTGCGGCCGATCACCGCGGCGGTCGGCTCCCCGCCGTCACGGTCGGGCACCAGCGGGCAGACCGCGGTACGACCGTCCACGACGGCCAGTCGCACCGGCAGCCGGTCCAGCACCCGGGCCTGCTCCCCGGCGCGTACGCCCCGCTCGACGTCGGCCAGCGCGCCCGGCTCCAGCAGCATCGCGCGTTCGTAGATGGCCCGGTAGCGCACGCCCCGGGCGAGCGCGTCGAACTCCTCGACGTTCTCCGGTCCCGGCATCGCCAGCGGGTTCGCCCGGCAGAACCAGAGCACCTCCTCGCGCGCGCCGTTCTGCAGCTCGCGCAGCCGTTCGCGCAGCGCCCGCGCGCCGGTGACCACCTCGACCAGGTGCGCGGCGTCGTGGCGGCGCATCCCGGCCCGGTAGTCCTCGGCGAGCCGGCTGACCGCGGCGCGGGCCGACTCCAGCGCGGACTGGCGGCGCAGCAGCGCCTCGCCGAGCGGCACGTCCGGCGCGAGCGGCCGCAGCGGGGCGTCCGGCTCCGGCCCGGTCGGCAGCACGAGACCCTTGTCCCGCAACGTGTCCAGCCGGGCGGCGACCTCCGCGCGCGGCCGGCCCAGCCGCTGCGCGAGTTCACCGATCCGGGCCGTGTTCGCCCGCACCAGGCTGCGGTAGAGCTCCTCCTCGTCCGAGGTCAGGCCGATCTCCTCCAGCACGGGGCTGAACTGTACGGGTGCCCGCGCCGCGACCTGCCGGCTGGTCAACTGTCACACGGCGGGGCTACTGTCGGGTGCTGTGCTGGAAGAGCTGCGCATCACCGGACTGGGCGTCATCGAGGACACCACGCTGCCGCTGGCCGCGGGGATGAACGTCATCACCGGCGAGACCGGCGCCGGCAAGACCATGGTGGTGACCGGCCTCGGCCTGCTCTTCGGCGGCCGCGCCGACGCCGGCCGGGTGCGCGCCCAGCCGGGCCGCGCCGTGGTGGAGGGCCGGCTGCGCCTGGGCGGCCGGGTGGCCGAGTCGGTGCACGCCCGCATCGTCGACGCCGGTGGCGAACCCGACGAGGACGGCTCGCTGCTGCTCAGCCGCACCGTGACCATCGAGGGGCGCTCCCGCGCGCACCTGGGCGGGCGGTCCATGCCGGTGTCCACGCTCGGCGAGGTCGGCGAGCAGGTGCTCGCCGTGCACGGCCAGTCCGACCAGCTGCGGCTGCTGCGCCCGTCCGAGCAGCGCGCCTCGCTCGACCGGTTCGCCGGGCCGGAGCACGAGAAGCTGCTCGACGCGCTGCGCGAGACGTACGCCCGGTGGCGCACCGTCGTCGACGACCTGGCCGACCGGCGGCGCAACGCCCGCGAGCGCAACCAGGAGGCCGACCTGCTGCGCCTGGGCCTGGACGAGATCACCCGGGTCGACCCGCAGCCGGGGGAGGACGACGAGCTGAAGGCCGAGGCGCAGCGGCTGGAACACGCCGAAGGGCTGCGCACCGCCGCACAGGTGGCGCAGCAGTGCGTGGCCGGCGGCGAGGTGACCGACGAGACGCCGGACGCGACGGCGCTGCTGGGCACCGCGCGGCGCACGCTCGAGGCGCAGGCCGGCACCGACCCGGCGCTGGGCGAGCTGGCGGCCCGGCTGGAGGAGGCGGCCACGCTGGTCACCGACGTGGCCGCGGAGCTGTCGGCCTACCTGGCCGCGCTGGACGCCGACCCGGCCCGCCTGCAGACCGTCTACGAGCGGCGGGCCGCGCTGCGCGCGCTCACCCGCAAGTACGCCGACGACGTCGACGGCGTGGTGGCGTGGGCCGAGCGGGCCCGCACCCGGCTGTCCGATCTGGACACCTCCGACGAGCTGCTGGACGAGCTGGACCGCGAGGCGACCCGGCTCGCCGGTGAGGTGGCCGACCTCGCCGGCCGGGTGTCGGCGTCCCGCCGGGAGGCCGCGGTCCGCTTCGCCGAGGAGGTCACTGTCGAGCTGGCCGGGCTGGCCATGCCGCACGCCCGCATCGAGGTGGCGGTGCTGCCGCGCCCGGCGGGCCGGTCCGAGCCGAGCCTGCCGGTCAACGGCGTGGAGACCGGCGTCGGCGCGGACGGCGCCGACGAGGTGGAGCTGCGGCTGCTGGCGCACCCGGGCGCGCCGGCGCTGCCGTTGCAGAAGGGCGCGTCCGGTGGCGAGCTGTCCCGGGTGATGCTCGCCATCGAGGTGGTCTTCGCCGGTTCCGGCGGCCCGCCCACGCTGGTGTTCGACGAGGTCGACGCCGGTGTCGGCGGCCAGGCCGCGGTGGAGATCGGCCGCCGGCTGGCCCGGCTGGCCCGCAGCCACCAGGTGCTGGTGGTCACGCACCTGCCGCAGGTCGCCGCGTTCGCCGACCGGCACCTGGTGGTGGCCAAGGACACCGGGGGAGCGGTCACCACCAGCGGGGTGCGCGTGGTGGAGGACACCGAACGCGCCCGGGAACTGGCCCGGATGCTCGCCGGTTTGCCGGACTCGGATCTGGGTATCGCCCATGCCGAGGAACTCCTGGCCGTGGCGGCCAAGGAAAGGCGTCCGTGATACCCCGATTGTGAGCGCAAGCACACCGGCACGCGTTCCGGTGTGCTTCCCTGGGTAGGCGGCCCTGCTCAGGCATGTCGCGACAGCAAAACCTGCCTCACATGCCAGGATGGTCACGATGCGTCTACCCATACTGCGCCGGAGCCGGAACCCGGAGCCGGGCTCCATCGTCGGCACCGCACGCCTCGACCGCCGGACGAAACGGCTGGTCGGGCGGCTGCGGCCGGGCGACATCGCGGTCATCGACCACGTCGACCTGGACCGGGTGGCAGCCGACTCGCTCGTCGCGGTGGGTGTGGCGGCGGTCCTCAACGCCAAGCCGTCGGTCTCCGGCCGCTATCCCAACCTCGGTCCGGAGGTGCTGATCTCGGCCGGCATCCCGCTGCTGGACGATCTCGGTGAGAGCGTCTTCGAGCAGGTCCGCGAGGGCGACCGGGTCCGCATCGAGGGCAACACCGTCTTCGCCGGCGAGGAGCCGGTCGCGCACGGCACGTTGCAGGACGCCGAAACCGTGGCCAAGTCGATGGCCGACGCCCGGGAGGGCCTGTCGGTGCAGTTGGAGGCGTTCGCCGCCAACACGATGGACTACCTGCGGCAGGAACGCGACCTGCTGCTCGACGGCGTCGGCGTACCGGAGATCCAGACCCACATCCAGGGCCGGCACTGCCTGATCGTGGTGCGCGGCTACGACTACAAGGCCGACCTGGACGTGCTGCGCCCGTACATCAGGGAGTTCAAGCCGGTGCTGATCGGCGTCGACGGCGGGGCCGACGCGCTGGTCGAGGCGGGCTACACGCCCGACATGATCATCGGCGACATGGACTCGGTCACCGACGACGTGCTGCGCTGCGGCGCCGAGGTGATCGTGCACGCCTACCCGGACGGGCGGGCGCCGGGCCTGGCCCGGGTCAACGGGCTCGGCGTACCGGCGATCACCTTCCCGGCGGCGGCCACCAGCGAGGACCTGGCCATGCTGCTCGCCGACGAGAAGGGCGCCTCGCTGCTGGTGGCCGTCGGCACCCACGCCACCCTGGTGGAGTTCCTCGACAAGGGGCGCGGCGGCATGGCGTCGACGTTCCTGACCCGGTTGAAGGTGGGCGGCAAGCTGGTCGACGCCAAGGGCGTCAGCCGGCTCTACCGGCAGAGCATCTCCGGGTCGTCGCTGCTGCTGCTGGTCCTGTCGGCGGTGGCCGCGATGGCCTCCGCGGTGGCGGTCTCCACCGTCGGGAAGGCGTATCTGGGCGTGGTCTCCGAATGGTGGGACAATTTCGTGTTCCAGCTCGGCCAGCTCTTTTAGCTCCCCGACGATCAAGAGGCTGCAAGCGTGATCAACTTTCGCTACCACGTGGTGTCCCTGACCGCGGTGTTCCTGGCACTGGCGATCGGCCTGGTGGTCGGCACCGCCGCCCTCAACGGCCCGGTCGCCGACTCGCTCCGGGAGAACGTCAACGGCCTGCGCAAGGACAACTCGTTGATGCGCCAGTCGGTCAACAGCATGCAGAAGCAGCTGGAGACCGAGGAGGAATTCGCCGCCGAGATGGCCCAGCTCGTCCTGCCGGGCAAGCTGACCGGCCGCCGGGTGCTGGTGCTCACCCTGCCCAGCGGCCGGGACCAGGCCGACGGCGTGGTGAAGATGCTCCAGACCGCCGGCGCCGACGTCACCGGCCGCATCGACGTGCAGGACAAGTTCGTCAACCCGGACAGCAACAACAACCTGCTGGAACTGGCGGTCACCGCGGCCCGGCCGAACAGCGCCCCCACCGGCAACCTGCCCGGCAACGGGCACGGCGTGGAGACCTCCAGCGCCCTGCTGGCGAACGTCCTGGTCGACCGCCCGGCCGGAAGCCCGCCGGTCAGCGAGGCCGACCGGCGCGCCGTGCTGGAGCAGTACGCCACCGCCGGGTACCTCACCCCGGCAGACAAGATCTCCGCCGCCGCCGAGGCGGTGGTGATGGTCACCGGCCAGCCGTACGTGGACAAGGACTCCGCGAAGAAGGACGAGTCGGTGGTGAAGATCGCCGAGCAGTTCGACCGGGCCGGCGCGCTCGTGGTCGCCGGCATGGGCTCGACCGGCGGGAACCTGGTCTCCGTGGTCCGCGGCGACCCGGTGCTGTCGCAGACCATCTCCACCGTCGACAACGCCAACACCGTGCAGGGCCAGCTGGGCACCAGCCTCGCCCTGGCGCAGCAGCTCACCGACAAGAAGACCGGCCAGTACGGCGTGGGCGACAACGCCACCTCCCGGGTGCCTACACTGCCCCGGTGACCCTGCGGGCCGCCCGGTCCGTGCCGCGTCGCGTTCGAAGTCCGGATCGAGGAGGTCCCGTGAGACTGGGTCGGCTGCTCGCTGTGGGCGCGGGCGCGCTGGCCGCCCGCTACGTGCTGCGCCAGACGCGCACGTCGCCGGGCGGGCCGGCGCTGGAGCGCACCAACTACCGGGGCCGCACCGTGACCCTGGCCGCCGGTCCGGCCCTGGCCGTCGGCGCGGCCACCGGAGCCGCGCTCGGCGCCGGTAGCGCCCCGGCCGGCGCCGCCGCACTCGTCGCCGGGCTCGGCGCGGGCGCTGTCGGCCTCTACGACGACGTGGTCGGCGCGCGCCCCGAGCAGAAGGCCGCCAAGGGGTTCGCCGGGCACCTCGCCGCGCTGCGCGAGGGTCAGGTCACCGCCGGGATGGTCAAGGTCGCCGGGGTGGGCGTGGCCGGGCTGGGCGCCGCCGCGCTGCTCGCCGCCGACCGGCGGGTCGCCGCGCACCCGCGCCGCCGGCGGGCCGGGGCGTTCGGCCGAGGGCTCGACGTGCTGCTCGGCGCCGGCGTGGTGGCCGGCACCGCCAACCTGGTCAACCTGCTCGACCTGCGGCCCGGCCGGGCGCTGAAGTCCGGCATGCTGCTCGGCGCGCCGCTGACCACCGGCCCGTACGGCGGCGTCGCGGCGGGCGCGGTGGGAGCGTCGGCCGCGCTGGTCGGCGACGACCTCGGTGAGCGGGTGATGGTCGGCGACAGCGGCGCCAACGCGCTCGGCGCGCTGCTCGGGGTGAGCCTGGCCGCGCGTACCGGGCCGCTGGGCCGGGCCGGTGTGCTGGCCGTGCTCGCCGCGCTCACCGCGGCCAGCGAGAAGGTCAGCTTCACCCAGGTCATCGCGTCCACGCCGGGGCTGCGGCACCTCGACGAGCTGGGCCGGCTCCCGGACTGACGTGACGAAACCGGCTCCTCTCGCCGCCGCCGGCCGGGTCGCCGGGGCGGCCGCCCTCATCGCCGTCCTCACCGTGCTCAGCCGGCTCGCCGGCTTCGGCCGTACCGCCGTGTTCACCTGGATGCTGGGCCCGACCGATCTCGGCGGCGCCTACCTGGTGGCCAACTACGTCCCGAACTTCATCTTCGAGATCGTCGCCGGCGGGGCGCTCGCCAGTCTGGTCGTACCGCTGCTGGCCGGCGCCGTCGAGGCGGGTGACCGGCGCGCGGTGGCCGCCACCACCGGCGCGTTGCTGACCTGGACGCTGAGCCTGCTGGTGCCGCTGGCGGTGCTGCTGGCGGTGTCCGCCGACCCGCTGCCCGGCCTGATCGGAAACGGTCTCAGCGAGGCCCAGCAGGCGTCCGGCGCGCGGATGCTGCGGGTGTTCGCGCCGCAGTTGCCGCTGTACGGCGTGGGGATCGTGCTGACCGGCGTGCTCCAGGCGCACCGCCGCTTCGCCTGGCCGGTGATCGCGCCGCTGCTGTCCAGCGTCACGGTCATCGCCGTCTACCTCGGTTTCACCGCTGCCGAGGGGCGGCTGGCCACGATCGGGGAGGCCGGTCGCGGCGGCGAGCTGCTGCTGTCTGCCGGGACCACGCTCGGCGTGGTGGTGCTCTCGCTGTCGCTGCTGATCCCGGTGCGCCGGCTGCGGCTGCGGATTCGTCCGGGCTACCGCTTCCCGGCCGACGCCCGCGCCCGGGTCGGCGGTCTGGTGGTCGCCGGGGCGGTCACCGTGGCCGCCCAGCAGATCGCCCTGGTGGTCGCGCTCAACCAGGTCACGTACGGCCGCACCGCCGACGTCAGCGTCTACAACCTCGCGCAGACCGTCTACTTCCTGCCCTGGGCGGTGCTGGCGGTGCCGCTCGCGGTGGCCGCGTACCCGACGCTCGTGGCGGCGCGGGCCACCGGCGACGAGCGCGCCTACCGGCAGACGCTGGCCCCGGCGGTACGCGGGGTCGTGCTGCTCAGCCTGCTCGGCGCCGCCGCGCTCGTCGGCACCGCGATCCCGGTCGGGCACTTCTTCTTCTCCGATCCCCTGGACGCGCGCACCGCGGCGGCCGGGATCGCCGGGTTCGCGCCCGGCCTGGTCGGCTACGGCCTGTTCGCGGTCCTCACCCGCGCGCTGTACGCCCGGGGCGAGACCCGCGCGGCCACCGTCGCCACGGCGCTGGGCTGGCTCAGCGTGCCCGCGCTGGCCGTGGTGGCCGCCCAGGTGGCACCGCTGGCCGACCGGGTGCTCGCGGTGACGCTGGCGACCTCGGCCGGCATGCTGCTGCTCGGCGCGCTGCTGATCGCCGCGGTCCGGCGGGCCGCCGGCGGCGAGGCGCTGGCCGGGGCCGGCCGGGCCGGCGCCGCCGGGCTGCTCGCCGCCGTCGTCGCCGCAGCCGGCGGGGCGGCCGTCGCGGCGGGACTCGCCGGGCTCGGTGACGGCACCCCGACGACACCGTGGGCCCTCGCGCAGGGCATGCTGTCCGGGGTCGTGGTCGGTGTCCTGTTCCTCGCCGTCGCCTGGCTGACCGACGCTCGCGACCTGCGGCCGCTGCTCGCGACCGTGACCCGCCGGCTACGCCGGCGACGCCCGGCCGGCGGGGACGACGGCCCGCCGGCGCAGCAGCACCCCGGCGAGCGGGGTGACGGAAGGGAGACCGTTTCCTCATGACGGACGCCTCGCCGGCACCGCGCTGGCCCGGGTCGGTGGCCCTGGTTCTCGCCTCCAGCACCGGCGGGGTCGGGCAGCACGTCCGCTCGATCAGCCGGGGGCTGACGGAGGCCGGCGCGTCCGTGCTGGTCTGCGGCCCGGCCGCCACCGAGGAACAGTTCGACTTCACCGGGGCCGGAGCGCGGTTCACGCCGGTGGAGATTCCGGCCAGCCCCACGCCGGGCGACGCGCGCGCGGTCACCGCGCTGCGCCGGGCGCTCGCGGACACACCGGTCGACGTGGTGCACGCGCACGGGCTGCGCGCCGGCCTGGTCGCCGCGCTCGCCCGGCCCGCCGCGCCGCTCGTGGTCACCTGGCACAACGCGGTCCTCGCCGGTGGCCTGCGCGGCGCGGTGTCCCGGCTGGTCGAGCGGGTCGTCGCCCGGTCCGTGCGGGTCGCCCTGGGCGCCTCCGCCGACCTGGTCGACCGCGC
Organism: Micromonospora sp. WMMA1947; assembly: GCF_027497355.1. Classification (NCBI taxonomy): domain Bacteria; kingdom Bacillati; phylum Actinomycetota; class Actinomycetes; order Micromonosporales; family Micromonosporaceae; genus Micromonospora; species Micromonospora sp. WMMA1947. The sequence goes on along the minus strand of NZ_CP114909.1, from coordinate 5,884,845 downwards.
CGCCGCGCTCGGCGCCGCCGACGCCCGCCTGGCCCCGGTCGCCGCGCCGGCGCTGCCCGCGCCGCGCCGCCGCCGCGCGGCGGTACGCGCCGAGTTCGACGTGGCCGCCGACCGTCCGCTGATCCTCTCGGTGGGCCGGCTGCACCCGCAGAAGCGGTACGACGTGCTGATCGACGCCGCCGCCCGCTGGCGGACCCGCACCCCCGCCCCGCTCGTCGTGATCGCCGGCAGCGGTCCGGCGTACCTGCCGCTGGCCGCCCGGATCTCGGCCGCCCGCGCGCCGGTGACGCTGCTCGGGCATCGTACCGACGTGGCGGACCTGCTGGGCGGCGCCGACCTGGCGGTGGTGACGAGCGACTGGGAGGCCCGCCAGCTGTTCGCGCAGGAGGCGCTGCGGGCCGGCGTACCGCTCGTCGCGACCGCCGTCGGCGGGCTGCCGGACCTGGTCGGAGACGCGGCCGTGCTGGTGCCGCCCGGCGACGTGGACGCGATCGACGCGGCGGTGCGCGACCTGCTCGACGACCCCGTACGCCGGGACGACCTGGCCCGTCGCGGCACGGCGCGGGCCGCGACCTGGCCCACCGAGGCGGACACCGTGGCCGCGCTCGCCGGCCTCTACGCCGAGCTGACACCCCAGCTCTCCACCGGGAACCGCTGATGCTGCGCAGACTGACCCCGGTGCTGCTGACCCTGGTCGTGGTGGCGCTGGGCATCACCGCGCTGTCCGCCCGCCCGGACGACGGCGCGTCCCGGCCGAACGCCGACTACGTGGTGCTCGTCGGCGCGGCGGGCCTGCGGTGGGACGACGTCGACCCGGAGAACACGCCGACACTGTGGCGAATGGCCGAGCAGGGCGCGATCGGGTCCCTCTCGGTACGTTCCGCGCACCGCCCCACCTGCCCGGTCGACGGCTGGCTCACGCTCGGCGCGGGGAACTTCGCCGCCTGGCCCGGCACCCGCCCGGGCGGCGGCTGCCCGGCCACCGCTGTCACTGTCGAACGGCCCGACGGCATCGGCGCGAACCTGCCCGACCAGCCCAGCGCGGTCGTGCACAACCAGGAGCAGCTGTCCTGGGGTGCCACACCCGGCGCGCTGGCCGAGTCGGTGCGCTGCTCGGTGGCGGTCGGGCCGGGCGCCGCCGTGGCCGCCGCCCGCCCGTTCGGCCGGGTCGACAGGTACGCGCCCACGCTCCCCGAGAACCCGGCGGAACTGCTCGGCTCCTGCGTGCTGAGCATCGTCGACGTCGGCACCGTCGACGACGACGACCCGGCCGCACGGGCCGCGCAGGCACGGCAGGCCGACGCCCGGCTGGCCCGGGTGCTCGCCGCCCGGCCACCGCGGTCGCTGGTGCTCGTCGCGGGCGTGTCCGACACCGAATCCCCGGCGCGGCTGCACGTCGCGATCGCCGACGGACCGGGCTGGGAGGGCGGCTGGCTGACCTCGCCCAGCACCGCCCGGTCCGGCTACCTGCAACTGATCGACCTGGCCCCGACGGTGCTCGCCGTGCTCGACAAGCCGATGCCGGAACGGGCGTTCCTCGGGCGGCCCGCGGTGACCGTCGACGACCGGCCGGACGACCTGCGGGCCGCGATCGAGGCGCCCGCCGACGCGGACCGGGAGGCCGCCGCCCAGCGCCGCGTCGCCGGCTGGTTCTTCACGCTGCTGGCCGCCGCGCAGCTGGCCCTCGCGGTGGCGGTGCTGCCGCTGCTGCGCCGCGCCCGCCGCCTCGCCGGCCCGCACGGGCCGGAACCGGTGTCCCCGCGCATCGTCGCCGTGGTGGAGCTGATGCTGATCGCCGCCGCGCTCGCCGTGCCCGCGGCGCTGCTCGCCGACGCCGTGCCCTGGTGGCGCGGGGACCACGCCGGGCTCTGGTACGCCTCGGTGACCGCGCTGCTGATCGTCGGCGGCACCGCCCTGGTCCGGTTCAGCCCGGGGCACGAGCGCACGCTCGGCCCGCTCGGCGCGGTCGCCGGGCTGGCCACGCTCGTCGTCGGCGTGGACGTGCTCACCGGCTCCCGGTTGCAGCTCAACGGCGTGGTCGGCTACTCGGCGCTGGAGGGCGGCCGGTACGCCGGGCTCGGCACCGTCGGGCTGGGCGTGTTCATCGCCGGGGCGCTGCTGTGCGGCGGCTGGCTCGCCCAGCGGTTCCGCAAGGGCTGGCGGCCGATGGTGATGGTGACTGTCGGCGGGCTGGCCGTGGTGGTCGTGGGCAGCCCGTACCTGGGCGCCGACTCGATCGGCGCGATCGCGCTCACCGCCGGGGTGAGCGTCGCGGCCGCGATCTGCAGCGGCGGCTGGCTCACCGTGAGCCGGCTGGCCTGGGCCACCATGGCCGCGCTGGCGGTCACCGTCGGCTTCGCCCTGGTCGACCTCGGCCGTCCGGCCGACGAGCGGGGCAGCCTGGGCCGGTTCCTGGCCGCTGTGGGCGACGGGACCGGCGGGCTCACCGTGCACCGGTCCAGCAGCGCCAACATCCAGACGCTGGTGAACAGCCCGCTGACAGTGCTGGCCCTGGCCGGGGCCGCGCTGGTCTGGCTCGCGCTGCTCCAGCCGTGGGGCGGGCTGCTGCGGCTGTTCGGCATCTACCCGGCGATCCGGGCGGCGATGGCCGGCACCGGCGTGGCGGTCGGGCTGGGCGGTGTCCTCGGCGGGTCGGCGCTGGACGTGGCGGGCGCGGCGGCGGCGCTCGTGGTGCCGATGGCGGCCTTGGCGGCGCTGCGGGTGCTCGACCACTCCACCGACCGTACGGTGCCCGACAGCGGGCGTGGCGGCGGCGAGACGGGCGCGGTCCCACCGGGCGGCCCGGACAAGTCCTCCAGGGGCGGCGCGGCCGGCGACGCCCCGGCCGGCGACGGTGCGGGTGGTGGTCGGCCGGCTGCCGGCGACCCGGGGGAGGCCGGGGAGCCGGTCGGACCGGACGGCGCGGACTCCGCCGGCACGGAGGCGCCGGACGGGCCGCGCGCCGCCGGCACGGCCCGCGGGGCGCGGGTGCCCGCGCAGCCGACCCCGGCGTCCTCGGAGATCCCCGCCGGCTGACCCCGCCCGCGCGGCCCGCCAGGTCTGCCGCCCCGCCGGCTCGGGGAGGTGGCGGGGTCGAGGCCCGGCGGAAGGCACCACATCGGCGAGGTGGGGTCGATCAAGGGCCGGCACCGGCCCCACATGCGCCGACAGCGAGTGCGACGCCGGCTCACGGTCCGGATGGTGTTACCGTGGAATCCCGTGGATCGCGTGATCACTCTGCTGATCGGCACGGCGGTTCGCACGACCGCTACGGACGACACGGGAGCAGGCCTTGGCCCCTACAGCACGGACGACCAGGCACATTTTCGTCACCGGGGGCGTCGCCTCCTCGCTGGGTAAGGGCCTCACCGCCTCCAGCCTCGGCAGTCTGCTCACCGCGCGCGGACTGCGCGTGGTGATGCAGAAGCTCGACCCGTACCTGAACGTCGACCCCGGCACGATGAACCCGTTCCAGCACGGCGAGGTCTTCGTCACCGAGGACGGCGCCGAGACCGACCTCGACGTCGGCCACTACGAGCGGTTCCTCGACCGGGACCTCTCCGGCAAGGCCAACGTCACCACCGGCCAGATCTACTCGGCGGTGATCGCCAAGGAGCGGCGCGGGGAGTACCTCGGCGACACGGTTCAGGTCATCCCGCACATCACCAACGAGATCAAGGCCCGCATCCGCGGCATGGCCGACCCGGACGCCGACGGCCAGGTACCCGACGTGGTGATCACCGAGGTCGGCGGCACCGTCGGCGACATCGAGTCGCTGCCGTTCCTGGAGTCGATCCGGCAGATCCGCCACGACCTGGGCCGGGACAACTGCTTCTACCTGCACGTGTCGCTGGTGCCGTACCTGGCGCCGTCGGGCGAGCTGAAGACCAAGCCGACCCAGCACTCGGTGGCGCAGCTGCGCAGCATCGGCATCCAGCCCGACGCGCTGGTCCTGCGCTGCGACCGGGAGATCCCGGACAAGGTCAAGGAGAAGCTGTCGCTGTACTGCGACGTCGACCGGGAGGCGGTCACCGCCGCCCCGGACGCGCCGAGCATCTACGACATCCCGAAGGTGCTGCACCGGGAGGGCCTCGACGCGTACGTGGTGCGCCGGCTCGGCCTGTCGTTCCGCGACGTGGACTGGACCCGCTGGGACGACCTGCTGGAGCGGGTGCACCAGCCCCGGCACACGATCACCGTCGCGCTGGTCGGCAAGTACGTCGACCTGCCCGACGCGTACCTGTCCGTGAGCGAGGCGATCCGGGCGGCCGGGTTCGGCCACCGCGCCCGGGTACAGCTCAAGTGGGTGCCCAGCGACGACTGCGTGACCCCGGCGGGCGCCGCCGCCGCGCTGGCCGGCGTCGACGGCATCGTGATCCCCGGCGGTTTCGGCGTCCGCGGCATCGAGGGCAAGGTCGGCACCGCCCGGTACGCGCGGGAGAACGGCATCCCGCTGCTGGGCCTCTGCCTCGGCCTGCAGTGCATGACCATCGAGGTGGCCCGCCACCTGGCCAACCTCGACGGGGCGAACTCGCTGGAGTTCGACGAGGAGGCCGTGCACCCGGTCATCGCCACCATGGCCGACCAGGAGGACATCGTCGCCGGGCGCGGCGACCTGGGCGGCACCATGCGGCTCGGGGCGTACCCGGCGAAGCTGGCGGAGGGCTCGATCGTCGCCGAGGCGTACGGCAGCACCGAGGTCAGCGAGCGGCACCGGCACCGGTACGAGGTGAACAACGCCTACCGGGACCAGCTCACCAAGGCCGGGCTGACCATCTCCGGCACCTCGCCGGACGGGCGGCTGGTCGAGTTCGTCGAGCTGGACCGCAACCTGCACCCGTTCTTCGTGGCGACCCAGGCGCACCCGGAGCTCAAGAGCCGTCCCACCCGGCCGCACCCGCTGTTCGCCGCGTTCGTCGGCGCCGCCGTGGCGTACTCGCAGGCCGACCAGCTGCCGGTGGACCTGGACGGCGCGTCGAAGAAGCCCGGCCGCGGCGGTGGCGCGAAGGCGCCGGCCAAGTGAGCGGCGTCGAGCACCGGTACGAGGTGACCGGCCACCGGGCGATCTGGTCCGGCCGGATCTTCTCCGTGGTCAGCGACGACGTCACCATGCCCGGCGGCGGCAGCGCGACCCGGGACTACGTGCGGCACGTCGGCGCGGTCGCCGTGGTGGCGCTGGACGAGGCCGGTCAGGTGGTGCTGATCCGCCAGTACCGGCACCCGGTCGGCCGGCACCTGTGGGAGCTGCCCGCCGGGTTGATGGACGTCGGCGGCGAGGACCTGGCCGCCGCCGCGCTGCGGGAGCTGGCCGAGGAGGCAGACCTGACCGCCGGGCGCGTCGACGTGCTCGTCGACCTGCACAGCTCGCCCGGGTTCACCGACGAGGTGGTGCGGGTCTTCCTGGCCCGCGACCTGGCCGACGTGCCGGCCGAGCAGCGGCACGACCGGCACGACGAGGAGGCCGACCTCCAGGTGGTCCGCGTCGACCTCGACGAGGCGGTGCGGATGGTGCTGGCCGGTGAGATCACCAACGCGTCCTGCGTGGCCGGGCTGCTCGCCGCCGCCCGCGCCCGGGACACCGGCTTCAGCGAGCTGCGCCGCCCCGAGGCGCCGCTGCCGCGCTGATCCGGGACGGACGACGAAGGGGCCGCGCGGTGCGACGCACCGCGCGGCCCCTTTCGTGTGTCTGCGCTCAGTCGCGCAGCGGGCGGCCCTGCCCGTCGACGCCACCGTTGACGAGGATCAGGATGCCGTCGACGAGGCCCCAGATCGCGCCGATACCGCACGTCACGAGCGTGACGATGAGCTGGATGACACCGGTCTTGGTGTCGCCCATGTAGAACCGGCCGATGCCGAAGCCGCCGAGGAGGATCTGGAGCACACCCGCGACGACCTTGCTCTTGTCCGAGACGCCCTGCGGGTACTGCTGGTAAGGAGTGGTCATGAGCGGACACAATAGTGATCCACTCGCGTCCTGTCGGCCCCGGCACCCCGGTCGTGGAAGGATATTTACCGAACTCTGTCCTGTCGGCTGATGGCGTCTCCACCGGCCAGCCTGCGGCATGCCTGACACACCGTCAGCACCAGCGGGCACCGGATGTCACAGTGTCGCCGTCCGTGGGCTTCCCACGGTTCTAGACTGCCGCCGGCGGGACCGGTGTACCGCGCCGGCAACGGAGCCGGCGCGGCGCCGCGCAGTCGGGGGTGAGCAGCCCCGGAGGAAGGTGTCTGCATCGTGAAGGTCGGAATCCCCCGCGAGGTCAAGAACCACGAGTACCGGGTGGCGATCACGCCCGCGGGCGTCAACGAGTTCACCCGCCACGGCCACGAGGTCTTCGTGGAGGCCGGCGCCGGAGTCGGTTCCAGCATCACCGACGACGAGTTCGCCGCCGCCGGCGCGAAGATCCTGGCCACCGCCGACGAGGTGTGGGACACCGCCGAGCTGGTCCTCAAGGTCAAGGAGCCGATCGCCGAGGAGTACCACCGGATGCGCGAGGGGCAGGTGCTCTTCACCTACCTGCACCTGGCCGCCTCCCGCGAGTGCACCGACGCGCTCGTCGACCGCAAGGTCACCGGCATCGCGTACGAGACCGTCGAGCTGCCCGACCGGTCGCTGCCGCTGCTCGCCCCGATGTCCGAGGTGGCTGGCCGGCTCGCCCCGCAGGTGGGCGCCTTCTACATGATGCGCACCGGCGGCGGGCGCGGCGTGCTGCCCGGCGGCGTCTCCGGCGTCTACGCCGCGAAGACCGTGGTCATCGGCGCGGGCGTGTCCGGCCTCAACGCCGCCGCCATCGCGCTGGGCCTGCAGTCCGAGGTGCTGCTGCTGGACAAGAACGTGGCCCGGCTGCGCCAGGCCGACGCCATCTACCGCGGTCACCTGCAGACCGTCGCCTCGAACGCGTACGAGATCGAGCGGGCCGTCCTCGACGCGGACCTGGTCATCGGCGCGGTGCTGGTGCCCGGCGCGAAGGCCCCGAAGCTCATCTCCAACGAACTGGTCTCCCGGATGAAGCCGGGCAGCGTGCTCGTCGACATCGCCATCGACCAGGGCGGCTGCTTCGAGGACTCGCGCCCGACCACGCACGCCGACCCGACCTACAAGGTGCACGACTCGATCTTCTACTGCGTGGCGAACATGCCCGGCGCGGTGCCGAACACCAGCACCTACGCGCTGACGAACGTCACCCTGCCGTACGCCCTCGAACTCGCCAACCAGGGCTGGCAGCAGGCGCTGCGCAACGACCCGGCGCTGGCGCTGGGCCTGAACACCCACGCCGGCAAGGTCGTCTACGGCCCGGTCGCCGAGGCGCACGGCATGGACGTGCTGCCGCTGGACGAGGTGCTGAGCTGACCGACGCCGCCGTGCGCGCGGCCGGCGCGGAACCCGCGCCGGCCCTGCGCCGTGCGGTCCGGACCTACCTGGACCACCTCACCGTCGAACGCGGCCTGTCCGCGAACACGCTCGCCTCGTACCGCCGCGACCTGGACCGCTATCTCGCCACCCTGGCCGCGGCCGGGGTGGACGACCTGGCCGCGGCCGGGCCCGCGCAGGTCGAGGCCCACCTGGCCCGGCTGCGCGCGGGCGACGACGACCACCCGCCGCTCGCCGTCTCCTCCGCCGCCCGCGCGGCCAGCGCGGTACGCGGCCTGCACCGTTTCGCGCTGCGCGAGGGACTCACGGGCGCCGACCCCAGCCGTGACGTCCGCCCGCCCGCGCCGCCGCGCCGGTTGCCCCGGGCGCTGCCCGTCGACGCGGTCCTGCGGCTGCTGGCCGCCGCCGGCCTGCCCGGCGCCACCGGCGACGCCGCCGCCCGCGCGCTGCGCGACCGGGCGCTGCTGGAATTCCTGTACGGCACCGGCGCGCGCATCTCCGAGGCGGTCGGCGCGGCGGTCGACGACCTCGACCTGGACGCCGGCACCGTGCTGCTGCGCGGCAAGGGCGGCCGCACCCGGCTGGTCCCGGTCGGCGGGTACGCGGCCGACGCGCTGCGCGCCTGGCTGGTCCGGGGCCGCCCGGCGCTGCTCGCCGCCGGACGCGGCACCCACGCGGTGTTCGTCAACGCGCGCGGCGGCCCGCTCACCCGGCAGGGCGCCTGGGTCGTGCTGCGCACCGCCGCCGCCCGGGCCGGCCTGCCGGTCGACGGACCCGACGCGGTCTCCCCGCACACGCTGCGCCACTCGTATGCCACCCACCTGCTCGACGGCGGCGCGGACGTGCGCGTGGTGCAGGAACTCCTGGGCCACGCCTCGGTGACCACGACCCAGGTCTACACACTGGTGACGGTGGAGCGGCTGCGCGAGGTGTACGCGACCGCCCACCCCCGGGCTCGCTGAGCGCCGGCGTCGTGAGGCCCGGCTGACGGGCGGCCGACACGCCGACCCGCTACCGAACGCGCTGCTGGCCGGTGGCGTACAGTCGGCATCGGCGCGGGCCTCCAGGTGCGACGGACCGGAGGTGCGCAGCGGCGCCGCGAGGGACGTCGGACGGCTCCGACGCCGGGTGGTCGTCGGGAGGGGGCAACGAGGACATGGCAGGAAACGGTGACCGTGCCGAGACCTGGACGTCGGAGCTCCGTGAGCAGCAGGCGACGCTCGGCGCCGATCTGGGCCCCGCCGACCCGGCCGCGTACACCATGCGCAAGCCGATCCCGGAACCCATGCCGACCGACCGGCACGGCCCCGCGCGGATCATCGCGATGGCCAACCAGAAGGGTGGCGTCGGCAAGACCACGACGACCATCAACCTGGGTGCGGCGCTGGCCGAGTACGGCCGCAAGGTGCTGCTCGTCGACTTCGACCCGCAGGGTGCCCTCTCCGTCGGCCTGGGCGTCAACCCGCACAACCTGGACCTGTCGGTCTACAACCTGCTGATGCAGGACGACGTCACCGCCGAGGACGTCCTCATCAAGACCGACGTGGCCGGGCTGCACCTGCTGCCCGCCAACATCGACCTCTCCGCCGCCGAGATCCAGCTCGTCAACGAGGTCGCCCGGGAGATGGCCCTGGCGCGGGTGCTGCGCACCATCCGCAAGGAGTACGACTTCATCCTGATCGATTGCCAGCCCTCGCTGGGCCTGCTGGCGATCAACGCGCTGACCGTCGCGCACGGCGTACTCATCCCGCTGGAGTGCGAGTTCTTCAGCCTGCGCGGTGTCGCGCTGCTGCTGGACACCATCGACAAGGTGCGGGAACGGCTCAACTTCGACCTGGAACTCGAAGGCATCCTCGCCACCATGTACGACAGCCGCACCACCCACTGCCGCCAGGTGCTGCAACGCGTGGTCGAGGCGTTCGGCGACAAGGTCTACCAGACCGTCATCACCAAGACGGTGAAGTTCCCCGAGTCCACGGTGGCCGGTGCCCCGATCACCACCCTCGACCCGGCCTCCTCCGGCGCGCGCAACTACCGGCAGCTCGCGCGGGAGGTCATCGCCGCCCAGGCGGACCGGTAGGGCGCACGCCGGCCGCCCGCCGCGTCGTCTACGGTTTCCCGGTGACCGCACCGCCCCTCGACCCGCCGCACGGCCCCGGCGACCCCGCCGTCGCCGCGGAGCTGGCCGCCGAGGTCGACGGTGTGGTGCCCGCCGACCCGGGCACCGGCGAACAGACGAGTGGCTTCACGGTCCGGCTGGACAACTTCACCGGCCCGTTCGACCTGCTGCTCCAGCTGATCAGCAAGCACAAGCTGGACGTCACCGAGGTCGCGCTGCACAAGGTCACCGACGAGTTCATCGCGTACCTGCGCGCCATGGGCGACCAGTGGGACCTGGACGAGACCAGCGAGTTCCTGCTCGTCGCCGCCACCCTGCTCGACCTGAAGGCGGCCCGGCTGCTGCCCTCGGCCGAGGTCGAGGACGAGGAGGATCTGGCGCTACTGGAGGCGCGGGATCTGCTGTTCGCGCGGCTGCTGCAGTACAAGGCGTACAAGGAGGCCGCCGCGCACATCGCCGAGCTGGAGGCGGTCGGCGGCCGGCGCTACCCGCGGGCGGTCACCCTCGAACCGCGGTACGCCGAGGCGCTGCCCGACCTGGTGCTCGGCATCGGCCCGGAGCGGCTGCGCGCGCTCGCGGTCAAGGCGATGAGCCCGAAGCCGGTGCCCGAGGTGTCCATCGCGCACGTGCACATGGTCCGGGTCAGCGTCCGGGAACACGCCGGCATCATCGCCGACCGGCTGCGCCGCGCCGGGGTCGCCACGTTCTCGCTGCTCTGCGCCGACTGCGAGATGACGCTCGAGGTGGTGGCCCGGTTCCTGGCGCTGCTGGAGCTGTACCGGCAGGGCCTCGTCGCCTTCGTGCAGGAGCAGGCGCTCGAGGAACTGACCGTCCGCTGGACCGGCCCGGTCGACGGCGAGGCCGAGCTGACAGTCGACGAGTACGCCGGCAGCCCCGAACCGACGACCACGTCCACCCCCGTCGCGGACGCCGCCGCGCCGAGCGATGCCGACGCATCCGACGCCGCCGTGCCCGCCGAGGCGGCGGACGAACCCGCACCGACGCAGGAGTGAACGGATGAGCGACGAGGAACGCCGCGACTCCCTGGCCGACCAGGCCGCCGCATGGGTGCCCCCGTGGGAGCGCCCCGCCCCACCCAGGCCCGCCCCGGACGACTCCGACACGGCCGCCGAGCAGCCCGAACCCGAGACCCCGGACACCGCCGACTCCCGGGAAGCGGATCTCGACGCGACACCGGATTCCTCGGCGGATCTTGGAAGCGAAGGGCCCTCGGAGGGGCCCGTTCCTCCCAAGATCGCAGCGGCCGGGGCGGATCTTGGTACGGGAGCGCCCTCCGGAGGGCGGGACCGTACCAAGATCTCGGGGGAGAGCGGGGCCGGCGGCGACGGCCGGCGGGACGGCGACGCGGTTGCGCAGGAACCGGGGGACCGGGTGAGCGGGGGAGCGGGGGCTGACGGCGTACCCCCGAAGCGGGGACGGCGGCGAGCCGCGCCGGAACCGCCGCCCGCGCCGGTCCTGGACGACGCGGAGCTGCGCGGCGCCCTGGAGGCCATCCTGCTCGTGGTGGACCAGCCGGTCAGCGAGATGGTCCTGGCCGAGGTCCTCGAACAGGCCCCGGAGCGGGTCGGCGCGATGCTCGACGAGATCGCCGCCGGATACACCGCGGCCGGGCACGGGTTCGACCTGCGCCGGGCGGCGGGTGGCTGGCGTCTCTACACCCGGCCGGAATACGCGACGTACGTGGAGCGGTTCGTACTGGACGGGCAGTCCGTGCGGCTGACCCAGGCCGCGCTGGAGACCCTCGCGGTGGTCGCCTACCGGCAGCCGGTGACCCGTTCGCGCATCTCGGCCATCCGGGGTGTCAACTGCGACGGGGTGCTCCGTACCCTGGTGGGTCGCGGCCTGGTCGAGGAGTGCGGCACCGAAGCGGACAGCGGGGCCTACCTCTACCGGACCACCACCATGTTCCTGGAGAAGCTGGGGCTGAACTCGGTGGACGACCTGCCGCCGCTCGCCCCGTTCCTTCCCGACGACGTAGAAGAGCTTGCCGATGCGACGCGATGACCGTGCCCCGAAGCCCGACGCCCCCGTGTACGAGGGCGCCGAGCGCCTCCAGAAGGTGCTCGCCGCCGCGGGGGTGGGTTCCCGGCGCGCCTGCGAAGACCTGATCTTCCGGCGCCGGGTCACCGTGAACGGGCGGGTGGCGCAGCTCGGCGACAAGGCCGACCCGGCCCGCGACGTGATCGTCGTCGACGGGGAGCGGCTGCAGGCCGACGTCCGCCTGGTCTACGTGGCGATGAACAAGCCGCGCGGCGTGGTCACCACCATGGCCGACGAGAAGGGCCGCACCGAGCTCGCCGACTTCATCGGCGCGCGGCTGGAGCAGCGGGTCTACCACGTCGGGCGGCTGGACGCCGACAGCGAGGGCCTGCTCCTGCTCACCAACGACGGCACCCTCGCCCACAAGCTCATGCACCCGTCGTACGAGGTCCTCAAGACCTACCTCGCCGAGGTGGCCGGGCCGATCCCGCGCAACCTGAGCAAGCGGCTGACCGCCGGCGTCGAGCTGGAGGACGGGCCGGTGAAGGTCGACGGGTTCAAGCTGGTCGACACGCTCGGCAAAACCGCCCAGGTGGAGCTGACCCTGCACGAGGGGCGCAAGCACATCGTCCGGCGCCTGATGGCCGAGGTGGGACACCCGGTGAGCCGTCTGATCCGTACCTCGATCGGTCCGATCAAGCTCGGCGACCTGCGCACCGGGCGGATGCGGCGGCTCACCAACGCGGAGGTCGCCGCCCTGTTCAAGACGGTGGGTGACTGACCCCGACGATCGGGGTACGGCTCCCGGTAGGCTTCGACGCGGTCCGCGGGCCCGGCACACGCCGGCCCGGCGGGACGCCCGCGCGGCGCGGGCATGATTGACGACAGAACCATCCGCTCAACGGCGCCGGACACACCGGGCGACCTGCGAGGTACGGGCTGAGGAGGACAACGGTGGAGGAAAACGTACCGGCCGGGCGATGCGTGGTCGCTGTGGACGGGCCGTCCGGTTCGGGGAAGTCCACCGTGTCGCGGCGACTGGCGACGGGCCTCGGCGCCCGTTATCTCGACACCGGCGCCATGTACCGGGCGCTGACCTGGGCGGTCCTGCGCTCCGGCGTGGAACTCACCGACGCCGAGTCGGTCGCGAAGGTCGCCGCCGAGGCCGACCTCCGCATCGGCACCGACCCCCAGGGGTACGCCGTGACCGTCGACGGCACCGACGTGTCCACCGCCATCCGCGGCTCCGAGGTGACCGCAGCCGTCTCCGCGGTGGCCGCCGTCGCCGCCGTACGCGAGCTGCTGGTGGACCGGCAGCGGCGGGTGATCGCCGACGCGGGCCGGATCGTGGTCGAAGGCCGGGACATCGGCACGGTGGTCGCGCCGGACGCGGACCTGAAGGTGTACCTGACCGCCTCCGAGGCGGCGCGCGCGAAGCGGCGCAGCGCCGAGGACGCCGCCGACGTCGCGGCGACCGCCGCCGACCTGGCCCGCCGGGACCGCCTCGACTCGACCCGCAAGGTCAACCCGCTGCAGCAGGCCCCCGACGCGGTGGTGCTGGACACCACCGAGCTGGGCATCGACGAGGTCGTGGCCCGACTGCGGGAGATGCTCACGGAGCGGGGTGTCGCGTGAGCGGGTTTTCGCAGGTGCCGCAGACGCGAACGAAGGGCGGCTCGGCATGAGTGACGACGATTTCGGTGGCTGGGTGGAGCTGCGCGAGCCGGAGGTCGACTCCGGTGAGCCGGCCGGTCCGCAGCCGGTGGTGGCAGTGGTCGGCCGCCCCAACGTCGGCAAGTCCACGCTGGTCAACCGCATCATCGGCCGCCGCCAAGCGGTCGTGGAGGACATCCCCGGCGTGACCCGGGACCGCGTGCCCTACGACGCGCAGTGGAACGGCCGGTCGTTCACCGTGGTGGACACCGGCGGCTGGGAGCCCGACGCCAAGGACCGGGCAGCGGCCATCGCCGCCCAGGCCGAGATCGCGGTGGGCACCGCCGACGTGGTGCTGTTCGTGGTGGACGCCATGGTCGGCGCCACCGACGTGGACGAAGCAGCGGTGAAGATGCTGCGCCGCAGCGCCAAGCCGGTCATCCTCATCGCGAACAAGGCCGACAACACCACCATCGAGATGGAGGCCACCTCGCTGTGGTCGCTCGGCCTCGGTGAGCCGTTCCCGGTCTCGGCGTTGCACGGCCGCGGCTCCGGCGACCTGCTCGACGCCATCATGGACGCGCTGCCCGAGGCGCCGAAGATCGTGGAGAACCGGCCGCGCGGCCCGCGCCGGGTCGCACTGGTCGGCCGCCCCAACGTGGGCAAGTCCAGCCTGCTCAACCGGTTCTCCGGCGAGGAGCGGGCAGTGGTCGACTCGGTCGCCGGCACCACAGTCGACCCGGTCGACAGCCTGGTCGAGATCGGCGGCGAGACCTGGCAGCTGGTCGACACCGCCGGCCTGCGCAAGCGGGTCGGCAAGGCCAGCGGCACCGAGTACTACGCCAGCCTTCGTACCGCCTCGGCGATCGAGGCGGCCGAGGTCGCCGTGGTGCTGCTCGACTCCAGCGAGGTGATCAGCGAGCAGGACCAGCGGATCCTCACCATGGTCGTCGAGTCGGGCCGGGCGCTGGTCATCGCGTTCAACAAGTGGGACCTGGTCGACGGCGACCGCCGCTACTACCTGGACAAGGAAATCGACCGGGAACTGCGCCGCATCCCCTGGGCGATCCGGCTGAACCTGTCCGCGAAGACCGGCCGCGCCGTCGACAAGCTCGCACCCGCGCTGCGCAAGGCGCTCGCCAGCTGGGAGACGCGCATCCCCACCGCGCAGCTCAACCAGTGGCTCACCGCGCTGGTCCAGGCCACCCCGCACCCGGTACGCGGCGGACGCGCACCACGCATCCTGTTCGCCACGCAGGCCGGGGCGGCCCCGCCGCGCTTCGTGCTGTTCACCACCGGTCCGCTGGACGCCGGCTACCAGCGCTTCGTCGAGCGCAAGCTCCGCGAGGAGTTCGGCTTCGAGGGCAGCCCGATCGAGATCTCGGTACGCCCGCGCAAGAAGCTGGGCCCCGGCGGCCGGGGCAAGGCCCACGGCTGACCCGCTCCCTGCTGGCCGCCCTGTCGTTGTCGCGCCCACCCTCCTAGGACGCTCTAGGGGGTGTGGCGTGCGGCGCGGGAGGGGCCTCTGCGCACGGTACGAAGATCCTGCGCTAAGCTGTACCGGCTGCCGCGGGGGAGACCTGGCGGGGGCATCGGGACGTGGCGCAGCTTGGTAGCGCACTTGACTGGGGGTCAAGGGGTCGTCGGTTCGAATCCGGCCGTCCCGACAGTAAAACAGCAGGTCAGGGCCTTGATTCACTTCGGTGGGTCGAGGCCTTCTTGCTGTTCCGTCTCACAATTCATCACGTACGCGCGTACTGCCGAGTTTCGTGTCACGGGAGTCAGCCGAACAGGCCCGATTCGAGGTGCTCGGCCGCCACCTTGAGGTGGCTGCTGTCCGGGTGGACGTAGACCCGCTTGGCCAGCGTGCCGCCGTCCGCGTGACCGGCCCAGGCCGCCAGCACGACGTCCGGTACTCCGGCGCCAGCGAGGTAGGTCAGGCAGGCGTGCCGGGCGTCGTAAGGTCGGACCCTACGGACTCCGACCTTAGCCATCAGCTCATACAGCCGGCGGCGAAGCCAGTCGGTGCGCTGCGGTTGGCCGAGTTCGTCGACCAGGACATATCCGCTGTCGACGTAGACGTCGCCCGCCTTCAGTCGTTCCTTCTTCTGCTGGGTCTGGAACGCCTTCAGCGCCTTGGCGACCGTCGCCGGCATCGGCAGGCCGCGTTTGCCGGCCGCCGACTTGGCCTCCTTCTCCTCGACCTCGCCATCGACGAGCGTCCGCGTGTTCTCCCCGGCCGCGATCGTGCCGGCCTCGAAGTCGACATCGGACCAGCGGAGGCCACATGCCTCAGCGGGCCGCAGGCCCATCAGCGACAGCAGGCAGGGGGCGTAGAGGCGTTCGGCGGTGATGCCGGTCAGGAACGCCTTCACCTCCTCCTGGGTCCAGGGCTTGCGCTCCGCCCGCGCCTCAATGGCAGCCTTCGCCGCTGCCCTCGGGATAGCCACGAACGCTGCGACGTTCCGCACCACGAGCTGGCGGCGAACCGCGACGTTCAGTGCCGTCCGGAGCCGGCCGAGAGTCAGACGCACCGACCGGACACCCAGCCCCGTTCCCGGCTTGCCGCCGCGGCGCCGGCCCTCCGTCAACATCCAGTCGATCAGCGCCTCGATGTCGGCCTCGGTGATGTCCTGGAGCGGCTTACCACCGAGACGGGCCCGGACCGGGAGGAGTGCGTCGCGGTAGTTCGCCGCGGTGGCCTTCTCGACATCGCGGGTGGCCGACGTCAACCACTCGTCGAGGAACTCGTCGACGGTGATCTTGCCGGGCTTGACGTACGTGCCTCGGTCGGTCTCGTGCTTGATCCGCGCGTACTCCGCCTTAGCCTCCTTTCTGGTGTCGAAGGTGTAGGTCCGCTGGTCCCGACGTCCGTCCGGCTTGCGCCCGACGTCGATGACGAAGCGGTAGCGGGTCTTGCCGCTGCGAAGGGTGATCTTCTTGATCGGGTCCGAGGCGCTCACGTCGGTCCTGTTCCTTCTAGGGAGGGATGGGCTGAGCCCTGCTTCCGTGCGTGAAGCTACTGCGCACTTGTTGTAATGGTACCGAAAAGCGGTACCAAGATGTGGTCCCGGGTTGGTGTGTGAGATGGCGGTTGGTGATAGGCGACGTGGAATGTGGGAACCTCGACTCGTCATCTAGCCGTTCGAGAGTTCGCCGAGGAGTTGAGGCATGCCGCGACAGCGTCCTGTCGCCGAGAACCTGCCGCCGTTGCCGGCGCGCGAGAAGCGGGATCAGCAAGTCAAGATCCGGCTCACGCCTTCGGAGATGGAGAGGCTGGCGGTGATGCGGCCCGATCTCACGCCGTCCGGGATTGTCGCGCTGCTCGTCGACGACGTGCTCGCCGGGCGGTATCGACCGGGATGGGCTGTGCCGCAGGAGTCAGGGCAAACCGACTGATCAACCGCGCGTCCGGTCCGATGAGTCCTCCTGATCGGCGCCGTGCCGGTCGATGCCGACCAGCCTCAGCAGGTCTGCGGTGCGTACGCGGTAGGACGTCCCGATCCGAAGCACCGGACACGGAAACACGTCCTGCTTCGCGAGCTCGTAGGCCTTCGTCCGCCCGACGCCCAGGGCGCGAGCAGCGGTGGACAGGTCGACAATCGCGGGGAGTCGCAGCAGTTCCTCGTGGGTCAGCGAGCTGGTGATCATCTTGCCCAATCCTCCAGGGTGAGGGGAGTGGACGCCGAGGCGACCGGCTGTCGAGGCACCAATTGGCATGCCCTGACACGACGATCCCGGCCGACCATTTCCGGGCGCGCTACCGCCGACGTGGTAGCAGACAACCAGCAGTACCGGTAGCGCTGGGCACGGATCGGAGGAACCCATCCCGCTGCTGCAAGACTGCATCGATGTTGACCCTGCCGGACACGCCCTGCGCGCTGGACCTGGTCCACGAGCCGGGTCGCTGGTTCCGGGTCTTACCGGCTGAGATGTGGAGCGTCGAGGACAACCTCTCGATCGGCAACATGGACTTCTTCGAGTTCGCCGACGCGGCGGACCCGGACGGGGTGTTCCGAGGCTTCCCGTGAGTAGGTGTCGGGATACCAGGCAGCGGCTTCCGAGATGATGTCCGCTGCGTTGCCGAAGAATCCGACCGGGCCGCTACCGGATAGGTCCTTCAGGCTGCGGGATCGTCATCCGGTCGACGCCTCTCGATGCCGGCAGCGCGCTTCAGCGTCAGAGCCAAGCCGACCGGCCGGCCGATCGTCGCGAGTGGCTGCCCACGGCGGGCGGTCCGTCGCGACCTGCTGGTGCTGCTGGATTCGCATTGGTTGCTGGCGACCGGCCGTTGGCCCTGGCGCTCAGCGCCCCCGGTCAGGGCCGTGCGGCACCTCCTTCGGCCGGTACAAGCTGTCTGCCGCGTACGCGCCCATCGCCTCCATCGCGACGACGCCGAGGTCCGTGGCGGCGGTGGTGACGGCTTCATCGGGTAGCAGCACCGCCCGGCTGATCGCCGTCGTGAGTCGCTGGACCGGGACACCGAGCACCGTCTCCGCCGCCACCTTCGACCGTTCGTGGAAGGCCTCCACCAGGCGGCTGGCCATCACCGCGCCGTGCGCCAGGCCCGAGCTGGTTCGGCTGTCTGCCGCCCGCATTGAGCGCCGTCAGTAACATCTTCGAACGTGAGTAAATCTGCCACTGCACTGGGACAGCTCTATGGAGTGACCAGCCAGGTAATGAACGTGATCCTGAAGGAGCTGGGCTACCTGGAAGGTGCTCCGGGCGCCTACGGAGTGACCGAAAAGGGGGCGAAATACGCGTTCGAGAAGGACTATCACCGCGGCCCCGGCGGCTATAGCTGGTACAACCGGGACTGGACGACCAGAACTTGGGATGACGCGATCGTCGACGAACTGCACGTCACCGACGACCTCAAGCGCAAGGCCCAGGAGGCGGTCTCCGCGGCGAGGGCGGCGAAGCGAGTGGCCAAGACGGTTGCCAACGACATCGGCGTCGATGCGGATACCGTCGTCGACAATGCCGCGAATGCGACATCCAGCGGGAAAAAGGCTGGTGTCGCGGCCGCTGGCCTTGCCGTTCTGGCGGGTTCGGCCTATGGAATCTACAAGGCGGCTCCCCACGCCAAGAAGCTGCTGGACGAAAGGGTCGTACCTGGGCTGAAGAATATCAAGGATAAGGTGCTGAGGAAATCGGACAAAGACCCCTGCGAGCCGGGCGCCGTGGACGGGTTGTCAGGCGGCGTCGAGGCGGATTAGGTCAGCGAGCCGCTCCGGGAGGCCGGGCGAGAAGTAGACATGGTCCATCCCCTGCCGGCAGAGTGCGTACCGGGCTCGCTCAGGAGCCGGGTGCACCGCTACCGCCGGGAGCTGACCCGAGACCCAGGCCTCTATCTGGCCCGGCTCGATCGAGTGCCTAGCGGCTCCACGTGCCGCCTGCGTTGGCGACCTGGCGGGCGGTGCTGGTCTGGTGGTAGCCGAGCGCGTCGGCTACCACCGGCGTCGGTGCGGACTGGCAGGGTTGCGTATTCGTTCTGTGCGAGTTCTCCGCTATCAGCCAGCCGCTGTTACAGATTGTGATCGGACCTCTTCGCCATGCCGCGTCAGTAAGCGAGGTTGTGGCGGGTGGTCAGGGTGTCGGGGTGATCGGGGCCCAAGATCCGCAGGCAATCGTCGAGCAGCTTGCGCAGCAGTCGCCGGCGCGGAGGACCTGCTGGCCGAGATCGTTGCGGGTGGCGCGGCTGACGGGTCCGCGCGGGGGCGGTGTACCACGTGCCCACGTGCGCGGCCTGGTCGGTGGTGAACGCGAGTATGCCCGACTCTCCGCACAGAGCCCGGCTTTCCGACCGCCGACCAGTAACGACGAGCATCACCGCTCTGTAGCGCTATGCCGCACTGGTGCTGATTGGCACGTCGATGACGTCCCGTGCGACCACGATCCCGTCCTTGACGATGTAGCACTCGACGACGTGCTCCCCACGGAAGCTGGTTCGTTCGTGCCTCACGCCGGGGCGGCTCGACGAGATGATCTGGCCGCGGATGTTGTTCCGGCGCTCGGCCTCGTCCCCTCGGTTCAGCACCTTCCACTTCACGTCATACGGCTCCGGGACGCTGCACTCGATGATCGTGAAGTCGAGGCCCTTGTTCGCGAGGAGCGGAGTCCGATCGCGGAGCATCATCCGCAGCAGGGTCGGTCGCCAGCCGTTCTGCGTGACCTCGCAGTCGATCGTCACCGAGTGTCCGATGTTGACGGGGAACAGGTTCTCGATGAACTCCTCCGTGTCGCTGAACGACCGGGCGGACTTGGTGGTCTCAAGCGGAACCGCCGTACCGAACACCTCGCGCCACTTCTTGTTCGCAGATGCCTTGCCCCCGTCGGCGATAGCCTCGAGGCACCGGTTGTATGCCTTCTTCGCCTTCGGCTGGAACCGCTTCTTCACCGTGGCACGCTGGTTGCTGCCCAGCGCGAGGTAGTAGTCCTTGTCAGGCTCCTCCGCAAGGAACTTGAAGAAGTCCCGGACCATAAAGTCGAACCAGAGAGACCCCTTGTCGTCGTACTCGGTGGTGGTCGAGAAGAACCGATGTACCAGCGTGTCGATAAGCAGGCCGCCCATGACCACGCCGTTCGTGTCCTTCCACGCCCGGGCCATCCGAGCGAGGTGGCGCATGTTCTTCGACGTGCGATCGTTGCAGTCCTTGGTCGCCGTGATCTCGTGGCGCGGCTTGGTGACCTTCCAGCTCTCGGACTTCGTGTCCGGGTAGTCAAAGGTGCCGTCAGCGTTCTCGAAGGCCGGCTGAACCTCGAACTTGAACTTGTTGCTGGTGAACTGGACCCGCACGACGCACTGGTCGACCTGGATCTCGGTGTTGGGATAACGAGCCTTCAGGTCATCCCGGACGCGGTTGAGGATCCTTCGCGGCCCAGTCTCGCTGTCGTAGCTCGAGCGGAGGCTGGCCGGGAGGATGTAGATCATGTCGAGGTCGGACACCCCACGGATCGCCGTGTGTCGCCCGTAGGAGCCCACCATTAGCCGGTTCGCGGTGGATCCCTCGACCGACCTGAAGTCCTTGTTCAGCGCCTTAGTGATCTCATCCCGACGCGCGGCGATCGTGGTGCTGGCGTCGCCGACCTTCAGGTTCTCGAGAAGGGTGTCGAAGATCTCCGAGACCTTCATGCGGCCGCCTCACTCTCGTTGAGCCGGAGGGCCTCCGGGAGGAAGAGGTCGATCTCGCGCGACGTGAACGTCAGCTCCTCGTTGTTCTTAAGTCCGTCCTGCGCCTTGCCATATGCCTTGGATGTGGTCCTGGGCGCGTCGGCGTAAGCCGTACGCGTAGCCTCTTGGAGCCTGTCACGGCGCTCACGGGCATCGGACGCCGACGTCGCGCCGGACATCAGGTCGGCGATCAGAGACAGGTACGACTCGCGCACGTCCCACAGGCGCGAGGCGATGTCGCGGTGCGCCTCGGACTCCTCGCCGAACTTGAAGCTCTTCGTCGCGAGGGTCAGCGCTGTGACGATCAGGGCGATGAACGACGTGACGAGGCTGGCGATCTGCGGGCTCACGAAGTTCCCGAGCAGCGCCGCGAGGAACGTGCCGGCGCTGGCCGCCGTGAAGACGACAAGTGCAGCCTGCTGGCTGCAATGCTTCCGGAAGCATAGGTCGGCTTGCTTCTCGTGGGTCTTGTGGCCGTAGACCACACGACCGAACGTCTCCCGCACCTGGGCCAACAGGTACTCGTCTCGCTCTGTCTTGACGGCGGGGTCTGTCGCCATCTCTCCCCGTTCGCTAGCGACCAAGAGGGTGCACACCCCCGGTGGGTTCCTTCCCGGCCACACGTGCCGCGGAAGAGCGACGGTCACTGACTATCGCTGCACTCGGACTTAAGTATGGATGGGATCACCGACACCCTTAGTGCCCGAGCAACTCTTCCGCAGCCTCGGGGGGCGGGGGCGGGCCCGTGCCCGGTGGGGTACGGGGAGACTGGCAGCCTCGCGTATTCAACTGGTGCGAGTTCTCCAGGTACGTTGCGCTCAGTGATCAGCTTCCGTCGGCGGTATCAATGGCGCTGCCGGTGTAGACCTGGAGCGTCCCGGTCGCCGAGCCCGGGTCGGCGCAACACCACCGGTCGGCGCAGTATGCCGGTCAGGGGTCTGTAAGCAGCAGCTCGACGGCGCGGGCCCTTCCGCGACCAATTTGCGGGCGCCCGAGACACTTCAGCACATGGATGCCGCGCTTCCACTCCTCGGAGCCACCAACGCCTGGATCACTCCGCCTGTGGCCATCTCCGTTACCGCGCTGATCTTCACGCTCGCATCGTTTTGGTGGATGCAGGTTCGCCGCGGTCGTCTGCGCGTGGAGACGGGGCATGTGTTCAGCGGCGCCATCACCAGTAACAAGATCGTGCTCGACATACCGTTGGTCTTCCATAACCCTGCCCCCGCCTGCCTCGTGGTCGCCGACATCAAGCTGCGCCTGAGCGGCGGCGCCGGCGGCGAGAACTCCGCGGACCACAAGGCGCTGCCCAAACGCATGCTCTGGATCGCCTTCCACGGGTCTGTCTACCCCGAATCGGACAAGCATCGGCAGTACGCCATGCCGTTTGCCGTCGAGGGCCGCAAGTCGGTTGAGCGGGTGATCGAGTTCCAGTGGGACACTCCCGAGACCCAGCTGAGGGACGGTCCCTACAGCGCCAGCGTGGAGGTGCTGGTCCTGCCGCAACGCTGGGGGCGGCGACGATGGCGCACCACGTGCACCTTCCCGTTGCGGACAGACCTGTGGTCCGGAAACCGGAACGCGCTGATACCTCGAACCAACGACCCCGAGTTCTACGAGGCCATTCAGGACGTCACCGGCTAGATCAAGCCGGGTCTCGGCCGCCGAACGGCAGGTCACCGGAACTGCGAGCGGGCGTCGAGGCTGGAAAGCTTCTATCTTCAGGTCTAGGTGCGACCAAGTCGCCGCGGGCGTACCGGTGTACGTAGAGACTCTTGGGCGTCTGGGGTGGAAGGATCGCCAACGTGAGACTGCTTCCCGGGGTCACCCTCGACCGTGCTGACGAGGTGCTGCGCACCGCCAAGAACGATTGGGTCAACGCCCAGGGCGGGACCTACGGCTGCTTCCACGCCTACATCGGCGCCGTAGAGAAGACCTACAACCAGCTGCGCACGTGCTTCGCCGAGCCCGACCTTGCAGGTGCCGTCCGCGGCGACGCCTACTGGCACCTGCTGACTCTCGGCCCGGTGCCCGCGCCGCCGGCTCCGGCCGAGGTCATCCGAGCGAGCAACGAGGCGTACGGGCGGGTCATCAGCGACGTGATCCGAGAGCTCGATCTGGCACGCGCCGAACTCGATGCCTTGACGAAGCTCGCCGCCCGGCCGGGCCTGCCGCTGATCCTCGATACGAACGTCTTCCACACCTGGCAGCGGCCTGATCAGATCGACTGGCCCAGCGTGCTGCGCGGCTGGAAGGAGACAGAGAGGACGGCGCGCCTCGTCGTGCCCCTGCGGGTCGTCGACGAGCTCGACCGGCAGAAGTACGGCAACGGGTTCCTCGCCGAGAGCGCCACCAAAGCCGTGCGTTTTCTACAGCAGACCCTCGCCGGCCGCCCAGGAGAGTCCGCGTCGATTCGCGCCAACCATACGGCTACGCTCGAGGTGTGGACCCAGACTGAGGACCGCGGCCCGGACGCCGACCTGGCGATCCTGCGCTGCGCGACGGACCTCGACGTCCTCTGCGCGGGCGGCGCTCGCGTCGTCACCGGCGACCTCGGCATGCAGTTGCGCGCCGAGCACATGGACATGCAGGTCCGCGCGCTGCCGGACGACTACCGGAAGAAGAAGGACGAGAGCTGACGCCCTCAGCGAGGGCTGGGCCGCGGGTTGGCCGGTGAGTTCGCGGTAGGCGGCGAGCGCGGCGGCGGTGTGCTCGGCCAGCTCACCAGCGGCGTTCGCGGCAAGGCCGGTCGTGGGGATGCCGCGTTGCTGGCCGGCGTGCTGGATGTGGCCGGGCTCGGGCCAAGGCTTCCTGTTCGTCGACGAAGGCGTGGACCCGGTGAGCCAGCTGCCACAGATGTCTGCTGCTGCCGGATGTCTTCGTCGAGCTGCGCGAGGTCCTGCTCGACGGCGGTCGCAGCAAGATATGGCCATTGCTTATCGATCTGCGACCGGGCGCGGTCGCAGATCGGCAATTGGGGCGGGCCGCGCCCCGCGCGTCGCCCTGGCCGGCGCCGGTAGCCGCTGGCGCTGACGTCGCCGGCAACGCCTGGGACGCACAGTGGCGACGATGGACAGCGATCAGCCCGCCCCGCCTCGAAAGGTGCGGCACCGCGCGCACAACCGACCGGCTCGCACGCACGCCGTGTTGCTCAGGCTGTCCGACGACGAGAAGGCCGCGATCGACGCGGCGGCGGCCGCTGCGCAACTGACCCCAACCGGCTACGCCGCCAAGGCCGCCGTCGCCGCCGCGTCCGCTCGGCAGGCGCCCGGTGGTGTGACCGGTGACCTGCGCGATCTGCAGCACGAGTTGTTCGCCGCTCGCCGCGCCGTGGCGATGTTCGGCAACAACGTCAACCAGGCAGCTGCGGCGTTCAACGCCACCGGCCGGCTGCCCGATTGGGCCGCTGAGGCCGTCCGGCTGTGTGCGGCAGCGATGGCCCGGCTCGACGAGGTGATCTTCCTGATCGACCGGAGGATGCGGTGATCACGCGGGTGCACCGGCGGGGGTCGCGGGTCGGCGGGCTGCTGCGCTACCTGTGGGGCCCGGGCAAGGCGGAGGAACACGTCAACCCGCGTTTGGTGGCTGCCTGGGACGGCGCGGGTCCGCTGACGTACCTGGAGCCGAAGGTCACCGCCAGCGGTAAGCGGGACTTCCGTGCGCTGACTGCGTTGCTGGAGCAGCCAGTCCGCGCGGGCGACCGGCCGCCGAACAAGTTCGTCTGGCACGCCAGCATGCGGCTCGCGCCCGAGGACCGGCGCCGCACCTTCAGCGACTCGACCTGGGCGAGCATGGCGGAGCAAATGCTCACTGAGGTCGGCGTCGC
Organism: Micromonospora sp. WMMA1947; assembly: GCF_027497355.1. Lineage (NCBI taxonomy): Bacteria > Bacillati > Actinomycetota > Actinomycetes > Micromonosporales > Micromonosporaceae > Micromonospora > Micromonospora sp. WMMA1947. The sequence continues at coordinate 5,860,700 of NZ_CP114909.1, read as the reverse complement.
CACCAGCGCCATCGATCCAGGCCTGCGGTGGATTGTCATGCGGCACGCCGATGACCACGTGCACATCGTCGCCACGCTGGTGCGTGAGGACGGGCGGACCAACTGGATGCGCAACGACTACCCGCGCTGCGTCACGGCCACCGACAACGTCGCCCACCGCTACAACCTGCGCCGCCGGGTCCCGCCGGCTGACCGCACCGCTCACCGCCGCCCCCACCCGGTCGAGGTCAGCAAGGCCCGTCGCGTGGGCCGCGCCCAGACGCCCCGCGACGAGCTGCGCTGGCGCGTACGCACGGCCGTGGCCGCGGCTGGCTCGGAGGAGGAGTTCTTCGCCCGGCTACGCGAGGCAGGAGTGCTGGTCCGGCTCCGGCGTAGCAGCACCGATGCCCGGCAGATCACCGGCTACGCGGTGGCTCTTCCCGGCGCACGCACCGCCGGTGGGCAGCCGGTGTACTTCGGCGGGGGCCGGTTGGCGCCCGACATGTCGCTGCCCAGGTTGCGGCTGCGGTGGGGCATTCCGACACTACCGCCGGCGGCGGCGCCGACGGTGAGCCGGAGCGAGCGCGTCGAGGCGCTGCGCCAGGCCGCCAAGGCTGCCGCCGCAGCCGCCGCCGACATCCGCCGTGCCGCCCGTACCGAACCGGCGCGGGCGCAGGCCACGGCGGTCGCCGCAGCCGACCTGCTCACCAGCCTGGCCTACGCGATGGAGGGTCACCGACGCGGGCCATTGCACCGGGCCGTCGAGGTTTTCGACCGCGCAGCCCGCGATCTTTACGGGCGGATCCGTCGGTCCACCAACCGCTCGCAGGAGATGCGCGCCATGTCGCGACTGGTAGCGCTCATGGGTCGCATCTCCGGCGACGACGACGCGATCGCCGCGCTCGCGCTGGTGCTGGACCTGGCCCGGCTCGCCGACACCCTCGAGCAGCTGCGGCGTGCCCAGCAGCGCCTGCACCAAGCCGAGGCGGCTCGTGCTGCAGCCGACGCGCTGCGAGTGGTAGCGGGTGGCCGACAACCGGCGGTAACGCTGCCGCTAACTCCCACACCAATACCCGACCCGACAGTGGGAGGCGGCCGGCGTGCTGGGCGCGGCCGCTGAGCAGGCAAGGGAGGTGCACGTGTCGCATTCGCAGCAACACGAGGACCCGATGACCGAAACCCGCCAGCAGTTCCTGCAAGGGCTGGCGACGATGGCGACCATCGGCGAGGCCGGTGCCCGGTGGGCCGCCGTCGGTATCCAGAACAAGGCCGCCGAGCGGGAACGCCAGGCCCAAGGTGACCAGGCGACCGCGGCGGCTCGACGGGAAGCCGACCGGCTGGCAGCCAAGGTACGCGCGGACCGTGACCGGATGGCGGCGTCGCTGGACGGTGACTGGCTCGTCAACAAGGCCACCTTCGCCGAGGCCGCCGCCACTTGGCGAACCGCGACGGTCCACGCCAGCAGCGACCCACTAGCCCGGCGGGCAGCAGACTTCGCCGAGCAACGACTACGTCAGTTTCGCCCGGACCTGATGGCCGCCTACGAACGCCATCGACAGGTCGGCACGCCGATTCCTGAGGCCATGCGTGCCGCCGCCCGGGAGGTGTGGGAGCGCGATGCCCGGGCCGGCCACCGCCACCACCGCGCTCGCGCTCACGGCGGCACACCCGACCGGGCGGGGATTAGCCAGGACGGGCCAGCTGCGCTGCCACCGGGTGGCCGTGCGCTGGTCGACGACTTCGACGCCGCTGTCCGCCAAGAGGCTATGAAACTGGCCGAGCACGTACGGCCCGAAGCTCTCGACGAGCTACAGCGCCAGTGGCGTGCCAGCGGCAAACTCCCCGCGGGCGAACCCGTGCAGCTCCTTCGTGACCTCGCGGCAGAGATGAACCAGGCGATCCTGGCCGGCACCGCTGGCGGACGCTCGGTCGAAGGGATCCGACTCGCGCAGAGTCACGTGGAGGTGGCCTTGGCCCGTGATCTGCAAGGCAGAGCTGCTGCTGAGCGAGGTGAGGGAGTTCGGGAGGGCGGGGCGTTGGACGATCCTCGTACCGTGGCCGACGAGCACGCAGTCGGGCAGGCGGCGAGCGTAGTGCACGACGACGGTGCTGATTACACCGACGCCACCGCGGCCGCCATCCACCACGCTGACAAGCTCGCGACGCCCGCGTGGGTGCAGGCCTTCCCGAAGCTTCGCGTAGCGCAGGTCGACGCGGCGCTCGCCGCCAAGCAACCCGTGACAGCGACCGCAGTGCCGATGCGCGGACGATCGCGATGACCGCCACCACGTCCCAGCAGGCCCGCAACGACGCGGCTACCCACCTCGATGAGCTCGCTGCAGAGGTGGCGAGACTAACGGCGCAGGTCGTCGACCTCCAGCAGGCCCAAGCCGAACGCGGCCACGCTGGTGATGGGGGTGATCAGCCGCCGCTGTACTCGACGGTCGAGGAGTGGGTGACCACGTATCTGCTGCCGACCTTCCCACGCCCGGTCGGTGAAATCGGCATGACTCGCTGGCACTGGTGCGAGCAATGGTGGCGCCACGACGAAGCGGTCACCCGGCTGACAGCCCTGTGGTACGGCTGGGAGCAGGCCCGCCTGCAGATCACCGGCATGCTGCCCTGGCTGAGAGAACTAGACCACCAGCTGCCCATCCTGTACGGCGAAGACGGCCCGTTCCGTGACTGTTCCGCAGGCACTGATCTCGGAGTGCACCGACACTCTTCCTCCCCGGAGATGCCGGCTCAGCCTGCGCCTGAGCATTGGTGGAGGTGGTGGGATTGACACAGCTCGGGCGCGGAGCCAAGCAGGTCCAAGGCGTGACTCCTGACCTCGCCGCCGAGCAAACCACCGGCGGCAGCTATGGAGTGTCAGCTCCATCGTGACCGCGGAGCTGGTCTGTGCGGGTCAGGTAGGGACCCAGGCCGAGCGCCCTCAGATCGATGTTGACCCGGTCCATTGGAGGCGACTCGCCGCGCAACGCGGCCTCGTAATCACGGATGGCTGAACCGATTCCCGGAATGAGTTCCTCAGGCGGCTCTACACCGTGATAGTTAAACACGGCCGGTACAACTTCGCCGATCCGTTCCCGCCACGCCTGGTCGACACAGAACTCGATGCCCCTCTTGTGCCGCAGCGCCATGCATCGCGAAGCGGCGGGGCAGGCGTTGATGGGCTGTTGCCAGTCCAGCGGCCCATAGCAGGCGACATGGGTGTCGAACGACAGCTGCATCAGTACGTGTTCCATGATTGCGGCAAGCTGGCGGAGTACTACCCTGCTTTCCAAGCGCTCAACGTCTGTTGGCGTATCATTCTCGTGTCGAATGGAGAACCACTGATAGCCATTCGGTGTCTCCAGCGCGCAGACTGGCGGAATGAGCTCCGGTTCCAGAAGGAGCGGCCAGGTCAGCGCGCGGTCAGCATCCGCGAGAACTACGCCAAGATTATACAGGCTGTTCTCAATCAGGTTCACTTCTGTGAGGACGTCTGGCAGTAGCGGCGCATGGTCCGGTGGCAGGGTGCTGGAGAGATTGTCGAGGAACCGCTTGTGCTCGGAGAGGCTGAGGCGGCCCACATGCATAGTCTCTTCAAATAGGCGTGTCAGCGCTGGCAGTCCAATGCCGCGCAGATATGCATCACAATTTGCGAGGTTCAGTGCCCGGCTCCAGAAGCGTTCGTAGTCGCGAAACAGCTGCCACGTGAGCCTGCCGACAGTAACGTCGCGGCGGCTCAACTCGGCGCTCATCGCCGCGAACGACTCGGGGAGCCGGGCTGTGTTGGGCATAACTCGGTCGTCGTAGCACGAGGCGAGGAATAGAAACGGCATCAGCGCTATGCGCTCCTCGTTTCGTACGTCGTCTAGATCGCGTCCGGTGGCATCGGCGAGAACCCACAACGGCCACGTGTAGACGAATGCGTCAACGGAGCGTGGGATGTCCTGCTGGAATTGGTGCGTTATCGCTGCGGCGCACCAGGCCATTGCCTCGTATACGGCGTGTAGGCCGAGTGGTAATGAAATGACGTAGTCAGGCTTGGCTAGCCGCACCTCAAGGATTCCAGCACGGGTCAGATGCGCTTCCACGACTTGAGTGTCGGCCCTTGTGTAGGCTGAGTACCAGTCCGGCGGCCACGCTTCCCAGATCGCGTTGAAGCTGCTGAGCTGTTCGAAGAACGGATCAAGCGCGAAGTGTTTGCCGTTGCGGGGCTGGCGCAACAAATCCTTGAGCCTGGTAAAGCAGTTGCGGCGGTACTGGGACAAGAAGAACCCGGTCGGAAGGGCGCTGTACTGGAAGTAGTGAGCCCATTCATGCCGGTAGATGTTATTTGTAGTGACTGGGCCACCGGTGCCGTCGGGTAGCGCCTCTGCTGTCAGCCGAATCACCTGGTCCGCGCTGCGAGTATCGGCCAGCACCTTGAACAGCGACGCGTTCGGCATCATGACCGCTTGGAACCGCCCACGAAGAGCTGTTGGTCAGCCATGCGCCCTTCGAGCACCGGCAGTTGCCGACCTTGCGTGTCTGACAGTACGGCCTGCACCACCTGCGCATAGGCGACGCCGAGCGGTACCGCGTCCGGTGCGCCGCTGGGTCTTTGGTCTAACGCGCGGAGCAGATGGTGCGTGAAGATTCCGTGGCCCAGGTTGTCAGACTCTAAAGCCTGCTGATGCTGGCCGCATGCCATGAGAATCGCGACGCCGTCGCCGATGTCCTGTCGACCACCGCCCGGCAGTGACACTGCAACGTTGAGCTGAGCATTTGTTAGGGCTTGCCTGCGGCGAAAGATCGGGCCGTCGATGCCGCGCGAGCGGACTCCGTTGGCGAACCCGATGCCGCCGCCAGCGTGGCAGCAGTCGAAGATTAGCGTGACATTGCCGGCACCAATCCGTGCCCGTGCAATTGGCAGCTCATGGGTCAGAGAAATCCCGGTCGAATACAAACGATCAATATCCGCGTCGGACGGTAACAGGTAAGCCTCCGGTGCGGCCATAGGGTTGCCATCTAACCTCATTTCGCGGGCGCCATGACCGGCGAAGAACGCCATCACGTTATCGTCGGGCCCTGCCTCGGCCAGCCAGCCGCCCAGCGACTCCCGGACGTTCGCAGTGGTGGCGTCGTCCTCGACCAGGAGGCGGGACCGAACTGAACTGCCTTCTCGGCCCCGGATGGCGGCGTCGTGGAACGCGGTGGCGTCGGCGACCGCCCAGTTAAGGTTCGGGATGTCGGCCGATCGGTAGGCGTTTACCCCGACTGCGAGAATGAAGGATCTACCCATGCTCCCCACCTCTCGGTCCAGAAGTCGTCGTATATGGCGATAGCGGCGGCGATACCCTCGTCGTTGGTGCCGAGGTATAGCAGCGGCCTGGCGTTCCCGCGGTCAGCCCGGATCTTTTGCATGCGTTGCATAATGCGACCTGCGAGTTCCACAGCTTCCTGGTCGCGCATTTGCTGGGCGCGCACAAGGAGGATCTCGATCAGGTGAAACCTGTTCGCCGCCAACTCATACCTAGCGGCAAACTGCTGCGCCAATTCCGCCGGCTCTAAGAACAACGACCAGACGAATCCGGGGTCAGCCAGCCCGACTTGCTCCCACGCCAGGTAGCCCAACAGGCAATCGAATCCCGGGCGGCCACCAACTCGCTCGACTGCAACATTCCGGACGGTCCGAATCGCGGCTAGTCGCCCGTACGGTATCCCGGCCCCGTCATCTCCCGACTCTTGGCGCACTTTCGCCACCAATCACCGCCCGACCTGCACCGTTGCATCTGCGGTCCTGCTCCTATGCCGGGGACGAAGCCTATCACTCGACCGTCGGGATAGGACGGGTCGATGCGTTGGCCGTCCGTCGTTGGGTGCCTGCGTTAGGGCCTACCCAGCTCGGGACCGGCGTTGATAGGCGGATCGAGGCTGTGTACTACGGCTTCGAGGTGCGCGAGCGCAGCAATCGCGACAGTGTCGACGCCTACGCTGGCGTGCGCGACGATGTGCCGGGCCACTCGGATCGCCTCGTCCGGATCTGTCGCCTCATACAAGAGCGGCGTCAGAAGGCGCACCGCTGTGCACCTGCCGTCGATGTCCTCCAGCAGGCGGGGATGCCGTTCGACGAGCCGGGCAAGGCGGGGGTCGACCACCGCGTCGAGCATGGGCCGCGTCTGTCGCTGCAGGGTCGCCCGCAGCTGAGCCATGCCGTTGGGTTGTCGCACCAGGTCTGCCGGGTCGGCTCCGGCGCTGAACTCCGCTGCCAGCAGCGGGCCGGGAAAGCGCGGATACCGGAGCAACTGAAACGCCCGAGCAACCGCTGCGCGGCCCGCAGGGTCCGCATCGAAGGCCCCAACCAAGCCTTGGGCCGCGCCCGGAAGCTGCCGGAGGATCGCGGCCTGGGTGTCAGTGAGCGCGGTGCCACACGGCGCGAGAGCGACCGCTCCGGTCCGGCTCGATCGGGAGTAGGACAGCCACACCGCGAGGACATCGGCAGGCCCCTCGACCAGGACCGGGGTCCATCGGCCGGCGATGCGCTCCTGCTGCTCCGCAACACCGAACAGCAGCTGTCCCTTGTAATAGAGCGCCGTCTCAGGGCTGTTGATGTACTTCGGCACGGCCTCGCTGGCGCCGGGGCCGGAGCGGCCGAGGAACGCCACGGCGTGCCCGGCCGGGGCACGCACCGGGAACATGACCCGGTCCCGGAACACGTCGATGAGTCGGTCTGGGTCACTTCGAGTGCGGGTCGACAAGCCTGCGCCGACCAACTCCTCCGCAGTGAAGCCGGTATCGCGCAGATGGCGCGACAGCGAACTCCAACCCGGTGGGGCATACCCGACCCGCCACGGCCACTCCCGTTGCACGAGAACACCGAGGCCGCGTTCGGCGAGATAGGCGCGTGGGCCGTCGGCGTGTTCGAGCCGGGCACGGTAGTACGTCCCCGCGGCCTCGACGGCCGCGATCAGCCGCCGAGGGTGGAGCCCGATGCTGCGTATCGAGGGTGTCGGGGGAGTGAGTCGAGGTGCACCCATGGGCTACCTCCGATATCCACGCTAGCTTTAGGCGGCCGGACCTCGCCAGGAGCGTTGCACCATGCGAACGCGACGTGCGGCGCGGGTGCGCTGCGCCTGGCGGGTCATCTCAGTGGTGGAGGCGGCGGCGGCAACTGTCAGCCGCTCGGCGCTCGGCTCGTCGTACCAGGGCAGCAGGTTGAGCATGGCCACCTTGACGCCGGTGGCGAACAGCAGCGCCGAGCCTTTCGGCAGTGCCCGGATCTGCGCCGGGTCGAGGATCCGCTGGCGGCGCACAGAAGTTTGGTACGACGTGTGCCCTTGTCCGTCGCGCGTACGGGAGGCGACGGTGACGTCGTGCTCGCCGACGAGCCGGGACAGGTCTTCGGCGAACCGCGCGTCGTCGATGCCCGCGCCGACCAGCTTGACCGTGGCTGCCGACCACAGCGCGTCCATGCCCTGCTCGCCCCAGACTCTGGTGCCCTGGCGGTAGGACTGGAGGATGGTCAGCGGGATGATGCCGCGGCTGCCGAAGTGGCTGTACAGCTCCGGTAGGTCCCTGATTTTGCAGATGTTCGCGGCTTCGTCGAGGCAGGCGACCAGCGGCGGGTCGAGCCGGCCGCCGTGCGCTTCGGCGACGGTGACCGCAGCGCGCAGCACTTGGTCGGTCAGGCCGGCGACGAGCGGTGCAGCCGCACCCGCACCGTCCTTGGACAGCAGGTAAAGCGTATCGGCGGTTTCAACAAACGCCTCGACGTCCAATGCGGGCAGCGGCCGGTCGGGTGGGGTGACCCAGGCCATGATGGTCGGGTTGGCCAGGCAAGCTGCGGCGGTGCGGGCGGTCTCGTAGAGCCCTTCGCGGGTTTCCGGGGCGCCGGCCTGGCGGCCGGACATGGCACGGGCGGAGGCCCTGAAGCCGTGGCTCTTGAGGATTGTGGCCGGCTCGCGGGATGCGGAGTTCGACAGCCACGCCTGGACCGAGGTCAGCGTGCGGCCCTCGATCGCGGCGGCGAGGATCAGCGAGGTGAGGAGGTCCAGCGCGCCTTGGATCCAGAAGTCGTCGCTGCTGTGGGAGTTGCGGACCTGCTGGACGAAGTGGTTGGCCAGCCGGTGGGCGTCCTCGACATCCTCGACGGCTGCGAGGGGGTTCCACCACCAGCCCTGCGGGACGTGGGCGATGGACTGCGGGTCGAACACCCACACGGTGCCATGCTCAGCCCGGGCAGCCGCCGTAGTGGCCCACAGGTCGGGCTTGTTGCTAGTGGCGAGCGCCGCCCCCGGCGCATTGAGGATTGACCGTACGGCCAGCGCGGTCGTCTTCCCGGCGCGGGGTGCCATCACCGCCAGGATGACGTCCTCCCACGAGGAGTAGAGGCGTGGGCCCGAGCCGCGCCGCCGCCGGTGCGCGCCGAGCACGACCCCGGCCGCTTCGGCCGCGATCTCCTTCACCGACACGTCGGCCAGGCCGGGCCGAAGGCGGCGGGCCTTGGCGGCAACCGCCGGCAACGTCATCTCCCGTACCTGGGTCGGTCCGGCCAGCGACGGCAGTGGATCATCGGCGTCGGGTTTGCGCTCCTGCCACCACACCGCCGCGAGAGTGACCAGGCCGACCAGCACCAGCAGTAGCACCGCGTAGACGAGCCCCACGGCGGTGGGGGAGACCCCGGGCCACAGCGCGGCCCAGTCGGTATGCAGCAGGTGTTCGAGGTACGCGGACCCGAAACCGGGACCAGTGGCGGGACGCCCGGTCACGGCAGCGGCGACTTGTCCGGCGAGCCAGGACAGCCACATCAGGGCGATGATCGCCCACACCAGCCCGAGCAGCAGGAATGGGGTGAGGGGCCCGCCAGTGGTGCCGCGCGGCTCGACCGGTCGGGTGCTCATGGCTGGGCCTGCCGGATCGCCGAGTCGGTGTCGTAGAGCTCCCATTCCTCGCCGACCAGGGTCAGCGACACCGGCAATCCGTTGCGTTCACCGGTCTTGATCAGGTATTTGCCCCGGCCGGGATGTACGGAGCCGGCGAACCAGGCTTCTGGCGCGGCCCAGGACGCCACCAGCTCCCGCTCGGGTCCCGACAATTTGATCACCTCGTTGACCCGGTTCAGCTCCCGAGGCGGCAGCCCGGCGAGGATCTTGATCGCCGATCGTTCGATGAAGCCCTGCGCCTTGGCCCGGTCCTCGGGCGTGGGCAGGGCGTCGAGGTCGGCGAGGGAGTGGGTGACCATCACGCTGGCCATGCCGCGCTGCCGGTTGAGCCGGGTGAGCGCGTCGGCGTGTTCGACCAGCCCTGATGCGCCGCGCAGGGCCCGCCACAGCTCGTCCATCACGCCGAGGTACTGCCGGCGTGGTGCCAGGCCCTGGTCGGCCAGCACGGATGCGGCGTCGACCATGCCGAAGCCGTACGCCCAGGTGCACAGCATGGCGGCGGCCACGAGCTGGTCGCCGGCGGCCGCGACTTGGGAGACGTCGACACTCACGGCCGGGGCGTCCAGGTCCAGGGGCTTGGTGGTCGGGCCGTCGAACACCCCGCGCAGGCTGCCCTCGCACAGCAGCGCCAGGGTGGGCACGAGCTGGTCGACGCGGCGGCGGTACTCGCCGTCGGTGCGCGCCCGGGCCGCGGTGAGCAGCTCGTCGGCGCCGGCTTCGACCAGGCTGAGCACGTCGGGCACCGTCGGGTCGCGGTCAAGACGCTCGGCGAGTACGTCGATCGCCCGCCCGAGGATGATCTCCTCGGTGTTGTTCAGCGCCTGTCCGCGTACCAGGGCGCACAGCGCCAGTAGGAGGGACATGCGCCGGCCGCGGATCTCCAGCCGCAGCTGCCGAACCTCGGCGGCGCCCATTCGGGCGAGCGCGGTGCCGAGTGGGCCGGAGTCCAGGGGGTTGAGCCGGTCCAGGCCGCGTCCGACCCGGATAACCTGTCCGCCGAGGTGTTCGACGAGCCGGGTGTAGTCGGGCTTGGTGTCCCCGAGGATCAGCGCGCTGGTGCCGAACCCGGTCATGCCGGTGATCAGCCGTTTGACCACGGTGGACTTGCCGACGCCGGGTTGGCCGAGGACGAACACACCGGGGTTGGTGATCAGGCCTTCGCGGAGCCATTCGAGGGGGTCGAGGCAGACGACCTCACCCCACAGCATGTGCCGTCCGATGGGCACCCCGATAGTGGGTGCCCCGGACCCGGCGACGAAGGGGAACAGCCCACAGAGCTGGACGGTGGTGCCCTGGTACTCCATCCCGGGGGAGATGTGGCTGGCGCGGCCGGTGCCGGGTGTCCGTACACCCCATGCCGGCGCCGGCCCGGCCGCGTCTACGACGGTGCTCTTCATCGGTTCCTCCTGATCGTGGTGTCAGCGGGGCCAGTGGTGGGCCAGCTGCGGCGGGCACACGCCGCAGGGCAGGGTGGTGGCGAAGCCGGCGGCCTGGCTGGCGCGTAGCTGCCGTAGCCGGATCTTGGCCACGTCGGCGCGGGACTCCACGTCGGCGACGGCCCGGCCCAAGTCCTCGGCGGAGACCACGGTGGTCGTGACGAACAGCGACATCAGACCCACTCCGGACCCGGTCGCCTCTTCCCGCGCGGTCTGCAGGGCTCGTTCCCGGTCGGCGTGGTCACGTGCGGACTCGTCGCGCTTCTGCGCCCGGTTGTACGCCGCCCGGAACGCCGCGGCGTTGACCTCACTCTCGACGATCCGCGCGGCTTCCCCGGCGGGGAAGGGCCGGTAGAGCAGCGACACCCGCTTCGGGTACGGACCCGGGGCGAGCAGCCGGGCGAGGACGTCGGCGTGTACGTGCTGCCGCGGCGCCTCGTGCCACGCCCACGACACCGACGTGCCGGAGTCGTGCACGTACCGGTCGAGGTGCTCGTCGGCCATCACTGGCCCGGCGGTCTCCCAGTCCACCCACCGACTCAGGTCCAGCCCGGGGGCCGCGGCCAGCCGGGCAATATCGCCCCGGCCGGCCGGGTCGAACGCCGTACGGACGATGGCCGAGATGTTGTCCGCGCTGGCCCGGCCGAGGACGGTCAGGCCGCAGCTGCCCAGCGAGTCCTGCAGGCCTGGAAGGGTTCGGCTGATCTCCTCCAGGGCCTCGTCGAGGTTCTTGGGCTTGCTGGGGGAGGCGCCGGGCTTGAACGTCACCGACACCCGGGTCTCCACGTCGGCGGCGGCCGCCGGAGACACCTCCACCAACCGTCGCAGCACCCGCCGGGCCGAGGCCGGCCCGTGAGGGACGATCCGGCGGCTGACGTGGTCAGCCAGCCGTGAACCGGGGTCTGGCGCGGTGTCCACGGTGACGGCGATGTGGCCGACGATCGGCAGGTAGCCCAGGTTCGCCAGCCAGCCGCCCCAGTTGGCCACCCACGCCGTGCTGGCGTCGGGATCGGCCAGCCAGGTTGAGGTGGCCGCGCAGCGCAGCGTCACCGTCATGGTTCCCAGCCGCTGGTTGTAGACCACCCCGTAGCCGTCGCCGCTCTCGTCGGTGACGGTCAGCAGGGTGGTGGGTGCGAGCACGCCCGGTAGCTGCCAGGCGTGCTCGCCGGCCACCATCACCCCTGAGCGGTACGAGGTGTAGCCGCGGCTGGTGCCGATCAGCCACCGCACCCGCTGGGCGATCCCGGCCGACAGCGGCACCCCGTCCCACCGCAGCACGAGCAGAACCACGAGCAGCACACACGGTCCGGCGGCGGCGACCAGCGCCTGCAGCCCCAAGGATCCGGAGACGATCAGCGCGGTGATCGCCGAAAGCACGGCGAAGGTCTGCATTGGTCCGAGACCGAACAGGCCTATGCCCCGCGCCCGTCGCCAGCCTCCGTAGGTGCGTACCTGCGCCTGATCGCTGCTCACGTCGGTGAGCTCCCTTCCCGCATCGCGGAGCCGGCGGCGTTCGCGCCTGCCTTCGCGGCCGTGACCCCGGCCTGAGCGACCAGTGCGGCGCCGATGACGACCGGTGCCACCGGCCCGGTCGCCGCTCCTGCCGCCCCGGCCGCGGCTGTGCCGCTGCCCGCCGCCGCGCTACCACCGGTGGATGCGGCAGCGCCGGTACCGGCCGGCACAGTGGTCGCGGGCGTTACCGGACCGGGCGGGCCGCCACTGGCCGCGTTACCGTTCACCACCTTCGGCGTGCTACCGGTCGCACCTCCGCCGGGTCCGCCCGTAGGCGAGGGCGCCGAGGTGGCCGGCATGGCCCCGGTCGGACCGTTACCGCCCCCTTCGCCGCTACCGGGTCCCCGCGAGTCGAGGTAGCGGGCGTGGTCGCCGGCGCTGTGACCGCCGATCGCTCCGCGCACCGACGACGCGGCGTGCAGGCCCGCGGCTGCGCCGGCGCCGGCCATGCCGAGGCCGCCGCCCCCGGACGTGACGCCGCCGGTGAAGGTGGTGAAGAACTTCATCAGCGCGGGCAGGGCGATCACCGACAGGGCGAGCATGCCGAGGCCCATCAGCCAGTCGCGCCCGTTGCCGCGCATCATCACGAACGAGGTGGCGTACACCGACACCGCTGCCGGCTTGTACAGGGCGAGCGCCAGCGACCAACCGAGAGTCTTGTGCAGCCACTGAGTGGTGCCTCGGGTGACGGACCCCGCCGCTGCGAGTTGCAGGAGCCCGGCGAGGATGACCACCGAGCCCTCGCGGAAGACCATCAGGATGGTCTGCGCCACGGCGGCGAGGATGACCACAACACCAACCAGGATCATCACGAACGGGGCCACCGCCGCACCAGGAAGCAGCAGCCCGCCGAGCGCCGCGCTCATCGCCTCGTTGGGTGGCTTGTCGGAGTCCTTGAAGATCGCCTCGTCGAGCAGCCACATCGAGTAACTGTCCCCGGCCTTGAGGACCAGGTGGGTGCCGGCGACACCGATGCTGCCCCAGAGGGCGGTGTTCCACACGCCGCGTACGGCCTGCAGAAGCGGCTCGCCCTTGCGGCTGATGACGATGGTGATGCCCTGCCAAACCAGGCCACCGACCAGGACCAGGATCGTGATCGGCAACATGAACCCGCGCAACTGCTGCGCCGGACCGGCAGCGTCGTTGCACTGGACCACCCAGTCAGCGGCCCACTGACCCGGATCCGAGCCGCTGGTCGGGCACAGGCTGTTCGACGGGACGAGCGTCCAGCTGGTGAGCAGAGCAGCGACCCACTGGATCGCCTCCCGGACCGCACCGGCCAGGCCATCGAGGATCATGTCGACCATCGAGTCGCGGACAGCTCCTGGGGCGTTGACTCCGTCGACGATGACGCCGGTGCACGTGACGGGAACGAACGGATTACACAACGGCACGAGAATCACCCGCCTGCGGTGAAGGGGAGGAACGTGGCGACGTCGGAGTCCGACGCGGCGGTCACGGCCTGGTCGAAGGTCCCGCCGGCGGGTGCCAGCAGCGCCCAGTCCGACCCGGTCCAGCGCACGCTCACCTCGGTGCTCACCATCAGAGAGCTGCCGGAGGCGTCCGGCGCTTCAGTCAGCAGCCGCACGATCACCTCGTCGTCGGTGTAGCTGAGGATCCGATAGCCCCGCAGATTGGCGTACAGGCGCCCGATGGGCTGGCCATCCTTGATGCCTGCCTGCCTGGCTGCGTAGCTCGTCGTACGCCTGCGCGACCTGGACCCGCATTGCGGCCGCATCGGGCCCGACTACCTGTCTGAGGAGCGTGGACTCGAAGACGGCCGGACCGACCTGCGGATTGACGCGCACGATAATGTGCGCCGCGGCGAGTACCGCGCCAGCGCTGTCGTGCGCGAACCCGCGGGCCTGCCCCCCGATTGTGAGGCGAGGACCGGACTGGCCGGAGACCGGCACTGAAACGCCCGCCACGTCGGCCCAACCCAGGTCACTCGGCAGGTCCGCCCGCCCACCGGCGGCCGCACCGATGTCGGGGCGATTCGGTGCCGGATCCGCCGGCAAGGTGACAGACCGGCTGGGGTCAGTGCTGGCCACTACCGCGACCGTCACGGCACCGGCCGCCGCCGCGGCGGCCAGACCAACGGCGATGAGCCTGCGGCGCGTGGTGCGGCGGGCACGAGTGATGACGTCATAGGTCATGGCAATCAGCCCGGCAGAACCGCGCCGACCACGACGGCCGCGACCGCCCCACACGTCAGCCCGGCCAACACCCAGGGAATGCCGGCGGCGCCGTCGGCGGCGAACGCCGAGCGGTTACGACGACCGACGGCCATCATGATTCCGCAGACCAGCAGTCCGCCGACGCCGGCGACGATGAGGATCCACTTCATCCAGCCGATGAACAGGTTCCCGGTCGCCTCCAAGCCGGGCGGGGCCGCCGGCGGGGGAGTGGGAGCAGCCAACACTTTCGCCGCGGAATCGATCTGCCCGTCCAGCAGGGCAGCGGCGGTGGTCAGGTAGTGAGCAAGCACAGCAGGTCTCCTGAAGGTCAGGACGCCCCAGTCGGGCATCTGCCATGGACCCTGACCAGGCGGGGCTGACGCTAGCGTTGGCGCTGGTGTAGTCGCCCCTGCTACCGCCGTTACCAGCGGCGGCCGGCAGCGGTAACGGCCCCGGCGACCCACCAACGTCATCGCCATGGACGCGCGAATTCGAGTAGCAGCGGCGGTGACACTGACGTTAGCCGTTACCGGCTGCGCTGCTGGCGCACAGCCGACGTCGGTCAAGCCGAGCACCAGCAGGCCCCCGGCCAGCCCCGGGCCGCTCGGCGTGGCCGCTCCAGTGCCGCCGCCGACACAGCCCGGCTTCTCGTACGCCGATGCCGGGCAGGTGTGCCGAAGGTTCGTTATGTCCCTCTACAGCGCCGACACCCGCCGCGACGCGGGCCCGGGCGATGCCTACCAGCGGGCCATGCGCTTCGCCAGCAGCACGCTGGCCGGACAGAGCGCCGCCGCCGACCGCGACGGCCGCTGGGCGACCTGGGCTGGTCACCGCGTCCACCTCGACACTGTCGTGGAGCCCTTCGCCGACCTACTGCAGCCGGGTGACAGCGCGATCACCGCGCGGCGCACGATCCGGGTGACCGCGACCGCCGTGGGCGAGGACGGCTGGCGTGGCTGGACCGAGCACAGCGTCATCGACTGCGCCCTGCGCCGAGGCGGCCCGGACGGTCCCGGCTGGCGGGTCAGCGGCTACGAGATCCGCCAGGCAGGCCTGCGATGAGCCGCCGGTGGCTGATCCTCGCCGGCGGGCTCGCAACCGTTCTCCTGGCACCGCTGGCTTTGGTCGTATTCGTCGCCCTGTCGGTACTCGGGGCGAGCCCTGCCACGGCCTGCACCATCGGCCCGCCCAGCACCTCGCCCGGCGCGACAGCCGCGCCACGGGACTGGCCGACCCGAGGCTCCTGGACCTCAGAGCAGGTCGGCAACGCCGCCACCATCGTCGCCGTCGGCGCCGAGATGCACGTGCCGCGCTACGGCTGGGAAATTGCCGTCGCCACCGCGATGCAGGAGTCCACCCTGCGCAATCTCGGCCACCTCGGCGCGGACAACGACCATGACTCACTCGGCCTGTTCCAGCAGCGACCCAGCCAGGGCTGGGGCACCCCCGAACAGATCCTTGACCCCCAATACGCCGCCCGAAAGTTCTACGAGCACCTGGTCGAGGTCGACGGCTGGCAGACCATGCCGCTCACCCAGGCCGCGCAGGCCGTGCAGCGTTCAGCCTTCCCCGACGCGTACGCGAAGTGGCAGCCAGAGGCTGAGCAGCTGGTTGCGATGATCAGCGACGGGCTGGACATCGTCTGTACCAGCGACGGCGGCGACGGGCTACCACCGCTGGACGACGCGGGCCTCCCAGAAGGCTTCGTCTTGCCAACGGACCCGCAACTTCGGACCGTGGTCTCCTTCGCGCTTGCTCAGCGAGGCAAGCCCTACGTCTGGGGCGCCGAAGGACCCGACAGCTACGACTGCTCCGGGCTGATGATGGCCGCCTGGGCCAAAGGCGGCGTGCAGATCCCCCGGGTCACTGCAGACCAGGTGCACACCGGCGTCGCCGTCCCCTCGCTGGTAGCGATGCAGCCCGGTGACCTGATCTTCATCCCAGGCTCCGACGGCACGATGTCCCGACCCCGCCATGTCGGCATGTACATCGGCATGGACCGCGGCGGGCGGCAGTACCTTGTCCAGGCACCCAAGACCGGCGACGTCGTGAAGGTCGTTGCGGTCAGCAACTGGAGCCGGCGGGTCGCTGCCATCCGCAGGCCGCTGCAGCGGTAAGTCAGGTCGGGCCTTTAGGCATCCTGCGTGCGCAGCAGCCCTCTGATTCAACTACAACCTCAGTTAGCCGAAAGTAGTGCGTCGGCTAAGCGTCGCTGTGGGTCGTAGTATGCGGCGGGGGTCATGCCTGGCTCGGAGGGTGCCATGCAGCGGAGCAGGTGCTCGAGGTTCAGAGAAGTCGATTCTTCTTCACCGTCGTAGCGCAGTTGGAGCACCTCAACTGGTTGGTGGTGTACGGCTGAAGCGTGTTCTTGCCGCAGTTCGGACACTTGTGACCCTTTGCCACAGTATGCCCCCTTCTCTGGGTGTGCTCCCGCCCCCAGACGCGGGCAGTCGATGCTCCATGATCGCCAGGTGTTTCGATTGCGTCAATAGAGTAGCTCTGACCTGCGGTTTTAGAATCAATGATTGAAGGGGGCCGGAGGCGGGGAGTTTGATATGGGACAGATTGCCCTTTATGGCCTAGCGGGGCTCCTCGCCGAGTCGGGCTCGTCTCGCCCGCAAATTGCTTGCGAGGTTGTCGGTCGAAGCGATCTGGCTCATGGCTTCAGCGGGTCATCCGTACCCGTAAGGCCCATCTTCTTGTCGGTGCGGTGCGAGAAGATGGGGGAGGCAAGGGCTGGATCAACGTGAATGGAGCGGAGATGGCGAGTGGGCTGACGCCTCACATCTTTGCTGCCCACGAAGCGTCCGAGGTCGCCCACCTCGTTGCCGATCATGACCCTGAGACGCCACGCACGGTCGCCCTCTTACCCGAGGACGAGGCGGCGGCCGATGCGGGCGTCATCGCGCTGGTCGAGCGCCTACACAGCCTGCCGAAGTCGATCCGGTCCGCCCTAAAGCGGGCGGGCGACAGCGCCGCCTACCTCAGCGATGACCGCCTTCAAGGGCTGGCTGAGCTCATTCAGAACGCGGACGACCTCGGCGCAACCGAAGCCACTATCGCGGTCGACAGCCCCAGATCACGGCTGCTGTTCTCGCACAACGGTGCCGCGCTCACCCTGCATGACGTCTGGGCTTTGGCCATCCCGTGGCTCAGCCTCAAGGCGTCCGACGATGAGAAGCTCGGCCGCTTCGGCATCGGACTCAAAACGCTGCACGCGCTGTCAGACGTCCTCGAGGTCTACCAAGGCCACTTCCGCGTGCGCTTCACCTCCCACACGATCCGGCCGCTGGGTGAGCACATCGGCTGGCCGCGGCCCAACAGCTCGTTGACGACGTTCGTCATCCCCTTCTCTCCTGGCGATGTCAGCAGCGACGACGCCGCGAAGTGGCTCAAGCAATGGGATGATGCAGGTCTGCTCTTCCTCCGCAACCTTTCGACGGTTCGGCTGGTCGACGAGTCCCGGCGCGAGATCGTCCGACTGCAGCTCGCGTACGGACCCGAGGACGTACTGGAGCTCTCCGGTGGCCACACCTCTCGGCGCCGAGTTACAGCCGCAGACGGCCGGCAGTGGCTGGTCTACAACCGCAACGCCGCTTCACCCGACGGGGCGGAGCGGTTCGGAAAGGCACAGGGGGCTCGTACACCGCTGGCCTTCGCGTTCGCCCTGTTCGAGGGCGACACCGGGCATATCCATGTCGGCTTGCCAGTTCGCGAGGTTGGTCTGCCGTTCCGGCTGCTTGCGCAGTTCGATCCCCAGCCGTCTCGCCGCGACATCGCCTCAGACGGCGACTGGAATCTGAAACTCATACCGCTGCTCAGCGATCTCTGGCGCGACGCGGCGCTCGACGTCTTCCAACTGGCGCCAGCACAGGGCTGGGCAATTATTCCGACGAAGGCGGAGTTCGAGGCAGATGGGCGAACCACCGGTCCACTCCGCGCCGGCTTTGAAGAGCACCTAATTCACCGGGCGCGGATCGAGTTCGCCGCAGCCCTGACCCTCGACGACGCCGGAACCACGTACCCGCTACGCGACCTCGCCTACGAGGCAGCCGAACTCACTGCGGTCCTCTCCCCCGAAGACGTCCGCTTGGTCTCGGAGCAGCCAGGCATCCTAGCTGAGACGGCCAGGTCGGACGACGACCGGTGGCGCGAGGTGCTCGATGACCTCAGCGGAGTGGGAGCCGCGACGCCGACCCTGGTGAGCGTGGAAGATGCCAGCGCCCTGCTGGATGACGGCCAGCGCTCGCCGCAGTTCGTCGCCAACCTACTGGCGGTCGTGGTCGAAGCGGGTCTCGGCGCGGCCCTCGACTCACGAGCTTGCCTGGTGCTCGACAACGGCGACCGGGTACCGCCGTCGAGCCGCACGGGCCTGGCGGTCCTGCTCCCGGCAGATCTCGACACGGTGTGGGACTTGCTGGAGGTCGGGACGCGACTGCATCCGGCGTTCACGGGTCAGCCACGCTGGGCTGTGATCCGCGACTGGCTCCAGGAGAGGAAGTGGCTGCGGTCGTCGGCGACGAGTGCGGACGCGCTGCTCGTCCTGGCCGGCGCTGGCAAGGCGGGAACAACGTTGGAACGTCCCCTGACCGATGCGCAGGTCGACGGGCTTCGTCGGGCACTCGAAGCGATCCCAGAGGCCGAGCGCCCAGCGCTCGGCGCTGGCGTTGGCCGGGCGGTCAAGGTCGATGCTGTCGTGCACGACGCGAATGGTCAGCGGCAAGGTGTCCATGCCCGTCCGTGCGATGCCTACTTTATCGAGCGCGAGGCCAATTCGTGGTTCGTGGCTGCCGGGAAGACGCCGGGTCTGATCTGGATCGACCGACGCTACTCGGACAAGATCCGGACCGACGGCGGCCGTGACGGCATCGGCGCCCAGCGCTTGTTCCGCCTGCTTGGTGCCGAGGTAGCGCCACGCATCAAGAGCCACCCGGCCAACCAATGGCGGTATTCGAACAACAGCCCCGGCGTACCTGCCTCGGCTACCGGATCACCCGCGCGCCGTCGCGAGGCTCTGTGGCAGATGCACGCGACCTACACCCTTGGCGACTGGATCGCGCCGGATCTCGATGCGGTCCTGAAGGGCATTTCAGAGGAGAAGAACCCGGGCCAACGGCGCCGGCGAGCGGGGGCGGTGCTCGGCACCCTCGCGCGGGCCTGGGATCGTCTGAGCAGACATGCGAGCGTTACAGCGGCCACGGCCCACTACGGCTGGGTGCACGCGGGCACGGTCGATGCCTGGTGGATCAGCAGCGCTGCCTCGATCGCGTGGTTGCCGTCCGAGAAGGGCAAGGCGACGGCGCCCGACCAGCTCCGAATCAAGAGCTCGGCGACCATGGCGCTCTATGGCGACGACCCGGACCGGTACCTGAGCCCGGCCCTCGACAACGAGGCCTACCGCGAAGTTCTCGCTCGCATCGGCGTCGCCGGCGACCCGACGGTGACCGAACTGATCCAGAAGCTCGAGGAGATACGCGCCGAGACCAATTCGAAGTCCGAGACGGCTGAGGACCTGGCGGCTCCGCTGTACCAGGCGCTCGCTGCCCAGGTCCGCGGCCAGCGATTGGGCGGGCAGCCGGCAAGCACGGCCCGGAACGCCTTCGGTCGCGGCGACGGCTTGATCGCAACCCGGGCCGGCTGGCGCCGACCGAGCGTGGTGCTTGCTGGTCCTCCAATCTTCGGCGACATGCGCGACTTCGTGCCATCAGTCTCGGGCACTGACGCGCTGTGGGCGCTGCTTGCCATCCAACGACCAACCGGCCGGGACGGGCGCGGCGTACTTGGCGAACTTGCCCGCAAGAAGTCGCTGAAGCCCGATGAGAAGCTGATCATGCTCGAAGCACTTCGATTGCTAATCGGAGCGCCTGAGAGCGAACTGGCCAAGCTTAGGAAGGCGGCTGTCTGGGTCGGTGATCGGTGGGAGCGAAAGCGACCGGTCTACGCGACGCGCAATGCGCTGATCGCTCAGGTGCTCAAGGGTCGAGTGCCGATCTGGAGCCCCGGCGGGTCACTGGCCCAGCTCGATCCGCTGGTTGACGCATACAAGCTGGCACGACTCGACGCTCCCCACGGGCAAGTGCTCGACCCGGACGGTGCGACCTACCAGGCTGAACTCACGCAGGTCTTCTCCCGCGCTGTCGCCAATCTCCGGGCCGACCTTGCGCTGAGCGACCCCAAGGCTGAGCAGAGCCTGCGCGTCTCGTGGGGCGAGCTGGAGGCAGTCAGCATCAAGCAGTGGCCTCGGCTCCGGGTCCGGTTGGTCGAGCCAACCTACGGCCTCGACGAAACCGTCGAGCTTGACACCTGGCTCGACCTATCCGCCGGCGTATTCTACGTCGCTGACGAAGGGGCGATTGGCTCCCCGACTTCGGGTGCCTACGCCATCGCATCCGTCTTCGACGGCGACGCCCGTCGCATCGCTCACGACTGGGTAGCCGCCTGGTCGTTCGCCCTCGAAGGGCACCGCGAGGAGGAGATCACGACGGCGGCGCGCTTGGACGCCGAGCGTAAGAAGGAGCGTGACGAGCGCAGTGAGGAACTCCTGCGGGAGTTGGCCGAGCAGGGCAAGAATCGACGCTCAAAAAGCAAGGGCGCTTCAGACGCCAAGGGCAGCAAGGCGGCAACCGCGACCAAGGCTACCGAGGCCAAGCCGACGACGACCAGACAGTTGGTCGACCCCGACAGCCTGAAGCTGAAGAACGAGGACGGCGAGATCATCGGTGGGGCGCCTGCCGGAGACGGTGCCCCCACTGGCAAAAGGTCGACGACGTCGTCCGGTAAGCCTCGCGACCCCGACGCGTCGAGCCCCAAGAAGCCGTCGGTGGATGGCGGACGAGATCCCAAGAATTACACCGAGAACGAGCGCGAATCTGCCGGGCTAGCGTTGGTACGGCGTGTACTCGGCGGCGACGAGGAACAGATTGTCGACATCCGGCACCAGCGCAACGTCGGCGCTGACGCGATCGACGATCTGAAGAACTTCTTCGAACTCAAGGTCTACGCCGGGCCGATCCCCGAGACCATCTCGCTGACCAGCTCCGAGTTCCGCCGTGCGCAGGAAACCGAGAAGTTCTTTCTCGTCGTGGTCGGAAACGTCGAGCAAGGCGGCAGGGCCCCGGAGGTCCGGATCATCACGGATCCACTCAATCACCTCAGCGTGCTCCCGCAGGGCTCTGTCAACCTGGGAGGCATCCGCGACGCCAAGGCGCTGCGCTTCACGTTCGAGTCATGACGGGCGGGTGATGGAGAACTGAGGACTGCGAACGGCAGCTTTTCGTCGCGGCGTGAACGTGGTCGTATCGGACGTGAGCGCGAGTCGTAGGAAAATGCCAGGATCTCGAGCGAAGCGGTGCCAGGAATCGGCAGCTCTTACAGCCAGTAGCGCTATTTTTTTACAAAGCGATCGAGGCGAGATCGCCGCCCTGTATGTTTTTTTGCGACACACCACGTCGGTCCAGCTACCCGGCCGGTGCACAAGCTGTGAGCGCGATCATCACCACCGCGCCGGCGATGAAGAAGGGGCCCATCGGGATTTGGGCACCACGCGGCACACGTCCGCTGGACAATAGCAGGGCGCCCACGAAGCCCGCGCCCACGAAGCCCAGAAACACCGCGCCGAACGCCGCGCCCCAGCCCCACCACCCCAGCAGGGCGCTCACCGAGAGGATCAGCTTGGCATCGCCCAGGCCCATACCGCGTTTGCCCAGGATCAGCCCCGTGCTGACGAACACCGTAGTGGCGACGGCCGCGCAGATCGCCGCGCTGAGCACGTGCTCCCACCGATCGGTGACCGCTGCGTCGACGGTGAGCAGAGCGAAGACGCCGGCCGCCGCCGGCAGGGTGATGACGTTGGGCAGGCGGTGCACCTGAGCGTCGATGAACACGAGCGGGACGGCGCAGCCGGCCCACCACAGGCCGGCCAGCAACACCGGCATGGTGGGAGCGGCGAGGAGCACGGTGGTGACCGCGACTGCAGCGCAGAGCTCCAGCAGGTACGGCGGGGCGCCCATCCGCTGCCAGCAGCGGCCGCATCGACCGCTCGGTAGCAGTGCGGCCCAGCCGGGTCCGACCGGACTCACCTCGACGCCGCAGCCCTCGCAGGACCGCCGGCTGATATGGCTCGCTGGGACGGCCAGGCGAACGACCAGCCACCGCAGTAGCGGTGTGACAGAGAGACCGAGCATGACCAGCTCAACCCTGCTGGGCGGATGAGGAACCCTAAGGCCCCGTGACGCCGATACCAGCGCTGGCCGGCTGCTCATGCGCTGGGTCGACGAGGCACATGGTCTTGCTGCGGACCGAGCTGGCTGATCTCGTACCCGTCGGGATAGCTCTTGGCCTTGATCCCGTTGGCGAACAGCGCCGTGGTCCGCGGCGCGCCGAACCACCGTTGGAGCCCCGCCCGCAGCTTCAGTACAGCATGCAGGCCAGCCCGGACCGGCCACGCGGGCGCGTCAACTCGCATCGCGCGCCGGAGAGGCGCGTCGTACATGGCGCTGACCAGCGCGTTGCCCAGCGGTGCGAGCGGCTTGGGGATGCGGGTGAGCATCAGCATCCGGGTGGCTCGCTCGATAGCGGCCGCGTCGTCGTTGGGCTGCAGGTGCGCGGCGTCGTAGGCGTCAAACCAGGTCTCGAACTCTTCGTAGGAGCTGGGGATCTCGGTGATGCCCATCCGCCGGCCCAACTCCCGATAAAACAGGTAGGTGGCCCGTCGCTCGTGGCAGCAGGGATGCCGCCAGCCGTAGTGCTGCAGCCATCGGGTGGGGATTACCACCAAGCAGCCGAGGACGTAGAGGTAGTCGTCGTTGGGGATGTCGTACGGGCGGTGGATCTGGTTGATTCGCCGCAGCGCGTCCCGGCCGCGCGGTTGGTCGAACCCGTTGAGCACCATCTCGTACATCAGGAGGCCGGTGTCGTCGATGCGCTTCTGGGTGCGCTCGGTCAGCTCACCGGTGGCGGTGTGCACCGCGGCGATGGCCGGGATGGAGAAGGACCGGTTGAAGGCAAGGTTCAGCCCCAGCTTCATGTCCCAGGGGAACTCGTAGCGCAGCATGGTCTGGTAGATGGCCAGGTAGTCACGCTCAGGGTCCAGAGCGCGGATGCGTGTCAGGTTGGCGTAGCGGGCTCTCATCGTTGGGCATCTCCAACCACGGAGTGCGGGGAGTCCTGGGCGGCTGCGAGCCGGGCCGCGACGAGCGTCCGGGCCACCACGGGGGATTGGGCATAGGCGGCGGTGACCCGGATCAGCCATGCGATCTCGCCGGCGTAGCCACCGCCTGGGCGATGGAGATCGTCCGCCGGTTGGGGGACCGCCGCGACCACGCCGGCTTGGTGTCGACGCAGGGCGCAAGCCAGGTGCGCCGCCTCCACGTTCGACCGCCGCTCGTCGGCGGTCAGACCGGCCTGCTCGGCGAACTGCTCGGCCAGCTCCGTCACCTTGGCGTCCATGTACGGGCGGAGCGCGAGACGGCCGTCGCGGATCTCGGCCACCCGGCGGGTCAGTGCGTAGTCGATGTCGCGGACCGCCCCGAGCGGTCGGCGCAGGCTTGCATCGAGTTCGAGTTCGGGCAGGGCGCTGACGAGGTCCCGCCAGAGCGGTTCGAGTCGCCGGTAGGAGCGGAAGTCGTCCCAGCGCCGAGTGATCGTGAGGATGGGGCCCCATGCCGGCATGGTGAGGCCGACCATCATGAGCAACGCGCTGATGGTCACCAGGACAGCGGCGATCTCTCTCTCGCCAGAAGGTTGGTAGCCGGTCCAGTAAGCGATGAGGTAGACGATCTTGTTGGTGCTGTAGAGCAGGGCGAAGGCTGCACCGACGGCGGTGATGCGGAGGCCGCGGCGGAGCCAAGGGCGTCCGCAGACGCGGGCGAAGCGCCAGCACAGGCGGGTGATGTCGGTGCAGTAGGCAAAGAAGCCGACCAGCATGAAGATCAGCAGGTAGGCGGTCACGACGGGATCTCGCGCGTACTCGACCGTCAGAAGCACCGGGGCGTCGTAGGTGAGTGTGTAGGCGAACAGTCCGGCCATCGCGAGGAACGCGCCGCTGGTGACCCACACCCAGAGCCGGCTCCGGGCTGCGGCCTTCGCCGGTGGCAGGGCGAGGTGAAGCAGCATGTTCTCGGCGCTCGCAGCGATCGTCATAGCGCAGGCGTGGGAGATGACTTTGGCCAGGTTGGGTAGCCCGGATGCGTCGTCGATGCCTGCTGCGAGGGGCGGGATGGCGAGGGTGATCCCGGCGGCGAAGGCCCCGAGTGCCACACAGATCGCGCCTCGGACCCGGCCGGGCTGCCGGTGCTGGAGCCGCAGCATGTAGCCGAAGGCGAACCAGCCGGCGACCGCGCAGACGGCGTACAGGGTGGTATCCATCTCGACTACCAGTCGGGGTGTTCCAGCGAGTGTCGCAGCCGGCCATACAACTCGGCATAACGGCTGTCCAGCGGCGAGTCCTGTCCTTCGTCGCGGCCAGCGCGTGCCCGTCGCAGCAGCAGCGATCCGATCATCTCGGCCTCGCGCTCCTCGGCGGCTGCGTAGTTGCTCCGGCCGAGGCTGCGCCGGACCAGCTGCGGGTCGAGGTCGGGCAGCAGCAGGCGGGAGGCGTCCGGGTCCAGGACTTCGGTGGCCCGGTGGCCAGCGAGCAGGTGGCCCAACTCGTGCCCGATGATCAGCAGTTGATGCAGGGGCGAGGTGTCCTGCTCGAAGAAGATGGCGTCGAACTCGCCGGTCGGCACGCACATCCCGCATACCGTGTGCGCCGGGAGCCTGATCGGCACCAGGTGGATGGGCCGGCCACGCCGTTGGCCGAGCAGGTTGCACAGCGTCTGGATGTCGAACGGCTCCGGTATCTCCACCTCGGCGGCGATCTGCTCGCAGCGTTTGCGTAGTCGGTGCAACTTCACGTCAGCGTTCCCCCGCTCGTCGGCGTACTGCCACCGAAGGATCAGCACAGCTAACTTCGATCGTCCGGTGCGGCACCACTTGAGCCCGGGCTGGCGCCCTCGGCTACGGCCCGCAGTCGGGCCACCATCTGCTCGATGAGCTGCGTGTCCCCTGCAGATAATCCGTTGTCGGCGAGAACTTGGCGCAGGGCCACCTGTTTGACGTCCATCCGACGCAGCTCGCTGAGCAACGTGATCTGTTCCTGTATCCGCCGCGCGGCCGCGTCGTCCACGAAGTAGCCCGAGTTCACCCCGAAAGCGAAAGCCAGGGCACGCACGTGCGAGGTACGCGGATCGCTGGCTACGCCGCGGCGCAACTCTCCGATGTAGGCGGCGCTGATCGTGACGCCGGTCTCGGCCGCCGTTCTGTTGATCTTGTCGGCGATCTCCTTGTTGGTGTACCTGCGGCCCGGCTCATCGGAGGCGCTGAGCTCCTCAGTGGTCGGGCGGATCTTGTCGAACAGGTACTCCAGCCTGGCGGCCAGCGTGTCAAGGGGTGGCAACTCCTGCTCAACGTGCCCATCGTCGACCATGACTCTTCACCCTCCAGCGACTAAACAACAGTGTCGCAGATACAAGCGCCAGCAAAACAGATGTTGACACATGCACGGAACGTGAGCGTATGCTCGCTCCTGTTTGGAGCAACGGGCGTTGAGTGCAGACGCAAAACGCTCAACGCCCGTTGCGGGGCCGGCGCCGCATTCGGTCCGGCCGTCTGAACGGGGGGAGCCGTCAGTGAGAGGAAGCCACTTCATAAGGGGCGCAACGGGGGGATGTGTCCCGCGTTGCTCGCTGACGCATCCGACCGTCAGCAGGGGATATCGCCATCGGCACCCCTGTCCGGCCGCCGCTGAGGAGAGGGGGTCGCTGGGCCGGCCGGTAGGGGACCTACTCCCTGCCAGCGGCCCAGCGACAGTGACTCTGGGTGGCCTACGGAGAGGCGAACCTGCTCCGTCGCCAGCCATCCACATGGCTGGCGCGACGGCCACCCTTCGGACACATCGGCGGTACGACCGGATTGCCGGCGGACCGGCAGGCTGAACGTTGAACAGCCGTCACCAAGAGGCTGCAGCCGCGCCGGTCACCAAAGGAGGCACAACCTTGATCGCCACTGCTAGCACGTTCCTCAGGGTAGGACTTGGCTGCCTCGCGGTCTCGCTTCTTACAGGGGCAACGGGTTGCACAGGAGAGGAGCCTGCCGGCGCGCCGAGCCCCACCTCGACGACTGCATCGACTTCCGTCTCACCAACTGTAAACGCCGAGGACGCCGAAGCCGGCACGGCCGCGCTTGCGGCCTACCGGAACTACGTACAGATCTACGTCACCGCCTCGAACAAGGGCGACTACAACGCCAAGCTCGACAGGTTCGTGGCCAACCCGGCGCTGCTGACGGTGCGCCAGGACCTGCTGATCAAGTTCCAGCAGGGGCTCGTCACGAAGGGCGAGCCGGCCTCGGCACCCACCCTGAGCAAGGTCGACACCAGCCGGCGTCCCATCACCGCCGAGGTCGAGGACTGCTTCGACACCGGGAAGTGGGACGTGGTCTCCAAGAAGACCGGCAAGTCGGTACGCACCAAGGGCCAGGCCACGAGGTACGTGGTGATCGCCAAGGCGGAACTGTTTGACGACGGCCAGTGGCGCATTCGGGAGGTCAACGCCCAGCGGGAGAGGCCATGCTGATCCGGAGGGCGGTCGTGGTGGCGGCCCTGCTCCTGGCGGTCGGTGCCAGCAACGTGCTCACACCCAGCGTGGCGCATGCCGACTACGAGCACTGCGACGCGCTGGGCAACTGCTACTGGGTGGTCGAGAAGCCCGGCACCGGGGGCGGCGGTAACGGCGGCGGTGGCAACGGCAATGGCGGTGGTGGTGCCGGACAGGGCTGTACCTACGACGGCAAAGCCGTGCCATGTGTGGTCGACGAGCTCGGCGTGTGGGACGGGTCCTGCTACGTCAGGCGGGTCCCGCCGCCGTCCGGAGGCCGGACCGACGGCTACTGGAGCATCCGCACGTGCGGCGTCTACGGGGGCATCGCCTCGCAGTCGCCGGCGACCTGGTCGCCGGACCCACCCGCCGGGATCCTGCCGTCCTACCAGGAGCTCGCCCAACGAGCCATCGCCCAGATGAACCTCGACGGCCCCAACATCGGGATTGCTCCGCAGCCCAACGGCGCCGGTCTGGTCGGACTGCCGATCTGGCTCTGGAACAGGGTGAGTCCCAGCACCTGGGGACCCATCACTCGGACTGCAGCAGTGTCGGGTCGGTCGGTCACGGCCACCGCCCGGGCTCAGAAGATCGTCTGGAGCATGGGTGACGGCAACTCGGTCACCTGCACCAAGCCGGGCACCCCGTTTCAGCCCTCCTACGGCAACAAAAGGTCTCCGGACTGCGGCTACGACGGCTACCGCCACCCGAGCAGCACCCGGGCCGGAGGCCGCTTCACCGTCACAGCCACCACGTCATGGCTGATCACGTGGAGCGGCGGAGGCGGGAACACCGGCTCCCAGTCCATCGATCTGTCCTCCACCACCACGATCGACATCGACGAGCTGCAGGTGATCACCTCATGACCACTACGCCAACCAAGGCCACCCGCGCCGCCTCGCCGGTCGCTGCCCCGTACGCAATTCCCCGGGTCGCTCCGCAACGCCGCTGGCGGCCGGCGCTGGTCTGGCTGGCGGTGGCGCTGGTGGCCGCCGGCGGGCTGATCGCAACCGCCGTGCTGCGCAAGGTCGGGACCACGGCCGAGTACCTGGCGGTGAGCACCACGGTCGAGGTCGGCTCCGTCATCGACCGGTCGGACCTCACCACGGTGCGGATCACCGTCGACCCGGCACTCAAGCCGATCAGGGCCAGCGCCGCCGATGACGTCGTCGGCAAGTTCGCGGCGGTCGCATTGGTACCCGGCACCCTGCTGACGCAAGCGCAGCTCACCGAGACGGCTGTACCGGGCCAGGGACAGCAGCTGGTGGGTCTCAGCCTGCCGCAGGAGCGCATGCCCGCCGAGAGGGTCAAGCCCGGTGCCGACGTGCTGCTCGTCGTGACCGCCGACGACGGTCCCGTCTCCAACCAGCAGCAGAGCGCCGCGCCGATCAGCATCAAGGCCACCGTGGTGGACGTGCGTGCCGGCGCCAAGGAGGGCACCACGTTGCTCAACGTCGCCGTCGCTGAGCGCGATGGACCGCTCGTCGCCTCCCGCGCGGCCGCCGGCCGCATCGTCGTGGCACTGACGGCGGGGACCTGACGTGGCGATCATCGCGATGGTCTCGGCCAAGGGCTCACCCGGCGTCACCACCACGGCGCTCGCCTGCACCCTGGCCTGGAGCGGACGTACGGTGCTCGCCGAGTGCGATCCTGCTGGCGGCAGCGTCCTGAGCGGCTACCTGTCCAGCCTCGAGATTCCGCCCATCGGCCTACTGCCGTTGGCCGCAGCGGCCCTGCGTGACCAGCTCGCCGACGCCTTCGCTCACCAGCTCGTCGACCTCGACGCGAAGAATTCGGGCCAGCGGCTTGTCCTGCCCGGCATCAACGACCCGGTCCAGGCGGGCACCATCCGACCGACCTGGGAGGCGCTGACCGCATTCTTCGCTGACCTGGAGCGCCACGAGCCCGGCTACGACGTCATCGCCGACTGCGGCCGGCTCGCCACCAGCGCACCGCCGTGGCCGCTGCTGTTCCGCGCCGACCTCCTGCTCCTCGTGGTGTGCGCGGCGACCCTGCGGACCATCGCCCCGGCCGCCGGCGCAGCGGAGATGCTGCGGCGGGAGCTGACCCAGTACGGCCAAGGGCCGGGAGCCCTTGCCCTGGCCCTGATCGGCGAGGGCCCCTACAGCCGGCGGGACATCGAACAGCGGCTGCAGCTGCCCACCTTGATCGAGCTCCCCGACGACCGGCGGACCGCCGAGGTGCTGAGCGACGGTGGCGGCCGGCTGCGAGGTAGCCAGCGGTTGTTGCGCGCCGCTGCCAGTGCCGAGCCGGCCGTACGAGACGCGATTGCGCGGCGGCGTGCGCACCTGGCACCTACGTCATCGAGAGGAATCAGCCGTGCCTGATGAGCGCCGGCACGGCGGCCCAACGTGGCCGGCAGCGGTCGACCGGGTCGCCACCAACGGCCACCGCTGGCCGACCAACGGCACCCCGGCTGTCTCCCGGCCGAACCCCGAGCAGGCAGCCGCAGCTGAGCAGCAGCCGGGGCCGGTGAGCATCGACTACACCGCGGTGCGACTGCTGCGCGCCCGGGTCAGCGCGGAACTGACCGTGGCACTTCGGGAGACCCCGAACGTTTCCACCGATCACCGTCAGGCTGAGGCGGAGCGCATCGCCGCCCGGCTGGTACGCGATCACGTCGACACCCTGCACCAGGCCGGTCAGCCGATCTCGCAAGCGGAGGAAGACGCGCTGCTCGACGCGGTCGCCGCCGACATGTTCGGCCTGGGGCGCCTTCAGCAGCTGCTCGATCGTCCGGACATCGTCAACGTTCACATCCTCGGCTGCGACAACGTGCGTATCGAGCACACCGACGGGCGGATCACGGTGGGCGAGCCGGTCGCCGAGACCGACAAGGAACTGATCGACATGTTCCAGGTCCTGGCGATGCGTGCCGGAGCGACCGAGCGGTCGTTGTCCTCGACTAAGCCGTGGCTGGACATGCAACTGCCCGACGGTAGCCGCCTGACCGTGCTCATGCAGGTTTCGGTACGGCCCTACGCGGCCATCCGCCGGCACACCCTGATGGACGTCAGCCTGGAGGACCTCCGCGATCGGTACGGCGCCATGGACGACCTGATCTGTCAGTTCCTTAAGGCAGCCATGGCCGCCGGCCTCAACATCATGGTGGCCGGACTGGCCGATGCCGGAAAGACCACCCTGCTGCGCGGTCTGGCCCGGGAGATCCCCGACCGGGAGCAGTTCGTCACCTTGGAGGAGTCTCGCGAGCTCGGTCTGCACACCACCGGACGGCACCGATGGGCGATGAGCCTCGAGTCCCGGGAAGGCCACGGATCCCGAGGCCCCGACGGCCGGCCCGCCGGCGAGGTCACGATCATGGACATGATTCCGCTGACCCTACGGATGTCCGTACAACGGATCATCGTCGGCGAGGTCCGGTCCCGCGAGATCGTGCCGATGCTGCAGGCCATGGCCACCAGTAAGGGGTCGCTCTGCACCATCCACGCCCGGCACCCCCGCGCCGTGATGGACCGCGTCATTGAGCTGGCACTGCAGCACGGACCCGAGATGACCGCCGAACTGGCGCGGCGGATGGCAGCGGGTGCCATCGACCTGATCGTGTACGTCAGCGTCGAGGACGAGACCAAGCTCGGCGGGCGCAAACACCGGTACGTCTCGGAGGTCCTCGAGGTGGGCGGGATGAGCGGCGACCAGCTCGTCACCACCCAGGTCTTCGGACCGGGCCGGGACGGACGAGCCGTACCCCGGCACCTGCCGGAGCGGCTGCTCGAACCCCTGCTGCGGGTCGGCTATGACCCACGCCAACTCACCGGCTACATCCAGCAGGGGGAGCACAACCGCGGCGCCTGGACCAACCGTCTCGACACGCTGACGAGGCGGCCATGAGCCTACTCGACCTTGCCGCCGTGCTGGCGGGCATGCTCGCCGTCTCCGGGGCGGTTGTGGGTGTCCTCGGCGTCACGGGGACTACCCGGCCGCCCCGGCCGCCGTCGGTGCTGGAACAGCGGGCCCACCGATGGTGGACCGGCCCTGGACGAACGCGTCGGGAACAACGTGCTCATCAGATCAAGGTGGTGACGGCGTCCGCTGCCGGTGCGCTGACCTGGCTGCTGACCGGCTGGCCCGCCGCCGGGATGATCATTGGCATCGCGGTGCCCGGCGTGCCGTGGCTGTTCGCCGCTGGTCGCGCCGAGAAGCAGGCCATCGCCCGGCTGGAGGCGGTGGAGGCCTGGACTCGCCGGTTGGCCGACATCGTCGCCCGGGGTATCGGCCTGCAGCAGGCGGTCGTCGCGACCGCTACGACAGCACCGCAGCTGATCGAGCAGGAAGTCCGCGACCTGGCGGCTCGTCTGCAAGGCAGCGGCGACCCGATCGGCGCCCTGCAGCAGATGGCCGACGACCTCAACGACTACACCGCCGACCAGGTCATCGCCCCGCTGATGCTGCACGTCACCGACCGGGGAGACGGTCTGCACGAGGTGCTGACCGGGATCAGCCGATCCATCGCCGCCGAGATCGAAATGCGCTCGACGGTGGACGCCAAGCGCGAGGGTCCACGCTTCGCCGTCCGGTTCCTGACCGGCATGACCATCCTGCTGCTGGCGTACGGAGCGATCAACCCGCACTACCTGCAGCCGTACAGCAGCGTGCTCGGGCAGATGGTTCTGCTGTTCCTCGCCGCGCTGTACGTCGTGCTCATGACCGCGGTTCGCAAGCTCAGCCTGCCGCCCAAGCGGGAGCGGCTGCTACCGCCGGCCGGGGCCCAGACGCTGGGAGCGGCGGCATGAACAACGGCTACCTCACCGTCATGGTGATCGCCGGTGCGATGACCGGCCTCGGAGTGTTCCTGTTGGTCGTACAGCTGATCCCCGCCCCGCCGGCGCTGGGCCCCGCGCTTCGACGGCTCCACCCGCTGACCACCGCGAGTAACACGCCAGCCGGCATCAGCTGGCTGCGACGCCGCCTCGCGGTGCCGCACGCCGACCTGCGGCTGCTGAACCGCAGCACCGACCAGTACTTCCTCACCCTCGGGCTGTCGGCGCTGTTCTGCCTCATCCTGCCCGCACTCATCACCATCCTGGTTGCGGTGCTGCGGCTGCCGATCCCCGTCGTCATCCCCGTGGGCGGGACCATCGCCGCCGCGCTGGCCGGCGCGGCACTGGCGCACCGGGAAGTGGTGTCCAAGGCCGCCGTCGCCCGGGCCGAATTCAGCCGAGCCATGTGCACCTACCTGGACCTCGCCGCCCATCAGGTCCTCGGCGGCCACGGTCCGGTGGAGTCCCTGAACCGAGCAGCCAGCGTCTGCCACGGCTGGGTCTTCGCCCGGATCCGGGAAGCGCTGCTCAGTGCCCAGCTGCAGCTGCGGCCCCCCTGGGACGAACTGAAGGTTCTCGCCCGCGACATCGAGGTCATCGAGCTGGGCGATCTCGCGGACATCATGCGTACCGCCGGGAGCGAGGGTGCCAACGTCCACCAGACTCTGCGCGCCCGAGCCGACTCGATGCGGGACCGGATCCGCACCGAGGCGCTCGCCCAGGCCGAACTCCGCACCAACAAGCTCGACATTCCCGCTGCGGCACTGATCCTCGTGCTCCTCGTCCTCATCGGCTACCCGTTCATGGCCCGCCTGTTCATCCGCTGACCCCGGAAACACCCACACACGGAGGGAACCGCCATGCACACCATCCACGCCGTCCTCGCCTACCTGGCAACGCGCTGGCAACACCTGACCGATCCAGCGGAGGCCGAGCGAGGCGACAGCCCGGTCGGCACCGCCGTCATCACCGCGATCCTCGTAGCCGGCGCCGTGGTCGTCGCCGGGGCGATCGTCGCCGTCGCCAACGGCTGGGTCGCCCTTATCCCAACCCAGCCGTGACCCGGAAACAGCGCACCGTCCGCCCGCGCCGAGCGAGGCGCGGGCGGGTCGGCTGGTGTCTCCAGGACCGAGGCAGCTCACCGGTGGAGTTCGCCATCGTCGCGCTGCCGATGATTCTGCTGACCTTCGCCGTCGTCCAGACGGGGTTGATCTTCTTCGCCCAGTCCATCGCGCTGGGCGCTGCCACCCAAGGGGTCAACGCCGCCCGTGGTTACCAGTCCACCGCCGCAGCTGGCGAGGCGCGGGCCACAGCCTTCCTAGCGGCTGGCGGGGCCGGGCTGGAGAACGAACAGGTAGTCGTCACCCGCACCGGAACGGAAGTACGAGTGACGGTTACCGGTCAGGCGATTACGGTGCTACCCGGGCTCAGCTGGACGATCACCAAGTCCGCGCACGGTCCCGTCGAGCGGCCCACAGCCCCATGAAATCCCGGGGGATTCGCGGTCAGCGGGGCTCGGTGAGCATCGAGATGGCGGTCGTGGCGCCGGCCATCCTGGCGTTGTTCGCCGGTGCCGTCATCGGTGGCCGGGTGAACCTCGCCCGCCAAGCGCTCGAAGCGTCCGCCTACGACGCCGCCCGCACGGCCTCCCTTGCCCGTACCGCCGGCGAGGCGAACGCGCAGGCGCTGGCCGCGGCCAACTCGACCCTTGACGCCCAAGGGCTGAGCTGCACCGGCCTGAACGTCACGGCTTCCACCGCAGGCTTCGGCGTTCCCGTCGGGCAACCCGCCACCGTTACCGCCACGGTCACCTGCACCGCCACCTTCTCCGACGTCGCGCTGCCCGGCATGCCGGGCACCGTGCCACTCAGCGCCTCTTTCACCAGCCCGTTGGACACCTACCGGAGCAGAGCATGACCGCCCTCAAGCGCCGGCTGGGCGACGACGATGGTCGGGTCACCATCTGGTTCGCCGTCCTCGCGCCGGCCTTTCTCGCCTTGATCGGCCTCGTCGTCGACGGTGGCGCCAAGGTGCGGGCGTACCAACGCGCCGACAACATCGCCGCCGAGGCGGCCCGCGCTGGCGGACAGGCCATCAAGGCCGGCCAGGCCATCGATGGTGGCACCAAGGAGATCGACCCTTTGGTCGCCGCTACCGCCGTTCAGGCCTACCTCGGCGACCTCGACGGGGTTTCCGGAAGCGTCACCGTCGATAGCGCCCAGCAGCTCACCGTCACGGTCACCGTCACCTACAACCCGATCCTGCTCGATCTTTTCGGCGGGGGATCGGGCACGACGGCCACCGGCCGGGCGACCGCGACCCTGATCGCTCAATAGCAGCCCGAGAAGGAGCAGCCGTGGCACGCACCGCACCCACGACCGGCCGTGGCCGGCAGGTCCTCGCCGGCATCGGCGCCGTCGCCGTGGTCGCGGTGGTCGTCGCTTTGCCGGTTCTCTTCGTCTGGGCCGCAGGCAATCCACTGCCCCGGATCGGCGGGTGGCTCACCGCCCTCGCGGACGATCCGAGCACCGCGGCTGGTCAGATCTGGCACGCGCTCAGCAGCCGGGACAACGGAGACCTGTTCCTGCAGACGTTGGCGCTGATCGGCTGGGTCGCGGCGGTCTTGGCCGCGTGGACCTGGGTCACGTTCCTGGTCGCACTGGTCATGGAGACCGTCGCGCAACTGCGGGGACGACGGCATGGACGGGTCCCGCGCAACACTGCCCGGATCCCCGGGACCCGATTGCAGCAGCGTGCCGCAGCTGCGCTGGTGGCCGCCATTCTCGGGGCGCTCGCCGCGCCAGCCCTGGCATCGGCCGCGGTGCCCGCCGCCATCGCCAGCCCTGCCGTGGCTGCCCCCGACCACGCGACTCCGGAAGCGTCGGCACCGCTTACGGCCGTGCCGATGGACGCCCCGGCCGCCGTCGGCTACCTCGAGCATTCGGTGGAGCGTGGGGAGAGCCTGCTCGACATCGCCGAGCGGTACAACCTGTCCTGGCAGCGCCTGGCCGAGGTCAACAACGGTCTCGCACAGCCGGACGGGCGGAGCCTCCAGCTAGGCAACACCCGGGTCTACGCCGGTTGGACGCTGCGGATTCCAGTGGTCACCTCCCCGGCCGCCCTGACCACGTCGACGCAGGCGCCACCGGCCGCAAGGACCAGACCGCTGGTGTACGAGGTGGCGCGGGGCGACTGGCTGGCCGGTGTGGCTGAGCGCTTCCTCGGTGACGCAGACCGATACTCCGAGATCGCCGCCAACAACCCGGATCTCGAACATCGTGACCACCGATTCCCGCACCACATCGAGCGCGGATGGCGCATCGCCCTGCCTGAGGATGCCCGCGACCGTGGCCCCGCCGACCACGCCCAAGGCCGGATCGTGGCCGGTGGACGCACCCAGCCGGTCCCGAGCGCTCCGAAGGGCAACGACCAGCCGACCGCGCCCCGTCCACCTGACGGCGCCGAGAACCAGCAGCGCTCATCTGCCCCGCATGCTTCGGCAACGCCGGATCGCCCGAGCGCGTCCCCTGCCGTAACCCCATCTGCCTCGGCCAGCCCGCCCATGGCGTCAGCGCCGCAGGCGACGGCACGTCCGACCGCCGACTCAGCCACCTCAGATTCCGACCACCACCTCGAACAGCGAACGGAAGACGGCGATTCCGACGAGGCGATCGTTCTGGGATCGCTCGCCGGCGCAGGGCTGCTCTCCGCACTGTTACTCACCGCAGTGCTTCGTCGCCGAAGCCGCCAACGCCAGCACCGTCGGCCCGGCCGTCGGCTCCCGCACCCTCGCGGGGGTGCCACGGAACGAGCGCTGCGCGTGGCCGAGCAGCCGGCCGACGTCGACCGGCTCGACCTCGCCCTGCGCAGCCTCGCTGCCGCACTGGCCGAACGGGAACAGCCCTTACCCGACATCGCCGCCGCATGGATCGTCGACCAGGCCGTCACTGTCGTGCTCACCGAGCCCGCCCCAGAGCCGCCCGCTCCGTGGAGCGACGACCGCAGGCACTGGACCCTGCCTGCAAACGCCACCGTGCCCGCCGTCACCGAGCAGTTGGCGCCGCTGCCCACCCTCGTCGCCGTCGGATCGCAGCCCGGTCGGCACCTGCTGCTCGATCTCGAACGCCTCGGCAGCCTCACCATCGCCGGTGACAGTGAGCGCACACTCGCTCTGCTGCGCTACCTCGCCTGCGAACTGGCCTGCAACGCCTGGTCGGATGAGGTCGAAGTCGTCGTCACCGGTTTCCCGGTGCGGGAGACCGAACTGCTGAGCGCTCTCAACCCGGACCGTGTGCGTGTGGTCTCGTCGGTCGGCGAGGCAGCCGCGCGACTGCGGCGCCGGGCCGGGGCCGTGCGAGGAGCCCTGAATGCATCCGGAGCAGCTGACACCTTCGCCGGTCGCATCATCGACGTCGGCGAGGCGTGGGTGCCTCAGGTGCTGCTCGTAGCCGATCCGGACGAAGACGACCTGGGCATTCTCGATGAGCTCGGCAAGGAGCTGCAAGACGCCGGCCGGTGCGCCGTCGCAGTGGCCAGCACGACTAGAGCCCACGCGACCGCCGGCCCGAATACCGCCATCATCGACGAGGACGGCCAGCTGCACCTCGCCCTGCCGTTCCTCCTCGTAGACGGAGCCGCAGCAGGACTGCCCGTACGTGAGCTGGAACCGCTCATCGAGATCATGACGCAGGCGCGGGCCGCCACGGACGAGCGGACGCCGTTGGCCGCCGAGCCGGAAGCTTGGGCGGACGGCACCGACGCCGCCGGCTCCGTTCTCGACCTGCTTACTGCGGGGAAGCCCGCGACGGCAGAGAGATTCGATGACGCGGATACAGCTTCTGCCGACACGTCGGCTTCGCCGGATCCCATCGTCGCTGTGCCCCACATCCAGCGCACCCGTACGGTCACCACCGTCCCGCGGCGCGAGGTCACCGCCGCGATTCGCCAGCGACGCCGCCAAGCCGACCCGGAGCTCGATTCGGACTTGCGGGCGTGGCGGGAGCAGGACAAGACCCGTCCCCGCATCAGCGTCCTCGGGGCGGTCGCGGTTGAGGCACCCGGCCCGGTGCCCGACCAGCGCCGCCGCTTCCACGCGGAGCTCATCGTCTACCTCGCTCAGCGCGGTGTCCGTGGAGCATCGGCCGAGCAGCTCACTGACGCGTTGTGGCCCGACCAGCAGGTCAAGGACGCCAGCCGCCGGGTGGCCATCACCCGGGCCCGTCGATGGCTGGGCGAAACCCCGGACGGCACTGCCTGGCTGCCCGAGATGGGGGCCGATCGGCTCTACCGGTTGGAATCCGGCTACCTGCTGGACTGGCACCTCTTCCGCCGTCTGCGCAGCCGCGGCGAGAGTCGGGGCGCCGGCGGAGTCAAAGATCTACGAGCCGCATTGGAGCTCGTTCGGGGCGTGCCGCTCGACGGTGCTGAGCGCGCGTACGCGGCCGGCGCCCGCAACCCGTTCACCTGGTTGCCCGAGTCGGACATCTACCCGGGCCATCTCACCTCCGCAATTGTGGATACGGCCCACGAACTTGCCGGGCTCTACCTCGACGCTGGCGACATCACCGGCGCGCGGTGGGCCGTACAGCAAGCCTGGCTCGCCGACCCGGAGCGTGGCGATGACGGGCCCTGGCACGACATCCTGCGAGCCGCCCACGCCGAGGGGCACACCGCAGAGCTGCGCAACCTCCTTGGGGAGCTGATGCGGGTCCGCGAGGCTGAGGTGCCGGAGGACCTTGCACCGGTCACGTATGCCCTGCTGCGCGAGCTCCTGCCCGACCTGCTCGCCGCGACCAGCGGCGCCGGATAGAACGACTGCGCCTACCCGACCGGGGGCGTGGCGATCCGGGAACCGGCATGTTGAACAACCGACTGAACGGAGTGGACGGCCTTGCTGACATCGAACAAAGCTGACGGCATGGAATACATCGAGGCAACGAGGCAGGTCGGAGCTCGCCTCGCGGACGCTGCAGACCACACTGCGGCGGCGGGAGCCGTCCAGCTGGCGATCGAGGCGTGGAAATCCCTGGCTGGAAGTGACCTCGCCTGGGACCAATTCGGCCTGGAGCTGCTCGACATCCGCGCGAGGCTCTACTCGGAATACGACGACGTGGTCGTCAACGCTGCAGCACCGGTCCGCGATGACGCCGAGACCCGACTGGCCCTGACGGCGTTGGTGGAGCAGCTTGCGCGGTACCACGAGCGTCTGGCGGTCGACGATCGAGACGACCTGGCTCGTCGCCTTAGTCACGACGCCGGCGCCCAGCAGCTACGACGTGCGGCGGCGGCTCTGGCATGACCGTTGGCCACTGGCACCGGGAGGCGTATCAGGCCCTATGCGCGGCGGCATCGGCCATGGGACGGCCCGCCGACAACGCCTCCGACATCAACGCCGCCGTCATAGCGAGGTCTGCGGTCTACACACAGTTGGCCCGAGCGACCGAACTGCTGGTCGGTGGCCGCCCGGTACCCGAGGTGCCGGATCGGGCCGGCGCCTCGACCATCCTGAGGCGACGCGGGCAGCGGCTGACCCAGCTCTACGTCGGGCTTCGGGCCGCCACGATCGTCGAGCGGCAGTTTCCGCCGTCTGCCGCGCCAGTGACCGCCGAACCGGCACGCTCGCTGCACCGGGCTGCGGACGCCGTCGGCGTGATCGGCGACATCCTCGCCAGCCACGTTCCTCCGGGCCAAGGTCCCCGGACACCGGAAGGGCTCGCTATTCGAGCGGGTGGCGGTGTTCAGTCGGGCATCGCCGACGTCGCCAGTCTCACGTCAAGGCTTGTCATGGTCGATCTCGCATTGCCCGGATGGCTCAGCCACGGGCGTGGTCACCTGACCGAGATCTACCGACCGGTGGCGGAGACCGCCAGGTGGACCGCCAGCAGTGGCCTCAGCGTGATCGCCCGCGAACTGATCGCCGCTGGGCGAGACCAACCTCCGCTGAACGGACTCGACCTCGCACGCTCCCCGCTGAACCCCGCCCCCAGCGTCCGTACCGTCGACGACGCGATCGGGGCTGTGGCCGCCGCGCGGAGCTGGATGTGGCAGAACCCAGGGCAGATCACGGGGTCCCATCTACAGCTCGGAACCCAGCTCGGACTCGCCGCGCACATCCTGATCAGCGACGGCACCCCGACGATGGTGGGCGGCTGGCGGCAGGCGGCCATCGCGGCCGCCGACCTGAGGGCCACCCCGCCGGTCGGTCCGGCCCGCGACGCCGCCGCTGAGCTGGCGGAAGTCCTTCGCTGGGCGCGGTCACAGACGGCGGTCGGCTGCAGCGAGGGCGCGCAGCTGGGCGAAAAGCAGGCCGTACGCCTCAGCTCCGAACTTCCGTTCCTGGCGGCCACTCTCCACCGGGGGCTGTCCGCCGCCCTCCGACGGGGGGAGCTGTTCGTCAAGGCCGAGATGCCGTTGGCGCGTCCAGCCGGCTCGCTCATCTTCCGTGCCGCCGAGCGGTGGAGACCGGCCGTCAGCGATGACGACGTGGTCCAGGACTTAAATCGTGGGCTGGCGCAGCGGCATCAGCCAGGCAACGACGGCCCGGAGACTGCGTCTCGGGCATTTCCCAACCCGCCCCGCCCAAGAGCATTGATGGCCCAGACGCAGGCTCGAGCAGCGACCGATGGATTGCCGGGACGTAGTCGGGGCCGAACGCGCTGACCGCTGAGCAGAACTAACCCAGCAGCGTACGGGCTCGCTGGCTCGGCTTCAGGGTCATGACCTTGAACGGACAGTTCCTGTCGGTCAGCAAGGTGTACGCCCGGATGGCGCGATCGGCGGCATCCCGAGCTTGCTCGGCGGGTGTCATGCCCCGCCCCCGGTTGCGGAACAGGGCGCCGTAGAACGCGGAGCAGAAGACGCCGCTCTCGTGCCAGCCGATGATCGCCGAGGTGCCGATGTAGGTGACTTCTCCCTGCAGGCAGTCCCGCACCGCCTTCTGCCATACGCCGGTGCCGGTCTTGCAGCCGTCCGCGATGATGGCGCTCGTCGAGATCCCCTTGCCCTGGCCCGCCGCGACCTCTCCCAGCTGCTCCAATGAGATCTCGATGGTGCCGTCCGTGCTGCTGAACGTCGGCGTGACAGTGTGGTCCCCGTGCGCCATGACGTGTAGAACGTCGCACGATGCGGTGAAGGCGGAGAGCACGGTGTCCGGATCCCGTGAGCGGACGAAGTCGATGTCGACGACTGGTTCCTCGCTGCCGGCATTGATGTTCTGCAGGGTCGACTGCACGAAGGTCATCGCGGCGTCGAACGAGGAATCCAACCCCAGATCCAGCAGGCTAACCCTTCTGGGCTTCAACGAGACCGTCCTCCCTGCGCTCTACACCGTTGGTAGAAGGCAGCTCGACTGTATGTGCGCAGCCGGGCCGCGTCGGTCCTGAAAGCGTCTCGGCACCCCTCCTGCTTTCGGCCCACATCGATTCAGGTACGGCCGTCCACCCCGGCACTACCCCTCGTGTCGGGTGGCTGACTGCTCGCCATGTGTCCGTTGACGCTCTTGATCACCGTCCAGTACGGTTCGTGTTCGCGAAAGAGCCGAACGTTCAGCGGGGGAACATGAGCGGCTTCTACGTAGATCCGGCCGGCATGGACGGGCTGTACAACGTGCTGCACCGGGCGTCAGGGGATGTCGAGGACACGCTCGGCTACGTCAAGCGGCATTGCGACCTCAGTTTCGGCGTGGAAGGTCTGCTGGTCATCTTCGCGAGCCCGCACCAGCTGGTCTACGACCGGATGACAGAAGGCCTGCAGCGCCTGCAGTCGGTGGCGCAGGGTGCTGCCACCCAGGTCAACCTGGCTCAGCGTGCATACGCCACCTCCGACGCGGAGTCGGCGGGCCGGCTCGACCAGACTTATCCGGGCGCGAAGGACCCGGCCGCGATGCGGAGCGCTTTCAGCACCGGCCGCCCTGACCTCTGGCCTGGCGCGCCTCGCGCCCCGTTCGCGGACGTGACCGAGCCGACGAGCAGGCTGGTACCGCCCAACTACGCGACCGCGGTGGAGATGTGGAAGATCAATCCACTCGCGGATCTGGTCAGCCCCGCCGCCTGGCTGCGCAGGTCAGCGTGTGGCTGTTCGGATACGACCCGTTCGAGGACTGGACGAAGCAACTCAGCGGCGACTGGGACGCCTACATCCACTGCGCCGCAGCCTGGCGAATCATCGGCAACACTTTGCTCGACGTCGGCCGGAACCTGGTCACCACCGCCGGGGACGTACCCGAGGTCTGGCGCGGGAACGCTGCGGAGGGCGAGCAGGAGTTCCAACTCAAGCTCGGCACCGCCGCCGTGGCCCTGCACCCGACCTGTGACCAGTACGCCGAGCTCTACACCAAGGCGGCCGAGGCGGCCAAGCAGCTCTTCGACGTGGTCAGTGGTCTGATCACCAAGCTCATCGACGTGCTGATCGTCATCAACCTGGCCTCTGCCGTCGGCACGGCGACGATCGAGACCGGGGTCGGACCGGTCATCGGCTACGGCGTGGCCGCCTACTACGCCTGGCAGGCCTACGACCTCTACAACGAGATTTCGACCTTCTACGGCAACGCCGAGGCCACCTTCAAGGGCATCGCCGGCACCATTGGCATGATTCAGGCAGGCGCGGCCGTCGCCGCGCTTCCCGACCTCAAGCCCTATCAGCACCCCGGACAGCAGGGATAGGCATGACCGACGAGATTCACCGCCAGCCACTGGCCCGCGCGGTCCTGACGACACTCGCCAGGAGCCGTGGCCGCGACGACCCGCTGGGTTCCTTGGCCCACACCGTCCTCAGTGGCGAGGCGGACCTGCGTACGGCGGCGGCGTTCTCCTGGCACGGCCGGGCGCTGGACGACGCGTTCGCGGCGTCGCTGCGCGAGCGGGAGGCCCTCAGCCGAGAGGAGCGCGCCGATTGGGAGCAGCAGGCGCAGCTGCTTCGTTACGCGGGCGCAGCGCTGACTGTCGAGGTGGAGCCGCGGGGTGGTGCCACCACCGAAGACCGGGAGGAGCGGCGGTGAACGCCGGCATGCGATGGAAACTGGCCGTCCCGCTGATCGGCCTGAGCCTGTTGATGGTGGTCCCGGCCGTCTACGGCACCTGGGTGTTCTGGTCGGACTTCGGAAACACCTACCGGTCGCTCAGCGTCGTCATCTGCCTCGCTCTGCTGGCACAGCTCGGCTTGGCGGTGTCGATCGGCGTGCGGCCGACCCGGGATGTGCCCTGGCTGCGGATCGGATTGATCGCGGTTACGTTCTTGGTGGCCTGCGGAGTTGCGGCGGTACGGAGATCGGTCTGACTGGCCACCTCT
Source organism: Micromonospora sp. WMMA1947 (assembly GCF_027497355.1). Classification (NCBI taxonomy): domain Bacteria; kingdom Bacillati; phylum Actinomycetota; class Actinomycetes; order Micromonosporales; family Micromonosporaceae; genus Micromonospora; species Micromonospora sp. WMMA1947. The sequence continues at coordinate 5,818,966 of NZ_CP114909.1, read as the reverse complement.
CCTGCGAATTGTCCTCGAAGCCAGTCACCTACTACTTCAGCCCTATGACCTGACAAAGGAACCGAAGGCCTGCCTTCAGTAGAGCGGCACGGCTGCAACCTACCTATCAGCCTCGGATGGCTGCGGAGTGTCGTAGGCTCCCGGGCCGACCACCACGAACGGTGCCCAGTGCTCGGGGCGGTTCGCGAATGTAGCAGCAGCCCTCACCCGAGGCAGGCCTGTCTCCTCCGCGAAGCGGTTGAGCTGGTCTGTGGTTGAGTCGCGGAGCCAGGTCTGGGCACGGGCCATGGCCGTCGCTACAGGCATCGGTCCCGATCCAGTCTCCGGGTCTCCCCGGAAGTGATACGCGTAGAAGCGGCTGACGAGAAGGGGAGCGGAGCGGTCATTCAGGCTCCATAGGGTGCCGGCAACGGTTGCCGCGCCGGCGTACACGAGACCCGCTGGGAGACCGATAGCTTCGTCGGGCGCATGCGCAATATCGCTCACAGCGCTGTGACACGCCGACGCGACAATAAGGCGCACCCCGTCCAGTGGCCGCTCGTCAAAAAGTTCCCGGAGCGTGAGCATGCTGTCATCGGCCAACACCAGGCCGGACCGCAGCGGTTCCTCGAGGTCGAAAGTACCGTGGCATGCGAGATGGACGTGGGTGGCTCCGGCCAGCTCCTGGATCAGCGCCGCTTTGGTGGCATCCGGGCCGGCGAGCTCGGTACCGAGCCCCGGAAACAGACGTCGGACAGAGGCCGTCTCGGCCGCAGCGTGCGGCAGGGTGCTCTGCGTCGACGATGGTTCAGCAACGCTGATGAGCCGCGCGTCGGGGTGCCGCTCGTCAGGGCGTCGAGCCGCCAGCAGCGACCGGGCCGACGGGATGAACGACATCACGACGTCATCCAGCAGGTGCCTTGCCTGACCGGCCCGCCGGTACCGCGCCGCATGGATCGGAAGTACGCCGAGCAGACCGGTGGCCACCAGCACCACCTCCGGAATGCCGGCGTCGACGAGACGCCGTGCCACCTCGCTCAGGAACCGCTCGCCGAGCAGATCCAGGAGGCGGGGCAGCAGAGCAGGGTCGGCGGTCAGCGATTGCGCAGCTTGCAGCGCCTCGACCAGTTCGTTCTCGGTGAGCGGTCCGAAGATGGCCTCGACCGGATGGTCATCCTTCACCAGCAGGGCGACGCTGCCGAACTCGCTTGTGATCAGGTAGATGAGCGGCACACCTACGTGTGCCGCTTGCCGTGCGGTGTTGGAGGGCGGTAAGCCGAACTCGGCGAATCCCGGCACGGCCCGGGCCGCCTCGGTCGCGGCGAGGAACTGAGCATGGGCGTCTGCCAGACCACCTCGTAGCCGGCGGCGTTCGTCCAAGTCCAACGTGAGGTTGCCGCGTTGGTACGCTTCCGCCTCCATGAGACGGCGCGCGGCACCCCGGAACGCTATGGCTGCCCGCGGTGCGGCAGCCTCCAGCTGCGTCAGATCTGAGCGGTCCCGTTCGAGGATCCGCCCGAGTTCCCGGGCACGGGCACCCTCAATCAGGGTCACCGCCTCAGCGGGTTGTCCGGCGCGGGAGAGAGCGTACGTCGCCTCGCGATGAAGCCCGGCGGTCCGGGTCAGGACTGCCTCCTGGCCGGCCGAGAGCACCGTGGCGAGATAGCGGGAGTCCGCGGCAGCGGCGGCCTGGGTCAGGAGGCGGGCGGCGCCTGGCCATTCGCCGCGCCGCCCAAGCTCGCGTCCCTGGACCGCCTCCACTTGGTCCGCCTGCTCACGCGGCACGACGGCGCTCGCCTGCTCTAGGAGCGCCATGCCACGATCCACGTCACCGGGCTTGTTTCGGCGGAACAGAGCCTGGGCAAGCGCGGTGGCCGACTGCGCCCACTCCGCCGGCACCTCGCTGATCGGACGCCCCGCCATGCTTTCCTCGAACAGCTCGATGACACCGTCGTGGTCGGCGGCTGACCGTTGGGAGAGTGTGTGGGCGAGGTTGTAGCGGGCCCGGCTTTCCTCTCCGAAGTCGCCCAGCGAGCGGAAGGTTTCGATGGCGGTCTGATGCAGCGCGACGATCTCGTCGAATAGAGACTCCAGCCCGCCGGGTGCCTGCGACAGAGTGTTGGCTAGGTTGTCAGCGGCCGCCGCATGGGCCGCAGGTGCCTCCTCGACCGGAAGAGACTCGAGTGCCCGTCGATACCAATTGACGGCCTCGATCCATCCGCTGGTGTCGGAGCGTCGGGCGCTAGTAGCGAGCAAATCGCCCGTCGCTGTCGCCGCCTCTGCTGTCTGCAGGTGTAGCCCGATCGTTTGGGAGAGCTCGTACGACTGCCGCGCGTACAGCAGCGCGAGGTCGTGGTTGGCGTCTTGATCTCCCACCTGCCGTCGGCGATAACAGTGGCTGAGATTGAGAAACACAGTTGACCTGGTTGCCGGGTCACCGAGTATCTGGATGGACTGCTCGAGATGCCGGCGGGCAGCCTCCAGATTTTGGCTGTCGTCTGCCATGGCGGGATCAGATAGTGCCAGACCTAGGCCGGCGATAGCAGTGGCGTAGCCCTCGGGGTAGTTCTCGGGTGTGAGAACGGTAAGCGCCGCTGCAAACCGGCGGACCGCGCGGGTCAGGTTGCGCCGCCGGTCCACCGGGTATTCGAGGTACGCGTTTGCTAGTGCGACCATCGCTCGACTCCATTCGATAGAGTCGATTCGGCGACGCAGCATCCGCAGTGCGCGCCGCAGAGCCGAGAGCGCCTGATCCTTGTTGTATCGCAGATCACCGGTGCGCAAGCGTCGCCAGGCCATGCCCGCCTCGATGAGGGCTTCGGCAGCGAGCGTTCGAGCACCGGCTGCGTTCAGCAGGGTCGCCGCCTCTGTCGCAAGTTGGATCACCTGCTGGTCGTCGGACGTTCGCTGGGCCAGTAACACAAGGTAACGACCGCGGACGCCGGGCAACGTGGCGGCCGGGGTTATCGCCAGGATCCGCTCCAGAACGTCGTCCTGGTCTTCGGAAACGGTCAAACTGTGCTGCCTGATCAATGCTGGCAGCTCATCGGGAAGTATGGATCCGCGGGCGAGTTCCACTATCGCCCGCCACTGGCTATCCACGAACTCCCGTGCTGCCGAATCCGGGTGCTCGGCGATGCGATGCAGGAAGCCTGATTCGGCCCGCAGTGCGAGGGCCAGTCCCATGACGGTGCGGAGCTCCGGATGCGTCGCGATGAGGTGGTCCGCAGCCCCGTCCGAGTCGGCGGCGGCGAGCTGACGGACAGCAGCCTCAGTGCGGACATAATCGAGGATCTCGGCCACGTCGCGGTCCAGTCCTTCGTCGAGGCCGCCGGCACATTCGGCGGCCAACGCTGCATACCGGACACAGTGGTCTAGGCTGTCGGACTTTGCGAGAAGGTGTGCCGCGTCGTAAGCGGCCTTTCCTGCGGCGACCAGGCTGCCCGCAGCACTGGCGAGGTGAATCACCTCGTCGAACAGTGCCACGGCGCCGTCGAGGTCACCGCCCGCTGCTCGAATGCCGCCTAGTATTTGGGTTTCGCGTGCTGCTGCTAGGTAGGCGCCATGAATGAGGAACAATGTTCGGGCGCGCTGGGTGTACTCCACAGCGCTGGCTTGATCTCCGAGCGCGTGCACCGCCGTGGCCAGGTCACCGAGTGTCCGGGCTTCGCCGAGTTCGTCGGTGGTGAGGCGATAGGCTTCCGCGGCCCTGTGGAAGAAGATAGCTGCTTCACCGGGCTCGCCCGCTTCGCGGCGGAGCTGTGCCTGGTGAGCCAGCGCCTTGGCTCGCAGGCCGAGGTCGCCTGCCGCATCCGCTCGGCGGGCGACCTCCTCGAATGCTTGCTCGGCACCCCGTGCGTCGTACTGCCTCTGAAGTGAGATCCCAAGGTGGTGGGTGAAGATGAGATAGTCTCGGAGCTGATCAGAGCGGGAAACCAGCGCTCGGCCACGACGGCTGAGCTCCGCCAAAGCCGCCCAGTCCTCAAGCCCAGCCAGGAAAGGCGTCACCGTCTGCATGGCCATCACGGCGTCGTCGCCGGACAAGGTCTCGAGATCCTGCCGCAGTCGCGGCCAGACCTGATTGAACCAGGCCAAGACATCGCGTCGAACCGACAACTCAGCTGCCCCGGCAATCGCTTGGTACGCGACAGCCAGCTGCTGCCATAGCTCTGCTCGTTCTCCGGGCATTTTGCGGCGCGCTCAAAACGTCCGGTCGTACGCTGCTAGGTCCTTGAAGCGGCTCACGTCCAGCCAGTCGGTCCCCGTCGTGTTGACGGCGCACCCAGCGGCGCGGAGGCGCTGAGCAATCTTGTGGAGGCTGACGACCGTTCCGTCGAAGTGGATGGTGTTGATGCCTGCCAGATCGGAGACCGGGCGCAGCCTGCCAATTTCGATGACGACCGTGCGATCGCGTTGCAGGCCCAGGGCCATGCCGGCCTCCAGGAGGACGTTAGGGCGGACCTGGCCCGTGAGCTGGCTCTCGAAAGATCGATCGCCCTTGTCACGCAGGCTCTCGTGCAGGACCGCGCCGTCATCTGGAGTCATCAGAACGACGGCGGCCTGGTTGGTCTGAAAGGCCTTCTCCAGGACCTCGCCCATGTACGGCGAGGGCCGGCCGGTCTCCTGCACCACCTCCTCCCAGTCGAGCGGGTGCAGGTCGATAGCTTGCAGGAAGCTCCAGAGGGCCCGGCGGGCCTGGTCGTCGCGGCCGTGGATCACGAAGACGTCGCGCAGGTTGGGCATCGGTGGAGACTCTCCTGTGGGGTGCGAGGTGGGTCGGAGACCGGTAAGCGTGTGGGCCCGGTCGGCGGCAACTTCCAGGGTGGCCAGGTCGTTCTTGAGGCCGCGTCGGAGCCATGCGACCAGCGACAGGTCGTCGACGAGTGGACCGGCGTTGGCGCGGCCATCAGGGCCCAAGGCGAGACGCATGGCGGCTTCCGTGTTCTTCATGCTTTGGCGCACGTCGCGCAGAGCTGCCCGCCAGTACGCGATATCGGCTTGGATCGCCGGCAGGTCGCTGGGACCGGCGGTGTCGAGCTGTTGCTGGACCCGGCGCATGTCGTCGGCCTCCTGCCACACTCGCAGCTGGTGGCGTACCGCGGCAGCGTGCCGGAGGTGGTGGCCGAGCGGCGGCAAGACCGGTAAGCCGTTCGACCACGTCCAGTCGCTCAGCGCGTCGTCGCGGTCCGGACGGGCGAGGATCAGGAACGAGCGTTCCGGGCGGCCGTCGGAGCCGTGTAGGCCGGGCTCCCACAGTGCGAAGCCACCCGTGGTCAGCACCCCGTCGTGCCACCAGCCGCCCGGCCCGGTGACCGGGAGATCGGGTGCCACCCCCTCCGCCAGTCGAGGGTCGACCGAGTCAGACAGCTCGATCTTGCCGAGGAACAGGTACGCCGCCCCAAGAAACAGGTCCGACCAGGGCCCGGCAACCGATTTCCACAGGCGGTACAGCTCACTCCAGCCGGGCGCGTCGGCCCTCAAGGCGCTGGGGGAGAGCACAGCCGACAGGTTGATCATCGTGGCGAATCGGCGCAGGATCGCCTGGTACAGGACGTCGGGGTGCTGCTGCGCGGCCACGACGAGCTCCCCGCCGCCAGGGTCCCGGGGGAGGTCGCCGAGTGCCACCGGCAGGTTCGCCGGTAGCCCCGAGCGCTCAAGCAGGGCAGTCATGCCCAGTACGTCGCGGCAGCGCTGCCAGACCTCCCTCAGCTGACCATAGGCCGCCTCGGCATACGGACCGTCCCCGCGAGCGAAGAGGTGAACTACCAGCTCCTGGTCAGCGGCCGCCGGACTCACCGCTGGGCTTTCCCTGGGCCGGTCCGCTTCGGGGCGTTGAGCGTGTCCTTGAGTGAAGCCAATTTGTCGCGGGTCTTCGGCGGCTGCCTACCCGTCGCGCCGCTGTCCGCGCTCTTTGCCCTAGTCGGTCCGCTTAGTTCTAGGTCAGCCACGGCCTTCCGGATCGCATCTGCTTCTCCGGCTGAGAAGGCGACCTTCACCTGTCCGAGCAGCGTGTCGACGTACGCCCAGCCTGAGGGGTCTAGGCTCCACATGTTCATGTCGTCGAGCAAGTTGCGGAGGTCGTCTAACAGGTCGGGCGGAAGCGAGCGGTCGGACATGAAGCCGATCCTAATGGCGGGCGGCATGCGGCAGCCGCACCAGCGGCCGGGTCCTGAAGCGGAAGAAGTGAGCCACTTTCATCGTGATCAAGGTTGCCTGAGGAGTCACAGGGCGTGTCGTCGCACCAGATAAGACAAGGCGCACGGTAGGAGATCAGTCGACCAAGGACGGCCGCGCGGCTTGGGGCTTCGTTGCTGACCTGTCCTGCCGACATCCCACTGTCCACGCGCAGCCTGACTCGCCTGACCGAGCTGATCCGCGGCCAGCGCCGCGCTCGGCAGCCGCTGGCGCAGACTGCCCGCGGGGCAGCAGGCGCTGATGGCCCTGGTTCACTTGCGACACCCTTGCCCGCCTCGCGGCCGGCTTCTAGGTGTCGGTCACCGCCGTGTGGCGGTATCTGCGCGAGGCCGTCGACCTGCTTGCCGCCTGCGCCAACGACCTCAACACCGCGATGCCCCGAGCTACCCGACTGGCGTACGCGATCGTCGACGACACCCTGATCCCGATGGACCGGGTCGCCGACCAGCGGCCCGACTACGCTGGCAAGCACAAGCGCCACGGGGTGAACGGGCAGGTCCTGGCCGATGCCGCCGGGCGGCTGATCTGGGCGTCGCCCGCTTCGCCCGGCTCCGTTCACGACCTAGCCGCCGCCCCTACCCATGGCCTGATCGACGCACTGACCAGCAACAACGTGCTGACGTTTCGCGGACGAGGGCTACCACGGCGCCCGCGGCGCCATCTGGGCCCCGTTCAAACGCCGCCGCACCCCGCCTCTCCCGAAGGCAGAAGTCCGTCAACCGGCACCACGACAATATCCGAGCCCTCGGCGAACGCGCCCTCTCCGCCCTCAAGACTTGAAAAATCCTGACCAAGCTCCGCTACTGCCCCCGCCGAACCACCTCGATCATGCAGGCCATCCTCGTCCTCCAAGTCGCCGAAGACGTCCGCTACTCACGCTGAAAATGGCTCAGTCAGTGCTTTGGGTGGCCTACCGGTTCGACGTGGCAAACGACCGTGAATTGCCATGAACTGCCGCGACGACTCTCACGCCGAGACCGCCAGCGATGCGCCCGGGACTGTAAGACGAACGGTGTAACTCCTGATCAAGGAGCAAGCACCTGATGTCTGATGTATCGATGGCCGCGGTGGATACTGCCGCGGTGGCGAAGAACGGGCCGGGACAACCGGCGGAGGGTCTCGACGCGGAGCTCGTCGCCCAGCTCGTGGAGCAGGCCCGTGCGGCGGGTCTGCAGCTGACCGGGGACGGTGGTCTGCTGCAGCAGCTCACGAAGCGGGTCCTGGAATCAGCGCTCGAGGGTGAGATCACCGATCACCTGGGCTATGACAAGGGCGACCCGGCGGGCAAGAACGGCGGGAACTCCCGCAACGGTGTGCGGGCCAAGACGGTGCTCACCGATGTCGGCCCGGTCGAGATTGACGTGCCTCGCGACCGCGACGGGTCGTTCACACCGCAGATCGTCCGCAAGCGCTAGCGCAGGTTGTCCGGGTTGACGACATGGTCATCTCCCTGTCGGCCAAAGGCCTGACCACCGGGGAGATCCAGGCCCACCTGGCGGAGGTCTACGGCGCCGAGGTGTCACGGCAGACGATCTCAACGATCACCGACAAGGTCATCGAGGGCATGACCGAGTGGCAGAACCGGCCCCTGGACCCGGTCTACCCGGTGATCTTCCTGGACGCGGTGCACGTGAAGATCCGCGACGGGAAGGTCGCCAACCGGCCCATCTACCTGGCCCTGGCCGTCACCGTCGAGGGCACCCGGGACATCCTCGGCCTGTGGGCCGGCGACGGCGGCGAAGGCGCCAAGTTCTGGCTGCAGGTCCTCACCGAGTTGCGCAACCGCGGCGTCGCGGACGCGTGCATGGTGGTCTGCGACGGGCTCAAAGGGCTGCCCGACGCGATCGGCGAGGTGTGGCCCGAAGCGGTGGTGCAAACCTGCGTCATCCATCTGCTGAGGGCGTCGTTCCGGTATGCCGGCCGGCAACACTGGGACGCCATCGCCAAAGCTCTCAAGCCCGTCTACACCGCGCCGACCGAGCCGGCTGCCCGAGCCCGGTTCGCCGAGTTCACCGAGGCCTGGGGCGGGAAGTATCCGGCGATCGTCAGGTTGTGGGAGCAGGCATGGGCGGAGTTCGTGCCGTTCCTGGCCTTCGACGCCGAGATCCGCACCGTCGTCTGCTCCACCAACGCCATCGAGAGCGTCAACGCCCGCATCCGCCGCGCCGTCCGCGCCCGCGGCCACTTCCCCAACGAGGCCGCCGCCCTCAAATGCGTCTACCTCGCCGTGATGAGCCTCGACCCCACCGGGCAGGGCCGCCGGCGGTGGACCATGCGCTGGAAACCAGCCCTGAACGCCTTCGACATCGCCTTCGAAGGACGCCTGTCCGCAGGCCGCAAGTAGCCATCAACAACCCGAGTTACACCGTTCGTTTGACAGACCCATGCGCCCCGCGTGCTGCAAGATTGGATGCTGTGTGAGTTGGTACCTGAGCGCTGGATCAAGATGACGTCTACCCGGGCAGTCGCTGCCGTGTCAGAGGCTGGAGAGGTCGACGATCAGCGACCGTGGCCGCAGTTGAGGTCCAGCGGCGATGGACAGCATTCTCTAGGGGGTGACCTGGAACGGTTCAGGGTATGCGCCGCTGTTGACCAGTCATGCCTTCAAGTCGAACTGGCCGGGCTCCAGCCAGTCGGCGGCGCTGGTGTTCACATCGCACCCGGCGAGTCGCAAACGCTGTGCGATCATGTTTTTGCATAGCGCTGTATCGTCGAGCGTGATGATCTCAAGACCGGTCAAGTGTCTGGGCAAGGTGACTCGACCCGCGACCACGAAGACGGTTTGCTGCGGGCGAAGGGCGATGGCGACTCCGGCTTGGAACGTCACTTCGGCGTCCGGGTGCAGACCGCTGCCCTCCTCGTGGGCGGAAGATTGATACCTCTGGTTCGACGTCAGTAGGACTAATGCCGCCCGGGCCATCCGCACGCCGGCGAGAGACACCTCCAAAGGGCTTGGCGTAGGCTTGCGAGTCTCCCGTACACAGTCCTCGAGCTCGAGCGGTCTGAGTCCGAGCCGTCGCAAAAAGCCGCGCATGCGCTGAGCTGCCTCAGGGAAAGCGCCCGAGACGAGGAATACCTGCCGCCGTGCCTCCGGCGGCGACATTGAGCGTGAGGCTGGCAGGCTCGGCTTCCCGATCCGAGTCAGCCCATCCTCAACACGTTCGACCACCGTGCGGTCCGTCGGGAAAAGATGCTCCTCATCGTCGACTTGGAGAGCATCGAGCATGCCCTTTCGCGCGCGCTCAAGCCTTTCCCTTCGGGGCCCGAGGGCCAGAGATCCAAGATGTGGACGCAGGATGTCCCTGGTGTATGCGGCGTGCATCAGATAACGAGCGAGCGGAGGGGTGCTTGTGGGGTCGCCGTCCCACCACGACCAAGCCGTCAGCTGGAGGCGGTCATTCGCTGGGGCGAGGAGCATCAGCTGACGAGATTGGGTCGGTGGCGCTGTTCTCTCCCAGAAGCCGAAGCCAGGGATGGCCCGGATGGGCCTGTCGCACCAGGAAAAGTCCTCCCCGGCCGGGCGGGGCCCTCCCCGGCCGACTAGTGAACCCAAGCTGGTCTCTGCATAGGCGTCGAACATCGTAGCGGCTCTGCCTGCGCCGGATGTCGGTAGCAGTGCGGCGGCGGCTCGGGCAAGCTGGGCATCGGCATGTGCGAGCCGATCCTCCGAATCGAGAATCCCAGCCTGGAAGATAGTCACAGATCCGAGCAGGGCCTTCGGCCGCACGTCGACGACCTCGTCCCATCGTCTGCTGAGACGGTCCCAGCCTGCGACGTGACGGTCATCCGCGTCCGACATTATGATCGACACCATTAGGACGTCGCCCCACCGGCGAGCAACCCCTTGGAGGTAGCCGTCACGCCGCTGTTGAGCCGCAATCACCCCCTCGGGAACCGTCGCTGTATCCCTGACAGTTGATGGTAAAGAGCAGGAGAAGTTTGCGATTTCCGCGTCCATGGCGAGCTCCGATTGGCACCGTAACCAGACACGTTGGAGTTCTGTGTGGGCCTCCGCAGCGCGAGGGCTGGTCATCGAGGCGAAGAGGTGAATTACGAGCTCCGGATCAATGATGCTAGGCGCCATGCAGTCACCCCTCAGTGGCCTGCTGAAGAGCGGCGGCGAGTCGGTTGATCCGGAAACGAACTACCGCTGGCGCGGCCATGTGCTGGGTGGCTTCAGGCTGGGCCCGGGACGATCGCAGAGCAGCGAGCGCGGTTCGCAGCGTTGGGGCGTCGAAGGTCTCAACCGAATCCAGGGCGGCGCTCAACGCGCTCTCCACCAGACCCCAGCCAGTCGGATCGAGAAGCCACGTCTGGACCTCCCGCAACATCGTTGTGGCGGCGACAGTTGTCTGCCGATCGAGCCACGGTCGCGGAGTTGCCATCCAGGGGTCGAATCCGTCTCCCACAATGGATAGCCCGGCCCACGTGTGCGGCGGGACCTGACCGCGGCCGCGGCTGCGCAGGTAGTCGAGTTGCACCTGGCGAAGCGCGTCAACTGGGGAACGGCCGCGCGCTAGCTCTGCATAGCAGGCGCCGAGCAGGGTGGCGGTCCGTGTCGTGGCGATGTCCACGGTGCCGGCGAGAACCCAGCGGGCCCCTGCGAGCAGCGCCGCCGTCGGAAGGCCGAGCGGTTCGGCCGCAGCGCGCAGGTCGAGCCGTCCCGCCCAGCAGGCGGGCATTAGCACCGCCTCCGGCAGGCGGCAGACGAGTAGGTCAGCGGCCGTTAACGAGTCGCCGCCGCCGAGTTCTAGGGCCTGGCCGAGGCCACGGACGGCCGTGCCGTGGACGCTCAACAGGATCGCTGCGCGGTCAGCCGCCCTGAAGATCGAGGGCCGAACCTGGTCGCGGGTCAGCACGGCGGCATCCGGGAAGGCTTTCATCAAGGCAGCCCTCTCTCGGCGGCTGCCAGGCACTGACTCATCAAGGTATGCCGCCATGCCCGTCCCCGTGCGTGTTGGACGCGACCGTAGGGCCGTCCACAGGGCGATTGCCGGTACGACCGCGATGCGTGCAAGTTCTGCCAGGCAGCGTGTACCTACCCGGATGGCGGCCACCGGAACCGGCCCCAACAGTCCGCCGGTGGAAATCACCAAGGCGGGCTCGTCACCCCGCTCGAGCGCCGCAGCGAGGCCGGGCGGGATGATTGCGGCGCCCAGCGCGGTTAGGGCGTCGTCTTGGAACTCGGCAGCGAACCCCGGCTCTGCCGCGTGATAGCGGTCCAGCCAGCGGCGTACGCCTGGTGGCAGCAGCACCTCGTCGACCCGCGTCGTGCCGTCGGGGGCTAACCAGATTCGGTTGCAGATCGTAGCCTCATCTTCGAGTACGTCGACCAGCAGCGCATGTCCGCCGCGGGGAAGCGAGGCCCGCGTGGCAGCGAGATCCATAGGCTCCGGCACTGCGTTGCGCCGCAGCTCGGTGGTGGTTAGCCGGTCGAGGCGGCGGTACAGCTCGGGCAGACGGCCGGCCTCGACCGGCGTACGCCGGGCCAGGGTGATCGCCGCGACGAGCTCGCGCAGCTCCGGGGAGAACTGGGCTCCCGCCCGGATGAACGCCGCTACGGCCTCTGCGCGTGCTGCTGTGGCCACGGCGAACGCGGTGGGTCCGTCCTCGTCGCGGGCGGCGCAGTGCATGGCGAGGATGTACGCCTGCCGAGTGTCACGGTAGAACGTCTCGCGGTCGGCCGGGTCGCCCAGCCGCCGCCCTGCTCCCTCACTGAGCTGAAACGCCGCGACCGCGTGCTCCTTCGCCTCCCTCACGTAGCCATCAAGGATCAGGTCATACGCAAGCTGGTAATGCGCGATGGACGCTGCACTAGGGTCATCGCCCGCGTCGAGCGGCAGCAGCGCCTGGCGGAACATTTCGATTGCGGCGGCTCTGTCGCCGCGCGCGCGCTTGACCATCCCCCATTCGAGGGCGGCCTGAGACAAGTGCCGGAAATCAGGGGCATCCCCGAACGGCAGCGCCGCGAGTCGGCCCTCCGCATCGTCGAGGTTCCCGGCGAGCCGGTCGAGGCGCGCCAAAGACAGCTCGCTGAGCATGCGGTTGATTGGTTCTCCGGCGCCAAGCCGTAGGGCCTGGGAGAAACGGCGGCGGGCATACGCTTCGGCGGCGGGGTCTTCCGGTACGTCGAGCAGCCGCATCTGACCGAGCCGACGGGCAACGTGGGCGGCCCCGAGGCGGCGTCCCGCCCGCAGGTAACTCGTGAAGGCCCGGCCGTAGGCCTGTCGCGCCCCGGGCCGGTCACCGAGTTGGTCTAGGACAGCTCCGAGCTCGCGATCGACGTTGGCTACCCCGATGCGCCGGCCCAGGGCCGCGTATCGATCACGGGCCGCGGCGAGTAACTGCCGTGCTTGGTCGAAGTCATGCGCTATCCGCGCGGAGACGGCTGTTTGGTGGGCCCAGTCGGCGCGCAACTGCTCGGTCCGCTGATGGGACGGGCACCGAGGCAGCAACTCGGCCAACGCGTCGAGATGCTCTCGTGCCTGGACGAACTGGTGCCGCTGGTGGGCGACCGAAGCCCGCTGCGCGAGCACCTGCCCTGCCCGCAGGTGATCGCTCAGCCTCGCGGCTACCGACCCAGCTTCGGTAAGAAGGGCGTCGGCGTCGTCCAGCCGACCCTCGTAGCGGGCAAGGATTCCACTTTCCAGCAGCGCCTCGCAGCGTAGACCGGCTGCCCCAACCTGGTCGGCCAGCTTGATTACCTCGGCGTACGCCTCGGCGGCCTGCCGGTTGCGCTGCTCGGCGCCTAGCACCCAGGCCCACTCCAGCAGCACCTGGGCACGCGTCTCCGCAGGCAGATTCCGTCTGGCCGCCAGCGGTTCGAGCAATCGCCTGGCCGCGGGCAGCTCGTGACGGTCCACATGCGCGGCAGCCTCGCGCAGCATCGCGAGCAGTTCCTCGTCCACCCGACCATAGTGCCGCATCCTCCCTACCCGTCCGATACCTGCTGCAGAAGGGAGGAGCGGGCACTCGCAAGTGTGGAGGCGGGTGTCGAAGTTCACGTTAGTTGGTCGGCGCGGTTGACGCCCACAATCAGCAACGGCCGATCCCCCGCCTGCATCGCCTCTGGCTCGCTGTCGCCACCGGAAATGTCCTGGCCCGGCCGCGGGACCGCGTTGTTGCACCGGATCTCTGAGGCGATGGACCGGTACAAGCTACTCAGCCGACTGCGCCACCGGTTCGGCGAGTCGACCGCGAACCTGCCGCGACCTTGCCACGTTCTCGGGCATCGACCGAGGTGCGGCATCCGGAATGGCCGGCAACGCGGTCTCGCCCAGCGACTGTGTCGCAGTTTAAAGGGAGTCGAGGAACGCCTGTAGTTCCAGTCGGTCGAGGTCAAGGAAGTCCCGCTGCGGTATCGCGATGCGCAGCCGAGTGGTGAGCAGCCGCTCCCTGGATGCTGCGACGAACGACAGCACGATCAGCCGGATCAGTGCGAGCCGGTCCAGAGCGTCTACCCGTGCTAGCCCGGCGCCCACCACCGGCATAGTTAGCGGAGCCCGTTGTCCATGTTCATACACCGCCTTCCAAAGGTGGCTCAGGCTCCGCCACAGCACGTCTCCAGAGGACTGTGCGATTAAGTCTGGCGTCATGGTGCTGTATGCGACGCAGAAGAAATGCCGGCGCGGAGTACCGAGCACCGCTACAGTGCCAGTAGGATAGCGGCATAGCTTTCCGAACGGCTTCGCCGTCCTGGGCACCCGCACCGCCCCAGGGACCCCGGCCAGCGCCCGAGCTAGGTCGACATCCAGCGCGGCAACGTCGCCCTGGTAGATCCGTTCGAGGAACTGCCCCTGCACACTGTTTGCATTGATGATCCGGTCCTCGTTCACGTCGGTATCGAACATGTCCGTGAATCCGACGACGAGGTGAGCTTCCTGTTCGTCGAACAGGTCGCCCGGCACGATCTCCACCCGGCACCGGGGATGCCGGAGGTCTCGGGCGACGGTTCGACCGGGGCGGGCGCGAGCGAGTCCGAGAAGCATCGATCCTGCAGCGGCCGCCGCCGCCACCGTAATCTCGTGACCAGGAAACGCGGACCTGTCCCAAATCGCCTGGTAGGACTGCAAAAAGAGGGCTATTGCGCCAAACATCGTGAACGAGTGTGTCGCAAGGCTTCGCAACCCGCGCCGTGTCGCGACCCATCGCATGACGTAGATGATGTCCGGCCGTCCTGCGTCATGACAATGGCTCGAGTGTCCCGCTGCCCTCTACGCAGTCAGACGGGGCGCTCTGCGCCAGCCAGGCGGCCCTCGCGCCTTGGATCACCGCCCTGCTGATAACCAAAAGCTTCAACAGCCGCTCGCACGCGACGTGTGGCATGCCTCGGTGCGTCAGGCCGGACGCCTGCAGGCTCTCGGTCAGCTTAGCTTCGGACCTGGCGTCACCGACGATCAGGATGTCGCGGTGGCGCAATAGATCACGAGCAACGTATGCGTCATCACATCGGACTGCATGACCGATCAGGCCTGTGGCGAGACCCTGTACGCCGGAATGGCCTACGCCGCCGACTGCATCGATGACAGCAAGCCCGAGGCGCGTGTGAAAGGCGGCAAGGCCGGGTGTGGGCGTCAGCCGTCGGAAGCTGCGGAGCAACGCGTCGAGGTACGCCCCTTTCGGTTCGCCGACGGCCCTGGCGCATAGGTAGGCCAGACATGCGGTGACAGCCTCCTCCCACGGCTCGCCACGGACCGTCTCCGCGGTGGTCACGCGTGCACGCTCAATCTCGCCGGAGGCGATGTCGGCGATGACCGCGACTTGGCGCCCGTCGAGCATCCGTTGGCCGATGCCGTTGTACTGCTGGAGGTAGTCGTAGGCATCCTTCCACCGGCCGGCGCTGGTAAGTGCGCGGGCACCGTCCGCGAGAAGCGCGCTCCACAGCCACTGCCGCACCACACGATGATCGTCGTCGGTGCGGGTCAGCCGGCTTGCCGGAAGGGGCCGGCCGTCGACAAGGGTGTCAGTGCGGGAAGACACAGCCTGGAAGAGGTCGTCAAGGAGCGCAAGAGCGGCGTCGCCGTTGCCGTCTCTGATGTGCAGGCGGGCGAGGTTGACCAGCGGCTCGAGGGCGTGCCGCGCGGCCTGCGCGCCCAGGGGGAGGGCGCACA
Organism: Micromonospora sp. WMMA1947; assembly: GCF_027497355.1. NCBI lineage: Bacteria > Bacillati > Actinomycetota > Actinomycetes > Micromonosporales > Micromonosporaceae > Micromonospora > Micromonospora sp. WMMA1947. The sequence continues at coordinate 5,803,682 of NZ_CP114909.1, read as the reverse complement.
GGTACGCGTCGGCGTGTTCGTGGCACCACTGCCGGGCCAGCTCGGGCTGGCCACAGTCCGAGGCGATCAGCGCAGCCTGGTTGTAGACGGCAGACGCGGCAGCCATGTCGCCTTCCCGGTCCGCGCGGTCGGCGAGGGCGCATAAATCGTCAACGCGGATGGTCAGCGCCTTGGCGGCGGGGCGTGGTCGGGCCACGAGGGGGAAGCGCCGGAGGACGTGGCTGGTCGGGTCCATCGTCACTGCCAGGTGACGGTGATCGGGTGGTGCGGCCGGGGGAGAACGAAGCGTCCAGCCGACGGGTTCGCCTCGGCCGGCGCGTCGGGAATCTCGAATCGCACGGTTCGGGGGCGGTACTCAGCGTCCCAGGTGCGGATTTCGGCACCGACGTGCTCCGCGAGGTCCTTGCCGGAGGGGCCGTGTCCGATGACGCCGACCTCGTAGTGCTTGCCGCCGTCGGCGGCCGGTGGTGCGGGGCGGATGGTGAGGTAGGCGAGGTTGGCGCCTCGGGTGGTGGCCATCGCGCCCCAGGGGAACATGGGTGAGACGGTGCCGGACTCGATGGCCTGCGGTGTGCCGTTCATGCGCATGAGGGCGTTGTCGAGCCGGCAGGCCAGCCACAGGTCCAGCCACTCGTAGGGCACCATCGGTGGGAAGTGCACGCCGGTCCACATCTCGTGCCGCTCGGTTTCCAGCACACCCGCGAGCTCGGCCGCGTCGACGTTCTGGTCCTTGTGCACCTGCAGGGTTACGTCCTGCTCACCGGTCAGGGTGACGATGCGCCGGGCGTCGTCGGCGATGCCGCGCAACGGCATGAAGACGGCCAGCTCACTGCCGACGTCGCGCCATCCGCCGTCGTACCGTTCGAAGATGACCGAGCGGGATGCGGCGCCGCGCAGCCGTAGCGGCACGACCAGCCTGCCGCCGGGGGTGAGCTGTTGCAGCCAGGCGGTGGGGGTTTCCCAGGCGCCGACGGTGGCGATGATCCGGTCGTACGGTGCGCCATCGGGATGGCCGAGCGCGCCGTCGCCGCGAACAACCTCGACATTGGCGACACCGGCGGTCGCGAGGTGTTTTCGAGCTGCGTCGACGAGGTCGTCGTCGACGTCGATGGTGGCGACATGGCCGGTCTCGCCGGTGATTGCGGCGAGGAGAGCCGCGTTGTAGCCGGTACCGGCGCCAGCTTCCATGATTCGGTGGCCCGGTCGGGCGTCGAGTTGTTCGAGCATCATGGCCACGATCCGGGGTTGCGACGCGGCGCTGATGGAGGCACCCCGGCCGTCGGTCTTGGTGTAGACAGCAGTGTCGGCGTACGCCTGCTCCAGCGGCACGCCGGGCAGGAACAGGTGCCGGGGCGTCTGCCGGATTGCGGCCTCGACGGACGGCGTCCGAATGATGTTCTCTGCCCGGAGCTGGTCGGCGAGTTCGCTGCGCAGGTCGGCCGGGTCACGATGCGTGGTCATCGGGTCGACGCTAGCGGCCGATAGGGTGGGTTCTGCGGTGGACACGGTGCTCCTCCTGGTGGGGTCGAAGACGTTCCTGACCGCGAGCGCGGCAAGGGTGGACTGGTCATGGACGGACAGGCCGATGCGGTTGGCATTGAAGATGACGTGGTGGGCGATGACGGCGCGCAGGCCGCGTCGGAGGTGGCCGCGCCGTGCCAGGTCGGCGAGGGCCTGACCGGCGGTTTCGAACGCCTCGAACCACGCCCCGTAGCCGGCGAGCGGGCTGTCGGAAGTGGGACCGCTCAGGCTGCGGATGTCGGCGGTCATGAGTCGGTTCATCGCCCGAACCAGGACGGCGGTGGCATCGCCCTCCGCGGGCAGGCTCGGGGCTGGGCGCAGGTCGGTGACCTTGGCCCAGACATCGCCCTGCTCGTACCAGTCCAGGCCGGCGCTCCGCATCAGGACGCTGCACAGCAGGACAGCGAGTTCGCGTCTGCCGAGCGTGGCCGGCTCGGCGAGGCCTGGCCCGAGGAGTAGATGTCGGCAGTCCTGGTGGAAGAGGTCGTGGGCGGCGTGCATGCCGGCCGAGCCGCCGAAGGCCATCGTCTCCGGCTCGTAGATGCCCCGGGTCCAGTTGACGATGCGGTCGTCGACGGCGAGCGTCTCCAGCAGGTCCTCGACGAGATGGGAGGTGGGGTCATCGGCGATGTACCGCCACCGCCACGACGGGTACTTGCGGACGAACCACCAACCGTGCAGAACTCCGTCTTCTTCGGCAGTGGCCAGCGCTGGGGCGAGCACGGTGGTGGCGATGAGCTCGGCTGCGGCGGAGCTGGGAAACTCGACGGTGTATTGCCGCCAGTCAGTTGTCGACATCGGTTCGGCTCCTCCTCACGTCAGGGGGTAGGCGGGTCGGGCGGTGAGCAGGCAGGAGTCCCAGGAACTAGCTGGCGCTGACGCGGTGCTGCAGCTCAGGGCGGCCAGGGCCACTCCGGCGACGCCTTCGAGCAGCCCGGGGCCCGACGAGGCGGCGAGTAGGGCAGCAGCCGTACGCCGAGGGCCGGCACCCGCAGGGCCGATCATTCTGAGCAGGCCGGGAACCTGGGCGTCGAGGCGAGCGGCTGTGCCAGGGGGAGCGTCGGCGGCGACGCGATGGGCGATGTGGGCGAGGCCCGCGTACCCGTGGCACAGGGAGGGATCCGTCGTTGCCGCCAGCTGCCCAGGGTCGATCAGGGCGCGGGCGAGCGCGTCTCCGGCAGTCACGCGACGGACCGGGTCACCGATTGCGAGAGCGGCCAGCTGCTGCGCGTGTGCCAGGCCCGCGGTGCCGTAGCACCATGACGGCCGTTGGGCGGCCGGCGTCGGTGGGTGGTCCGCACGCAGCTGCGCCCTGGTGATCCAGTACGGCCAGATCGGGCCGGCGCCGGTATCGCTGCGCCACCGGTCGAGCCACGAGCAGACGGTGGCGATGGCCGCGAGTTGCCCCGGGACGACGACGCCTTGCCGGGCGGCGAGTGCCAGGAGGGCCAGGGGTCCGGCGATGCCGTGTGCCAGTCCGTTGTTGCCGTGGCCGCCGAGGAATCGGGTATCGGCGCGTCCGTTGGGGCCGCTGCCGGTCCACCAGCCTGGTAGCGCCTCGCTGTCGTGGTGCAGGGGAGCGGTCAAACGGACCAGATATCCGAGTACGGCATGAAGTGCCTCGCCCGCAGGCGGTCGATGGAGCAGGTACGCGCCGATCCCGGCGAGGCCACGGATGACGTCGAACTCGGCGAGGGCCGGTAGCTCGCAGGCGTCGATGCGGGCGTGGGCGACGGCCACTCGGCGCCGGGCGTCGGCGGCGATCGCCCGGTCGAGGTCGTCGAGCGCGCGGGCGTAGAGGCAGGGCTGATGAGTGCTGGCGCAGGCGAGGACGTGGGCGAGCGCGGGTGCGCCGTGGAAGGGGTGGCTGTCAGGGCCTGCCGTTACCGGGCCGCTGGTAGCGGCGGTGAGCCAGTGGTGGGCGCGTTTCCAGGGCCTTAGCCCCGCCGCTGCCAGCTCTACGTGCAGCAGGGCGATCCCGGGTACGCCGAGGGCGAGCGACTGCCGCCACCAGGGTTGCCGGATCGGCAGCCGGTGGTCGTCGGGGTGGGCGAGGAGGTCGGCGACCGCGACGGCGAGTTCGTGGCTCTCGTACGCGAGGCTCATGGCCGGCTCCGGGCGAAGTAGGCGAGGGCTGCGGCTCGGGCTAGGTAGCGGCACTGGTCCTCGTCGTCGAAGTCGATGCCGACCGCGCGGATGTAGTGCGCGTGCATGAGCGAGCCGAGGACGTCGTCGGTGTCGATGCCGTCGGTGTGTGGCCCGGGCAGGTGGGTCCGGTAGACGGCGAGGGCGACTTCGCGGTTCTTCCAGGCGTCGACGATGGCGGCGCCGCCGGGGGCCGCGCGGAGCGCTGACCAGTCACGGCCGGGGTGGGCGAGGCGGACGGCTTCGTGGAACAGCGGCCGCGGGACCGGTTGAGGTGCCGCTGCGGGAACGTGGTCGACCAGCCAGCGCATGCCGGTCTCGACACTGCGGGTGTAGGCGACGGCGATAGCCGCGATCTGCACGGCAACCAGCGCCTGCCGACTCGGGCGCACCGGTTGGCACAGCTGCGTCAGTACGGCGTGGGAGTCGGCGATGAAGACCGCCTCGGCGGCCTGCATGGCGGGGCCGGATCCCCACCGGCCGGTCTCCGGATAGGAGGTGGCGTACTGGATCTCTCGGAGCAGGCCGCGTCGGCGCAGGTCGTCGGCCCACGCGCTGACGCGCTCAGCCGCCGGTCCGAATGAGGATGCGTCGGGCAGGGCGATCCGTAGCCGTAGGTGCTGGTCCGGGTCGCGGAACCGGAGGAACCACCAGTCGGGCGGGGTGTCCCACTCGGCGAGCAGTCGAGGAAGGTGCTCGGCGAGGAGCAGGTCCTGGCGGCGGATGTCTCCGTACAGCTTGGCGAGCAGGATTTGCGAGGCGGCCGGCGTCTGGCCCTGGTCGCGCCCGATGACGCGGGTCGGGGTCGGTGGGGGCAGCGGCGGCCACGGTGGTGGCTCGGTGGCGCGCAGGGCGACGATGACCTCGTGCGGGCGGCCGCCGCACCACCCGAGGTCCTCCGGGTTGGGTGCCTCCACGAGGACCGCCCGCGGCGCGGTGAGCAGGTGGCTGCGCAGCAGGACGCGGTGCGCTGACTCGTCGAGATCCAGTGGCAGGCGACGGTCGGCCTCGACCAGGTGCACCAGGCGCGGCAACCGCCGGCGAGCCCGCCATTCGTCGAAGGCGTCGTCCCAGGCGTACCAGGGCTGGTGCCGGTCGGGCAGCTCGGCAGCCTCCAGCCGCCAGGTCGCGGGAGCTAGGATCGCCCGCCCGTACCGCACCCGAGGCAGGAAGGGCAGCTTCGCCCGGGCGGCGGCACCCCAGTCGAAGGCCGTTACCTGAGCGCACTGGCCGCGCCCGAGTTCGATGAGAAACCGGGCCAAGGGCGGAGTGTGGGCGCGCAGGTTCAGCGCGTGCATGCCGACTGCCTCGATCCGGTGGCCGCGTTCCGGGACTGCGAGGTACATGCGCCGGCCATCGCACCCCACCGCCAAGTCGTCGATGGTGAGCACCGATCGACTCGGCCACCGGTGTTCGGCAAGGCTGATCACCGTGGGCAGCATCTGGACGGCGCGCGCTACGTGCGCGGTGCCGGGATCCAACGGGGGGAACGACACCTGGGCCGGCACGGCGTCCCGATCGCCGGCGGGTAGGTCGGCGAAGCCGGCGGCCAACCTTCCTGCGTCGCTCGGTCGCAGCACACTGAGGAACCGTCCGGTTAGCCCGCCGGCGGCCCGGGATACGGAGATGACCTCGATAGTGAACCTGCCGCGCGCCAGGTCCTTCTCGTCGGCGGCCTGCACGCGTACACACGCCTCCAGGTGCGGAGGTAGGCGTAGCCGCTGCGGCCCGAGCTCCAGTTGTGCGATCAGCGCCTCATCGAGAACGACTTCCGTCGCGCCGTCCAGTGCCGCACGCTGCGCCAGATTCAACAACGTCTCGTCCCGTTGGGAGATCGGCGAGCGAGGCTCGGGGGCCGGGCTGCCGGGGTAGCCGTCGGGCAGGCCGATGCCGCTGTCCGGGTCGACCAACTCCCGCACCGGCACGAGGGAACCGATGCCATAGCGCTCGTAGAAGCGCTGGTGGTAGGCCCGCCATGCGGCAGTGCCGTACGGGTACGCGCTCATCCTGGTCAGCACCAGCGCGGCGCGTTCCACCTCCTTGGCCACCTGGTCGGGGAGCGTCACCGAGGCGTCCAGCCGGAGATCCACGGCGAGCGGCTCGTGCGTCGAGATCGCGAGGCTCCGCATCCGCGAGGCCACCAGCCGCCGGACCGCTGGGGCGTCACTCGACTGTGCCGTGTTATGCCGCTGAAGCCCGGAATGGATCTCTCGGAGAGCGTTGACAACGCCAGCGACAGGCGTACCCGACTCGGCGCCGGCCTCGTCCAGCTGGCGCAGCAGGTATGCGAACGCGTCCGGCTCCGTGCTGGGCGCGTGCATGCTCGTGATGAGGACACGGTGAGCGATCAACTGGGTGAGCATCGCCATGACGACTGATGCGGAAGCCTGCGGAAACGCGCCACGAAGCTGCGCGGCGAGGACCTCCACCTGGATCGGGCTTCGAGCTGCGGCGATCGCAGCCCGCACCGGTGCTGAGTGGCGTAGGGACACCTCCGCTGCTCCCAGCTGGCCGTCGACCCCAGAATGCGGCTGGTAGGGGACGATCAGGCGGTCGTCGCGAACCGTGAGCGTGCTGTTCGCGACCACGGCAAGCCGGGAGAGCAGCTCCGGACAACGCTCGAGATGGGCGATCACGTCTGTGAGCCAGCCAGCGGCTGCCCGCGCGATCGCCTTATGCGCTGAGCCCCAGCGGGTCGGCGCTCGCGAGCCGAACACGGCGGGTGCCACGCCGGCGAGCAGCCCGAACGGCGTGGGGCGACCGAGAAGACGCTGTACGTACCGGACGACGGCGTGGACCGTCCGTCGTGTCTCGCGTACCGAAGCGGCTTCACCCGCGCAGAGCTTGCTGACCTGCTCCGCGAGCACCGGGCTGGAGAGCGCGACAGCCTCGGCTACCGCGTCGATCGCCCACACCTGTCGCAGCCAGCTGACCCACGACGGCACGAGTTCGGGGCGAGGCTCGGTCAGGTCCGGCCACGGGGGCAGCGCGATCGCCGGGTGTGCGACTGCGCGGACGAGCGCTGTGTCCATCGATCGGTAGACGGGGGAATCCACGGAACGGCTCACTTGATTACCTCGGTGAAACAGGGGGCCGGCCGGCGTCGACCGTCGTGGCGGCGCCGGCCGGTCTTGCGGAGGGGGTTGATCAGGCGACGTTGGTGGTGCAGGCGGTGCAGGTACTGCCGCAGCCGTCGTCGGTCAGGTTGACCAGACCGGCGAGGTCCGCCACCTCGAGCAGGCTGACATCGAGGTCGAACTCGTCGTCGCTGCCGGTCGCGCTGAGTTCCAGCGTTCCGCTTGCCATGTGTTCCTCCTTCTCGGTGCCGCGGGTCTCCCTGACCCGCCATGAAGCTCGGCGTCCGTCCCTCTGGAACGGGTCGCCGCTACCGCCGATCCAGGCGGAGATCGAGATGCCGACGGCGTAGTGCTAATCCAGGCGGATGACCACCGTGTCGTCGGAGGCAGGGCAGTGACGGCGGCACCAGTCGGAGGGCTGGGACCGGCCGGGTGCCCTCCGGTCGACGATCGTGAGCCGGGGATCTGCCAGCCCCGGGTGTCGGCGCGAGGTAGGTGGCGATCACTCGTGCTGCCCACGAGCGGTACTCGCAGGGGAAGGGCTTGAGCTGGCGGAAGTAGACGTAACAGCCGATACAGAAGCCGTTATCGTCCCGATGGATGTTCAGGACCACGCGGGCGGTCGCACGGAATTCGCTGTCCGGGGAGGCCTGCGCGTACTGGTTCCTGGCCACGCCGGCGGCCTTCATGACGATCTCTCCTTTTCGAAGTCATCGATCTCGCCATGGATCCAGACCAGCTCGGCGCCGTGGATGAGTTCGCAATGAGCAGCTCTGCTGCAGACGGCGACCGTCTGGTCGTCGATGCTTGCCGAGACGGTGGAGCCGTCGGGCAGCTCGATACCCCAGGCGACGATCATTCGGCTGTCATCGCCGTCGGAGTACCGCACCAAGGCGAACCGACGTGGGACCGTCGGGTGCTGGCCGGTCATGAGCTGCTCCTGTGAGGCATCGGTGCGCAGCCGCGGGTGACCCGCGGCCTTGGGAATTGGCTGCTTGCGGAGCGTTCCGCGATGGCGTGCCGGCGCACGATGGCACCGGCACGCCACCACGGCACCGGCGGTCCGGCTCGGGATGGCACGGGGGACGGCAATCCCGAGCAGCACAGACCTCCGGCGTGCGCGGGCGGGAGAGGTGCCGACGTCTCGGGTCAACGCCTGCACGCGCTCCGGCCGCGCATTGGTCCGAGGCGAGCGGGCCTCCTGCACAGCACCCACCCCGAACCGGTCCGGGTCAGCCTCGTGACAGCCGTCGTCACCTGCCGGGGTCGGCACCGGTGTCTGATCTGCTCCGGTCGCCGAGTCCTTAGCGAGAACCCGGAGGAGGCGATGGCGTCTGACTGGCATGCCAACGACCCTGGCCGATGCGGGCTGTCGCCAGCTAGTCAACGGTGAGCGCCTCACGGTGGGCCTCTCACGGTGAGACGGCGGGCCGCAGGGCCGGCGGCAGGGCGGACATCTCGCAGGCGGACGACTACTGTGCGCAGTATCCGCGGTCGGAGGGAGTGACAATCCATGCAGCGGGTCGTCAGGCCGCAGTGGTGGCACGAGGGCATTTACCGCGGCGTCAGCATTCGGGTACACCTCGCGCGCCACGACATCGGCGCGGTCTTCGGCTTCCTGAAGGATCGGGGCTTCAGCTGGTCAGCGGTCGCGACTGCAACCGGTCTGGGCGCCAGCCGGGTCTCGGAAATCGCCGCAGGCCGGCGCATCGTCACCGACTACTCAGTACTGGAGCGCATCGCGGAAGGGCTGTGCATCCCCCGCCACTACATGGGGCTCGCCCTCGATGAACAGGCTGTTCGCCACCGGCAGGGTTCGTCCTTCGAACAGGCCGGAGTCGCCGCGCCGCTCGATCCTCGCGAGCTGCTCGGCGTCGTCGCGAGCATTGCGGTAGGCGCCATACCCGCTGACGTAGAGCGGTTGCTACCCACCTCTCAGGAGGTCGTCGTCCCGGCCGCCGTCGGCCAGGACGAAGTAGCCACCGTTCGTGCTGTGACCGCCTTTCACCGCCGGCTTGATGCCGCTGCCGGGGGAGGGCGCTGCCTGCAATCCGCACGCGGGTACGTGGCATGGGCGACGCAGCTTCTGCAGGTGCAGTGCAACGATGTGGTAGCTGCGGAGCTGCGGGCTGCCCTTGCCGAGCTGCACAACCTCGTCGGTTGGGTGGCGCACGATCTCGACGATCACGACATGGCGCGCCGACACCTCACACAGAGCCTCGTCCTGGCGCGACAGACCGACTCGCTGCCGCTACTGGCCAACACGCTGTATCGCCTGGGGCGGGTCAGTTTGTACCAGGAACAGCCCTCCGAAGCGCTGCAACTGTTCGGCCTCGGGCAGCTCGCCGCACAGCAGGCCGGCTGCCATGCCAGCGTCGGCATACTGCACGCCAACTCTGCCTGGGCCTACGCACTGCTGGGCGCCGATCACCAGGTCGTCGACAGCCTGACCCGGGCACGGCGCGAGCTCGATCAGGCAGACCTGGACACCGCACCGGCCTGGACCCACTTCGCGCTGACCGAGGCCGACGTACACGGCATCTCCGCCGTCGTCTATTCCGCCCTGGCCCGGCACCCAGAGCATGTGCGTTACGTAGACAGCGCCGCTGAGCACTCCCACCAGGCGGTGCGGCTACGCCGCCCGCAAGATCGCCGGTCCTTCATCTTCGACACGATCTCGGTCGCCACCGCGAGTATCCTGGCCGGTGATCTCGCTACCGCTGGCGAGTACGGGATGAAGGCGGTGGGGCTGGTGGCGGACGGGATGCGGTCAGCGCGCGTCAACGATCGTCTGAACGCACTGTGGGCGCTTGCCGCGCCGCAGGCTGCGCGAGAGCCCGCGCTGGCTGCTCTCGGCAGCCGGATCGCGGAGCTTCAGGCGGTCTGATGACCACTGCACTCAGCGATGCTGTCGCCTCCGAGCTCCATGGGCACTTGAGCGACGTCTGCGAGCAGATCGGCGTCGACCCGGTTGGTGCCAGCCTCGTCAAGTACACGATGAACGCGGTGTTCGTGGCGCCGCCGTTCGTGATCAGACTTGCTTCCGGTCCCCATGCTGCGACGCTCGCCCGCCGGGTGGTGTCGGTCGCCACGTGCCTGGAGCAGGTCGGCATGCCAACCGTGCGGCTGGCCTCCGGGGTGGGGTCTCAGCCGATCTCTAGTGGAGACTGGGTCGCCACGGCATGGCATTACGTCCCGACCGTCAGCGACGAGCCCAAGCCGGTCGATCTCGCCGCGCCACTCCGTGCCCTACACAGCCTGGACCGGCTCGATGTAGCGCTGCCACTTTGGTTGCCGATCGAGAAGTTTCGCCGGCGTCTCAACGCTGCCGCAGCGCTACCACCCGAGGAAGCCGCCGAGCTGGAGCAGTGGTCGAGGACAGAGTTGGGGTTCCCGGCCGCCAACCTGCTGCGCGATCTTCACCTGCACTGCGACGAGGTAGAAGAGGATCTCGGTCGGGTCGCGTGGCGGCTGCCGCCGGGCGTCATCCACGGGGACGCGCACACCGGGAACGTCCTCCTGCCGGCAGCAGTCGACGGTGCGATCGCCCGCTCAGAGCCTCTGCTCTGCGATTTGGACGGGATGTGTATCGGTCCGCGGGAGTGGGACCTCGTACCGACTGCCCACGGCGCTACCCGGTTCGGGCGCTCACCTGCCGACTACCAGGGCTTCGTCGATGCCTACGGGGTCGACATCACCATGTGGGTGGGCTGGCCGGTCTTGCGCCGGGTTCGGGAGCTGCAGCTCGTTACCAGTACCATCGACGCCCTTGCTGGCCGTCCCGACGTAGCTCGCGAGTTGGCGCACCGGCTTCGATCGCTCTTTTCCGACGATCTCAAGGCCACATGGCGTCGATACCGATAGTCCCCCGGAGTGCGCGTAGCCAGCCAACGGACGGGAGCCGTCGTGTCAGAGCGAGCTGAGAACGGATCTCCGCAGCTGACGGGCCCAGCCCTGGAAGCCGTACGTCACCGAGGCAGTCACCTCCAGATCATCGCCTCCGCCGGCGCAGGCAAGACGGAGGTTGTGTCTCAGCGAGTCGTGGACCTCTTGGCCGAGGGCGTGGCTCCAGAAGCGATCGTCGCGTTCACCTTCACAGCGCGGGCGGCAGAGGAGCTCAAGAACCGCATCGTTCAGCGAGTCGAAGGGCGCCTGGGAAAGGCAGCCCTCGACCGGTTGAACGGTCTGTTCGTCGGCACGATCCACGCCTTCTGCTTCCGCCTACTGCAGCAGCGGGTGCCTCGATACGAGACGTACGACGTGCTTGATGACAACCAGCTCACCGCATTTCTCTCGCGAGAGGCGAACCGACTCGAGCTGCGCCAGCTCGATCCCGGGAACCGGCTCTTTGCGTCGATCGCGGCGTTCCTCAAGGCGGTCGACGTGGTCGAGAACGAGCTGCTCGACACTGATCCTTTGCCCGACCCGGTCAAGTCTGTCCTCCACAACTACTACGAGACCCTCGACCGCTACCGGCTGCTGACCTACGGCCAGCAGGTCGTTCGCGCCGTGCGGGAACTGGAGCGCCCGGCGTTCGCAGCCGACATCCATGCGACGCTGCGCCACCTGATCGTCGACGAGTACCAGGACGTCAACCCGGCGCAGGAACGGCTTATCGAGCTGCTGACCGGCCCGCAGGTGGAACTGTGCGTCGTCGGCGACGACCAGCAAGCCATCTACCAGTGGCGAGGCTCCGACGTCTCCAACATTGTGACGTTTCCGCAGCGCTACCCCGACGTGGCAACCTTCGAGATCACTGTGAACCGGCGCAGCCGCCCCCAGATCATCGGCGTGGCCAACCGCTTCGCCGAGACGATTCCCGAACGCATTGACAAGCAGATGCTGCCCCAACGACCCTCCGCTGACAGCCCCCAGCCGGAGGTTGTGGTGTGGACGGCCGAGACGGAGACCGAAGAGGCAGGCTGGATCGTCAGCTACATCCTCGACCTGGTCGACGACGGTGTCCCGCTGCGAGACATCGCCGTGCTCGTCCGGAGCAGGGCCGCGTACCCGCGCCTGGTGGAGCAGTTCGCGACCTTCGGTATCCCCGTACAACCCGGTGGTCGCTCCGGGCTCTTCGACCAGCCGGAGGCGAGAATTCTCGGCCGCACCTTCGTCTGGCTCGCCGACACCGAGTGGCGGGGCGCCTTCGGCACGGGTCAGCCGGTTGCGGACGCGGACCTGTTCGATGAGTACGAGCGGGTCTTCAACCTGTCGGGGCTTGAGCGGCGTCAGGTTGTTCGACTCCTTCGCGAGTGGAAGGGTGCAGTGCCGCGTACCAACCGCACCGCCAACCTGGTCGGCGAGCTGTACGAGCTGTTCCTCGAGTTGCAGGTTCGATCCTGGGACCCGACCGACGAGATGACCATCAACCGCCTCGGCACCCTGGCACGCTTCACGTCCCTACTCGCCGACTACGAATCGGTCAGGCGCCGGGCCCGGCCCGACCCTGATGCGCCCACCGAGCAGCTCGGCGGCCAAGACCGCGGCATTTGGTACTACCGGAACCTTGCGCTGCACATCGTCAACTACGCCCAGGGCGCCTACGAAGGCTTCGACGGAGAAGTGGACTTCGCTCTGGACGCGGTCGACCTGACGACCGTGCATCGCGCGAAGGGCCTGGAGTGGCCGGCGGTGTTCGTGCCGTCGATGACCGCCACTCGATTCCCCTCCAGCCGAACGGGGCAGCCACAGTCGTGGCTCGTCCCGCGTGATCGATTCGACGCGGCCCGCTACGAAGGTTCGGATGCTGACGAGCGGCGACTCTTCTACGTCGCGATGACCCGTGCACGGGATTGGCTCTCGGTCTCCCGCCACGAGCGGGTGACGACACGGCGGGTGGCGCGGAGCCCGTATCACCAGGAGATCGGGCAGGTCGAAGTTAAGCCAGAGAACGTCGCCTTCCCGCCAATCGAGAGCAACGGGCACGGCGGTGACGAGCCGATCTCGATGACCTACAGCCAGCTGGCCGCGTTCATGGACTGTGGTCAGGCGTTCCGGCTACGGGAGCTGATCGGCTTCCAGCCGCGCCTCGCCACCGAGCTCGGTTACGGCAAGGCCGTACACCACGTCATGCGCGCGGTTGCCGAGGCCACGAAGGCCAGCGGCCGGGTGCCAAATGCGGACCAGATCGACGAAATTCTGAACAATAGCTTCTTCCTACCCACCGCCAACAAGGCTGCGCACCGCCAGCTCCGCGACGCCGCACGCCGGCTTGTCATGGCGTACGCGACACAGCACGAAGCCGACCTGTACCGGGTCTGGGAGACGGAGCGTCCCTTCGAGCTGCACCTGGATGGCGTCACCGTCGCCGGCAGAGCCGACGTGATCCTTGACAAGGAAGGCGGCATAACGAACGCCCTCGCGATCGTTGACTACAAGACCTCCGTCTCGGCTGGCGAATCTGAGCATGCATTGCAGCTTCAGGTCTACGCCGATGCTGCGCGACGAGAAGGCCTCGACGTGCGTGCAGCGTACGTGCATGACCTCAAGGCTTCCGCCCGCCTTCCAGTCCTTGTGGACCCAGAGGCCCTGCAGCGGGCGGAGGCAGCGGTGACCGAGGCCGCCGCGCGCGTCAAGGCACGCGACTACAAACCCAACCCCGGTCCCCGCTGCCGCCGCTGCGAGGTAAGGACCATCTGCGGATCCGCCCGATGAGCGCCACCGTCAGACGGTAAAGACCTTCATCACCTCGTCGCCGTAGTCGTTGATCACCTTGACCGCGATCTTCCCAGTCTCCGGTCGGGCAAACGGCCGCGACTCGGTGCCGTAGAGGCTCGCCCAGGCGTCCGGGTCGATGTCCGCCTTGAGCGCCGCCTTCAACCGCTTGTACGGGTCCTGCCCGCCTGTGAAGTAGCAGTGCCGCACGAAGAACGACTCGCCGTTGTAAGCCGTGTCGATCATCCATAGCGCGATCTGGTCGGTGTCGTTGCTGCGTAGCTCCCCGGTGTTGGGATCGTAGACGTCGACGCCGTGCAGCAGCACCCGCAGCTCGTCGTCCTCCCGCTTGATCTCGATGTCCGGCTCGCCGAACACGGTGAACAGGTTGCCTGCCCCGGTCTTCTTGAGTTCCTCGCCCATGACCAAGTCGGCATTCATCCGCACCAGCAGGACCGGTACCCGACCGAGCCGCCGCTCCGCGGCGACGTTGGCGAAGCCTTCCTCGGAGGTCACGTAGTCGTCGTCGGCAGTACCGAGCACGGCAGGGTCGAAGGCGAAGGCCAGAACGCAGAGCAGGTCGACGTCCCGCGTGCGGTTTGCCTCCCGGGCCGCGTCCTTGATAAACGACGGTCCAACCGTTCCATATTGCGGACCAACGGTGATGCCGACCCGCTTGGGTGTGCCGTCGGTCGCGTCCTCGCGGACGGCCACGGCCTGGATGTACGGCGAAGCGTACGACTCGATCGAGTCGAAAGTCAGACGCTCCTTCTTCCGGCCATTCTGGATGCCTGCGGTGCGAAGGTTAGCGATCACGGTCTGCTCGAATTCAGCATCGCCTTGAGAGTCGCTCCCTTCGGCCGCTCGCGTTGCGCGCTCTTCATCAACAGCACTACCCGAGAAGGCGACCGAACGGTGAGGCGAGAGGCTTTCGACTGTGAATGGCCCCGCAACACGCACCTTCCGTGAATCCTCGAATGGTTTGTCGAGGAGTAACTCGTACTCCGCGTGTCGGCGGATTGCCGCGTCAAGTTGAGCGGGCTCCATGCCTTCCTTTACATCAGGGTTATTTGCAATAGACCCAAGTGTGATTCGTTGCACTCGCTCGTACACAAACCCGTGGCGGATGTCCCCGGTAGCATCTGCCCGCGGCAGCGGCGTGCCCGAAAGCTCGCTCTCCTTCTTCCGTCCATCCTCTGAATCAGCCAGCAGATACCAGGGGAAGCGGCCGCCCATAATTCTTTGCCGCGCCAGTGCCAGTGAAACCCTCGAAGTGTCTACAGTTATCCACCTGCGGCCCCACTGCTCTGCGACGAAGGCTGTGGTCCCGGAACCGCAGGTCGGGTCTAGGACCAGGTCGCCCGGATCAGTAGCCAGGAGGATGCAGCGCTCGACAACCTTCACATTCGTCTGCACTACGTAGATTTTGTCGTCGGTGAAGTTGCCGGTCCCAGTGTCTGCCCAGAGGTTGGTACGGACCTGGTAGGGGAAGTCGTCCACGAATCGCCGATATCTCACGCTGTTCTTTGCGACATGTAGCCGTCCAGCGGCGGCCAGCCGTTCCATGCCCTTGGGATAATTCGCCTTCCAATGTGAATTGGCTCCCGGGCGGTAAACCTTACCCTCGTGCTCGAATGGCTGGGGCTCGCTTGCTGCGCCCTGCGACTGTAGGTCGCCGGGAGTGTAAATCCTTGTTCCCGGGGGTAGTGCCTGGCTTCCTGCCAGTTCTGCTGCGGTCATCCCGCGGTAGGTGCCGTCCGGCAGTAGCACCCAGCGGTACGTTTGGCGATCTGGAGCATTTACCCACAAGGTTCTAACCTTGAGGGCTTGCGCGTCTTTCGCATACCAAAGTAGGTAGTCCCCATTTCTTGGCAGAGCCGTCGATTGGGAGAACCCGCTCGTGGTTACGAAAGTGATAAGGCTGACGAAGTTCTCGCTTCCCATCACCTCGTCCATCAGGGAGCGCACCAAGTGCACATTCTCGTCGCCGATCTGCACGAAAAGCGAGCCACTCTGTGTGAGTAGCTCCTTGGCAACAGAGAGGCGATCCCTGAGATATGTCAAGTATGAGTTGATGCCGTATTCCCAGGTGTCACGGAAGGCCTTGATCTGCTCGACTTCGCGGGTGGCGTCCTCGAGCTTGCCGTCCTTGACGTCGCGCTTGCGGGCGGACACCTGCCAGTTGCTGCCAAACTTGATGCCATACGGCGGGTCGAGGTAGATCATCTGGACCTTGCCGCGGAGGCGCTCCCGCTCCGCGAGGCTCGCCATGACGTTCAGCGAGTCGCCCAAGATCATGCGATTCGACCAGTTGGCCTCGTGCTGGTAGAAGTCGACCAGGTCGAGTTCGGGCAAGCCGTCGAAGGCGTCGAACAGGGTCAGCTCGGGCTCTTCCTCAGGTCGTGCTGACGTCTGGCGGAGGTTCTCGATGAGCACTCGCGGATCGATCTTCTCCTGGATGTAGATCGGAGGAGCGTTGCCCTCGAGGTGCTCCGCGAGGTCCTGCTCCTCCTTGCCGCGCCACACGAGTTGCGGGCTGTAGAGCGGTCGCGGGTACTTGAAGACAAACGGGTTCTCGATCTCGGGATCCACAAAATCGTGTGCGTCGGCTGTCGGCAGGTTCGTCCGCTTGTCGTTGTAGGTGATGGCGTCGACGGGGGTCGGCCCGGTGGTGGCCTTCTTCCGCGGTGGCATAGGTGCGGGTTCCCTTCGCAGGATCAGGCGGGCAGGCCGATGATCGGCCGGTCGGCGTACAGGTTCTCGATGGCGGTGTGAAGCACAGCGTGCGCGTCGAAGGGGTTGCCAACTTCGATGTAACCCCAGCGGCCAAAGTCGCCGGCGTTGTTGACCGCGGCGCACCACTGGTTCCGAGCGGTGTCGGCCTTGGCCCAGGTGGGGCCGGGCGACTTCCGGCCGCCGGACACCTCGACGATGAGCGTGCGTTCGACGTCGCCGGGTTCGGTGACGAGCCGCACCAGGAAGTCCGGCACGTACTCGTGGCTGCGGCCCTCGAATACGTACGGGATGGTGAAGCCGAGCCGCTCGTTCTTGACGTACGAGTAGACCCGCTTGTCGCGCTCGAGCATGTCGGCGAGGGCTTCCTCCCAGGTGTTGCCCCGCGCCCCGTCGAGAACGACGTGGTTGAGGTGCGACTTCTCAGGCGGAGGATCCATGACTGCCTTGCGGGTCAGGTAGCGGACGTCATCCGTGGAACCTTCGCTGTCCATGCGTCGGACGACCGGCATGAGTACCGGGGTGCGGTTGTCCTGTAGCCGGATGATCGAGGAGTAGACCTTCTCCGCAGCCCGGGCGCACGCCTGCGTCAGCAGCAGGTGCCCCTTCGTCACTTCGGGGTCGGTCGTGACCCACTCCTCCAACCACTGCTTGCAGATGTCGACCAGCTGGGGGAACAGCCAGGGTCGCTCGACGCCCGCGTGTGCCGCGAAGTACCGCTCCTCTTCGATCAGCCGCTTCGCAATCGAATAGGCGATGCGCTGGGGACGTGCGAGACGGATGTCCTCCAGGTCGACGTCGCTGGCAGCGCCCACCACACCCTGGTTCTGTACCCACAGGGCGACCTCGCGCTGGTCGAGGTGTAGGCGGGACTCGGCCGTGAAGTCGGCGTGCAGCGTCTCATCGGGCAGCTCGACGCGGTAGCCGTCCAGCTTCGGGAAGCGAATCGCGAGATGCGACCGTTCGGGCAGCGCGCGGACCTCGACCGCCGGCCGGGTCAACTTCGGCTTCGGCATGGCCCGGTCGCTGGGGATGAACGCGAACGGGACGCCGTACACCTCCGCGTACTCCGGCTCGAAGCGGCCCTCGGCGTTCACCGCGTAGCTGCGCCGGCGGAGTCCGCGCCCGACCACCTGTTCGCAGAGCAGTTGGCTGCGGAAGGGGCGTACGCCGAGGATGTGGGTGACGGTGTTGGCGTCCCAGCCCTCCGTAAGCATCGCGACGGACACGACGCAGCGGATGTGCTCTCCCAGCTTGCCCTTCTTGCCGATGGTGTTCATCGCCTCGCGCAGCAGGTCGCCGTCGGTGAGGGAGTCGACGTCGGCGCCGGGGTTCCGCAGCCGATATGCCTGCTTGAACGCCTCGATCTCGCGAGCGGCGTCCTTGCGGAACTCTGGGCCGAGCGGGCCGCCGGATTCCAGCGCTACAGAGTCGACCAGGATTGTCCGCTGACGAGGTGTCCAAACGCCGTCATCGACATTGCTCAGCAGCGGCAGGTTGCCTGCGGCGAGGCGAGTCGATCCGTCGGGGTGCTCGACCTCGCGGCCGGCGATCCAGTCGAACACCCACTTGGAGACGATCGTGTTGGGGCAGACCACGATCAGCACGGGCGGAGGTTCACCGGCCGCAGCCAGCGTTTCCTCGTACCGTCGGTGGTTCTGTTCGTAGCTGCGGTATAGGCTGCGGAGTGCCCCTTCCAACGTCTCCGGCATCACCCAGCCCTGCGGCCCGAAATCCACGCCCTTGGTGCTCCGACGCTTGGGCAGCGGTGGCTTGATGTTGTCCCAGAGGTTGAGGTACACCGGCTGCCGGGTGGCTGCGTCGTCGTCCACGGGTACTCGCGGAATCTTGACGATGCCGGATTCGATGGCGTCCATCAGCGAGAAGTCGCTGACGACCCAGGGAAAGATGTAGCCCTCGTTGTAGCCAGAGCCCTTCAGGTAGTACGGCGTCGCCGAGAGGTCAAACACCGACTTGACCTTCGTCTTGCGGCTCAGATCCAACAGGCCGCGGAACCATACGCGGGCCTCACGGTTGCGATCCTCGTCTTCCCTGTCCGCCTCGTCGTCGGGGTGCTCCAGGAGCTTGTCCTGATAGCAGTGGTGGGCCTCGTCGTTGAGTACGACGATGCCACCCTCGGTGGAGCCGAAGGGCCGCAGCACCCGGTCGGCGACCATCTCCGGGGTCTCCCGGAAGGCATCGGGCATGTCCGGGCGTCCACCCCGCAGCAGCTTGCGGGTGTTGCTGGAGACGCCCTGGATCTCCTTGGCATCCCGGGGCAGGAAGGTGTGGTAGTTGACGACCTGGACCTGAGCCTGAAGCAGCGGCTCCCACAGGTCCGATGGGATGAGGTCCCGCGCGCGGTAGTAGTTGTCGTCCCGTTCCGGATGGAGGACGCCGAGGCGGTCGCGGATGGTCACTCCCGGCGCCACAACGAGGAAGCGCTTGGCGAAACGTGCGTCCCGTGGCGTCATCACCTTGTTGATGGTCTGCCAGGCGATCAGCATCGCCATGACCACCGTCTTGCCGGACCCGGTTGCCATCTTCAGCCCGATCCGCGGCAGCCCGTCGTTGTGTAGCTGGTTCTCCGGCTCCAGGCGTCGCCGGTAGTCGGCCGTGCCGTGGCGCCCGGCGACCTCCGCAAGGAAGATGGCGGTCTCGACCGCCTCACGCTGGCAGAACAGCACGGCGTCGTCACGATGTGGGCCCGGTGCCCAGTGCGCCAGCAGCTTCCTCGTGTACGGCGTGACGCCGTTCCAGTTGTTCGCGCGCCAGCGCTCGACTGCAACCCGGATGTCATTGATGAGAGAGTTCGACTCACGCCGCTCGCCGGTGACGTCGAAGTCGAAGGCCTGCTGAACGGCGCCCTTGCGTCCCTTTTTGCTGACTGGAACCGGGATAAAGGACTCGCTCGGTCGGCGACCGGGGAGGAGCTTGCCGGTGGGGCCGTGTTCACCGATCTCGAAGTGGTGCTCCGGCGGTTGATACGGCGAGTTGATGATCGGATTGCTGAGGTCCGGGGTGAGCGTGGAAGGGTCTGGCATGTTGGCACCTTCGGTGGATGCTGGTTCAAAAGCAGGCGGTAGCTGGAAGCGGGATCAGTGGCCGGCGATGCGGTGCCCCGTCAGGTGCGCGAGCACGGCTTGGTTCGCCTCCCAGCCGTCGGGGAACTTGACCGGCACGTTGAGGTGAACCGGCTCGCTCGACGGATGTGCATCGAGCAGCTCGGCGATCCCCGCTCGAGCCACCATGATGCAGGCTTGGCGGTGCCGAGACGTCAACACGCAGAGCCGCCCCGATTCCAGGTGGAAGGCGGTGG
This sequence comes from Micromonospora sp. WMMA1947, assembly GCF_027497355.1. Classification (NCBI taxonomy): domain Bacteria; kingdom Bacillati; phylum Actinomycetota; class Actinomycetes; order Micromonosporales; family Micromonosporaceae; genus Micromonospora; species Micromonospora sp. WMMA1947. The sequence goes on along the minus strand of NZ_CP114909.1, from coordinate 5,784,230 downwards.
CGTCCCGCCGTCCCGACAGCGGATGCAGCACGATCGTCACGTCGTACTCCCGGCCCTGCAGCCGATTGGCGGTGTCGACGGTGACGTCTGCCCGGGCCGCGCCAAGCTCCGCGCGGATCGCAGCGACCTGGTCGCGATGGGCAGCGCCGACCGCGATTCGATCCGCGGTGACCGCCGCTCCACCCGGTTCCCGTTCCGAGATGGCGACCGCTCCCCGTTCCAGTACACGACGTGCCAGAGCTGCGCACGCCGCGACCGCCTCCGCATCGGTACGGAGCGTGTGCCGGGCCGGGAGCTCGTACAGCCCCCACCCCGTCGCCGCAGCCGTTTCCACCGCCGCATCGATCGGCCCGTGTCCGAACCCCGAAGTGGTGAAGGACAGCGACCGCTCGCCAGGGTCTGTGCCGGCCTGGAACCCGGTGAAGGGATAGAAGGCCTCAGCCACCACCGGCGCCGCCGAGGGAGGTAGTCGCCACGACACCGGCAGCCGGTGCACCGGCAGGTCAGGGTTGTGCCGTAGCAGGGCCGCCACCGCAGACAGCATCGGATCCCAGGTCAGTCCGGTCCACCGCTCGGTTTCGACGGTGGAGAACGGGTCGAGCTGGCCGGGGTCGCCGACGAACAGCGCCCGCTCGAACCGGCCGGCCACGCGCAGGAGAGCGTCCGACCGCATCTGGTAAGCCTCGTCAACGATGGCCCAGGGCCAGCAGCCGTCGGACACCAGCGCCCACTTGGCCGCCGTACCGATGATGACTGACGGACCACCGAGGTCGGCAACCTTGGCGGCCACCCGGACGGTGGGGTATCGCTTGATCCGATCGGTGGCCGTGTAGTCGGTCGCCGAAAGCCGGCCGATGGGCAGTTCCGGTGCTTTCTGCGCCAACCGGTCGATCAGATCGTCGACCTGCTCATTAGTCTGCGCGATCACGATCAGCGGCTCGCCGGCGCGGGCCAGCTCGACGGCGGCGCGGACGACGAGGGTCGACTTGCCGGCCCCGGGAGGCGAGTCGACCACGACACCACGGTGCAGGCCGGATTGCAGGTCCGCCAGCACATCGGTGATGACCCGTTCGGCCTGGACCGACGGTGGGTCGGCCGGCGCGTTCGGCAGGAGCAGAGTGCTCATGGTGCTCACCGCCGCGCGGCGACGTCGTAGTCGAACTGTCGCAGCCGGTGACGGGCGATGTCGAGCTCGTCCGGGGTGAAGAGGGACTCGTACTCGGGCTTCACCACGAGCGCCTCCACCGTCAGGTCGAGTCGCCCGCGCTCCCACAGCGCCGCGAACCCGTCGGACACAACCGGGCTCGCGAGCAGCTTCTTCGCGGTGGCCAGACCACCGTGCTCGGCGATCATGCCGAGGAAGTAAGTGGCGTTGTAACCGGCCTCGCGCCGCGCCGCCTCGTACACCCCGCGCATCGCCCGCTCGAAGTCCGCGACCGTGCCCTGGTCGCCGCCGGGCTGCGTCGGCACGACGGCCGTCGCGGCTTCGGTGTCCGACTCCTCACCGAGGGGCTCACCGTCGGCGTCGCTGAGTCCCGCCGCCTGCTCATTGCGGCGGGCCACGTAACCGCGAAGAGCGTCGACCGAGGTGAAGACCTCGTAGCCGAGCTCCTCCATCCGAGCGAGCTCCGGGTTGGCGTCCAGTTCCAGCACGACCGGGTTCCCCAGCCCGGGCTGCAGCCCGTCCGGCCAGTAAGCCTCCGCCACCCCCAACACCCGACCGGTGGCGGGATCCGCGATCTCGCTGTCGAGGGCGGGCTCGGCGCAGCCCGCGTTGACCAGCTCTTCGACGAGGGCCTTCACCTGCCCGGCACGGACGTCGTCGGTCTCCTCCTCGGCGACAACGACCACCGGCCGTAGCGGCTCGACGGCCTGCTTCGTGCCGTCCCGGAGGTTGGCGAGGAAGCCGTTGGCCGCGTTGGCCAGCAGCTCGCGTCGGGCGGCAAGGAAGTCCAGGTAGCGGTCGGGCCGCCAGAGCTGCGGGTCGGTCGGGATCCACTGGGATTCCAGCGCACCCGGGTGCTTCTGCTGGGTCTCGGCGAAGTAGTCCTCGGGCGCCCGCTTGCCGATCGCCAGGTTGGTCTGCTGGGTGAGGAAGGAGAAGTTGGCGACCGCGTTGACCTCGGACCGGCCGTAGCCGTGCTTGTAGAGCAGCGCCTTGGGGAAGATGTGGTGCACCTGAAGCGAGGTGAGGTGCCCCAACATCTCGCTCTTGAGCTCCAGCCCGGAGCCGAAGTCACGGGCGCCGAGCACCCGGGTGAGCAGGTAGAGCAGCGGGTAGAACCGGGAGCCCCGACCAAAGCCTTCGAAGTCCTGACCGTCGATCACCAGGTTGCCGCCCCGCCAGCGGGTCAAGCTGGTGATTAGGCCGTCTATGCCACCGCGGGCGACCGTCTCGTAGTCCTGGGTCAGGATCGTCTCGGTCGAGCCGGCGAAGCGTCCCCACAACGCGGCGTGGATGTACCAGAAGAGCATCCGGTCACGCTGTGTCGCGTCGGCGAACGAGCCGCCGTTGAGGTGCAGGAAGCGGGAGACCACGGGGAAGGCGTAGCGGCCCATCAACACGCGGTCGTGATCGAGGCCGAGCCGACCCGAGATCACGTCGAGGAATCCGCTGATGTAGCGCTCGCTGGAGGTCAACGCCTGGGCGAAGTCGGCCGAGCCGACCCCCTCGAGCGATTCGAACTGGGCACGCCCGGTCGCGACAGCGTTGACGTTCCGCAGCAACCAGTCGAGGTTGAACTGAAAGCCGGCGGTCGACCAGGTGCCCAGGTGCTTGCGCATGGTGGAGCGGGCCTCGGGCCAGTCGGCGCAGATCTTGGCCAACGCCAGGTCGCCCTTGGAGAGCTTGGTACCGCCCGAGTTGACCCGGTTGAAGATGTCGACGACGACCTCGACGCCCTTGTCCGCGCCGGTGATCTTCTCCTGGTGGAACTCGCGTTCGAGGATGTTCCGCAGCCGGATGAGCCGACCCATGTACGTCGCGAAGTGCGGCATGGTGTCTGGGTGCGCCGTCAGGTTGCCGATCTGCGGTTCGATGCCGTCGACGAAGAGTTCGGTCACGTCGACCCAAGTGGGGTCGTCTTTCATCTTCGCCGGTGCATAGAACTCGAAGGTCTCCTCCTCGACGTTGAACCGCAGGCCGGTGAAGGCGGCGGGGTCACCCTCGAAGAACGCCGGCGGCTTGCCGCGGACCACGCCATACAGGGAGGTGATCCGCTGTTGCCCGTCGAGTAGCAACAGCTTCACCCCGCCACCGACGTGGGTGTTGCCTCGCACGGAGCCATGGTCGGCTTCCGTCTCCCACACCAGCAGCCCGCCGACGGGAAAGCCGAGGTAGAGCGAGCGCATCAGACCGCGTACCTGATCCCGGTTCCACACGTAGCCGCGCTGGAACTCCGGGAGCAGCACGGTGCCGGAGTCAATCTGATCGAGGATCGTGCCCAACTTGCTCATGTCAGCTCCCCCACGGATCTGAACGCTTGATCATCGAATGCTGGTGCCGGCGGGTCAGGGTAGATCAAGACCACTCCTCGTGGGCGTCCTCGGCCGTCGGGGAGGTGTCCTCGTACGGCGTTGGCGGCCCGCCGTGGGTCCACGGCGTCTCGTCCCGAGAAGGGAAGGTGCCCGACGGCATAAAGGAGTCGCTGAGCGTGGTGTAGCAGATGCGCCGTCCCACTTCTGGCACGGTGCCGGGGGCCGGGGTGAGCGCGCGCCCCATCCCGCCGGTCAGTTCCAGCACTACCGCGGTCGTACCGTCGTCCTTCGGCGCCACGGACATCACTCGAGCCTTCTGCTGCTCGGGTTGTTCGGGGGAGAACAAGGCGGTGCCCGGTGCAACGAGAACCCTGTCGGCAGTGGTGACGGCGATCCAGGGGCGCAACACCCGCTTCTTCCCGCTGCTGTCCACCCGCGTGGGGTGGGCTGCCGTCACCTCGCCAACGAATGCTTCTCCGGTGAGCCGGTACTCGGCCATCACCATCGGATCGTCGTAGGCGCGTTGCACGTCGTACGAGGTCAGCGCCCGCTCCATGTGGTGTAGCTTCCTGGCCGCCGCGACCGCTCCGTCGCGGCGGGGCTGCGGGATCCCGCCTTGTTCGTGATACGCCGTGAAATTCGTGAACGCATCCCGGTCTTCCGTCCATCGCTTGGCCACGTGCGCGCCGGCGGGCAGCTCCCGCAGCAGAGAGATCGCCTGCCACATCAGTCGCCAGGTCGGCTCGAGCTGAGACCGCAGCAGGTTCTCCAGCTTGACTCGGCACCGGGATACCTGCGAACCCGTGGTCACCGCCCGGTCGTACGCGGCCATCGCCGGGGCCAGTTCCTCGTTGTCGAAGGTGGGGTCCGTGGCGGGACCCGCCGGCGGCCAGTTCACCGGGTCCTCGGCCGCGGCGGCAGCCTCGGTGCCCGTCATACTCGGCGGGGGCGTGATCCAGGCGAGAAGCGCGGCCAGCTGCGCGTCCTCGAGCGGGCTCTGCCCGGTGGCCCAGTGCATCGAGAGTGCCTGGGTCATCGCTACCAGGGACGAGGAGCCCGGATGCTCGGCCCGCTCGGCCAGGTAGGTCAGCCAGCGGCCGAGCAGAGGCACCGACGGGTCCACCGGGTAGTCGCCGTCGGTACGGCGGAAGCGCGTGGACCGCCCGAAGAGCCGGGTGAAACCGACCCCGCCCGGGTTTGGTACGAGCAGCTGCGGCGCGTCCGCGTAGCGGTGGCGGGTGGCCTTGCCCTTATTCGTCGCTTCGACGGTCCCGTGGAAGTTGTTGATGTAGGGAACCACGACGCCCGCCAGGTCGGCCGCGAAGGCGAACCGCTGGTCGCGGTTACGCGGCTGCGGCACGATCAGCAACGTCGGGTCTTCCGGGTCGTCACCGACCATTGCCGCGAGCGGCGCATTGGCCTCGCCCGCCATGGTGAGCGGAATGAAGACCAAGGGCCGGTCAGCTATGTGCACGTGACGGACGAGGGTGATCCGCTTGGCGATGCCCTCGACCACCGCCTCGGCCCGCGCCAGGGTGGTCAGGGTGGTCATTTGGCCACCCCGCTCATCAGCTCGGCGCGCAGCCGTGCTGCAGCCCGCAGCAGCTCGGCGGCCTCCTGCTGGTCCTCAGCAGGGGCAAGCTGGCTGCGTGCGATGGCCAGCGCCGTCTCCACGCGCTCGATACCGCCTACCTCATCCCGCGCAGACTTGCCAAGCGCGGCCGTGCACCCGCGAGCCTCGTGCCGGCAGAAGTACGCAAGCTCGCAGCTCGCCAGGCACTCCGGCGAGTACCGCGCCTCGACGGCTTCGAGGGCAGCGACCAGCGAAGCCGGCGACCTGGTGGGCACCCCACGCTCGTCGGGAGCGAAATCGAAGCTGAGCGTTGCCGGGAGGTCGGCCAGGAGCGCATCGATCCGGGTCATCCGGGACAGCTGACGGCGCAACACGGCGAGCTGCTTCCGAACGTCGACCCGGACCGCCATCGGCTGATTGGAGAAGTCGCGGGGGCAGACCAGCACGACATCGTGCGAGACGACCTGGGGGTCGTACCCGGCCTCGCCGAGCAGCTCACGCATGGCCAGCACGTAGACGGCGGCCTGGATCGCCGCGGCGGCCACCTTGCCCGGATCGCCCTGGCCGTCGATGACCGCGAAAGACTTGATCTCCACCACGTGGAACTGCCCATCGTGCTGGAACGCGATCAGGTCCGGTTCCAGGTAGGCCTGCTGGCCGGCTACCTCGAGTCGAAGCAGCGGGTGGTCAAAGAGCGTGCCAGCTCCGTCGACCTGGGCCGCCGCCCGGGTGAGCAGGGCACGTGACCGGGCGTACCGAACGTCCTGGCTCTCGCGGCCCGCGACCGACTCCAAGTCGTCGTAGGAGACCTCGGGAATCTCCAGGTCGAGGCGCTCCCGTAGCAACTGCAGCAGTTGGGCGCAACCGTTGGCCTTGACCTGGGCCTCGAAGGCGTTGCCCCGGGTGATCGCGAACTGCGACTGACCGAAGCGGGCCGGGTAGTCGATGTAGGCGGCCAGGCGCTGCTTGTCGACGCCGGCGCAGTCGAGCACCGCCCTGCGGGCGCAACCCGGGTTAGTGGTCAGAGCGGCGATGGTTCGAGCATTGTGGCGGCTCGCGGTACCGCCACCTCGGATCGCGGCCAGTCGCTGGCCGACGTTGGTCATGCCGTCCCCCTGAGTACACGCAGCTTGCTGCCGAAAAGCTGCTCGGCCTCGTCCATCTGCCGGCGGGCGCGTTCCGCCGCAGCCTTCCGCTGCGCCTGGTCGGCCGCCGCGTGCACGTCGAGCTCGGCCTGAGCCGCCTCCATGACCGTGGCTGCGTCTACCCCTCCATGCGGTTCGGCTGCCCCTGGGATCGTGGTGGCAAATCTCCAGAGAAGCCTGCTGACGCCCGGATCTTGCTCAGACATCCTGGTCGCCCGTTCCGCCACTTTGATGGCACCTGTCAGAAAGTCGACACGCGGGCTCAGCGGCCCGATGATGCGCCGATCGAGTGGCCAGGTGGATACGGCCAGCAGGCCGCGGGCCGGCGCCAGGTGCTCAGCGGTCAGCGCGGAGCAGAGGTAGTACGGCCGGGAATGCCGCGCCGTGCGGAAGGATCGCTCTTCGTCGCGGCGCAGGTGGGTGAGCTTGCCCGCCGCGATCCCAGTGGCTCCGGCGCCGTAGAAGGCGGCGTGTACTTCGGCGATCAGCTTGGGTGCAGCCGGCACCGACAGCAGGGTGAGCGCGTGGTGCACCTGCTCGCGTACCGGCACCAGCGGCGCGTCGTGCTTCGCGGTGGAGGTGTCGTCCTCTGCCGCGTCGGCGAGGTCCGTGAGCGCCTTCTCCCATTCACGTTCGGCGGCTCGCAGCTCAGCCCGCATCGCGTGCGCTCGGGCGGTGTCGCGCGCGATCACTGCCCGGCGGACCGCTGTTCGCAGGTCTTCAATCCGACGCTCGAGGTTTTCTATGGACTCGGCCACGAGGAACATGGTACAAGTTCCAGTGTTTTCCAGCAATCACCCGTCGGGCAGGTTGTTGGCGTAGGCAACAATACTTACCGTCGGGCCTTGAAGGGAGACCCGTATGGCCCCGGACCAGTCGCTACTTGACCAGGTTTTCGACCGGTTGGCCGAGGACAGCGTCCCCGACGACCTCGTAGATCTTGTGCTCGCCGCGTACGTCGGGGACGAGCAGCTTGCCGCCGTCCTCGGCGGAGATTCCGTCGAACTGCCGACCCGGGACCCGTCGACGCGACCGCGTCCACAGCCGCTCTATCTTGAGTCGATCACCGTTGCAGGCTTCCGAGGTGTCGGTCCACAGCAGAGCCTCCGGCTGCAGCCGCACGCTGGGCTCACCCTCGTCGTGGGTCGAAACGGCTCGGGCAAGTCGAGCTACGCGGAGGCCGCTGAGCTGGCCCTGACCGGCGACAGTGCGCGCTGGGTCGACCGCAACAGCGTCTTCAAGGACGGCTGGCGAAACCTGCACTGCGGGTCGCCGTGCGAGATCGAGGTGCTGCTGCGCGCCGATGGAGCCGCGAAACCCATCCGGGTACGCCGCTCGTGGCGCGATGACCACACGGAGGCACACCAGGGCGGCAGCAACATCCTGGCCGATGACGGCAACCGCTATGGGGAGACGGCCGAGCTTGGATGGCAACAACCGCTCGAGGTCTACCGGCCGTTCCTCACCGCGAGTGACCTCGCTCGGCTCGTCACCTCCACGCCCAGCGGGCTCTTCGACGCGCTGGCCCCGATCCTCGGCATGGACCCGATCATCGACGCCGACAAGCGGCTGATGCGGATCCGCAAGGATCTGAGTGATCAGATCGCCGTCGTCAGGACGGCGCGCGACGCGCTCCGTGCCGCACTCACCGGTGTCGACGACCCGCGGGCCCAGACAGCGCTCGCGCTCCTCGCGAAACGGGCTCCCGACCTCGATGCACTCGACCAGCTGCTTGCCGACGCCGGCAGCGACGTCAGCGACCCGGTCGCGGTCGCGGCCCGCCGCCTGGTCGCCGTAGCGCTTCCAGACGTGGCCTACGCAGACGAGGTGTCGAATGAGCTGATGGCTGCGGCAGCACAGGTCGCTGACCTCTCCGCCACCCGGGCCGGCACGGCAGACCAGGCGGCCCAGCTTCTCCGCATGGCCGTCACCTTCCACGACGAGCACGGTGACGGCCCTTGCCCCGTCTGTGGCTCGGGGACCCTGGACGTCGACTGGCGCACTCACGCTGGCGACACGCTCGAGAAGCTTCAGCGCGACGCCGTCGCCGTGGAGGAGGGGCACCGACGGCTTCAGGACGCCCGGGCCCGGGTCGCGAGGCTGCTCGACCTCGATCGACGGATCAGCACCGACGATTTGGAGATGTTGGCTGGCGCCCTCGACCAGGCTGACGTGGTGAAGCGGTTCCGCTCACGGGCGGATGAGCTCCACTCTGCTACCGACCAACTCTCAGACGACCAGATCGCCGGAGACCTTCAGGCGACCTATCGGCCGCTGCTCGAGGCGTTCATAGAGTTGCAGGAGGCGGCGAACGCTTGGCTCCGGCACCGCCACGACGCCTGGCGTGAGCACGCCGTCGCTCTGGAGGACTGGCTGGTCCGGGCCCGGGCAGCCGCCGAGAACGAGGCGAAGCTCAAGCGCGTCAACGCCGCCCGGGACTGGTTGAAGAGCGCGATCAGCGCGCTGCGCGACCAGCGGTTCCAACCGTTTGCTCAGCGGTCCCAGGAAATCTGGGACGAGCTGCGTCAGGAGAGCAACGTCGAACTAAGCGGGATGCGCCTCGACGGCACCAACACCCGCCGTAAGATCTCCTTCCCCGCCAAGGTCGACGGCACCACCACCTCCGCCATGGCGGTCATGAGCCAGGGCGAGCTCCAGGCTCTCGGTCTGTCGGTGTTCCTGCCTCGTGCCTGCGCCGACGACAGCCCGTTCCGGTTCGTCATCATCGACGACCCGGTCCAGAGCATGGACCCGTCGAAGGTCGACGGCCTGGCGCAGGTGCTGGCCAGCCTGGCGGAGACCCGGCAGGTCGTGGTCTTCACCCACGACAACCGGCTGCCCGAGGCGGTACGCCGGTTGCGCATCGAGGCCACCATCTGGGCGGTCACCCGGCGGGACGAATCGGTGGTGGAAATCCGGAAGAACAGCGACCCGGTCGAGCGGTACCTCAACGACGCCACCGCGATCCTCAAAGCCGAGGGACTGGCCGACAACGCCCGCTACCCCCTGGTCTCCGGGTTCTGCCGCTCAGCTCTTGAGGCCGCCTGCCATGAGCGGATCCGGCGGGAGCGGATCGCGCGCGGCGAACGCCACGGCGACGTGGAGGAACTCATCGAGAAGGCACTGACGCTCAACCAGGTGACGGCACTGGCGCTCTTCGGCGATCTGCACCGCGGTAAGGATGTGCTCGGCCGAATCAACCGCTTCGGTGGTTGGGCCGGTGATGCGTTCCAGGCCTGCAAGCAGGGTGTGCACGGACCGGGCACGTTCGACCTCGATGTGCTGGTGCGAGACGCGCGCCGACTCGCGGAGCATTTGCGATGACCGCCGGCCCGATCGTGGCTGTCCCGGAGAGCTGCCTGGAAGCTGCCGACCAGTTGCTGTCCAGCGTCGTACGAGGCACCCGCGGCGCCTGGCCGCGAGCGTGCGCCTGGCTCCTTCGGCTCGCACTCGAGGCCGCTATGGACGACTACTGGTGGCGCTGCCACCCCGAGGTGTTACCGATGCGCGCCCGCTCGCCGCAATTCCTGATCCTCGACCGCTACGCCGGCCGGTCCATCGCCGCCCGGGCTGGATACGCCTGGTCGGCGCTGTCCCGCGCTGGCCACCACCACTGCTACGAGCTTGGTCTCACTGCGGGAGAACTGCGCCGACTGCGGGAGATGGTGGCAACGGTCATCAGTGACCTCGCTGCGGCGCGAGTTGGGCACGAACGGGGATCCGATGACCACGATTGACCTGGGGTGGATGCGGTGCATCAAGGCGCGTGAGGGCTGCTGGGTTGGGCCGATTGAGGCCTTGGGCAACCCGGGCCGCTGGAGGGGGGCCAGCTGGTCGGCAAGCTGGACGCCGCGTCGATCGAGGTTAGGACGCCTCCGGCGGGGGCGCTCCGGCTCCAGGATGGCCGGAGGCCGTCTGCGGCCGCCAGCCCTGTGGGTGGTGGCGGTGGGCCATCCTGTCTTCCATCGACCCGGGCAAGCCGAGCAGACCGCCGCCCGGCCCGCCAGCGTCCGTACGAGCTGTCCAGGTCCGGTTGACCTGGCGGGCCGGGCGGCGGCCCGCTCCCCGGCGGGCGGGTCGACGGCAGACAGGATGGCAGGGCGGCTTGGTGAGCGGTATGTATCGGAGAGCGCTCTGATCCTCGGTCCCGGCCGACCCAAGCACGTCACCCTTCTGGCCAGAGCGTGAGCCCTTGGAGAACGCGTGGAAGGAGATGTGAGTGCGGCCCGGCGCAGAACCCAATGAGGACGAGGAACGGCCCGCCGACGGCCCGGATCTGTGGCAGCTGGCCGGTCTACCCGGTGGGTTGCTGCAGGCCAGCTATCTGACGAGCCGTTTCTCGGCCCAGTACCGGCTGATTGTCGATGTCCTGCTCGCCGAGCAGGAGCACACCCTTACCGGAGTGGCGGCCGCCGAACTGCCCGGGCTGCTGCGTCGCAAGCTGCAAGTGCTGGGTGTCGACCCGGCTCTACTCGACGACCCGACGTTCAGGCTAAAGGACCGGATGGGCCGTCTCGAACAATGGGGTGTTGTCTATCGTTTCCAGGATAAGGCGGTCCGGGACGCGGAGTTTGTTCTCGACCGGGACCGGTACCAGCTGACCGAGACCGTCGCCGAACTGCACCGGGCGATCACCTCCCTCGGCGACGACACCGCCGCAGCGGCCGCCGCTACTCTCGCGCCCGGGATTCTGACGGCTAACCTTTCTCTACTGTGTGAGCGTGCCGAGACGGATCCGGCCGGTGCGGCTGCTGCCTGGTCGGTGATCGCAACAACGCACCAGTCGATGGTCAAAGCTGCCGCCGGTTGGCAGGCGCGACTCGCTGGTGCGCTGGCCGGCGCGCCCACACCGGAGAAAATCACCACTGTGCAGGAGACCCTGCGTCGCTATGTAGACATGTGGGGCGCTGGTATCGACACGCACTCCGAGGCGATCACCGTCCTTGCCGCGAATCTCGCGCTGTTGCCAGTATCCGTCTGGCGGCGCATCGCCGTACATACCCTTGGCGCGAATGCAGACGAGCCAGCGGTCGAGGCGCTCGTTGACACCCACGTGCGCACCCTGGAGACCTTGCGTCGCTGGTTCGACGGACCGGACTGCCAGGCCCGCAAGCTGCGTCGGCAGATGCGCGACACGATCGGGCCGCTGCTGCGCGGGCAGCGAACCTTGGCAGCAGTTGGGGGGCACGTATCCCGTCGCGCCGAGCTCATCGACTTGGCTACCCGCCTGGAATCGGCCTCGGACGACAACGCCGCCTGGAGCTTGTGGTGCGCCGCGACCGGTCTGTTCTCCGCTCGGCATCTCCCCGGTGCCGGTGACCCACCGGCGGGCAACCCCGGCGCAGTCTCGTTCTGGGATGCCGATCCGGTTCCAGTCGAAGCGCGCCTGCGCAAACAGGGTCCGAAAGCAACGACCGGCACCGCGGCCCGGATTCCCGACCGGACCAGTGCAAAGCGCGCCGCTCGCGAACGGGCTGCACGGGCCGCCGCACGGGCCGCTGTCACCGAGGCGGCGATCCTTGCTCGGTCCGGGCAGCGGCTGTCGCAGTGGCAGGACCTCACCGCCGCCGAGCTGGAGTTGTTGCTGGTCCTTCTCGGCACGGTCGCCGCCGCTCGGCCAGACCCCGCAGGTCGACGATCGGCAACCACCGGCGACGCCCGCTGGCTGCTGAGCGTCGAGCCGCCTCTGGACGGAGCGCCGGCCGCGATCGTTCACACGCCGGAGGGCCGGCTCGTGCACCCTGACATCGTCCTGCACATCACCCCGGCCGGGAGTCGCCCGTGAACACATCCACGTCCGCTTCTGCGCGCGAGGCGCAGCAGGCGTTCCTCGGCCTGCTCGCTCAGCCGCTGATCACTCCAGCCACGAACCGGGTCCTGCACCGGCACGTCCTGCGCCATCAGCGGCAGATCACCGACCACGCCCGCCGGGCCGGGTACCGGATCCAGCGGGTCGGCCGGGCCGTACGTCTTATACGGGTACCAATCGCCGGGACTGTCACGGCCCCACCCCGCCCCGCGGACGCACCTGGCCGAAGGCTGCTTTCGCTCGTATGCTGTCTCGCCGCATGCTGCGAGGAAGTCTCCGGCACGGTGACGTTGCAGCGGCTTTCCGACACGGTCCGGGACCTGACCTCTGCGCCCGGTGTCACCGTCACCGGCTACGACCCGGAGCAGAAATCGCAACGTCGGCTGCTGCGTGACGCGGCTGGCCTTCTCGCCGGGTGGGGAGTGCTGCGCCGCCGGACCAGCGACGAGAAGATGCTCTTGGACTGGACTGAGGACGGGTCCGGGCCTGGTGCCGGCTACGAGGTTGACCGGGACGCGCTGCTGCTGTTGACCAGCCCGGATGTACTCGCCGCTGCCGTGCAACCGCCGGATACCGACGCCGAGCAGGTCGCAGCGACCCGTACGGTTCGGCAGTTGCGTGCTTTGCTAGAAACCCCGGCCGTCGTGTACGCCGAACTGGACGAGCAGGATGCGGACGCGTTGCGTAAAGCCCGCGGGCTGCGCACCACTGACCTGGCGCAGATGACCGGCGGAACGGTCGAGGCGCGCGCCGAGGGTCTCGTCCTTGTTCTGCCCGAGGACCCGGATCGGTCGCCGACCGTGGCTGACTGGCCGCGTGCACGAGCTGCCGACTGGGTGGCGCTGTTGATGGCTGACCTTGCTGGGCGCCATGGCATCCGCACCCCGTCCGGCACAGTTGTGCTGACCGACGGCCAGGTGGACGAGGTCGTCGAGGACCTGATCGGCTGGCGCGGCGAGTACATGTCCAAGGACCAGAAATCGCTACCGGGCAGGGTCCGAACCGATGCGGAGACGATCCTGACCGAGCTTGGCCTGCTGCGCATCGGCCCTGACCAGTCGTGGACGTTATCCCCAGCCGCAGGCCGATATCGCGACCCTGACGTCACCCTCATCGACACCACGGAGCCGACCCGATGACCACGATCGACCTGCCGGTCCCGGGCCCGGCCGCCACCGACGAGCAGCTGGCCGCATGGCGGGACGCGGTTACCACGGCCGGCCTGCCCGGCCCAGCCCGCACTCGCTGGCAGGCGCTGCGCGCCGGAGTTCTCGGCCTGTGGGAGTTCGACGTAGCTGAGTACTGGTTCGCCGACGGCCGCGCCCAGTTCGTCGGGCAGAACCAATCCGGCAAGTCGACGCTGATGGCGTTGACGACGCTGCTCATGCTCGCTGGCAGCCTCGACCGCAGGTACGTCGACACGTTCGGCCAGTCGGACAAGGAGTACCGGTACTACGTCGAACCGGTCGCCGACGACCGGGACAGGCGCGATGCCTCTGCGTCGACGAACCGCGGCTGGGCGTGGGTTGAGTACGGCCGGATCGGCCCGCTCGGTACGCCGGAGTTCTTCACCACCATGCTGTACACCCAGACTAAACGCGGCGTAGCGCAGATGACCCGCGCGTGGGTCGTCTGCCACGGCACCGCCCGGGTTCGCGCCGGTCTGGAACTAGCCGTGGGCCAGGCGGTCACCGAACCGAAAGCACTCGAAGCCGTCGACGGTGTGACCGTGTATATGAAGGGTCAGTCCTACGCCGAGCGGCTGGCCACAGACTTGTTCGGGTTCGACGACACCGACCGGTACGCGACCGTGATCGAGATGCTGAAGGTGCTGCGGACCCCGCACCTGGGGCAGAAACTCGACCCTGACTGGTTCACCTCGCAGATCCGCTCGGCGTTGCCCCCGGTTGCGAAGAGTGAGGTGTCCGAACTCGCCGACGGCTGGCAGGAGCTTGAGCAGCTGGCCCGCGACCGGGACTCGGCTGAGGAGGCGCGCAAAGCGATCACCGTCTACCTGGCCCGGGCGTGGCGCCCGTGGGCGGACGCGGTTCTTCGTCTGCACGCCGACACCCTGATCGCCGCCGACACCGGCGTCACCAAGGCACGTGCCGAAGTCGGCGTCGCAAAGGCAAATCTGGATGAAGCCCGTAAGCGCCTCGACGAGGAGGCCAGGAACACCCGCGACCTCGAAGAGGCTCTCGACCGGACACGCAAGGAACTGATGCAGCTGCTGCGCTCGTCGGTATACACGAGCGCGGTCGAACGGGCCAACGACGCCCAGCGGCTGCGCGCCGAAGCGAACGCGGCGAAACGCCGTGCGGAGAAAGCCGCCGTACACCTGGCCCGGACCCGCGCCGAACTCGAAACGGCCAGATCCGAGCGGGAAAGAGCGGAAGGAGAACTCGGCAAGGCCGAGCAGGAAGTAAGCGCCGCCGCCGGTCGGGCGGTCGAGACGGCGGCGGTTGCTGGGCTCGGCGATCAGGTGCCGGTGTGGGCAGCGTCCGGGGACGTTGACCGGTTCGACGCGGCGATCACCGCCCGCCGCGCTCAGGTCGGCACGCTCCGAAAATTGATCCGTGCCGCCAGTAAGGCGGCTGCGGTGTGGCAGGCCCTCGACGACTCGGCGCAGAAGGCGAAGGAGCAGCTCGACGAACGGACCGAGGCGGCGAAGGCCACCGAGCACGCCCTGGCGCATGCGCTGCAGGTCCTGTCCGACGATCTGGAGCGGTGGGCGACAGCGCTCGGCGGCATGTGCCCACCGGTCGAGGCCCGCGACACGTGGATCACCGCCGTCACCGCCCAATCGGCAACGCCCCGGCCGCGGGAGGTCCTAACTGGCCTGCTGACCCGGGAGTGGCTAGACCCGGTGATCGGGCCACTCACCACCCGCGCCGCCGAACTGCGCGCTGCCGCGAGAACCGCAGCCGCCCACGCCGCCGACGCCGACCGGGACGCTGACGCACTCGAGAACGCTGGTGAGCCGATCCCCGACGCGCCCGTGCGGTGGATCCGCCGGGACCGGCCGTCTTTCCCGTCCGGTGCCGGCGCCCCGCTGTGGCGGCTGGTCGACCCGGTCGACGGTCTCGATCCGGTGGTCCTCGACCATGTGGAGGCCAGCTTGGCAGCCGCCGGCCTGCTGGACTCGTGGGTGACCCCCGACGGTGTCTGGGCATCGGACCGCGACGGCGATGACCTCATCATCGTCCACGGCACCGTCCCAGCCGGCACCGGAACACTCGCGCAAGTGCTGCAACCGGCCGAGGACGCCGGCAACCTGTCCGCTGCGGTAGTCCGGATCCTCACCGGCATCGGCTACACCACCGACGGGCCGTTGACTGCGCCAACCTGCCTGGCCGCCGACGGACGCTGGCAAACCCCGGCCGCGGTCGGGCGGGCTGGAGCCGCAGCACACGGTGCGGAGCTAATCGGCACCGCCGCCCGAGCTGCCGCCAACCGCCGCAAGATCACCGAGCTGCGCGCACAGGCAGCGGCGTTCCGAACCGAATCTGCACAGCTCACCGGTGAAGCGGATCAGGTCACCGGTGAGATCAGAGGCTTGCGTGCCGCAGCCGATCAGGCACCCACCGACGCGGATGTGGTCGCGGCCGCGGCCGCACACACTGCTGCGGCCGGCGAAGCGGACAGGGCTGCTCGCACCTACCGTGATGCTCGCGGCCGTGAGCAGGAAGCGCGGCGCATGTCAGACGCGGCGACGGGGGACGTGACCAGGTACGCCGCCGAAAACCTTCTGGCGATCGGCGAGGAGCAGCTCGACACCCTCACGGGTGCTCTTGACGTGGCTGCGGCCGCATCCGGAGGTCTCCGTCTCGCCCTAAGTGCGCGGAAGGTGGCCACGTCGGCGGTCACGGCCGCAGCCGGACGGGTCGCGATCGAGGACGGCCGGGTCCTTGACGCCGCCAGCACTGACGAGGACGAGGCGCAGGTGGCGCGAACCGCGGACGTGAACGCGACGCTGGCCGAGGAGTCGGTGGACGCTGACACTCAGCAGCTGTTCGCCAAGGCTGAACGTTTGGAACGCCAGGTTGAGGAGTATGGGCCGTCGATCTCGGCGAGCAAGCGTGAAGGCCTCGCCCGCTCCGAGGCGGCCGGGAAGGCGAACACCATCTGGCAGCAGCGCTGCGACGACCTGACCGCCATCCTCGAACGCAGGGACAACGCAGTCACGGAATGGTGGGTGCCGGTGGACGCCGGCCTGGCCGAAGCCCGCAATCTGGTTACCCCGGATAGCCGAGATTTGGATGCTGCGCTCACGCATGCTCGCGCGGCCGCTGACCAGCTGCGACCTCAAGTGTGGCCGGAACGGCTTGACGAGAAGGCTAGACGGGCAGAGGCGGCGTTGTCGCGGATGCTCGGCAGCTCGCTGGTCGACCTGCGCAGTGTCCTGGAGACCTCCGGCGGGCGGTCGGTGATCACGACCGAGGCCGACGAGCAGCATCCGCTACCGTCGGTCACCCTGATCGTGGACGCGTCCGGCACTCAGCACGATCCAGCTGGTGCGATCCGGCATCTGCAGACTCTGGTCGAGGAGCTGTCGCGCACCCACGACGAGAAGCTGCACCAGATGTACACGGAACTGCTGTCATCAACGTTCATCGACCATCTTGCCGACCGGATGAAGAAGGTCATCAAACTCCTCGACGTCGTCAACGACGTACTGAGGAAACATCCGACCGGAGCGAACAAGACCACGCTGCGGCTACGCCGTGTCCCGGCCGAAGGGCAGGGGCCTGGGTTCAAAATCTTGAAGGCGTTGCAGGAAGGGTCGATCGAGTCCGAGAGCGCTCAACAGCAAATCCAGCTGTTCCTCGGCGCCCGAATGCGTGAAGCGCAGGACGCAGGCCTGGTCGGCACCGAGGATTGGACCGACCGTCTAGCGGAGCTACTCGACTACCGCGCATGGTTCGCTGTCGTCGCCCAGTACAAGGTCGGTGACGGCGACGACGAGACCCGCTGGCGGGACCTGACCAGGAAGGCTCACGGCGTCGATTCCGGCGGCGGGAAGGTGGTCACCCTCCTGCAGCCGCTGCTGGCGACGCTGGTCGCCTTGTACTCCGAGTCGCAGGACGCGCCGCGGCCGTTGTGGCTCGACGAGGCGTTCGAAGGCGTCGACCCGGGCAACCGAGCCACGATGATGCGGATGCTCACCGACTTCGACTTGGACTTCCTGCTCGCCGGACCGGCGCCGCTGGTCGCGATCGCACAGGTCCCAGCAGCCGCAGTGTGGGTCATCACCCGAGCCCCGGCTCCGGTCGCCGGCGTTGACCTGTCCCTGATGCTCTGGGCCGGGAAAACCCTGGAACAGGTTTCGGTCGGCGACTACGCGACCCGAATCCTCACGCCGCGCCGCCCCACCGACGACTCCAATCCGGACCTGTTTACCACCATCTCCGATATGGGCGGCCCGGCCGATCCAGACGCCACCGGCGACGATGCGGATATCCCGGCGGGCATCATCGCCATGGACATGGGCGGGCCGGCGTGACCGCAGCAATGGATCGATGGGCGGCCCAGGCCGGCCCACAGAAGGTTCTAGAGGCGGTCCGGAAGCTGCTGGAGGAACAGCGCACCGGCGCCGGGGTAACCGTCCGCGTGAACCTGAGCCAGCCCGAACGGGCGCAAGTCGGTCGAATCCTCGGCCTCGACTGGGAAACGTCCAGCCGTCCGATCACCCTCGGCAAGCTGCGGGTCGCCCTGACTCGCGCCGGTGACGACCTGCTGGACCTGCTGACCCGCACCGGTGGCCCGGTCGTCGACGTCCGCGGCCGCCGGGAGCACGCCGCCGCGCAGGCAGCCGCCACCGTCGAATCCGCATACACGACCCTGGCCAACGCCGGGCTGCCCACGCACGCCGTGGACCTGGCCCGGACCCGCCGGTGGCTCGAACGCCCCAACCCGGATTTGGCCACCAGCCGGGCTGCTGACGTGGCACGGCTGTGGCAGACCCTGCCCGGCGCAGGCCGGCCCCTGGCAGAAGTAGCGAACAGCCTGTTCGCCGACCCGCACCGTTTGGACCGCGACACCGATCTCGGCCGGATCGCCGCCCGCTTGCTCGCCGCCGCGACCGCCCAACCCGCCGACGCCGCTGCTGCCGCCGACACGGCGCTCGGCGCAGCCCGGTGGCGGCAAGTGTGGGCCGGGCACGGGATTAGCTGCGACGTAGTGTCCGCCACCGTCCTCGTCCTCAACCTTCCGCTCACCGGATCGGCACCGGCGGCGACGATTGCGGTCGCGGCCGCAGGGTGCGGCGAGCCGGTGTGGTTGACCAGCCGATCTTTGCGCGGCGACTGGACGCCCTGCCCGGACGTGGACGTGGTCCGGGTCTGCGAGAACCCTGCGATAGTGGAAGCCGCTGCCGAGCAGCTCGGCCGATCCTGCCTGCCCCTGGTGTGTATCTACGGTCGGCCATCGTCGGCGGCGTGGACCCTGCTGCGCGGCCTGGCTGGCGCCGGCGTGCGGCTGCTGGTAACTGCAGACAGGGACGACGCCGGCCGTCGGTTCCTCACCGAAATGCTCTCCCTCCCCGGTGCCATCGAATGGCTCACGGACGCTGACGGTGTATACGAGGAGGCCCGCCTGGATGCGCTGATCGCCGACCTGACCCCGGCACCGAGCGCCGCCATGCGTTCGAGCGGGTGAGCCGCCCGGTCACCCATCGGCAGCACTCAGTTCCATCCCCCATTGGGCTCGCGTGCCTGCTTCGGTGTGGTTTGGTTACGAGCGGTGGCGAAACTGCTTGGACGGAGCTCGGGTGGATGGCCCTTATTGCAAGAGCAGGCTGGAGAAGGGCTGGCTGGTAGGCGATCTTCAGCCAGCCCTTCTCCCAACGAGCCAGATTCCTGTGATATCTCACGACCGTCTCACGGACGGTCCGGGAAGGCTCGACAGAGCCTGACGTAGCTAGGCGGTGTCTTCAAAGGATCTTGGTGTCGGATGATGTAGCGCGTGGGTCGTCGCTACGAGTTGTCTGACGTCGAGTGGGAAGCCCTGTCGAGGTATCTGCCGTCGGCGGTGACGGGTGGTCGGCCGCGGGTCGATGACCGGCGGGTGCTCAACGGGATCGTGTGGAAGATCCGGGCCGGGGCGGCGTGGCGTGATGTGCCGGCCCGGTACGGGTCGTGGCAGTCGATCTATACGCGTTTCCGCAGGTGGGCGCTCGATGGCACGTTCGAGCGGATGCTCGCCGGGATCCAGGCCGACGCGGACGCCGCCGGGGACATCGACTGGCTGGTGTCGGTCGACTCGACCATCGTGCGAGCCCACCAGCATGCCGCCGGCGCTAAAGGGGGCGCGGAGAATCGGACGAACCACAAGATCACGCCCTCGGTCGAAGTCGAGGTGGACTGACCACCAAGATTCACCTCGCCTGCGACGGCCTCGGGCGGACCCTGGCCTTCGTGCTCTCCGGCGGCAACGTCAACGACTGCACCCGCTTCATCCACGTCATGGCCGCCATCCGTGTCGAGCGACCAGGTCCCGGCCGGCCCCGGGTCCGCCCGGACCACGTCATTGCCGACAAGGGCTACAGCTCCAAGGCCATCCGGGCGGCCCTGCGCCGGCGCGGCATCGGGCACACCATCCCTGAGCGCGCCGACCAGCAGGCCAACCGCCGCCGACGAGGCAACCGCGGCGGCCGGCCACCGGCCTTCGACAAGCAGCTCTACAAGCGGCGCAACGTCGTCGAACGCTGCTTCAACCGGCTCAAGCAGTGCCGCAGCGTCGCCACCCGATACGACAAGACCGCGACCTCGTACCAGGCCACCGTCACCATCGCCGCCCTACTCCAATGGTTGTGAACCTTTGAAGACACGGCCTAGGACCGCAGCCCGACCGTTGGCCTGCATGTCTGGCACGAGTCGGTACCGTCCGGCAGACGCCGGTAGGTCCGCTAGTTCACTGGGGGTCAAGGGGTCGTCGGTTCGAATCCGGCCGTCCCGACAAAGAAAAAGCCCTGACCAGCGGGAACACTGGTCAGGGCTTTGATTTTCTTCGATGGAGATTTGAACCGCCCCCCGAAAACCCCCCGTTTACGCGGTGCGGCAACCAAGTTCGTCATCGGTGTGCATCGTTCTCTCCTGGCGACGATCCTTGGTTGCTCGGGTGGCTGCCGAGCCGTTCGAGGATGCCGGACACGTCTGGGGCTTGTACCGGCTTGGCGATGTAGTAGGTGTCCGTGACCTCCTCGCTGGAGTGCCCGAGCTGCGCTGCCGCGCTCTTGGTATCGATCTCCTCCTTGATGAGGGTGGCGACGGTCTTTCGGAAGGTGTGCGGGGTGACCCAGTCGAGGTCGGCTTCGGCGCGGGCCTGGCGCCACTGACGGCGGACGTTGTTGGGTGAGAGCCAGGTGTCTCGTCGGGAGGCGAAGATCGCGTCGTGGGGGTTGTCCGCGGCGGTGAGTTTGCGGGCCATGAGCATGCCGACCGCGAACCGGGGGAGGACGACCCTGCGGTAGCCGGCGTCGCTCTTGGTCCAGGGCTGTCGGAAGAAGCCCTGGCTCTTGATGAAGACCAGCGTTCCGCAGATCGTCAGGGTTGGTCGTTCGGCGGCGAGGTCCAGGTCCTCCCAGCGGAGGGCCAGGATCTCGCCGATACGGGCGCCGGTGGCGAGCATGAGGTCGACGACGTCGGCCAGGTCGCCGCTGTGCCGAGGCCCGGGCTTACCAGGGATCGGTCGCTGCCATTCGCGGATGGCCGTGCGGACGGCTTGGAGTTGCTCGGCGGACAGGACGACGACGGTGCGGCGGGGTTTGCGGAGTCGGCCGGTGTCGCGGACCGGGTTGGTGGGGATGGCGCCGTGGCGTACGGCCAGAGCGAACATCTGACTGAGTGCGTGTTTGACAAGGTCGTGGGTGGACGGTGTGGCGGCGCCCCTCACGGTGGTCGAAAACCAGCGCTGAAAGCTCTTGCTCTAATGCCCCGGATCGGCTGGCGGGAGGGGTGGTAGCGGCCCGACGTGCTCCTCGTAGATGCGGGCGAGCCCATGGATGAGTGCGTCGAGGCCGAGCGCGAAGGCGCCCTCGTCCACCCGTTGCTGATGCTCGGCGAGCCGGTGCGCCTGGGTCAGGTGCGGGTACCGCTCCCCGTACAACCCCGGGTCCTCGACGAAGCCACGGGCGAACGATCCGAGCGCGGAGCCCGCCACGAAGTAGCGCATCAGCGCGCCGATGTGCGTCGCGCGCGCGGGCGGCCAGCCGGCAGCGACGAGCCCGCCGTAGACCGCGTCGGCCATCGCCAGCGCCGCCGCCCGCCGGCCCGGCCCGCGGGCCAGGTACGGCACGATGTTCGGGTGTGCGGCCAGTGCCGCCCGATACGAGTGCCCCCACCGGCGCAGCGCCTCGCGCCAGTCGAGGCGCCCGAAGAAGGAGACGTCCACCTGGGCGGTGACGCTGTCGGCCACCGCGTCGAGAATGTCGTCCTTGGTGGCGAAGTGGTTGTAGAGCGAGGGCCCGCGTACGCCGAGTTCGGCAGCGAGCCGGCGGGTGGAGAACGCCTCCAGCCCGTCCGCGTCGATCAGCGCGGCGGCGGCATCGACGATCCGTTGCCGGCTGAGCAGCGCCTGCCTCGGCCGGGGCATCCGCGCCTCCTTCGCTCACTCGTCGGTCCGCGGCAACTCTGCCACAGTCGGGTCTGGACGTACTTAAACTTGCAGCGCTAGTTTATGCCGCATGGACCTTCAGCTCTCCGCGGAGCAGGCGGCGGTTCGTCAGCTCGCCGCCGAGTTCGTCGACCGTGAGGTGGTTCCGCACGCCGCGGCCTGGGATCGGCGCGAGTCGGTCGACCCGGAGATCGTGGACAAGCTCGGCCGGCTGGGCTTCCTCGGGCTGACCATCCCCGAGGAAGACGGCGGGTCCGGCGGCGACCACCTCTCCTACTGCCTGGTGCTGGAGGAGCTCGGCCGGGGCGACTCCGCCGTCCGGGGCATCGTCTCGGTGTCGCTCGGGCTGGTCGCCAAGGCCATCGCCGCGTACGGGTCCGCCGCGCAGCGGGCCGAGTGGCTGCCCCGGCTCTGCGCCGGCACCGCGCTCGGCTGCTTCGCCCTGACCGAACCGGACAGCGGCTCGGACGCGGCCGCGCTGACCACCCGGGCGACCCGCGACGGCGGCGACTGGCTGATCACCGGCGCGAAGACGTTCATCACCAACGGCACCGTGGCCGACGTGGTCCTGCTCTTCGCCCGCACCGGCGGACCCGGACACCGGGGCATCAGCGCGTTCCTGGTGCCCGCCAACGTCGCCGGGCTCACCCGGAGGAAGATCCACGGCAAGCTCGGGCTGCGCGGGCAGGCAACCGGTGAGCTGCGCTTCGACGCCGTCCGGGTGCCCGACTCGGCGCGCCTCGGCCCGGCCGGCGGCGGTTTCCGGCTGGCCCTGGCCACCCTGGCCAAGGGCCGGATGTCGGTGGCCGCCGGCTGCGTCGGCATCGCCCAGGGCTGCCTGGACGCGGCGGTCGGCTACGCCGGGCAGCGCACCCAGTTCGGCAAGCCGATTGCCGGGCACCAGCTGGTGCAGCAGTTGCTCGCCGCCATCGCCGTGGACACCGCCGCCGCCCGGCTGCTGGTGTGGCGGGTGGCCGACCTCGTGGACCGGGGCGAGGCGTTCGCCACCGAGGCCTCGATGGCCAAGCTCTTCGCCAGCGAGGCAGCGGTCCGGGCGGCCAACAACGCCGTCCAGGTCTTCGGCGGGTACGGCTACATCGACGAGTATCCGGTCGGCAAGTACCTGCGCGACGCCCGGGTCGCCACCCTCTACGAGGGCACCAGCCAGATCCAGCAGCTGCTCATCGGGCGCGCGCTCACCGGCGTCAACGCCTTCTAGCAAAGGGGAGAACCGTGACCAGATTCGCCGACCGGGTGGCCGTCGTCACCGGCGCCGGACAGGGCATCGGCGCGGCGACCGCGCACCGGCTGGCCGCCGAGGGCGCCGCCGTCGCCGTGGTCGACCTCGACGAGGAGCGCAGCCGGGCGGTCGCCGACGAGATCACCGCGAACGGCGGCCGGGCCGTCGGCATCGGCTGCGACGTGACCGACCCCGCGGCGGTGGCCGCGATGAGCGACCGGGTGGTGCAGGCGTACGGCGGGTTGCACGTGCTGGTGAACAACGCCGGCATCACCCGCGACGACCTGCTGTTCAAGATGCCCCTGCCACACTGGGAGGCGGTGCTGACCACCAACCTGACCAGCATGTTCCTCTGCTGCCAGGCCGCCCAACAGCACATGGTCGCGGCCCGCTACGGCCGGATCGTCAACCTCAGCAGCCGCTCCGCCCTCGGCAACCGGGGCCAGGTCAACTACGCGGCGGCCAAGGCGGGGGTGCAGGGTCTGACGGCCACTCTCGCCATCGAACTCGGCCCGTACAACGTCACGGTCAACGCCGTCGCCCCGGGCTACGTGGCCACCGCGATGACCGCCGCCACCGCGCAGCGGGTCGGCAGCAGTCCGGAGGAGCATCAGCGGATGGTCGCCGAGCACACCCCGCTGCGCCGGGTCGCCCAGCCGACCGAGATCGCTTCGGTGATCGCCTTTCTGGCCAGCGACGACGCGTCGTACGTCAGCGGACAGACCCTGTACGTCAACGGCGGCGCGCGCTGAGGCGCGCCGGCGGACCAGCACCCGGAGGGGACATGGACTTCGCGCTTTCCGACACCGAGCGGGCGATCCGCGACACCGCCCGCGATTTCATCACCAGGGAGGTCATGCCGCTGGAGCAGGAGCTGCTGCGGCGGGAACGGGCGCACCGGCCCGGACTGGAACACAGCGAGCTGCGCGAGTTGCAGCTCAAGGCGCGCAAGTTCGGGTTCTGGGGGCTGGCCACGCCGGAGGAGTACGGCGGCATGGACCTGCCGGCCGTCACCCAGTCCCTGATCTGGACCGAACTCGGTCGCTCGTTCGTGCCGTTCCGGTTCGGCGGCGAGGCGGACAACATCCTGTTCCACGCCAATGACGAGCAGAAGCGTGAGTACCTGGTCCCGACCATCGAGGGGGAGCGGCGCAGCTGCTTCGCGATCACCGAGCCCGGCGCCGGCTCCGACGCGGCCAACATCAAGCTCAGCGCCCGCCGCGACGGCGACGACTGGATCCTCAACGGCGAGAAGACCTTCATCACCGGCGGTCACGACGCCGACTTCGCCATCGTGATCGCGGTGACCGACCGGGAGAAGGGGGCCCGCCACGGCGGCGCCACCGCGTTCCTGGTGGACCGGTCGATGGGCTGGCGCTCGGAGTTCATCCAGACGATGGGCGAGGGTGGGCCCGCCTCGCTGGTCTTCGACGACGTCCGGGTGCCCGGGCGCAACATCCTCGGCGAGCCCGGGCAGGGCTTCAGCCTCGGCATGGAGTGGATCGGCAAGGGCCGCTACATCATCCCGTCGCACGCCGTCGGCATCGCCGAGCGGGCGTTGTCGATGGCCATCGACAACGCCAACACGCGCGAGACGTTCGGCGCGAAGATCGGCACCAACCAGGCCATCCAGTGGATGATCGCCGACTCGGAGACCGAGCTGGAGGCGGCCCGCTGGCTCATCCTGCGCGCCGCCTGGACCGTCGAGCAGGGCATGGACCCGCGGCACGCCTCCTCGATGGCGAAGCTTTACGGCGCGGGCATGGTCAATCGGGTGGTCGACCGCGTCCTGCAGATCCACGGCGGCATGGGCTACACCCGGGAGCTGCCGATCGAACGCTGGTACCGGCAGGTCCGGCTCTACCGGATCTTCGAGGGCACCGACGAGATGCAGCGACTGATCATCTCCCGCGACCTGCTGCGCGGCTACACGAAGCTGGGAGGGCACCTGGCATGAGGGTCTTCGCGTCCATCGAGGAGTTGGCCGAGGCGACCGGCGAGACCCTGGGCCCCGGCCCCTGGTTCCGGATCGACCAGCAACGGGTCGACCGGTTCGCCGACGCCACCGACGACCGCCAGTGGATCCACATCGATCCGCGACGGGCCGCGGCCGGCCCGTTCGGCGGCACCATCGCGCACGGCTACCTCACGTTGTCCCTGCTGCCGGCGCTGGCCGGTGGCCTTTACCGGATCGAGGGGGTGGCCATGGGGGTCAACTACGGGCTCAACCGGGTTCGCTTCCCGGCCCCGCTCCGGGTCGGCAGCGCGGTCCGCGCCACCGCGACCCTGGCCGAGGTGTCACCCGTGGACGGCGGCGTGCAGGTGGTCACCGCGGTCACCGTGGAGAGCGACGCCGGCGGCAAGCCGGTCTGCGTCGCCGAGACGGTCAGCCGCCTGGTGCGGGGCGTGGCCCGATGACCGCGCTGTCGCTGGCCATGGTGCTGGCCGAGTCCGCCCGCCGGCACGCCGACACCGTCGCGGTGGTCGACGGCGACACCCGCGTGACGTACGCCGAGCTGTGGCTGGAGGCGCGCAGCTACGCCGCCGGGCTGCGCGAGTGGGGGGTCGGCCCCGGCGACAAGGTGGCCCTGCTGGCCCCGAACGTGGTGGACTTCCCCCGGGTCTACTACGGGGCCCTCGCCGCCGGCGCGGTGCTCGTCCCGGTGCACCTGCTGCTGACCGTGGACGAAGCGGCGCACGTGCTGACCGACAGCGGCACGAAGCTGCTGGTGTGCCACAGCTCCCAGCTCGCCCTGGGCGCCGCCGCCGCGGCGGCGGCCGGCGTGCCGCTGGTGACCGTCGGGCCGGCGGTCGCCGGCGCGGTCGCGCCCCGCCTGGAGGAGCTGAGCCACCCGCTGCCACCGCTGCCGTCGTACGTCACCCGGTCGGCGGAGGATCCGGCGGTGGTGCTCTACACCAGCGGCACCACCGGAGTGCCCAAGGGCGCCGTGCTCACCCACCTCAACCTGGTCATGAACGCCACCGTGAACGTCTTCGACGCCAACGACGCGCGCAGGACGGACGTAGTGCTCGGCTGCCTGCCGCTGTTCCACAGCTTCGGCCAGACGGTGGCGATGAACGGCACCTTCCGGATCGGCGCGACACTGGTGCTGCTGAGCCGGTTCACCGGGCCGGCCGCCATCGACCTGATGCTGCGTGAGGGGGTGGACGTCTTCCACGGCGTGCCCACCATGTACGTGGCGCTGCTCGACGCCGCCCGGGACCGGGACGACCTGCCCCGGCTGCGGCTCTGCGTCTCCGGCGGGGCGTCGCTGCCGGTGGCCGTGCTGGAACGGTTCCACGCCGCCTTCCAGACGACGGTCTTCGAAGGGTACGGGCTCTCCGAGACCTCACCCACCGCCACCACCAACCAGCCGCACTTCGGCACCCGCGCCGGGACCATCGGGCACCCGGTCTGGGGCGTGGAGGTGGAGATCGCCCGCGCGGAGGTGGACGAGCGGATCGAGCTGCTGCCGACCGGAGAGCTCGGCGAGATCGTCATCCGGGGGCACAACGTTTTCGCCGGTTACCTGGGGCGGCCCGAGGCGACCGCGGAGGCGGTGGTGGACGGCTGGTTCCGTAGCGGTGACCTGGGACGCAAGGACGCCGACGGGTTCATCACCATCATCGACCGGAAGAAGGACATGATCATCCGGGGCGGCTTCAACGTCTACCCACGCGAGGTGGAGGAGGTCCTTGCCGGGCACCCGGCGGTCGGCCAGGTGGCGGTGATCGGGGTGCCCGACCCGCTTCACGGCGAGGAGGTCTGCGCGGTGGTGGTGGCGGACCCGGCCGGCCCGGGCCTGCCCGACGAGCAGGAGATGATCGACTGGTCGCGGGAGCATCTGGGCCGGCACAAGTACCCGCGGCAGGTCCGGTACGTCGACGACCTGCCGCTCGGGCCGAGCCACAAGGTGCTCAAGCGGGAACTGCGACGCCGGATGGCCCCGCCCGACTGACCACCGCCCGCCGTCCGCTGCCACCCGGCCAGGCCGCGGCCCTCGTCGCGCTCGCCGCGCGGGGAGGGCCTTGCGGGTGATCGGGCGGTGGTCGCCGAGGGCCGGCACGGAAGGGTGCGGCACCGGGTGCAGGAACGCGATCTCACCGGCGCCGCGGTCGGTGGTCCACACCAGCCGGTCGCCGGCCTTGCGGAGCGCTCGCTGCCGCGCCCGGACGTCCGGGCGCGGCAGCGCGTGGTCGCCACACCTCGACTTCCACGGGTGCCGCCGAGTGACTCCCATGTGCGGGCCTTGCGCTCCTTCAGCGCCTTGCGGGTGCCGATCTCGGGCTAGTGGGCGGCCACCGAAACGCCGACCGTCACGTCAGCAGTCGGCGGCGGTAGCCCTCGGCCACCGCCGAGGCTCGGTCGCGTACGCCTAGCTTGTCGTAGATGTGTTGCAGATGGGTCTTGATGCTTGCCTCGCCGATGAACAACGCTGTGGCGGCCTCTCGGTTCGAATTGCCGTTCGCGACCAGTTGCAACACCTCCTTCTCGCGATCGGTCAGCGTGCCTGCGCCGGGCCTGCGAACCTGTCCCATCAGGTGCTGCGTCACCGACGGCGCGAGCACCGACTCTCCCCGCGCAGCCGCGCGGACGGCTCGCATCAGCTCGTCGGGCAGGGCGTCCTTCAGGAGGTATCCGATCGCGCCCGCCTCGATCGCAGGCAGGACGTCACTCTCGCTGTCGAACGTGGTCAGGACCAGCACCCGGGCATCCGGTGCCCGCTCGCGCAGGATCGCGGTCGCGGCGACGCCGTCCATCCGGGGCATCCGGAGGTCCATGAGTACGACGTCCGCCGCCAGCAGCTCCGCGCGTTCGATGCCCTCGGCGCCGTCGCCGGCCTCGCCGACCACCACGATGTCCTCGGCGTCCGCGAACGTGT
This sequence comes from Micromonospora sp. WMMA1947, assembly GCF_027497355.1. Taxonomy (NCBI): domain Bacteria; kingdom Bacillati; phylum Actinomycetota; class Actinomycetes; order Micromonosporales; family Micromonosporaceae; genus Micromonospora; species Micromonospora sp. WMMA1947. Next base: position 5,756,491 of record NZ_CP114909.1, on the reverse strand, counting down.
CGCGAAGACCGCCCCGCACGATCGGATGGTCGTCGACGATTACCAGTCGGATCATCGGCCGGTCTGCCCCTCTGTTCTCGTGCGCGCGGGAGCGATCGCCGGAACGCGCGCGCTGACGGCTGTCCCTTCGCCCGGCGCGCTCTGCACCTCGACGTGGCCCCCGACGCCTCTGATGCGCTGACGCATGCTCGTCAGGCCGAAGCCGGTGCTGGCCCCGGTCACGAACCCGCGTCCATCATCGCGCACGTCCAACAGCACCTCGGTGCCTGTGTACGACAGCGTGACGCCGACGCGAGAGGCCTCCGCATGCTTGGCCACGTTGGTCAGCGACTCCTGGGCGGCTCGGAAGAGCGACACCTCGATGGCAGGGATCAGCGGCTCCCGGGTGCCGGTGACCTCCAGCCGCGCGCCGATCCCGTGGTCCTCCGACCATCGCTCGGTCAACGTGCGCAGCGCGTCGGGGAGATGCGCCCGCCCGAGCTCCTGCGGAGCGAGCGCCTGCACGGACCGCCGGGCCTCGGTCAGGCTGCTGCGCGCGAGCCGCAGCGCCCGCGCGACGTGCTCCTCCGTTTCGCCCGGCACCTTCGCGGAGGCCGCCTGGAGCTGGGTGATGATGCCGGCGAGGCCCTGCGCCAGCGTGTCGTGGATCTCCCTGGCCAGTCGCTGCCGCTCGTCGTGCGCCCCGGATTCCCGGGCCTGGGCGACCAGTTGCGCGTGCAGCCCGGCGTTCTCGTGCAGCGCCGCCTCGAGCCGCTCGACGAGCTCCTCCCGCTTGCGTTCCTCCGGTTCGCTGCGCGCCGTCAGCACGATGCCCACCCCGATCGCCGCGGTCTGCACGGCGACGATCAGGATGAACTCCGCGAGCGTGGCCGGGGTTGCGCCGGCCCACACGCGCATCGCCGCGCCGTTGAGGGCCACGGAAGTGGCCAGGACGCCGAGCACTCCCAGGGGCCACGGCCGGAGCAGGTAGGCGTGGAAGAAGCCCGCGATGGTGAAGACGAGGAAGATCTCGGAGTACGTCATGAGGGCGACGCAAAGCGCCAGCAGTCCGGCGAAGAAGATGCCCGCCGGCACGGGCCGGAGCGTCCTCTTCCGGATGGGCAGCGTGTGGCCGAACAGCACCCACAGCGCGGCGGCCGCGACGAGCCCGAGGACGGAGAGTCGGAAGCGCTCGCCGGAGGCCGGGAGCACCCACAAGAAATAGGTAGTCGTCGAGACCGCGAGCAGCAGCCACGGTGTGCTCAGATGCAGGAGGTCCCAGACCCGGAGCTGCTCCTTCTTCCACGCCAGCCGGGGCCGATTCGCATCCTCCGCGACGGCGGATTCGTGCGTCCCGAAGTTCGGCCGCTCATCGGCCCCGGCATCCCGCGTCATCGACATCTACTCCCAGCGGAAGAGCTTGGCGGCGATCGCGCTCGCGACGACCGCAATGCCGGCCATCACGGCGATCTGCAGCCAGAAGGGCTGCCCGCCGGCGGTGGCGGTGGCCTCGCCCGCTTCGGCGGACCACGCCGCGGTGAGCGCCTGCAGCCCGGGCGGTATGAACTCGCCGGCCTCGCGCAGCACGTCGGGCATGAGGACACGGGGCAGGAACGCGCCGCCGGTGAACATCAGCGCAACGAACAGCAGCGTGCCGATCTGGTTCGCGGCGCTGCCCGTACGGGCCACGGCCGCGGAGATCATGCCGACCCCGAGCAGCGCCGCGTAGCCGGCGACGAAGGCGACGACGAACTCCAGGGGCCGCTCGGGCGGCGCGATGTCGAGCACCGCCCACGCGAGCAGGATCATGAGCGCCGCGGAGACGACCACCGAGGCGAACGCCACGATCATCTGCGCGAGCAGAACGGTCCGTGGATGCGCGGGCGTCGTCGACAGCCTGCGCAGGATACCGCGCTCACGATACGTCGCGATCACCGCCGGGAGGTGCTGCACGGCGATCATCACCATCCCGAACACCAGTGCGGTCGGGGCCCAGACGTCGATGGACCGGAGGCCGCCGGTTGCCGGCGACGGCTCTCTGAGCGCCGGGACGGCGCCCAGCGCGAGCAGGAGTCCCGCCGGGAACAGCACACCGAAGCCGACGGTGGCCGAGTCGCGAAGGAAGAGCCTCGTCTCCGCCTTGACCATCTGCAGAAGAGCAGGCATCAGTCACCCCTCTTCTCGGTGAAGGCCACGAACGCGTCCTCGAGGGTACGGAACCGTGCGGTCAGTCCCGAGGGCGTGTCCACCGCGGCGACCCGGCCACCGTCGATGACGGCGATCCGGTCGCTGAGGCGCTCCGCCTCGTCCATGAAGTGCGTGACGAGCAGGATCGTGACACCGGTGTCACGAACCCGCTCAATGAGGCTCCACGTGTCGCGCCTGGCGTGCGGGTCCAGTCCCGTCGTGAGCTCGTCGAGGATCGCGACCCTCGGATTGCCGACCAGGGCGAGCGCAATCGAGAGCCGCTGCTTCTGCCCGCCCGACAGGGCCTTGTACTGCGTGTTCCGCGTCTCGGCGAGGCCGAGGAGCGCCATGAGCTCGCGCCGGTCGGCGGGGTCGCGGTAGAAGGAGCCGTAGAGTTCGAGGGCCTCGGCGACCTTCATCGCGTCCGGGAGGCTGCTCTCCTGCAGTTGCACGCCGAGGAGCTCCCGCACCTCCGCCCGGTCCCGTATCGGGTCCAGTCCCAGCACCGCGATCGAGCCCGAGTCGGGCGCTCGCAGCCCGGCGATGCTCTCCACGATTGTCGTCTTGCCGGCGCCGTTGGGCCCGATGATGCCGAAGATCTCGCCCTCTTCCACGGTGAAAGAGACGTCATCGACGGCAACATGTCGCCCGTAGCGCTTGTGTAGATTTCGTACTTCCAATGCCGTCATGCTGCGAAGCTACGGTCGCATCCCGCCCCGCCACGTCGACCGTGGCGGGTGCGCCTGGGTTGATTCGTGCCTCCACCGATCGGTGGATCCGGGCGCGAGCCGCGATCAAGAATCGCTCGAATTCGTGCCGCTACCGGCGAATCCGCGCCGCTGTTCGGTTCAGTGGACGCACGCCGGGACGCACCCCTGCGCTCGTTCGCTTCGACTGGCGTACCAACCTCTTGCCGAGCCCTCGAGCGAGCCGCCTCGGCCGCCCTAGATGGGCGGTTGTTCGTGCCGACGTCGCGGGACGACCAAGCCGTTGACGAGGCTGATCGGCCCGAGGGTGGTTGCTCGCCGGGCTTGCTGGAGGATCTCCGGGGACGAGTGTGGCCCAGGTGCCATCACGCTGCCAGCGACGGAACCATCGATACGGCGTCGGTACGACCGGGCGGTGGTGTGCCGCGCACAGGAACCTGAGCGAGAATGGGCCGGTTCGTACTCCGCGCAACCCTGGAAGGATCCTCCCTTGGCCGGTGGACTCGTAGCCCTGTTGGATGACGTGGCGGTGCTGGCCCGAGCCGCTGCCGCGTCGATCGATGACATCGGGGCGGCCGCCGCGAAGGCCGGCGCCAAGGCTGCGGGCGTCGTCGTCGACGATGCTGCCGTCACGCCGCAGTACGTGCGGAGCCTGGCGGCCGAGCGCGAGTTGCCGATCATCAAGCGCATTGCCCTGGGGTCGCTGCGCAACAAGTTCTTCATCATCCTGCCGGCGGTGCTGCTGCTCAGTCAGTTCGTGCCCTGGCTGCTCACTCCGATCCTCATGCTCGGCGGCGCCTACCTCTGTTACGAAGGCGCGGAGAAGGTGTGGGCCAAGATCGCCCATCACGATTCCCACGGCGCGGGCGATGAAAAGGTGCAGGACGAGACGAAACTGGTGTCCGGGGCGGTACGAACCGACCTGATCCTCTCGGCGGAGATCATGGTCATCGCCCTCAACGAGGTGATCGATGAGGCGTTCTGGTCCCGCCTGGTGATCCTGGCTGTCGTCGCCGTCGTCATCACCGTCCTGGTGTACGGCGTGGTGGGCCTGATCGTGAAGATGGACGACGCCGGGCTGCGTCTGTCGCAACGTTCCGGTGCCGTCGCCACGTTCGGCCGCGGTCTGGTGAGGGCGATGCCGGTAGTCCTCACCGTGCTGACGGTAGTCGGCACTGCGGCGATGCTGTGGGTGGGCGGGCACATCCTGCTGCTCGGCACGAACGAGCTGAACCTGCCCTTCCTGTACGAGGCCGTGCACCACGTGGAGGTCGCCGCCCACGACGCCACGGGTGTTCTCGGCGGGCTCGTCGGCTGGCTCGTCAACACGGTGGCCAGCGCGATCCTCGGGCTGATCGTCGGAGCGCTGGTCGTGCTGGTCATGACTCTCACGCTCCACCGCCGCAAATCCAAGGCTGCGCCGGCCACGACTCGTACTGACGGCACCATCCCCGTGCCGTCGAGCCGTGCAGCTGAGCGTCGCGACGTTCCTGCGGACCGGGCGCCGCGCGGTTGACTGCAAATCATCGCAAATCGACCACGGGTCAGGCGTTCTGGTGCTGACCTACCGACTCAAAGACCGCGACCTCGGCCGCGTCCCCGCAGCCACCAAGACCAACGACTAAAGATCAACCAAACCACCGTGGTCCAGTTTCAGCCGGACCACGGTGGTCCCGTCTGAGGCGGCGTTGACACGGTGGACGGACTGACCATCCCGGCCGTCGGCGGGCCAGTGGCCGCACCGCCCGATGCTGGACCGCCTGTCGGCTCCGTCTGAAAGGCTAGTGGTTGGGGCGGCGTCGACAGGAGCCCACCGGCCGTACCGTCCGTCGCTGGAACTGAGCGTGGCCGCGGTCGGGGGCAGTGTCGGTCACCGTGGCGGAGGCTCCCCCAACTCCGTCGACAGACCGAGGCGGTACCCGACCTGGAGCCGGCCTGCCCCTTCTGTCCTTCGGGTGGTGGGAGCCGCCCATGCAGCGGGCCGGCTGTCCGTCCCTCGCTCACGCCACGGGAGACACACCATGACCTCCACGTTTGCCCGACGGTTGACGGGCGCGGTCGGCCAGGTCGCGTTGGGCGCGATGCTGCTCGTTGCCGGCACCGCCCACCTGACAGTCGCGCGCCAGGAGTTCTTGGCGCAGGTGCCCTCCTGGCTCCCGCTCGACGCCGATCTCGTCGTCGTCGCTTCCGGAGTGGTCGAGATCTGTCTCGGGCTGGCCCTGCTCGCGGCTTGGAGACAGCCTGTACGCGGCATCACCGGAGCGGTCGTAGCGGCATTCTTCGTCGCGGTCTTCCCGGGCAACGTCGCTCAGTTCACCGAAGGTCGTGACGGATTCGGCCTGGACACCGACGCGGCACGCGCGGTCCGCCTGCTCTTCCAGCCGCTGCTCGTACTCTGGGCGCTCGCCGCCACCGACGCGGTTCCCGCGCTCCGCTCACTGCGCCGTAGCCCCTGACACACGAACCGAATCCAACGATATCCGTCAGCCCGGTTGCCGCTCACTACCTGGGCGTCAGTTGCGTTTCTGATGGCGACAATAGATGCCCGCATGTCCCCCCGGTGCCTGCAGGCGGCCTGTAGCGATGGGTAGGGGCGCAACGTTCCCCCGGTGACGGGGTTCTGCTGGTAGGGGAGCGGGGCGCGGTGGACTGGCGACGGGGACGCCCCATGCGGCCCCCTTTTACCCCCGAAGACCCCCGCATGTGGACGACAATCAGTGACAAGCGGCGATTATCGCTTGATCGTTTCTGTGCAGCTCAGCGTCTACCTTCGACGGATGTTGACAAGGTCGGAATGGCTACGACGGTAACAAGGGTCCATCGGTCCGAATCCGGCCGTCCCGACACTGATCAGAGGGCATATCCGATTGATGGGTAGGTCCTCTTCTCGCGTCCGGGTGACTAACTGGGTGACTACGCCTCAGCGTCGAAGCTCCGATCCATGATCACGGCGCCATCGAGGAGCACTTGACTGGCCCGACGTGCTTGACGTCCTGGAGCAAGAACTATCGGAGCGTGGATGACACCTCCGGCCCAGATGATCAATGCTGTGCGCGGGAGTGCTCAGCAACCAGCGGGTCAGGATGCATGGACCGCCGGAGAGGGCCAGGGGCCACCGTCGGCAAACCGAGCCCCCCAGTAGAACGGGTTGACCTCGAGAAGTGTCCGTGCCGTCCATCCGGATGGGCTGCTCGGATCGGCAACTCCCACCTGAACCTCCGGCCCCCACAGGGCGAGGCGCTCCTGGCAGATACCGCACGGCGCCAGTACGAAGACGTCGCTGCTGCCAGCCTCTCTTCCCACGCACACCGAAGCAGTCACCCGCCTGTTCAGCGTGTACGCCTGGCAGATGGCTCCGGTTTCATGGCAAAGAGTGACCCCGGCGTTGAGATTGTCGAGGCACACGCTAGTCAGGATCTGACCGTCCTCGAGGTAGACCGCAGCTGCCCCGCCGTACTCCTCAGCCGGCCACCGGCGATTCATCTGGTCAACAGCTGCATCGATGAGGCGCTGATCAAGATTCATAGCGCGAGCGTAAGGCCACGACCGATGTCACCCAGGTCCTCATAACGATCCGTCATACAGGTCCCGAGACCGGACACCGTCTGCCCTGGCCAATCGGTGAGAACTTCGGCACGTCTTCAAGGCGTCCCTGAACGGGCCGCACGCGCCGCCGCTTGGGCGCGTGTCCGTCGTTTCGCTGGCGTTCCGACTCCGGTCACGCAACACGCCCGGCTGCTGGCGCGGACAGCAGGTAGCCCGATGGGCCGCCGCGTGACGACAGGCCGTTTTGGTGGTCGTCGGTTCGAATCTGGCCGTCCCGACGCAGGTCAGAGAGCTGATCCGGATATCTGGTCGGCCCTTTTGGCGTTCTGAGGCCAAGATCAGTCAAGAGCGTGGGTGGCGCTGCTTGACAGTTGGTCAAGTCTCAAGCGTTGGGGCAAGATTCCTGCTGCCGTCGCGTTGCCAGCGACGGAACAGGCCGTAGATCGTCTGCCAAGGGCCGTATTCGACCGGGACGTCACGCCAGGGCGACCCGATCCGGATCCGCCACCTGATCCCGTCGATGAGCTGCCGTTTCTCCCACTTCGGCGGCCGACCCTTCGCCGACGTGGCAGGCAGCGGTGCGGCGAGGCGCTGCCACTGAGCGTCGGTGAGGTCGTGCCGCCTCGTCACCGCTACGCTGGCCACGAGGTCTCCGGTATTCAGGTTTGCTTGGTCGCTAACCCACTTACCGGAGACCTCTTTAGATGCCGATCATCGCCACGCCGGGACCTTCACCGCCCGCGCCGCCCCGCCAACCAGCACTGCCGCCACCGCTACCGTCACCAGCACCGGCAGGGAGCGTTGCCACGTTGCGTGGTACATCCCGCAGGTGGCGTTTGGCTGGCCCCGACAGTCCGCCGGCAGACGATAGATAATCCAGTCGCCGTCCAGCCAGCCAATGAGGTGGGTAGAGAGCTGAAACCGTCCGGTCGGAATCATCCACCCAATCGCCTCGCTGCCCAGCCAGAGCAGCAGCACAACGATGCCCACCCCGACGATCGGCGGGCGATCGAGCGGCAAGGCGAGCCGATCCGCGATGCCTCCGATCGCAAAGCCGACGCTCGTGCCAAACGCGGCCAGGCCGAGCCCTCGCAGGCCGACGCCAACGGTGCCAACCCAGAAAGCGTGATCGATCTCGTCAGAGGGACTGAGGGTGCGATAGCCGACCGCCAGCGTGACGCCCAGCAGGACCAACATGACGGCGCTGACTCCGACGGTGATGAGCAGCGAGCGCCACAGCGAGCGCACCACCGCGCCGACGATCACCGACCAGAGCAGCAACAGCACAGCAGCGCTCTGCAACGTCTGACGGATCTCGCCGCCGTCATCGCTGAACTCCTGACTGCCGGCCGAGGCCACAAGCCTCCACAGGACTGGCAGCAGAGCCGTGACCACCGCGAGGGAAACAAGCACGACCCTTCGACTGCGGTCGGGTGCTTCCACAGCATCGATTATTGACCACCCGTCCGCCCGTCCTGGCGAGAGATTCAGGCCCAGTCGTCTACCAGGTAGCCGAGGGTGGTGGCGCCGATGACCAGACGTCGATAGCTGGAGGCTGCCACCCGCCACGACAAGTTGGCCGTCCGGTTACAGGCCGTCCTGACGATCACGATCATCAGCGGATGACTCTGACCGACATATGAAACACGCCTCAGGCGCAGTTCCGCAGCCCATCTATTGGCTGGTATCCCCGCCCACCTTCGGGCCGACGTGACGGCCGCCACGTGGGATCCGAGCCGACGTGGAGACGGTAGGATTTCTGCTCCTGCACGGAACGGGGCCGTGCTCGGCCGGTCGCGCCGCTTCGGCCTCGCCGGGCGCCGTGGCGTCCGAAACGAAGGATGGACACCCCGAATGCACCAGCGGATCCTGCTGCGAGCCCGCAAGGGCCCGTTCGACGTCGTCACCGCCGAGGAGACCTACGAGCGGGACTGGATCGGCAAGAACAGCGGCAACCTGGTCTTCAGCCACGCCGCGCACAAGCTGCTGGCCACCTCGACGGCGGAGATCACCCCGTCGCGGTTCCGGGCGGACCCGCGCGATGCCGACGAGATCAACGAGAAGTACGACGTCTTTGTGATCCCGCTGGCAAACGCGTTCCGCCACGACTACGCGAACCGGCTGACCTCGATGGCCCGGCTGATCGAGCGGCTCAAGATCCCGGTGGTGGTGCTCGGGGTCGGGGCGCAGACCGACGTGGACGGCGGCCTGGAGTCCCTGCGCCCGATCGACGAGCCGGTGAAGGCGTTCTGCCGGGCGGTGCTGGACCGGTCGCACAGCATCGGCGTACGCGGCGAGATCAGCGAGAACTACCTGCGTTCGCTGGGTTTCTCCGCCGTCGAGCAGATCGGCTGTCCGTCGATGTTCCTGCACGGCGACAGCCTCCGGGTCGAGAAGGCGAAGGCGACCCTGAACACCGAGGACCGGCTCGCGTTCGTCATCTCGCCGTACGTCCGCGCGTTGGCCCCGCTCGTCCGCCACCACCACCAGCGCTACCCGAACCTGTGCTACATCGCGCAGGGCCTGTACGCCCTCGGCACCCTGCTCTACGGCGACGCACCGAACTTGCGCGGCAAGACCGACGACATGCCCATCCACACCTCGCACCCGCTCTTCGCCGAGGACAAGGTGCGGATGTTCATGGACCCGTGGCCCTGGATGGAGTATCTCTCCGGGTTCGACTTCGCCTTCGGCACCCGGATCCACGGCACCATCACGGCGCTGATCTCCGGCACTCCCGGGTATCTCCTCGCACACGACTCGCGCACCCTGGAACTGGCCCGCTACTTCGGCATCCCGCACCGGCTGATGCGCGACGTACCGGCCGACCTCGACGCCGCCCAACTCTACGAGGAGGCCGACTACACGGCCCTGAACGAGGGCCACAAGGAGCGCTTCGCGCGGATCAGCGCGTTCCTCGCCAAGCACGACCTCGGCCTGTCGTTCGCCGACGGGGACAGCGCCACCCGCTTCGACGAGCAGGTCCGCCGAACCGTCTACCCGCAGGCGGTCCGGCCGGCCTCCTCCTACACCACCGACGAACTGCTGGCGCGCATGCAGTGGCTGCGCGACGAGAACCAGACGCTGCAGCAGAAGCTCAAGACGCGCCGCGCGCAGCCGTTGCGCGAGCAGGTCAAGCAGGCGGTGGGCGGCCGGGTCCGCCGGATGCTGTCGCGCTGACGGCCGCAGGCCCGGGATAGCCGACGTCGATCACCCGCCGTCCGGCCCGCACCCTGCCGCGTCCAGCAGCGGTTCCGCCGGGTACGCGCAGTGCATGGCGAAGCTGCGTGTGTACGCCCCCGGCCCGTCCTCAAAGCGGCCCCGGGCCGCACGCTTTGCCGCCCCGGCGCGCGCCGGCCGCTGCCGCCTTGGCGATGCCTGATGCCCGGCGGCTGGTGCGGACATCGAGAAACCCGGCAGGCCGCCGCAGAACGACAGACAGTTGATCGTTGGTGGGCCGGCAGCCGGCCGGGCCGCTCGGCCACCAGCCCGTGTCGCGGGAGAGGCGCACGTCGGCCGCGTCGGTGAGGTGGCACTCGGTGAGGTCAGAAGTTTCGTGGCCGGTTGCGGTGGATGGTGTTTGACTCTGCTCGTGATCGATGGCGGGAAGCTGCGTGCGTGTCTCGTGGCCCATTGGGGACTGGTGAACGCGGCGGTTCAGGTACACAACGGCGGAATGAACTCGGCGACGTGGTTCGTCTCCGAGGGCGGTGAACGGTGGGTAGCCAAGGCAGTTGCGCCGGGATCGCGCCGGCCCTTCATCGGCGGCCTTGAGGTCGCGGCTCATGTCGAGAGGGCAGGCGTTGCGGCTGGCACCCCGCTGGTGACGAGGCGCGGAAGCATCGTCGTCGACGTCGACGGAGTGCCGCTCGCGTTGTTGAACTGGGTCGCAGGCAGCGGGCTGATCGGCAGGAGGCCGGACGAGCAACGGCTGATCGGGGCAACCCTGGCGCGGGTGCACGCAGCACTCAGAAGCGTGACGATCAAGGATGCCGACCGGTTCCACTGGGTCGATCCGCGGGCGCCGCATCTGCTGGTCCGTCCTTGGGTCCAACCCTCCGTGGCGGCCGCCCTTGCCGGTTACGAGGCGCTTGATGTCGGGTCTTTGTCGTGGGGCCTGTTACACACCGATCCGGCTCCAGAGGCATTCCGGCTCGACCGCAAGTCGGGAGAGTGCGGACTGATCGACTGGAGTATCGCGATGAGCGGTCCGCTTATGTACGACCTAGCATCGGCAGTGATGTATGTCGGCGGAATCGATAACGCGGACTACCTGGTGGAGGCATACCTGGAGAACAAGACGATGACGCGCGCCGAGGTGGAACACGGCTTGCCGGCCATGCTCCGGTTTCGCTGGGCGGTGCAGGCCGACTACTTCGCCCGCCGCCTTGTGACCGACGATCTGACCGGAATCACGAGCATGGCCGACAACGACGTGGGCTTGGAGAATGCGCATCGATGGCTCGACCGCCTGGCGGCCAAAGAGCCTTCCGGGGCACGCAGGGGGCATGCGACAGCGTGAAACGTCGGTAACCAGCCACCACCAGGACGAGCCGGGCCGAGCTCTTTCGGCAATTTCCTGCGTCCGCCCCGGGATTCCGTCCTACTGGTTGCAGCGCGACTCAGCCAGTGCGGACAGGGAGGGGCTCGATCATGAAGATCGTCGTCATCGGTGGCAGCGGGCTCATCGGCTCCAAACTCGTGAAGATCCTCGGCGCCCAGGGCCACGAGGCGGTGCCGGCGTCGCCGAAGACCGGCGTGAACACGCTGACCGGTGAGGGGGTGGCGGAGGCGCTGTCCGGCGCCGACGCGGTTGTCGACGTGTCGAACTCGCCGTCGCTCGAGGGCGGCGCCGCACTGGAGTTCTTCGAGACGTCCACGCGTAACCTCCTTGCCGCCGCCGCGGACGCCGGGGTGGGGCACTACGTGGTGCTCTCCGTCGTGGGCTCGGAACGGCTTCCGGACAGCGGCTACATGCGGGCGAAGGTCGCCCAGGACAAGCTCGTCACCGCGTCCGGGCTTCCGTACTCCCTGGTGCACGCCACACAGTTCTTCGAGTTCCTGCAGGGCATCGTCGACGCCGCCACGGACGGCGACACCGTGCACCTCGCGCCGGTGCTGATCCAGCCGATGGCGGCGGACGACGTGGCGGCCGCGGTGGCCGACGTCGTGGTCGGCGCGCCGGCCAACGGTGTGGTCGAGGTCGGCGGTCCGGAGCAGTTCCGCCTCGACGAACTGGGACGATCCACCCTCGCGGCCCGGCAGGATCCTCGATCGGTGGTGAGTGACCCCGGCGCCCGGTATTTCGGTGCCGCGCTGTCCGAACGCTCGCTCGTCCCCGCCGACGGCGCCCGCATCGCCGCCACCCGCCTCGACGACTGGCGGACGCGGGCGACCCACGGCCGGTAGCTGTCCGGGAGCGGATGCGAGGGGCGCCGGTGTCCGTCGCGCGGAGCTACGCTCCTTGTTCCGAAACTTTCGGTGCTGTGTCGGTTCAGGAATCCGCAGTGTCGTCAAGCGCTCGTGCTGGCAGCGGGCCTGTTGACGGATGCCGGAGCACTTAGTAGCCTCAGCGCACAAAATCATGGCATGCAAATATCTCGATAAGTTTCGGAGGCGGCGACCTCACCGGCCGCGGGACAACGGCTGACCCGTCGGTGGGGCCACCCGTCGGCTTCTGCCTGCGCGCCGCCGCCGGCGAGAACCCACCACCACCCCACCACCGCTGCTCACGATCACACCGCTGGAGGGCCGTTGAAACGCGTCCGGACCACCGCCACAGCAGTTATCGCCGCCGCCGCGCTCCTCCTTGCCGGTTGTGGGGGATCAGACGGCGAGTCGGACTCGAAGACCTTCGAGTTCTGGTCGTTCGCCAACATCAACCAGAAGGCCGACGTCGACGTCTACACCAAGGCGCACCCCGATGTGCGCATCAAGCTCACCGAGGTGGGCAGCACCACCGAGACCGCGCAGGCGCTCACCGCCGCGCTGGCCGGCGGCAAGGTGCCCGACCTGGTGCTCATCCAGGCCGACGACCTGCCGAAGTTCATGCAGTCCCCGGACAACTTCGTCGACCTCACCACGCTGGGCGCGAACGACATCAAGGGCAACTACCTCGACTGGGTGATGGCACAGTCGACGACGAAGGACGGCAAGATCATCGGTGTGCCGACCGACGTCGGCGGCTTGGCGGTGGCCTACCGTACCGACCTGTTCAAGGCGGCCGGCCTGCCCACCGACCGGGACGAGGTCTCCAAGCTCTGGCCGACGTGGGACGAGTTCATCAACGTCGGTAAGCAGTACGTCCAGAAGACCGGGAAGCCGTTCGTGGACAACACGCCCACCAGCGTCTTCTTCCAGGCGGTCAACCAGGGCAGCCAGCGCTACTACAGCGCCGACCGCCAGCTCGACTACGACAACGAGCAGGTCAAGGCGGCGTTCGACGTGACGCTGAAGGCCTTCGGCGCGGGCATCTCCGCCAAGCAGGGGTCGTTCTCGTCGGGCTGGACCGCGGCGATGAAGAAGGGCGACTACGCCGTGGTGTGCTCGCCGTCCTGGATGCTCAGCCAGATGAAGACGAACGCCCCCGAGACGAACGGCAAGTGGGACATCGCCACCATTCCCGGTGGCTCGGGGAACTGGGGCGGCAGCTTCCTCGCCATCCCCAAGCGCGCCAAGAACGCGAAGGCGGCGTGGAACTACATCAACGAGATGCAGTCGCCGAAGGGCCAGCTGGACCACTTCCTGATGCAGGGGTCGCTGCCCACCACGCCCTCGGTCTACACGGACCCGCAGCTGGTCGGGAAGACCGACCCGTTCTTCAGCAACGCGCCGATCGGCAAGATCTACACCCAGTCGGTGATCGGGATCAAGCCCTTCTACTTCGGGCCGCAGGACGGTCCCATCGGCACCGAGTTCCTCAACACGCTCACCAGCGTCGAGCAGGGCAAGGTCAACCCGGCGAACGCTTGGGACACCGCGCTGAAAAACGTCAAGAACGCCGTACGCGAATGACGGAGGGCTGAGTGCGGCGGCCGGGCCGGGCCCGGCCGCCGCCCATCGGGAGGGTGACGCCTTGACCACCATGCTCGGCCCGGCCCCGGTTCCACCGGACGTCCGCAGGCCCGCTCGCAACCGGCGGATCCAGCAGGGCGTACGGGAGTTCCTGGCGCCGTACGCGTACATCTCGCCGTTCTTCGTACTGTTCCTGATCTTCGGCCTGTTCCCGCTGCTGTTCACCTTCTACATCTCGCTGTTCGACTGGGATCCCATCGGCGAGCACCGCTTCGTGGGGCTGGACAACTTCTCCGAGCTGCTGGACGACCCGCGTTTCTGGGGGGCGCTGCGGAACACGTTCAGCATCTGGGTGCTCTCGACGGTGCCGCAGTTGCTCCTGGCGCTCGGCCTGGCGCACCTGCTCAACCACGCGCGGCTGCGGCTGGCCGCGTTGTTCCGGATGTCGGTGCTCGTTCCCTACGTCACCTCGGTGGCGGCCACGACCATCGTCTTCGCCCAGATGTTCGACCGTGACTACGGCATGATCAACTGGTTTCTCGGGCTGCTGGGCTTCGCGCACATCGACTTCACGGCGTCGCTGTGGGGCAGCCACATCATGATCGCCACGATGATCGCCTGGCGCTGGACCGGATACAACACACTGCTGTACCTCGCCGCGCTGCAGGCGGTGCCCCGGGAACTGTACGAGGCCGCCGCCGCCGACGGCGCGAACGGCTGGAGACAGTTCCTGCACATCAGCATCCCCTCGTTGCGGCCGATCATCGCGTTCACCGTCGTGACGTCGACCATCGGCGGGCTGCAGGTCTTCACCGAGCCGCTGCTGGTCAACCCGGTGGGCGGACTCACGTGCGGGGCGGCACGGCAGTGCCAGACCGTCACCCTCTACCTCTACGAGCAGTCCTTCGGGCAGTTCCACTTCGGCTACGGAGCGGCGGTCGGCGTCGCGCTCTTCGTCATCGTGGTGGCCTTCTCCGCCCTCAACTATCTGCTGACCACCCGAATCCGTTCGGAGCGCCCATGAAGCCCGTAGCACCGACCGCCGCGCCCCGGCGGGCCCGGCGGCGCCAGGCCAACCGCGTCTCGATCCCGGTGTACGCGCTGCTCACCCTCATGGCGCTCGTCAGCGTCTTCCCGCTCTACTGGATGTTCGTGGTGGCGACGACGGACTCCGCCACCGCGACGACGCTTCCCCCGACCCTCACGCCCGGCGGCAACTTCCTGCACCTGGCGGAGCTGGTCTTCACCATCGTGCCGTTCGTACAGTCCCTGCTCAACAGCGTCATCGTCGCCGGCACGATCGCCGTGGGCCAGGCGGTGCTCTGCGCGTTGGCCGGATTCGCCTTCGCCAAGCTGTCCTTCCCGGGCCGCAACACGCTGTTCCTCATCGTCGTGCTGACCATGACGGTGCCGGCGCAGCTGGCGGTGGTGCCGCAGTACCTGATCATGTCCCAGTTGGACTGGGTGGACAGCCTGCAGGCGGTGATCGTTCCCGGGCTGGTGAGCGCGTTCGGCATCTTCTGGATGCGCCAGCACATCGGCAGCACCATCGACGACGAGCTGATGCAGGCCGCGCGGGTGGACGGCGCGACCACCTGGCAGATCTTCTGGCGGATCGCCTTCCCGCTGGTCCGGCCGGCGGCGTACGTGCTGGGGCTGTTCACGTTCGTCTACGCGTGGAACGATTTCCTGTGGCCGTTCATCGTCCTGAAGTCGCCGGAGAACTACACCGTCCAGATCGCCATCAAGGCGCTGCAGCAGAACCGGGACATCGATCTGGGCCTGGCCATGTCCGGCTCCTTCCTGGCCACCATTCCGCTGCTGGTGTTGTTCGTCTTCGTCGGGCGCCGTCTGGTGCAGGGAATCATGGAAGGCGCGTTCAAGGGGTGAGGTCCCGTGCCGTCCCGTCAGCCGGCCGGCCGGTAGTCGAACCAGTCGAACCTGGCGGTCCCCTCGGTGACGTACATGCCGATGACCCGGCCGGTGAACCCGGACGCGACCTCGGTGGACAGGTAGCGACCGTCGAGTTCCGCCAGACACGACCAGCCGTCCCCGGTCTCGACCTCGAAGCTGATCGTGTCGCTGCCGGCGGCCGTGACGCCCACGTAGCCCGCCTGCGCCAGAGCGTCGGACGAGGTGACGGTCGGGGGCAGCACGTCGGTGGTCCGGATGCTCAGGGCCACCGTCACCGCCCCCGCCGGGACGGGACACTCCCCGAACACCTGACGGAACGGCCCGACCCGGCCGATGACCCGCGCCTGTCCCCGCGCGATCTCCAGGTCGTAGTGATGGGCCTCGTCGATCCGGACGGTCAGGCCGGATCGGCCCGAGCCGGGATCGACGCGGGCGCTGACCCGGCAGTCGTGGTGCTGCTGGCGGCGGCCGACGACGGTGGCGCCAGCGCGGTCGAGGCTGTCGCCGGTCGCGTGCAGGGTCAGCCAGCCCGGCCGGTCGGTCAGCGACCACGCCGAGGCGGGCCGGTCACGGGGAGAGATCCACTGTGCGCCCAGCCGATCGTCGTCGAAGTCGTCCCGGTCCTCCCACCGGCTGGTCCCCGCCTCGCCGGTCCCGGACGAGACGGGGTCGACCACCGGCCAGCCGTCGACCCAGCGCACCGGCACCAGGAACGTCTCCCGCCCCAGGACGTGGTAGGGCGGCCACTGACCCCGAGGGCGGATGCCCAACAGGACCATCCACCAGCTGCCGTCGGTGGCCTCGACCATGTCGGCGTGCCCGGTCGCCTGGACCGGCCGGTCGGTGCCGCGGTGCGTCAGGATCGGGTTGGCCGGTCCGGGCTGGAACGGCCCGCGCGGCGAGCGCGCGCGGGCGACGCTCACCGCGTGGCCGGTGTGGGTGCCGCCCTCCGAGACGAGCAGGTACCACCAGTCGCCGACCCGGTACAGATGCGGCGCCTCGGGGTACTGGCCGCCCGTGCCCGACCACATCGGCACCGGCCCCTCGAAGACCTCTCCGGTACGCGGGTCGATCCGGTACGACTCGACCCCGGACACCGTCATCCAGCAGGTGCCGTCGTCGTCCCACGCCAGCGACGGGTCCACGTGGGGCAGGTCCAGGTAGACCGGATCCGACCACGGGCCGGCCGGATCGGTCGCCGTGACGATCAGGTGCCGGTCGAGCGTGACGTTCGTCGTGACGACCCAGAACCGGCCGTCGTGGTGGCGGATCGTCGGCGCGTAGATGCCTCGCGAGGCAAGCGTGTCGGCGGGCAGCCGAAGCTGATCGGCGCGGTCGAGCACGTTGCCGATCTGCCGCCAGGTGAACAGGTCGCGACTGTGGAAGATCGGGACGCCGGGCGTGTACTCGAAGCTCGAGCACACGAGGTAGTAGTCGTCACCGGCGCGGCAGATGCTCGGATCGGGCCAGAAGCCCGGGAGGATCGGGTTGCGGTAGCCGCCGTCCGCGGGCTCCGGTTCCATTTCCGCTCCTTCTCGTACGGGCACGGCATGAGTGTCGATGTCGCGTACCGCCCCGGGCAACCCGCGCGGGGCGGCGGCTCCGGAACCGGGGACGGCCGATGACGAGCCTTCGCCGCCGACTGCCCGGCCGGCTTCGGCGCGCCCGTGGCAGCCCGTACCCCTTCACGGTGCGGCGCGGGCTGCGCGTGCCGATGGACGACGGCGTCGAGCTGGTCGCCGACCTCTACCTGCCGGCCGGCCCGGTGGAACCGCCGCTGCCCACGATCGTCGTCCGCTCGCCGTACGGCCGGTACGGCTCGCTCACCCACGCGCCGGCGCTGGCCGGCGAGGGGTTCACGGTGCTGGTGCAGAGCTGCCGCGGTACGGGTGGCTCCGGCGGCACCTTCCGGCCGCAGCTCGACGAGCAGCGCGACGGCATGGCCACCCACCGGTGGGTACGCCGCCAGCGGTGGTTCACCGGCACTGTCGCGACGTACGGCGAGAGCTACCTCGGCTACACCCAGTGGGCCGTGGCGGGACGGATGTGCCGGGACGATCCCGGGAACGCCCCGGATGCACTTTGCCTGAACGTGACGATGGCCGACTTCGGCGCGGTCACCTGGACCAACGGCGCCTTCTCGCTGGGCGGCTCGCTGGGCTGGTCGCGCCTGATGGCCCTGCGGGGCATGCGCGGCGCCCTGGTCCGGGCGCGGCTCGCCCGGCGGCCGGACCGGAAGCTGGCCGAAGCCTTCGACGTCCTGCCGCTGTCGCGCGGCGACTCCACCGTGGCGGGCCACCCGATCGGCTGGTACCAGGACTGGCTGGCCCACGAGAAGCTCACCGACGACTACTGGGCCCGGCAGTCGCACACCGCGTCGGTGCCGGACGTCACCGCACCCGTGTACATGGCCACCGGCTGGTACGACCTGTTCCTTCCCTGGCAGCTGCGCAACTACGCCCAGCTCGCCGCCGCCGGTCGCCCGCCCCGGCTGACCATCGGCCCGTGGGGCCACCGCGGCGAGCAGAGCCCGTTCCTCGCCGAGTCGGTCGCGTTCCTCAAGGAACTCTTCGCCGGCGCGCCGGCGGCCCGGCCCGCGCCCGTACGCGCCTTCCTGACCGGCGCGGACCAGTGGCGCGACCTGTCCGCGTGGCCGCCGCCGGGCACCGCGGCGCAGCGGTGGTACCTGCACCCGTCCGGGCTGCTCGACCCGGCCCGCCCCGACGGCGGCGGCACCCGCTACACCTACGATCCCGATCGGCCCACACCCGCACTCGGCGGTCCCGGCCTGGGCCCGTCCTGCGGGCCGGTCGACAACAGCGCCCACGAACGCCGTACGGACGTGGCAGTGTTCCGCAGTCCACCGCTGGATCGCGCTGTCGTCCTCGCCGGGGAGCCGATCGCCCGCGTCCGGTTCCGCTCGACGGCGGCCAGCGCGGACGTGTTCGTCCGGATCTGCGACGTGCACCCCGACGGCCGCTCGATGAGCGTGTGCGACGGCATCCGCCGCATCGGCGGCGCCGGTACCGCGGCCACCGACCCGCGGCCCGACGAGGACGGCTTCGTCGAGCTGGAGGTGCCGTTGTGGCCGGCGTTCCACCGCTTCGCCGCCGGCCACCGCGTCGCGGTGCAGGTCAGCTCCGGGGCGCATCCGCGCTACGCCCGCAATCCCGGAAGCGGCGAGCCTGCCGCCACCGCGACCACGACCGTACGGGCGCACCAGGAGATCTCCCACGACGGCGCCCGCCCGTCCGCGATCGACCTGCCGGTGTGCACGTGACCGGGGACGGGCGCGCCGAAGGCATCTCGACCAACCGACAAGGAGGGCTCCCGGATGGCATCGGTGTTCCATGTGGCGACAAGCGGTTCGGATCGCGCCGCCGGCTGCGCCGAGCGGCCGTTCCGGACGATCAACCGGGCCGCGCGCGTCGCGCAGCCCGGCGACACGGTGGTGGTGCACGCGGGGGAGTACCGCGAGTGGGTCAAGCCACGCCACGGCGGTCTCAGCGACTCCCGCCGCATCACCTACGAGGCGGCGCCCGGCGAGCACGTGGTGATCAAGGGATCGGAACGCGTCACCGGCTGGGAGCCGCTCGACGGGACGGTGTGGCGGGCGGTCGTCGACAACGCGCTGTTCGGCTCGTTCAACCCGTTCGCCGAGGAGGTGACCGGCGACTGGATCGTCTACCGCCCGGGTGCGCCGCGCCGGCACCTCGGCGAGGTCTACCTGAACGGCCTGAGCTTCTTCGAGGTGGGGAGCCGGGCGGAGGTCGACGATCCGCCCCGGCGTACCGAGGTCGTCGACGACTGGACCCGGGTGACGCAGCCGATCGGCGACCCCGACCAGACCCGGCTCGTCTGGTACGCCGAGGTCGGTGAGCGGACGACGATCTGGGCCAACTTCCAGGGCGCCGACCCGAACACGGAACTGGTCGAGATCAACGCACGCCGCAGCGTCTTCTACCCCGACCAGCCGCACCGGGACTACATCACCGTCCGTGGCTTCGAGCTGGCGCACGCGGCCAGCCCGTGGGCGCCGCCGACCGCCGACCAGCCCGGCCTGATCGGGCCCGGCTGGGCGAAGGGGTGGGTCATCGAGGACAACGTGATCCACGACGCCAAGTGCGCGGCGATCTCGATCGGGAAGGAGGGCTCGACCGGGCAGAACTTCTCGGCGCTGCGCGGTGACAAGCCGGGCTACCAGTACCAGCTGGAGTCGGTCTTCGCGGCCCGCCGGATCGGGTGGGACCGGGAGCACATCGGCTCACACGTGATCCGCCGCAACACCATCTACGACTGCGGCCAGAACGCGATTGTCGGCCACCTCGGCTGTGCGTTCTCCACCATCGAGGACAACCACATCCACCGCATCGGCGTGAAGCGCGAGTTCTACGGGTACGAGATCGCCGGCATCAAGCTGCACGCGGCCATCGACGTGGTGATCCGGCACAACCGGATCCACGACTGCTCGCTCGGCACCTGGCTGGACTGGCAGGCGCAGGGCACCCGGCTGTCCCGCAACGTCTACCACGACAACTCCCGGGACCTCTTCGTCGAGGTCAGCCACGGCCCCTACCTGGTCGACCACAACATCTTCGGCTCGCCCGCCGCGCTGGAGCTGTTCAGTCAGGGCGGCGCCTTCGTCTGCAACCTGATCTGCGGCACGGTGCGGCTGGAGCCGGTGATGGACCGCGCCACGCCGTACCACCTGCCGCACAGCACGCAGGTCGCCGGGTACGCGGTCGTCTACGGCGGCGACGACAGATACGTGGGGAACCTCTTCCTGGGCGGCGACCCGGGCGCGGCCTACGGGCCGGGTGCGGAGGGCGAGGGGCCGGCGCTGGTCGGCACCGCCGGATACGACGGCCATCCGGCGTCGTTCGAGGAGTACCTGGCCCGCCTCGCCGACCAGCCGCCCAGCGACCAGCAGAAGTACGCCGACGTGAGACAACCGGTGTACGCCCGCGCGAACGCCTACGCCGCCGGGGCCCGGCCGTTCGACGGTGAGCGCGAGCCACGGGTGCTGGGTGCCGCGTCGGCGACGGTCGTCGACGACGGTGACGGGGTCTGGCTCGTCACCGACCTTCCCGGCGCGTTCGACGAGGCGCGTGTCGGTGTGGTCACCGGCCGGGACCTGGAACGGGTCCGGTGCGCCGACGCGGATTTCGAGGAGGCGGACGGCAGCCCCGCCGTCATGGACACCGACCTCACCGGTGCGCCCCGGCAACCCGGGCGGGACGGCGCGGTCGGCCCGATCGCGGGCCTGGCGTCCGGGACGCGCCGTACCCGCGTCTTCTGACGGCGGACCCGCGCGGACGTGCGGCCACGGTGACGACCGCGGCCGCCCGTCCGAGGCGAAGACGGAGACGGTGGCGCCGACGTACCGGCGCCACCGTCTCGTACCGGTTGACCTCAGCCGCGTGCGGCCCAGTCGCCCAGGGCCCAGTCGCGGACCTCGGGCATGTCCTCCAGGTGTTCCACCACGTACGTCTCGTGGCGGTCGAGCTGACTGCGGCACCACGCCTTGAGGTCCGCCGCGCCGCGCGGGAGACGCTTGGCGTTGTTGATGGCGTCCATCACGAGGTGGTAGCGCGACGCCTTGTTGCGCACCGTCATGTCGAACGGGGTGGTGGTCGTGCCCTGCTCGATGAAGCCGCGCACGCGGAACCGGTCCGCGTCCGGGCGGCCGTGGACGAGCTGGTGGATCGCGCCCGGGTAGCCGTGGAACGAGAAGACCACGTCCACGTCGTCGGTGAACAGCTCGGTGAACAGGGTCTCGCTCATGCCGTGCGGGTGGTCCTTCGGCCGGACCAGCGTCATCAGGTTGACGACGTTGACCACGCGCACCTTCAAACCGGGCAGCCGGTCCCGCAGGATCTGTGCCGCCGCGACGGTCTCCATGGTGACGACGTCACCGGCGCAGGCGAGGACGATGTCGGGGTCGCTGGTGCCGTCGTCGGTGCCGGCCCACTCCCAGATTCCCGCGCCGCGGGCGCAGTGTTCGATCGCCTCGTCCATGGAGAGGTACTGCAGCTGCGGCTGCTTGTCGATGACGATCAGGTTGATGTACGACCGCGACCGGAAGCAGTGGTCGGCCACCGACAGCAGGGTGTTGGCGTCCGGCGGCAGGTAGACCCGGGCGACGTCGCCCCGCTGGGTGAGCACCACCTGGATCAGGCCCGGCCCCTGGTGGGAGAAGCCGTTGTGGTCGTTGCGCCACGCCGTCGAGGTGAGCAGCACGTTGAGGCTCGGCACCTTCGCGCGCCACGGCAGGTGCTTCGCCTCCTGCAACCACTTGCCGTGCTGCACCGTCTGGGAGGCGCTGACCATGGCGAATGCCTCGTAGGTGGCGAACATGCCGTGCCGGCCGGTCAGGTTGTAGCCCTCCAGCCAGCCGTGGCAGTTGTGCTCGCTGAGCACCTCCATGACCCGGCCGTCGCGGCTGATCGCCACGTCCTCCGGCGTCACCCGCTCCATGAAGGCGCGGTCGGAGACGTCGAAGACGCCGCCGAGGCGGTTGCTGTTGGTTTCGTCCGGACAGAACAACCGGAACCGGTCGGCGTTGCGCGTGTAGATGTCGCGGATCATCTCGCCCAGCTTGCGCGTCGACTCGGCCCGCTGCTGCGCCGGCCGGGGCACCTCGATCGCGTAGGAACGGAAGTCCGGCAGGTCCAGGTCCCGGGTCAGCAGGCCGCCGTTGGCGTGCGGGCTGGCGCTCATCCGCAGGTCACCGTCGGGGGCCTGGTCCCGGATCAGCGCCACCGGCGCACCGGTGGAATCGAACAGCTCCTCCGGACCGTACGACCTGAGCCAGCGCTCCAGCAGCGCGAGGTGCTCCGGGTTGTCCTTGACGCCGGACAGCGGCACCTGGTGCGACCGCCACGTCCCGGTGACGGTGACCCCGTCGACGGTGTCCGGGCCGGTCCAGCCCTTGGGCGACCGCAGGATGATCAGCGGCCAGGTCGGGCGGGTTCCGTCCCAGGAACCGTCACGGGCGGCGGTCTGGATGTCGCGGATCCTCATCCAGGCGGTGGCGAGGGCGGCGGCGAAGCGGTGGTGCATGCCGGGCAGGTCGGAGCCCTCGACCTCGATGACGTCGTAACCGTGGCCACGCAGGAGGTGGCGGACCTCCTCGGGGTCCTTGCGCCCCAGCACCGTGGGACCGGAGATCTTGGCGTCGTTGAGGTGCAGGATCGGCAGGACCGCGCCGTCGCGTCCGGGGTTGAGGAAGGACACGCCCTTCCAGGAACCCTCCAGGGGCCCGGTCTCGGCCTCACCGTCGCCCACCACCGCGATGGCCAGCAGGTCCGGGTTGTCCATGACCGCGCCGAACGCGTGGACCAGGACGTAGCCCAGCTCACCGCCCTCGTGAATGGAGCCGGGGGTGGTCACCGACACGTGCGACGGGATGCCACCCGGGCTGGAGAACTGCCGGAACAGGCGCAGCATCCCGGCCTCGTCCTGGCTGACCGCCGGGTAGATCTCGCTGTAGGTGCCCTCCAGGTAGCCGGCGGCCACCAGCGCCGGGCCGCCGTGACCGGGACCGGCCAGGTAGATCGCCTGCTGGCCGGTGCGGCGGATGAGCCGGGACACGTGCGCGTAGATCAGGGACAGACCGGGGCTGGTTCCCCAGTGGCCGAGCAGACGCGGCTTGATGTGCTCGGCCGCCAGGGGCTCGCGCAGCAGCGGATTGCCCTGCAGGTAGATCTGCCCGATGGTCAGGTAGTTGTTCGCCCGCCACCACGCGTCCAGACCGGCGAGTTCGGTGTCGTCGAGTTCGGCGAGCGTACGGAGTTCGGATTCGACCGTGGTCACCGTGCTTCCTTTCACTGATCTCGTCCTGTCCGGACTCAGGTTAGGACCAAACGGGATCGGCCGCGGGGGGCCGCAGGCCGCAAGTCGAAGGACCTTCGGCCCTCGGCTGCGACCGCCGCGGCGCTCCGGGCGAGCACGTTCACGGCGTACCTTCCGCGCGTTGCTCGATGCCCAGCAGCCTCCGACCCTCCATGATCAGGCTGCCCGGGTCCACCACCAGGCGGTACCCGGCCCGGCCCCGGGCGTGCCGCCTACGAGATCCGGTTACGGCTGATGGGCCGGGTGCCCGCGCCGTCCGGCCGGAGGTGGAAGCCCCACACCCAGGTGCCGTCGGCGGACCGGAACACAAGCGTCCGCCACGCGGGCGTGCCGGTGGCTACGTGACCCGTTGCCGGGGCCGGCGAGGTGCGGTCACGGCGCCGGGTGCGGCGCCGCGGCCGGGCTCGCGCTTGGCCCGCTGGATCTGCTCGTAGACGTGGGTCCGCAGTTCGGTGAACCGGGGCAGGGCCCGGGTGGTGAGCTGGTCGCGTTCCCGCGGGAGGTCGATCGCGAGGTCCTCCTGCACCCGGGTCGGCGAGTTCGACAGGACGAGCACGCGCTGGCCCAGGTACACCGACTCGTCGATGTCGTGCGTCACGAAGACGGTGGAGATCCCGCGGGTGAGGTGCAGTTCGCGGACGAGATCCTCCAGGTCCGCGCGGGTCTGCGCGTCCACCGCGGCGAACGGCTCGTCCATGATCAGCACTTCCGGCTGGTACGCGATGGCGCGGGCGATCGCCACCCGCTGCTGCATCCCGCCGGACAGCTGCCACGGGTGGCTGCGCGCCGACTCCGGCAGCCCGACCGCCTGGAGGGCGTCGTCGACCATCCGGGCACGTTCGGCGCGGGAGAGCTTCTTGTGGCGCAGCGGAAGCTCCACGTTGCCGCGGACCGTCAGCCACGGGTAGAGGCTGCGGCCGTACTCCTGGAAGACCACCGCCATCGCCGGGCTCGGGCCCGTCACCGGCGATCCCTCCATCTCGACGAGGCCGCTGGTGGGCCGGAGCAGCCCGGCGAGACACTTCAGGAGGGTGGTCTTCCCGCAGCCCGAGGGACCGACGACGCACAGCAGCTCACCCGGGTCCATGGTGAAGCTGAGGTCCCCGATCGCCTCGACTTCGCCCCGGCCGGAGGCGTAGACCTTCCGCAGGTGCTCGACCCGCAGCAGCGGGCTTCCGTCAGGCACGGGTGACCTCCTTCATTCCGTGGTACCAGCGCAGGACACGGCGTTCGACGACACCGAAGACCACGGCGAGGACGACGCCGATGAGGCCGAGCAGGAGGATGCCGCTCCACATCTCCGCGATGAGGTAGTTCCGCTGGAAGTAGGCGATCCGGTAACCGAGGCCGGCCGACGACGCGAACATCTCCGAGATCACCATGAGGATCAGGGCCACCGAGAGCGCCTGCCGTACGCCGGTCATGATGCGCGGACTCGCCGACGGGAGGATCAGCCGCCACAGCCGGTCCCACCGGGAGATCCGGAACGAGTACGCGGTCTCGGTCATCACGCTGTCGGTCGCCCGTACGCCTTCGATCGTGTTCAGCAGGATCGGCCAGATCGCGCCGGAGGTGATGACGACCACCTTCATGGTGTCGGTGATGCCGAGCAGGAGCATCGCGACCGGGATCAGCACGGGCGGCGGAATCGCGCGGAAGAACTCCAGCAGTGGCTCGAGGATCTCGCGGAGCGGGCGGAGCCGGCCGATGACGACGCCGGCGGCGACGCCGAGGAGGATCGACGCGAACAGGCCGATCATGAGCCGGTACAGACTCGGCAGGACGTCGTCAACGAACGCCGGGCCGATCCAGGTCTGCCGGAACGCGTCGAGGAGCGCGCGGGGGCCGACGAGGAACCGGTTCGTCGACCGGGTGGACCAGACGGCCCAGAGCCCCACGAGCAGGACGGGCAACCCGACCGCCGACAGGACGTTCTCGGCGACCCTGACGCCCAGGTCGCGGGGACGGGCCCGGCCCGCGCCGAGGGCGGTCACCGGGCCGCCTCGTCCCCGAGCACCGACTGGTGCCAGGCCAGCGAGCGGCGTTCGACGAAACGGAACACCACGTTCACCAGCAGGCCGAGGAGCCCGGTGACCACGACGAGGCCGTACAGGCCGACGGCGTCCCCGGAGGAGCGGGAGAGCTCGATCGAACGCCCCAGGCCGGGATTCCCGATCACCATCTCCGCGGTGACGGCCAGGATGAGAGCGACGGCCGCGCCGAGGCGCAGGCCGGTCATCAGGTACGGCAGCGCGGTCGGCAGGACGAGATAGCGCAGGCGCTCGGCGCGGGTGAGGCCGAAGCTTCGCGCGGTGTCCCGGGCGACGGTGTCGACGTCGGCGACACCGTAGATCACCTGCACGAACACCTGCCAGAACGCCGCGTAGACGATGATGACGAGTGCGGCGCGCATCTGCAGGCCGAACATCAGCACGGCGAGGGGGATCAGCGCGACCGACGGCACCGGTCGCAGGAACTCGACTGTCGTGTGCGTGGCGCGACGCAGGAACGGCACCATCCCGACCACGGTCCCCAGTGCCACAGCCGCGAGCGTGGCCAGCGCCAGGCCGATCGCCCACGACGTCATGGTGAGCCGCAGCCGCCGCCAGAACGCCAGGTCACGGACCTCCTGGACCAGCCGGCCGAACACGTCGGTGGCGTACGGCAGGTCGTGCGGGTCGACCAGTCCCAGCGTCGGGATCAGTTGCCAGACGACGAGGAACCCCAGCAGGCCCACGGCACCCAGCAGGATCTTGCGCATCGGCGGGCTACTGCTGCTGGATGAGACGGTCGAAGTCGGGTCGCCGGTCGAGGACGCGGTACTTCTGGGCGAGCGTCGCCAGTTGTTCCAGGCCGGCCCGGTCGAGCTCCCATCCGAATGCGGGGAGCCGGACGGAGTCCGCCACAGGTTCCGGAAGCTCCAGGTTGTCCTTGATGGCCTGGCGGAGGTCCTTCTCGTTCGCCGGATCCTTGGCCCAGGTGAGCGTCTTCTTCATCGCCGCCGAGAAGTCCGCGACCAGGGAGGCGTCGGAGTCCTTCAGCTTGCTCGACGTGATTGTCGTCAGGGTGGTGAGCCCGGGGACGGCGGCCTGGTACGGGGCGACCACGAGGACGTCACCGCGCTTGCGCATCTGGGTGATGAACGGCTCGGTCACCCAGGCGGCGTCGATGTTGCCGGCGGCGAGCTGGGCCGGCGCGTCCGGGAAGGCCACCTCGACGAACTTGATTTTGGTGGGATCGCCGCCGTCCTTCTCGACCGCCGCCATGATCGTGACGTCGCCGGCCGCGCCCAGGCTGTTCACCGATACCTTGCGCCCTGCGAGCTGGGCCGGCCGGGTGATGCCGGACTTCCCCGACGCCACCACGGCGTTGATGTCGTCACCGTCGGCATAGGACGACGCGTAGTTCCCGATGATCACCACACCGAGGTTCTGCAGGTCGGCACGGAACGGGCCGAACGGCTGACCGATGGCGAAGTCGATGTCGCCGTTGATCAACGCCGGGATGGCCTGGGCGCCACCCTGCGCGGGCACCACCTCCACGTCGAGCCCCTGCTCCCGGAAGATGCCCGCCTTGATGCCGCCCCACAGCGCGGCGGTCTCGCTGATCGGCAGCGCCGCCACGCGGACCTTCCGCAGGTCGCCGCTGGACCCGGGAGACGGATCGGTGGCGTCGGAGTCCGTACAGCCGGTCAGGGCGATCGCGACGCCGGCGAGAACAGCGAGGGCGGTGACCTTCTTCATGGACGAGCCCTTCCGTGCGAAGCGCTGGTGCATCCGGAGGAGTGGTGGCGGCGAAGAGAGGTTAACCATCCGACCGCGTCGATCAGACTCATGCAGAGGCGATTGATTGTCAAGAATTCTGATAAGCGAATCGCATTGCGCGCGGAGCGGCCCGACGTCGATGCGAATAGGTCTTGACGCGTGACGATTTTGTGACCAAACTGTGCGGTTGGTGGCACGGTGGCGAAGGGAGCGACGACTTGGCGATCGTGATCGTGGGCGCTGGTATCGGTGGCCTGACCACCGCGCTCAGCCTGCATCAAGCCGGCTTCCGTGACATCGCCGTCTACGAGCGCGCCGCCGCGCTGCGCCCACTCGGCGTCGGGATCAATCTGCTTCCGCACGCCGTCCGGGAGTTGACCGAATTGGGCCTCGGCGAACGCGTGGAAAGGCTGGGTGCCGCGCCCGGAACCCTTGCCTACTACAACCGGTACGGTCAGCAGATCTGGAGCGAACCGCGCGGACGGGACGCCGGATATCGCTGGCCGCAGCTTTCCGTGCACCGCGGCCGGTTCCAGATGGAACTGCTCGCCGCGGTGCGGGAACGGCTCGGGGCCGACGCGGTGCGCACCGGGCACCGGTTCGCCGGCATCCGGGACGGCGTCGCGCGCTTCGAGACGGCAGCCGGGGAGGTGGGCGTCGCGGGTGACCTGATCGTCGGAGCGGACGGCATCCACTCCGAGCTGCGCCGGCAGCATCATCCCGGCGAGGGAGCGCCACTCTGGAACGGGCTGACGCTGTGGCGGGGGACGGCGCGGGCACCCGGATTCCTGGACGGACGGACCATGATCATGGCGGGGGACGCGGAACAGAAGTTCGTCGCGTACCCGATCGGCGCCGGCCTGATCAATGTGGTCGCCGAGCGGCGCGGCCCCGGTTTCGCCGGGCCCAACGCGGACTGGAACCGGGCGGTCGACCCCGCGCCGGTCGTGGCCCTCTTCGCCGACTGGCGCTTCCCCTGGCTCGACGTGCCGCAACTGCTGGCCGCCGCCGACGAGATCCTCGAATACCCCATGGTGGACCGCGATCCGATCGACACGTGGACCCACGGGAACACGACGCTGCTCGGGGACGCGGCACACCCGATGTATCCCAACGGCTCCAACGGGGCGTCGCAGGCGATCCTCGACGCGCGTACCCTCGCCTTCCACCTCGCCACCGCGCCGACGGTGCGGGCGGCGCTCGACGCCTACGAGGCGGACCGGCGGCCGGCGACCACCGCGCTCGTGCTGAGCAACCGGCGGCAGGGCCCGGAACAGGTGATGGTGCTCGCCCGCGAGCGCGCGCCGGACGGGTTCGACCACATCCACGACGTCATCGGACCGGAGGAGCTGACCGAGATCGCCACCGGGTACAAGAAGGCGGCCGGCTTCCTGCCCGCCGACCTCAACGCACGGGCCTCCCTGACGCCGACGGTCTTCTCGGGCGTCCTGCCGTGACCGGCCCGGAACCGCCCGAGCTGGACGCGGCGCGCCTGGCGTCGGTGATCTCACCGCTGCGCCGCACGCTGCTCGCCGCCGCCCGGGCCGCCGAGCACCTGCCGGAGATCCCGGACGCGCAGATCGAGATCGTGCGGGCTTTGCCCCGGGGCACCGTGTCCGGCCCCGGCGAGCTGGCCGAACGACTCCGGCTGAGCCGCTCGACGGTCAGCAACCTCCTGACCACGATGGAGGGCAACGGTCTCGTCGAGCGCCGCCCCCGTCCCGGCAACCACCGCCACGTCGACGTCCTCGCCACCCCGAAGGCCCTCGACCTGTTCGACCGCTTCGACCTGGCGAGCGGAGAGCTGGTCGCCCGCGCCGCGGCCACCCTGCCGGCGGAGGACCGCGCGGCCCTCGCCGCCGCGGTGCCCGCGCTGGAACGCCTCCGCGACGCCCTCGCGCAGACCAAGGACACCCCATGAGTACGCGCCGACGCGCCGTCCGCCGCGCCGAGCAGCCGGGTGGGGCCCGGTGAGCGCCCCGCCGGTTCCCGGTCTGGAGGCCGCGTTCGAGGTGGAGGTCCGGCTCGGCGTGCTGGAGGACCACGGGGTGACCCGCGCGGGCCACCGCCGCGTGGTGCCCGTTGTCGGCGGCCGGGTCACCGGCCTGTTAGAGGCCGACATCCTTCCCGGCGGTGCCGACTGGCAACTGGTTCGTCCCGACGGCGCGATCGAGATCGACACCCGCTACTCGGCCCGCACCGCAGACGGCGGTCACGTCTACCTCCGGACGTTCGGCGTCCGCAGCGGCCGCCCGGAGGTCCTCGAAGCCCTGCTGCGCGGCGACGCCGTCGACCCCGCCGAGTACTACTTCCGGCTGGGCGTACGACTGGAGACGTCGGTGCCCGCGTTGGCGGTCCTGGAGCAGAGCGTCTTCGTGGCGTCGGCGATCCGTGAGGCCGACCGGGTGCGCTACACCGCCTATCGCGTCACGTAGGTGTCCGCGGCCCCGGGCCTCAGGCCTGCACTCCCGCGTAGATCCACGGCACGATCAGCACGTACGCGAGGACGAGCGCGGCGACGGTGACCACCGGCGTGCCGACGAGCACCACCGTCGATGCCACCCGGACCCGGGTTCGCAGCACCTTGTGCATCTCGGGGGTGCGTGCCAGCACGAGCAGCGCGGTGACCCACGTGGCGAGGCCGACAGTGGCGACGATGCCGAGCCACGACAGCAACACCACGACGTTGGTCCCGAACCGATCGCCCGCGTCGCTGCCGTACTGCAGCAGGTAATCCCTGTTCCGCGCCCCGGTCACGACGGTGACGCCCGCGAACGCGGTGAGGGCGACGGACCACAGGGCGGCGAATCCGACGGCGGTGCCCCGCAGCCGGGTGCGGGTACGCTGCGCTGCCTCGTCGAGTACGGCCATGCACGGATGGTAGGCCACCGGTGGTTCACCGGATCGACGCGCGTTCCAGGGCGCGCTTGTCCGGCTTTCCGCTCGGCCCCACCGGCACCCGGTCGATCCACCGGATCGTCCGCGGGACCGACGCCTCTCCCAGCGCCTCGGCTACCAGGGCGCGCAGCCGTCCGGCATCCGGTGTGTGACCGGCGGCCGGCACCACGTACGCGTGCACCGCCTCTCCGGTCGCGTCGTCGGGACGGCCGACCACGTACGCCTCGGCGACTGTGGGATCGGCGGCGAGGACCCGCTCGATCGGGCCCGCGTACACCAGGTTGGCGTGCACGATGACGACGTCCCGGATCCGGCCGAGCAGGTGCAGGTAGCCGTCGCCGTCGAGCCGGGCCAGGTCCCGGGTGCGGACCCAGCCGCCGGCGAACACCTCGGCGCTCTCGTCCGGATCGTTCCAGTACGCGGCGGCCTGCGCCGGTGTGCGGACGAACAGCTCGCCCTCGGTGGCGGGACGGCCGTCGGCGTCCCGGATGGACAGCGCGGTCACCGGGGGAGGCCGGCCGACCGAGGCGAGCGCGGCCGGGGACGCCAGCATCTCGGCCGGCGTCACCATCGTGATCATGCCGGTCTCGGTCTGGCCGTAGCCGTGGAAGACCACCGGGCCGAGCACGTCGAGCGCCTCGGCGAGCCGGCCCGGCGCGAGCGGAGAGCCGGACACCAGCAGGGCCCGCAGGCTGCTCAGGTCGACCGGGTCGGCGCGCTGGTCCCGCACGAGCTGGTACAGCTTGCCCACGGTGATCACGCTCGCGGTGGCCCGGTGCCGGGTGATCATGCCGGGGAAACCCGGGGGCCGGGCCGCGACCAGGGTGCCGCCCGCGGCCAGGGTGAGGATGCCGTACTCCAGCATCACCTGGCTGCTCAGCGAACCGAAGACGAGATAACGCTGGAGCCGGGTGGCGAGGTCCGCGATGGCCGGCGGCCAGCGATCCGGGTACGGCGCCCAGGCGGCGCTCATCGCCGCGTACGTCTGCGCGCAGCCCTTCGGGCTGCCGGTGCTGCCGCTGGTCCAGATGATCCGGGCCACGTCGTCCGGGCGTCCGGCGGCGATGAGCGGGCCTCCGTCGTCGGGCGTTCGTGCCAGTTCGGCGACCCGGGCGTCGTCGACCGACAGCGTGTTCTCGCCGAGCTGCCAGCCGCGGTGGGCCGGGCTCAGGTCGGGGCGGATCCCGGAGACCCGGGCGCCGACGGCGAACGCCGCGATGATCGTCGCGAACGCCTCAGCGGTGACACCGAGCCGCAGGGCCACCCCGACGCCGGGGCCGGCCCCGGCGGCGCGGAGCCCGGCGGCGACGCGCCGGACCAGCCGGTACATCTGGGCCGTGGTGATGGTCCGTTCGCCCTCCTCGAACACCGGCCGGTCGTCGCCGGCGGCGAGCAGGTCCAGCACGGGCTGCGGCCAGACCTCAGCCGGCATCGGAGAGGACGCCCTTGACGAAGAGCACGAGCGGCTGGTGGTGCACGTCCGGCAGATTCCAGTGGTTCTCCAGGTTCTCCGCGAGGTGGTGCGCCGCGACGACCCGGCCGCCGCGGTGGACCCGGACGACCGGGTGCAGGTAGCTGGCGTCGTGCGCGTGTGCGGCGTCGTTCTCGGCGATCCGCGGCACCGTGATGTCGAACGGGTCGACCTGGTCGTGGTCCGGCCCGTACTCCAGGGTGACCACGAACGCGAACAGCTCCGCACCCAGGCCGCCGTCGTGCACGTACGCGACGGGCACCTCCTCGTGGTAGCGCGCGGTGTCACCGGAGACGACGACCACGTCGCCGAGGACGGCGAACTGCTGCCACAGCGCCGACGTCCGGTTGATCCGCTCGATGATCGCGTCGGCGATCGCCTCCGGGGTGACCTCCAGCGACCGGGCCGGCCACGGCGTGCCGTGGTGGCGGGCGTCGAGGATCCGGTGCAGGGCGCGCACGCCGTACCGGAAGCCGTGGATGAACCCGTTCGTCGAGCGCTTGAAGTCGCGCTGCTGGGTGAGCGTGCCGGCGAAGTAGAGGCCTGGCACGTTCACCGACTCGTACGCCGAGGTCTGCTCGGGGAAGCGGTCGTTGATGACGAGCCGGGGCCGGGCGGACGGGTCGAAGATGGTGGCGTCGAACCGGAAGCCGGTGCAGAGGATGACCCGGTCGTAGTCGATCTGCCGGATCGCCTCGACGGTGCGGGCGTAGCGGAAGTCGATCCGGAAGCCGCCGTCGTCGCGCCGGGCGATCCGCTCCACGGTGCCGTCGAGGACCGCGTTCTGCGACTTGAGCTGGTACGTGTCGAGGAAGTTGTTGTTCACCGCGCGCAGGTGCCCGACGTAGTGCGACTGCCACGCCAGCTTGATCGAGTGCGGGCCGGCGACGTGGATGACAGCTGCCGTCTCGACGAGCGCGTCAGCGGTCTCGAAGGCGGAGTTGCCCTTGCCGATGATGAGGACACGCTGGTCGGTGAAGTCGTCCGGGTCGACGCTGACGGTGTCGTACCGCTCGGCGAACTCGGCGCCCTCGATCGGCGGCACGTACAGCTGGGACACGCCGGTGGCGACGACCACCCGGCGGGCGGTGAGGGTGTCGTCTCCGGCGTGGACGGTGAACAGGTCACCGTCGCGCGCGACCCGGGAGACCCGGGTGTCGTACCTGATCCGCAGGCCGCGGGCGGCGTCGGCGAGGTAGCGCACCAGGTCCGCGGCGTCCGGGAAGTAGCGCCGGCTGTAGTTCTTGAACAGCAGCGCCGGATCGTCCGTGAGCAGCGAGTTCCAGTCCGCGCGCAGGTTGAACTCCGGATCGTCGGAGCCGGTCCAGACCTTGTTGATCGAGATGAGCTTCCGGTGCCGGGGATAGGTGGCGAAGAACGTGCCCGGCGACGGGCCGGCCTCCAGGACCAGATAGTCGCGGCCGTCGCGATCGAGCAGGTGAGCGAGCTGCAGCCCGGCCGGTCCGGCTCCGATGATCAGATAGTCGAGCGTCATGCGCCGCAACGTAGCGACTCGATCTCAGAGCGTTCTGAGAATTCGTCTCTAGGGTGCGATCGCATGACGACAGAGGTGGACCTCGATGTCCCACTGCGGATCGCCGATCTGCGCGCCGCCCGTGACCCGGTCAAAGTCGTGATCGGACCGCGGGTCCGGGACCGGGTCACGGCCGCCCGCACCTTCCTGTCCGCGGTGCTCGGTGACGACCGCGCGGTGTACGGCGCCACCACCGGCTTCGGCGCCCTGGTCGGGTACGCGGGCCGCGCCGACCTGCGCGACCAGGCCGACAACACGCTCGCCCACCTCGGCGCGGGGCAGGGCGCGGACCTCGGTCCGGAGGTGGTACGCGCGACCCTGCTGCTGCGGGCCGGGTCGCTGGCCCGCGGCGCGTCGGGAGTCTCCCCGCACGTGATCGACGCCCTCGCGGCGATGCTCGCGACCACGTTCGTCCCCGCGATGCCCCGGCTGGGTTCGGTCGGTGCCAGTGGTGACCTGATCCCGCTGGGCGCGGCCGCCCAGGCGTTACGGGGCCGCGGCCACGCCTATCTGGACGGGACGCGGATGCCGGCCGGCGAGGCGTTGAAGCTGGCCGGCCTGGAACCGCTGCCGTTGGACGGCCGGGACGCCCTCGCCCTGGTCAACGGGACGTCGCTGACCACCGCGGCGACAGCGCTGGCGCTGGACGCGGTCCGTGCCGCGCACCGGGCGGTCCAGGTGCTCACCTGCCTGCTCGCCGACCTGCTCGGCAGCGGTACGCAGTTCCTCGACGCCCGGCTGCTGGGCGCGTACGGCCATCCGGGCGCGATCGACGTGGGCGCGCGGATGCGACGGGTCAGCGACGGCCTCGTCGCTTCCGGCGCGCGCCCGCTGCAGGAGCCGTACAGCATCCGGTGCACGCCCCAACTGCTCGGCGCGGCCGAGGACGCCCTGCGCTACGTCGACGCCGTCGTCGCGGCCGACCTCGCGAGCGTCACCGACAACCCGCTGTTCTTTCCCGACGACGACCTCGTGGTGCACGGCGGTAACTTCTTCGGCCAGCCGGCCGCGTTCGCCGCCGACGTGCTGTCGATGGTCGTGGCGCAGGTCGGCAACCTCGCCGAACGGCAACTCGACCTGCTCGTCGACCCGAACCGCAACGGCGGCCTGCCGCCGATGCTGGCCGCCGGCCCGGGACAGCAGCACGGGCTCCAGGGGGTGCAGCTGGCGGCGACCGCGCTGATCACCGAGATCCGGCGGGACACCATGCCCGCGAGCATGCAGAGCGTGCCGACCAACCTGCACAACCAGGACGTCGTCCCGCTCGGCACCCAGGCCGCGCTGCGGGCCCTGGACCAGGCCCGGCTGCTGCACCTCGTCGTCGGGTCGCTCGCGCTGGGGCTGCGCCAGGCCGCGTACGCGGGCGCGCGTACGCCGACCGCCTCCGGCTGCGCCGAGGCGCTGGCGGCGCTGGCGGCGGTCGTACCGCCGGTCGACCCGGACCGGCCGCTGGACGGTGACGTGCGGCGCGCGGCCGACGTGATCGCGGATTTCTCCGTTTCTCTTTCCTGAGGGTGGACGCACATGACGCTTGACTACCTGATCGTCGGGGCCGGACCGGCGGGCCTGCAACTCGCGGCTCTGCTGGAGGCCGACGGCAGACGCGACTATCTGGTCCTGGAACAGGCGGACATCCCGGGGGCGTTCTTCGCCACCTTTCCCCGCCACCGGCAACTGATCTCCATCAACAAGCCGCACACCGGCTCGGACGACCCGGAGCTGAACCTGCGGCTGGACTGGAACTCGCTGCTCAGCGACGACCCGGCGCTGCGATTCACCGGCTACACCGAGCGGTACTTCCCCGACGCCGACGTGATGGTCCGCTACCTGGCGGACTTCGCCGCGAAGACGGGGGTACGGGTCCGGTACGGCTGCCGCGTGACGTCGGTCGGCAAGGTCGACGGGGTGTTCGAGGTCCGGGCGGGGGAGGAGGTCTTCCGGGCGCGCCGGCTGATCGTCGCCACCGGCGTCTCCCGGCCGTACCGGCCGGAGATCCCCGGGCTGGAACTGGCCGAGCAGTACGCGGAGATGTCCGTCGACCCGCGCGACTACCTCGACCAGAAGGTGCTGATCATCGGCAAGGGGAACTCCGCGTTCGAGACCGCGGACAGCCTGATGGAGACCACCACGCTGATCCACGTCGCCGGCCCGAGTTCGGTGCGGATGGCCTGGCGCACCCACTACGTGGGGCACCTGCGCGCGGTGAACAACAACTTCCTGGACACCTACCAGCTGAAGTCGGCGAACGCGATCCTCGACGGCGACGTCAAGCGCATCGAGCGCGACGGCACCGGATACAAGGTGACGTTCTCGTTCTCCCGCGCCGACGAGGTGGTCAAGGAGCTGTGGTACGACCGGGTGCTCGCCTGCACCGGGTTCGCCTTCGACGCGTCCGTCTTCGACGACACCTGCCGTCCGGCGCTCGCGATCAGGGACCGCTTTCCGGCGCAGACCCCGGAGTGGGAGTCGGTGAACGTCCCCGGCCTCTACTTCGCCGGCACGATCAGCCAGGAACGGGACTTCAAGCGTTCGACCAGCGGCTTCATCCACGGCTTCCGGTACGCCGTACGGGCGCTGCACCGGATCCTGGAACGGCGGTACGGCGACACGCCGTGGCCGGCGGAGAAGCTGGACGCCACCGGCGAGTCGATCGCCGGCGCCGTCGTCGCGCGGGTCAACCGCACCTCCGCCCTGTGGCAGCAGTTCGGCTTCCTCGGCGACGTGGTCACGGTGGCCGGGTCCGACGCGCGTTACCACGAGGAGGTGCCGGTCGAGTACTTCACCCGCACCGGCCTGCGTACCCCGGACCACGACTACACGGACGCCTTCGTCGTCACCCTCGAGTACGGCCCCGACCACGACCGGGTGGACCCGTTCGACATCACCGTCAGCCGGGTCGCCCAGGACGTACCCGGCCAGGCCCACGACGCCGCCTACCTGCATCCGGTCGTCCGCCACCACCGGGCGGGCCAGGTCGTCGCCACCCACCACCTGGCGGAGAACCTGGAGAACCGATGGGACCGGCCGGAGACGCACGTGGCACCGCTGGTCGCGTTCGTCGACCGCTGCCTGAGCCGAGTAGAGAGCTGAGATGCGCCCGTCGGAGGGCACGGCGCTGGACGGCCCGGCGCTGAACCTGGCCGAGCTGGCAGCCGACGCGCGGGGCCGCCTGGACCCGGTGTACTGGGACTTCTACTCCGGTGGAGCGGGCGAGGAACGCACGGTACGCGCCAACGAGGCCGCCTTCACCCGGCGCTACGTGGTGCCCCGCGTCCTGCGCGGCGCGGGCCACCGCGACCTGCGGATCTCGCTGCTCGGCACGCGGATCTCGATGCCGGTGCTGATCGCGCCGACCGCGTTCCACCGGCTGGCCCACCCGGAGGGCGAGGTGGCCACCGCACGCGCCGCCACCGAGGCGGGCACGATCATGGTGGTCAGCATGGCGGCCACCCGGCGGGTCGAGGAGATCGCCGCCGAAGGCGGGCCGCTCTGGTTCCAGCTCTACCCGCAGGCGGACCTCGACTTCACCGCGTCGGTCGTGCGGCGGGCGGAGATGGCCGGCTGCACCGCCCTGGTCGTCACCGTCGACTCGCCCGTGTTCGGGCGGCGGGAACGCGATCTGCGGCACGGTTTCGCCGACCTGCCGCCCGGCCTGGTCTGCGAGAACATGCGCGACGCGAGCGGCCGGGTGCGGGACATCGGGATGGACGCCGGGCTGGACTGGGACCGGATCGCCTGGCTGCGCGAGGTCACCACGCTGCCGATCCTGCTGAAGGGGGTGTTGCATCCGGCGGACGCGGCGCTCGCCGTCTCGTACGGCGTCGACGGTCTGCTGGTCTCCAACCACGGAGGCCGGCAGCTCGACGGGGCGCTGGCCACCCTGGACGCGTTGCCCGCCGTGGTGGAGGCGGTGGGCGGGCGGCTGCCGGTGCTGCTGGACGGCGGCGTCCGCCGGGGGACCGACGTCCTGGTGGCGCTGGCGCTCGGGGCGACGGCGGTGCTCGTCGGCCGTCCGGTGCTGTGGGGCCTCGCGGTGGGCGGCGCCGCCGGAGTACGCCACGTGCTGGACCTGCTGCGCGCCGACCTCGACCGGGCGCTGGCGCTGGCCGGTGTCACCGGGCCGGCCGACCTGGGCGGGGACCTGGTCGCCACGGTGGCGTACGGATGAGCGTCCTGATCGTCCTGGCGGGGGTCGGCGTGGCGTGGACCCTGCCGTACTGGCTGCCCCGCACGGTGGTCCGGCTGCGGGAGTGGGTGTTCGTCACCGTCAACGGCGTCGAGGGCGTACCGGTGCCCGGCCCCACGGTCGGCATGGAGCACTTCGAGCGGGTGTACGCCGATCCGGCGGCGGACGGGCGCAGCCGGGGAGCCGGGCTGTCCGACCTGTTCTGGTACTGGCTGGCGCCCGGACCGCACATGCACCAGGAGCACCTGGAGCCGGGCGAGCGCTACCGGACCGTCGCCGCGACGACCCGGCGGGTGCTCGCGGTACGCCGCCGGCGCTGCGACGACCTCGCGACCGCCGCCACCCGGCGGGCGCTCGACCGGCTGCCGGCCGACCGGACCACCCACGTCCGGCTGCGCGACCTGATGATGCCGGTCTGGGCCGAGGTCTACTACGAACTCGTCTTCGGCGAGACGTGCCCGGCGGACGCGCGGGCGCTGATCGTCGCCAACGCCGAGGACGTGGTGAACGGGCTGAAGTGCACCGGCCTGCGGCACATGCGGCGGCGCGAGCGGCTGACCGCGTATCTGCACGACCGGATCGAGGCGGGGACCTGCCCGGTGACGCTGCCGCCGCCGTTCACCACACAGGAGACGGCCTGGTATCTCCAGGGCGCCTTCTTCAACACCGCCATCGTGCAGATGTCCGAGGCGATGGCGCACGTGCTGCTCGCCCTCGCCACCCGTCCCGACCTGCAGCGGGGACTCGACGACGACGAGGCGCTGGACCGGGTGGTCGACGAGACGCTGCGGGTGCATCCGCTCTTCGGCGTCGCGCACCGGATCACGTCGGCGCCGATCACGCTGCCCACCGGCGTGTCCCTGCCCACCGGGACGGTACTGCTCTTCAACTACCTGGCGTTCCACCGCGGCGGAGCCGCCGCCGACGACCGGTTCGACCCGGACCGGTGGTTGACGCTCAAGCGCGGCGACGCGCACTTCATCCCGTACGGCGTCACCGCCAACCGGGCCTGCCCGGCCCGCGGCGTGGCGCCGGTGATGATGCGCGCCGCGACCCGTGAGGTGCTGCGCCGGTACCTCCTGACCTCGTCGGCCTCACACACCCGGTCCCTGCCGAGCCGGGGCCCGGCGTATCTGACACCGGCCGGGCTCACCGGCCCGGGGCGGCTGCGGCTGGCCGCGATGCGGTCGCGGGACCGGTGGGCCGACGTGGGCCGCAGCCTCCGGCAACTGGTGTTCGGCACCTGGATGGTGGTCGACGCCCGCCGGCAGCGGTTGTGCACCGACTACTTCGAGAGGGCTGTCCGATGACACCAACGGAGCTGGCACCACGCTTCTTCATCGCGGTCACGGTGATCCTGATCTTCTGCAAAGGGGTCGCCTGGCTGCTCGGCAAGGCGGGCCAGCCCGCCGTGGTCAGCGAGATGCTCGCCGGCGTCCTCCTCGGCCCGTCGCTGCTCGGGCTCCTCCTGCCGGACGTGCAGAACGCCCTGTTCCCGGCCCCCCTGCTTCCGATCCTCTACGTCGTGGGTCAGGTCGGCCTGGTGCTGTTCATGTTCCAGGCCGGGTACGCGTTCAGCGCCCACCGGGTCACCGGGCTGGCCGGCACCGCCGGAGTGGTCTCCCTCGCCGGGGTCACCGCGCCGCTCCTGCTGGGGGTGCTGCTGGTCCTGGTGACGGCGGGCGCCGTGCCGATCCGGGCCGAGGGGACGTCACTCGGGGTCTCGGCCGCGTTCGTCGGCGTCGCCCTGGCCATCACCGCGTTCCCGATGCTGGCCCGGATCATCACCGAGAAAGGGCACGCCGGCACCCGGCACGGCACCCTTTCCCTGGCCAGCGGCGCGATCGACGACGTGGTCGCCTGGATCATGCTGGCCGCCGTGCTGGCTGTCGCGTCCGGCCGGGCCGGTCCCGCGATCGTCACCGCGGGCGGAGCGGTCCTGTTCGGGCTGGTGCTCTGGTTCGGCGGACGTACGGCCGCTGCCACGCTGATGACCCACCGTGCCCTCAACGACCGCGCCCGGCTGCTCGGCACCGTCGCGCTGCTGTTCCTGGTCGCCTGGTACACCGACGAGATCGGGTTGTACGCGGTCTTCGGCGCGTTCGCGGTCGGCGTGGTGATGCCCCGCACCGACAACACGGACAAGGTGGTGGACACGCTCACCCCGGTCGCCGCGACGCTGTTCCTGCCGCTGTTCTTCACCTACTCGGGCTTGCGCACGGAGTTCGGCCTGCTCGGTTCGCCGCCGGTGCTGTTGTTCGCGCTGGCCTGCGTGACGGCGGCGATCGCCGGCAAGTTCGGTGCCTGCTGGGCGGCGGCCCGGCTCCGGGGCGAGCCGTCGGGCGTCGCGCTGCGGGTCGGCGCGCTGATGAACGCCCGCGGCCTGATGCAGCTCATCGCGCTGAACGTGGGGCTGGAGGCGGGCATCGTGAGCCCGGCCCTGTTCACCGTGCTGGTCCTCGTCGCACTGGTCACCACGCTGATGACGACACCGGCACTGAGCTGGATCGAGCGCCGGGAGGCCCGGCAGCCCGAAACCGTCCGCACACCCGCGCTCGCGGTTTCAGATAGTTGAAGAAGCAAATAACGATGGTCTCATCGATCCACATCTATGGGACCGTTAACATATGCGGGGCGGAAGATCGAACCGGCTGCTGCTGGTCGAGGACGACGCGGATCTGACCGAGATGCTCACCGAGACGCTCGGCCATGAAGGTTACCTGGTCGACCAGGCCTTCGACGGCCAGCGCGGGCTGCATCTCGGCCTGACCCGCTCGTACGACGTGATGGTCATCGACCGGATGCTGCCGGCGCTCGACGGCCTCGACCTGGTCGCCCGGCTGCGGGCCCGGGCGGTCCCGTCCCGGACCCTGATGCTGACCGCGCTCGGCACCGTCGACGACCGGATCGCCGGGCTGGACGCGGGCGCCGACGACTACCTGGTCAAGCCCTTCGACCTCGACGAGTTGAGCGCCCGGGTCCGGGCGCTGTGCCGGCGCCGGCCCGAGCCGACGGACGTGCTGCGCATCGGGGCCGGACTGCTCGACCTCGCGCCACGCGAGGCGGTGCTGGCCGACGGCACCCGGGTGGCGCTGTCGACCCGCGAGTTCGAGCTGCTCCGGGTGCTGGCGGCGCGGCCCAGCACCGTGCATCCGCGCGCGGTGCTGCGCCGCAAGGTCTTCGAGGAGGCCGCCGCCGCGTCGATAGTGGACACCTACGTCTACTACCTCCGGCGCAAGCTCGGCCGCGCGGTGGTACGCACCGTGCACGGGCTCGGCTACCGGCTCGGAACCCTCTGATGGAGGCGGCCGAGCAGGCGATCGTCAGACGGGCCCGGCTACGGATCGGCCTTCTCGTCGGCCTGACCATCGGTGGCCTGCTGCTGCTGGCCGGCGGCATCTCGTACGCGGTCCTGGTCCGCGGCCAGGAGGCGCAGATCCATCGGGAGCTGGCGTGGGGCACCGAACACGGGACGATCGCCGGCCCGCCCGCCTGCAGCTGGATCTTCCAGTACGACGGGACCACAGTGCGTACCGGCGCGAACCCGCCGCCACCGGGCTTCCCGATGCGCGACACACTGGACGCCGTGGCCACCACCCGGGCCACCGAGGTCACCACCGTCGCCCGCAACGGCACGACCTACCACGTACGCACCGAGGCGCGCGGCGACCACGTGGTCCAGGCGGTGTTCGACGCCCGGTTCCAGATGTCCGACCGCCGGCACCTCCTGCTCGCGTTCAGCCTCGCGGCGGCTGCCGGGCTGCTCGCCGCCGTACTGACCGGCGTGCTCGTCGGCCGCCGGGCCGTCGCACCACTCGCGGAGGCGCTGACCCGGCAGCGCCGCTTCGTCGCGGACGCCAGCCACGAACTGCGCACGCCGATCGCTCAGGTGCACACCCGGGCCCAACTGATCGCGCGGCGCGCGCGCCACGACGGCGCCTCCACGAACCTCGACGACCTGGAACGGCTGATCGGCACCACCCGCCGGCTCGGCGAGATCGTCGACGACCTGCTGCTCTCGGCCCGGCTCGCCGCCGCTCCCGCCGACCGGGAACCGGACCCGCCCGTCGACCTCACCACGCTGATCGGGACGACGGTCGCCGCCGAGAGCGACCGCGCCGCCGAACGGCAGGTCACCCTCACCCTGGACACACCCGGCGACCCGCTGCCGGTGCCGGGTGTCGAGTCGGCCCTGCGCCGGGTCGTCGGCGAACTGCTCGCGAACGCGCTTGCCCACACCCCCGCCGGAGGCCGGATCGACGTGACGCTCCGGGCCGACGGCGACGTCGCCGAGTTCGTGATCGCCGACACTGGGAAGGGTTTCGACCAGGCGGACGCCCGGCGGATCTTCGACCGGTTCCACAGGGGTGCGGGCGCCGGGGACCGACGCTTCGGCCTGGGACTGGCCCTGCTCCAGGAGGTCGTCACGAGCCACCACGGCACGATCGAG
Organism: Micromonospora sp. WMMA1947; assembly: GCF_027497355.1. NCBI lineage: Bacteria > Bacillati > Actinomycetota > Actinomycetes > Micromonosporales > Micromonosporaceae > Micromonospora > Micromonospora sp. WMMA1947. The sequence continues at coordinate 5,714,987 of NZ_CP114909.1, read as the reverse complement.
GCCGAGGGCAGCCCGGGGCGGGGAGCCCGCTTCACCGTACGTCTCCCGATGGGGCGATCGCCGAGCGTCCCGGGCAGGGCCGCGCGGATCAGGAACCTCCGGGTGTGGCAGCTCGGTGCCGGTACGTGAGCGCCGGACGGGACGAGATCGCCGCCGGCCCGGGCGATGCCTGGGCCGGCGGCGCAGGGTCAGATGCCGAGCGACCTCCGGGTGGCCCGCACCGTGTCGGACAGTTCCTCGTAGCAGTCGAATCCCCGCTCGATGCAGTCCATGTCGACCCCGCATTCGCGCTGTCGCGCGCGCAGCAGTGACTCGTCCGCCACGTACACCGGAAAGGTCAGGAAATCGACGTCGGGAACCCGTTCCCGGAGCATGCCGACCTCGTCCGGCCCGTCGTCCCGCAGCAGAAGCCAGCCGTTGAGGTCGTCGTGGACGACCGCGCCGGCGGCGATGCCCTTCGTCCAGCCGGTGAAGAGCGCGGCGAGACTGGTGGCGGCACGAGCCGAACCCCAGACGTCGGGGGTGAACTCGTAACGCCAGATCTCGCCCTCGTGGTCGCCGGCGAGCACGAACGTGTAGACCAGATCCTCGAAGTTGAACAACCGCACCTGGTGCCGCCACGGGAACGGCGTGCCGATCGAGATGGCCAGGCTGTCGAGTTCCTCGCCCCCGTCGGCCGGCCACGGCATGATCCAACCGCCGTTGGGGAGCAGCCGCCGGGGCGGCCAGTTCTGTGACTGGAACCAGGTCAGCTGCTCCGCGACGTGGTCCACGCCGAAGATGCGGTAGACCGAGCCGGGCGGCTGCCCGGCGGGCGCCTCGGCGTGCTCGGGCCAGTCGAGGCCGGCCGCGGTCGCCGCCGCACGGTACTCCGCGACGGCGTCACGCAGTACGCGCATGTCGTCGAGCATCAGGGAGCCGCCGCCGGCTTGGGGCTCATGCACATGCTGGCCCCGCCCTCACTGACCCGGAACCCGAAGCTCGGCCCGTTCGCCGCGACCCACGGCTTCACCGGCAGCACGATGAACCGCTCTCCGTCGGCGACCTCGCACTTGCGGAAGAACGCCGACATCTCGGTGCCCTGCGGGCTCGACTCCGACGGTGGAACCGGCTTCAGGGAAGCGCGCTCGCCCGACAGGTTCACCGCCTGGTTGGTCACCCAGAACGGGAACTCGTCGCACACGGTTCCCGGCGCGCGCCCGGTGCACTCGTTCGGCGTGAAATGGGTGTTGAACCACCGGCGTGGATAGCCGGCGTCGATGGCGGCCCGACCGCCCTGGCTGCGAGCCGGGTAGAACCACTGGGCCCGCGTCGGTGGCTGCGGATATCCACCGTCACCCATCGCCGTCACGATGTGGGTCCCGGTCTCCTTCATGGGCCGGAGGTCGTAGGACACGCCACCGGGGACGTAGACGGCGAAGCCGTTGTCGCAGCCGGCCGTACCCTGGGTGCCACGCTGGGCGGTGCACGCCGCATCGATGATCCGCTTGAGCCGGCCGTCCTCGGCGTTGGTCCAGGCGAAGGGAATGCCGTCCCGGTCGGCCACCAGCTTCGTCGTCTTGATCACCTCCGCGTAGATCTTCAAGCTGTTGTACCACTCGCCCTCGTCCGCGCCCCAGTTCTCGAACGTGTCGAAGTCGGTGTCGTGCCGGATCGGGTACTCGAGGATGCCGTGGATGCCGATCTGACCGGGGAAGAGGATCTCGAGCAGCGCCCAGAGCGCGAGTCCGACGCCGATGCCCGAGAGAGCGACGACGACCCAGGAGGTGCCGACGGCGGCAGCGGGCGCGACCGCGACGAGCCGGACGGCCTGCGCCGCAGGGGCCAGCACGAGCGTGCACGTGGTGGTGTTCTGGGCGCACCAGGTGATCGGCATCGTCGCGTTGCCCGGGTCGAACAGCGTCGAGACGCGACCGGGGGCCGGGGCCACCGAGGAGATCACCGGACCACGGCCGGGCGGCGCCGCCGAGAAGAGAAGCTGGGTGAGGCTGTCCGCGCACTTGACGAGCTTCTCCCCGGACGGCGGTAGGAAGGCGTCCAGGCAGCTGTCGTTCGAGACGGTGTAGCAGCCCGGGAACAGCTCCGTGCTGCCGGCCGGCACCGTGACACTGGTACGCGAGTCCGCAGCGAGGTAGAAGTCTCCGCCGCTCCCGGCGCACTGAGAGCCTTCGCTTGCCGCCTGCTGGGTGGCGGCGGGAGACACCTCGTCCGTATTGATCATGGTGGTGAAGTCGGCGGAGAGCTCACGGGCCACCGTGCGGTCGGCGCGTAGCGCCTCGACCCGGAACGTGTACGGCGTGTACTCCTCCAGGGGGCCGATCGGAAGGACGATGCTGTTCTCCGCCGTGCACGGGTTCGCCGGATTGCCGTCGGCGTCCTGGCAGAAGTGGGTCAGCGAGAACTCGTCGTACAACTGGCCGTCGAGGTAGGCGCGGTAGCTGCTCTCGGTGGCGGGGTCGGGCTGCCAGGTTGCTGTGGCGGCACCCTGCTCCGGGTCGAGGACCAGGTCGGCATCGGGATCCGGTGGTGGCGGTGCGGCGGCCGTCGTGAAGGACGCCGTGGCGCGGGTCGGGGACTTGTTGCCGGCCAGGTCGACGGCGACCACGGACACCGTGTGGTCGGTGGACGGCGACAGCCCGGTGATGGAGTACGACCGGGTGCCGATGGTGGTCCGGTGCGGGGTCCCGCCGTCGACGGTGACCTCGTACCCGGCAAGGCCGTAGTTGTCAGTGGCCTCGCCCCAGGTCGCCTTGGCCGAGGTCGCCGTGATCGCGCCGACGGTCAGGCCCGGGACGGCGCTCGGCGGGAGCAGGTCCACCACGGTGACGGACCGCAGGATCCGGGCGTAGCGTCCGGGTTCGCGCTCGGCACGGGCGCACACCTCGTTCTCGCCCAGTTCCGCCGGGCGAAGACTGGCGGTCCACGACGCCGACCAGTTCGACACCCCGGCCGGCGGCGGCCCGAGGGTGATGTCGGTGGTGGTCAGCCGGCCGATCGAGACGTCGACCATGGTGGCGTTCTTGTGCAGGAAGCCGTTGAGAGCGATCTTCCCGTGCTCGTCGACCGCGACCTCGGTCCCGGTCGTCGGCCCTTCGAGCCGGATGGAGGCGTGGTTGACGTCCTCCGGCACCGACGGGTCCGCGCACGCGGGAAGTTGCTCGGCCGGAGTCGCCTCGGCAGCCGGCTGGCTCACCAGGCCGACGGGGAGGATGAGCGAGACGGCGAGTGCCGTAGCTCGTATGAATCTGCTGAAATGCCTGTCGTGCCCATGGTTGGCCATGCCTACCCCCGTGTGAATGACGCCAATCAATGGTTGGGCGGACATTAGCAAGGCACGGTCCATCGTGGTGCCCCCTCGTCGCCCGGTCGCACCAGGTGACGTGGCCGGAGCGGGGGTCGCTAATCGGTTGCCCGTCCGGTGAGGGCTGCCTAGATTGCCGCTCATGCACGACATCGACGGGCGTGCCGGATGAGCAGCCGTCTCCGCGAGATCGCCCGGCAGACGGTCGCGATCGCGGAAGCCGGACGTTATCGCAACGATGCCGGTGACGACGTCGAGATCGGAGCGGCGGTACGCGCCGCGGTCGCCGGCACCCGCGAGCACCTGCCCGACGACGTCCTCCAGCTCGACGGCGCGCGGCCGGGCGCCGGTGCCGTGGAGGTGACGTACGAGTCGACGTTGCAGGCCGCCCGCCGGCTCGGACCCGGCGCGGCGTGTCTGGTGTTTGCGTCGGCGAAGAACCCGGGTGGCGGGTTCCTGGGCGGCGCCACGGCGCAGGAGGAGAGCATCGCCCGCTCGTCGGCGCTGTACCCGTGTCTGCTCGCCGCCCCGGATTTCTACGCCTTCCACAGAGGGCAGCGGGACCTGCGCTACAGCGACCGGGTCGTCTGGTCCCCGGGCGTGCCGGTGTTCCGCGACGACAAGGGCAACCTGCTCGACCGGCCGTACACGACGTCCTTCCTGACCGCGGCGGCGCCGAACCTGAACGCGATAGTGCGCAACCAGCCGGAGCACGCCGCGGACGTGCCGGCGGTGCTGGGCCGGCGGGCCCGGCGGGTGCTGGAGGTGGCGGCCGCGCACGGGCATCGGACACTGGTGCTGGGCGCGTGGGGGTGCGGGGTGTTCCGCAACGACCCGGCAGTGGTGGCCGGAGCGTTCGCCGACGCGCTCCGGGTGGTCGACCGGTTCGACCTCGTGGTGTTCGCCGTTCGCGACGGGCTGCCGGGGGCACCGGTGTACCGCACCTTCGCGGAGCGTTTTCGGTAGGTTCGTCACATGAGTGAGGACACGCTCCGGTCGGTGGAGATCGAGCGCACCAGCGTGGGCAGGTACGTCGTGCGCAACGCCCGGGGCGGCGAGCTGTCGATGGGTACGGGGGAGGACGCGACCTTCACGCCGGTGGAGTTGCTGCTGGCGGCGCTCGGCGGCTGCACCGCAGTCGACGTCGACCTGGTGACCAGCCGTCGTGCCGAACCGGCCCGGTTCGCCGTCACGGTGAGCGGTGACAAGATCCGTGACCCGGAAGCCGGCAACCGGATGCAGAACCTCACCGTCACCTTCGCTGTGGAGTTTCCGGCAGGTGCGGACGGTGACCGGGCCCGCGAGGTCCTGCCCCGATCGCTGCGGCAGTCACACGACCGGCTCTGCACCGTGTCCCGCACGGTGGAGCTGGGCACCCCCGTCACCATGGTGGACGCGAGCGACCCGGGCCCGGCCGAGTCGCGGTGACCGAGGAAAGTCCGACGCCGCCCGACCCGATCGGCGGGGTCTGTTAACGCTAACCACACACCAGCGCGGCGCTCCGGCATGCGCGGCCGTTCGACCCAACAAGGCCATCCGGAGAGCTTCGCCCCCGCGCTCACCTTGACAGCCGTCTATGTTATCGAAAACATGACTGGTAACCCGGACGTAACGCCGCTGCCATGATCGCTCGCCCCGTCTCGTGATCCCGGGAGCGGAGGCGACCAAGCGCGGGAGGTTTCGGTGGCAGGGACCGCTCAGACGACGCGGACGGTTGCGGCGGTGTTCTCGGCGACAGTGGTGCTGGGCGCGGGAGTGCTGGCCGGGGTGCCGCCCGCGTCGGCGGCGACGGTGGACACGACCGCGTCGTACGTGGTCGTGAACCGGCACAGCGGCAAGGCGATGGACCTGTACGACTGGTCGACCGCGGAGAACGCGCCGGTGAACCAGTGGACGCGCAACGACCTCGCGGTGCAGCAGTGGCAGTTCGTGGACGCCGGTGGCGGGTTCTACAAGGTGCGGTCGCGGCACAGCGGGAAGGTGCTGGAGTTGCCGAGCGGCACCGACGGCACCCAGCTGGTGCAGTCCACCGACCGGTCGGCGGCCACCCAGCAGTTCCGGCTCCAGGACTCCGCAGGTGGGTTCGTGCGGTTCGTGAACCGGCAGTGGAACAAGGTCGTCGACGTGTGGGGCTGGTCGACAGCCGACGGTGGGCGGCTGGCCGGTTACTCGGACCTGGACGGCGCCAACCAGCAGTGGCAGCTGATCCGGCTGGGCGCCGGGACGCCCACCAGCCCGGCACCGACCACCCCGGCGCCGGCCTACCCGCAGCCCGGCCGGGTCACCGGCGACATCGGTGTCCACGACCCGACGGTGGTCAAACGGCCCGACGGCACGTACCTCGTCGCGCACACCGGTGACGACATCGCGCTGAAGACCTCCGCCGACCGGATCGCCTTCCGCAACGCGGGCACCGTCTTTCCCGGTGGCGCGCCGTGGACCACCACGTACACCGGGGGAGCGCGCAACCTCTGGGCACCCGACCTGTCGTACCGCAACGGGCGCTACCACCTGTACTACTCGGCCTCGACCTTCGGCTCCAACCGCTCGGCGATCTTCCTGGCCACCAGCACCACCGGAGCCGCCGGCAGCTGGACCCACGAAGGGCTGGTCGTCGAGTCGCGGACCACCGACGACTTCAACGCCATCGACCCGAACCTCACCGTCGACGACCAGGGCCGCTGGTGGCTCACCTTCGGCTCGTTCTGGTCCGGCATCAAGATGATCCCGATCGACCCGGTCACCGGACGCCGGCTCGGCACCGCCGTGTACGCGCTCGCGAACTACGGCCCCGGCATCGAGGCGCCCGTCCTGGTCAAGCGCGGCGCCTGGTACTACCTGTACGTCTCGTTCGACAGATGCTGCCAGGGCGCCGCCAGCACGTACCGGATCATGGTCGGTCGCTCGGCGAGCCCGACCGGGCCGTTCGTGGACCGCACCGGCCGGGACATGCTCGCCGGCGGCGGCACCCAGATCCTCGCCTCGCACGGCAGCGTGCACGGGCCCGGCCACCAGACGGTCCTCGCCGACACCGACGGCGACGTCCTCTTCTACCACTACTACGCCGACAACGGCGCGTCGCTGCTCGGCGTCAACCGCATCGGCTACGACGCCGCCGCCTGGCCCTACGTCTACTGACCCGGCACCCGGACCACCCCGCCGCCGACCGTCGACCTGGCCCACCTGGGAGGGCACATGCCGATTCGACACCTGCTCCGCACGGCCCACCGCCGACGGGCCGGCGCGGCGCCCGCCGACGCCCCCGCCCGCCGACGCCTGCGGCCGATGCTGGCCAGCGCCCTTGCGGCGCTCGCCGTGACCGCCGGCCTGCCGGTGGCCGGACCCGCGCAGGCAGCACCGGCGGTGAACTACACCAACCCGCTGGTGAACCAGCGCGCCGACCCGCACATCGTCAGGCACACCGACGGCTACTACTACATGACCGCGACGGTGCCGGAGTACGACCGGATCGTGCTGCGGCGGGCCACCACGCTCCAAGGGCTGGCCTCCGCCACGGAGACGACGATCTGGCGCCGGCACACCAGCGGGGAGATGGGCGCCCACATCTGGGCCCCGGAGATCCACTTCATCAATGGCAGGTGGTACGTCTATTTCGCCGCCGGACGCACGGACGACGTGTGGCGGATCCGGATGTACGTGCTGGAGAACGCGAGCGCCGACCCGCTGACCGGCTCGTGGACCGAACGCGGCCGGATCACCACGCCGTGGGACACGTTCAGCCTGGACGCCTCGACGTTCGTGGTGAACGGGGTGCGATACCTGACCTGGGCACAGCAGGAGCCCGGCATCTCCACCAACTCCAACGTCTACCTCGCCCGCATGGGCGCCAACCCGTGGCAGATCACCGGCACGGTGACCCGGCTGGTCGTCCCGGCGTACGACTGGGAGACCCGGGGTTACCGGGTGGCCGAGGGGCCGACGGTGATCCAGCGCAACGGCCGGGTCTTCCTCACCTACTCGGCGAGCGCCACCGACGCCAACTACTGCCTCGGCATGCTCACCGCGTCGGCCGGCGCGAACCTCCTCGACCCCGCCTCCTGGAGCAAGAGCCCGATACCGGTGTTCACCAGCAACGCCGCCACCGGCCAGTACGGCCCCGGGCACAACTCCTTCACCGTCTCCGAGGACGGGCAGAGCGACATCCTGGTCTACCACGACCGCAACTACCGGGACATCAGCGGCGACCCGCTCAACGACCCGAACCGGCGCACCCGGATCCAGAAGCTGTACTGGAACGCCGACGGCACCCCGAACTTCGGCATCCCCGTACCCGACGGGGTCACCCCGGTCCGGCTGCGCTCGCACGACCTGAGCACGAGCTACGTCCGGCACTACGACTACCGGGCCCGGGTCGAACCGAACGTCACCAACCTCGCCGACTCGCAGTTCCGCATCGTTCCCGGCCTCGCCGGCGGCGGATCGGTGTCCCTGGAGTCGACGAACTTCCCCGGCTACTACCTGCGGCACCGGGCCTTCGCCCTCTACGTCGAACGCGACGACGGCTCGGTCCTGTTCGACAACGACGCGAGCTTCCAGCGCCGTGCGGGCCTGGCCGCCGCCGAGGGGCTCTCCCTCGAATCGCAGAACTACAGCGGCCGGTACGTCCGCCACCGGGACGGACTGCTCCACCTCGAAACGGTGGGCACGAGTGCCGACCGGGCCGCGGCCACCTTCCACCTGGAGTAGGCGCCCCGACAACCGCTGCGCGGGACCCGGCGTACCCCTTTCTCGGAGGTCGAATGATGCTCAACCCCGTTGTGACGTCGCCGCCCGCACGCCGCCGGCGGGCCGGACTGGCGCTGGCGCTGGTGGCGGCGCTGGCCGCCGCGGTCGGCGTCGCCGTCGTGGCCGCGCCGCCGGCGCAGGCGGCCACCATCGACACCAGCGCCTGGTACGTGCTGGTCAACCGCAACAGCGGCAAGGTCCTCGACGTGCGGGACACCTCGACCGCCGACGGCGCGGCGATCCAGCAGTGGTCCCGCAACGACGGCGAGTGGCAGCAGTTCCAGTTCGTCTCCTCCGGCAGCGGTTACTACCGTCTGCGGGCCCGCCACAGCGGCAAGGTCGTCGACCTGTGGGAGTGGAACGTCGCGGACGGCGCGGAGTACCGGCAGTGGCCCGACCTCAACGGCACCAACCAGCAGTTCCAGGTCCTCGACTCGGACAGCGGCTACATCCGGCTGATCAACAGGCACTCCGGGAAGGCCCTGGAGGTCTGGGAGAGGTCGACCGCCGACGGCGCCCGAATCAGCCAGTACACCGATCTCAACGGCACTAACCAGCAGTGGCAGATGGTCCGGGTGGGCACCGGCGGCACGCCGACCACGCCGCCGCCGTCCACCGGATGCGGCAGCGGCTCCTACCAGGCCGAGGCCGTGCTGAACGGCGGCACCTGGACGGCCCGCAACGGATCGTCGACCGTGTACTCGGGCGGGGACATGCTCGCCGCGATGCAGGCAGCGGTGAACTCCCTGTCGGCGGGGCGGACCGCCAAGCAGCGGGTGGTGGTGCGCGGCTCCGGCTCGATGAGCGCGGGCTCGCGGCTGTCGCTGCCGTCGTACACGACGCTCGCGGTCTGCGGCACGATCAACGTGACCGGCTCGGGGTCGGGCGACTACGCGCCCGTCTACTCGCGGGGCACGACCGACGTCGAGGTGCAGAACCTGACCCTCACCGGTGCGCCGCTGTACGGGATCTTCATGCGCAACGTGAACAACCTGACGCTCGGGCAGATCGACATGCGGCTGTCCGGCGGTCTGGGGATCCGGATCGACAACCACGGCGGCGACCGGGCGGTCAAGGTGCGCAACGTGCGCATCGACACCGTGTACGTGTCGGGGACCGGCGCGCACGGCGTCGAGACGTACGGCGTGGACGGCCTGACCATCGGCACCGTCACCGCTCGCAACACCGGCTACTCCGGTCTGCTGCTCAACGACACGATCAACGCCACCGTGGGCACCGTGGACGCGCAGGGCGCCGGCACCGGGACCGGGTACGCGGCGTTCCGAATGGCCAACCGCAACGGCCGGATCGGCAGCTCGTACCCGACGAACATCCGAGTCGGCACCGTCATCGCGTCCGGTGGCGGCCGGGGGATCTTCTGCGTCTCGGAGTCCGGCGGCGCGGTCATCGACCGCGTGACGATCTCCAACACCGGCAACAACTCGATCCTCGTGGAGAACTGCTACAACGTCACGATCGCCGGGGTGTCCGGCACGGTGACCGGCGGCGGCGAGGTGCGCATCGCCTCCCGGACCGAGTTCCCGATCTCCTCCGGCATCCGCTTCCAGAACCTGACGGTCACCAACACGAACATCACCCAGAGTCCCTGCGGCGGCGCGAACAACACGATCAGCAACGTCACCCGGATCAACTCCACGCTGAACTGGTGTTGAGCGCCGCAGGCACCCCCCGCACCACCCACCCACCACCACCGTCCACCGGAGGAGTTCCCGTGACAACGGCTCTCACCACCCCCGAAAGGCGCCGGCGGCACCGCTGGCGGGCCCTGGTCGCCGCCGCCGGCGCCCTCGTCGTCGGCGGCGTCGGCGCGGTCGTCGCGTCGCCCTCGGCGCAGGCCGCCACCATCGACACCAACGCGTACTACGTGCTGGTCAACCGCAACAGCGGCAAGGTCCTCGACGTCCGGGACACCTCGACCGCCGACGGCGCGGTGATCCAGCAGTGGTCCCGCAACGACGGCGCCTGGCAGCAGTTCCGCTTCGTCAGCTCCGGCAGCGGCTACTACCGGCTGCAGAACCGCAACAGCGGCAAGGTCGTCGACCTGTGGGAATGGAACACCGCCGACGGCGCGGAGTTCCGGCAGTGGCCCGACCTCAACGCGACGAACCAGCAGTTCCAGGTCCTCGACTCCGAGGGCGGCCACGTCCGCCTGATCAACAGGCATTCCAACAAGGCGCTCGAGGTCTGGGAGTGGTCCACCGCCGACGGCGGCCGGATCTCCCAGTACGCCGACCTCAACGGGTGGAACCAGCAGTGGCAGCTCGTCCCGATCGGAGGCGGCAGTCCGGGGACGCCGCAGACCGGGCTGGTCGGCTGGGCCACCCAGAACGGTGGCACCACCGGCGGCGGCAACGCCGCCGTCACCACGGTTACCAGCGCGTCCGCCCTGTCCAGCGCGCTCGGGTCGTCCAGCGCCGCGGTCATCCGGGTCTCCGGCACGATCTCCTGCTCCGGCATGCTGCGGGTCCGCTCCAACAAGACGATCCTCGGCAACGCCGGCGCCACGATCTCCGGCTGCGGATTCACCGTCAACGGCGACCGCAACGTCATCGTCCGCAACCTGAACTTCCGCAACTGGAGCGACGACGCGATAAACGTCGAGCAGTCGGCCACCAACATCTGGATCGACCACAACAGCTTCACCAACGGGTACGACGGCGCTGTCGACATCAAGCGCGGCTCCGACTTCGTCACCGTGTCCTGGAACCGTGTCTACGGCCACGACAAGTCGATGCTGCTGGGCCACAGCGACGACAACGGCAGCCAGGACACCGGGCGCCTGCGGGTCACCTACCACCACAACTGGTTCGACGGCTCCAACCAGCGCCATCCACGGGTGCGCTTCGGCAACCCCGTCCACGTCTACAACAACCTCTACAGCAACGTCGGCGGCTACGGCGTGGCGTCGACGATGAACGCCGGGGTGCTCGTCGAGGGCAACTACTTCGAGAACACGGCCGACCCCTACCACCGTGGTGAGGGCTCGTCCGGTCCCGGTTCCCTGGTCGCCCGCAACAACTGCTTCGTCAACTCGGGGGCCGGGCAGACCGGCGGCAGCGTCGCCGGCATCCCGTACCCGTACACGCTGGAGACCGCCTGCAACGTGAAGGCAGTCGTGACCGCGGGCGCCGGGGCGGGCCGGATCAGCGTCTGACCCCCGCACCCCACCGCGTCACCGGCCGGGCCGGCTCCGGAATCGAACCCGGGGCCGGCCCGGACGGGCCTCCGGCCGCGAAATCGGTGGTGGCGGTCGCGGCGGACGGGCAAGGTGGAACCGCACACCGGCGGCGAGCGCCGCCGTCACGACGAGGACCAGGAGAGACAATGCGAGCAGCTTCCACGCTTCGGACCCTTGCCCGTCCTACCGTGGAGCTCCGCCTTGGCCCTGTTGAACCTCGGAATCGTCGCCCATGTTGACGCCGGAAAGACCAGCCTGACCGAACGCCTGCTCTACGAGGCGGGCGCGGTAGCCGAGCCGGGCAGCGTCGACGCCGGCACGACCCGGACCGACTCGATGGAGCTGGAACGCCGCCGTGGCATCACCATCCGGGCGGCCGTCACGTCGATCACCATCGGCGACCTGAGCATCAACCTGCTGGACACCCCCGGCCACCCCGACTTCATCGCGGAGGTCGAGCGGTCCCTCGCCGTGCTTGACGCCGCCGTGCTCGTGGTGTCCAGCGTGGAAGGCGTCCAGCCGCAGACCGTCGCCATCTGGCGGGCACTGCGCCGCATCGGCGTACCGACTGTGTTCTTCTTCAACAAGGTCGACCGTGGCGGCGCCGACGTCGACCGGGTGACCGCCCAGGTGCGGCAGCGGCTCGGGGCGCGGCCGGTCCCGCTCACCGCCGTTTCCGGCCAGGGCACACGCGAGGCCCGGGCGCGGGCCGTGGACCTGACCGCCGAGCCCGTGGTGGCGGAGGTGGCGGAGGTCGACGACGCGGTGGCGGCGCGCTGGCTGACCGACCGGCCGGTCCGGGTCCGCGACGTCCGGCGGGCGATCCGGCGCGCGGTGCGAGGCGCCGACCTGATCCCGGCCGTATGTGGTTCGGCGATCACCGGCACCGGGGTACGGCAGTTGTGCGACGTCCTGGCCGACCTGCTGCCGTACGGCGACGCGCCGGACGGCCCGCCGTCGGGCACCGTCTTCGCCGTCGACCGGGACGGGCACGGCCGGCGCGTCTGGCTGCGGTTGTGGTCCGGGCGCCTGCGGGTACGGGACCGGGTACGGCTCGACGGCGGCCGCCCCGAGCCGGTGACCGAGATCGCCGTCATCGAGCCCACCGGCGTGCAGGTGCGCCCGTCGGTCTCCGGCGGCCAGATCGCGGCGGTACGCGGGGTACCGGCCCGGATCGGCCAGCACATCGGCGACCCGCCCCGGCGGCACGGCTACCGGTTCCCGCCGCCGACCCGGCAGGCGGTCGTCGAACCGGTCGAACCGGAGCAGCGCCTGGCGATGTTCGCCGGGCTGGCCGAACTGGCCGACGAGGACCCGCTCGTGGACCTGCGCCTCGACGAGCAGCAGGCGGAGGCGGTGATCCGCCTGCACGGCGAGGTCCAGAAGGAGGTGCTGGCCGCCCTGATGGAGGACCGGTACGGCGTCCGGGTGCGGTTCTCCGGCACGCTCACCGCGTGCATCGAACGGGTCGCCGGCACCGGCACCGCGCAGGAGCGGGTCCGGGAGCGCGGCAACCCGTACCTGGCCGGGCTGGGGTTGCGCATCGAGGCCGCGCCGACCGGGCACGGCATCGAGTTCAGTCCCGGGATCGAGCCGGGACGCCTGCCGCCGGCCTTCGTCGCCGCCACCGAGGAGGGCGTACGGGCCGCGCTGCGGCAGGGCCGACACGGCTGGCCGGTCACCGACTGCACCGTCACCATGACGGCCTCCCGGTACTGGCCCCGGCAGAGCAGGCCGCACCAGAAGTTCGACAAGTCGATCTCGACGGTGGCGGCGGACTTCCGCAACCTCGCCCCGGTCGTGGTCGCCGCCGCGCTGCGGCAGGCCGGTACCCGGGTGTGCCAGCCGATCGAGCGGTTCGACGTCAACCTGCCCCGGCACGCGGTCGAGACGGTGCTGGCGCTGCTCGGCCGGCTCGGCGCGGTCGTCCACGACACCGCCGTCGTCGGCGGCTACCTGGAGGTGAGCGGCACCCTGCCGTCCGCCCGGGTGCCGAAGGTCGTCGCCGCCCTGCCCGACCTCACCGGTGGCGAGGCGGTTCTGACCACCACCTTCGACCACTACGCGCCGGTCACCGGCGAGGAACCGCCGACGCTGCCCCGGCGCGGGCCGGATCCGGACGACCGGGAGGCGTGGTTCCGGGCCGTACCCAGGTAGGTGCCGGCCGGGCGGCGACGGGCACGCTCCGGCGATAGGATCACCGCGCCCGCCGCCGCCCGCATCCGCTGGAGCCCCGCTGTCCCCGCAGCCGGCCACTCACCGCACCTCGCGAGTCCGCCGGGTGCTGGCAGTGGTGTGCCTGCTCGTCGTGGCCGGGCTGCCCGCCGGGTCGGCGACGGCAGGCGGCACCGGGCCGGGAACGCTGCGGGTGCTCCAGATGAACCTCTGCAACAGCGGCCGGGCCGGCTGTTACACCGGCCGGGCCGTCCCGCAGGCCGCCGACGTGATCGCCGCGGAACTGCCCGACGTGGTCACGCTCAACGAGATCTGCCGCGACGACGTGCCGACGCTGGAGCGTACGCTGCGGGCCGCCCGTGCCGGTGGCACGACGGTGTCCGCGTTCCAGGCCGCCGGTGACCGCCCCTCCGGCGGCCCCACCCGGTGCAACAACGGCGAGCCGTACGGGATCGGGTTGCTGGCCCGCCTCGACGCCCGCGACGCGCGGCCGTCGGTGCACCGGGGGACCTATCCGGCGCAGGACCTGAACGACCCCGAGGAGCGGGTCTGGCTCTGCGTCCGGGCCGACGGGCTGCACGCGTGCACGACGCACCTGGCGAACACCAGCGGCCCGGTGGCGCTGGCCCAGTGCGGGCAGTTGCTCGGCACCGTGGTGCCGGGGGTCCGGGGCGACGCCGTCGGCGCGCCGACCGTCCTCGGCGGTGACCTGAACCTGCGGGCCGGTGGCATGCCGGACGTGCGGTCGTGCGTGCCGGTGGGCTACCGGCGGATCGACGACGGCGGCCGCCAGCAGATCCTGGCGTCGAGCGGCGTGACGATCTGCTGCCGCCGCGCGGTGGACATGCGCGGGGCGACAGACCATCCGGCGCTGGTGGCGACCATGATCCGTTCGTGGCCGGTGCCGCCACCGGGACGGTACTGACCGAGGTCTCCGGACGCGCGGCGAAATTGGTCCGCGGTCCGTGCAACTTCGCGGGCGGGCGCAGCCGTTCTACCTCCGTCACGAGGAGGCAGTCGATTGAAAGCCGAAGACGAACAAGCGTTCCGCGAGTTCGTGACGTCACAGATGGCGTCCCTGCGCAAGCTGGCGTACATGACCTGCGGCGACTGGCACGCCGCGGAGGACGCCGTGGCCAACGCGCTGGTCAAGCTCTATCCACGCTGGCGGAAGCTGGAGCGGCCCGATCTCTACGTCAAGACCATGGTCTACCGGGCTGCGATCGACGAGACCCGCCGGCCCTGGCGGCGCGAGCGGTCGGCCGGCGACGCCGTGCCGGACGCCGCGGTACGGGACACGGCGGCGGTGACGGACGAGCGGATGCGCCTGTGGGCGGCGCTCGAATCCGTCCCGGCGGGGCAGCGGGCCGCCGTGGTGCTCCGGCACTACCTGGACCTGAGCCTGGAGGACACGGCCGCCGTGCTCGACTGCACGGTCGGCACGGCCAAGAGCCAGGTCTCCCGTGGGCTGGCGAAGCTGCGCGAGTCACTCGGCGGCGAACACCTCAATCTCACCGGCAGGCCGATGGAGGAGTGGACGAATGCAGTTGCGTGAACTGGTGGACGCCGTGACCGGCGACGAGCCGCCGATGGGCCGTACCGTCGACGACATCGTCGCGGCCGGGCGGCGCGCCGAGCGGCGCCGCCGGAACCGGTTCGCGACAGCCGGCGCGGCGGGCCTCGTCGCGGTGGCGGTCGCCTCCGCGATCACGGTGCCGGTCCTGGACGCGAGGCGCACCTCCTCGACGCTGTCCGAGGCGCCGCGTCCGGGCGTCAGCCCCTGGCCGGACGCCTCGCCGTTCACCTTCACCTTCACCGGGTACGACGCCGGCACGCTGCACGTGCAGGACCCGATCGTCGTGTCGACCGCGTACCAGATCGCCCCCGTCTACTCCGACCGGCACACCTCGAACGACAGGCCCGTCACCGCGGACGAGGCCGAGTCGATGCAGCAGGAGACGACAGCCGCCGGGGCGAAGCCGAGCCTCTGGGCCTACCTGACCGTCTACCGGCCCGGCGCCTTCGCCCCGGCCGCGATCAAGGGCGGGCGGAACGTCATGGTGGCCGGACGCAGGGCGGTGCAGGCGACGCTGCCGTACGCCCTCGACCCGAGCCAGCCGCCGGAAAGGGGCAACAAGCTGTTCGCCTGGCAATACGCGAAAAACGCCTGGGCAGTCGTCACGGCGATCTCCGGCGACGAAGCGTCGCCGAGCTTCCGCGACCTGAGTGGCCTTGTCACGGGCCTGAAGCCGGCCGGGCCGACGCCGGCTCCGCTGCCGTTCACGGTGGGCTACCTGCCGCGGGGTTACGTGCCGCTCCAGGTGGGCACGCACGCCCTGCCCGGCCTGAGCGGCATCGCCACCGCCCGCGCCGGTGACTACGGCGGCGCGACGTACACCAGGCCGCCCCTGCCGACCTCGGGCCTGACCGCGCCGTTCGACTCGGTCGAGGGCGCGATCAGGGACGGGTTCCACATCTTCGTCACGCCGAGCACCAGCTCCAACCAGTCACCGGAGCCCGGTGCGACGAAGTGCTATCCGGGGGCGGCCCGCCGGGGCGGGTTCTGCAACATCTGGAGCGTCGACGGCAGTGTCGTCGTCCAGGTCAGCTCCGAGGGCGTCGGCGGCCGGCTGCCCCAGGCCGAGCTGCTGAAGATCGCCCAGGGGATCACCGTCGCCGACGACGTGCGGGACGAGTCGACCTGGACGCCCGCCGGGGACGCCCTGACACCCTGACCGCCGGAACGAGCCGGTGACGGCGGGAGCGGCCGGACCGCTCCCACCGTCACCGCCTGATCTACAGGAACCGCCAGCGCTGGTGCGCGGCCCCGGTGTCGTCGGCGAGGACCGCCTGCGCACCCTGGGCGCCGGAGCCGCCGCTGAGCCCGAGCACCCGGCCCCCGTTCGCGCACTGGATCCGGAACCAGCCGCCTCCGCCGTGCCGCAGCCGCCACCTGTGGTCGGCGGTGCCGTTGTCGGCCCACTGCACGATCCGGGCGCCCGCCGCGCTCGAGCCGCCCTCGACGCCCAGCACCTTGCCGCTGTTGCCGTTGCGCAGCCGCAGGTAGCCGCCGGTGTCCACCAGGGCGGTCCAGAGGTGGTCGGCGGTGCCGGTGTCGCCCCACTGGATGACCAGCCCGCCGTCGGCGGTGGACATGTTCTGCACGCCGAGCACCAGACCGCTGCCAAGGTTCTGGATCCGCCGCGCTCCGTTGGGCAGGAACCGCCACTGGTTGTCCAGGCTGCCGTTGTCCGGGTCCTGCACGGCGAACGCGCCCTGGGCGGTCGAACCGCCGGAGATGCCGAGCAGCTTGCCGGTGTGCACGTTGCGCAGCTTGTGGCTGCCGTCGCCGACGTCGACAACCGTCCACAGGTGGTCGGCGGTGCCGTTGTCCGCCCACTGCAGGATCCGGGCGCCGTCGGCGGTGGACATGTTCTCCACCCCCAGCACCTTGCCGCTGTTGACGTTGCGCAGCCGCAGCGCCGACCCGTCGACGACGAGCTGCCAGTCGTGGTCGGCGGTGCCGGTGTCGCCCCACTGCAGCGCGAGCCCGCCGTCGGCGGTGGACATGTTCTGGATGCCGAGCACCAGGCCGCTCGCCGCGTTGGCGAGCCGGAAACTCGCCTCCCCGCCGCCACCGCCCGCGCCGACCCGCCAGTAGACCGTGTAGTTGTGCCCGTGGGCGTCGTAGAACGGGCCGAGGTTCACGGTGGCGCCGTCCGCCCGGGCGGTGAACGCGAGACTGCCGGTGCCGGTACGGGTCACCGAGCCGGGGTCCAGCGTCGGCAGGGCGCTCAGCGTGGTGTTGCCGTAGTTGCCGGAGAGCACCACCGGCCCGTACGTGACGGCCTGCACCGCGGCGTCGTCGTTGGCGGCGACAGTCGCCACCCGCATCGGCAGCCGGACCGTCACCGTGTCGCCGGAGGTCCAGGCACGGGTCAGGACGGCGTAGGTGCCCGGCGTGGCGGCGATACCCGCCGCGACGCCGTTGACGCTGACGCTCGCCCCGCTGGTCCACGCCGGGATCCGGATCCGCATCGTCCACGACCCGCTCACCGAGCCGGTGACGGTCAGCGTCGTGGTGTCGCCGACCGGGTACGAGGTGGCCTGGGTGACGGTGATGCCGCGCTGGCTCCAGGTCAGCACCGACGGGACGAACAGGTTGACGGTCAGCGTGGTGCCGTTGTGGAAGTAGATCGCGTCCGCGAGCGTCGTGTTGGTCTCCAGCCCGGTGCCCTGGCAGCACCAGAAGGAGTTGTAGTCGGTGCTCCAGGTGCCGCCGCCCCACGCCGGGCCGACACCGCGCCGCCCGCCCGGGTTGAGCGGGGTGAAGTAGGTGACGTGGCCGTGTGCGTCGGCCGGGTTCTGCTGGCCGATCATGTGGTTGAGCAGCGCGCGTTCGTAGAAGTCGGCGTACGCGACCCGGTCCGGGTCGAGCTGCCACAGCTCCCGGGTCAGCTTGAGCATGTTGTACGTGTTGCACGCCTCGCAGGTGTCGTTGCGCAGGTAGCCGGCGATCGCGTTCGGGGCACGGAAGTGCTCGGCCTGGCTGTTGCCGCCGATGGCGTACGTGTGGGCGCCGACGGTGATGGCCCACGCGTTCGCGGCGATGTCGCGGTAGCGGGTGACGCCTGTCGCCTTGTACTCCCGGGCCGCGCCGATCCACTTGGGCACCTGGGTGTTGGCGTGCAGGCCGTTGAGCTGGTCGGAGTTCGCGGCGAGCGGGTTGAACACGGCGGCGTGGTCGAACCGCTGCGCGACGGTCAGCCACCGCGCGTCGCCGGTCTGCTGGTAGAGGTCGGTCAGCACCGCGTTCATGCCGCCGAACTCGGTGCCCAGCATGGCCTGCATCTGCGCCGAGGTGAGCCGGCCGGTGCGCTGGTCGACCCAGCCGGCCAGCGCCAGCAGCACGTCCCGGGCCTGGGTGCTGCCGATCAGCCGCCACACGTCCAGCAGCCCGGCCAGCGTCTTGTGGATGCAGTAGTAGGGGACGTTGCCGTTGCTGAGGGTCCGTGCCTCCAGCGCGGTGAAGTCGGACTCCGGGAAGCCGGACAGGTAGCCGGCGCTGAACCCGGCCGCGCCGTTGTTGGCCTGGCAGCGGGCCAGCTCGGCGACCATGGTGAGCGCCTTGTCCCGGCAGGTGGTGTCGTCGAGCACCGCCCACGCCTGCGCCCAGGCGGTCAGGAAGTGCCCCTGCATGTGGGTGCGGAACGGGAAGTTCGGCGCGTCCCAGCCGCCGTTGGCGGCGGCGCCGCCGGTGGACAGGCGGTGGTTGGCCCGGAAGTTGTAGAGCAGCCGGTTCACGTCGACGAAGCGCAGGTAGGCGACCGTACGGTTCTGGTTGTCCTGCCAGCGCCCGGCGGTCAGCCGGACCTGACCCGGGTCGAAGGCGTACGCGGACACGCCGATGTCGGGGCGGGCCGGTGGCAGCGCGGCGTGCGCCGTACCGCCTGCGGTGACGGACCCGGCGGCGGCCGCGACGGCGGTGGCGCCGGTGGCGCGGAGCAGGAATCGGCGGTTCACCAGGGGAGCGGGCATGGACGGCCTCCGTGGCGGGACGGTGGTGGTGGGGGGACGGCTACGCGGTGACCCGGAACGTGACGTCGGCGCGGAACGTGGCGGTGGACAGGGCGCCGAGGGTGAACGCGCGTCGGGTCAGGGGCACGAGTGGCCCTCCTCTGCGGTGGAGATGACGGCCGCGTTAACGCTAACAATCTCCCCTAGCCTGGCGTTTGCATAGTCGTCTGTCAATCGAATGGTGGCGTTAACGCGTTCAGCTGCGAACCTCCCGGCGCACCGCCGTGGTCTCCGCGTACACGATCAGGATCAGCAGCGCGGCCAGCAACGCGGAGCCGGCCAGCAGCGGCAGCCCGTACGCCAGGACGCCCAGCGCCACGATCACCGCCAGCCCGGCCGGCCGGTACCAGGTCACCCGGCGGTGCACGGCCGCTGCGAGCCCGATCCAGCCGATCAGGAACAGCGCCGGGCCGCTGAGCGCCACCACGAGTGCGGCCGGATCGCGGGACAGCGGATCCCCGATCATCACCTGCGCGCCGACCGCCGTGGCCACCACCCCGGCCACCATCACCAGGTGCAGGTAACCGGCCAGCAGGCCGAGCCGGCTCCCGGACGGCCCGCGCGCCTCGATCGCCTCGCCGAGCCGCATCCCGCCCGGCACCAGGTAGAGCCGCCCCACGGTGACCGCGTTCACGAATGCCAGCGCGAACGCCACGGTGCGGTAACCGTCGAAACCGGCGTTGCTGAACACGATCCCGGCGGACAGGATCAGCTCGCCCAGCGCGATGATGTAGATCTGCTGGTAGCGCTCGGCCAGGTGCTCGCCGACCACCTGGAGGTCGCGCCAGCTCGACCGGCCCAGCCCCGGTGTCGGCCAGCGCAGTCGCGCCAGGACGAGATCCAGGACGATCGCCGCGGTCCAGAGCGCCACCTGCGCCGTCCCGGCGAGCGCGCCGGTCACCCACAGCACCCCTGACACACCGAACCAGATCGCCACCCGCAGGCTCCGCACCCGCAGCGGATGGCCGCGCAGCGCCGGCAGCAGGATCAGCGGCCGGCCCAGGTGGATCGCCACGTACGCGCCGGCGAACACGAGCGCGTGCCCGGTGTACGCGGTGGGCGCCGCCGCCGCCATCAGCAGGCCGCCGAACATGACCCAGATCAGCAGCGTGACGATCGGCGGGGAACGCGGGTCGAACCAGTCCGTCGACCAGGCGGTCACGAACCACACCCACCAGATCGGCACCAGCAGCAGCGCGGCCCGGTACGCCCCGCCGAGGCTCAGATCCTCCTCCAGCACCAGGGACACCCGGTTCAACGCGAGGATGAAAGCCAGGTCGAAGAAGAGTTCCAGGAACGACGCCCGGCGGGAGGCCTCGCGGGGCCGCAGCAGGTGCCCACGCGGCTCACTCGCCATCCGGTCCCTTCCGTACGCGCCGTCGACGACACCAGTCGTACCAGCCGCGGGCGGGTCGCGCGGGCGAACGCCGCAGGGCGGGCCGACGGTCGTCCCGGCCCGCCCCGACGCGGATCAGCGGTTGCGGTAGTGGTTCATGGCCAGGGCCACGCCGGACGCCAGCGCCAGCACGCCGAAGGCCGAACCGGCCCACGGGTTGCCCAGGACGTTCGACAGCGTCACGTTCGCCACCACGCCGACGACGAGCACCAGCCAGAGCAGCGGGCGCATCCGGGTGACGGGCGTCGTCGCGGCGGTGGTCTCAGCACTACGGTCCAGGTCGTTCACGGCTGCCTCCTCGGGTGATGTCCTTGCACCTGAACGTTAGGCGCGGGGCCGGCCGGGAACGATCCCGCCAGCACGACAACCGGGGTACAGCAGGCTGTACTTTCCGCCCCCGGCACTGACGCACGGCGACGGCGGTGACCTATCGTTTCGGCCGGGGGTGGGCCGGGATGGAGTTCGTACGCGGGCGGTTCCGTGCCGCGGTGACCGCGCTGGAGCACCTCGTCGGCGGGCTGGGCACCGCCGTGCTGGCGCTCGGCGTGCTGCTCGGCACCGTTGTCGTGGCGGCGGCCTGCGTCGGCGGGGTCGGGCTGCTGCTCGTACCCGGGATTCTCCAGGCGGTGCGGTCGGTGGCCGACCGCGAGCGCGCCCGGCTGTCCCGGTGGGGGCCGCCGATCCCGGCGCCCGGCCCGGTGCCGGCCGGGGTGCGCGCGGCGCTTCGCGACCCGGTCCTGCGGCGGGAGCTGCGCTGGGTGGCCGTCCACGGCACGCTCGGCTTCGGCGTCGGGCTGACCGCGCTTGTGCTGCCGATCTACGCCGTGCAGGACATCACGTTTCCGCTCTGGTACCGGCTGGTGCCGCCGGAGGCCGGCGCGCCCGGCATCGGTTGGTGGCACATCAACGGGCTCGGTGACGCGCTGGCGGTCGCCGCGCTCGGGGTCGGCTGGCTCGTCCTCGCGGTCACGACCGGCCCGGCCCTGGCGCGGATCCAGGCCCGGCCGGGCAGACGGCTGCTGCCCCCGCCGCCCGGCGTCGACCTGTCGCTGCGGGTCGCCGAACTCACCGCCACCCGGGCCGCCGCGCTCGACGCGCACGCGGTCGAGCTGCGCCGCATCGAACGGTCGCTGCACGACGGCACCCAGAACCGGCTGGTCGCGGTGAACGTGCTGCTCGGCGCCGCACGGCGGGCGGTACGCCGCGATCCGGACCGCGCCGACGAGATCCTGGAACGCGCACAGGACGCGGCCGAGCAGGCGCTCGGCGAGCTGCGTACGGTGGTGCGCGGCATCCTCCCGCCGGTGCTCGGCGACCGGGGCCTGGCCGGGGCGCTCGCCGGGCTCGCCGCCGAGTGCGCGGTGCCGTGCCGCCTGTCGGTGGACGTCGACGTGCGCTGCGCGGCGGCGGTCGAGGCCACCGCGTACTTCGTGGTGGCCGAGGCGCTGACGAACGTGGTCCGGCACAGCGGCGCGAACGGCGTCGAGGTCGCCGTGCGCCGGGAGGGGGACCGGCTGCTCGTCACCGTCACCGACGACGGTCGCGGGGACGCCGACGAGACGCGCGGCTCGGGGCTGACCGGCATCCGCCGCCGGGTCGAGGCGTACGACGGGCGGATGACGTTGACGAGTCCACCGGGAGGACCGACGAGGATGCACGTGGAGCTGCCATGCGGATCGTGATCGCCGAGGACGACGCGCTGCTGCGCGAAGGGCTGGCGCTGCTGCTGCGCGCCGAGGACCTGGACGTGGTGGCCACCGCCGGCACGCCGGGGGAGTTCCTGACCGCTGTGGACGAGCACCGGCCGGACGTCGCGATCGTCGACGTGCGGATGCCGCCCACCCACACCGACGAGGGCATCGTCGCCGCGGTCGAGGCCCGCCGCCGCCGGCCGGGCCTCGCGGTGCTGGTCCTGTCCGCGTACGTCGAGCAGGCGTTCGCCACCGAGCTGTTCTCGGTCGGCGCCTCCGGGCTCGGCTACCTGCTCAAGGAGCGGGTGGGCCGGGTCGAGGAGTTCCTCGCCGCGCTGCACCGCGTCGCGGACGGCGGCAGCGTGATCGACCCGGAGGTGGTCGGGCAGTTGCTCGCCCGCAACCGGCGGCCGGACACCGCCCTGGCCGAGCTGTCGCCTCGTGAGCACGAGGTGCTGGCGCTGATGGCCGAGGGGCTCGGCAACGGCGCCATCGCGGAACGGCTGTTCGTCACCGAGGGCGCGGTGCACAAGCACATCCGCAGCATCTTCGCGAAGCTGAGCCTGCCGCCGGACGACCGCGCGGACCGCCGGGTCACCGCCGTGCTGCGCTATCTCGACGGCCGGCGGTAAGCGTACGCACGTCCGCGCGCCGCCTCGCGGGAGGCGGCGCGCGTGCGATGTCGAGGCGGATCAGCGGCGGGTGCCGCACAGGGCCGCGTCGACGGTGCTGGTGACCGCCTCCAGCATCTCCATGCTCGTCGGCAGCCCGGTCACCGCGACCACCGCGCTGCGCCCGTCGGTGGTGGACAGGTTGCGGGTCTGGAAGCCCTGGATGTCGCCGCCGTGTCCCCAGGCGTGACCGCCGCAGGGCAGCTCGTGCCGGGCGATGCCCAGGCCGTACTCCCACACGCCGGTGGGCTCGAAGTCGGGCGCCGGCACCGTGCGCGTCAGCGCCGCCTGCTGGGCCGGCTTCAGCAGCTTGCCCGCCAGCAGCGCCTCGAAGAACGTCCGCAGGTCCGACGGGGTCGATACGAGCTGACCGGCGGCCCAGCCCAGCGACGGGTCCATCCGGGTCACGTCGATCCACGGCGCGCCGGGCTCCACCGCGACGTATCCGCGCGGCAGCCGGCCGGGCAGGTCCTGCTCGCCGGTCTGCGGCCAGTACGTGTCACGTAGCCGCAGCGGCTCGATGATCCGCCGGGTGATCTCCTCACCGACGGGGCGCTTGGTGACCCGCTCGATGATCAGCCCGGCCAGCACGAAGTTGGTGTTGCTGTACTCCCACTTCTGCCCCGGCGGGAAGCGCCGGTCCTGGGTGAGCGCCTCGTCCAGCAGCCGGCGCGGATCGAAGTAGTCGCTGCGGCGGTCCACCAGATCCTGCGCCTCGCTGAACACGACCTCGTCGTAGTCGGGCAGGCCGCTGGTCTGCTGCAGCAGCTGGCGTACGGTGATCCGCCGCCCGTCGTTGCCGTTGGCGCGCACCATCCCGGGCAGGTAGCGCTCGACGGTGGCGTCGAGGTCGACGCGACCCTCGCCGACGAGCTGGAGGACGACCACGGCGGTGAACGTCTTGGTGTTGCTGCCGACGCGCACCCGGGCGTCGCGGGGGATCGCGGCGCCGGTGCGCAGGTCACCCAGGCCCGCGGTGTAGTCGCGCACCCGGCCGTCGCGGCGTACGGAGGCCAGCGCCCCGGGGAAGCCGTGCTCGGCGACCAGGCCGTCCAGTCGCTTCTGGACGGCGTCGGCGGCGGGACGCCGGGCGTCGGTGGTCGCGGCGGACGCGGCGGGCACACCCAGCGCGGTGACGGTGAGCAGGGCCGTGGCGCCGACGGCGACCGGGAAGGTACGGCGGTTCATGGGAACTCCTCGACGGAGGTGAACGGGTACGGCCTCAAGCCTCGCCAGAACCGGCCCCGTGCTCCATCCCGCCTGCTGCCGGATCGCGGGTAGCGCTGGCACTACCCGAGCCGGTCGGAAAATGGCCTTAGCATAGATAAACGTCAATGCCATGACACCGAATGTCGATTCCCGGCGCCGTCCATACACGCATTGTGCGCGCATTGTGCGCGCCTCCCCGTAGCATCCCCGGAGCGATGATCTTCGTTGCCGTCCGGGTGCGCTCACCGGCCGTCGGTGGGGGAGGGGAAGCGATGACGAGTCGCGGCGCGGGCGGTGCGACGCCGTGACCCGGGTGCGGTTCTTCGCCCTGGGTCCGCTGCACGCCGAGGTCGGCAGTGAATGGCTCGACCTCGGGCCGATACGCCAGCAGGCGGTTTTCGCGCTGCTGCTGTTCAACGCCGGCCGGGTGGTCACCCCGGCGTCGATCCTCGAGGGCGTCTGGGGCGGAGACGCCCCGCCGACCGGCAGGAAGCTGATCCCGCCCTACATCTACCGGCTGCGGCGCACGCTCCAGGCCGCGTCCGCCGGCCACGACGGGCCCACCATCGACACCCTGCGCATCGGCTACCGGCTGCGTCTCGGCTCCGCCCGGATCGACGTCACCGACTTCGACGAGGCGGTGGAACGGGCCACCGCGGCGGAGAACGGCGGTGACCTCGCCGGTGCCGCCGCGCACCTGGCCGCGGCGGAGAAGATCTGGGCCGGTGAGCCGCTGGCGGGGCTGCCCGGCCCGTACGTCGAGAGCCGCCGGCACCACCTGCGCGAGCGCCGCATCGTGTGCCTGGAACACCGGATGGACCTGCAACTGCGGCTGGGCAACTTCCACGAGGCGATCCCCGCCCTGCTGGCCCTGCGTACCGAGCATCCGCTGCGGGAACGGCCGGCGATCCTGCTGATGACCGCCCTGTACCGCACCGGCCGGCAGGACGAGGCGATCGAGGTCTTCGGCTCCTTCCGCAGCCGGCTCGACGCCGAACTGGGCGTCGAACCGACCCCCGCGCTGAGCGAGGCGTACACGTCGATGTTGCGGGGCGACCTCGGCGTCTGCGCGTCTCCCGGCACGAGCCGTCCACGCCCGGGCGGCGACCACCACGGACCGCGCGACCACACCGCGCAGTGAGGCGGAGCAGATGCACGACGACTCCGACCCGGTGCAGCCGGGCGACGCCGCCTGGTTCCTGGCGTACTCCCTGCCGGAGCGCCTGACCGGCCGGCGTCCCCGGGGCCCGGTCGACACCGAGGTCGGCCGGATCCGGCTGAAGATGTGGCGGGACGAGCCCGTGCACGCCCGGCGGCCCGACCGGGCCGCGAGTCACCTGGCCGAGCACGGTCTGGACGAGGCCGGCCTGATCCGGATGCTCGGCGAGGCGCCGAAGACCGTCCGCGACCGGTTCGACCGGGAACCCGAGTACGCGCGGCGACTGGTCGACGCGTGGCGGCGCAGACCGCCCACCGGCGCCGGACCCGACGACCCGACCGGGTTCGCGGTGGTCGTGGCCCCACTGGTCGAGGACGCGCGGGAGCAGCTCCGGAGCCGGGTGGACGCGCTGGTGGCGGACCACCCCCGACTGAGCGCCGAGGCGTTGACCACGCACCTGGGACACGGCCCGTTCGACACGCTCAACGGGATGCTGGCCCGGGTCATGGCACTGGAGCTCAACGTGCTCCGGATCCGCGGTGACCTGGCCGGCGCCACGCCGCACGAGCGCTTCCACCACTTCCTGCACCGGCTGCGGCAACCGGCGCACGCCCTGCGCCTGCTGCGGGAGTACCCGGTGCTGGCCCGTGACCTGGTGCGGGTCGTCGACGACTGGGCCGATGCCCGGACGGAGTTCGCCGAGCGCCTCGTCGCCGACCACGCCGCGCTCGCCGCGTGCCACGGCGGCCCGGACGCCCTCGGCGACCTGGCGCAGGTCAGCTTCGGCGCGGGCGACAGCCATCGCGGTGGGCGCTCCGTGGCCGTCGTACGGTTCACCTCCGGCGCCCGAGTGATGTACAAGCCCCGCAACCTCCGGGTCGACCAGCACTTCCAGCGCCTGCTGTCCTGGCTCGACGACAGAGGCGCGCAGCCACCGCTGCGGACGTTCTGGGTCCTCGACCGCGGGACGTACGGCTGGACCGAGTTCGTCGAGAGCGGCCCGTGCGCCGACCGGGACGCGCTGCGTCGGTTCCACCGGCGGCAGGGCGCGCTGCTGGCTCTGCTCCAGACGCTCGGCGCGACCGACTTCCACCTGGAGAACGTGATCGCCTCCGGCGAGCACCCGATGCTCATCGACCTGGAGGCGATGCTGCACAACTGGCAGTGGGAACGGCCGGCCGAACCGGACGACCGGGCGGGCTACCTCCAGGCGGTGGGCATCGACCTGATGAGCCGGTCGGCGGTCACCGTCGGACTGCTGCCCGCCCCGGTGCTGTGGACCGAGGGCAGCCAGGTCAACCGGTTCGACATGAGCGGGATGGCCGGCGCGGGCGGCCAGCTCACCGCCCGGCCGGTGATGGTCTGGAACGGCCTCGGCACCGACGAGATGCACCTGGACCGGCAGCGGGTGACGTTGCCCGGCTCGGCGAACCTGCCCACGCTCGCCGACGACGAGGCCGACGTGACCGAGTTCGCCCCGGAGATCGTGGACGGCTACCGCCGGCTCTACCGGATCCTGCTCGAGCACCGCGACGACCTGCTGGCCGCGGACGGGCCGCTGGCGGCGTTCGCCCGCGACGAGGTGCGCGTCGTGCCACGGGCCACCGAGTCGTACGTCCGGATGCTCGCCGAGGCCCGGCACCCCGACCTGCTGCGTGACGCGCTGGACCGGGACCGCTGGTTCGAGAACCTCTGGGCCGGCCACGACGGGCGCGAGCAGCGGGAGCGGCTGATCGCCGCGGAGCTGGCGCAGATGCGTGCCGGTGACGTCCCGATCTTCGTGACCACGCCGTCGTCGACCGATCTCGTCGGCGGTGACGGCACCGTGCTGCCGGCGGCGCTGCGGCGCACCGGGCTCGACGCCGTGCGGGACCGCCTCGCGGACATGTCGGAGGACCACCTGGCCCAGCAGAGCTGGATCATCGAGGCCTCCGTCACCGCGCTGATCATGGGTGACCCGTCGACCTGGCGCCCACCCGCCCCGCCGCGCCGCCCCGCCGCCGCGGGCCCGGTCCCGCCCGAGCGGCTCGTCGACGCCGCACGCCTGGTCGGGAACCGGCTGCTGGCCACCGCGCTCACCGACGGCGACCGGATCTGCTGGCTCGGTCTGGGGCTGGTCGCGGACAAGGTGTGGATGCTCGGCCCGAGCGCCATGGACTTGTACAACGGCATCAGCGGCATCGCCCTGTTCCTCGGCCGGCTGGCCCGGGTCACCGGCGACCCGGCCTACCGGCGGGCCGCCGACCTCGCCGCCACGATGATGCTCCGCGAGGGGCGGGCCTGGCTCGCCGAACCGGCCGACGCCACGCTGGGCGTCGGCGGCTTCGACCACCTGGGCGGCGCGGTGTACGCCCTGAGCCACCTCGCCGCCGTGCTGGACCGCGCCGACCTGCTCGACACCGCCACCGGCCTCGCCGCCGCGATGGCCGCCCACACCGCCGACAGCCGCGAGTACGACATCATCAGCGGCACGGCCGGTGGACTGCTCGCCCTGCTCTCCCTGCACCGGATGACCGGCGACCCCGACCTGCTCGCCGGTGCCGGCGCGATGGCCGCGCACCTGACCGCCGGCGCGCGACCGGTGGCGGGCGGCGTCGGCTGGCACGGGGCGCTCTACGTCGACCGTCCGCTGGCCGGTTTCTCCCACGGCGCCTCGGGCATCGCCACCGCGCTGGCGCGCTGGGACCGGCACCGGGGCACCGACGAGCACCGCGCGACGGTGGACGCGGCACTGCGGTACGAACGGACGCTCTACGACGAGACCACCGGCAACTGGCGGGACCTGCGTCCGGACGCGCCGCCCGGCCGGGGCATGGTCGCCTGGTGCCACGGCGCGGCCGGGGTCGCGACGGCTCGTGCCGAACTGCTCGGTCACGCCACCGACGACGACCTCGTACGCGACGACCTGCGGCTCGCCTCGGCCGCGTTGCGCGACCCGCACAACCTGCTGCACAACCACTCGATCTGCCACGGCGACCTGGGCAACGCCGAGGCCGCGTGGGTCGTGGCGGCGGCCGTCGGCGACGACGCCCTGGCCCGGCACGCGGCCACCCTCACCGCCGCGGCCGTGGCCGACGTCGAGGCGGGCGCCTGGCGGTGCGGCGTACCGCGCGGCGTCGAGACCCCCGGGCTGATGTGCGGGCTGACCGGCATCGGCTACGCGTTCCTGCGCCTGGCGGACCCGGCCGGGGTGCCGTCGGTGCTGTCGCTGGAGCCGCCGCACGACCATCGCGGTGCCATCGATCTGCCATAGCACAGCCCTACGGTTCCGCCTGTGGAGGCCAACCCGTACACCCTGCACGACGACCTCGATCGGAGACCCACATGGACTACATCAGGGCATGGAAGGACCCGGTCTACCGGGCGTCGCTCAGCGACGAGGAGCGGGCGGCGCTGCCGGCGAACCCGGCCGGTTTCGTCGAGCTGAGCGACCACGAGCTCGACACCGCACCCGGTGGCACGTGGACCCCGACCCCCACCATCACCGCGGTCACCGGTGTCGCCGGATGTTTCAGCATCAACGGCACCGTCTGCAACGGCACCTGCGCGGTGTTCACCGTCGGCTGCTGCGGCTGACCCGAGGCACCGACCCGGACGGACGCGTCTCCTCCCTCCACGACACGTTCCGCCGCCGGCACACCCCGAACCCCCGAGGAGAACTTCGATGGACATCGTACGAGCCTGGAAGGACCCCGAGTACCGGGCGAGCCTCTCCGCCGACCAGCTCGCGGCGCTGCCCGAGCACCCCTGCGGCGTGGCCGAGCTCGGCGACGACGTGCTCGCGCACATCGCCGGCGCCCGCACCGAGTACCTGCTGACGCTCGGCTGCTGCGGCGGCTTCACCGCCCGGGAGACGCCCTGTGGCTCCTGCGGCGCCACCTGCGGCGGCACCACGTGCGGTACCTGCCAGACGCAGTCGACCTGCGGGCTGTGCACCGCCTGATCCGCTCCCCACACCGACGGCGCCCGGGCATTCGGGACGTGTCCGGGCGCCGTCGGACCCGCGAGACCTGACGCCGCGAGAGAGAGCAACCATGACGTACGCGCGCCCGCCCGCCGACGGCCCGGTGGACCTTTCCCACCCCGGCTGGTATCTGGCCCACTCCCTGTCCGAGCGGCTCGGCGCCGGGACGCCGGCCGGGACCGTGGACGAGGAGCGGGGCCGGCAGCGACTGCGGCGGTGGAAGGACGAGCCGGTCTTCGACGGAGGCGGCGAGCTGTTCGACAGCTGGCTCCGGGAGCTGGGCCTCGACGAGCCGGCCCTGGTCCGGGTCCTCGGCGAGACCCCGGAGACGGTCCGCAGCCGGTTCACCGACGTACCGGACCACGTGCGCGCGATCGAGCGCGCGTGGCGTGACCGCCGGCCGGGCGGTGGCGCTCCCGCGCACGATCACCACGACCACGACCACGACCACCACCACGACCCGCACCCGCACGGGGCCTTCGTGGAACTGGTCCGCCCGCTGATCGACGACGGGCTGCGCCGGGTACGGCAGGCCGTGCACGAGGCGTGCGCCGCCGCACCGAGCCCGCACGTCGACGCCGACCGGCTCGCCGAGCAGCTCTGCGACCCGCCCACCGGCGCGATCAACCTGCTCGTCGGCCGGGTGCTGGTCCTCGAACTCAACGTGCTGCGGCTGGAGGGCCAGCTCGCCGGGGCGACGCCGGAGGAACGGTTCCAGGACTTCACCCGCCGCCTGCACGATCCGAAGTACACACTGGACGTCCTGATGGAGTACCCGGTCCTGGCCCGGGACGCCACAGTCCTCGTCGACAACTGGGTCGACGCCCGGGTCGAGTTCGCCCGGCGCCTCGTCGCGGACGCGCCCGCGCTGGCACACCGGCTCGGCGACCCGGCGGACCTCGGCGCCGTCACCGGGGTGTCCTTCGGCGCCGGCGACTCGCACCGCGGTGGCCGCTCGGTGGGATTCGTCCGCTTCGCCAACGGCGCCCGCGTCGTGTACAAGCCCCGTGGCCTCCAGGTGGAGCTGCACTTCCAGCAGTTGCTGGAGTGGCTCAACGCCCGTGGCGCGCAGCCGCCGCTGCGGACCATGTGGGTCCTCGACCGCGGCGGGTACGGCTGGTCGGAGTTCGTCGCCGCCGGCCCGTGCGCCGACCGGGAGGCGCTGCGCCGCTTCTACACCCGGCAGGGCAGCTACCTGGCGCTGCTGCACAGCCTCGCGGCCGTCGACTTCCACCTGGAGAACGTCATCGCCGCCGGCGAGCATCCGATGCTCGTCGACCTGGAAGCCCTGTTCCACCCGGAGAGCGAGCAGAGCGACAGGCAGATCGGCGTATCGGCGGAGTCCTTCCGGACCATGCGCGAATCCGTGCTCGAGGTCGGGCTCCTGCCCCGGCCGATCATCTACCAGGACGACGACGGCGTCGGCGGGGTCGACTTCAGCGGGCTCGCCGGCACGGCCGGGCAGCTCACCCCCACGCCGGTGGCGACCTGGGAGGAGTCCGGCACCGACCGGATGCGCCTGGTGCGCCGGCGGATCGAGATGAGCGGCGGGCAGAACCTGCCCAGCCTCGACGGCGCGGCCCACCACACGCTCGACTTCAGCGACGACATCATCGCCGGGTTCGAGCGCACGTACCGGCTGCTGCACCGCCACCGCGACGACCTGCTGGCCGCGGACGGGCCGGTGGCGGCCTTCGCCGACGACGAGGTACGCGTGATCCTGCGTGCCACCCGCACCTACGCCAAGGTGCTGCAGGAGAGCCGGCACCCGGACCTGCTGCGCGACGCGCTCGACCGGGAGCGTTTCCTGAGCTTCCTCTGGCTGCAGGAGGAGTGGCCGGGGGCCGAGGCGAGGATCGCCGCGTCCGAGCAGGCGCAGCTCAGCCGCGGCGACATCCCCTTCTTCAGCACCGCCCCGGCGTCGCGGGACTTCGTCGCCGGCGACGGATCGGTGATCACCGGGGTACTCGCCAGCAGCGGCCTGGACCGTTCCCGACGGCGGATCGCCGCGCTCTCCGACGCCCACCTCGCCCAGCAGACCTGGATCCTGCGCAGCTCCCTCGCCGCGTTGACGATGGGCGTGGAGAGCCAGGGCCAGTGGTCGCAGTACCAGGTCACCGCCGCCACCACGCCGGCACCCGCGGACCGGTTCGTCGCCGCCGCCCGCGCCGCCGGGGACCGGCTGCTGCTCACCGCGGACACCGGCGAGGACTCCATCGCCTGGCTCGGGCACACCCTGGTGGCCGACCGGATCTGGCAGCTCGGCCCGGTCGGGATCGACCTGTACAACGGACTGTCCGGGATCGCCCTGTTCCTCGGCTACCTCGGGGAGATCAGCGGCGAGCCGCGGTTCCGTGAGGCCGCGGAGGTCGCGGCGGCGATGCTCACCCGTCAGGTCGACCTGCTCGACGAGACTCCGGTGACGAGCCTGCAGAACTTCACCGTCGGCGCGTTCAACGAACTCGGCGGCCCGCTGTACGCCCTGAGCCACCTCGGCGCGCTGTGGCGCCGCGACGACCTGCTCGACGCGGCCGAGCGGATCGTGCCCGTGCTCCTGCACCTCGCGCCCGAGGACGAGGCGTACGACGTGATCAGCGGTGCGGCCGGGGCGATCCTCGCGTTGCTCGCGCTGCACGCGGCGCGCCCGTCGCCACGCCTGCTCGACGCGGCCGGCACGTTCGCGCGCATCCTGCGGGACCGGGCCGAGCCGGTCGGTGACGGGATCGGCTGGGCCGGCGCGGTGAACCCCAGCCGGCCGCTGGCCGGCTTCTCGCACGGCGGTTCCGGCATCGCCGTCGCGCTGGCCCGGCTGGACCGCGTCCTGGGCAACCGAGACCACCTGCCGCTGGTGGAGGGTGCGATCCGGTACGAGCGCTCCGCCTTCGACCCGGAGCACCGCTGCTGGCTCGACCTGCGTGACACCACCCCGGACGGCTACTCGATGATCGCCTGGTGCCACGGCGGCCCCGGCATCGCGCTCGCCCGCGCCGACCTCGCCGAATACGTCGACGACAGCGATCTCGTCGACCGTGACCTGCGCGACGCCGTCGACGGCATGCTGCGCTTCGGGCTGACCGGCGAGGTGATCACCGGCACCGGCAACCACAGCATCTGTCACGGCGACCTCGGCAACGTGGAGGCCGTGCTCGCGGGCGCACGGGTCCTCGGCGACCGGGCCGCGGCCCGGCAGGCCGAACTGGTGGCGGCGAGCATCCTCGACTACATCGACCGGGACGGGTGGCTGTGCGGGGTGCCGCTGGGCGCGGAGACACCCGGTCTGATGAGCGGCATCGCCGGTATCGGCTACAACCTGCTGCGCCTGGCGGCGCCCGACCGGGTCCCGTCGATCCTGCTGGTCGAACCGCCGCGGCCGGCGGGGGAGCGTGGCCGCCGTGGCTGACCAGCCGATCTGGCCGTACCGCCCGCAGGCGCTGGCCACCTACCAGGGCGGTCCGCCCGACGTCCCGGTCCGGTTGCCGATCCGCTCCTCGCGCCGCCCGCTGGCAGCGCTCGCCGCGCTGCTCCTGGCCTGCCTGGTCTTCGCCTCGGTCACCCGGGTGCCGAAGGCGGTCGACGGCGCCGTCGTGGGCGCCGACGGGTCGTACCTCGTCGCGGTGTTCGGCGGTCGCCTCGCCCCGGCGCCCGGCGACGAGGCGACGCTCAACCAGGACACCGGGCGGACCACGGTGCGAGTGGTCCGCTCGGAGGTCGTCGAGGACGCCGCCGCCGCGGGCCGGTGGCGCCTGCCCCCGACGGTCGCCCGCCCGGCCACCGTGGTGCTGCTGTCCGGTGCCCCGGCCGGTACGGCCTTCGGCCGGCTCAGTCTCGTGGTCGCCGAACCCACAGTGCTGCAGTTGCTGCCCGAGGCGACGGACGCGCTGCGATGAGCGCGACCACCTCCCGCCGCCCGCGCCGCCGGGTGCCGGTGATGCTCCAGATGAGCGCGACGGAGTGCGGCGCCGCGTGCCTGGCGATGGTCCTGACCGCGCATCGCCGCTGGACGTCGGTCGCGGAGTGCCGCGAGCGCCTCGGCATCGGCCGCGACGGCGCGACCGCGTTGCAGATGGCCCAGTTCGCCCGCGAGAACGGCATGCGGGCACGCGGGGTCAGCGTGGACCTCGACGCGCTGGACCAGCTGGAACTGCCCGCGATCGTGCACTGGAAGTTCCGCCACTATCTGGTCCTGGAGCGGTGGGACCGGCGCGGCGCCGTCGTCGTCGACCCGGCGATGGGCCGGCGGCGGATGAGCCGGGAGGAGTTCGGCGAGGGCTTCACCGGCATCGCCATCGAGCTGACGCCGCAGGAGCGGTTCGAACGCCGGCCCGGCCCGGGTCGGCTCGCCTCGCTGCGCTTCGCCCGCGGCATGCTGACCTTCTCCCGCCCGCTGCTCGGCCTCGTGCTGCTCGTCTCGTTGCTGCTCCAGGTGGCGGTGCTGCTGCCCGCCCTGGTCACCAAGTTCGCCGTCGACGTGGTGATCGGGCAGGGCCAGGTCGACGCTCTGACCGTCCTCGGCGCCGGCATGGTCCTGCTGCTGGCCACCCAGGGCGTCGGCAGCTACACCCGGGGGCTCGCGCTCAACGTGCTGCACGCCCGCATGGACGACACCATGATGCGGCGCTTCTTCGACCACCTGCTCGCCCTCCCGTACTCCTACTTCCAGCTCCGCAGCAGCGGCGACCTGCTCATGCGGATGTCCAGCAACACCGTCATCCGCGACATGGTCACCAGCCAGACCATGTCGCTGGTCCTCGACGGGCTGTTCGTGGTCGTCTACATCGGCCTGCTGCTGGCGCTCACCCCGCTCTACGCCGGACTGGTGCTCGGGCTGGGCCTGCTTCAGCTCGCCGCGATCGTGGCGACCTACCGGCCGATGCGGGAGCGCACCCACCGCGACATCGCGGCTCAGGCCGAGGAGCAGAACTACGCGGTCGAGGTGCTGGCGGGCGCGGAAACCGTGAAGGCGATGGGCGCCGAGCAGCAGGTCCTCGGACGTTGGTCCGGGCTGTTCCAGAGCCGGCAGTTCGCCTCCCTGCACCGCCGCCGGCTGGAGACCGGCGTCGAGGCGCTCCTGTCCGCCTTCCGGATGGGCTCGCCGATGCTGCTGCTGTGGGTCGGCGCCCACCAGGTCGTCGCCGGCCGGATGTCGCTGGGCACGATGCTGGCGCTCAACGCGCTCGCCGCCGCCGTGCTCACCCCGCTGATGGGTCTGGTCAACACCGCCCGGCAGCTCCAGACCGTCGGCACGCACCTGGAGCGGATCCGCGACGTCATGGATGAGAACGCCGAACAGGACACCTCGGCGAGCCGGCCGGGGCGGCGTATCACCGGCCAGGTGACGCTCACCGGCGTGGGCATGCGGTACAGCAGCAACGCCGACTGGGCGGTACGCGGCATCCACCTCACCGTGCCGGCCGGCGCCAAGGTGGCGCTGGTCGGCCGGACCGGATCGGGCAAGACGACGCTGGCCAAGACGGTGATCGGGCTGTACGTGCCGACCGAGGGGGAGGTGCGTTTCGACGGGCGGCTGCTTCAGGACCTCGACTTCCGCGAGCTGCGCCGCTCGTGCGGCATGGTGACGCAGGATCCCGCGCTGTTCGCCGGATCGGTCCGCGAGAACATCTCCCTCGGCCACCCGTCCGCCACCTACGAGGAGGTCGTGCTCGCCGCGCAGCGCGCGCAGATCCACGACGAGATCATGGCGATGCCGATGGCGTACGAGACACGGCTGACCGAGGGCGGCGGCGGGCTCTCCGGCGGCCAGCGGCAACGCCTGGCGCTGGCCCGCGCCCTCGTGCACAACCCGCCGCTGCTGCTCCTGGACGAGGCGACCAGTCACCTGGACGTGGTCACCGAACGCCGGGTGGACGAGGTGCTCACCGCGTTGTCGTGCACCCGGATCGTGATCGCGCACCGGCTCAGCACCGTGGTCAACGCCGACCTGATCGGCGTGATGGAGGACGGACGCCTGGTGGAGCAGGGCACGCACGAGGAACTGGTCGCCCGTGGCGGTCCCTACGAGGCCCTGATCCGGGACCAGCTGCAGAACGCCCGGCCGGGCTGACCCGTGGCCGGGTCAGCCCGGTGGCAGCCGGGCCAGCCGTCGCCGGAGCTCGTCGGCGGCCGGATCACCCAGGTCGTCGTAGATCCGCACCGCCCGCCGCCACGCCTCGGCGGCGCCGGCGGTGTCCGCCGTCGCCTCGCGCGCCTCGCCCAGTCGGATCAGGGTCAGCGCCTCGTGGAACCGGTTGACCGACTCCCCGAAGTGCGCGACCGACTGCTCGTAGCACTCCGCGGCCCGCTTCGGGTCACCGAGCCGGTGGTAGGCGAACCCGAGGCTGTCCAGAGTCGCCGCCTGCCCCACCCGGTCGTCCATCCGCCGCTGCCGGTCGAGCGCCTCGGTGCAGTCGTCGACCGCCTGCCGGTAGTCCCCGGTGAGCGCGTGCAGGTAGCCCTTGCTGTTAAGCGCCCGCGCCACCGCGTACTCGTTGCCGGTCAGCCGGGACACGCGCAGCGCCTCGACGCTGTACGCGAGCGCCTCGTCCAACCGGTCGCTCTGGGTGCACAGCTCGGTGTAGTGCCGCAGGATCAGGGCGAGGCCGGCCAGATCGCCGAGTTGCTCGTACATGCCCAGGGCGCGCCGCAGATGGTGCTCGGCCGCGTCCCGGTCGCCGAGCCGCATCAGCGCGCGAGCCAGCATCCGGCGTGCCACCGCCTCGGCCTGCCGATCGCCGATCCGCTTCGCCGCGTCCAGCGCCACCCGCTGGACGGTCAGCTGGTCCTGGAACAGCCCGCGGGGCGCCAGGTAGGCGGCGAGCGCCCAGGCGAGCCGGCCGGCGTACCGCTCGAGGCCGGGTTCGCCGGCCTGGCGCAGCACCCGCAACAGCACCGGGCGCTCGGCCTGGAACCAGCGCTGCGCCGCGATCCGGTCCGGCAACGGCACGGGTACGTCCGCCGGCCCGAGCGGCACCGGTTCGAGCGGTGTCCAGGTCGGCTGGAGCAGCACGGCGGCGGCGAGCGCGGTGCGCAGGTAGTGGTCGAGCAGCCGCCGGACGGCCGCGTCCCGCTCCTGGGGGCGGTCGCGCTCCCGTGCCAGCTCCACCGCGTACGACCGCAGCAGGTCGTGCAGCACGTACCGCTCGGGCCGGTGCTCGGTCAGCAGGTGCAGGCGGCTCAGCTCCAGCAGCAGCGGAGTGACAGCCGACGCCGGGGCGCCGAGCAGCGCGGCGGCGGCGTCGAGGGTCAGGTCCGGGCCGGGATGCAACCCCAGCAGGCGCAGCAGGCAGGCCGCGTCGGTGCTCAGCGCCCGGTACGACCAGGAGAAGGCCCGCCAGACGTCGCCCTCGGCCAGCAGTCCCAGCCGTGTCCCGGGCGGCCGAAGCTGCGCCGCCACCGCGTCCAGCGGAAAGGTCGGCCGGGCCGCCACACGCGCCGCCACGATCGAGAGCGCCAGCGGCAGGCGGCCGGTCGACTCGATCATCTCGGTGGTGGCCTCCGGCTCGGCGGCGACCCGGTCCGCGCCGATCCGGCCGCGCAGCAGCAGCGTCGACTCCTCGGCGGTCAGCACGCCCAACGTCAACGGCCGGGCGCCCTCCACCACCGCCAGCCCGCTGAGCTGGTCGCGACTTGTCACCAGGACCGCGCAGCGGCCCGCGCCCGGCAGCAGCGGGCGTACCTGCGCGGCGTCGCGGGCGTTGTCGAGCAGCACGAGCATCCGGCGCGGGGCCAGCAGGCTGCGGAACAGGCCCGCCCGGCCGTCGACGCCGCCCGGGATCCGGCCGGCCGGCACGCCGAGCGCCTCCAGGAAGGTGAGCAGGGCGTCGGCCGCGGGCACCGTGTCGCCTTCGTCGTAGCCGCGCAGGTTGACGTACAACTGGCCGTCCGGGAACCGGCCGGCGGCCCGGTGCGCCCAGTGCAGCGCCAGCGTGGTCTTGCCCACCCCGGCCATTCCGCTGACCGTGACGATGCGCACCGAGTCGCGTCCGTCCGGCCGTTCGCCGAGCGTCGCGTCGAGCACCGCGAGTTCGGCGTCGCGTCCGACGAAACCGGCGGCGGCGAGCGGAAGCTGACGCGGCCGGTGGTGCGTCGTGGCCTCCGGCCCGGCACCCGCCGGTGGCGCGGCGGCCGGGCCCCGGGCGAGGCGGTGGTGCAGGATGTCGTCGTGCAGGCGGGTGAGTTCCGGGCTCGGGTCCATACCGGTCTCCTCCGCCAGCACCCGGCGGGCCCGGCGGAACGCCGCCAGCGCGCCGGAGACGTCGCCGAGTTGGTAGAGAGCGGTCATGAGCTGCGCCCACGCGCGCTGGCGCAGCGGGTGACGGTCGAGCAGCGCGCGCAGTCCGGGGATCACCCGGGCCGCTTCGCCGAGCGCCAGCCGTGCCGCCGCGTGGTCCTCCTCGGCCAGCAGCCGCCGCTCCTCGATCCGGGCGACACGGCCGGCGAGCGGCCCGGGCAGCGGGAGTCCGGCCAGCACCGGCCCACGCCACAGCCCCAGCGCGTCGGCCAGTTCCGTGTCCGCCGTCGCCGGGTCGCCCGCCGCCAGGGCGGCCCGGCCCCGGGCCGCCGCCACGTCGAACCGGTCCAGGTCCGACTCGCCCGGCTCGACCCGTAGCAGGTAGCCGCCGGGGGTGGTGCGGATCCGCTCGGCGCCGGACGCGCCGAGCGCCTGCCGGAGGCCACGCAGGTAGGTGCGCAGGTTCGCCGCGGCCGAGGTGGGTGGCCGGTCGCCCCACACCAACGTCGCCAGCTCGTCGGCGGAGACCGCCTCCCCCCGCCGCAGCAGCAACGCCGTGAGAACCAGTTGCTGCTTCGCCGAGCCGAGGCCGACCGCCACGCCGTCGCGCGTCACCGTCAGCGGGCCGAGCAACGCGAAATGGACATGCATGGTTGCTTCAGCGTACGACCGCGCGGCCACCCGGAGCGCCGGCGCTCGCGTCGTCCCATTCCTCGCACCGGGCCGTCCGCGCGCGCGGGACACCCGACGGGCGCCGTCCTGGCTATGCTCGGGCAAGCGTCGCGTGCCGGTGGCAGACCGTGTCAGGCATGGAGGCGCCGGATCGAAGGGAGCACGACGGTGACACTCGTCGTCCCTTCGCCCTCGCCTCATGGCTGAGGGCGAACAGACCAGGCTGGTGGCCTGGAGCCGGGAGATGCGGGCCGTGCACGAGCGGCTGCGCGAGGCGCTGGAGGCGACCCGGCAGGCGCTGGCCGACGGTGAGCCGGCCCGTCCCGCGACGCGTGACCTGCTGTTGTTCTGCCACGGGTTCTGTGCGGCGCTGACCGCGCATCACGAGGGCGAGGACCACAGCCTCTTCCCGGCGATCGCGACGCGGCATCCCGGGTTGCGCGACACGCTGGACCGATTGCGGCAGGACCACTCGATGATCGGGTACCTGCTGACCGGGCTGAGCGCGGCGGTGGCCCGCGACGCCCCGCCCGGGGAACTCGCCCGGCACCTGGAGGGGGTGGCGGCGGTCATGGAGTCGCACTTCCGGTACGAGGAGCGCAGCCTGCTCACCGTGCTGGAGACGCTCACCCTGGACGCCGACCCGGGCGACGTGTTCGGGCCGTTGTGAGCACGGTCGCGGCCCGGCGGGATGCGCACCGCCGGGCCGCGACCGGGCCGGATCAGTTCAGGCCGCAGGTGGCGAACCCGTCCAGGTTCGGCCGCTGCGCGCCGACCCGGTTGAACGCGATCTCGATGCGGTCGAGCGCCGCGACGCGCTTGCTGCGCAACGGGCCGAGGACGGCGTTGTCGATGAACGCCGGTCCGCCCTCGGGGCGTACCGCGAGCTGGGCGAGGCGGGCGTTGGCCTCGGTGATCTGCTTGTCCAGCGTGGCCAGTTCGGCCTGCACCTGACCGGCGGCCGACGCCGGAACGGCGGGCAGCGCGACCCGGGGGCAGTTGACGGTCCGCGCCGCACCGCCGGCGTTGCCGTTCTGGCCGCCCGCGTTGCCGTTCTGACCCCCGGCGTTGCCGTTGCCGTTACCGGCCTGCCCGTTGCCGTTGCCGTTGCCGGCCTGGCCGGCGCCACCGTTGACGGCGCTCGGCACGCCCGGGGCGTTGAGCGTGCAGGTCGCCAGCGCGTCCAGGTCCGGCCGCTGCGCGCCGATTCGGTTGAAGGCGATCTCGATGCGGTCGAGCACGGCGACGCGCTTGCTGCGCAGCGGGCCGAGGATGGCGTTGTCGATGAACGCCGGTCCGCCCTCGGGGCGTACCGCCTGCCGGGCCAGCCGCTCGTTCTGCCGGACGATCTCCTGGTCCAGGTTGGCCAGTTCCCGTTCCACCTGGGCCGACGCCGCCGCGGGGACGGCGGGCAGCTTGTCGCGTACGGTCGGGCAGTTCACGGTCTGCGCGGCGGCAGTGGTAGCCGGGCGGTTGTTCTCGCCCGCCGACGCCAGTTGCAGTCCGCCGGCGAACAGCAGCGCCGCGAGGGCGCCCACCCCGCCGAGCTTCAGGACCGCGGTCTTGCGCGTACCCCTGGCCATGCACCTCTCCTCTGGTTGACCGGGAGGGCGGGTGCGGCGACCGCCGCGCCGCCTCCGCGGTGCGAAGTGACGACTGGAGGAATCGTGCTCGTGCCCGCTCCGGCATCGCGGTTCCGGCCGATGTTCCCGTCGGCAGTGGATACGGACGGTGCGGCGAGATCGTTCAGCGTCGGCCGAGGTTTGACCGTATCGACGCCCGTCGTTAGGCTGCGCTGAAAGCGCTTACTGAGCGGGAGGCGTGAGCGTTCGTCCGTGGCGACACGGACGTCCGGGCGACAAGGCCCGCCCTGACACCGACCGGGCATCGGTGCCGTTGCGGCGCGGGCACTGCACCACCACCCCGGAGGAGTGCACTATGATCAACCGACACCGCCGTACGGTGTTGTGGACCTCGGCCGCGGCGACGGCCGCGCTCGCCGCGTCCGGCCTGGCCGTCGGCGCGACCGCCGCGCAGGCGGCCGCCGGCTGCCGCGTCGACTACGCCGTCACCGCGCAGTGGGGCGGCGGCTTCACCGCCAACGTCAACCTGACCAACCTCGGCGACCCGCTCGACGGCTGGGCCGTCACCTGGACCTTCGCCGCCGGGCAGACAGTCGCGCAGGCCTGGGGCGCCGAGATCACCGCCGGCGGCGCGTCCGTCCGGGCCGCGAACGTCAGCTACAACGGCAGCCTGGGCACCAACGCGAGCACGTCGTTCGGCTTCAACGGCACCTGGAACAACAGCAGCAACCCGGTGCCGTCCACGTTCGCCGTCAACGGCGTCACCTGCACCGGCGGCGTCACCCCGACCACCGGCACGCCGACCAGCGCCCCGCCGCCGAGCAGCCCGCCGCCGAGCAGCCCGCCCCCGAGCACGCCACCCCCCAGCACGCCGCCGCCGGCCGGCGGCGCGATCTACGCCGCGCCGAACGGCACCGCCGGCGCGGCCGGCACCCAGGCCAGCCCCACCACGATCGCCGCGGCGATCACCCGCGTCGGCGCCGGCGGCACGATCTACCTGCGCGGCGGCACGTACAACCTGTCCCAGACGGTCACCGTCGCCGCCGGCAACAACGGCACGTCGAGCGCCCGCAAGAACCTGTACGCCTACCCCGGCGAGACGCCGATCCTCAACTTCTCGGCGATGAGCGAGGACCCGGCCAACCGGGGACTGGCGCTCAACGCGTCGTACTGGCACGTGCGCGGGCTCGTGGTGGAGCGGGCCGGTGACAACGGCATCTTCGTCGGCGGCAGCAACAACATCATCGAGCGGACGGTGACCCGGTTCAACCGCGACACCGGGCTGCAGCTGTCCCGGATCGCCTCCAGCACGCCCCGCGACCAGTGGCCCGCCAACAACCTGATGGTCAGTGTGGAGTCGCACGACAACGCCGACTCCGACGGCGAGGACGCCGACGGCTTCGCGGCCAAGCTCACCGTCGGCGGCGGGAACGTCTTCCGGTACGCGGTGTCGCACCACAACATCGACGACGGATGGGACCTCTACACCAAGTCCGACACCGGCGCGATCGGCACGGTGACCATCGAGGACTCGCTGGCCTTCAGCAACGGCACGCTGAGCAACGGTACGCAGAACGGCAACGGCGACCGCAACGGCTTCAAGCTCGGCGGCGAGGACATCGCTGTCAACCACACCGTCCGGCGCACCATCGCGTACCGCAATGGCAAGCACGGATTCACGTTCAACCGCAACCCGGGCACGATGACCATTTCGAACAACCTGAGCATCGACAACACCGAACGCAACTTCTCGTTCGACGCCGGCACCTCGGTGTTCCGGAGCAACACCTCCTGCCGTTTCGCCGGCGGTGGCTCGAACGACAAGACCGTCGGCAACGTGGACGGCTCGAACCAGTTCTGGTCCGGCTCGAACGGCTCCCGCTGCGCCACGTACCCCGGTGCCCTGGCCTGGTCCTTTGCCGGCGACGGCCGCCTGACGGTGACCCTCGGCGGCCGGCCGGTCTCCCTCTGACGGCCCGCCCCCCGCTCGATCGATCATGAGGTTGGCGGCCGGATCGGAGATCGACGCCGCCGTCAACCTCATGATCGACCCGGGCGGGGGTGAGGGCGGGGGTGGGGGCGGGGGTGGGGTGGGGGAGGAGATCGGACCGAAGGACCGGCTTGACAGCACGATCAAGTCTTAGGTTAGCCTAACCTCCGTGACGAGCAGAACGGTGCGAGCCGACGGCTTGAGCGGCAGT
This sequence comes from Micromonospora sp. WMMA1947, assembly GCF_027497355.1. NCBI lineage: Bacteria > Bacillati > Actinomycetota > Actinomycetes > Micromonosporales > Micromonosporaceae > Micromonospora > Micromonospora sp. WMMA1947. Next base: position 5,673,216 of record NZ_CP114909.1, on the reverse strand, counting down.
GACCTGCGGCTGGGCTATCACGGCACGACGGTGGTCCACGACGCCGCCATCACGCTGCGGCCCGCGGCAGTGACCGCGTTGGTCGGCCCGAACGGCAGCGGCAAGTCGACGCTGCTGCGCGGGCTGGCCCGCCTGCACCCGCTGGAGCACGGCGAGATCGTGCTGGCCGACGGCACGCCGGCCCGGTCGCTGTCCGCCCGGGACTTCGCCCGCCGGGTGACGCTGCTCGCGCAGAGCCGCCCCACCCCCAGCGGGGTGACGGTGCGCGACGTGGTCGGGTACGGCCGGCACCCGTACCGGCAGCGGTGGCGCGCGAACGACCTCGACGGGCCGGCCGCCATCGACCGGGCCATGCGGGTCACCGGCGTCGACGCCATGGCCGCCCGGCCGGTCGACGAGCTGTCCGGCGGTGAGCTGCAACGCGTGTGGCTGGCCACCTGCCTGGCCCAGGACACCGCGATCCTGCTGCTGGACGAGCCGACCACGTTCCTGGACCTGCGCTACCAGGTGGAGATCCTCGACCTGATGCGCGAACTCGCCGACACCGCCGGCGTCGCCGTCGGTGTGGTGCTGCACGACCTCAACCAGGCGGCTGCCGTCGCCGACCAGGTCGTGCTCCTGCACGAAGGCCGGGTACGCGGTGCCGGCACGCCGCACGAGGTGTTCACCGAGGCGGCGCTCACCGAGGCCTACGGCATCCGCGTCGAGGTGACCGTCGACCCGGTCACCAACCTGCTCTCCACTCGTCCCGTCGGCCGGCACACGACCCGCGTCTGTGCCTGACCGATTCCTGCACACAGAAGAGAAACCGATGTTGCGTACCCGCATGACCCTGCTCGCCGCCGCCGCGGCCGGCGCGCTGCTGATCGCCGGCTGCGGCACCACCGAGGAGCCCGCCGCCGCACCGTCCCCCTCCGACGCCGCGTCGACCGGCCCGGTCACCGTCACCGACAGCCGGGGCAAGACCATCACCCTCAAGAGCCCCGCCACCAAGGTCGTCGGCCTGGAGTGGGGCGAGGTGGAGATGCTCGTCGGCCTCGGCGTGATGCCGGTCGGCGTGGCCGACCCCAAGGGGTACGCCACCTGGGTGACCGCCGCCCCGCTCGACCCGGGCGTCAAGGACGTCGGCACCCGGGGTGAGCCGAGCGTCGACTCCATCGTCGCCCTCCAGCCGGACCTCGTGGTGATGGAGGCCGAGCGCGGCTCCGCCGTCGTCACCCAGCTGGAGAAGTACGTCCCGGTGCTGGTCACCAAGGGCAGCGACGCCTCCGACAACATCGGCCGGATGCGCGCGGACCTGAAGATGATCGCCACCGCGACCGGTCGTACCGCCCAGGCGGACAAGCTGCTCGCCGACTTCGACGCCGCCATCGCCGACGGCAAGAAGAAGATCGCCGACGCCGGGGCGGCCGGCAAGCAGTTCGCCATCGCCGACGGCTGGAAGGAGGGCAGCACCGTCTCGATCCGGATGTTCGGCCAGGGCGCGCTCGTCTCCCAGCTCGGCATCCAGCTCGGCCTCAAGAACGCCTGGACCGGCAAGACCGACGAGATGTGGGGCCTGGGCCAGACCGACGTCGAGGGCATGAACGTCCTCAAGAGCCAGGACCTGCACTTCTTCTACAACGCCTCGGACGGCACCGACGTGTTCGCCGACGGCCTCGCCGGCAACGCGATCTGGCGCTCCCTGCCGTTCGTGCAGCAGAACAAGCTGCACAAGATGCCCAACGGCATCTGGACCTTCGGCGGCACGCTGTCCGCCAAGCAGTACATCGACGAGCTCGTCAAGGTCTACACGGCTTGAGCGCGATGACCGCCCCCGCCCCGCCGGGGCCGGCCACCAGGCCGGCCCCGGTCGGGCCGCCGCCTGCCCGGCGCAGCCGGGTCGCCGGCGCGTTCACCCTCGCCGCCGTCGTGCTCGTCGCGATCACCGCGGTGCACCTCACCCAGGGCACGTCGTCGGTGGGGGCGCTGGACCTGCTCCGGCTGCTCACCGGTGGTGACGACGAGGCCGCCCGGATCCTCGTCGCCTCCCGCCTGCCCCGGCTGCTCACCGGCCTCGCCGTCGGCGTCGCGCTCGGTTTCGCCGGCGCCGCGCTGCAGTCGACCACCCGCAACCCGCTCGCCTCGCCGGACACGCTCGCGGTCAACGCGGGCGCGCATCTGGCGATCGTCTCCACCGCCGCGTTCGGGATCGCGCTGCCGGCGCTGCCCTCGGGCGGCCTGGCGTTCTGCGGCGGCCTCGCCGCCGCCTCCCTGGTCATGCTGCTCTCGGCCGGCGGCCAGGCCGCCACCACCCGGCTCATCCTCGCCGGCTCGGCCACCGCGATGGCGCTGGCCTCGGTGACCATGCTGCTCCTGCTGCTGTTCGAGCAGTCCACCATCGGCCTGTTCGCCTGGGGCAACGGCTCGCTCGTGCAGGGCGACCTGGTCGCGTTCACCCAGCTCGCCCCCGTGATCGGGGTCGCCGCGCTGCTGCTCGTGGCGCTCGGGCACCGGCTGGACCTGCTCGCCCTCGGCGACGACACCGCCACCGTGCTCGGGCTCAACGTGCGCCGCACCCGGCTCACAGTGGTGCTGCTGGCGGTGCTGCTCTCCGCCGCGGCGGTCACCATGGCCGGGCCGATCGGCTTCGTCGGCCTCGGCGCGCCGGTGATCGTCCGGCTGCTCGGCAAGTGGGTGCCCGAGGTGCACCGGCACCGGGTCCTGATGCCGCTGGCCGGCATCGTCGGCGTGGTCATCGTGCTCGGCTCCGACGTGCTGCTGCGGGCCGTGCTCGGCGGGCAGGCCGGCGTCGACGTGCCGACCGGCGTGGTGACCACGCTCTTCGGCGCGGTGCTGCTGATCTGGCTGGCCCGCCGCCACCGCGACGCCGGGCCGACCCGGCAGGCGCCGGGCGGTCACGCCGCCGTACGCTCCCGCGGCTTCGTCGCCGTGGTCATCGCGCTCTGCGCGGTCGTCGTCACCGCCGCGCTGGTGCTCGGCATGCTCTTCGGTGACACCTGGGTGCTGCTCGGCGACATCGTCAACTGGGTTCAGGGCCGCACCGGGCCGGCGTACACCTTCGTGCTGGACGCCCGCTGGCCGCGCGTCACCGCGGCGCTGCTGGCCGGCGCCGCGCTGGCCCTGGCCGGCACCACGGTGCAGGCGGTGTGCCGCAACCCGCTCGCCGAACCGGGCATCCTCGGCATCACCGGCGGCGCCGGCATCGGCGCGGTGTCGCTGCTGACGTTCGCGCCGATGGCCGGCGTGCTCGCCCTGTCCGGCGCCGCCGGACTCGGCGCCGTCGCCGCGTTCGCGCTGGTCTACGGCCTGGCGCGGCGGCGCGGGCTCAACTCCGACCGGCTGGTGCTGATCGGCTTCGCGGTCTGGCAGGGCGGTACGGCGGTCATCACGTTCATCGTGGTGTCGTCCGACCCGTGGAACACCGGCAAGGCGCTGACCTGGCTGTCCGGCTCCACCTACGGGCGTACCGCGCCGCAGGTGCTGCCGGTGGCGATCGCGCTGCTGATCGCGTTGCCGCTGGTGGCCGCCGTACGCCGCGAGCTGGACCTGCTCGCGCTCGACGACGACACGCCCCGCGTGCTCGGGGTCCGGCTGGAGCACGCCCGGCTGGTCGCGCTCGGCCTGGCGGCGATACTCACCGCCACCGCCGTGTCGGCGGTCGGCGTGATCGGCTTCGTCGGCCTGGTCGCGCCGCACGCGGCCCGCGCGCTGGTCGGCGGGCGGCACACCCGCGTCCTGCCGGTCGCGGTGCTGCTCGGCGCCACCCTGGTCAGCCTCGCCGACACGCTCGGCCGCACCGTCATCGCCCCCGCCCAGATCCCCGCCGGTCTGGTCACCGCACTGATCGGCACCCCGTACTTCGTCTGGCTGCTGTGGCGTTCCCGCGCCGCGGCAGCGGCCCGTTGACCCGTTCACCCACGAACCGCCCACCGGCCGTGAGAGGAATGACGCATGACCAGCACCTTGGCCGTCGCGCCCTGGCGAGTCTTCACCGTTGAGGTCCGCGCGCTACGGCGGCTCGGCCCGTCGTTCCTGCGGGTGACGCTCACCGGGCCGGACCTGGACCGGTTCGCCGACAACGGGTACGACCAGCGGATCAAGCTGGCCCTGCCGCCGGTCGACGGGGCGCCGGGGGAGCTGCCCGACGGGCCGGACTGGTTCCCGCGGTGGCGCGAGCTGCCGGACGGGCTGCGCAGCCCGATCCGCACGTACACGGTCCGCGCCGTGCGGCCGGAGGCGTACGAGGTGGACGTGGACATGGCGCTGCACGGCGACGGCGGCCCGGCGACCCGGTGGGCGCGGCGCGCCCGCCTCGGCGACCGGATCGCCGTGGTCGGCCCGGACGCCGGCTGGGACGGGCCGCACGGCGGCGTCGAGTTCCAGCCGCCCGCCGGGGCGACGCTGCTGCTCGCAGGCGACGAGACCGCCGCGCCGGCGATCTGCGCGATCCTGGAGCGGCTGCCCGCCGACGCGCGGGGACACGCGCTGGTGGAGGTGCCGGAGACCGGCGACGAGCTGCCCTGCGCGGCACCGGCCGGCGTCACGGTGACCTGGCTGCCCCGCGACGGCGCCCCGCACGGCAGCCGGCTCACCCCGGCCGTGACGAGCGTGGCCGGTCGCCTGGTGCAGGTACCTGTCGCGGTGGGCGCCGCGCCGCTGGCCGAGGTGGACGTGGACCGGGACATCCTCTGGGAGGTGCCGGAGCGGCCCGACGGCGCGGCGCTCTACGCCTGGCTGGCCGGGGAGGCGGCGATGATCCGCGGCCTGCGCCGCCACCTGGTCACCGAGCGGGGCATGGACCGGCGCGCGGTGGCGTTCATGGGCTACTGGCGGGCCGGTCGCGCGGAGAACTGAGACGTCCCCACCGCCGTTGAAGCGGGCCGGCGCCAGGTGCGCCGGCCCGCTTCGTCATCCGCGTGGCGCGTACGGGGCGAGCGGGTTGACCAGGGTGCCGGCGAACTGCAACGCGGCCGACGGGTCGGACAGGTCGACCATCTGCTGGTTGTTGCGCAGCTGGAGCCGGTTGAGGCAGGACAGCGTGAACTCCGGCGCGAACAGGTCGTGCCGGCGCATCCGGTCGGCCAGGTGCGGCACCGTCGCGGCGTAGTCGGCGGCGCACTCGGCCACCGTGCGCCAGAACCCGTCCTGGTCCAGCACGCCCTGGGTGTGCAGGGCGGCGCTCAGGTGCCGCAGGAAACAGTCGAAGACGTCGGTGAAGATGGACAGGATCTTCTCGTCCTCGGGCACGGCGGCCCGGATCCGTCCCACCCGCTCGGGCAGGTCCGCGTCCGGGTCCATCACCACGATCTCCTCGGCGATGTCCTTGAAGACGACCCGCTCCACGGCGCCGCCGTGCAGCACCAGGATGACGTTCTCGCCGTGCGGCATGAACGCCAGGTCGTAGGCGTACAGGCTGTGCAGCAGCGGCACCAGGTAGGCGTCCAGGTAGCGGCGCAACCAGTCGGCCGGCGCCAGCCCCGACTCGTCGATCAGCGCCGCGGCGAGCGACCGCCCGTCGCGGTCCAGGTGCAGCAGCGAGGCCATGGTGGCCAGCCGCCGCCCGGGTTCCAACGCGGGGACCGGGCTCTCCCGCCAGAGCGCCGCCAGCATCTTCCGGTACGGCGAATAGCGGTCGGTCGCCGCCTCGTACTGCCGGTGGCGGTAGCCGATCGCGGCCCGCTCCCGGATGATCGACAGCCGGGTGCGCCTGAGCACCGGGTCGGCCTCGATCAGCCCGGCCAGCCAGTCGTTGATCGCGGGCGTCGCCTCCATGTACGCGGCGGACAGGCCACGCATGAAGCCCATGTTCAGCACCGACAGCGCGGTCTTGACGTAGTGCTTCGCCGGGTCGCTGACGTTGAAGAAGGTACGGATGGACTGCTGCGCGAGGTATTCGTCCGGCCCTTCGCCGAGGCAGACCAGCCGGCGCCGGGCCACCTCACCGGCGAACGTGACGGCGAGCTTGTTCCACCACTGCCACGGGTGCACCGGCACGAACAGGTAGTCGGCCGGGTCCAGGCCCAGCCCGGTGAGCGTGGCGGTGAACCCGGCCAGCGTCTGCTCGCCCAGCTCGGCCCGGACCAGCGTGTCGTAGTCCAGGTCGTCGGCGCAGGTGAACGTGGTGTGGTCGCGGTGCGCGGCGAGCCAGAGCAGCCGTACCGGCGCGGCGGCCTCCGGGGCGTACGCGTGGTATTCGTGCACGCCGAAGCCGATGCGGCCGTTGTTCGCCACGAAGCAGGGATGCCCCTCGGTCATGCCGGTCTCGATCGCCTGGAAGTCGGCGGCGGCCAGCTCGGCGGCGCTCCGCGCGGGCTTGGCCAGCTTGTACGCGGTCCCGGCCAGCGTGGAGGTGATCTCCTCCAGGTAGACCGGCAGGATCGCGTCGGTGAGGCCGAGCGCGCCGCGCAGCTCCACGCACAGGTCGACGGCGTCGGGCGGCAGGTCCGCGTCGTCGCGGCGGCGCACGATGCTGTCCGGGTCGATCTGCCAGTGGTCCAGCGCCAGCCGCTGCGCGGCGAACCGGTACTCGACGGTGCCGTCGTCGCTGCGGACCAGCCACTGCCCGGGTCCGGCGGGCTCGGGGGTGATCAGGCGTTCGTGGGCGAACTCGGCGAGCGCCTTGCGCACCAGCAGCCGGTTGGCCGTCGCCCACGCCTCGGGGGTCAGGTGGTCCACGGATGCGCTGGCGTTCACGCCGGTGCCCCTTCCTCGCCTGCGGGCGCGCCGGTGGCGGCCCGGAACTGGTCCCGGGTGCAGACGCTGAGCAGCGCCTCCTTCTCGGGCTTGCGGATCGGGCCGACGACGGTGAAGCCGACGGCCGCGTTCAGTGCGTGCACGGCGGTATTGCGCACGTCCGGCTCCACCACCACCCGGCGGGTCGCCGGGTCGGCGAACAGCCAGGCCATCACCGTGGTGATGACGGCACGGGTGAAGCCGTGCACCGGCGTGTCGGCGGGTGCGCAGAGGAAGTGCATGCCGACGTCGCCGGGCTCCGGGTCGTACAGGCCGACCAGCTCGACGTGCGCCGGGTCGTACCGTTCGGCCAGGAACGCCGGGGTGCCGCGCCACGACCCCAGGTACGCGTCGTGGTGCGGGTGGTCGGCGATGCGCCGGTACTCCGCGGCGACCGCGTCCACGTCGGCGTCCTGCATCAGCCAGAACGCGGACTTGGGATGGGTCACCCAGCGGTGCAGCAGCGCGGCGTCGGCGTCCGGGTCCAGCGGGCGCAGCGTGAACTCGCCCAGCGCGTCGTCGACGCGGGTGAAGGCGGTCATGCGGGCGCTCATGCCGGCGCTCCGGCCGGCGCGCCGAACTCCTGGAAGGCGATGGCCTTCTCCACCGGGTAGTGCTCCCGGCCGGTCATCTCCCGGATCAGCCACGAGTTGCGGTACGGGCCCATGCCCAGGTCGGGCGAGGTGATGCTGTGGGTGTGGGTGCCGCCGTTCTGGAGGAACACGCCCCGGCCGGTGTGGTCGATGCTGTAGTTGCGGGCCACGTCGAAGCGGCCGTGCGCGTCGAAGCGCAGCCGGTCCCTCACCGGCGCGAGGAACTCCGGCACCCGGTAGTGGTAGCCGGTGGCGAGCACCAGCCCCTGCGTCTCCAGCGTGAACGCGCGGTCCTGCTCGGTGTGGCGCAGCCCGAGCCGGTAGCGGCCGTCGGCGTACGCCGCCTCGACCAGTTCGGTGTTGGTCAGCAGCCGGGTCGGCGCCGGACCGTGCAGGCTCTTGGCGTACAGCAGGTCGTAGATGTCGTTGATCAGGTCGGCGTTGATGCCCTTGAACAGCGGCTTCTGCGCGGCCTCCAGCGCGTAGCGGGTCGGCTCGGGCAGCGCGTGGAAGTAGTCCACGTAGTCCGGCGAGGTCATCTCGAGCGTCAGCTTGGTGTACTCCAGCGGGAAGAACCGGGGTGAGCGGGTCACCCAGGTGAGCTGGTAGCCGTACGTGTCGATGTCGCCGAGCAGGTCGTGGTAGATCTCGGCCGCGCTCTGGCCGCTGCCGACGATCGTGATGCTGTCCTTGGCCCGCAGCGCCTCCCGGTGCTCCAGGTAGCGCGAGTTGTGGATCAGGTCACCGCCCAGCCCGGCGCAGGCCGGCGGCAGGTACGGCGGGGTGCCGGTGCCGAGCACGAGGTGCCGGGCCCGGTGAGTGACCGGCCCGTCCGGCGTGTCCGCGTGCACCACGTACCGGTCGTCGGCCTCGTCGTGTTCGACGGCGGTGACGGTGTGCCGGAAGCGCAGGTTCGGCAGCTTGGCGGCGGCCCAGCGGCAGTAGTCGTTGTACTCGGCGCGCAGCGGGAAGAAGCTCTCCCGGATGTAGAACGGGTAGAGCCGGCCGGTCTCCTTCAGGTAGCTCAGGAACGAGTACGGCGAGGTGGGGTCCGCGAGCGTGACCAGGTCGGCGATGAACGGCGTCTGGAGCCGGGTGGACTCCAGCAGCATGCCGGGGTGCCAGTCGAAGCTGTCGCGGGCCTCCAGGAACAGCCCGTCGAGGTCGTCGATCGGTGCGGTGAGGCAGGCCAGGCCGAGGTTGTAGGGGCCCAGCCCGACGGCGATGAAGTCGTGGGTCGACATGGGGGTTCTCGTTCTCCTCGACGGGGGTCAGCCGACCGGGCAGGACAGCTCGGCGGCGGTCGCGGTCCGGGCGTACCAGGCGGCGTGGTCGGCGATGAGATCCAGCACGTGGGCGACGTCGTCCACAGTGGTCTCGGGGTTGAGCAGGGTGAGCTTCAGGTGGTGGGCGCCGTCGACCCGGGTCCCGGCGACCAGTGCCGCGCCGGAGGCGGCGAGCGCGTCGCGGGCGTGCAGGTTGGCCTCGTCGACCAGGTCGGGGGCGAGGCCGGGGGGCCGGTAGCGGAAGACCACCGTGCTCAGCTGCGACGGGGCGGCCACCTCGAACCGCGGGTCGGCGTCGAGCCGCCGCCACGCCTGCGCCGCGAGGTCGACGACCTGGTCGAACAGCGCGCCGATCGCGTCCGGCCCCATGATCCGCAGGGTCAGCCAGAGCTTGCAGGCGTCGAACCGGCGAGTGGTCTGGATACTCTTGTCGACCTGGTTCGGGATGCCCTGCTCGACCGCCCGGGCCGGGTTGAGGTAGTCGGCGTGCCAGGTGGCGTGGCGCAGCGTCCGGCCGTCGCGGACCAGCAGCGCGCTGGAGCTGACCGGCTGGAAGAACGACTTGTGGTAGTCCACAGTCACCGACGCGGCCCGCTCGATGCCGTCGAGCAGGTGCCGGCGGGTGGGGGAGACCAGCAGCCCGCAGCCGTACGCGGCGTCGACGTGCAGCCAGACGCCCGCGCCGGCGCAGATGTCGGCGATCTCCGGCAGCGGGTCGACGGTGCCGAAGTCGGTGGTGCCGGCGGTGGCGACGACGGCCATCACCACGCGGCCGTCGCGACGGCAGCTGTCGATCACGCGGGCCAGCTCGTCGGTGCGCATCCGGCGGTTCGCGTCGGTGGGCACGGTGAGCACCGCGTCGGCGGCCAGTCCGAGCAGCTTGGCGGCCTTCTGCACGCTGAAGTGCCCGGCCGCGGAGGTGATGATCCGCAGCCGGGACAGCACCGCCGGCCGGTCCGGCCGGCCGTCGGCGCCGCCCACCACCCGGCGGTACGCCTCCTCGCGTGCCAGCAGCAGCGCCTGGAGGTTCGACTGGGTGCCGCCGCTGGTGAAGACCCCGTCGGCGGCCGGTCCCAGCCCGATGCGCCCGGCCGTCCACTCGATCAGCCGCCGCTCCATCAGCGTCGCGCCGGCGCTCTGGTCCCAGGTGTCCAGTGAGGAGTTGACGGCGCTGAGCACCGCCTCCCCGAGCAGCGCCGGGATGACCACCGGGCAGTTGAGGTGGGCCAGGTAGCGCGGGTGGTGGAAGTACACGGCGTCGCGCAGCCACACGTCGTGCAGCTCGTCCAGGGCGGCGTCGGTGTCGCCCAGCGGCCGGTCCAGATCGATGCCGCCGATGAGCGGCGCCAGTTCGTCGGGCGTGACACCGGTGAACGGCCCGTCCACCTCGGCCACCCGGCGGGCGACCCGGTCGACGCCGCGGGCGAGCACGTCCCGGTACCGCCCGAGCGAGCCGGCGTTGAACAGGTGGCCGCGTGCCTCGGTGGCGATGCGGCCGGTGTCGGTGGGCGCGGCGCCGGTCGGGCTCCCGATCGAACTCATGCGACTTCCCAGCGGTCGTGCGGACAGGGCGCGCGGCCAGAGCCGCGGCGATCAGGTTAGGTTAGGCTGGCCTAACAAGCAAGCGCGACTCGACCTGTTTTGTCCCGCATGTACCGCCGGTTGGCGATGTCCGCCTGTCGCGGTAAGGTCGCCGTCGGTTAGGGGAGGTTATCCTAAGTTGACGATCGAATGGAACCACCGCCGGGCGCACCCGGGCGGGGCACGACGATGACACGCGTCGATCGCGATCCGTGGGGCGTGCCGCAGCTGCAGGCCGGCGACGTCGACACGCTCGCGCGCCTGCAGGGGCGTGTCGCGGCGACGGACCGGGCCTGGCAGATCAGCGTCGAACGCTGGCGCGCCGAAGGGCGCCTCTCCGCCCACGTCGGCCCGGCCGAGCTGGCGTGGGACCGGTTCGCCCGCCGCGTACGGCTGGACGACACCGCCCGGCGCTGCTACGAACGGCTGGACCCGGACACCCGGCGCTGGGTCGAGGCGTACGTCGACGGGGTCAACTCCGGACTCGCCGAGGGCGCCGCCGGCGCACCCGAGTTCGCCGCCACCGGCGCCGCACCCGAACCCTGGCACCCCTGGTCGCCGCTCGGCGTGTTCCTCGTCCAGCACGTGCTGTTCTCCACGTTCCCGAACAAGCTCTGGCACGCGCACGTGGCCCGTACGCTCGGCCCCGAGGCGGCCGGACTGTTCGCGGTGGAGGGACCGGCGTCGGCGGGCAGCAACGCCTGGGCGCTGCCCGCCGACCCGGCCACCGGACGCGGCCCGGTGATCGCCGGTGACCCGCACCGGCTGCTCGAACTACCCGGCGTCTACCAGCAGGTCCGGCTGACCTGCCCGGAGTTCGACGTGGTCGGTCTCGCCTTCCCAGGCGTACCCGGCGTGCCGCACTTCGGCCACACCGGGCACGTGGCCTGGGCCGTCACCAACGCGATGGCCGACTACCAGGACCTCTACCGCGAGCGGCTGCGCCGCGACGGCGACCGCGTGCTGGTGCGCGACGCCGACGGCTGGACGCCCGCCACGCGCCACGTCGAGGAGATCGAGGTCCGCGGCGGCGCCCCGGAGACGGTCGAGGTGATCGAGACGCCCCGCGGCCCGGTGATCGACCACGACCGGGTCACCGGCGAGGCGATCGCCCTGCGTACCCCGAGCCGGGTCGAGGCCCGCCTCGGCTTCGAGGCGCTGCTGCCGCTGCTGCGCGCCCGGCGTACGGACGACGTGGCCGACGCGCTGCGGCACTGGGTCGAGCCGGTCAACAGCGTGCTCGCCGCCGACACCCGGGGCAGTGTCCGCCGCCTGGTCGCCGGCCTGGTCCCGGTACGCGACGAGCGGTGCCGCTGGGAGCCCGTGCCGGCCTGGGAACCGGCCTACCGGTGGCGGGACGACTACCTGCCGCTCGTGGACGAACCGGTCGACGGCGCGGCGGTGTGCGCGAACGACCGCCGCGACGACGTGGCCGCACACGGCACCGACTTCGCCCCGCCGCACCGGGCCCGCCGGATCCGGGAGCTGCTCGCCCAGGACGCCGAACCGTCCACCGTGCACACCGACGACCGCCTCCCGGCCGGCCCGCTGTACCGGCTCCTCGACCGGCTCGACCCCGGCCGGCTCGACGAACCCGCCCGCGCGCTGCTGCTGCGGCTGCGCGGCTGGGACCGCGTGATGGCGGCGGGCTCGGCCGAGGCCGGGGCGTACGCGGCGTGGCGGGCGGCGCTGGCCCGGCGGCTGCGCGTACACCCGAGGTTGCGTGCCCTCGACGAGCCGTGCGGGTTCGACGAGCTGTTCGCACCGTGGACCGACCCGGCGGCCCGGATCGGCCTGGCGCTGGACCACCTCGCGGCCGGGTTCGACCTCGCGGAACCGGCCGCCGAGGCGCTGGCCGAGGTGGCCGCCGGCCCGCCGCCCGGCGCGTGGGGCAGCCGGCACCTGCTGCACCCGGTGCACCTGGGCGTCGCCCCCGCGGTCACCGACGCGGTGGCGGCGATGCGGCAGCGGGTGGCGCTCGCCGGTGACACCGACTGCGTGCTGGCCACGTCCAGCGTGCCGGGCATCTCCGACGCCTGCTGGCGCGGTCCGGTCGCCCGCTACGTGTGGGACCTGACCGACCGGGCGGCCAGCCGCTGGATCGTTCCGTTCGGCGCCTCCGGGCGCCCCGGCGACGCGCACTTCGCCGACCAACTGCCCCACTGGGCCGCCGGGACGCTGATCCCGGTGCCCGCCGGCCCCCTGACGGGAGACGAGACGACGTGATCCACCTGGAGCGCATCCCCGGCCTCGGCGAGCTGGCGCTGGAGCCGGTACGCCCCGACCGGGACGCCGGCCTGCTGCACGGCTGGGTGATTCGGCCCCGCAACCGGTTCTGGGGCATGGGCTCGCACACGGTCGACGAGGTACGCGAGATCTACGCGTTCGTCGACGGGCTGGACACCCACCACGCGTACCTGATCCGGCTCGACGGCGAGCCGATCGGGCTGTTCCAGACCTACCAGCCGGAGGCGGACCCGGTCGGCGAGCGCTACCCGGTGCAGCCCGGCGACGTGGGCACGCACCTGCTGCTCGACCCGCCCCGGCGGTACCCGCGCGGCGTGACCGGTGCGGTCTTCCCGGCCCTGGTCCGGTTCCTGCTGCGCGACCCGGCCGCGCGCCGGGTGGTGGTCGAGCCGGACGTGCGCAACGACGCGATGCTGCGCCGGCTGCGGATCGAGGGGTTCACGCTCGGCGACGAGATCGACATGCCGGACAAGCGGGCGAGGCTGGCGTTCCTCACCCGGGAACGGTTCGAGGCGGACCACCCGCCCGCGTGACGCCCGCCCGCGTCAGGGCTCGACGGCGTCGGCGCGCAGCCGGCCGGCCAGGTCCCGCACCGTCTCGGCGTACGCCGGGTCGTCCTCGGACGGGAGGTGACCCTTGATCGGCGGCGGGACGCTGTCCCAGGGCGGGGCCACCAGGCCCTCCGGATCCCGGAGACGACGGTCCACTGTCGCCTCCGGCCCGGTGACGCGGGCCGGCTCGTCCGCACGGTGCGGGGAGAAGATCCATCCGCCCAGCGCGTCGGTGTCCCGCCACAGGTTGCGCCACCGCCAGCCGACCCGCCCGCCGATCCCGCGCAGCATGTCGTCGCCGACGTAGGCGGGGAACAGCCGGGCGTAGAGCCGGCGCAGCGGTGAGCTGTAGGTGAGCAGGGCGACCCGCGCGCTGATCTCCGCCGGTAGTTGCAGGACGGTGGCGGCGACCAGCACCGAGCCGTGGCTGTAGCCGGCCAGCAGGACCCCGTTGCCGCTGCGCACCAGGTACGTGACGCGCCGGGCCAGCTCCGGCACGGCCCGCTCGGCGTAACAGGGCGGTGCGAACGGGTGCGCGGCCCGGGGCCAGAACGTGGCGAGGTCGAAGAGCACGCCCACGTGGTGGCGGAACCCGGGGCTGCGGTAGGCGAAGATCCCGGCGACCACCAGGCCGAGCACCGCGGCCGAGATCGCCACCCCGCCCACCTCGATGCCGAACATGACCAGCTCGGCCGGGATGTGCGTGCGCCGTTCCAGAGCCACGCCCGGCTCGGGGTGGACCAGCGCCATCGCGGTGGTCGCGGCGCCCGCGCCGGCCATGACGGCGAACAGCACCGCCAGGGGCACCAGCAGGTCGGTGAACCGGGCGCGGACGATCATCGTCCGGACCTGCCGCAGCCGGGGCGCCGCCTCGGCCGGGGGCGCCGGGAAGTCCCGCTCGACGATCGCCTGGGCGGCGCGTGTCCGGCCACGCCGGGACACCAGTGCCACCACGGCGGCGGCCACCAGCGTGACCAGCAACGCGCGGAAGAAGCCGTAGATCGCCCAGGTGTACGCGCGCGCCGGCCCCGGAATGTCGTCCGCCGGGGACACGCCCCGGTCCAGCAGGTCGGCGGTGCGCTGGACCAGCTCGGCGGAGTACGCGACGGCGAGCCCGCCCGCCGCCGCGGCGACCACGAGCGCGCCGAGCCCGTTCGGCGGCTGGTGGCCGCGTGCCCGCAGGCGGTGCCAGATCAGCACGGCACCCAGGGCGCCGAGCAGGACGGCGTGCGTGGACAGCAGCCAGGTCAGGATCGAGCCGTAGCCGGGCAGCCCGCCGCCGGTACGCCAGCGGGTGGGGGCGAACAGCAGGTACCCGGCCACCACGACGGTGAGGCCGATCGCGGTGGCGCGCAGCACCCGGGCGACCCGGTCGCGTCGCGGGTCGGTGGGTGCCCGGTCGACGAGCGGCGGAACGCAGACCAGGACGACGCAGGCGAGCAGGACCGCGCCGGTGACCGCGAGCAGCACCGCCACCGTGGGCGGAACACCCTGCGCGGCCCGGGCGGCGAGGAGGCAGGCGTCGAGCACGGCGAAGGCCGCCGCGATGTGGATCGAGCGCAGCCGGCCCATCAACGGTTCGGTGTCCCACTGGCCGATCGTGCTCAGCGGAGGCCCGGCGGACGCCCGCTCCGGCGCCCGGAACGCGGTGAACGAGCGCCCCGGCCGCCGAGCGCCCCACCAGACCAGGCTCACCGCGGCGGTCGGCACCAGCGCCAGCACCACGAGCCGCAGCCCCACCGGCCGCCCGCCCATCCAGGACAGCCATTCGCGGTCGGCGATGCAGGCCGGGACGGACAGGCACTGCCAGGCCACCAGGTCCAGCGCGACCCCGGCGCCGGAGAGCACGTACAGCCCGGTCAGGCTCAGCCCCAGCACCCGGCACAGCGCCCGCACCACCACGCCGCCGACCGCGTCCACCGGCCGCATCCACACGGCCACGTTGAGCAGCATGAAGGGCATCAGGAACAACAGCGAGAGGGTCCGCAGGGCGGTGCCGGACGGCAGGTCGTTCCACTGGTACGCCTCGAGCGTCACGCCGCCCGCTCCGCGCTCGTCGGCCAGGTCCGGACGGGGACGGTAGAAGCCGGCGCTGCGGTCGCCCGCGACCTGCCGGACCAGCGGCCGGTCCAGCACCTCGGCGGCGCCGCCCGCCGAGACACCGTGCACCCGTAGCTCCACCACCTCGCCCGACGGGGCCTGTGCCCGCCCTGGTCCAGCCGTCATCGACCCTCCGCGACTCCCGGCCGCCCACGCCGCCTGCACGGCCCGCCCTCGGGTGGCGCACCTCCCTACCCGGCCGGGGCGTGGGCAAACGCCCGCACGGCCCGGCGGGCGGCCCGTTCGAAGCCGGGCCGGCCGGGTAACCGCGGGCGGACGTCGGAGGAAGGGAGCCCGCATGACCGGCGCATCGCCCCCGCGCGACGGCTTCGCCGTCGTGGAGATGTTCACCTCCCAGGGCTGCGACAGCTGCCCGCCCGCGGAGGAGGTGCTGTCCGCCATCGACCGGGACGCGCGTGAGCGTGGGGAGCGGGTCTACACGCTCGGCTTCCACGTCGACTACTGGGATCACCTGGGCTGGGCCGACCCGTACGGCGCCGAGGCTCACACGCTGCGGCAGGAGCGGTACGCGCGGGCGCTGCGCTCCGGCGGGCTCTACACGCCGCAGATGATCGTCAACGGGACGGTCGAGTTCGTCGGGTCGGACCGCCGGCAGGCCACCTCGGCGATCGACGCCGCGCTGGCCGCGCCGCCCGGCACCCCGGTGGCGCTGTTCGTGGTGACGGCCGACGCCGGCCATGTGGTGCTCGACTACGAGACCGGGGCGTTGCCCGAGCAGGCCCGGCTGAACGTGGCGGTGGTGGAACGCGGCCTGGAGAACGACGTCCCCCGGGGCGAGAACGCCGGGCGGCGGCTGCGTCAGGACACGGTGGTGCGGGCGTTCTGCTCCACCGAGTGCAACGGTGAGCGGGGCCGGGTGGAGATCGACGTGCCGGCAGCGCCCGATCCGCGTCGCACCTCGGTCGTCGGATACGTGCAGCAGGGCGACCGGGCGGTGGTCGGCGCCACGGCCGTCGACCTCGGCGACGGGAGCCACGGGTGACGCGGGCCGCGGTGGCGACCCGGCTGCCGCCGATCGACGTCCGCCGCTGGGTGAACTCCGCCCCGCTGACGCCGGAGGACCTGCGCGGACGCGTGGTGCTCGTCGACGTCTGGGAGTACACGTGCGTGAACTGGATCCGTACCGCCCCGTACGTGCGGGCGTGGCACCGCGACTACCGCGACCTGGGTCTCACGGTGATCGGCGCGCACGCGCCGGAGTTCGGGTTCGGCCGGCTGCCGGAGAACATCGACCGGGCGATCCGCGACCACGGACTCACCTACCCGATCGCGATCGACGACGACTACACGTTCTGGCGCGCCCTGCGTAACGACGCCTGGCCGGCGAAGTACCTGTTCGACGCCGACGGGCGGCTGGCCGACCGCTGGGTCGGCGAGGGCGACTACGACCGCACCGAGACGCTGATCCGGCGGCTGGTCGAGGCCGCCGCACCCGCGACCGCGCTGCCACCGGTCACCCCGGAGGTGACCGCGTTCGTGACCACCCCGCAGCCCACGTACGCCGGGCTCACGCCCGAGACCTACCTCGGCGCTGATCGGGGCGTGCCCGGCACGTACGCGCTGCGCGGCGACTGGCGGGTCGAGGGCGAGTACGTCGAGGCGGCCGGTGCCGACGCCGAACTGGTCCTGCCGTTCACCGCCGGCGAGGTGAACCTGGTGGCCGACCCGGGACCGGCGGGACCGGCCGGGGTTCGGGTGCTGCTGGACGGGAAACCGGCCGCTGAGGCGCGCGGCGCCGACGTGGGCCCGGACGACCGGGCCCGGGTCGACCGGGCGGCCATGATCCGGCTGATCGACGGCGCGCCGCCGGGGGAGCACCGGCTCACCCTGCGCGCCGAGCGGCCCGGTCTGCGCGCGTACGTCTTCACGTTCGGTCCCTGACCCGACCCGAGGAGGACAACCCGTGGCCGTCAAGACCATGACGCCGACGCGTACCGGCGCCGACATCCGCGAGTTCCGCATCGACGTGCCGGAGGCGGACCTGGCGGACCTGCGGGCCCGGCTCGCGGCCACCCGCTGGCCGGAGCGGCAGACGGTGGACGACCAGTCGCAGGGCGTGCCGCTGGAGACCAGCCAGGCGCTGGCCCGTTACTGGGCCACCGAGTACGACTGGCGCAGGGTCGAGGCGCGGCTGAACGACCTGCCGAACTTCGTCACCGAGATCGACGGCCTGGACATCCACTTCATCCACGTGCGCTCGCCGCACGCCGACGCGCTGCCGCTGATCGTCACGCACGGCTGGCCGGGCTCGGTGATCGAACAGCTGAAGATCATCGGTCCGCTCACCGACCCGACGGCACACGGCGGCCGCGCCTCGGACGCGTTCCACCTGGTGATCCCGTCGATGCCCGGTTACGGCTTCTCCGGCAAGCCGGACCGGCCCGGCTGGGACCCGCAGCACATCGCCCGCGCCTGGACCGAGCTGATGCGGCGGCTGGGCTACACGCGCTTCGTGGCCCAGGGCGGCGACTGGGGCGCGCTGATCACCGACATGCTCGGCGTGCAGGCGCCGCCGGAGCTGGCCGGCATCCACACGAACATGCCCTGCGTGGTGCCGCCGGACATCGACGCGTTGCTGCAGAGTGGCATCACCGGCGTGAACAACCCCCTCGCGCAGCTGCCGGCCGGGCTCTCGGACGAGGAGCGGGCCGCCTGCGAGCGGATCGACTTCTTCTGGAAGCACTCCGCGTACGCGCTGATCATGACGACCCGTCCGGAGACGCTGACGGCGCTCGCCGACTCGCCGGCCGGGCTGGCGACGTTCATGCTGGACCACGACGCGGCGAGCCTGGACCTGATCTGCGCCGCCTTCGCGGGCCGGCCGGGCGGCCTGAGCCGCGACGACATCCTGGACAACGTGACGCTCTACTGGCTGACGAACACGGGGGTGTCCTCGGCCCGGCTGTACGCGCAGAACGCGCTGTCGTTCTTCGCCGCCAAGGGCGTCCAGGTGCCGGCGGCGGTGAGCCAGTTCCCGGACGAGATCCTGCTCGCGCCGCGTAGCTGGGCGGAGCGGGCGTACCCGAACCTGATTCACTACAACAAGCTGGACCGGGGTGGGCACTTCGCCGCCTGGGAGCAGCCGGAGTTGTTCGCGCAGGATATGCGGGCGGCCTTCCGGTCGCTGCGCTGACCGACTGTCGGATGCGGCCGGGTGGGGTGCCACCCGGCCGCATCCTCGGGTTCAGACCTCGGTCAGCCGGATCGCGTCGGCGATGACCAGGCCGGCGGCGGAGCTCCATCGGCTGACCGCGACGCGGTTGGCGTCCCCGGCCGGCAGCGTGAACGTGCCGAGCGAGCGCCACTGCCCGCCGGTCGCCCGCTGGTCGACGACGACGGTCCGGTTGCCGGTGGTGGTGGCGACGATGTACGGCGTGGCCGCGTTGTAGCCCGCGTTCGCCGGCCACCACGCCTCGACCCGGTAGTTGCCGGTGCGGGGGACGTTGAACTTGTACCAGGCCGCGTCGCTCGCGGCGACCGGGTCCGCGTAGCGGTAGTCGGCGCCGTAGCGCTGCCCGGAGTACGTCGAGGTGCCCCAGCTGGCGCTGGCGGTGAACCGGCCCGCGGTGGCGTTGTCCACGATCGACGTCCAGCCGGTGCCGCCGCCGGCCATCTTGGCGGCCACGTCGGCGCGCATCGTGTTCAGGTCGATGAAGGACGGGTCGATCTTGCCGGTGGTGCTGGTCTCGCGGTGCCCCCGGGCATAGCTCGAGTCCCGGCCGAGCCGCTTGAGCACGGCGGCGGTGGCCGCGATGCTCGCGTTGTACTGGGCGGTGGTCATCCGCTGGTCGACGCCGTTGTAGTCGATCTCCCACCCGATCATCAGGGTGTTGCCGTCCCCGGCCGGGATCGGGCCGCTGCCGCCGCTGGTGCCGGCGTGGTTGCATCGGCCGGCCGAGATCACGTGGAACACGCCGTGGTAGTCCACGAGCGCCTGGCAGAGCGGGCCGGGCAGGTCGGAGCGGCCGTTGATGCAGATGTTCAGCGCCGGGTGCGGGTTGGTGGCGCTGGACGTGGCGGCGGTGTGGTGCCAGAGCACGCCGATCGGGTCGAACGAGCCGGAGCGCATCCGGTTGAGCCAGTCGCCCTCGACCACCACCTGCACGCCGGCGGCCCGCAGCACGTCCACCAGCCAGGGAATGGTGGCCATCACTGCTCCCGGAGCAGGTCGGCGAGGCACTCGGCCTTCGGCGCCGCGTGCGCCGCGCCGGGACGGACGGCCACGGTGACCGCGGCGGCCACCAGGGCGGGTACGCCGAGCAGACCTCGGCGTCGCAGACGGGGGGATCGTGACGTGGGCATGGCGCTCCTCGGGTGACGGCGCTTCACTGATCGACGCATGTGAGTGCGAGCACGCTATCCCGGTGCCGGGCTCTTGTCGATACCCTTCAATGATCGTTTCCATTGTGAAAACTTCCGCCACGACCGTCTGTCGTCGTTCGTCGATGCGTGGTAGAAATCCTGCCCATGTCTCGCCGCCGGGCGAGGAATCCTTCACAGGAGGGGCGCCGATGAGAGCGATCGCCACGGCCCTGACACTTCTCGCCGTCGTCGCGGCCGCGGCCGGTCCGGCTCCGGCCGTCCCGGCCCGTGCCGGGACACCAGGCACCGCCGAGCCGGCCGTCGCGGCAGCGGTCGGCCCGCAGCCCGGCACGTACACCGGTAAGGGCTTCGACACCTGCACCGCGCCGTCCCAGGCCGCGATGGACGCCTGGCTGACCGCGTCGCCGTACCGCGCGGTCGGCGTCTACATCAGCGGCGCCAGCCGCACGTGCGCCCAGCCCAACCTGACCGCGACCTGGGTGGCCGACCAGACCCGTAAGGGCTGGCGGCTCATCCCGATCGAGCTGGGCTACCAGGCGCCGTGCGGCACCCGTACGCCGAAGATGTCCGCCGACCCGGCCACCGCGCGCGGGCAGGGCCGGACCGCGGCGGACAGCGCGGTCGCGGCGGCGACGGCGCTCGGCATCGGCGCGGGCAGCACGCTCTACAACGACATCGAGCAGTACCCGACGAGCGCCTCCTGCCGCGCCGCCGTGCTCTCCTTCCTCTCCGGCTGGGTCGAGCGCCTGCACACGCGCGGCTACCTCGCCGGCATGTACTCCAGCGGCTCGTCCGGCATCACCGACGTCTGCGGCGCGTACCACGACACCCGCTACCTGCGCCTGGACCAGATCTGGATCGCCTGGTGGAACGGCGTCGCGGACACCGACGGGGGCACGTACTGCGCCGACGACCGCTACGCCGACCAGCAGCGCCTGCACCAGTACGCCGGCGACGTCACCGAGACGTGGGGCGGCGTGACCATGAAGATCGACCGCAACTACCTCGACCTCCGGGCCGGCACGGCGACGCCCGCGCCGTGGAGCGTGACAGTGGACAACGGCACGGCGGGCGGGTTCACCGCCGGCGCGGCGTGGGGCACGTCGGCGTACTCCGGGCAGCGGTACGGCGCCGACTACCGCTTCGCCACGCCGACCCCTGCGAGCGACGTGGCCTGGTTCCGGACGACCCTGCCCGCGAGCGGCAGCTACGAGGTCTCGGTGTGGTACCCGGCCGACAGCGGCTACAACGACCGCACCCCGTACCTCGTGGCCACCACGACCGGCAACCGGACGGTGACGGTCGACCAGCGCACCGGCGGCGGGCGCTGGGTCTCGCTCGGCGTGTTCACGCTCGCCGCCGGGACGGGCGACAAGGTCGGGGTGAGCCGCTGGAGCGCCGGGACCGGGTACGTGGTCGCCGACGCGGTCCGCATCACCCGGGTCTGAGCCGCGGGACGTGAGCCGGTCCCGCCGAGGGTGGGACCGGCTCACGCGGGCGGGCTCAGTTCAGGTGCGCCAGCAGGGCGGTGGCCATGCCCTGCTCGCCCCGGGCGTTCGGGTGGAACGGCGCGGCGGAGTTCTGCGGCACCAGTCCCTCCACCCAGCGGGTGCCGCTGCTCTTGCACGCGTCCCGGCCGATCGACGGGGTGTAGACGTCGGCGTAGCTCGCCCCGCCCGCCGCCGCGGTGTCGGCGAGCATCGTGTTGAGCGCCTTCTGGACGCCACGCAGGTACGGCACGTCCTGGTAGGCGATCGGCACCACCGGCCAGCAGCCGTACCCGCTGTCGGGCAGGATCGCCGGGTAGCCGAGCACCACCACGCGCGCGTTCGGCGCGGCCTGGCGGACCGCCCGCAACACCGCTGTCACCTTGGGCGCGGTGGCGGCGATCCGGGCCCGCAACTGGTCGGTGCCGCCCGCGGTGAACCGGTCCTTGCAGGGCGAGCCGAGAGGGCTGCTCACGCTCGCCTCGGCGCAGTCGCCGATGATGCCGGCGAAGCCGATGTCGTTGCCGCCGATCTGGACGGTCACCAGCGCGGTGGCCGAGGTGACGGCGCTGACCTGCGGCGGCAGCGCGATGCCCAGCGCACCGTCGCCGCCGGACAGGATGTCCTCGGTGGTGGCCCCGGAGCAGCTCACGTCGGCGAACGACGACGAGCCGGCGGACGCGGCGACCAGGGACGGATAGTTGCGGTTGGAGCGCAGGCAGTTCAGGTCGACCTGGGTGGGCACGAGCGGCGCGGAGGTGTAGGAGTCGCCGAGCGCGACGTACCGCCCGGCGGGCGCGGCGGCGACGGCGGGTGCGGTGACCGCGAGCAGCACGCCGGCGGTGGCCGCGGCGACCGCGGCGAGTCTGGTGGCGGTCCGCATCAGCGGCAGGCGGGGACGGATCATGGGGCCCTCCCGGAGGGGTCCTGGTGGTGGTGCTGGGATTCTGTCCACGCCTGTGACGTACGTCAATATAGACAGCACTCACTAAAGGCTGTCCCGGGATGTGGTCCGCCGCCGCCCGGTGAGGGGTCGCCCACGCGGGCCCTGGTGTTGCGTACGTCACATTTTTGAGCGACCCGAAAGCCGGGTACGGAACGGCTGCCGACGGGTCGATTCGTTGCGGCGCAACGTTCCCCGGCACCGTCGCCCCTGGTGGGCGGCCCGGGACCGGATTCGCGGAGGCACGCACCGGAGCCACCCCGGCACGGCTGGTGAACGACCGATCGAATGTCGGCGATCCTGGATTTGCAGCCGTCATTACGCTGCGAAGTGGTTGATCGCCGGAACCACGGACGACAGGTGGAAGAACCTCAGATGAGTGACAATCACCCTCCCTACGGAGGCTATCCGGACCCGAACGCCGGAGCGTGGGGCAACCAGCCCGACCCGAACGCCCCGTACGGCGCCCAGCCGGCCTCCGGCGCGCCCTACGGCTCGCCACCGGCGTCAGGTGCCCCGTACGGTTCGCAGCCGGCCTCCGGCGCGCCCTACGGCGCCCAGCCCGCTTCCGGCGCACCCTATGGATCGCAGCCGGCCTCCGGCGCGCCGTACGGGGCGCCGCAGCCCGCGGTCTCGTACCCGGGGCAGGCCGGCTTCCCGCCGCCGGCCGCGCCCTACGCGCCCGGCACGCCCCAGGGCGGCGGCGGCAAGAGCAAGGGGCTGATCGTCGGCCTCGCCGCCGGTGCGGTGACGCTGACGCTGCTCTGCTGCGGCGGCGGGCTCGCCTACGTCGCCTTCAACGGCGACGAGGACGACCCGCAGCCGGTCGCCTCGGGCAGCGCCACCCCCGGCCCGGACAGCAGTCCGTCCGCGACCCCCAGCGCGGACGCGCCCGAGTCGACCGGGCCGGACGGACCCACGAACAACGACGCGATCACCGCGCGGTACGCCAGCGAGATGTCGGCGGTCTGCGACGGGGGACCGATCCTCAACGCCGCCCCGTACACCGCGCCGGCGGGCTCGAAGGCGTACGTCTTCTCCAACTCCCCGGACCGGCCGTCGTTCTGGTCGCAGAAGACGGTCAGCTCGGCCAAGCCGTACTACGCCAAGTCGGCGGACTTCGCCACGGTGTCCGTCATCGGCTGCCTCAAGATGGTCGAGGGCAGCGAGGGCACGCCGAAGAAGTGCCAGTACAAGAACAGCGAGGACAAGGTCGTCACCGTCGAGTACATCTCCTCGCGGTACACGCTGACCTTCCACGCCGCGAAGACCGCCGAGAAGATCGGTGACGGCGGCACGGTGAACGCGCCGGCCGCCCGCTGCCCGAGCTTCATCTCCTACAACAAGGTGACGATGAAGTCGTACGCGTCGCCGGACAGCGGCACCATCGAGGCCGCGCTGGACCGCTTCCTGCGGTAACCGACGCCGCGGTGACACGAAGCCGGCAGGCCGGGACTCCCGGCCTGCCGGCTTCGTCGTGTCCGGCTCAGAAGTCGTCGTCGAACGTGACGCTGCCGGTCACCCCGACCTGGTACGCCGACACCCGGCGCTCGAAGAAGTTGGACAGCTCCTGCACGTCCTGCAACTCCATGAACGCGAACGGGTTGCCGCTGCCGTACATCGGCGCGATGCCGAGCACCGCCAGGCGCCGGTCGGCCACGTGCTGGAGGTACTCGCGCATGTCGGCCAGCGACATCCCGGGCACCCCCTTCCCGAGCAGGTCCTCGGCGAAGCTCACCTCGCACTCCACCGCCTCGGCCAGCATCTCCCGCACCTGCCGCTGCATCTCGTCGTCGAACAGGTCCGGCTCCTCGGCGCGTACGGTCTCCACCACGTCGAAGGCGAACGCCATGTGCATCGACTCGTCCCGGAACACCCAGTTGGTGCCGGAGGCCAGCCCGTTGAGCAGGCCCCGGGAGCGCAGGAAGTAGACGTAGGCGAACGCGCCGTAGAAGAACAGGCCCTCGATGCACGCGGCGAAGCAGATCAGGTTGAGCAGGAACGCCCGCCGGTCCGCCCGGGTCCGCAGTTCCCGCAGCTCGAAGATGGAGTCGATCCACCGGAAGCAGAACTCGGCCTTGCGGGCGATCGACGGGATGTTCTCCACCGCGGCGAACGCGGCGAACCGTTCCTTCTCGTCCGGCACGTACGTGTCGAGCAGGTTGAGGTAGAACTGGACGTGCACCGCCTCCTCGAACAGCTGCCGGGACAGGTAGAGCCGGCCCTCGGGCGAGTTGACGTGCTGGTAGAGGTTGAGCACCAGGTTGTTGGCGACGATGGTGTCGCCGGTGGCGAAGAACGCCACCAGCCGCGACACCAGGTGCCGTTCCGCCGCCGACAGCTTCGCCAGGTCGGCGAGGTCTCCGTGCAGGTCGACCTCCTCGACCGTCCAGGTGTTCTTGATGGCGTCCTTGAACCGGTCGAAGAAGCGCGGGTAGCGCATCGGCCGCAGGGTCAGGTCCATGCCGGGGTCGAGCAGCATGTGCCGGGTCGGTGCGGTGGTGGTCACTGGCATGCCTCGCAGCTCTCGGGGTTCTCCAGGGAACAGGCCAGCGCCTCGTCGTCGCTCACGGCGGAGACTACGCCGGCGACCGGGGCGAGCACCGGGGCGACGGTGGCCTGCTGGATGCGGGTGGCGGGACGGGATCGCAGGTAGTAGGTGGTCTTCAGCCCGGCCTTCCAGGCGTACAGGTACATCGAGGACAGCTTGCCGATGGTCGGCGCGCTCAGGAACAGGTTCAGCGACTGGGACTGGTCGACGAACGGCGCCCGCGCCGCGGCCAGGTCGATCAGCGCCCGCTGCGGCAGCTCCCAGGCGGTGCGGAACAGCTCCCGCACCGGCGCGGGCAGCTCGGTGATGTCCTGCACCGAGCCCTCGGCCCGCTTGATCCGGTCGCGGACCTGCGGCGTCCACAGCCCGCGCGCCTTCAACTCCCGCACCAGGTACGTGTTGACCTGCAGGAACTCCCCGGACATGGTCTCGCGCTTGAACAGGTTGGACACCTGCGGCTCGACGCACTCGTAGCAGCCGGCGATGGAGGCGATGGTGGCGGTCGGCGCGATCGCCACCAGCAGCGAGTTGCGCAGCCCGCCTGCGGCGATCCGCTCGCGCAGCGCCGCCCACCGGCCGGTCTGCGCCGGCTCCGCGCCCCACAGGTCCGGGTGCAGGTCACCCTTGGCGGCCCGGGTCTGCGGGTACGCCGGATGCGGGCCGAACCGCTCGGCCAGCCCGGCGGAGGTCTCCAGCGCGGTCAGCAGGATCTCCTCCTGCACGCGGGTGGACAACTCCTTCGCCTCGGCGGAGTCGAACGGCAGGCGCAGCGTGAAGAACGCGTCCTGCAACCCCATCAGCCCGAGCCCGACTGGCCGCCAGCGCGGGTTGGACGCCGCCGCCTGCTCGGCCGGGTAGTAGTTGATGTCGATCACCCGGTCGAGGAAGACCACCGCCGTACGCACCGTGGCGCGCAGCCGCTCCCAGTCCACCCCGTCGGCGGTGACGTGGGCGCCGAGGTTCACCGAGCCGAGGTTGCACACCGCGGTCTCGGCGTCGTCGTTGACCTCCAGGATCTCCGTGCACAGGTTGGACAGGTGGATCACGTTGCCCGGCTCACCGGTCTGGTTGGACAGCCGGTTCGCGGCGTCCTTGAACGTCATCCAGCCGTTGCCGGTCTGCGCGAGCGTGCGCATCATCCGCCCGTACAGATCCCGGGCCTTCACCGTGCGCACCGCGTTCTTCTCCGCCGCCCGGTACGCGGCGTCGAACGCCTCGCCGTACAGGTCGGGCAGTTCCGGGGCGTCCGACGGGTCGACCAGCGACCACTCGCCGTCGGCCTCGACCCGGCGCATGAACTCGTCCGGGATCCAGTTGGCCAGGTTGAGGTTGTGCGTACGCCGGGACTCCTCGCCGGTGTTGTCCCGCAGCTCCAGGAACTCCTCCACGTCCGGGTGCCACGGCTCCAGGTAGACGCAGGCCGCGCCCTTGCGCCGGCCGCCCTGGTTGACCGCCGCCACCCCGGCGTCGAGTGTCTTGAGGAACGGCACGATGCCGTTGGACCGGCCGTTGGTGCCCCGGATCAGCGCGCCCCGGCCGCGCACCCGCGACCAGGCGATGCCGATCCCGCCGGAGAACTTCGACAGCTTCGCCACCTGGTGGTACCGCTCGTAGATCGAGTCCAGCTCGTCGCGCGGCGAGTCGACCAGGAAGCACGACGACATCTGGGTGTGCCGGGTGCCGGAGTTGAACAGCGTGGGGGAGCTGGGCAGGTAGGCCAGGCTGGACATCAGCCGGTAGAACCCGACCGCCTCGCCGGGGGTGCGGGACAGCCCGCAGGCCACCCGCAGCAGCCAGTACTGCGGCGTCTCCACCACCAGCCGCGTCTGCGGGTGCCGCAGCAGGTAGCGGTCCGCCACGGTACGCAGTCCGAAGTACTCGAACCGCCGGTCACCGTCCGGGTCCACGGCGTCGTCGAGCTTGCGTGCGTGCCGGGCCACGAACGCGGCCGTCTCGTCGCCGATCAGCCCAAGCCCGTGGGCGTACGCGATCGACTGGCTGAAGCTCGCCACGCCCTGACCGCGGACCTCCTTGTCCACGTACGCGGCCAGCAGCCGCGCCGCCAGCTTCGAGTACTGCGGCTCCTCGCCGATCAGCTCCGCCGCGGTCTGGATCGACAACCGGTCCAGCTCGGCGGTGGTCGCCCCGTCGTAGAGCCCGCTGATCGTCTTCGTGGCCACCCGCAGCGGGTCCACCTCGTCCAGGTCGGCGACCCAGCGCTCGACCGCCCGCACGATCTTGTTGACGTCCACCGGCTCGGTGTCGCCGTCCCGCTTGCGTACCCGCATCGCGAGCCGGCGGGGCTCGGACCCGCCGCCGGTGGACGGGGGACTCTCCTGCACGACCGTCATGACCTCTCCTCGCTGTCACCGTCCGGAGACGGCGGGAGACGCCAACGGGCGCGGCGCAGGGCCGGCCCGGCTGCTGGCGTCGGTCGTCCCGCGCGACCTCCGACCGCCGTACGCGGAGGCGCACGGCGCGCTGGCAGGTCTTCGGACTCGTGGGCCCGACCGGGGTCGCCGGTCGCCTACCGGCCGTCGCTTCCCAGGCCGGTGGCCCAGTGCTGTTGACGGCTGTCGTTCCCACTCACCGCTGCGGGGCAGTCCCGGATTCCCACCGGGTTCCCTCTTGCCTCGGCCCCGCCCGTGAGGGCTCGGCCGAACCAGCTGCGGCACCACCATATATGGCGGTGAGGGCGGTTGGGCAACACCAGATGTCGTGTCGGGCGTGTCGGATGGATCTCACTGTCCACAGTGCCTACCCCCGATGCCGGCGCTGGCCGCCGGGCGCGATACTCGGCGTATGGGGAATACCGGACGCCGCTGGGCGTGGGTGGCGGTCCTGCTCGTCGGCGTCGGGCTCCACCTGCTGGTGCTGGAGACACTGGCCGGCACCGGCACCGTCACGTTCGTGCCGGCGCTGATCCTGCTCGGCGCGTCCGTCGCCCCGGCCACGTTCCTGGCCTTCGCCCAGAGCCGCCCGGGCCGCCGCCCCGTCCCCGGTTCCGTCGTCGGCGTCGCCGCGCTGCTCGGCGGCGTGATCGGCGTGGTCGCGGCGGGCTGGCTGGAGTACGACGCGCTGCACCGGCTCGGCGTCCTGCCGATGGCGCTCGTCGGCCTGGCCGAGGAGACCGCGAAGCTGATCGTGCCGGCCGGCATCCTGCTGCTGTGGCACCGGCACCGGTCACCGGCGGAAGGGCTGGTGATCGGCGTGGCCTCCGGCGCCGGGTTCGCCGCGTTGGAAACCATGGGCTACGCGTTCGCCGCGTTCGTCGGATCGCAGGGCAACCTCGGCGAGGTCGAGCAGACGCTGCTGGTACGCGGCCTCACCGCGCCCGCCGCGCACCTGGCCTGGACCGGGCTGACCGCCGCCGCGTTGTTCGCGTTCGCCGCCGCGCCCGGCGGCCGGAAGCTGGCGGCGTTCCTGCTCACCTTCGCCGCCGCCGTCACGCTGCACACCTGCTGGGACACCTTCGGCACCCAGCCCGCGTACGTGTTCATCGGCGGCGTCTCACTGGGCTGGTTGCTGCTGCGCCTGCACCTGGACCGCGAGCGGCCGCCCGCGTCCGGGACGCCGGTCGTGCCGGCGTCCCGGGAGACGGCAGCGCATCCCGGCTGAGCCGGCCGCCCGGCGCCGCGCCCGCCCGCAGCCCGTCAGCCGGCGGCCAGCCGGACACCGAGCGCGACGAAGGCGACAGCGCAGAGCCGGTCGACCCGCCGCGACCAGCGGCTGTCGCCCCACCGGCGGGCGAACCGCCCGGCGCCCACGCCGAGCGCCAGGTCCACGGTGAGCTGCACCGCGACGAACAGCACGCCGAGCAGCACCAGCTGCGCCGCGACCGGGCCCGCCTCGGGCCGGACGAACTGCGGCAGGAACGCCACGCTGAACAGGATCATCTTCGGGTTGAGCAGGTTCGTCAGCAGCCCGCGCCGGAACGCCCGGCCGCCCCCGCCGTCCGGCCGGTCGGCGGCGGCGCCGGGCCGGCCGGCGCCGCGCAGCGCCCGCAGGCCCAGCACGATCAGGTACGCCGCCCCGGCCCACCGGATCGCGGTGAACAGCACCGGGGACGCGGCGATGACGGTGGCGAGCCCGGCCACCACGGCGGCGACGTGCACCGCCTCCCCGGCGGCGACGCCGAGCGCGGCCACCGCGCCCGCCCGCGCGCCGTACCGGGTGGCGTTCGCGAGCACGAACATCATGTCCGGCCCCGGGGTGAGCATGAGCACCACGATCGCGGCCAGATAACCCGCGAGCGTGGCGGCGGAGAGTCCGAGCACCGCTCAGCCCTCCCCGGCGCCGTCGAGCAGGGCCCGGCGCAGCGCCAGCCGGTGTTCGCGCCGGATCTGCGCCTCCCGGTAGCGCCGCCGGTCGCCGTCGGTCTCGGTGCGCAGCGGCGGCACCGGCCGGGGCCGGCCGTCGTCGTCCACCGCCACCATCACCAGGTGCGCGGTCGCCACGTCCACCGGCGGCACCGCGCGGTCCCACCGATCCGCGCTGACCTTCACCGCCACCTCCATCGAGCTGCGGCCGGCCCAGGTGATCCGGGCGTCCACGTGCACCACGTCCCCGACGCGCACGGCGCGCAGGAACGCGGTCTCGTCGATGGCGGCGGTGACGGCCGGACCGTCGGAGTGGCGGGCGGCGACCACCCCGGCGACCGAGTCGATCAGGTTGAGGATGCGCCCGCCGTGCACAGTGCCCATCAGGTTGGTGTGGTGCTGGTCCATGATCTGCGACAGGGTCAGGTGCGAGGCCGACGGTGGTCGGCCGGTGAGCGTGATGGTGTCGGGCACAGTGCGGTTCCGTCCTCGCAGAAGCGGACCGCCGACCGGCCGGGGTGTGCACGTCGAGGGCACGCCGACGGCGTACCGCGCGGCGTGTCACCCGCCCGACCCACCCGCGAGGTCGACGGCGGCGCGCACCGGTGGTACGCGCGACGCGGGCAGGTCTTCGGACTCGCGGGCGTGACACGAGGTCGCCTACTGGCCGTCGCTTCCCAGGCCGTGGCCCAGTGCTGTTGACGGCGGTCGTTCCCACTCACCGCTGCGGGGCAGTCCCGGATTCCCACCGGGTTCCCTCTTACGACACCCGGCCGTCGCCGACCGGGTGAACCAGCGCTTCCCGCAGCGTAGCCCAGCCCTCGCCTCCTCCCGGAGCCCACCCGGCGGGCCGGCCCCGGGGCGTCACGACGGTGTCGAGCCGCTTCCCGCGGCGGCCAGCGGCGCCGCGCCGAACGACACCGCGAACCGCTTGCACCAGATCGACACGCTGCGCAGCCCGTCCAGGTCCACCGACGCCGGGATGTCGTACACCTGGTCGCCGATGTTGCCCTTGAGCCGGCCCAACTCGACCCAGCGGCCGTCGTCGAACACCTGCCAGCCCGCCCGGCCGGGCAGCACCTTCCGGTCGGTGAGCCAGACCCGCAGGTCCGGACCGTCCGACGTGTCCAGTCCGCGCAGGAGCAGCTGGCGGCGGCCGTCGGCGAGACGGACCAGCTGCGCCCGGCCCGACGTGTCGTGCTCGTGTGTGACGAAGTCCCCGGCGGCGAGGACCACGTCGGCGGGCGGTGCGGCGGTCGGCGGCGGGCCGCTCGTGCCGGCCGGCTGCGGTTCCGTCACCGACGGCAGCGCCTCGCGTACCTCACGGTCGGTCACCAGCCGCCACGGCTGGAACAGGTACAGACCCACCGCGAGACCGGTGACGGCCACGACAGCGAGCCCCGCCAACACCACACGCTTTCTGCCCATGCTCCGACGGTAGGCCCGGACCCGCCGCAAAGATCTTTCCGTCCGCTTACGGGTCGACCGCGGGCCGCCGTGCCGGGACGCCGGTGGGTAGCGTCTGGCGCATGGGGCGCTACGTGCTCGTCGTCGACGACGACCGGACGGTGAGCGACGTCGTCCGGCGGTATCTGGAACAGGACGGCTGCCGGGTCCGGCTGTCCTTCGACGGGGCCGACGCGCTCGCCGCCGCCGAGCAGGAGCCGCCCGACCTGGTGGTCCTCGACCTGATGATGCCGGGTCTCGACGGCATCGAGGTGTGCCGGCGGCTGCGTCGCCGGCTGCCCGGCCTGCCGGTGGTCATGCTCACCGCGCTCGGGGACGAGGCGGACCGGGTCGCCGGGCTGGAGGTCGGCGCGGACGACTACGTGACCAAGCCGTTCTCGCCGCGCGAACTGGTGCTGCGCATCAGGTCGGTGCTGCGGCGCGCGGCCCCGCCCGACCGGGGACCGGCAGGGGTGCTGCGCGACGGCGACCTCACCGCGGACATCGACCGCCGCATCGCCGAACGCGGCGGGCGGCCGCTCGGCCTGACCGTACGGGAGTTCGACCTGCTCGCGTTCCTGCTGGCCAATCCGGGGCGCGCGTGGTCGCGAGCCGAACTGCTGGACCGCGTGTGGGGCTGGCGGTTCGGCGACCAGTCCACTGTCACCGTCCACGTCCGCCGGCTGCGGGAGAAGATCGAGGACTGCCCCGCGCAGCCCCGGCGCATCGTCACCGTGTGGGGCGTCGGCTACCGCTACGAGCCGCAGGAGTCCCGGTGAACGAGCTGCTGGTCATCGGTTTCTACGCCCTGCTGGCCGGCGCGGTCGTCGGCGCGCTCGGCGCCTGCGCGCTGCGGCTGGTGCGCCGCCGGTCGATCCTCGCGCACATCGCGGTGCTGCTCGCGGTCACGATCGCCTCGGTGACGGCCGGCGTCACCGCCGTCGCCCAGGCCATGTTCCTGTCCGCGCACGACCTCCAGGTCGTCCTCGTGACGGTCGCGGCGTCCGCGGCGGTCAGCCTGGCCGTCGGGGTGGCGTTCGCCCGCCGGCTCGCGCAGGCGGCGGTCTGGGCCGACCAGGCCCGGCAGCGGGAACGGCAGCTGGAGGCCGGCCGCCGCGAGCTGGTCGCGTGGGTCTCCCACGACCTGCGTACGCCGCTCGCGGGCCTGCGGGCGATGGCGGAGGCGCTGGAGGACCGGGTGGTCGACGAGCCGGCGGCGGTGGCCGAGTACCACCGCCGGATCCGGGTCGAGACGGACCGGATGACGCGCCTGGTCGACGACCTGTTCGAGCTGTCCCGGATCAACGCCGGAGCGCTGCGGCCCGCGCTGTCCCCGGTGCCGCTCGGTGACGTCGTGTCCGACGCGATCGCCGCCACCGCGCCGCTGGCCGCCGACCGGCGGGTGCGTGTCGTCGCCCCGGAGACCGGCTGGCCGACCGTCCGGGCGGCCGAGGCCGAACTCGCCCGCGTCGTGACGAACCTGCTGGTCAACTCGGTGCGGTACACGCCACCGGACGGCACTGTCCGCATCGACGCCGGCCGGGAGGACACCGACGCGTGGCTCGCCGTCTCCGACACCTGCGGCGGCATCCCGGAGGCGGACCTGCCCCGGGTGTTCGACGTGGCGTTCCGGGGGACCCGGGCCCGTACCCCCGTACCGGCCGGCACCGGCGAGGCGGCGCCGGCCGGCGGCGGGCTGGGGCTGGCGATCGTGCGCGGGCTGGTGGAGGCGCACGGCGGGCGGGTGCACGCGCACAACGTCACCGGCGGGTGCCGGTTCGTGGTCCGCCTGCCGGCGGTCTGACCGGCCCGGGCCGGTCAGCCGGCGTCCGGGGGACCGGTCTCCACCAGACGCCCGTCGGCCAGGCGCAGCCAGCGGCCGACGTTGATCGCGGTGAGGAACCGCTCGTCGTGGCTGACCACCAGCAGTGCGCCGCGGTACGCGTCGAGCGCGCCCTCCAACTGACCGACGCTGACCAGGTCGAGGTTGTTCGTCGGCTCGTCGAGCAGGAGGAGATGCGGCGCGGGTTCGGCGCCCAGGACGCAGGCCAGTGTGGCGCGCAGCCGCTCACCGCCGGAGAGCACCCCGACCGGAAGGTGCGCTCGCGGGCCGCGGAACAGGAAGCGGGCGAGCAGGTTCATCCGCTGCGCGTCGGGGGCCTGCGGCGCGAACGCGGCCAGGTTCTCCGCCACGGTCCGGTCCAGGTCCAGCAGGTCCAGCCGCTGCGACAGGTACGCGATGCGGCCGTCGGCGCGCGTGATCCGGCCGCTGTCGGGTTCCAGGTCGCCGGCGATCAGGCGCAGCAGGGTGGACTTGCCGACGCCGTTGGCGCCGAGCAGGGCGATCCGTTCCGGACCGCGGATCGTCAGGTCGACGCCGTCGGCGGCGAACAGGTGCCGCCCGCCGTGCCGGATCCGGACCCGCTCGGCGCTCAGGAGGGTGCGTCCGGCCGGCACGGTGGTGGCGGGCAGTTCCACCGTGATCGTCTGCTCGTTGCGCAGGGCCCGCTCGGCCTCGTCGAGCCGAGCCCGGGCGTCGTCGACCCGTCCCGAGTGCATCTCGTTCGCCTTGCCCGCGGACACCTGCGCGTCCCGCTTCAGGCCGCCGGCGACGATCCTCGCCAGACCCGCGTTCTTGAGGTTGCGGGCGGCGTTGCCGGCTCGGCGGGCTGCCCGCTCGCGGGCCTCCTGCAACTCGCGCTTCTCCCGCTTGAGTTCCTGCTCGGCGCTGCGGACGTTCTTCTCCGCCACCTCCTGCGCCGCCCGCACGGCCGCCTCGTACGCGGTGAAGTTGCCGCCGTGGAACCGCATCTCGCCGCGGTCGAGTTCGGCGATGCGGTCCATCCGGTCCAGCAGCGCCCGGTCGTGGCTGACCAGCAGCAGGCAGCCGTGCCACTGCTCCAGCACGTCGTAGAGCCGGCGCCGGGCGTCCAGGTCGAGGTTGTTCGTCGGCTCGTCCAGCAGCAGCACGTCGGGCTGCTTCAGCAGTTGCGCCGCCAGGCCGAGGGAGACCACCTGCCCACCGCTGAGCGTGCCCAGGCGCCGGTCGAAGGCGAGGTCGCCGAGACCGAGCCGGTCGAGTTGGGCGCGGGTACGCTCCTCGATGTCCCAGTCGTTGCCGATGGTGGTGAAGTGCTTCTCGTCGGCGTCGCCGGCCTCGATGGCGTGCAGCGCCGCGATCAGCGGGGCGATCTCCAGCACCTGCGCCACGGTGAGGTCGGCGGCGAGCGGCAGGGTCTGCGGGAGGTAGCCCAGCACGCCGTCGACGGTGACCGACCCGGCGGCCGGCCGGTACTCGCCGGCGATCAGCTTGAGCAGCGTGCTCTTGCCGGCACCGTTCGGCGCGACCAGTCCGGTCCGGCCGCCGCCGAGCGTGAAGGAGAGGTTCTGGAAGACCGGGGTGTCGTCCGGCCAGGAGAAGGTCAGGTTCGAGCAGACGACGTAGGAGTCGGACATCGGGAAGACGACCTCGAAGGTGAGGGCGGGCGGACCTCAGCCGCCCGGCGGGGGACATGGTCTCGGGGAAGGACGAGGCGACCACGGCGTTCGGCGCTGACTCGCGCGTGCCGGTGGTCTGTCGCATCTGCGGGGCTCACCCGGAGATGTCGTCGTCGCCCGTCATGTCTGGTCTCCCTGCTTCTCGGACCGTCCGAGCCTAGATCGTGCCGGTACACCGTGCAACGACGTTGCGCGCCCGCCGGTCGCGCCGGAAACCGCGCCGCAGCGGCGTGACCTGCGTTACCTCTCGCCGAGACGGGAATGTGATCACCGGAGGCGCATTTGACTCAGGGTGTGAGTGCCGCACCCTCTTCCGCCCGGTCGCACGTCGGCCGGACGGAAGTAACCCAGACGACCGATGCCACCCCGACGCCCACCCCGGGCGACCTGATGAGCCGAGGCCGGCGCCTGAGGCTCGTGCTCGTCCTCGGCTCGCTGATCGCCGTGGGTCCGCTGACCATCGACATGTACCTGCCCGCGCTGCCCGCGATCGTCACGGACTTCGCGACCACGTCGGCGGCGGTCCAGCTGACGCTCACCGGGACGCTGGCCGGGCTCGCCGTCGGGCAGCTGCTGATCGGGCCGCTGTCGGACGCGGTCGGGCGGCGGCGTCCGCTGATCGCCGGTCTCCTCCTGCACATCGTGGCCTCGGCGCTGTGCGTCGTCGCCCCGAACATCGCCGTCCTCGGCGTCCTGCGCGTCGTGCAGGGCCTCGGTGTCGCCGCGACCGCGGTGGTGGCGATGGCGGTGGTGCGTGACCTGTTCAGCGGGTCGGCGTTCGCGACCATGCTGTCCCGGCTGCTGCTGGTGATGGGCGCGGCGCCGGTCCTCGCCCCGACGCTGGGCGGCGGTGTGCTGCGGTGGACCGACTGGCGTGGCGTGTTCGTGGCCCTGGGCGTCTTCGGGGTGCTGCTCGTCGTGCTGGCCACGCTCGCCCTGCCGGAGACGCTGCCGCCCGCGCGCCGTCAGCGCGGCGGGGTCGTGGCGACGGTGCTGAACTACGGCGGGCTGCTGCGTGACCGGGTCTTCGTCGGCCTGGTCCTGGTGGCCGGCCTGGCCATGGCGGCGCTGTTCGCGTACGTCGCCGGCTCGTCGTTCGTCCTCCAGGACACCTACGGCCTCGACGAGCAGGAGTTCGGGCTGGCGTTCGGTGCGGGGGCGGTGGGCCTGATCGGCGCGACCCAGTACAACGTGCGGCTGCTGCGTCGCTACTCGTCCCAGTGGATCCTGGTGGCCTCGCTGGTGGGGGGCACGGTGGCCGGGCTGGCGCTGCTGGTGTTCGCCGCGACCGGGTTCGGCGGGCTGCCCGCGCTGCTGGTGTCGCTGTGGGTGGTGCTGGCGGCGGCGGGTCTGGCCATGCCGAACGCACCGGCGCTTGCCCTGTCCCGCCACGGCGAGGCGGCCGGCACCGCGTCCGCGCTGCTCGGTGCGGTGCAGTTCGGCGTGGGCGCGGTCGCCGCGCCGCTGGTGGGCGTGCTCGGCACCGGCGCGGTGGCGATGGCCCTGGTGGTGGCCGGCGGGATGGTGGCGGCGCTGCTGGTGCTGCTGGTCGTGGTACGGCCCTCGCAGCTCGCCGGCCTGGAGGCGGATCCGGCGGTCGCTGTCGCGCACTGACCGGGCCGCCCGGATCGCGCCGCGTGCGCGCGGTGCCTACGCTGCTGCCATGAACCCCCCGGCCCGCATCCTGGTCGAGGGCGTCCACGGCTCCGGCAAGTCGACGCTCGCCGCGCTGCTGGCGCAGCGGTTCGGCCTGCCCTGGTATCCGGTCGACGACCTGCTGTGGGAGCCCGGCTGGGTCGAGGTGCCGGTGGCCGAGCAGCGTCGCCGGATCGACGCGATCTGCCGGCGCGACAGGTGGATCCTCGACGGCGCCTACCACGGCTGGCGGGACGTCGTCCTCGGCCGCGCCGACCTGGTGATCGGCCTGGACTATCCGCGCGGGGTCTCGTTCCGGCGGCTGCTGCGCCGCACGCTCGGGCGTCTGGCCAGCGGGGAGCAGATCTGCAACGGCAACCGGGAGACGCTGGGCAGCGTGCTGTCCCGGGACTCCGTCCTGGTGTGGCACCTGACCGGGTTCGGCCGGGCGCGGCGGCGGATGCGGGCCTGGGCGGCCGACCCGGCCGGGCCGTCGGTGCTGCTGTTCGACGATCCGGCCGCTCTCGACGACTGGCTGGCGCGCGGAGCGCCGGTGACGCCGCGGGCCGGGCCGGATCGCAGCGGCCTGCGACCGCTGACGTGACTACATCGGGAAGCGGCCCTGGCGCCACTGCCAGTGCCGGCCCGCCCGCAGGTGGTCGATCACCGCGCGCTGCAGCGCGGTGCGGCGCGGCAGCCGGTCCAGCGGCGTGTCCAGGGTGCGGAACACGAACCGCAGCACCTCGACGTCGCCGTCCAGCCCGGGCAGGTCCTGGTAGGGCTCCACGGCGAACCGCCGCTGGAACCGGATGATGTTGGAGTCCTCCGGCAGGTATTCGCGTAACTGCGGGTCGAGCAGCCAGGAGCCGCGGGAGAACGCGGTGTAGCGCTCGCCGGGGAAGTGGCGCGGGAAGAACGCGCGGGCCCGTTCCAGCGACGCGTCGACCGCCTCCGGGGGGAGCGGTCCCGAGTCCGGGATGTGCAGGCCGATCGCGTCGCCGTCGCCGCGCTGGTGCTGGAGCCGGCC
Organism: Micromonospora sp. WMMA1947; assembly: GCF_027497355.1. Lineage (NCBI taxonomy): Bacteria > Bacillati > Actinomycetota > Actinomycetes > Micromonosporales > Micromonosporaceae > Micromonospora > Micromonospora sp. WMMA1947. Next base: position 5,636,873 of record NZ_CP114909.1, on the reverse strand, counting down.
CAGCTCGTAGAGGCCACCGCGCACGTGCAGCGTCAGCCAGCTCTGCATGACCGGCCAGCCCTCACCGTTCATCCGCCGGTCGACAGCGAGGTTGTTGCCCAGGTCGGCGAGCGTCGTCCAGGACACGTCGTCGGGGACGCCGTGGTCGCGGTGGTAGGCCCGGGTCACGTCGACCAGGGCGAGGTACTCGTACGCGTAGAGGTGCCGCCAGGCCGGGCCCCGGTCGCGGGGCAGCGCCGGGCCCGGTGGCGGCCAGCCGAAGCCGCCGAGGTCGGCGCGGACCAGGGCGATCGAGCGGTCCAGCAGCCAGCGCAGCTCCGGGGTCCACAGTGGTGAGCCGGGCTCCGGCCAGCCGGCCAGGATCTCGGCGGCGTCGTCGGGGCGGACCGCGAGCCGGTCCAGCAGCGCTGGTGCGTCCGCCCGGGAGGGCAGCGGCGTCGAGGGCAGGTCACCGGCGAGCCGGCGCACCCGGTCGACCTCCTCGGCCGGCACGCCGAGCCGGCCGGCGACGTCATCGACATCCATGGCGGTGACGCTACCGGCCGGCGCCTGCTCCGACAGCCCCGTGCGTGGTCAGCGCCGTTGCTGGCACGGCACGCAGAAGCGGGCCGAGGGCAGGATCTCCAGGCGGGCGGTCGGGATGTCCTGCCCGCAGCGCTCGCAGACGCCGTACGTGCCCTCGGACATCCGCTTCAGCGCCTGGGCGGTGTCCGCGACGCCCTGCCGGGCGGTCTCGATCAGCCGGCGCAGCGTGTCCGGGTCGTGGCCGCCGTGGTCGGGCTGCCGCGTGTGCACCGTCAGCTCGGTGAGCTGGTCGGTGTACTCGCCGAACTGCCGGTCCAGCAGTTCGCGCAGCGTGTCGGTGCGGTTGAGGGCGTGCGTCATGTCAGGCGCTCCTTTCCGGGCGGCGCGGGGTGTCGTGCGGGTGTCGCAGGGCCGAGATGGCGGCCATGCCGGCGCCGGTCAGCGCGGCGGTACGGGGTGACGCGGCCCGGTGGACGGTCGCGCCGAGCGTGGCGACCAGGCGGGCCGTCACGTCGGGCCGGGTGGCGCCGTCACCGATGACGATCGGGCCACGGGCCAGCGCGTCGCGGACCCGGGGCCGCAGCGTCGCGTCCTGTCGCAGCTCGCGTACCAACCGGGCGGTGGTGTCGGCGAGCATCGCGGCGGTCGTCGCGTGGTTGAGGTCCCGGGTGCCGACGTCGGCCCGGCGGGCGGCGACCACCCGGCCGTCCTCCAGCAGCGCCACCTCGGTGAGCTGGGCGCCGATGTCGGCGACCAGCAGCGTGCCGGCGGCGGCACCGGCGCCGATGGCGCCCGCCCGGACGCTGTCCAGGAACAGCAGCCGGGACGGCGCGAGCACGGCGGTGAGCACCCGCCGGGTCGCCTCCTGCTCGGCCGGCGCGGCGAGCACCGGCCGGCAGGCCACGACGAGCGCACCGACCGGCACCGGGGTGCGGTGGTCGCGCAGGATCCGCCGCAGCTCGGCGACGCAGGCCGGACCGTCGACGATCCGGCCGCGCCGGACCACGGGGCTGCGCAGGCCGTGGCCGAGCGGGACGCTCAGCGTCCGGCCCGGGCCCAGCCAGATCCGCAGCAGGCTGCTGCCGAGGTCCACGGCGACGGGCGCCTCGTCGACGGCCGCCGGCGGGCGGCTGCCGTGGGAGCGGCCGATCAGCATGCCGGTACGGGCCGGTGGGCGAATGGTGGTGAGAGGGTGCGGCATACCGACCTCTTTCGGATCAGGGTGCCCAACGGGGCGGTGGATCGTGCGGGGGAGGGGCGTGGCCGGGGACGCGGGCGCCGGATCAACTCGACGGCGCCGGCGGGCCGGGGCTCAGACGCGCTTCTGGTCGCCGCTCGCAGATCGGGACGCGACGAGACCGGCGAACACCGGTGGTGGAGCCATCGACGTGCGGGTCATGCTCACCACCTCCTCGCTTCTCGGGTACCGCCTCGGACCTCCAGCGTCGCCGGGAACGGCACGCGCGGCAGTGCGCACCACCGGCGAAGAAAGGGCGCAATGATTGCCGGTGGCCGGAACCCGGATTCGCCCACCCCCCGTGGCTATGGTTGACACATGGAGGTCGCGAGCCCATCTCGAACGTCCACCGCGTCGCCGTAGCGCCGGCCGGTTCCGGCGGCACCTCGGCGGCCGTGCCCGAAGGAGGTCCCCGTGATCATCGAACGTACGACCCTCCCCGGCATCGGGGTCCGGCACACGCTGGTCACCGAGGAAGGCCGTCGCATCGGGGTGATCGACTACCAGGTGGGCGGCCGCCGAGACGTCGTCCACGACGACCCGGACGACCCGGACCGCATGGTCACGTTCACCCTCACCCGCGACGAGGCGTCGGCCCTGGCCAACCTGCTCGGCTTCCCGGAGCTGGTGGCCGTACCGGCCTGAGCCGCCGGTCACACCGGCGGCGGCCCTACGTCGGCGTCGGTCCTACGCCGGCAGGGGACGGCGCGGCCAGTCCAGCGCCCGCGCGCCGAGCACGGCGGCGTGCAGCGTGAACCGGTCCCGCGCGTCGGCGGGGTCGTAGCCGCTCAGCGCCCGGATCCGGGCCAGCCGGTAGGTGACGGTGCGCACCGACACGTGCAGCCGGCGGGCCGCCTCGGTGGCGACCTCGCCGCAGGTGAAGTACTCGTTGAGCGTGTCCAGCAGCGGCTCGGCGCCGCCACGTGCCTGGGCCAGCGGCGTCAGCACCGCCCGTACCAGATCGACCATGGCGGGCTGGTCGCGCAGCAGCACCCGGTAGATCAGCAGGTCGTGCGCGTCGATCACGGACGCCTCGCTGTGCAGCCGCCGCGCCGTGGTGAGCGCCTCCCGGGCCTCCTCGTACGAGCGGGCGATGCCGTAGACGCCGGGGTGCGGGCGGCCCACCGCGACCTGCCACGGCCGGCCCCGCACCAGCCGGTCCAGCTCACCGTGCATGAGCGCGCCCAGGTGGCCGGTCGCGCCGGCGTCGCGGCCCCGGTCGGCGGCCACCGGGTCCGCCGGGGCGACCACCACGAGCAGCCCTTCCTTCGTGGCCACCAGCACGTCGCGGTCGCCGAGCCGGTCGAAGATGACCCGCTCCAGCGCGCTGATCGCCGCCTCCGTGTCGGGCAGTCGGCGGCCGGGCGCGGCGAGGGCGACCTGGTGCACCCGGGCCAGGTCCAGGCCGAACGGCTCGGCCCGCTCCACCAGCCCGCCCAGGTCGGAGTCGCCGCGCAGCAGGTCGTCGACGAGTTCCCGGCGCAGCGACTCCTCGCGCCGGACCAGTTCCCGGCGGGCCACCGCGTACCCCTCGGCGAGCGTGGCCACCGCGGTGTCGACCACGTGCAGGACGGCGTCGGCGGCGGCACGGACCGCCTCGCTGTCGTCGGACCGGTCCAGGTGCGGCAGCTGCCGCCAGACACGCCGCGCCGCGGACAGGTAGAGGCGTACCGCGCGGCCGGCGGAGATCCCCTGCTCGGCCGCGCGCCGGCCCAGCGCGCCGACCGCGTCGAGTTCGGCGCGGCGCGGGCGGCGGCCGGTCACCGCCGCGTCGGTCAGCAGCCGCAGGTAGTCGCCGAGCAGCTCCACCGGCACGCCGCCGGCGTCGGCGCCCGCCTCACGGGCCACCTCGGCCAGCCACTGCTCGTCCTCGCCGCCCGCGACCGCGGGCGGCCGGCGGACGCTGTCGGTCATCGTGGTCTCCCCGGACGGGGCCGGCACCGGACGCCGGCCCACCGCACCAGCCTAGGCGGCGGGTCCGGCACGGCCCGCGTCATCGTCGCGCCGGCGGTTCCGGGTCGATCACCAGCACCGCGCCGGTCCGCCGCCCGCCCCGGGGCCCGCGGGTCAGCAGCTCCGCCGTCCGCGCCGGATCGTCGCCGGCGGCCACCTGATCGAGTACGCGCAGCCAGCGCTGCCCGTGCGCGTCGGTGAAGCCGGTGCCGACGACGGCGATCGGGCGGCCGGTGACCGGGCCGGGCACGGCGGGTTCGCCCGGCTCCGTCGACCCGATCGCCGGTCCGGCCGGCACTCCGGCGAGTTCGGCCCGGCCGTCGGCGGCGACGACGAGATCCGGCGAGCCGCAGCGCACCGCCCGCACCGACCCGGCGCGGTCCACCTCCACGACGGTGGCGCGCAGGTGGCCCGCCGGGGCGAGATCGCGGACCACCTTCTCCAGCGCGTCGACCAGGTGCGGCAGTGCGCCTCGCGGCGCGGCGGCGGACCGGTGGAACGCCTGCTCGATCGCGCGGCGTCCGACGGGCGTGTCCAGCGCGGCGCCGGTGACCGTGCCGAGCAGGACGCGCAGGCCGCCGCCGCGGACCGGGACGGCGGCGCCGATCTCCCCGGCCGTGCCGCAGATCGCCAGCGCGGCGCTTCCCGGGCCGGCGGCGACGGTGAACACCGCGACGTCCGGTGGCCCGGCGGCGCGCGCCACGGTCGCCGTGCGCGTCCGGCGGCGGGCCCAGGCCAGGACCGGCACCGCGGCCAGGCTGGCCGCGGAGGCGAGCAGGGCCTGCGGATCGCTGCGGTGGCCGGGGATCACCGGTACGACGACCGACAGCACCACCAGCACGCCCGCCCATGCCGACACCAGCGCCGCGACCCGGGGGCGGGCCGAGACACCGAGCAGGCCCGGCAACAGCACCCAGCCCAGCGGCGTGCTGACCTCGGCGAGGCCCATCAGCATCGCGTTTCCGGTGGTGCCCGCCAGGGCGGCTCGCATCGGCAGCACGTCGGCCACCCTATCGGGCAGCCGCCGGAGGCCGAACGGTGTACCGGGCAGACCAAATCTCACTCCTTACCCGAAACACAGCGGAGCTGACACGACACGTTCGCGTGATTCTCTCGACATACCGTCCCGCGGCCTCGCCGGTTAGGGTTGACGTACCGCAGGTCGATCTTGAGGAGTGTGTGTGCTGGTTCTGGTGGCGGTCCATGCGTTCGCAGCCGTGACCGCCCCCGTGCTGGTACGCCTCCTGGGTAGACGTGCGCTCTACCTGCTGGCCGCCGTCCCGGCGGCGGCGCTGGTCTGGGCGCTGACCCGGACCGAGACGGTCCGCTCGGGCCGGCCGGTGGTGGAGACGGTCACCTGGGTGCCGCAGCTCGGGCTGGACCTCGCACTGCGGATGGGCACGCTGTCCTGGCTGCTGGTGCTGCTCGTCGGCGGCGTCGGCGCTCTCGTGCTGGTCTACAGCGCGCGCTACTTCGACTCCGACGATCCCAGCCTCGGCCGCTTCGCCGCGGTGTTCGTCGCGTTCGCCGGCGCGATGCTCGGCCTGGTGGTCTCCGACGACCTGCTGCTGCTCTACGTGTTCTGGGAACTGACCACGGTCTTCTCGTACCTGCTGATCGGCAGCGATCCCACCAAGCGGGACAGCCGGCGGGCCGCGATGCAGGCGCTGCTGGTGACCACGCTGGGCGGCCTGGCGATGCTCGCCGGATTCGTGATGCTGGGCCAGCACGCCGGCTCGTACCGATGGTCGGAGATCGCCGGAAATCTGCCCGAGGGCGGCTACCTCACCGTCGCGCTGGTGCTCGTCCTGCTCGGCGTGACCAGCAAGTCGGCGATCTTCCCCTTCAGCTTCTGGCTGCCGCGGGCCATGGCCGCGCCCACACCGGTCAGCGCCTACCTGCACGCCGCCGCCATGGTCAAAGCGGGCGTGTTCCTGGCCGCGCTGATGGGCCCGGCCGTCGGCCAGGCCACCGTGTGGCGCGCCATTCTGGTCGGCGGCGGCCTGATCACCCTGTTCCTCGGCGGCTGGACGGCGCTGCGTCAGGTCGACCTCAAGCTGCTGCTGGCGTACGGCACCGTCAGCCAGCTCGGCCTGCTCATGGTGATCCTCGGCGCGGGCACCCGCGACACCGCCCTGGCCGGCGCCGCGATGCTGCTGGCACACGCCCTGTTCAAAGCCACACTGTTCCTCGTCGTCGGCGTCGTCGACCACGTCACCGGCACCCGCGACCTGCGCGAGCTCAGCGGCCTGGGCCGGCGCGCGCCCGTGCTGGCGGCCGTCGCCGGGCTCGCCGCCGCGTCCATGGCGGGCCTGCCGCCGCTCATCGGCTTCGTGGCCAAGGAGGCCGCGCTCGAGGCGTTCCTGCACGGCGGCACCGTCGAACTGGTGGTGCTCGCCGGCGTGGTGGCCGGCTCGGCGCTGACCGTCGCGTACACCGCGCGGTTCCTGTGGGGCGCCTTCGCCGCCAAGCCCGGCGTGGCGGAGACCCGGCCGCACCGGATCGAGCCGGCGTTCATCGGCCCCCCGGCGGTGCTCGCCCTGGCCGGCCTCGCGGTCGGCGTCCTCGCCCCGGCGGTGGACCGGGTGCTGGCGCCGTACGCCGACCAGTTCCCGACCGCCGACCCCGGCTACCACCTGGCGCTCTGGCACGGCCTGACCCCGGCGCTGGGCCTGTCGGCGCTGGCGGTGGCCTCCGGGCTCGGGCTGTTCCTGCTGCTGCACCGCCGCCGTCCCTACCTGCCACGGCTGCCCTTCGACGGCGCCTCCGGGTACGACCGGCTGGCCGGCGCCGTCGACCGCGCGGCGGTGGAGCTCACCGGCGCCACCCAGCGCGGCTCCCTGCCGTTCTACCTCGGCGTGATCCTGCTGGTGCTGGTGATCATGCCGGGCGGCGCGCTGCTGGCCGGCGCGCCCTGGGCGCAGCGGTTCCAGATGTGGGACACGCCGTTGCAGGCCGTCGCGGGCGCGGTGGTCGTCGTCGCCGCGCTGGTGGCCGCCCGCGCCCGCCGCCGGCTCACCGCGATGATCCTGGTCGGGGTGACCGGCTACGGCACGGCGCTGCTGTTCATCCTGCACGGCGCGCCGGACCTGGCCCTCACCCAGTTCCTGGTGGAGACCGTCACGATCGTGATGTTCGTGCTGGTGCTGCGCCGCCTGCCGCGCCGGTTCTCGGCCCGCCCGATCCGCGCCACCCGGCGGTTCCGGGTCGCGCTCGGCGTGGCCGTCGGCCTGGTCACCGCCGGCATGGCGTACGTGGCGGCGGGCAGCCGGACGGCCGTCCCGATCTCGGTCGGCTTCCCGGACGAGGCGGTGTCCTACGGCGGCGGCAAGAACGTGGTCAACGTGACGCTCGTCGACATCCGTGCCTGGGACACGATGGGCGAGATCGCGGTGCTGGTGGTGGCCGCCACCGGCGTGGCCAGCCTGATCTTCCGCCGCACCCGCGCGCTGGACCTGCGCAGCGGCATCCCCGGCGCCGGCCGGCAGCAGTCGTCGCGCCCGCGCTGGCTCACCACCGGCGCGACCTCCCGGCAGCAGTCGGTGATCCTCCAGGTCGTCACCCGGCTGCTCTTCCACGCCATCCTGCTGTTCGCCATCTACCTGCTCTTCTCCGGCCACAACGCGCCGGGTGGCGGGTTCGCCGCCGGGCTGGTCGCCGGCCTCGGCCTCGCGGTGCGATACCTGGCGGGCGGGCGTACCGAACTCAACGGCGCCGCGCCGGTGGACGCCGGCCTGGTGCTCGGCGCGGGACTGTTCGTCGCGGTCGGCACCGGCGTCGTCGCGATGCTGCTGGGCGGCGAGTTCCTGCAGAGCGCGACGCTCGACTTCCACCTGCCGCTGCTGGGCCACGTCCACTTCGTCACGTCGGTGTTCTTCGACGTCGGCGTGTTCCTCATCGTGGTCGGCCTGGTGCTGGACATCCTGCGCAGCCTGGGCGCCGAGATGGACCGCCAGGAGGAGGACGACGAGCAGCAGAACGAACCGGCCGGCGTACGGGAAGAGGAGCTGGTGTGAGCCCGAACATCCCCAACCTGGTCTACATCCTGGTGATCGGCGTCCTGTTCGCCACCGGGGTCACGCTGCTGCTGGAACGCAGCCTCACCCGCGTCCTGATGGGGGTCATCCTGCTCGGCAACGGCGCGAACCTGCTGCTGCTCACCGGCGGCCGGGCCGGCGGCCCGCCGATCGTCGGCACCTCCGCCGAGGAGGACATGTCCGACCCGCTGCCCCAGGCGATGGTGCTGACCGCGATCGTCATCACGCTCGGCATGACCGCCTTCCTGCTCGCTCTGGCCTACCGGAGCTGGCACCTCAACGGCCACGACGAGGTGCAGGACGACGTCGAGGACCGCCGCATCATGGAGCTGGCCGACCGGGACGAGGGGCCCGGCACCGCCGACGCCGACGCCGACGTCGCCGACGGCAGTCCCGAGGCCCGGGTCCTGGCCACCGCCGAGGCGGAGGGGGGCCGATGACCTGGCTCGTTCCGCTGCCGGTGGTGATGCCACTGCTCGGCGCCGCCCTCACCCTGCTGCTCGCCCGGCGGGCCCGCATCCAGCGGTGGGTCAGCATCGTGGTGCTCGCCGCCACCGTCGCGGTCGCCGCGATGCTGCTGGTCCGCTCGTCGCTGGACGGCCCGCTGGTCGTGGAGGTGGGCGGCTGGGTCGCGCCGATGGGCATCGTGCTCGTCGCCGACCAGCTCGCCGCGCTGATGCTCGTGGTGTCCGCCTCGGTCACCCTGTGCGTGCTCGTCTACTCCATCGGGCAGGGCATGGCCGACGGCAACGAGGAGACGCCGCTGTCGGTCTACCACCCGACCTACCTCGTGCTGACCGCCGGCGTGTGCAACGCGTTCCTCTCCGGCGACCTGTTCAATCTCTACGTCGGCTTCGAGATCCTGCTGGTGGCCAGCTACGTGCTGCTGACGCTGGGCAGCACGGAGACGCGGATCCGGGCCGGCACCACGTACGTCGTGGTCAGCCTGCTGTCGTCGCTGATCTTCCTGGTCGCGATCGGCCTGGTCTACTCCGCCACCGGCACGCTGAACCTGGCGCAGCTCGCCGACCGGCTGGACGCGCTGCCCGACGACATCCGCCTGGTGCTCCAGGGCATGCTGCTGCTCGCGTTCGGGATCAAGGCGGCGGTGTTCCCGCTGTCGGCGTGGCTGCCGGACAGCTACCCGACCGCGCCCGCACCGGTCACCGCCGTCTTCGCCGGCCTGCTCACCAAGGTCGGCGTGTACGCGATCATCCGTACCGAGACGCTGCTGTTCCCCGGCGGCCGCACCGCCGACCTGCTCATGGTGATAGCGGCGCTGACCATGGTGGTGGGCATCCTCGGCGCGGTGGCCCAGTCGGACATCAAACGGCTGCTGTCGTTCACGCTGGTCAGTCACATCGGCTACATGCTGTTCGGGGTCGGCCTGACCACCCCGCTCGGCCTGTCCGCGGCGATCTTCTACGTGGTGCACCACATCACCATCCAGACCACGCTGTTCCTCGCCGCTGGCCTGGTCGAACGCCGTGGGGGCAGCACCGCGCTGGACCGCCTCGGCGGGCTGGCCCGGCTGTCGCCGCTCCTGGCGCTGCTGTTCTTCATACCCGCCCTCAACCTGGCCGGCATTCCACCGTTCTCCGGGTTCCTCGGCAAGCTCGGTCTCGTGCAGGCCGGCGTGGACGACGGCGGGTTCCTGGCCTGGGCGCTCGTCGCCGGTGGCCTGCTGACCAGCCTGCTCACCCTCTACGCCATCGCCCGGGTGTGGAACCTGGCGTTCTGGCGGGCCCCGCACCCGGACATGCCGGGGCCGGACGACGCCGACCGGGCGTCCCGGACCGAGGGCGCGGAGCAGCCGCACGAGGGCGCCTCCCTGGCCGGTGCCGTGCTGCCGCGACTGATGACCGTGCCGACCGCCGCGCTGGTGGTGCTCGGTCTGGCGCTGACGGTGGTGGCCGGGCCACTGTTCGACATCAGCACCGACGCCGCCGACGACCTGTTGCGCCGTGCCCCGTACGTGGAGGCCGTGTTCCCGGAGGGACCGCCGTGACCAGTCAGCCGAAAGCGCCGCTGACCGCCCGTGACCGCTGGCGCAACCGGGCCATCGCCGTGACCGGCCTGGTCACCGTCTGGGTGCTGCTGTGGGGCACCTTCAGTTGGGCGAACGTGATGAGCGGCCTGGTCGTCGCCGCGGTGCTGCTTGTGGTGTTCCCGCTGCCACCGGTGACGTTCGCCGGCCGGATCCGGCCGGTGCCGCTGCTGAGGTTCCTGGCCCGCTTCCTGCGGGACCTGGTCGTGGCGTCCGCGCAGATCGCGTGGCTGGCCGTGCGGTCCAACCACCCGCAGTCGGCGATCATCGGGGTGCCGTTGCGGGTGAACACCGACCTCAACCTGACCCTCAACGCCGAGGCCCTGTCGCTGGTGCCGGGCAGTCTGATCGTGGAGGCCGACCGGAGCACGGGCACGCTCTACGTGCACGTCATCGGCATCCGCAGCCTCGACGAGGTGGAGCGCTTCCGCCAGGGCGTGCTGGAGCTGGAGCAGCGCATCGTGGCCGCCGTCGGCTCGCCCGAGGAGCTGGAGCTGGTCCGTCGATCCGCACCCACCGGCCCGTCCGGGTCGGTCGACCTGGAAGGAGCACCGACGTGACAGTCGTCGCCGTGATCGTCACCGTGTTGCTCGTCGCGGCCGGTGGGCTCACCCTGGTCCGCATCATCCGCGGCCCGTCGATCCTCGACCGGGCCGTCGCGACCGACGTGCTGCTCGCCGTGGCGGTCGCGGCCATCGCGACCGAGGCGGCCTACAGCCGGGACGCCACCGCGCTGCCGGTGCTCGTGGTCCTCGCCCTGGTCGGGTTCATCGGCTCGGTGAGCGTCGCCCGCTTCGCCGCGCGGAGGAACCCGAAATGAGCCTCGACATGGTCCTGGACACCGTCGCCGGTGTCTGCCTGATCGCGGGCGCGCTGCTCTGCCTCGCCGCCGGCATCGCGCTGGTCCGCTTCCCGGACGTGCTGTCGCGGATGCACGCCGCGGCCAAGCCGCAGGTGCTCGGGCTGCTGCTGGTGCTGCTCGGCTGCGCGTTGCGGCTGCGTACCGGGGTGGACATCACCACGCTGGTCCTGGTGGGTCTGTTCCAGCTCGCCACCGCCCCGGTGGCGGCGCACATGGTCGGCCGGACCGCGTACCCGCACGACGACATCCGGCGGGACCTGCTGATCACCGACGAGCTGGCCGACCACATCGACCGGATCCGCGCGGACCGGGCCGGTGAGCCGAAGGAGTCGTCGCCGGTCCACACGTCCTGACGATCGCGAGCGCCGGAGCAGGGGGAGCCCATGAGCGACACGGTCTACGAGAACGCCCGCGTCCACACCCTCGACCCGGCCCGCCCGTACGCCGAGGCGATGCTGGTCCGCGGCGAGCGGATCGTCGCCGTCGGTGACCTCGCCGAGTGCCGGGACCGGGCCGGCAGCGGCGCCCGCCGGGTCGACCTCGGCGCAATGGCCGTGCTGCCCGGCCTGATCGACAGTCACATCCACGCCGCGTCCTACGTGCGCGGGCTCGACCAGGTGGACCTGCGCGGCACGGCGAGCCTCGACGAGGCGCTGACCCGGATCGCGCGGCACGCCGCCACGCTGCCGCCGGACGCCTGGCTGTTCGGCGGCGGGTGGGACAGCAACAAATGGGCCCGGCCGGTGCAGCCGACCCGTACCGACCTGGACCGGGTCTGCCCGGACCGGCCGGCGGCGCTGCCCAGCGTCGACGGCCACACCATCTGGGTGAACACCGCCGCCCTGGCCCGCCTGGGCATCGACGCCGCCAGCCCCGACCCGCCCGGCGGGCAGATCGCGCGGGACGAAAACGGCGAGCCGACCGGCATCCTGCGCGAGGCGGCGGCCGACGCGGCGTACGCGGTGGTGCGCTCCCCGCACGCCGGTGACCTGGTGGCCCAGCTGCGCGCGCACCTGCCCCGGCTGCTCGCCGCCGGCCTGACCAGCATCCACGACCTCGACGGGCAGGACGCCCGCGCCGCCTACGAGACGCTGTACGCCCGGGGCGAGCTGCCGCTGCGGGTGCACAAGACGATCCCCGCCACGGCCCTGGACGAGGCGATCGACGCCGGCTGGGCCACCGGGGACGGGGACCGCTGGCTGAGCACCGGCCCGGTGAAGATCTTCACCGACGGCGCGCTCGGCTCACACACCTGCCTGATGACCGAGCCGTACGACGGCGAGCCCGGCAACCACGGCATCGCTGTCACCCCGGCGGAGGAGTTCGAGCGGCTGGTGGCGACCGCCGCCGGGGCCGGGATCGCGGTGGCCGCGCACGCCATCGGCGACGCGGCGAACCGGATGGTGCTGCGGGCGTACGCGCGCCGGCGCGAGTCGGCGGAGCCCGGCGCGGTGGCGCGGCTGCGGCACCGGATCGAGCACACCCAGCACCTGCTGCCGGACGACGTGCCGCTGCTCGCCCGCAACGGCGTGATCGCCTCGATGCAGCCCACCCACTGCACCAGCGACATGCCGCTGACCACCCGGATGCTCGCTTGCCGCGGGCTCGCCTCGTACGCCTGGCGCAGCCTGCTCGACGCCGGGGCTGTCGTGGCGTTCGGGTCGGACGCCCCGGTGGAGGACCCCGATCCGTTCTTCGGCATCCACGCCGCGGTGACCCGCCAGCAGCCCGACGGCACCCCGCCCGGCGGCGTCGACCCGCACGAGCGGCTCGACCTGGACACGGCGTTGCGCTGCTTCACCGAGGCGGGCGCGTACGCCTCCTACGAGGAGCACCTGAAGGGCCGGCTGCGCCCCGGCATGCTCGCCGACTTCATCGCGCTGCCCACCGACCCGTACCGGGTCGACGCGGCGGAGCTGCGGGATCTGACCGTGGCGCTGACCGTGGTCGGTGGCGTGGTGCGCTGGCAGCGCTGACCGTGTCCCGCCCGGACGCCGCTGTCCGGGCGGGACACGGCTCTCAGGCGCCCTTGACCCAGTCCAGGCCGAACCGGGCGAAGTAGATGCCGCCGGTGTCGCCCACCTCGTACAGGTTGCCGACAGTGCCGTCGGCCAGCACCGCCATCGTCGAGTAACCGGCGGCGCCGGGCTTGACCAGCGCCCGCGCCGGCCAGGTCGCACCGTCGTCCGTGGACAGCCGGACGGTGAGGTCGTTGCGCGTGGTCGGGTGCGCGTTGTTGCTGAACAGCGCCGTGCGGGTGCGTACCGGCGCCCGGTTCGCGCCGACCTCGGCGGGCCGCAGGTAGGACATCTCGTCGGCGTTGCAGAGCGGGTCGGTCAGCACGGTGCTCGCCGTCGCCGGGCCGAACGTGGCGGCGCCGTCGGTGGACGTGGCGGAGAAGCGGCTGCGGGTCGAGTTGTGCCGCATGTTCTGGACCACCGCGCCGGTGCCGCGCTCGATCGCCTTGCTCTCGTTGATGTTCCCGCCGGCGGATCCGCCGCGCCGCCACGTCGCGCCGTGGTCGTCGCTGTAGATGTTCGCGGCGTGGCTGGTGCCCGCGGAGTCCCGGTAGGCGATCGGCTGGATCAGGCGGCCGGTGCTGGTCTGGATGCCGTGGCCGGAGGAGAAGAACACCTGCCGCCAGGTGGGGTCCTTGACGGCCGGGTTCAGCTCCACCGGGGCGCTCCAGGTGGCGCCGTTGTCCCGGCTGGTGATGTAGCGCAGGTGCATGCTGTTCGGATCGTCGGCGGTGTTCAGGCCGGAGCCGCCGGACCAGAAGCTGATGCCGGGCCGGGGGGAGTAGGTGAAGAAGCAGTAGACGACGCCGGTGGCGCGGTCCACGAGGAGGCTGGGGTCGCCGACGCCCTCGCTGGTGGTGGGCGGGGCGTGGATGACGCGCGGCTGCTCGAAGGTGCGCCCGCCGTCGGTGCTGCGGATCATCACGATCTGGATGTTGTTGGTGCCACCGCCGAGGTCGTACGAGCCGTTGACCCGGGCGTCGGCCACGGCGATGACGGTGCCGCTGTTGGTGACGGCCAGGCCGGGGATGCGGACCGAGGCGACGGTGCCGTCGTAGCGGCCGTTCCCGCCGTTGAGGCCGCGGATCACGGTCTGCGTGGTCAGCAGCGTGGTGGTGGCGAGCTGCGGGTTGCCGGCACCCAGGTCGCAGGAGGTGGTGCCGCGCAGCGTGGTGTCGAAGCCCGGCGCGGTGACCCGCAGCGTGTACGGGACGCCGGCGCCGACGGTCCAGTAGTGCAGGAAGTTGCCGCCGGCGGCGATCGTGCGGGTCCACGGTGAACCGGTGCGTCCGGGCCAGGTGACGGTGAAGTCCCGGGCCGTCGTGGTGCGGTTCTCCAGGGCGAGCTGGAGGCGGCCGTTCGTGCAGTCGAAGCCGGCCAGCGCGGACATGCCGGTGCCGCAGTGGAAGATGCCGCTGGTGGTCTCGTCCAGGCCGGTCGGGGTCGTGGTGCGCAGCGTGTACGGCGTGCCGGGGGACAGCGTCCAGTACAGCTCGGCGTTGCCACCGGCGGCGACCGTGCGGGTCCACGGCGACCCGGAGCGACCCGGCCAGGTGACGGTGTAGGTCTGCGTCGTGGTGCTGCGGTTGTCGAGGTCGAGCAGCAGCCGGCCGGCGGTGCAGTCGGCGCCGACGGTGGCGGTCACGCCGGCGGGGGCGGCGGCCTGGGCGGCGGTGGCGGGCAGGACGGAGAGCAGGGTGAGGGCGGCCGCCGCGAGGACGGTTGCACGGCGCGGTATGGCGCGGCGAGCGGACACGTGGTTCCTTCCGGGGACGGGGGAGGGGGAATCGGACCGCCTATCTGACGTCAGATGTCCGATGTCTGCACGCTAGGCGGGTTCACCCTTGCCCGTCAAGGATCGGTTCCCGTCGACGTCCCGTCCGGTTCGTGAGCGCTCGGCCCTGGTGTGGCGGCCGATCGGCGTACGGGACCTTCGACCAGGTTCGAACGACAGGTCCCGGCGTACGGCGGATCAGGGCTGCGCGGCGCGGGCGATGCTCGCCCGGATCGGCGCGTAGTGCTCGGCGATGGCCGAGCGCAGCGCCGCCGCGTCGCCCGCCGTGAGGGCGGAGACGATCGCCTGGTGCCGCTGGGCGGTGATGACCCGGTCCTCCGGTTCGGTGCGCAGGGTGGGCGCGACGATCGCCTGCACCTGCCAGAACGCCTCGGTCAGCTGAACCAGCAGGTCGTTGCCGAGGGGTTCCATCAGCTTCAGGTGGAAGGCCCGGTCGACGTCGAGGAAGTCCTCGCCCCGGGCGGCCCGGCTGTGCATCTCGTCGGCGAGGGCGGACAGCTCGGACCGGTGCCGCTCGTCCAGCGCCTCGATGACGGTGGCGGCCAGGCCCTGTTCCAGCGTCTGCCGGATGTCGACGACCTGGGCCAGGACGTGGTGGTCGTCCTCGCCGCTGAGCAGGCCGCGGAACGTCAGGCTCTCCACCAGGGCGTTGAGGGACATGCGGCCGACGAACGTGCCGTGGCCGTGGCGCACCTCGACGATGTCGAGCGCGGAGAGGATCTTGACGGCCTCGCGGACGCTGGAGCGGCTGGCGCCGACGGCCTCGCACAGCTCGGTCTCGGTGGGCAGGAGGTTTCCCGGCTTGAGGCGGTTGCGCAGGATGTACTCCTTGATCCTGGTGGCGACCTCCTGCCGGCGAGGGCTGGGCCGCTCGGCGCCGCGTAGCGGACTGGCGTCAATGGTCGTCATCTGGCCCTTGCCCTTCGTTCCCGAATCTGTCACTCTCACCCTACCGGCATCAGACGTCAGACGTCATACACCTTATGCTTCACATCCCCGAGCGCGAGCGGTCACGCGAGCGCATGAAGAGCCTATGGAGGCAGCTACGTGAGCACCACCGGTAAGCCGTCCGGGAGTCGGCGCGCCCTGCGAGGCCGCGTCCGCTCCCTGGCCGTCGCCTCCCTCGCGGGCGGCCTCGCGGTCGCGCTGGCCGCCTGCAGCGGTGGCCCCGCCTCGACGAACGCCGTGGGTAACGGGAAGGGGGGCACGTCGATCGAGGCCACGCTGGCGTTCACGCTCTCCAGTGGTTTCGATCCCAGCAACGCCTCCTCGGCCGTGGCGACCGCGGTCAACCAGCACGTCTTCGAGGGCCTCGTCGACCTCGACCCGATCACGCGGGAACCCTACAACGCCCTGGCCAAGAGCGACCCGACCCCCGGGGCCGACGGCCGGACCTACACCGTGACGCTGCGCGACGGGGCGAAGTTCTCCGACGGCACCCCGGTCACCGCCGAGGACGTGGCGTGGTCCTTCACCCGGGTGCTCAAGCCCGCGGACCCGAAGGCGCCGCCGCTGATGCAGGGCTTCGTGTCGTTCCTCGACACCGTCACCGCCAAGGACGCCACCACCGTCGAGTTCACGCTGAAGTACCCGTTCGCCCTGTTCAGCGAGCGCATCTCGGTGATCAAGGTCGTCCCCAAGGCCAAGACGGGTGACGCGGCCGCGGCCAAGGCGTTCGACACCGCCCCGATCGGGTCCGGCCCGTTCAAGGTGGACAGCGCGTCCAAGGAATCCGGCATCAAGCTGAGCAAGAACGCGAACTACAACGGCCCGCGCGCCGCCAGGGTCGAGACGATGACGTGGAACACCACCACCGAGGCGTCGGCCCGCGTGTCGGACCTGCAGGGCGGCCGGGTGCAGGCCATCGAGGCCGTGCCGTACCTGAACGTCGACTCGCTCAAGGACAAGTACACGATCGACGTGAAGCAGGCCTTCAACCAGGTCTTCCTCATGTTCAACAACGCCGCCGCGCCGTTCAGCGACAAGCGGGTGCGCCAGGCCCTGCACTACGCCATCGACAAGGAGGCGGTCATCAAGACCGCGCTCAACGGCTACGGCAGCCCGGCGACCAGCTACCTCGACGAGGGCAACAAGGCGTACCAGAAGGCCGCCACGGTCTACGACTACAACCCGGACAAGGCCAAGGCCCTGCTCCAGGAGGCCGGCGTCACCAACCTGTCGTTCCGGCTCGACACCACCGACAGCTCGGTGGTCAAGGACGTCGCCCCGCTGGTCATCGAGCAGTGGAAGAAGATCGGCGTCACCGCCACGCTCAACACCGTGCCGTCCTCGGCCATCTACGGCGACATCGTTCCCAAGGACACCTTCCGGGTGCTCATGGCCACCGGTGACCCGAGCGTCTTCGGCGTCGACACCGACCTGCTGATGCGCTGGTACTACTTCGGCGAGACCTGGCCGGGCCAGCGTTACCGCTGGAGCGACGCCGACCGCAAGGCCATGGGCGACCTGCTGGACAAGGCCGCGCAGACCTCCGACGAGGCGGCCCGCAAGGAGCTGTGGAAGCAGGCCCTGGACATGGCGGCGGACCAGGTGCCGCTGTACCCGATCCTGCACACCAAGGTCGTCACCGCGTACGACCCGGCCAAGGTGGACGGCTTCTCCGGCGCCTCCACCACCGGCCTGTACTTCCTGGGCACCGGCCGAACCGGCTGAGCCCACGCGCGGGGTTCCGGCCCCGCAGACGTCCCGCCCGGCCCACGTGACCCGTGCGGCCGGGCGGGCGTCCCGGCGCCCCCGCCACGAGAAAGAGAATCCATGCTGACCGTCCTGAACCTGGTCGCACGACGATTCCTGACGCTGATCCCCCTGGTGCTGGGCATCACGCTCTTCGTCTTCGTGATCATGCAGTTCTCCCCGATCGACCCGGCGTTGTCCGTCCTCGGTGACCAGGCCACGCCGGCGCAGGTCGAGGCGTTCCGTGCCGCCAACGGCCTCAACGACCCGCTGCCGCTGCGCTACCTGCACTTCCTCGGCGACCTCGTCCGCGGCGACCTCGGCATGACGTTCCCGCCGTCGGTACCGGTCGCCGAGAAGATCGCCATGGCGCTGCCGCTGACCATCCAGCTCACCGCGCTCGGCGTCGTCGGCGCGCTCGTCATCGCGCTGGCCCTCGGCATCCCGGCCGCCCTGTACCGGGACCGCTGGCCCGACCAGGTCATCCGGATCGTCTCCATGGCCGGCATCGCCACGCCCTCGTTCTGGCTGGCCCTGCTGTTCATCCAGGAGTTCTCGGTCCGCCGCCCGATCTTCCCGACCGGCGGCTACGTCAACCCCGCCGACTCGGTCGGCCTGTGGTTGCAGTCGCTGGCCATGCCCGCCCTGGCGCTGGCCGTACCGGTCGGCTGCTCGCTGGCCCGCATCGTCCGGACGTCCATGGTCGAGGAACTCGACAAGGACTACGTCCGCACCGCGATCGGCGCCGGCCTGCCGCCGCGCGTGGTGATCGGCCGCAACGTGCTGCGCAACGCCCTGGTCAACCCGCTCACCGCGCTGGGCCTGCGGATCGGCTACCTCATCGGCGGCACCGTCGTCATCGAGGCCATCTTCTCGCTGCCCGGCATGGGCACCCAGATCATGAGCGCGGTGCAGCAGAACGACACCGCGCTCGCCCAGGGCACCGTGCTGACCATCGCGCTCTGCTTCGTGCTGGTGAACCTGGTCGTCGACATCCTCTACCTCTTCGCCAACCCCCGACTGCGCGGAGGCCACTGATGCGCCGGTCCCTCACCACCCGGCTGTCCCGCCCCGGCATGGCCTTCGCCCGTCTCGGTCTCGCGGCCCGGTTCGCGCTCGGCTTCGTCGCGCTCATCGTCGTGGTCGGCGTGCTGGCCCCGCTGCTGCTGCGCCACGACCCCACCCAGACCGGGCTCGGTCCGGCGCTGACCGGCCCGAACGGCGACTTCTGGTTCGGCCTGGACAAGCTCGGCCGCGACGTGTTCTCCCGGCTGGTCGCCGGCACCCGCCGCTCCCTGATCGTCGGCTTCGGCGCGGCCGGCATCGCGCTGGTGCTCGGCGCGATCCTCGGCGCGATCGCCGGCAGCAGCCGCACCGTCGTCGACGAGATCATCATGCGCTGCCTCGACGTGGTCATGGCCTTCCCCACGATCGTGCTCTCCGCGCTGCTGATCATCTCGTTCGGCAAGAACAGCCTGCTGGTCCTCGTCATCGCGATCGGCTTCGTGTTCACCCCGTCGGTCGCGCGCATCGTCCGCGCCAACGTGCTGTCCCAGTACGGCGAGGACTACGTGGCCGCCGAGCGGATCATCGGCGCCCGGCGACCGCACATCCTCTGGCGGCACGTCCTGCGCAACTGCGCCGCGCCGATCCTCGTCTTCGTCACCGTCATGGTCGCCGACGCGATCGTGTTCGAGGCGTCGCTGTCCTTCATCGGCGGCGGCCTCGCCCCGCAGGAGGCGGCCTCCTCGTGGGGCTCGGTGATCGCGTTCGGCAAGGAGATGGTGCAGATCGGCGGCTGGTGGGCCACCTTCTTCCCCGGCCTGCTGATCCTGCTCACCGTGCTGGCGCTCAACGTGCTCTCCGAGGGCATGTCCGACGCCTGGGCCGCCCCGGCGGCGCGCCGCGCCACGTCCACCACCAGCGGTGACGCGCTGGAGCAGGCGAAGCCCGGCACCGGTGAGGTGGTCGAGCTGCCGGGCTTGGCCGAGGCGGCACGGCGGCTGCGTGAGCGCGCCCGCCCGCTGCCGCAGGGCAAGCCGGTCCTTCGGGTCAGCGACCTGTCGATCGGTTTCGAGGGCCGCCACCGCGGCGTGGACATCGTCGACGGGCTCTCCTTCGACGTCCGCCCCGGCGAGGTCGTCGGCCTGGTGGGGGAGTCCGGCTCCGGCAAGTCGCTGAGCGTCCTGGCCGTGATGGGCCTGCTGCCGCAGGGCGCCCGGGTACGCGGCGAGATCCGCTTCCAGGACACGAACCTGCTGAAGCTGAACGCCAAGGGCCGCCGCGCCCTGATGGGCCGCGAGATCGCCATGGTCTACCAGGACGCCCTGTCGGCGCTGAACCCGGCGCTGCGCGTGGGCGCCCAGCTCGCCCAGATGATCCGGCGCGGCGGCACCCGCTCGGCCGAGGAACTCATGCGGCTGGTCGGGCTGGACCCGCGGCGCACGCTCGCCGCGTACCCGCACGAGCTGTCCGGCGGGCAGCGGCAGCGCGTGGTGATCGCCATGGCGCTGTCCCGCGACCCGAAGCTGATCATCGCGGACGAGCCGACCACAGCGCTCGACGTCACGGTGCAGGCCCAGGTGATGAAGCTGCTGCTGGACCTGCGTGAGCGGCTCGGCTTCGCCCTCATCCTGGTCAGCCACGACCTCGCCCTGGTCAGCGACGTCTGCGACCGGGTCGTGGTGATGTACGGCGGCCAGATCGTGGAGACCGGCGTGACCGCCGACGTGATGGAGGCGCCCGCCCACCACTACGCCCGCGGGCTGCTCGGTTCCGTCCTGTCCCTGGAGACCGGCGCGGAACGGCTCACCCAGATCCGCGGTGTGGTGCCGTCACCCGCCGACTTCCCGAAGGGCTGCCGGTTCTCCGACCGCTGTCCGATGGCGACCGAGATCTGCCGGGACACCGCGCCCGCCCTGGAGGGCACGGACGGCCACGGGTACGCCTGCCACCACCCCGCCGTCACCGTCAGCGAGAAGGAGCCGGCCCGATGAGCGCCACCGCCGAGCACCGGCCGATCGCCGAGCTGAGCGACGTGCACGTGGTGCACGCCGCGCGCGGCGGCGGCATGTTCAGCCGGGAGAAGGTCTACGCGCTCACCGGCGCCGACCTGGTGATCCGGGCCGGTGAGACGGTCGGCATCGTGGGCGAGTCCGGCTGCGGCAAGTCCACGCTCGCCAAGGTTCTCGTCGGCCTGCAGCGGCCGACCGCCGGCACGGTGTCGTTCGCCGGCAAGGACGTGTGGTCGATGAGCGCCGCCGAGCGGCGCGAGCACATCGGCGCGGGCGTCGGCATGATCTTCCAGGACCCGGCCACCTCGCTGAACCGCCGGATGCCGGTACGCGACATCCTGCGTGACCCGCTGGACGTGCACCGCCGGGGCACCCGGCAGCAGCGCGAGCAGCGGGTGTCCGAGCTGATGTCGCTGGTGGGCCTGCCCCGCTCGGTCGCCGACGTGCTGCCCAGCCAGCTCTCCGGCGGCCAGCGCCAGCGGGTGTCCATCGCCCGTGCGCTGGCCCTGGAACCGGGTCTGGTCATCGCCGACGAGCCGACAAGCGCGCTGGACGTGTCGGTCCGGGCCCAGATCCTCAACCTGCTGCTGGACCTCAAGGACCGGCTCGGCCTGGCCATGGTGCTGGTGTCGCACGACATCCAGACCGTCAAGCGGGTCAGCGACCGGGTCGTCACCATGTACCTGGGCCGCATCGTCGAGCAGACACCGGCCGGCCTGCTGCCCGAGGGCGGCCGGCACCCGTACACCCGGGCCTTGTTCTCGGCCACGCCGGGCCTGCTCTCACCGATCGAGCCCATCCCGCTGGTCGGCCCGGTCCCGTCGGCCACCCGGCCGCCGAGCGGCTGCCCGTTCCGGACCCGCTGCTGGGCCGCCACCGACGGCTGCGCCGTGGACATGCCGGCGCCGCGCCCCGCCGAGGGCGAGGGCCACGAGTTCCGGTGCCACCACCCGGTGCCCGCCGGCACCGCGAACACCGAACTGGTCGCGCTCGCCACCCCGGCGGCCGGCCGCACCACAACTGAGTCTGTCGAGGAGAACCTGTGACCACCCCAGCCCCGCGGTTCGCCGGAGTCGTGCCGCCGGCCGTGACCCCCCTGACCGATGAGGGCGAGGTCGACGTCCACTCGCTGGAACGGCTGGTCGAGTGGCTGCTCGACGCCGGCGTCGACGGCATCTTCGCCCTCGGCAGCTCCGGCGAGACGGTCTTCCTCACCGACCGGCAGCGGGACCTCGCGCTGGAGACCATCGTGAAGACCGCCGGCGGCGCCGTGCCGGTCATCGCCGGCTGCATCGAACCGACCACCCGCCGGGTCGTGGAGCGGGCCGAGGCGTCCACCCGGCTGGGCGCGGACGGCCTGGTCGTCACCGCGCCGTTCTACGCCATCGTCGGCCCGCACGAGATCGAGCGGCACTTCCGCGCGGTCGCCGCGGCGGTCGAGCTTCCGCTGCTGGCGTACGACATCCCGGTCTGCGTGCACAGCAAGCTTTCCGTCGACCTGCTGACCCGGCTCGCCGCCGACGGTGTGCTGGCGGGTGTCAAGGACTCCAGCGGCGACGACGTCGCGTTCCGCCAGCTGGCGCTGGCCGTCGCCGAGCACGCGCCGGAACGCGACTTCAGCCTGCTCACCGGCCACGAGGTGGTGGTCGACGCGATGATGCTCGCCGGTGGCTCCGGCTCGGTGCCGGGACTGGGCAACGTGGACCCGGCCGGGTACGTGCGGCTGCACCGGGCGTGTGTGGCCGGCGACTGGGCCGCGGCCCGCCGGGAGCAGGACCGCCTGACCCGGCTGTTCCGCATCGTCGACGCGGCCGACCCGGCCACCTCGGCGGGCGCCACCCGGGGCGTCGGCGCGTTCAAGACCGCGCTGTCCCTGCTCGGCGTCATCGCCGGCAACGCGGTGTCGCTGCCGCTGCGGCCGCTGGACGCCGCCGAGACGGGCCGCGTGCGTACCCAGCTGGAACTGGCCGGGCTGCTCTGACCATGCCCGAGGTGAGCACGACCGGTCTGGTCGCCGCGCTCGACATCGGCGGCACCAAGACCACCGCCGCCCTGGTCACCGCCGCCGGCGAGGTCGTCGGCCGGCGTACCGCGCCGACACCGGGTCGCTCCGGGGCCGCCGCGGTGCTCGACACCGCCGCCGGCCTGGTGGAGACGCTGCGGACGGGCGCGCCGGCTGTCGTACGGGCGCTCGGTGTGGGTAGCGCCGGAGTGATCGACAGCGGCTCCGGCCTGGTGCTGTCCGCCACCGACGTGCTGACCGGGTGGACCGGCACGGACCTGCGCGGCCACCTGGGCCGGCGTCTGGGCGTGCCGGTCACCGTGGTCAACGACGTGCACGCCCACGCGCTGGGCGAGGCGCGTCACGGCGTCGCGGCCGGGTACGACACCGTGCTCTACGTCGCGGTCGGCACCGGCGTCGGCGCGTCGTTCGTCCTCGGGGACACGGTGCTCGCCGGTGCGCACAGCGCGGCCGGGCACGCCGGGCACCAGCCGTCCCCGTACGCCGGAACGCTGCCCTGCACCTGCGGCGGGCGCGGGCACCTGGAGGCGATCGCCGCCGGGCCCGCGCTCACCGCCGAGTACGTCCGGCGTACCGGCCGGCCGGTGGCCGACCTGCGGGCCGTCGCCGCGCTCGCCGCGGACGGCGACGAGACGGCCCGGGAGGTCGTCCGGCTCGGCGGCGCGGCTGTCGGCTCCGCCGTCGGCGGCCTGGTCAACGTGCTCGACCCCGCCGCCGTGGTGATCGGCGGTGGCGTCACCGGGCTCGGCGAGCCGTGGTGGCGGGCGCTGCGTGACGCGGTGCCCGCCGAGACGCTGCCCGCCCTGGCCGGCGTGCCGGTCCTCGCCTCCACCCTCGGCCCCGACGCGCCGCTGCTCGGTGCCGCCTCGCTCGCCTGGAAGGTCTCATGAACGCGCTCGTCGACCAGCTCCGTGACCGCCTGGTCGTCTCCTGCCAGGCGTACCCGGGTGAGCCCATGCGCGACCCGGACACCATGCGCCGGGTCGCGCTCGCCACCGCACGCGGCGGCGCCGCCGGCATCCGCGCCCAGGGGCCGGCGGACATCGCGGCCATCCGCGCGGCGGTGGACCTGCCGCTGATCGGGCTCTGGAAGGACGGCGACGACGACGTCTTCATCACCCCCACGCTGGAGCACGCGCTCGCCGTCGCCGACGCCGGGGCGCACGTCGTCGCGCTCGACGGCACGTCCCGGCCCCGGCCCGACGGCCGTACGCTCGCCGACACGATCGCGGCCGTGCACGAGCGCACCGGCGCGCTGGTGATGGCCGACTGCTCCACGCTGGACGAGGGCATCGCCGCCGCCGCCGCGGGCGCCGACCTGGTCGGCACCACGCTGGCCGGCTACACCGCGTACACCAGGAAGGGCGACGGGCCGGACCTGGACCTGGTCGCCCGGCTCGCCGCCGCGGTCGACGTCCCGGTGGTCGCCGAGGGACGCATCCACACCCCGGAGCAGGCCGCGCAGGCGCTGCGGGCGGGCGCGTGGACGGTGGTGGTCGGCACCGCCATCACCCACCCGACCACCATCACCGGCTGGTTCGCCTCCGCCGTACGGGAGGCCGCGTCGTGCCGCTGACCGACCTCGACCTGGCCGGCTGCCTGGCGTACCGGCCGGAACTGGACGTGCCGGCGGATCTGGACGCGTTCTGGGCGCGCACGCTCGACGGCGGCGGTGACCCGCAGCCGGCGCTCTACGAGCCGGTCGACACCGGGCTGACCCAGATCCGGACGTACGCCGCCACGATCCCCGGTTTCGGCGGCGAGCCGGTACGCGGATGGATGCACCTGCCCGCCGGGGCCGACGGGCCGCTGCCCTGCGTGGTCGAGTACCTCGGCTACGGCCGGGGCCGCGGCCTGCCGCACGAGAAGCTGTTCTGGGCCGCGGCCGGCTTCGCGCACCTGATCATGGACAGCCGGGGTCAGGGCTGGAGCGCCGCCACCGGCGGCACGCCCGACCCGCACCCCTACCCGGCCGGCACCGTGCCCGGCTTCCTCACCCGTGGCGTCGACGACCCGGCCGAGCACTACTACCGGCGGCTGATCACCGACGCGGTCCGGTTCGCCGAGGCCGCCCGGCGGCACCCGGCCGTCGACCCCGCCCGGGTGGCGGTGACCGGCTTCAGCCAGGGCGGCGGCCTCGCCCTCGCCGCCGCAGCGCTGTGCCCGGACGTGGTCGCGGTCATGCCGGACGTGCCGTTCCTGTGCGACATCCGCCGGGGCGTGCGCGTCGCCGGCCCGGACAGCCCGTACGCCGAGGTCGTGGAATATCTCGCGCTGCACCGCGACCGCGCCGACCGGGTGTTCGGCACCCTGTCCTATCTGGACGCCGCCGTGCTCGCGCCGCGCGCCACCGCGCCCGCGCTGTTCTCGATCGCGCTGCGCGACCAGGTCTGCCCGCCGTCGACCTGCTTCGCCGCCTACCACCGCTACGGCGGCGACAAGGACGTGCGGGTGTACGAGTTCAACGACCACGAGGGCGGCGAGGCGGCACACCAGCGCGAACAGCTCACCTGGCTACGCGGGATCCTGGGCGGCTAGCGGGCGCGTTCCACCACGTAGTCGGTCAGCTCCAGCAGGAACCGGCCGTCCTCGGTGTCGGCGGCGGCGCCCAGCGCCCGCTCACCCTCGCGGCGGGCCGCCAGCGCGAGATCCCGGGCGCTGTGCCGCGCCGACTCCACGCAGTCGTACGCGAGCAGCCGCCCGCGCAGCCAGCGCACCTCGGCGTCGGTGCGCTCCGCGCGGGTACGGCTCAGCAACCGCACGAGCCGCTCGCGTTCCTCCGGTGTGCACCGTCGCATGAAGTCGATCAGGATCAGCGTGCGTTTGCCCTCCCACAGGTCACCGGCGATCTCCTTGCCGTACCGGGCGTAGTCGCCGGTGAGGTTGAGCGCGTCGTCCTGGATCTGGAACGCCGCACCCAGATACCAGCCGTACCGGTCGAGCACGTCGACCGCGTTCTCCCGGCCGGTCGCCACGAGAACGCCGGTGCGGCACGGGTAGATGCACGTGTACCAGGACGTCTTCTTCAGGCACATCCGGTAGTAGTCGTCGGCGTCCAGGTCGCACACGTTGTCGCGGATCCAGCCGATCTCGATCGCCTGCCCCTCCAGCGAGTGGCGCATCATCAGCTCGGTCTCGGTGAACAGCCGCCAGGCGATCCCGGAGCCGAGCGCCGCCCGGTTCGCGGCCAGCCGCCGCAGCGCCAGCAGGTTCGTCATGTTGCCGACGTTCAGGGCCACGCCCACGCCGTACTCGGCGTGCAGGGTCCGCCCGCCGCGCCGCTGCTCGCTCTCGTCCTGGATGTCGTCGTGGATGAGGAAGGCGTTGTGGAACAGCTCCACCGTCACGGCGGCGTTGAGGCCCACCGCGTCGCCGCCGCCGAACGCCCGGCACGTGGCCAGGCACAGCGCGGCGCGCAGCCCTTTGCCCCAGCGCCGGGGGTACTCCGCGACCAGGTCGTAGAGGTATCGCGGGCCGCCGTCGGGCACGTCGTCGAGCAGCGCGCCGAGGGCGAGCCCGCGATAGCGCTCCAGCATCCGTTCCACGTGCCCGCCGGCCACCCCGGCGGTCGGCGCCATCGCGCGGCTACCGGTCCGTCGGCCGCTTCGGGGCCGGCGACGCCAGCCGGTCCGCGAGCCCGTTTGCCACCTCGGGGGCCAGCCGCGCCAGATTGAGTACGGTGTCCAGCGCGTCGTGCGCGTCCGACGTGTACCGCCGGATCACCTCACCGCGCTGTTCGTCGGCCATCTTCAGCTGCCCGACCACGGTGTCGATCAGGGCGTGCCCGTCGGTGCGGACCCGGGCGACGAGTTCGTCGAACGCCTCCGGGTCCACGCGCCGGTTCTCGGTCAGCTTCTCCTCGAGCCGCCGGGCGCCGGCCAGCCCCGCCGCGAGTTCCTCCTCCAGCACCGTGGCCGCGTGGGTCACGGTCTCCGAGGTCTCCTCGGCCACCTTCTCGAAGCGCTCGTTCACGCGCTCACGCTTGCCGTCTGTCATGGGCGAAGTGTCACCGGACCAGGGACGACACACCAGGCGAGTGTCGCCATGGTGACTGAGCGTGGCCGACTCGGGTGGCCTTGCGGCCTGGGTACGGGTACTCAGCGCAGTACCGTCTCGTCGCTCATGTGCCGGCGTCGCGGCCTCGACAGGATTCTTGTCATGGCCGAGACGCTGCACCGACACGCCGCCGCGCGTACCGTCGACACGCCGCTGCCCGCCGAGGCCGCGCTGGCCCCCGCCGGCCGCGCCGTCGCCGCGATGGCCCGGCTCATCGCCCACCACCCCGCCGGCTGGCGGTGGCTGGCCCGGCGTCACCACCCGGTCCTGGACCGGCTCGCCGCCGCGAACGCGCGGTCGACCTGCGTGCGCGCCGCCCGGCGGGTGCCCGCCTACCAGGCGTTTTTGCGGGCCCGCCCGGGCGGCCTGCGCCGCCGGCTGCGGGACTTCCCGGAGACCGACAAGCGTGGGTACGTCATGGCGTACGACGCCTCGGCCCGGTGCCGGGACGGGCGGATGCCGGAGCGGGGCGTGGTGGTCGACGAGTCGGCCGGCTCGTCCGGGCGCCCGTTCAACTGGCCGCGCGGCGAGCGGGAACTGCGGGCGGTGCACCGCGACATCGTCGGCTACACCGGACTGGCGTTCCCGATGCGCCGCCCGTTCGTCATCAACGCGTACTCGATGGGCGCCTGGGCGACCGGCACCACCACCGGCGCGGCGATGGCCCGGATCGCCACCGTGAAGAACACCGGCCCCGACCTCGGGAAGATCGTCGACACGCTGCGCGAGTTCGGTCCCGGCCACGACTACCTGGTGACCGCGTACCCGCCGTTCCTCAAGCACCTGCGGGACCGGCTCGACGCCGAGGACTTTCCGTGGTCGCGGTACCGGATCTTCGCCAGTTGCGGCGGCGAGGGCATGACCGAGGCGCTGCGCGACTACCTGGAACAGCGGTTCGTGCGGGTGCGCTCGGCGTACGGGGCGTCGGACCTGACCATCGGCATCGGCGCGGAGACCCGGTTCACGGTGTGGCTGCGGCGGCGGCTGCGCACCGACGCGGGACTGCGGGCGGAACTGCTCGGCGCGGGTGAGCAGCGGCTGCCGATGGTGTTCCAGTACAACCCGTTCGCCACCTACCTGGAGACGAACGAGCGGCGCGAACTGCTGTGCACAGTGGCGAGCCCGGACGTGCTCCAGCCCCGGCTGCGCTACAACGTCGGTGACGAGGCGCTGCTGGTGCCGTACCGGCGGATCGTCGAACTGGCGCACGCCGACCCGGTACGCCGCGCCGAGTTCCGTACCGCGGTGTCCGAGGAGCGGATGACGCTGCCACTGCTGCTGCTGTTCGGCCGCAGCGACTCCACGGTGTCCTACCTGGGCGCGAACCTCTACCCCCAGGACGTCGAGTACGGCCTGTACACCGGCAACCCGTACGCCGCCGAGATCAACAGGTTCTGCCTGACGCTGCACGAGGACGCGGCGCTGGAGACCCGGCCGGTGATCCACGTCGAGCTGCGCCGCCCGCTGGACGACGCGGCCCGCGCGGCGCTCGCCGACGCGTGCCGCGACGGGGTACGCGCGCACCTGACCTCGGTGTCGCGGGACTTCGCGCAGTCCCTGGTGGAGGACCCGACCGCCGGTGACCTGCGCGTGGAGCTGCACGAACCGGACGGCGGCCCGTTCGCCGGCATGCAGAAGATCAAGAACGTCTACCTGGTGAGGTGAACGATGCGTACCCGTGACTTCTCCCGCGCCCCGGCGCAGGCCCGCGCCGGCGCCATGTTCATCGGCGGCACCCGGTACGCGAACCCGCTGGTGCTGCTGCGCCTGGCCCCCGACTGGATCCGGATGGTGCGGGACATGCGCCGGATGTCCGGCTACTGCTGGCACACCGTCTACTGGCAGTTCCCGCTGACGCTCGGCACCATCGCGTTCTTCACCGACCGGGACGCGCTGCTGCGTTTCGCCCGCACGCGGCACCACCGCAAGCTGATGATGTGGCTGACCGACGGGGACCGCAACGCCACCGCCGGGTTCATCCGGCTCTACACTGCCTCCCCGGACGGCTACTCAAACGGCGCGTGGCGGGCCGAGGACGGCGCGATGGGCCACATCGAGCGGTTCACGCCGCTGGGCGCGGAGACGACCGGACCGGCGGTGCGCCGGTGACCGGCCACCGGTTCGAGCGCGTCACCGGCCGGCGCGGCCTGCGCGACTTCCTCGCCCTCACCGACCGGCTGTACGCCGACGAGCCCCGGTACGTGCCGACGCCCCGGCAGCAGATCCGCCGCTGGTGGCGCGACGGCGTGCCGATGTACGTGCTGCGCGACGCCACCGGCGCCGTGGC
Source organism: Micromonospora sp. WMMA1947 (assembly GCF_027497355.1). Taxonomy (NCBI): domain Bacteria; kingdom Bacillati; phylum Actinomycetota; class Actinomycetes; order Micromonosporales; family Micromonosporaceae; genus Micromonospora; species Micromonospora sp. WMMA1947. The sequence goes on along the minus strand of NZ_CP114909.1, from coordinate 5,608,325 downwards.
CGGGCGGACCACGCTGCACACCGACGCGGACCTCGACACCAAGCTGGGCCGCCGGTGCCAGCTGTTCGGGCTCACCGAGTTCACCGCTCCCGCCGCCCGGCCGCTGTTCGACGCGATCGCCGCACACGCGAAACCCGGCCGGGACCTGCTGTTCGGGCCGGTGGCGCTGCTGCCCAACCAGGCCGGTGGGGTGATCACCTCGGGGTACGCCGACCGGGGCTTCGTGGACAGCGCGTGGAACCCGCCGCACTACCCGGAGGCGTACGAGGAGAACGGGTTCACCGGCCGGTTCGTCTCCGACACCTGGATCTGCCCGGTGCCGCCGCCGGCCGGGCCGCCGCCCGCGCTCGGCGTCCAGCCCGACGGCGCGCGGCTGGAGCTGCACCGGGGGAGCACCCGGCGGCTCGACGAGCAGCTCGACCTGCTGCGGGGGATGCTCAACGACTCCTTCGCCCAGCTCGGCTACTACACGCCGATCTCGGCAGCCCAGCTGCGGCGGCAGACCGACGGGCTGGCGTACCTGCTGGACGAGTCCCTGCTGCTCTACCTGACCCGCGACGGGCGACCGGTGGCGTTCGTGCTCTGCGTGCCGGACATCAGCGACTTCCTGGTCGCGGTGCGCGGTGACCTGAACCCGGTCAGCCAGTTGCGGCTGCTGGCCACCCGGCGCCGGTACCGGCGGGAGGCGGTGCTGATCGTCAAGGGGGTGGTGCCGGAGTTCCAGGGGCGCGGCTACCAGCGGCTGCTGTCGGAGCACCTGCACCGCAACCTGCACGACGGCGGCTACACGGCGCTGCGCAGCACGTACGTCGGGCGGGACAACCCGGCGTCCGCGGCCCAGTACCGGCGTCTCGGCGGACGCCCGTTGCACGGCTACACGTTCTACGCCAAGGAGCGGTGACCATGGACCTCGCCGCGTTCCGCGCGCTGGAGCCGCTGTGCTGGCGGGCGCCGAGCGCCCACAACACCCAGCCGTGGCGGCTGCGCTACGAGCGCTGGGCGATCACCGTCGGCTGGGACCCGGCCGACGCGCTGCCCGCCGGGGACCCGACCGGGCGGGACCTGCGTCTGTCGCTCGGCGCGTTCGTGGAGACCTGCCTGATCGTCGCCGCCGACGCGGGGCTGCGGCTGGACTGGGCCGCCGACCACGACGAGTCCGACCGGCGGGTGGGGCGGCTGCGTCCGGCTCGGCAGCCGTACCGGACGCCGTTCCGCACCGCCGACGTGTGGGACCGGCGTACCCACCGGGGCCGGTTCACCGGCGGCCCGGACGCCGACGTGGTCGCGGCGGTGGACGCGGTCGCCCGGCGGGCCGGTGGCACGGCCCGCGTCGTGCCGGCGGCCGGACGGCTGCGCGCGCTGCTGCGCACCGCCGACCGGCAGGTGTACGCGGACCCGGCGGTGGTCGCGGAGCTGCGCCGCTGGCTGCGCCTGGACCGGGCGGGCCCGCGCTACCGGACCGACGGGCTCTCCGACCGCTGCCTCGGGCTGGGCCGGGCGTCGGCCACCGGGCTGCGGGCGGCGCTCGCGGCGTACCCGGCGTTGCGTCCGCTCGGGCTGCCCCGGCTGCTCGCCGCCGCGGGCGGTGATCCGCTCGCGCAGGGCGGCGCGGTGCTGGCGCTCGTCGCCCCGCCGGATCTGGACGCGGCCGGCCAGGTCGAGTTCGGCCGCGTGCTGATGCGGACGTGGCTGACGCTGCACACGGCCGGGCTGGCCGCGCACCCGCTCAGTCAGCTCGTCGACGTCGCAGCCACCCGGGACGCGCTCGGGACGCTGCTGGACGTGGCGCCGGAGCGCATCGTGCACGTGGCCCGGGTGGGCCGGCCGGCCGCCCCCGCGCCCCGCTCGGCCCGGCGCGTGAAACACGGATCGGAACTGTTAGCGGTAACACCCCTTGACGCGATGTCACTTCATCCATGAGAGTCCATGTTGGCTGATGTGTCGCCCGGTCGGGAGCCCTGGGCGCGTAGTGGCAGAAACGCGGCGTCCGGGTGCGCGAGCGAAACCTGTTAGCGATAACAGCGCCGTCGCGCACCCGGGCCCGCCCTCTGATCTGCGCGGTTGGGAGCAACCATGTCTGAAGTGACACGACGAAACATCATCAAGGCCACCGCGGCGGGCGCCGGTGCCGCGCTGGTGCCGGCCGCCTGGAGCGCGACCGCGCGCGCCGGCTCGGCGGCGCCACCACAGGTGCTGGCCGCGAACGACCTGGCACTCTGGTACGACGAACCGGCCGGCACCGACTGGCTGCGCGCCCTGCCGATCGGCAACGGGCGGCTCGGCGCGATGGTGTTCGGCAACATCGACACCGAACGGCTCCAGCTCAACGAGGACACCGTCTGGGCCGGCGGCCCGTACGACTCGGCCAACACCCGGGGCGCGGCCAACCTGGCCGAGATCCGGCGCCGCGTCTTCGCCGACCAGTGGACCTCGGCGCAGGACCTGATCAACCAGACCATGATGGGCAGCCCCGGCGGTCAGCTCGCCTACCAGACCGTCGGGGACCTCCGGTTCTCCTTCGGGTCGGCGAGCGGGGCGACGCAGTACAACCGGACGCTCGACCTCACCACCGCCACCGTCACCACCACGTACGTGCTCAATGGCGTACGGCACCAGCGGGAGGTGTTCGCCAGCGCCCCCGACCAGGTCATAGTGCTCCGGCTGACCGCCGACCGGGCGAACGCGGTCACGTTCTCCGCCGCGTTCGACAGCCCGCAGCGGACCACGGTGTCCAGCCCGGACGGCGCCACGATCGCGCTCGACGGCATCTCCGGCTCGATGGAGGGGGTCAACGGCTCGGTGCGGTTCCTCGCGCTGGCCAACGCCGCCGTCACCGGTGGCACGGTCAGCAGCTCCGGCGGCACGCTGCGGGTATCAGGCGCCACCAGCGTGACGGTCCTGATCTCGATCGGCACCAGCTACGTCAACTACCGCACCGTCAACGGCGACTACCAGGGCATCGCCCGCAACCGGCTGAACGCCGCCAAGGGCGTCGCCGTCGACCAGCTCCGTTCCCGCCACCGCGCCGACTACCAGGCGCTGTTCGACCGGGTCACGATCGACCTGGGCCGTACCGCCGCCGCCGACCAGCCCACCGACGTACGGATCGCGCAGCACGCGAGCGCGAACGACCCGCAGTTCGCCGCGCTGCTGTTCCAGTTCGGGCGGTACCTGCTGATCTCCTCGTCGCGGCCGGGCACCCAGCCGGCGAACCTCCAGGGCATCTGGAACGACTCGCTGACGCCGTCCTGGGACTCGAAGTACACGGTCAACGCCAACCTGCCGATGAACTACTGGCCGGCCGACACCACGAACCTGTCCGAGTGCCTCCTGCCGGTCTTCGACATGGTCAAGGACCTCACGGTGACCGGCGCGCGGGTCGCCCAGGCGCAGTACGGCGCCGGTGGCTGGGTCACCCACCACAACACCGACGCCTGGCGGGGCGCGTCGGTCGTGGACGGCGCGTTCTGGGGCATGTGGCAGACCGGCGGGGCCTGGCTGAGCACGCTCATCTGGGACCACTACCTGTTCACCGGCGACAGCGGATTCCTGCAGGCCAACTACCCGGCGCTCAAGGGCGCCGCCCAGTTCTTCCTCGACACCCTGGTCGCCCACCCGACACTCGGCTACCTGGTGACGAACCCGTCGAACTCGCCGGAACTGGCGCACCACGCGAACGCCAGCGTCTGCGCCGGGCCCACGATGGACAACCAGATCCTGCGTGACCTGTTCGACGCCGCGGCCCGGGCCAGCGAGGTGCTCGGCGTCGACACCACCTTCCGGTCCCAGGTGCGCACGGCCAAGGACCGGCTGCCCCCGAGCCGCGTCGGCTCCCGGGGCAACGTGCAGGAGTGGCTCGCCGACTGGGTGGAGACCGAGCGCACCCACCGGCACGTCTCCCACCTGTACGGGCTGCATCCCAGCAACCAGATCACCAGGCGGGGCACCCCGGCGCTGTACGAGGCCGCCCGCAGGACGCTGGAGCTGCGCGGCGACGACGGGACCGGCTGGTCCCTCGCCTGGAAGATCAATTTCTGGGCGCGGCTGGAGGACGGTGCCCGCGCTCACAAGCTCCTGCGCGACCTGGTCCGCACCGACCGGCTCGCGCCGAACATGTTCGACCTGCACCCGCCGTTCCAGATCGACGGCAACTTCGGCGCCACCTCCGGCATCGCGGAGATGCTGCTGCACAGCCACACCGGCGAGCTGCACCTGCTGCCCGCGCTGCCGAGTGCCTGGCCCGCCGGGCAGGTAGCGGGCCTGCGCGGCCGGGGTGGCTACACGGTGGCGCTGGCCTGGAGCAACAGCCAGGCCGACGAGATCACCGTCCGCGCCGACCGCGACGGCACGCTGCGGCTGCGGTCCCGGCTGTTCACCGGCACCTTCACCCTCACCGACGTCACCGACGGCAGCACACCCGCCACCACCCGCCCGGAGTCCGACGTCGTCGCGTTCACCGTCCGGGCCGGGCGCACCTACCGGGCGGCCCGGCCCGGCGTGACGCCGTCGCCGACGGCCACACCGACGTCCACGCCGTCACCCACTCCGACCCCGACGCCGACCCCGACCCCGACCCCGACCGTCAGTTCCCCGGCGCCGTCCGGCGCGCGTGCCACGTACGCGATCACCGGCTCCTGGTCGGGCGGCTTCCAGGCCGAGGTCACGGTGACCGCCGGCGCCACCGCGATCCGCGGCTGGACGGTGTCCTGGACGTTCCCGAACGGCCAGGTGATCAACCAGATCTGGAGCGGCACGCACACCCAGAACGGCGCGAACGTGACCGTACGCAACGTCGACTACAACGGCTCGGTGCCGGCCGGCGGCTCCACCACGTTCGGCTTCATCGGCTCGGCCGGCGGCACCAACAACCCGCCGGCGAACCTCACCTGCACGACCAGCTGAGCACCGGCGCGCCCCGCCGCGGCCACCCGGCCGGGGCGGGGCGTACCGCCGGTCAGGCCAGCAGCGTCTCGCGCAGCCGCGCACCCAGGTTCAGCTCGCCGACCACCCGGGGACCCGCCGGGTCGTACACGGCGATGCGGTGGTTGCGGCGCATCATCTCCCGCACCGCGGGAGGCAGCCGGGGCGGGTCGTCCATCGTCGCGAGCACCCGGGCGCCGGTGCCCATCAGCCGCTCCACGAGCGTCGCGCTGTCGGTGTCCACACGCACCCGGCCGAACTCCCAGCCGGCCGTGGTCAGGTCGAGCACCTCGAACAGGCGCGTCACCAACGGCTGCGGGTCGGTGACCCGGTCCAGCCGGTCGGCCCGCCCGCCCACCACCGCCACGGCGGCGCTGACCTGCGCGTACGGGTGCAGCCCGCTGGGCAGCGCGCCGAGCGGCCAGCGCAGCGCGGGCCCGGCCTCCTTCCACAGGGGCCGGTAGTTGCGGCGGTGCACCAGCAGCCGCCGCCCGGTGCGCCGGAACACCTCCTGCGCCTGGGCCAGCAGGTCCGCGTGCGCCTGGTCGGCGGCCTCGCAGACGATCCCGGCGGCCACCACGAGACCGTCGTCGTCGGACAGCAGCCGGGTGATCGCGTCGGCCTGCTCCGGGAACCGGAGGCGGGCGTGCGCCCCGTAGGACCGCCGCACGTCCCGCAGCAGCTCCTGCTGACGTGCGGGGTCCAGTTCGACCCGTCCGCCACCGAGCAACCGCTGGAGCCAACCCATCGCGCCTCGCTTCCGTCGCCGTCTGCGGACCGGGCAATGCTAGTTCGTCGGCCGATGCTCGTATGGTGACGGGGTGACCGATCGATCCCTGACCCTGATGGCGGTGCACGCGCACCCCGACGACGAGGCGACGAGCACCGGCGGCGTCCTGGCGCGCTACGCGGCCGAGGGCGTCACCACGGTGCTCGTGACGTGTACCGACGGGGGGTGCGGCGACGGTCCCGGCGGGATCAAGCCGGGCGACCCCGGGCACGACCCGCAGGCCGTGGTCGAGATGCGCCGCGCCGAGCTGGCTGCGAGCTGCGAGGCGCTGAAGGTCACCCACCTCGAGACGCTCGGCTACGGCGACTCCGGGATGATGGGCTGGGCGACGAACGACGCGCCCGGCGCGTTCTGGAACACGCCGGTGGCCGAGGCGGCCGACCGGCTGGCCGAGCTGATCCGGCGCTACCGCCCCGACGTGGTGGTCACCTACGACGAGAACGGCTTCTACGGCCACCCGGACCACATCCAGGCCCACCGCATCACCATGGCCGCGGTCGAGCAGACCGGCATCCCGGCCAAGGTCTACTGGACCACCGTGCCGCGCAGCGCGTTCCAGCAGTTCGGCACCGTCATGCGGGAGATCGGGGTGGAGTTCCCCGAGCCGGAGGCGACCGACGAGATGCCGGCGCTGGGCCTGCCGGACGAGGACATCACCACCTGGGTCGACACCCGCGGCTTCGGCGGGCAGAAGTTCGCCTCGCTCGCCGCCCACGCCAGCCAGGCGGAGAACATCTTCTTCCTGCGCCTGGGCCAGGAGCGGTTCACCGAACTGATGGGCATGGAGACGTTCGTGCGCGTGCGCGACACCACCGGCGCGGCGACGCCGGAGGACGACCTGTTCGCCGGGTTGCGCTGACCGGTCGCGGGCCCGGCCCGGGGCGGTCATCGGCTCACGTCGAGACGGTCTGCGCGGCCAGGTGCTCCAGCACGGCGCGGACGTCCCCGCCGGTCGCGGCCATGATCCGTCGTTGCCGGGTGGCGCCGGTGCCGTCCCGGCGCACCCGCTCCAGCTCACGCCCGACCAGATCCAGGTCGCCGTGGCGGGTCAGTGCGGGCGTGACGGTGACGACGAGGTCGTCGACGAGGTCCCAGGCGGGCCGGGGCCGCCCGGTGCGCAGGTCGACGAGCTTGCCGTCCACGCCGTCGTGCGCGGCCCGCCAGTGCGCGGCGGCGACCAGGCAGTCCCGGATACGGGGAGCCGGCACGCCCGCGCGGACGTCGTCGATCAGCGTCGCGACGAGCGCCCGGACCAGCCCGGCGACCAGCACGGTGTCGTCGACGGTGGGGCAGACGTCGCCGACGCGGACCTCCACAGTGGGGTACGACGCGGACGGGCGGGCGTACCAGTAGACCATCGCGGCGTCGAGCATGATCCCGGCGGTGATCAGGTCCGCCACCGTGGCGTCGTAGTCGGCGGCGGAGTCGAAGTGCGGCGTCGGTCCGATGCTCGGCCACCGTTCCAGCTGCATCGAGCGCCAGCTCGCGTGGCCGGTGTCCCGCCCGTCGTGCAGCGGCGAGTTCGCGGTGAGCGCCTGCACCACCGGCAGCCACGGGCGCAGGTGGTTGCAGACCTGCACGGCGAGTTCCCGGTCGGGCACGCCGACGTGCACGTGGCAGCCGCAGACCGCCGGGTCGTGGGCGACCGGGCCGAACCGGCGTGACATGTCGTGGTAGCGCTGCTCGTCGGGCACCGTACGGTGGGCCTCGCAGACCGGCGTGGCGCCGACCGCGACCAGTCGCGCCCCGGCCGCGTCGGCCGCCCGGGCGGCTGCCCGGCGCAGCGTGACCAGGTGTTCCCGCAGGTCCGCGAGATCGGGGCTGACCGGCGTGACCATCTCCACCATGCTGTGCCGGAACTCCTGCCGGCTCTGCTCGCGGGCGGTGCCGGAGAGCGCGCGGCGCACCCGGTCGGCGACCGGCATGCTCTCGCCGGTGTCCGGGTCCAGCAGCAGGAACTCCTCTTCCACCCCGAGGGTCAGGACGGTGGGGATCTGCGGGGTGGTGGTGGCGGTGGTGGTGGGCCGCGGCCTCACCGACGGCTCCACCGGCACGGAACGGTCGGCGTGTCGTCGTGAGGCGGAGTCATGTCTCGACGGTACGAGGACAGGGCCCGGCCCGAGGCCGTTTCCGCCGACCACCGCCCCCGCGGGTGGCGGGGGCGGTGGCGCTACGGGTCAGCAGTCGAAGTAGAGCGCGAACTCGTGCGGGGTGGGCCGCAGCCGGACCGGGTCGACCTCGTTGGTGTTCTTCCAGTCGATCCAGGTGGAGATCAGGTCGTCGGTGAAGACCCCGCCGTCGAGCAGGTAGTCGTGGTCGGTCGCCAGCGCCGCCAGCGCCTCGGACAGCGAACCGGGCACCTGCTTGACGTCGCCCCACTCCTCCGGCGGGAGGTCGTAGAGGTCCTTGTCGATCGGGGCCGGCGGCTCGATCTTGTTCTTGATGCCGTCGAGGCCGGCCATGAGCATGGCGGAGAAGGCCAGGTACGGGTTGCTGGACGGGTCGGGGACGCGGAACTCGACGCGCTTGGCCTTGGGGTTGCTGCCGGTGACCGGGATGCGGGTGCAGGCGGAGCGGTTGCGCTGCGAGTAGACGAGGTTGACCGGTGCCTCGAAGCCGGGGACGAGACGACGGTAGGAGTTGATGGTCGGGTTGGTGAAGGCGAGCAGCGAGGGTGCGTGGTGCAGAAGGCCGCCGATGTACCAGCGGGCGGTGTCGGACAGGCCGGCGTAGCCGGTCTCGTCGTAGAACAGCGGTTCGCCGCCACGCCAGAGGCTCTGGTGGGTGTGCATGCCGGAGCCGTTGTCACCGAACACCGGCTTCGGCATGAACGTGGCGGTCTTGCCGTGCGCCCACGCCTCGTTCTTGATCAGGTACTTGAACAGCTGAAGCTCGTCGGCCGAGTGCAGCAGCGTCGAGAACTTGTAGTTGATCTCCGACTGGCCGCCGGTGCCCACCTCGTGGTGCGACCGCTCCACTGTGAAACCGGCGTCCACCATCCGGCGGACCATGCTGTCGCGCAGGTCGGCGTAGTGGTCCACCGGCGGCACCGGGAAGTAGCCGCCCTTATACGCGGTCTTGTAACCGCGGTTGCCGCCCTCCTCGACCCGCCCGGTGTTCCAGGCGCCCTCGATCGAGTCGATGTAGTAGAACGACTGGTGCGCGGAGGTCTCGTGGCGGATGGAGTCGAAGATGTAGAACTCCGCCTCCGCCCCGAAGTACGCGGTGTCGGCGATCCCGCTCGCCGCCAGATACGCCTCGGCCTTCTTCGCGACATTGCGGGGGTCGCGGGAGTACGCCTCGCGGGTGAACGGGTCGTGGACGAAGAAGTTCAACGCGAGGGTCTTCTGCGCGCGGAACGGGTCGATGAAGGCGGTCGACACGTCTGGCAGCAACAGCATGTCCGACTCGTGAATCGACTGGAAGCCGCGGATCGAGGATCCGTCGAAGGCGAGACCGTCGGTGAAGACGCTGTCGTCGAACGACTCGACCGGCAGGTTGAAGTGCTGCATCACGCCGGGCAGGTCACAGAAACGTACGTCGACGAACTTCACGTCCTCGTCGGTGAGGTATCGCAGGAGTTCCTCGGAATTGGCGAACACACGTCCTCCTGGCAGGCGTCGTTGATCCTGGCCACGTCCCGTGGCCGGACCGCCCGGGGACATGGCCCGTACCGCCACCGTACGACGACACGCCGTGCCCGGCTCGCCAACCGCCCATCCGGGTTTCCTTCGCCACAGCCCGGGTAGTCGCCGTACCCGGCGGACCGCCCGGGAGACGACGCGGCGGGAGGTTGGCATGGTGGGTGCTCCGCGACTGACCGGTGGACGCTGAGATGTGCGGGATCAGCGGTGAGGCCAGATTCGACGGGGCCGCCCCCGACGCCGCCGCGGTGACCCGGATGACCGCGGCCATGCGCTCCCGCGGCCCGGACGGCGAGGGCACGTGGAGCGACGGCTGGATCACCCTCGGGCACCGCCGGCTCACCGTGATCGACCTGTCCGAGGCCGGCGCCCAGCCGATGGTCCGCGACGACCTCGGCCTGGCCCTGGTGTTCAACGGCTGCGTCTACAACTACCCGGAACTGCGTGACGAGCTGCGCGCGGCCGGGCACACGTTCCACAGCACCAGCGACACCGAGGTGATCCTGGTGGCGTACGCGCAGTGGGGGGAGCGGTTCGTCGACCACCTGGTCGGCATGTTCGCCGTGGCGCTGGTGGACCGCCGGTGCCGCCGCCTCGTGCTGGCCCGCGACCGGCTCGGCATCAAGCCGCTCTACCTCGCCGAGTCGCCCGGCCGGCTCCGGTTCGCCTCCACGCTGCCGGCGCTGCTGGCCGGCGGCGACGTGGACACCGGCATCGACCCGGTCGCGCTGCACCACTACCTGTCCTGGCACTCCATCGTCCCGGCGCCGCGCACGATCCTGCGCGGCATCCGCAAGCTGCCCCCGGCCACGGTGCGGGTGGTCGAGGCCGACGGGCGCAGCCGCGAGCGCGTCTACTGGCGGCCCGAGTACCGGCGCGACCCGGCCCACGACGGCATGGACGCCGCCGACTGGCGGGCCGCCGTCGGGGACGCGCTGCGCACCGCCGTACGCCGCCGGCTGGTCGCGGACGTGCCGGTCGGCGTGCTGCTCTCCGGTGGCCTCGACTCCAGCATGATCGTGGCGTTGCTGGACCGCGCCGGACAGCACCACCTCCAGACGTTCAGCATCGGTTTCGACAGCCGCGGCGACGAGACCGGCGACGAGTTCCACTACTCCGACCTGGTGGCCCGCACGTTCGGCACCGACCACCACCGCATCCGGCTCGCCGACGGCGACCTCGGTCCCGCCGTACGCGCCACCGTCGCGGCCATGACCGAACCGATGGGCAGCCACGACGTGGTGGCCTTCCACCTGCTCTCCGAGCAGGTCGCCAAGCACGTGAAGGTGGCGCAGTCCGGCCAGGGCGCCGACGAGGTGTTCGCCGGGTACGGCTACCACCACCAGCTGGCCGACGCGGCCCGCGAGAACGCGGCGGCCGGGTTCACCGCCGCGTTCTTCGACCGCGACCACGCCGAGCTGAACCGGGTGGTCGACCCCGCGTACGCCTGCGAGCACGACGCCAGCGGCGAGCTGGTCGCCGCGGACCTGGCCGCGCCCGGCGCGCAGACCGCCGTGGACGCGGTGCTGCGCCTGGACACCCACCTGATGCTGCCCGACGACCCGGTCAAGCGGGTGGACAGCATGAGCATGGCGTGGGGGCTGGAGGTACGGACGCCGTTCCTCGACCAGGACCTGGTCACGCTCGCCGCGGCGTGCCCGCCGGAGCACAAGCTGGCCCAGGGCGGCAAGGGTGTGCTCAAGGAGGTGGCCCGCGAGGTGCTGCCGGCCGAGGTCATCGACCGGCCCAAGGGCTACTTCCCGGTGCCGGCGCTGCGCAACGTCGACGGTCCCGTGCGAGAGTTGGTGGTCGAGGCGCTGGGTGCGCCCGAGGCGCGCCGGCGCGGGCTGTTCCGCCGGGCGTACGTCGACGAGCTGCTGGCCGAGCCGGACCGGGCCCAGGCCGCCGCCGGCAGCAACAAGCTGTGGCAACTGGGCCTGCTGGAGCTGTGGTTGCAGACGCACGGCGTGAGCTGAGCGGGGCGGGAGGAGCACGATGAAGTTCGTCATCGAGAGCGAGGCCGACGGCACTGTGGGATTCACCGTCGTCGGCGGCGACGGTCAGGTGCTCGCCACCGGGACGCCCTGCCCGGACAAGGGCTCGGCGCTCGCCGTGGTCGGGGAGCTGATGCACGGGCTGGGCGACGCGTGCCTCGAGGACCGGACCGAGGCCGGCGCCGGTCCGGTGGCCGGCACCCGGACCGAGATCGGCGACGACATGTCGGACATCGGCCGCTCCGGCATCCCGCCGGTCTGACCGTCAACAGGTCCCGGCGTCGACGAGGCTCCGCCGGTCTGAGCGCGACACGTCCCGCCCGGCCGGCGAGCCGGGCGGGACGGTGCGCTCACTGCTCGTCGTCGAGCACGTCCGTGTGGCCGTCCCGGGTGACAGTGGGCGGCAGGTGCTCGTCCGGCTGGGGCGCCTCGGCGAGCGTGTGGTGCGGGTCGCCGTCGGGCGAGAACAGCACCCGATCGGTCTTGCGGGTCTTCTCCTGCTCCTCCTCCGGCTCCGTCACCGCGTTCTCCCTCCGCTCACCGGCGCCCCGGGCAGGCCGCCCCTCGTCCCACGCTAAGCGCCGGACGAGCGCCGGGAGCCGGTTTCCCGCGACGGCCCGCGGTCACCCACCGGGGCGGTACGGCCGCTAGGGGCGGCCCACCTCGGGCTCGCCGTCACGGACGGTAGCGCCAGCCTTTTCCTCGGCATGACCCACCCCGCGCCCTTTGCTCTGCCGCCATCGACGCATCAGTGACTCACCGCCACTGCCGCGTATGCGGCTGCAGAGCAAAGGGCGCGGAGGTGCATGGGCGCCGCGGGCGACCCGTCGCGCATCTACGCTGCTCAGGGGCGGTCCGGTGAGAAATCGGTCATCCGACCGGGCCCGCGCCTCGTTACCCTGTGCGACTCCGCGCGAGATCGGTGCCGCCGTAACCGACAGTCACGATCCGGGCCGGGGCACCCGCCACCACCGTGGACGGCCGGCGGATCAGGTGGCCCGCCAGTCGCGGACCAGATCGGCCACCGTGGCCTGCCGCGACGCCGGGCCGGGCCGGGTGGCACGGTCGACGACCGCGCGCTCAAGAGCACTGCCCCGCCAGCCGGCCGGCCCGTCGAGGAGGTGGTGCAGCGTCCGGCCCAGCGCATGGACTGTCGTGCGCTCGTCGATCGTCGCGCCCCGGGTCAGCTCCTCCGGCGACAGGTAACGACGGGAGCCGGGCAGCCGGTCGGAGTCCAGCACGAACGGCCCCGGGCGGTACTCGTCCAGGTCGATCAGCCGCATCCGGCGGGCGTCGAAATCGTAGAGGAAGCAGCCGTCGTACAGGTCGACGGCGACGTACCCGGCCGCGCTCACGGCCAGGTGGGCGTCGAGGATCGTGTCCAGCGCCGCACGGACCTCGGCGACCGGCAGCCGCTGGAAGCGGGCCAGGCCTCTCCGGTCACTGCCGCCGCCGGTGGTGGCGTGGTTGAGCACGACGCCGTCGCACCACGGGTACACCAGCGTCGGGCCGTCGGTGCCGTCGCGCACCATCTCGGGCCGGACCACGGCAGGGTGCCGGACGGCGGCGTGCAGGCCCAGCGCGCGGGTCAGCGACTCACGCGCGGCAGGTGTCCGTGCCCGCTTGACGAACCAGCGTCGGCCCGCCGACTCCACGCCGTAGGAGACGCACCCGGAGTCCTGATCGCCGAAGACCACGAACGCGCCGGCCGGGTCGAGGTTCCACACCCGTCGAGGCTACGACGGGGCCGGGCGCACCAGGCCCCCGTGACTAGTCCACCACCTCGATCACGTCGGCCGGCGCGCGGCGCGGCGCGGGCGGCAGATCCCCGTCCGGGCCCCAGCCCACGCGCACCACCAGGTACGGATCGCCGATGCCCGCCAGCAGGTCGCGCATCATCCGGCGTGGCCAGGCCACCTCCACGGCGTCGCTGAGCGGCGCGCTGGCCAAGCCCTCGGCGGTGGCGGTGAGCAGCAGCGCCGACAGTGCCTCGCCGCCGCGCAGCCAGGCCGCCGGCTCGTCGGAGTCACCGAACAGGATCAGGTACGCCGCGCCCCGGTCGAAGTCCGTGCCCGCGCTGAGCCCGGCCGCCTCGCCGGGGGCGTAGTCGCGCAGCGGCACCCGCCGAGGGGACGGTCGCACGGCGGTGGTGGCTGGCACCCCGTCGCCGCTGCCTGCCGGCCGGTGGGTCCAGTGGTGCAGCTCCTCCCGGTACGCGGGGTCGGCCAGCTCCGCGTCCGCCGCGCGCCCGGTGGAGACGGCGAGCATCGGCATCTGGTCCGGCCGGACCACGTGCAGGTGCGCGCCCTCGGCCTCGACGGCGTCCCCGAGCCGGGACAGCACCGCCTCCGGCACCGGCCGGTCCCCGTACGCCCGGCGGTCGGTGCGGCGGCGCGGGATGGCGTCGACCAGGCGACCCGCCGGCACGTCCAGGTCGGCGGGGCCGGTGGTACGCACCCGGGCCAGCAGCGACGGCTCGGGCAGCCGCTCGACGGTGACCGCCCACCCGGCCGCCGCCAAGGACACGCGCGCGTGGTGCAGGGCGGCGCCGCAGCTCAGCATGAGCAACCGGCCGTCCGGGTCGGTGTGGGCGAGTTGCCGGTCCGGCTCGACGCGCAGCTCCAGCACGTCGCCGCTGATCCGCCAGCGCCAGGGCTGGGTGTTGAACACCGACGGGGCGTGCAGGGACTGCCGGGCGGCCGCCTCCAGCACCCGTACCCTCGGGTCCTGGTCGGTGCGGGTCGATGAGCTGTTCATGGCGGCCCTCCTGGTTGCTCGTCCCCTTCCGACCCTGCCCGCCGCCGTCGCGGGCGGACAGGGCCGGAGGTCCCGGCCGCAGAGGGCCGTGCGCCCCGGCGCGGCGTCAGGTGTCGTCCGGCTCCGGGGGTACGGCGAGAGCGATGGTGAGGTCGAGGACCGTGGCCGGGTCGTGCAGCCGGTCGCCGAACAGCTCCCGCAGCTTGCCCATCCGGTAGCGGACGGTCTGCGGGTGCACGAACAGGTCGGCTGCCACGTCGTCGCGGCGTCCCTGGTGCAGCAGCCACGACCGCAGCGTCTCGGCCAGCCGGTGCGCGGTGGCCGGGGGCAGCGGTGCCAGCGGCGCGAGCGCCTGCGCGCGCAGGTCGGCCAGGGCCTCCGGGTCCATGCTGAGCAGCAGCGTGGCCAGGTGGCGTTCGGTGTCGACAGGCCCGGCGTCCGGCTCGCCGAGTCCCAGCGCGAGCGCCCGGGTGGCCCGCTGGTACGACGCGGCGACCCGGTGCCAGGGCCGGGCCGGGCCGAGCACCGCCCGGTGCCCGTGCAGCAGCCGGGTGAGCTGGCGGCGCCGGCCGCCGTGCATGTCCGGCACCAGCAGGACGGCCAGATCCTCGACCGAATTCACGCCGGGCAGGTCCTCCCCGCTCTCCAGCGTGTACGGGCTGAGCAGCGCCAGCACCGCGCGCAGGTGCCGGCGGGGCAGCAGCACCACTGTCAGCGTCTGCGGCGGCGGCCAGTCGGCGCGCTCCGCGCTGCGCCGCAGCGACTCCTCCGGCTCGCCGGCCAGCAACTGCTGGGTGAGCCGTTCCAGGCTGCGGCGGCGCATCCGGCCGGCGCTCGCCAGCTCGTCGGCGTGCCCGGCCACGCTCGCCGCGGACAGCTCGTCGATGTAGGCGAACATCAGCTCGGCGAACTCGGCCACCGTCTCGGCGGCCAGCCCGCTCCGTACCGTCGTGGTGGACACCTCGCGCCAGGCCACCCGGGCGCCCACCCGGTACGCGGCCAGCAGCGCGTCCATGCTGCGCCCCGAGCGGGCCTCGCCGCTGCCCAGCGCGTACGCGGCCTCCAGCGCCGGGGCCAGGGGAGTGCTCGGGTCGAACGCCTGGGTACCCTCGATGAGCTGGAGGAACGTTCCCAGCGCGATGCGTACCGCGTTTTCGATCTTCGCTCGCATGGCGCCGGTGAGCGCGCCGGAGTAGTCCGGTACCTCGGCGGTGATCGCGGAGACCGTCCGCTCGGCCACCATCGGCAGCCGGGCGCGCAGCGTCTCCGCCACCCCGGCGTCGAGGTTGAGGTGCGCGGCGCGCTGCCCCGTACCGGCCTCCGACGTCATCGTTGTTCCCTCCGAACAAAAAACCGGGACTGTTTCACCTTTGACGGTCAAGATGTTATGCGATCGGGCGGTCACGCTGGTCATATGACCACAACTGCCTCCCGCCGCCCTCAGAAGGTCACCTTCCGGGACAGGCTGCTGCGGCTGGCCGGAGCGGTCACCACACCGGTGCTGCCCGACGACTATCTCGACCTGATCGCGCCCCTGCGCGCCGGCGCCCCGCTGCGCGGGCGGATCGTCGCCGTCCACCCGGTGACCCGCGACGCCGCCACGCTGGTGATCCAGCCCGGCCGCGCCTGGCAGGGCCACACCCCCGGGCAGTACATCCGCCTCGGCGTGGACGTCGACGGGGTGCGCCAGTGGCGCGCGTACTCGCTCACCTCGCCGCCGGACGCCACCGACGGCCGGATCTCCGTCACGGTGAAGGCGATCCCCGACGGCAAGGTCAGCAACCATCTCGTACGCCGGATCCGGCCCGGCACCATCGTGCACCTCGACCAGGCCCAGGGCGAGTTCGTGCTGCCCGCCGCGACGCCCGAGCGCGTCCTGTTCCTCACCGCCGGCAGCGGCATCACCCCGGTCATGGGGATGCTGCGCTCCGGGCTTGCCGACCGGGCCGACGTGGTGCTCGTGCACTCGGCGCCCACTCGCGACGACGTCATCTTCGGCGCGGAACTGCGCGCGCTCGCCGACCGCGGCGCGCTGCGGCTGATCGAGCGGCACACCGACACCGACGGCCTGCTCGACGTCACCGAACTCGCCGCCCTGGTGCCCGACCACCTCGACCGCGAGGCGTGGGCCTGCGGACCGATCGGCATGCTCGACGCGGTTGAGGGGTACTGGTCCTCGAACGGCCTCGTCGAGCGGTTGCACACCGAGCGGTTCCGCCCGACGGTGATCACGCCGGGCGAGGGAGGCACGGTGACCTTCACCGGGGCGGGGGTGACCGTCGAGTCCGACGGCGCCACCACCCTGCTCGACGCGGGGGAGAACGCCGGAGTGCTGATGCCTTCCGGGTGCCGGATGGGCATCTGCTTCGGCTGCGTCGTACCGCTGCGCCAGGGCGCCGTCCGCGACCTGCGCAACGGCGACGTCACCACGGCCGTACCGGGGGACGGCGTGCTCGTCCAGACGTGCGTGTCGGCCGCCGCCGGTACCTGCGACATCGATCTCTGAACAGGAGCCACCCAACGTGACCGTCATCCAGAAGAAGGCCGTCAACCCGATCGCCCACCTGAGCGCCGAGGACATCGAGATCATCGGCAAGGAACTGGACGCGATCCGGGACCGGGTCCTCGCCGACCGGGGGGAGCGGGACGCCCGCTACATCCGCAAGGTGGTCAAGACCCAGCGGACACTGGAGATGAGCAGTCGGGCGGTGCTGCTGTTCTCGCTGTTCCCGCCGGCCTGGGTCGTCGGCACGGCCGGGCTCACGGTCGCCAAGATCCTGGAGAACATGGAGATCGGGCACAACGTCCTGCACGGCCAGTGGGACTGGATGCGCGACCCGAAGATCCACTCCACCACCTGGGAGTGGGACCACGTCTCCCCGGCCGACCAGTGGAAGCAGTCGCACAACGAGCTGCACCACCGCTACACCAACGTCGTCGGCAAGGACAACGACCTCGGGTACGGCATCATGCGCGTCGACGAGGACCAGCCGTGGCACCCCATGCACCTGGGTCAGCCGCTGTGGAACCTGCTCAACGCCGCGTTCTTCGAGTACGGCATCGCCGCGTACGACATGGAGCTGGGCGACCACCTCAAGCAGCGCAAGCTCAAGGACCCGAAGTTCCGGGCCAAGGCCAAGGCCGTCGGCCGCAAGATCCGCCGCCAGGTGCTCAAGGACTACGTGGTGCACCCGCTGCTGTCCGGCCCGTCGTTCCTGTCCACGCTCGCCGCCACGTTCACCGCGAACCTCCTGCGCAACGTGTGGAGCCACTCGGTGATCATGTGCGGGCACTTCCCGAACGGCGTCGAGACGTTCGAGAAGACCTCCATCGAGGGCGAGACCCGCGGCGAGTGGTACCTGCGCCAGATGCTCGGCTCGGCCAACATCAGCGGCAGCCGCCTCATGCACATCATGACCGGCAACCTGTCGTTCCAGATCGAGCACCACCTCTTCCCAGACCTGCCCAGCAACCGCTACCAGGAGATCGCCCCGCAGGTGCGGGCGCTGTTCGACAGGTACGGCCTGCACTACACCACCGGCCCGCTGCCCAAGCAGGTCGCCTCCGCCTGGTGGAAGGTCATCCGCCTGTCGCTGCCCAACCGCAAGGACAGCCGGCAGCCGATCGCCCCCGCCGCGCTGGCCTCCTCCGGTACGGCCTGACCCGCCCGTCCGGTGCACGGCCGGTGAACGTTCACCGGCCGGCACCTGACCACCTGCTGCACAATCGGCGTCACCGCAGCTCAGAGCCGGTTTCGCGGCCGTCGTGACAGTCGCGCCTCCCCGTACACTCGCGCCCGTCGGGGCGTACGGGTGAAGGGGTGTTCGACGATGCGGCTTCGCCGGCGCGTGGTCATGCTCGTCGACAACGCGGTCGACGGTGACTCGCGGGTGCAGAAGGCGGCCCGCTCGGCCGCCGACGCCGGCTGGGACGTCACACTGATCGGCTGCGCCCACGTCGACGCCGAACGCCGCCGGCGGCTCGGCGACGCCGAGGTACGCGTCCTGCCGCTCGCGGCTCCTCGCGCCACTGGACCGACCGTCTCCGGGCTGCGCGGCGTGTCCGGGCTGCGGGCGCAGCTGGTGGCCCGGGGCGGGCTGCCGTTGCGCGCGGCGCGGCTGGCCCGCCGGCCCGTCGAGCACGCCCAGGTCCGCTACTGGCGGGCCCGGCTGCGCGACGGGGCATGGCGGCGGCTGGAGCCCGGCCTCTGGGACTACGAACGGGTCGCCGGACCCGTCGTCGACGACCTGCGCCCCGACCTGATCCACGCGCACGACTTCCGGATGCTCGGCGTGGCCGCCCGCGCCGTGGACCGCGCCCGCGCCGCCGGACGCGACGTCAAGCTGGTCTGGGACGCGCACGAGTGGCTTCCCGGCGCGCGGCCCCGTCGCGACAACGTCCGCTGGCTGCCCGCCCACCTCGGCTACGTCCGCGAGTACGCCGGTCACGCCGACGCGGTCGTCACCGTCTCCGACACGCTCGCCGACCTGCTGGTACGCGACCACGCCCTGCCCGAACGCCCGACCGTGATCCTGAACGCCCCGGTCACCGCCGCCCCCGACTCGGTCGCTTTCGAGCCGGTCGCTCCCGAGCCGGTCGCTCCCGAGCCGGTCGCTCCCGAGCCGGTCGCTCCCGAGCCGGTCGCTCCCGAGCCGGTCGCTCCCGAGCCGGTCGCCTCCGAGCCGCCCGCCCTCGAGTCGGCCGCCTTCGAGTCCGCCGACCTGGCCGCTCCTGACCTGCGGCAGCGGTGCGGTCTGCGCCCGGACACGCCGCTGCTCGTCTACAGCGGGGCGATGGCGGTCCAGCGCGGCGTGGGCACCGTGGTCGAGGCGCTGCCGCTGCTGCCCGGCGTACACCTGGCGCTTGTCGTCGCCGACCCGGCCGCCGCCTACGTCCGCCAGGTCGTCGCCCGCGCGGCCCGACACGGGGTGGGCGACCGGGTGCACGTGCTGCCGTACGTGCCGCACCGCCAGCTCGTCGCGTTCCTCGCCACCGCCGACATCGGGGTGATCCCGCTGCACCACTGGCCCAATCACGAGATCGCGCTGATCACGAAGTTCTTCGAGTACGCGCACGCGCGGCTGCCGATCGTGGTCAGCGACGTCCGCACCATGGCCGAGACGGTCCGCGCCACCGGCCAGGGCGAGGTGTTCCGCGCCCGCGACGCCACCGACCTGGCCCGCGCCGTCCGGACGGTGCTGGCGGATCCGGCGCGCTACCGCGCCGCGTACGAGGGCCCGGACTCGCCACTGCCCGGATGGACGTGGGAGTCGCAGGCCGAACACCTGGACGCCCTCTACCGCCGCCTGCTCACCCCCACCCGCTGACGCCCACCACCCACCTCCTGCCACCCACAACCCGCCACCCGCCACCCACCACCCGCCACCCGCCCGGGTGGAACACCATGGGTGTCTCCGGCCCGTTTTGACACCCATGTCGTTCCACCCGCACCTCGGGGGCCGCATGAACAACTCCACCTCGGCGAAGTGGCGGTATCCGGAGGGCGTCGACCCCGCCATATCGGGGGAGTGGTGTTGATCTTGAGCGAGCGCGAGCGAGGGCGAGGGCGGGCGCGGGCGAAGGCACGGGGGCGCGCGGAAAAGGGGTGGGCGGGACGGGGCGGGCCGGGCTAGCGTCGAAGTATGCAGAGCAGGCGCACCTTCACCGCCGCAGCCGCGCGAGCTTCCCGCTCGCCGGTTGCCGCCGCCTGACCTGCCCCACACCCACGCCGGCGACCGGAAACGGTCCGCCGGCGT
This sequence comes from Micromonospora sp. WMMA1947, assembly GCF_027497355.1. Taxonomy (NCBI): domain Bacteria; kingdom Bacillati; phylum Actinomycetota; class Actinomycetes; order Micromonosporales; family Micromonosporaceae; genus Micromonospora; species Micromonospora sp. WMMA1947. The sequence continues at coordinate 5,588,464 of NZ_CP114909.1, read as the reverse complement.
CGTTGTGTCGACGCCAACGCGCGCGGCGGACCGTCCGGTCACCCGTACCCGGAAGGCACCCGCCATGACACCCGACGACATCACCCGGACGTTCCTCGACCACTACCACCGGCACGGCCATCAGGACGCGCCGGAGAGTTCGCTCGTTCCGCCGCCCGGTGACCCGGTGCTGTTCACCACGTCCGGCATGCACCCGCTCACGCCGTACCTGCTGGGGCGCCCGCACCCGGGCGGACGGCGACTGGCGAACGTGCAGCGGTGCCTGCGCACCACGGACCTGGACGAGGTCGGCGACGACACCCACCTGACCGTGTTCCAGATGCTCGGCTCGTGGTCGCTCGGCGACTACGACATCACGACCAGCCTGCGCTGGGGCTTCGACCTGCTCACCGACGGCTTCGGCATCCAGCCGGGGAGGCTGCACGCCACGGTCTTCGGCGGCGGCAACGGTGAAGGGCCGGACGACACCGCGCGGGACACCTGGACCGGGCTCGGCGTGCCGGTGGAGGCGCTGGGCGAGGACAACTGGTGGTCGAACGGCCCGACCGGCCCGTGCGGACCGGACTCGGAGATCTTCGTGTGGACCGGCGACGGCCCGCCCACCGGCACACCCAGCACCGACGCACGGTGGGTGGAGGTGTGGAACCACGTGCAGATGCGCTACCACCGGCACCCCGACGGGCGGCTTACGCCGCTGCCACTGTCCAGCATCGACACCGGCATGGGCCTGGAACGGCTGGAGATGGTGCTGCGCGGCGACCGGTCCGTGTTCACCGTCGACGGGCTGCGCCGGTGGGTGGAGGCGGTCCGCGACCGGTGGGACCTGCGCGGGCAGGACCTGCGCGTGGTCTCCGACCACCTGCGGTCCGCGGTGGTCGTGCTCGGTGACGGGGTACGCCCCGGCAACACCGGCCGCGGGTACGTGCTGCGGCGGCTGCTGCGCCGCGCGCTGACTGTGTTGTGGCGCGACGACCCGGCGCGCACCCTGGACGACCTGCCACCCGAGCTGTGCGCGGACACGTTGCGCCGCTTCCGCCAGCCGGTCGACGTCGGCTCGCTTCAGGCGACGCTGGTGGACGAGGAACGCCGCTTCCGCGGGCTGCTGCGACGCGGACGGCCGCTCGTCGACCGGGTACGGGCGCGCGGCCCGCTGACCGAACGCGACTACCACTGGCTGCACGACACCCACGGCTTGCCCCGCGACCTGGTCGACGGCCTGCTCGCCGAGGCGAGCTGAACAGCGGCCCGGCGGGGGGCGGCCAGGTCAGCGGCGACGGCGCAGCGGTGGCCGCCCGGCCGGGCCGGTGCCAGACTCGGAGGCGGACGCCACGCGAGGGAAGCGGACGCCGCCGTGAGGAGAGGGCCGCCGATGACCGAGGTACGGCCGGACGAGGAGACGGTGCCGCTGCTCGGCGCCGAGGTGCGTATCGCTGACGCGGCCGGGTTGCTCGCCGCCGCCGTCGACGGGCCGGTGGAGCTGCTCGTCGACGGCGACTTCCCGGCCCCGGTGCGGGAGGTCCGCTGCACCGTGCGCGCCGACACCGCAGCCGGGCCGCCGGTGCACCGCTTCGAGGCGTACCTGCGGGTGGAGAGCACGCCGGCGGGCCTGATCGCCCTCGGGCTGGCCGGGCCGGTCGGCGTGCTGCTCGCCGAGCGGCTGGCCGCGCGTGGCGGCGACGGCCCGGCGGCCGCGGTGGGCCGGATGGCCGCGGAGGCCGGGCGGCGGATCTGGCCGCGACCGGTCGCCACGCTCGCCGCGCCGCCCGGCGACGAGGCCGGTCGGGGGGTGCTGCGCGTGGCCCGGGAAGCCGGGCTGCGGCCCCGCGTCGACCAGGACAACGGCACGGTACGCATCCACGCCGACGTGCCCAGCGCCGACGTGGGTCCGGCGCACCTGACGGCGATGGTCGGCCTGCTGCTCCAGGCCGTACGCGAGCTGTCCGGCGACAGCGACGAGCCGACGGTGCTGCGCGGACGGACGTACGTCGTGGGGCGGCGACCGGTGACGGCGGCGGCGGGGCCGCGCAGCGCGACGGTGACCCTCGACCAGGTCGGCGGCCTGCCCGACGTGGTCGCGCAGTTCCGCGAGGTGGCGGTGTCGTTCCGGCATCCGGCGGCGATGGCCCGCTGGGGCGCGCGCCGGCCGCAGGGCATCCTGATGTACGGGCCGCCCGGCACCGGCAAGACCATGCTGGCCCGGGCCCTGGCCAACGAGGTCGGCGCGGACTTCGTGGAGATCCGGACCCCGGAGATCCTGGACAAGTACCTCGGCGGCTCGGAACGCAACATCAAGCGCATCTTCCGGGAGGCACGCCGCTACCGGCGGCCCACAGTCATGCTGTTCGACGAGTTCGACTCGATCATCAGCTACGCCGGTGCGGGCGGCGACGCGGCGAGCCAGGCCGTCAACGCCGTCGCGGGCATCTTCAAGCAGGAGATGAACACGCTGTTCGAGGAGAACCCCGACGTCATCGTGGTCGCCACCACCAACTTCCCGCACCGCGTCGACGCGTCGCTGATCCGCTCCGGCCGCTTCGACCTGAAGATCGCCATTCCGGCGCCGGACGAGGCCGGACGCGCGGAGATCCTCACCAAGATGGTCCGCGAGCTGATCGACAAGCACGAGCGGCCGGGATTTCGGATGTTCGCCGACGACCTCGACCCGGCCGCGCTCGCCGCCGACACAGCAGGGCTGACCGGCGCGGACCTTCGCGAGGCGCTGCGCCGGGTGCAACTCGCCAAGGCACTCCGGGAAGCGGCGGAGGGTGCGCCACCGGCTCCGATCGGTCAGGATGACCTGCGGGAGGCCGTCGCCGGGTTGCGCCGCGGCTGACCGGAAGGAGTCCACATTGTCCTCGTCCGATCTGCTGCTGTCCCGCCGCGACCTCGCGTTCCTGCTGCACGACTGGCTGGACGTGAGCCGGCTGACCGAGCGGCCCCGCTACGCCGAGCACACCCGCGAGACCGTCGACGAGGTGCTGGACCTCGCCGCCCGGGTCGCCGCCGAGCGCTTCGCCCCGCACAACCGGGCCGCCGACACCGGCGAACCCACGTTCGACGGGCAGCGCGTACGGACCATCCCGCAGGTGAAGGCCGCCCTGGTGGCGTTCGCCGAGACCGGGCTGCTCGCCGCCACCATGGACGAGTCGGTCGGCGGCTTGCAGCTGCCGCACACGGTGGCCGCCGCCGCGTTCGCCTGGTTCCAGGCCGCCAACGTCGGCACGTCGGCGTACCCGATGCTCACCCTCGGCAACGCCAACCTGCTGCTCGCCCACGGCAGCGCCGAGCAGATCGACACCTGGGTACGCCCCATGGTCGAAGGACGGTTCTTCGGCACCATGTGCCTGTCCGAACCGCAGGCCGGCAGTTCCCTGACCGACCTCACCACGCGGGCCGAGCCGCAGGACGACGGCACGTACCGGATCGTCGGCACCAAGATGTGGATCTCCGGCGGCGACCACGAACTGGCCGAGAACATCGTCCACCTGGTGCTCGCCCGCATCCCCGGCGCGCCGCCCGGCGTGAAGGGCCTGTCGCTGTTCATCGTGCCGAAGACGCTGCTCGACGACGACGGCAACCTCGGGCCGCGCAACGACGTGGTGCTGGTCGGCCTCAACCACAAGCTCGGCTACCGGGGCACCACCAACACGCTGCTGAACTTCGGCGAGGGCGTGCACCGGCCGTACGGGCGGGCCGGGGCGGTCGGCTACCTGGTGGGACAACCGCACCAGGGCCTCGCCGTGATGTTCCACATGATGAACGAGGCGCGCATCGGCATCGGGGCCGGCGCCACCGCGCTCGGCTACACCGCGTACCTGAAGTCCGTCGCGTACGCCCGGCAGCGCCCCCAGGGCCGCCCGGTCGCCGACAAGGACCCGACCACGCCACAGGTGCCGATCGTGGCCCACCCCGACGTACGCCGGATGCTGCTGGCCCAGAAGAGCTACGTGGAGGGCGCGCTCGCGCTGGTGCTCTACTGCGGACGGCTGCTCGACGAGCAGAAGACCGCGCCCGCCGAGGCCGACCGCGAACGGGCGCAACTGCTGCTGGACCTGCTCACCCCGATCACCAAGAGCTGGCCGGCGCAGTGGTGCCTGGCCGCCAACGACCTGGCCATCCAGGTCCACGGCGGGTACGGCTACACCCGCGACTACGACGTCGAGCAGCACTGGCGGGACAACCGGCTCAACGCCATCCACGAGGGCACCCACGGCATCCAGGCCCTCGACCTGCTCGGCCGCAAGGTCACCATGCGCGACGGCGCCGCGCTGGAACTGCTGCTGGAGACGATCCGCGGCACCGTGACCCGGGCGTGGAAGGCCGAGGGGTTCGCCTCCGAGCTGGCCGGTCAGCTCGCCGCCGCGGTCGACCGGATCGCCGTGGTGACGCGGCGGTTGTGGGCACCGGGCGACCCGGAGCTGGCGCTGGCGAACGCGTCGGTGTACCTGGAGGCGGTCGGACACGTGGTGATCGCGTGGATGTGGCTGGAGCAGGTGCTCGCGGTGGAGGCGCTGGGGTCGCCGGACGGAGCCGAGGGGGAGTTCCTGGCGGGGAAGAGGCAGGCGGCGCGGTACTTCTACAGGTGGGAGTTGCCGAAGGTGGGGGCGCAGTTCGACCTGCTGGAAGGACTGGACCGGACGACGTTGGACATGCGCGAGAGTTGGTTCTGAGCCGGGGAGCCATAAACTCTCTCAAACCGTCGGGCTGGGCGTTGACTGCAGTGCGGGTCGATGCGGGCGCAGTGCAGCAGCGGCCGGTAGGCGGCATGACGCTCTCTCCGGAAGGGACTAGCGGCATTCGGCGACGAACCTTCTGCACCCGCTGCCCAAAGAGGAAACGTCGCCGGTTGACACGGTCTGGTTATGAAATTCGCATGACTTCTCGCCAAATTGCTTGAGGAGCGACCTCATTGTCTCTGTTATCTACTGCGGAGTAAAAAAGTCGGAATGTTGGCTCGAACAACTGTTCGTCATTCTGCCAAGATCCGGTGAGTGTGCCGTCGCCTAGCCAGCCTTCGATTAGTCGCTGAAAAATGTGCCGATTGTACGTCCGAACTGCCGTCTCGCATACCGCAGATATCTCTTGGAGTCCCGCAACGGTCATGGCAAATTGTTGAGGCGTTGTCGGTGGCGTAACGCCGAGTGCGAGCATATTTCTCGCGCTTAAAACTCCTGCTGCATGGGCGACTGCGTGCCGAAAGTGACATGCTTTTGAGAACTCTCGTAGTGCCTCATCGAGGTCAGATCCCTGCTTGACTTCGATGCCGAGCATGGTCCTAGTCCTCTTCTTGATCTCACCTGCATCGGCGAGGCTGCTGCCCTCAAGGGCGGTGAGTGCAAGGAAGTCGTCGACGTAGCGACGCGCGGCGAAAAGAGTTACCTGGCTAGAGTCGCTCACGCTCCGGGCGCGGGGGCATATACACGCTGCTCGCGAGAGCACTGATCGAATGTAGCTTTCCACATTACCGATAACGCGGACTACTAGCATCGAAGCGGCCCGCGGATCATTTTGGATTAAGTCGGGCGTGGCGGCCGTAATGACAACTCTAAGGTCGTTCAAGAATTCGTCTATTGGGGACGTCGTTGGCGAATTCCATGCTTGGATCAGTGACTCTAGCCGCAGGTTAGCAGGGGTCCCTGCGTGTGAGACTCTGATCCATGAGGGGTCAGACATATACGAACTCCTCGGCGGCGCGGCGGATCCGCTCAGCCCAAACCGGACCAATATACGGTACCGACCTAAGTTGTACGGCCTCATCGTCCAAGAGGATATCCTGCACGGTGCGTAGGTTTGTTCCGCTGAGGATGCTATCGATCTTGTTTGGTGTGATAGGCAGGGCGTCGATCGCTGCGCCGAGTAGCTCCTTATAGATAGATGCTTCAGTGAGCCGGCTTCCGCACTTCATGCAATATCTTGCTTCCGCAGAGAGACGTGGCTCACTGCAAACGGCGCAAGGTGGCAGGTCAAGCGTGCACCGTTCACGAAAGTCGGATCCCAGAAGCTGTGCGCCCTTGGTTCGCGGGTAGAGTTGCGCATTCTTGCTGGTGAGAGCCTTTAGGGCGGCTGCCGTGGACGGGTTTCGGCCGAGAGCGAGACCATTCTCGGAGAGAAGGAGGGCGTGGTGAACCCAGTAGCGCTCGAAAGATCCTTGTTCTCCTCGGCTAACGCTGCCCATCCGCCGTATGATTCCCGCATATTCGAGAAGCGCGAGAATGCGCTTGAGTTCCTCCTCGACGGGCTCGCCAATTGCGACGATAGTTGCGCGGACTGGTTCACCCACCCGGCTGCGGTTGAACCGTTGGAGCGAGGCAATCATGGACGATTGAAGCTGCATCCCTAGCTCGACGAAGTTCTTGAACCTCGGTAGCTTCACCGCAAGTGCCTTGAATACGTCCCTTGTGTTCGATGCATATTCTGCTATCGCGGCGTCGGCGCGGTGCCGGGTAATTCGCGGTGACGCCGCTTCCTCCACTCCTAGGAGGTTGGACAGCATTAGGATGAAACCGCGCGGCAATCCGAAGCTTGCCAGTGCCAATAGATCCAGTAGTTCTTCGCGCCCTTCAAGCCGCTTTCTCATTGGGTCTGGTAGGCGCCGTTCGGCAATTCCGCGCATTACGGGCAGGTACTCTTCGTCGTCCGGCCGCATCCAAGCTTCGACCATTTCGGCATCATGGCCGATGTGGAACGTGGGTGTATAAGTGGTTACCCCGGGATAAACAGCGGCCTTAGGGGCAACGTAGCGGCTGCGGAGATCTCGGTAGATGCCGAAGAACTCTCTTTGTTGGTCTGAAGAAAACGCGTGTGCTGCGTCATCTAGGAGGAGTACGACGCGTCGGCGGCCGACCGAGGATGCCCACTCCTCAAGCGAATCGACCAACTCCGATGGAGAAAGCGTGAAGTCTAGCGAATCTGGTGATTGGCCAGCCTCAAGGGTCCTTACTTGCCGCGTCGCTGACTCCCGGACGCGATCAAAAGATGTTCCTTTGAGCGTATCCCTTGCAAAGCGTGGAAGGCCTACGATGATCTTCGCAAGGACCCAGTGCCGAAATAGGGCGAGTGCGTTCGCCTTTTGGTGGAATAACGGCTCAAGGGCAAGTGACTTCCCGTAGTTGACATAGATGGGCAGTACATGCCCCTCTTCGAGCATTTTAAAATATGCCAGCCGAAGGTAGGTCGACTTTCCCGAGCCGCGCGGTCCGGTAAGCAGCTTTGGACCCGGTCCCATAAGTCGAGATAAGATTTCGGAATCTCGCGGAGTTCGTTGAGTCCAAGCTCTGAGGTCCTCCTCGGAGAGGTACTCAGCCCGTTCCTCGAAGACGCTGGCCAGACCGTCCTCGGGCATCACTGCTCCCATCCATCACGAATAGTTGTACCAGGTTACACGTCCGGCATGCCCCGCTGGCGACTTGGCTTCGGTCCGCTCCTTCTGTTGCTATCGCATCGTAAGTTGTGTGGGCCCCAGCGCCATCGCCAGGAACGGTCGAACTAGCGCCGGATTCAGCGGGGTGTCCTGGGCTTGGTGCAGGCTGTGAGCAGCATGCCCATGAGCGCCGTGCGGAACGAGTATTCGGCGGTCGACTCGGTGTTTCACGCGAACCACCATCCGGTGCAGGCTGCGCGCTTGAGCACGCTCGTCCCGAAGATGAAGCTCGGCTGCACGAGGAGCGTTGACCATCGGAAGTGCCCTCTCATCAGGCAAGCTTGTCGACATCGCATCCCCATTGCTGACTCGTCAGTCGATGGGGAGACGGTAGACGAGGTCGTATCGGCCGCCTGGTAGCACGATGTCGGCCGTCTCCACCGGCGCGCCGCTCGCCGTGTAGGTCCGCTCGATGGTGTGCACGAACGTGCGGGCCGGCAGGTTGAGCGCCTCGACCTCGTCGGCCGTCGCTGAGCGAAGGCTGACGCGCTCCACGACCTCGTCGACCCGTACGCCGATGGCGTCCATGCGTGCGACGACGCCCTTGATCTCTCCGTCCTCAGGCCACTCGATCGGAGTGCCCTTGGTGACGGCAAGCGGCTCGTACGACATGGAGAGCTGTATCGGTTCGCCGTCGGCGAGGAAACGGTAGGACGTTCGCATCACCGGCGCTTCCGGCTCGATGCCGAGCCGCGCGGCAATCCGCTCATCGGCCCGTTCGTGGCGGCTGTCGTGCTCCCAGGTGCCCTGCTGCCCGGCGCCGGCTGCGTCGCGCGCGAACGGGGAGGTCGGGCCGTCGCCGGAGCGAACGTCGCGGCTTCGGGCGTGACGGACCAGTCGGGTGGTGTCCCGGACGTATACACCGGATCCGGCGCGGCCCTCCACGATGCCCTCGCCCTTCAGTACGGCGATGGCCCACTTGGCGACGGTCCGGCTCACGTCGTACTGGCGCATCAGGCCGGACTCGGACGGCAACTTCGCTCCAGCGGGGAGTTCTCCGGACAGGATCGCGGCACGTAGGTCGGCGGCGATCGTCAGGTAGGCAGGCGTGTTCGGCATGTCGGCGGTACCTCCGGTCAGCCCGCCCAGTCGACCACAGACAACCTGGTGTGCCAAGTTCGCGCGCCTCCCTTGCCGACGGCAAACCTAGTGCACTAGGTTCTGTGGCTGGCGACCCGTTACCGTTCGGCTCCGGTCAGCAACCACGCCTTGCGGTAACGGGGAGCCCCGACACGTCATGGCAGGCTGACGATGGAGACGCGATGGCAGCGAGCATCACTGAACTGCTCAAACGGTTGCGGCGTCGGACGGAGTCGCGGGAGCGCGAAGCTGGGCAGGCCATCCAGGAACGTGAGCAGGCGGAGGCGCAGCGACGGCTGCTTGATCAGGCGGCTCGGTTGCGAGACGCGCACTGTCATGACGAGCCGCTCGCGAGCAACGGTCCTAAGGAGCCGGCATGACCGCCGAGGGAGAAGCGGCGATCCTGGCGGTGCACGTACGGGGTCTGGACGGGATGTGCGTGGGTTGCCGGCTGTGGTGGGCGCGGCTGACTCCGTACCCCTGCTGGCAGGTCGCGTGGGCGACCAGCCGGCAGGCGCGCGCGAGCGTCGCCCGCTTCCTGGGGGTGCGCGGGTGAGCACCCACGGGCCGGTGCTGCCGGTCTGGACGCAACGAGCGTCCGAGGGTACGCATCCGGCGGGTCGTGTGACGGGTGCGAGACTGGGCCGGTGACTCACCCGCTCGCGCGCCGCGTCTACGACACCTGCCACCTCACCGGCCGGTTCCATCTCCGATCCGGGCAGGTCAGCGACGAGTACTTCGACAAGTACCTGTTCGAGGGGAAGCCGGCGCTGCTGCGCGAGGTCGCCGAGGCGATGGTGGCTCTGCTGCCGGAGTGCGACGTGCTGGCGGGGACGGAGATGGGCGGCATTCCGCTCGCCACGGTGATGTCACAGCTGACCGGGCTGCCCACGGTCTTCGTGCGCAAGCAGGCCAAGGAGTACGGGACCGCGAAACTGGCCGAGGGCGGCCGCGTGAGCGGTCTGCGGGTCGTGGTGGTCGAGGACGTTGTGACCACCGGAGGCGCGCTCCTGGCCTCGTGCGGACAACTACGGTCCGTCGGTGCCCAGATCGAGACGGTGGTCTGCGCCATCGACCGCGAGCAGGGCGGGCGGGAGAACCTGGCGGCCGAGGGGCTGCACCTCCGCGCCGCCCTCACCCGTCGTGATCTGGAAGCCTCACTGACGGCGTGAAGCTAGGGCTGCTCCGGGCCGCTGCTGGCGTTGTACGAGTTCTTGGCGGCGACCACTGCGGCCTGGATGTGCTCGGGGTCGACGCCGTGGACGTTGAGCGGTGGGTGCAGGCGCCGGACGAGTTCGGCTTCGATGACCGTCGGCTCGGGGTCTTCCGCCCAGGTCAGGCGCAGGTGCTCGTGCATCCACGCGGTGAGCCGTGTCTCGTCTGCGGGGACCAGGACGACGCGGTCGGTCCAGGTCGTGCGGTAGCCCTCGGAGACGAGGAGGCCGGCCAGCGTGCGGCGCAGCGTCGAGCTGCCCGACCGTCGCAGATGGTTGCGCAGGATCCGGCCCCGCAGGCTGGTGGCCCGGCCCAGATAGAGCATCCGCCATGACGGATCGGTGTCGTTCGGCGGTCCAGGGAGGTCGGGGAGGACCGAAGGAGCAGCCCATCAGGCGTAGACGCCGCTGCCGCGGGCGAGCCGCTTGACGGCGACGTCGAGCGCGACCGGCGGGCCGGTCAGCAACCGCAGGGCCTCGTCGACCCGTTCTTCGTCGGTCGGGACGTCGGCGGGTCGCCGCTCGGGGAAGGTCACCGGGACCATCCTAGGCGCTCGACCGGTCGAGATCGGGTGGGGATACGCCCCGCCCGTGTCGCTCCAAACCGAGACCGACGACATCCCCGCCCTGGCGCTCTACACCGAGATCGGCTTCCAGCCCGTCCCCGGCGTGGAACTCCTCAACCTCACCTTCGACCCCACCCTCCAAGATCCGGGAGACAGGGCCTAGACGTCGCGCCGTGGCCTTGCGCGACGCGGCGGCGGGAGCTGCTTGCGGAGTACGAGGGTGCGCCGGCCCTTTCCGCCTGGTAGAGGGTCGGTGGTGCGTGGGACGCTCCCGTCATGCGTATCGCCGAGCACATTGCCGCGCTGGATGAGGAAGGCGCCCGACTGGCAGAGGCGGCGGACCGGGCGGGTCTGGACGCACCCGTGCCCACCTGCCCCGGCTGGCAGGTCCGTGATCTGCTGCGCCATGTCAGCGGCGTCCATCGCTGGGCCACGGACCACGTCATCACGGGACGCCGTCAGCCTTACTCCACTCGCGAGGAGGCGGAGTTCTTCGCCGCAGTCGAGGACGACGAGCTGCTGGACTGGTTTCGGGAGGGCCACCGCGCACTCGTGGACGCGCTGGCAGCGGCTGACGAGAGCGTTGAATGCTGGACGTTTCTGCCCGCGCCCTCGCCGTTGGCGTTCTGGGCACGTCGCCAGGCTCACGAAACCGCGGTACACCGGGCCGATGCCGAGTCGGCTGTCTCCACGGTTCCCTCCTGGGACCCCTCCTTCGCCGCCGACGGCATCGACGAACTGCTCAACGGCTTCTTCGGCCGGCCCGGTGGGCGTCTGGTGGCAGACCCACCCCTCAGCATGGCCCTGGTGCCCACTGACATCGACGCCGGATGGACCTTCCACATCGAGCCGGCCGGGCGCCGCCTGGTCGCCGGTGAGATGCCGGCCCAGTTGACCGTCGTGGGACCCGCGTCCGAGCTCTACCTCCTGCTGTGGAACCGGAGTGGGACTGAGCGCCTCGAACTACGCGGGGACGCGGCCGTCTTGGATCTCTGGCGGGCAAAGGCCACGATCACCTGGAAGTGACGCCGTCATCCCGGCGAGGTCAGCCTGGTGCCGCCCACCGTGGTCCCATCCGCTCGTCGACAGACCCGGACGGGTGAGACAGGCGGGGAAGCGGCAGGCGGCGCGGTGCAGCCCCCACATCACCGGCTCACGTCATTCCGCAGGCACGATACGGAGGTTCAGCAGCATGTCCTCGAAGGCCTCGGGTCCGAATCGTGCCGCCACGATGTGCACCGGTGAACACGCCATGTCCAGCGTCGGCGCGAAAGTATTCGGACGGTTGGTGCGGCGCGTCGGCGGCATGAGTGCACCCTCGGTCTTGAGCCGGGCTCCCCGCCGTCAGGTAACTCTGTCGCCGTGTCGTGCCGGGTCTGGCGACAATGCTCACCGGACAGCGATACGACGAGGGTCGAAGGGTGTTGCTGGAGTGGGTCGACGGTTGGGCGGACACGAATGGCCGGTGATGGTCAGCACCGTTCACCTCGGGCGCCATCGGTACCGCGTCATGCGGCCGGCACGACCGCCGGGGTTCGCCGGTCTGTACGAGGGCCCTCTTGGAGCCCAGTTCTGCCTCGACAAGGAAACAGCGACGCTGTTCGCTCTGGCGTGGGGACTGGCTGCCCGGTCGCCGCACACGATCGTCTATCTTCCCCTTCGTCGCGCGACACGTCCCCACCATCACAGTTGGGGGCGCCCGCTCGACCTGGTGTTGCTGCATCACCGCCTCGCGTTCCCGCCGTCGCGGTGGAAGCAGGTCCGTTCCCTGCTGGGGACCGGCCGGCCACACACCGTCGTGCTACCCGCTCAGGCGTGGCAGGCGCGGTCGACCGCCGATCACCGGCGAGTCCGGTATCGAGAGTTCCGCGATCATCTGCGGTGGGACATCGCCGCCGACACGTTGGTGCTCACCGGCAGCCGTGAAGCGTTCGAGTTGGAAGCCGACCAGGTCCGCGCCTTGGCCGAGGAGTGCCCCGCCCATCGCGCTCGCATCCCAGGCACGCACTGTTGCGCCGAGATCGGCATGGGCAGAGCCCGCCGCCACCCGGACCGACGCCGGCCGTACGCCGAACTGCATGCCGTATACGCACGGTGATGCCGGGGGTCCGGCAGTGGCCGGCCACGGCACGCAACTCGCGGCATGAGCGTGCGTCGTGAGCGCAGGAGTCGGCAGTAGGTCCGCCTATCCCAACCTTTCGCGGACGAACGTTGCCAGCGCCTCTCGGGAGGGTTGTCCCCAGCCGATGCAGAACGGGTGGCCGGCCGGATCGGCGTACACCTGGTGCCCCTCATCGCTTTCCAGGTCACCGGCTTGCAGCAAGCGGCCACCGAGCCGCACCGCCTGTTCGTGCGCCGGCTTGGGGTCCTCAACGTGGAGGTCCATGTGTACCTGCTGAGGCTCGCCGTTCGGCCAGTCGGGAGGAACATGGTTCGGCGCGAGCTGGACGCCGATCCGCCACTCGCCGGCAGCGTCGATGACGCTGTGGAACGCCTCGTCCTCAAAGACGTGCCCACCTAGCATCCCGGCCCAGAACGCGCTTTCAGCGTGCAGGTCAGCGGCGTCGAGCACGACCACGGTTCGTATCAGTTCCATGAGAGTCGATCATATGAATGCGTCCGACGGCGCGTGAGATCCACTTGGCGGCAACAGCACGCTCATCGGCAGTTGCGGAAGCCCGGCCGAGCGGCCGAGACACGGTCAGCGGCGCACCCGGGAGGTCCATCCGCATCCCTACGTCGACTACTACCTGGCCCGGCTCTGGGAAGACGTCATTGCCCTTACCCCCGAGGTGCTGGAGCCGGTGCCCGACGATCTGCAGTCGTTCATCGCCTCCCACCCCGGGCAGTGGACGTGTGACCCGCTCGAGTTCGTGGCCGAACCGGATGAGGAACGGACCGACGACGGGAACGCGGACGTGCCCGACCATCCGGTCGTCACGGCCGCGATCTGGCACGGCGATCACCGCCTGGACTTCGGTTACCTGCGCAATCCTCCCGAGCTACGGTTCTGGCGTACCGTCAGCGGCGATCGCGACGAGATCACCATGGATTGGCGGCACGAGGACGACGGCGAGATCGGTTTCACCGCCGACCCGGCAGTCCGGATCAGCGTCCCGACCACCGCATACCTTGAGGCCGTACACCTCCTCAACCGAGAGTTGATGGACACCATGGGGCAGCGGGTCGAGGAGCTGGAACGCCGTGGCGGGCTACCTGGCGTGGACCTTGACCTCGTCCATCTGCGGCGGGAACACGAAGACCGGCGGCAGTGGCTTTCCAAGAACCGCGACCGCTTCCCGAAGACCGACTGGAACGTTGTCCGCCAAGGTGCCCGCCTGCTGTTCGGTGACGTTCACCGGGCCGACGCCCCGGCGGGCTAGGCATTCCTTCGAGCGCCTGACCGGGACACCATCGCTCATCGGCACATCCGGACGCCGACGAACGCTGTGGATCAGGGCTGGGACGCCACGGTGAGCTTTGCGATGTCTGGGGCATAGACAGCCATCCAGTGCGGATGCAGCCGGTAGTAGACCACGTCGCTGTCCCAGTCGAAGGAGTCGTCGCCGTAGAAGTCCTTCAAGTACGCGAGCACGTCCGGCCAGTCCGCGGCCTGGTCGCCGGTGCGGGGGTTGAGAATTTCCACCTTGCCGTGCGTAAGACGCCGAGGTCCTCACCGCGCATATGTGCGGCGCTGACGGCGGGCCGCGCCGCGAGGTGGCGAGCCTTGGCGGCGTCGGGCGCCGTGCCGAAGTACCACTTGCCTCGCAGGAAGTGTCCGTCGACGCCGCTGATCCGCGGCTCACCCTTCGCCGTCACGCTGGACAGAGCGAGGGTGCACATACCGGTGAGGACCTGGGTGAGCTGCTCCGCGTTCAGTGTGCGCGCCGTGTTGATGATGGAGCGGAGGTGGGAGGTGGAGCCGGCGAGGGAGGCGTCAAGGAGGGCTTGGAGCTCTTCGAGATGTTGTGGGGTTTCGCGCATGGAGGTCCTTGTCTCCGGATCTATCTGTGCCGTGGTCGGCGCCTCTCACCGGCGTCGGCCGATGAACCCATGCTCCACCCAAAACCTGACACCTTGCGTCATATTTCTTCAACTGGCTGCGGACGCCAGCGGACCGCACGGCAGCCGGCGCGACGTGAACGGCTCCCGGCTGGCGACGCGCACACTCTGGGACAGATGAGGATGTCCAGCGGTGGGTCGCAGCGGAAAGATCAGCTCTGTGCCTGACCGATCAGCGCCTGTCTGAGCGCGTGGAGCAACCCTCGGCTGAAGAGGCTGTCCGCGTCCGGCGTAACGATGGTGACCAGCGACAAGCCGGCGGTGACCAACGTCGCCGGGCATGGATCGATGTCGACTCCCCTTCTCTCGTGAGGGGTCTTCATTGAGCTGGATCTCGACCGCCGGCTGGCTGGCGAACTCGTAGAGCACCGCAGACGGTCCCTCGGCGTGCTCCGAGAGCGAGTACCCGAGATCGTCCCAGCGCCGCTCCATCTCCGCATCGCGCGCGACGTACACCTCACCTGCGCCGGCCGGCATCTGCGCACGTGTCGTCCGCCATGGACGAAACTGCCCGACATGTTCCCCGCCCAGGGCGACCAACACGTTCGGCCATCTGGCATGCAGGTCGTCCAGCATCACTCGAATGCCGGCGTCGACCGGCGCGCCGGTGATGAAAACCGTGTCGTATCCCGTGATCATCAGCGCTCCGCCCTGCCGCGGGTCCGACCGCTCGCCCTTGTCGTGTGCGGCACGCGTCCTACTCGCGCTGATTCTCTGAAGAAGATGATCGCATTGAAGATCCTGGGTGTCGTGCAGGGCGCACAACGTCCATTTGCGAGCCGGATCGGCGCCGTCACCCGGTGCGCGCTGCGCGCTTGAGCACGCGGGCTTGACGATGAAGCTCATGGCCTCAATGTGAGGATCGGCCTTCATCGGAGTCGTCCCCTCCGGCAGGCGAGCTTGACGGGGATCTCTTGACTCTCGACCCGGTCGAGGGCCGACCCTTCCCGGGTGACGTTTGAGGAGCACGACAAACGACCAGTCCCTCTCGCGATCGACCTGGAGATCCTGCGGCCGGTGCTACGCGCCGGCTGGGGAGCGGACACTTGCGACCCGCACGATGTGGAGGATTGGCACGCCGGCAACGCGGCACGCGGTCAGTGCGGGGTGACCGCATTGATCATTCAAGACCTGCTCGGGGGAGAGCTGATCCTCGGCGAGGTCTTCGCCGGAGACGCCAAGGTCGGCCACCACTACTGGAACCGGCTCGCAGACGGTCGCGAGGTGGACCTGACGGCTGACCAGTTCCGGCCATCGGAGGTCGTCGTCGGCGGTCAGGTTCAGCAACGCCCGCCGGGCCCACCCGTCCGGTGCCGCCGACAGTACGAGATCCTGCGGGACCGCGTCTTCGTCGCCCTCTGCGGCGGCAGGTCAGCGAACGGATCCCACTCTTGATGTCAATGTCGGTTGAGGTTGCAGGATGGCGGCAGCCTGCCCTGCATGACGAGGAGTGCGTACGTGAGCGCCGATGTCAGCTTCCACTCGATCATCGACTATACGGTTGACGGCCCCGACACCCAACGGGAGTTCGTAGCGGCCTTCGCGGAGATCCAGGAGCGTTGGGTGCGCTTCTATCCTGGCTACCAGTCGGCCCGCTTCTACCTGAGCACCGACGGCACCCGGGTGTACACGATCGTGCGT
Organism: Micromonospora sp. WMMA1947; assembly: GCF_027497355.1. Classification (NCBI taxonomy): domain Bacteria; kingdom Bacillati; phylum Actinomycetota; class Actinomycetes; order Micromonosporales; family Micromonosporaceae; genus Micromonospora; species Micromonospora sp. WMMA1947. Next base: position 5,572,481 of record NZ_CP114909.1, on the reverse strand, counting down.
TGGGCCAGCGAGGCGGACTACCGCAATTTCGTGGAGACCTCAGACACCGAAGGCCGGATGGCCGCCATCTCACGGGCCCTGGCGGGCCTGTCCGGCAAGGCCGAAGCGCGCATGACCGGCATTCCTACGTACACCGTCGCCCGCGAGGTCGGCCCCGGGCCACAGCGTCTCGACGTCTGACTCTGACGGACGATCAGGTCAGGGCCTTGTCCGCCGCCCGAGAGGACGCGCCGGGCCAGGGATTGCGTCCGGTCCAGGAGCCCGCGGACAGGACGCGACTGCTCAGCGCCACCCCCGCCGTTCGGTGTCTCGCTGGGCCTGGACGCGGCCGTGCTTCTCGGCCGCCGAGGTCGCCTCGGCGGCCTGCCGACGTAGTGTCTCGACCCACGGGTACGAGCCCGGGTTGTCGAGCAGATGGTCCCAGATCGCGCCGAGAGCGAAGGCGTGTCGGCCTCGGACTCCCTCGTGCCGCAGGGTGAGGCCGTCCGGGCCGGAGATCAGCCGGACCGTACTCGGCTGCTCGTCCGGCAGGGTGACGAGCGGGTCAGGGAACATCGGCTCGTCGGCGGTCGTCCACGCCCACCGCAGAGTCTCGTCGTCGACTCGCTCCAGCCGGATCGCCAGGTCGCCGGCCGGCAGCACCGTCGCCGGGACCGCGACCGGCGCGGGCCGGTGACGCACCACCGTCACCCGGTCCAGGTCGGCGTCGTCCTCGTACGGGTCGGCCGGCGGCGGCAGCATCGCCGGGCGGGTGGACGGACGCGGGACCAGGGACAGCAGAGCCCACTCGGCGGCCCTGGCCGGGTTCTGCTCCCGCTGCTCCCAACCGCGATCACCCGGGCCGGCCAGCACGGTGCGCCATCGTGTCTCCTCGGTGACGGCCCAGATGTGCAGCTCATGCCGCTCAGCCGGGTCGTCGTCGGTGCGCACCGACTCGTGCAACCGGTCGCGGGCGTGCACCCGTACCCGGATCAGCCCGCGGGGGACGGCGACGTCGGTGAGCGCATCCGGAGGGCCGCCCATCAGGCCGACGACCGACAACAGGCCGGTGGGACTCCTGAGGGTCGCCTCGCTGACGGAGTCCCACCCGTCCTCGACGTCTGCCGGCGGGCCGGGCAGGACACGCGCACGCATCTCGATCCAGCCGGTGTGGATACCGCAGAACCCGGTGAACTGGGAGGGCCCGCCGGGGTGCAGGAGTCTGTCACCGACCGTGTAGATGGGCATGCCGTTCTCCCACGGCACCGTGGACACGTCGTACTGGCAGTAGCCGACGAAAACCCGCGTCCAGTCGGGCTGCTCTCCGCGTCGCGTGTCGACCATCGCCGTATCGTAGTGCCGTCCTGACCGGACGGTGGGGCGGTCGTGTGCGCCCGGCACGGACGAGATGCGAGGCTGAGCGCGATGAGCCTGGTGTCGGCGTTCGTACCGATCTGGATCCTCACCGCTGTCGGTTACGCGGCCTGCCGCTGGGGCCTGCTGGGCGAGTCGGCGGCGTCGGTGCTCGGCCGGTTCGTGTTCCAGCTCGCGATGCCGGCCGCCCTGTTCCTGGCCCTGGCCCGGATGCCGCTGTCCGGGTTCGCCGGGCGCTCGCTGCTCGCCTTCGGGGTGAGCACCGTCGCGGTGGTCGGGTTCGGGTGGGCCGGTGTGAGCCGGCTGTTCGGTCGCGAGCCCGGCGAACGGCCGATCTGGGGCATGGCCGCCGGATATGTCAACTCGGCGAACCTCGGTATCCCGATCGCGACGCAGGTTCTCGGCGACGTGTCGTTCCTGGCGGTGGTGGTGCTGCTGCAGGTGCTGGTGGTGGCACCCGTGATCGTGGTCGTCCTGGACCGCCGCAGCGACCCGGCCGGGCGGGTCCGGGTGCGCCGGGTCGCCTCGTTGCCCGTACGCAATCCGGTGATCCTGGCGTCGCTGCTCGGTGTCGCGTGCTCCGCGGCCGGTCTGCGTCTGCCGTCGGCGGCCACCGCGCCGCTCGCCCTGCTGGCGGGCGCCGCGGCGCCCGCCGCCCTGATCGCGCTCGGCGCGTCGCTGCACCCCGCGGCGCCGTCGCGAGCGGAACCGACCGGGGCGGCCGAACTCGCCGTGATCACCGCGCTCAAGCTCGTCGCGCAGCCGGTCGTCGCGTACGCGGCCGGGCTGGCCCTGCACCTGCCCGCGCCGCAGTTGCTCGCCGTGGTGGTGTGCGCGGGCCTGCCGACGGCGCAGAACACGTTCATCTTCGCCCAGGAGTACGGCGTCGGCGAGGCGGTCGCCAACCGGGCGGTGGTGGTGACGACGACACTGTCTCTGGTCACGGTGGCCGCTGCGGCGGCGCTGCTCGGGTAGCTACCGCTCGGAGGGGAACCGTCTCCACTGCCCCTCGGAGACGACCTCGACGGTGCCGTCGACCACAGTGATGGCCGTCTGGTCGTCGATGGCGTACGCCGGACCGGCGATCTCGGCCGCCCACTTCTCGGCGTTCGCCATGGTGTTGTCCGGTTCGAGGCCCAGGTGCGGGAAGATCGAGAAGTCGACGAGCCCCAGCGTGCGGTCGTCGGGCGCGGACTGCCACTCGACGAAGTCCTTGCCGACGCGCGGGGTCAGCACCATGCTCCCCGCGCTCAGCCCCACCCAGACGGTGTCCCGCAGCGACGGCAGCAGATCCGCCAGCCCGGACTGCCGCATCCAGTGGCACAGGTACGTCGCGTCGCCGCCGTGCACCAGGATGACGTCGGCCTCGCGGACCCAGGGGACCCACCGCTCCTCGCCGATGCTCGGTAGCGCTGTGAGTTCCAGAACGCCCAGCGACTTCCAGCCCAGGCCGGTCATCGGTAGCGGTGTCTCACCGGTGATGAAGCGCCAGGCCGAGGCGGGCCCGCCCATCGGGTAGGCGGCCGTGGGGATGCAGAGGGCACTGGACTCGGCGATCGGCTTGCCCAGCAGGTCGACCAGCGCGTCCTGGATGCTCGGGTTCTGAACCCCCGCGGATGTGAGAAGAAGCTTCACGCCTACCTCCGGTGGCAGCGGTCGGGTGTACGGGAATGCAGACCGGGCACCGTATCGAAACTCATCGCCGCGCGTCGCGTCACTCGCGGATCTCCATCGCTGCCACCACTCCGTTGTCGAGGCGGTAGACGTGCGTGACGGTGTGGTCGGCAAGCTTCGCTCCGGCCTTGTCGCGCACCACTTGATGAACGGTGACGGCGATCCGGCCGTCGGCCTCCGTGCGGAACGCGGTCGGCGTGACAACAGGTTCGAGCTGGTCCCACTGCCGGCGCCAGTAGGCACCCACCTGCTCCCGGCCGCGAAGGACGCCGCCCTCCCAGCCGTTGGGCCAGGACACATCCGGCGTCATGGCGGCCAGCAGCGTGGGGATGTCACGCCTGTTGAAGGCCGCGTAGAGGTTCGTGAGCAGGGCCTGGGACGCCAGGCGTTTCGGCACGTCCATCGAGCCAGCATGGCCGGTGGACGAGGTCCCATGAAGCCCTCTTCGCGGTCAGCAGAACGCGCGGGCGTGAACCGGCCCCGGCGGGGCGTCGGTGACGACGGCGGCGCATCCGCGATGCTGTGGACGTGGAGTACGTGTCCAGAGTGCCGCGACCGCCGCTGGACGGGCTGATCGACGACCTCTACTACCTGGAGGGCACACCCCCGTACGCCCGGCTCGTGCTGCCGCCGATGCCGGCGGCGCTGCTCGTCGTCAACCTCGGGGCGCCGTTCCGCGTCCGCGGCGGTACCGACATCGAGACCACGGAGTACGCCGACGGCTGCGTGATCACCACTCCCACCCGTGCGTTCGAGTTCGGCTATCCGTGCCCGACGCGCTCGGTCGGCGTACACGTCAAGCCGTGGGGTCTGGCGCCGTTCCTGCCGGTGCCGGCGGTCGAGCTGTGCGACCGGCCGGTGACGCTGGAGCAGGTGTGGGGCCGGCCCGCGGTGGCCGAGCTGCGCGACCGGCTGGCCACGGCGGACGGACCGCACGCGATGCTGACGCTGCTCGAGGACGAGCTGATGCGGCGGTGCGCCGAGACCACCGGCCTGGGGCTGGTCCGGCATGCGAGCGGCGTCATCGCGGCGACCAGCGGTGCGGTGCCGATCGGCGACCTGAGGACGGCGGCCGGTGTCAGCAGCACCCATCTGGCGCAGCGGTTCAAGGCGCTCGTCGGCGTCACGCCGAAGCGACTCGCGCGCACCTACCGCTTCGCCGCGACCGTGTTCGCGATCGACCCCGCCGGACCTGTCGACTGGGGCGAACTCGCCGGTGACGCCGGCTACTTCGACCAGGCCCACTTCGGCCACGAGTTCCGGGCGTTCACCGGGCTCACGCCGACCCGGTACATCGAGGTCCGGCGGCGGTTCCTGCACGAACACCCCGGTCACGTGATCGACGGCTGGTCGCTGCCGGCCGATTGATTTCCTACAAGAACAGCGGCTCACGGCCCGCTAGCTTGGGAGCACCCAAGGCAGAGGAGAAGCGGCGTGGGCACTGTGGTCCTGTACAGCTCGGTGTCGGTGGACGGCTTCGTCGCGGACGACAACGACCAGCCCGGGCCGCTGTTCGACTGGTTGACCAGCGGGGACGTCCCGCTGGACGACAGCGGCGCGTTGCGGGTGTCGCAGACGTCCCACGACTACGTCCGGCCGTACTGGGACCAGATCGGGGTGACCGTCGTCGGACGGCACGTCTTCGACCTGACCGACGGCTGGGACGGGACGCCGCCGAGCGGGATCGACCACGTGGTCGTCGTGACGCACCGGCCGGCGCCCGAGGGCTGGAACCCCGACGCGCCGTTCCACTTCGTCGACGGCGTCGAGGCGGCAGTGGCCAGGGCGCAGGAACTCGCGGGGGACCGCATCGTCGAGGTCGCGGCCGGTGACGTCGGAGGCCAGGCGCTCGCCGCGGGCCTGGTCGACGAGGTACGCATGGACGTCGTACCCGTGGTGTTCGGCTCCGGCAAGCGCTACTTCGGGTCGGTGGACGCGCAGCACCTGCTGGAGGATCCGGACGTGGTGCTCCAGGGCGATCGGGTGCTGCACCTGCGCTACCGGGTGCGCCGCTGACCGGTCCAGCGGTACCGCCCGGTTCAGCGTGGGCCCAGCCCGGTGCGCCCGTCGATCAGCTCGCGTACGGCGTCCAGGTGACCGGCGTGCCGGGCGGTCTCCTCGATGACGTGCAGAATGATCCGTCGAAGGTCGGTGGTCTGCGACGCCAGTGTCTCGTCCGGATGCCGGCCGGCGGGAGCCGCCGACAACGGGGCCGCGGCGATGATCGCGTCGGAGATGTCGCACTGGTCGCGATAGAAACCGAAGACCTCGGACGGCGATCGGGTCGTCCGCAGGGGCGTGTTCTCGTCCGGCCAGGGCAACGGCTCCACCGAACCACGGAAGACCTCCTGGAACCAGTGGCGCTCCGCGTGCCCGAGGTGATCCACCAGCCCGAGCGGCGACCATCCCGAGGGCAGGACCGGCGTTCGCAGCGAGGCCAGGTCCAGATCCGCCAGGATGGCCCGGATGCTGACGCGCTGGTACTCGAGGAACTCACACAGCGCGGCCTTCTCCATATCGACTTCCGTCACGCGCGCAGCCTAGCCGCCGGCACCGACAGTTTCGCCGCGATCATTCAGTCGATCGACGAGCCGGCCAGTAGTCGCTCGGTCCGGTCGCGAAGGGCGTCGAGTTCGGCGGAACGGCCGTGCACCTCGGTGAGGAGGTCGATGGCCGCCCGTAGGTGCTCCAAGGCCACGATGTCCTCGTCGACGGGAACGTCGACCTCGAATCGATCGAGGAGAACCGCGAAGTCGGCTACCACCGCCTCGGCGCGGTCGGCGGCCCGGTCCGGGTCGCCGTTACGCAGGGAGCAGCGCGCCGACTCGATCATCGCTCGGCCGACGAAGGCGTGACATTGGCCCAGCAGGCCGGTGACGATGCGCCCCACCAGGTCGAGGCCACGCTCCTCGAACTCCGGGTCGGGCTGGGCAGCGAACTGCGCGGTGACCGCACGGGCGGCCGCGGCGAGCGCGACACCGTCGACCCACTCCTGGGAACCCTCCGCGGCACAGGGCTGCTGCCCGAGTCGAGCGATGCATGCTTCCGCGGCGACCGACAGTGCCGTCGCTGCTTCGAGGAGGAGATGGAAGCGAATCCGATCCCTCTCCCGCGATCCGACGGCCAGCCGCGCGACCTCGAGCGCCACGGCGACGTCTTCGGTGCCACGCGTGGGCTCACCACGCCTGGCCCCTTCCAGGAGAGCCTGCGCCGCCGCCCGTTCCTCGGGCGACGGACCGGGGTCCCCGTCGTCGACTGCCAGTCCGAGCTCGAGCCGGTACGAGGTCCACGCCAGCGGGTCCCTGACCGGGTCCGGCTCGTTCGCGGGGTTGCCGGACGCGGCACGAACCACTCCACCCCCGACGCGGTCCATCGCGAGCCGCGCATCGTCGAACGGCAGCGCGAACCGTTCGGTCAGGACGGCAAGGACATCTCGACGGCGCGTCCCCTCCTTCTCAGCCGCACGGAGATAGCGGACAAGGGCGGGTACCGATGTTCCCCGAGCGACGCGCACCGTCAGGTCGTCCGTCCATTCCACCGCACGAGGATGCCCCGCCGCGATGTCCTTCCACAAGCGAGATCGTTCCGTACGCGATTGACACGTCCGGGCCGGAAGGGCAAGGTTGTGGTCGGCCACGCGCACCGCGTGGCGACTCTGCATGAGGGAATGACGCCTGTGATCCGGGTAGGCCGAGCGGCCGCCTGAGTGTCGACCGCACGACGGATGACCGTCATGCGGCCGCGGCACGTTGGAGCGGTCCGACGTCTCCTCCGCCCGTCGCAGTTCCTCTCATGCATCGAGGTCTCACGTTGAGCATGGATGCCCGCATCCAACAATCAGTCGTCGTCAACCTGTCCCGCCGGCCCGCGCCGGTCGAGGTGGGGCCGTTCGTGATCGGGCTGGACCCGACGACGACCAGCCCGTACATCAACTACGCGACGCCGCGCCCCGGCGCCGCCGTCACCGCGGCCGACGTCGCCGCCCTGGTCGCGGCGTTCCACGCCGCCGACCGCAAACCCCGCCTGGAGTACGTCACCAGTTGCGTCCCCGATCTGGAGGGGCTGCTGACCGCCGCCGGCTTCACCGTGGAAGCCCGGCACACCTACCTGGTCTGCGCGCCGGACACGCTGGCGTCCCCACCAGTGCCGGACCATCTGCGCCTGTGCGAACCGGGTACCGATTCCCAGCGCGCCGCGCTGATCAGCGTGCAGAACGAGGCGTTCGGCGTTGATCCGGTCGCCTCCGCGGCGACGTGGCTCGCCTGCGGCGTCAGCAGGACGCCGGCGGCGTGGTCGTCACGGCCGTCACCGAGGACGGTGGCTGCGCGGGCGGAGGCGGTGCGGCAGCGCCCGTCGGCGCGGTCAGCGAGGTGGCCGGCATCGCCGTTCGCGCGCCCCACCGCCGCCGGGGACTGGCGTCCGCGATCACCGCCGACGTCACCCGGCGGCTGTTCCACGCCGGTACGGAGGTCGCCTGGCTGGAGGCCGGCGGCGAGGACTCGTGGCGGGTCTACCAGCGCGTCGGCTACCGGCCCGGCGGCCAACGGCTCTACATCGCGATGGACTGAGCGTCGGCGAGGCGCCCGGGCTGACGTTCGACGACCGAGGCCCGAACCGCGGCGGCACGCCGGCTCGGGAGCCCTTGTCGGCTGGCGGCCGCCGTGCGCTCCGGGTACACCTGGGCGGTGATCCTCATTCAACGGGTCCGCGTCCGGTGGACCGCCGCCGCCCGCGGTGCGCCCGCGGCGAACGCCCGCCGCGGGCTCGTCCGGGCGATGCCGCTGCCCGGGCCGCTGCCGGCCGCCGAGGTGGTCGTCCACGACGTGCTCGCCGACCAGGAGGTCGGCTACCGGCACCGAGAGGGGGTACGCGCCGGAGGCGTCGCCCTGGCCCGCGAGGTCGGACTGTGGCTCGGGCACGACCGGGCGTCGATCGTCGTGGACCGGTTACCCGGGTCGGCGGCGTACCCGCGCCCGTCGGCGTCGGCGCGACTGTTCACGCTCGAGCCGGGGCAGGTCGGCCGTTACCGGGCCAACTTCCGGTTCACCGGGTGCGCGTGCAGCCCGAGCTGGTACTACGAGGAATGGCTGGTGCACGTCAGTCACGGCACGGCGGCGCCTTTCGCGTACGGCGAGCCGGACCACGACGCCGACCACCGTGTCCAGCTGTACGGCGGTGCGGTCGCGCGGCGTGCCAGGTGATCAAACGGTCAGCCGGTTCGCGTCCAGCCAGCGGCGCCAGGAAACCCGGGTGACGTTCCGCTCCGGGTGCTCGGCTACGTGGAGGACGAACTGCGCCCGGAGCCGAACCAGGGCATCGTCGGCGGACGTCAGTGCCTCCACCTCGTGGAAGAACAGCGGACCGTGGAAATGACGGACCAGGCTCGCGTACATCCAGTCCTTGCACCGGTACGGGCGCCGCAGTGCCGCGAGAGTCAGCTCGGCGAGCTGCGGCTCGACGCCTTCCGGGACACCGGCCCGACGGAATCGGTGCAGGAGCGTCTCCTTCGTCGACCAGCGGGACCACATCGACGACTCCCGCGCGCCCCACTCGCCGGGATGGTCCGTCTCCCATCGGAGGTACAGGGCGGCGTACGGTGCCCACCGGGCGCGTCTGTCGAGGTCGTCGTCCGGGGAGTCCCGGAAGGCGTCGAGAGGACCGTAGATCGTCTGCCCCCGAAGCCGGTAGAGGCGGGCGTGCGCCCTGTCCATCGCCGCTCGGAGCCGAGCCTGACTGGACCTCGACCGGTAGTGCGCCGACCACAGGCCGTTCCATTCGTCCAGCGCGTCGCTCGCCGCGACGAGAGTTGCCTGGTGACGGGCAAGCGCCCGGTGGCGCGCGCCCGGGTCGGCCGCCACCAGGTCGAAAAGCCAGGAGTAGTCACCGGCCGGCTCCGCACGCATCAGGGCAGCTTGCCATCCGCGTTCCGCCGGGGGTTGACGGCCTACCCGCCGCGGGGCAGCGCGGCGGCTACGCTGTGCCGGTGCGCAGGGCGGTGTTCCGGGGTGACCGTCGTGGTTGACGCGGACGACGTCCGCCGGGTGGCGTTGTCGCTGCCCGACGTGGTCGAGATCGACAGTGACGGCTTCGACTTCCGGGTCGCCGGCAAGGGGTTCGTCTGGTCCTATCCCGAGCGCATGCCCGGGAAGCCGCGGCGCATCCGCACCGACATCGCCGTGCTGTACGTGGGCGACGAGGCGGAGAAGCAGGCGCTGCTCCTCGGCGAGCCCGACCTCTTCTTCACCACCCCCGCGTACGACGGGTTGCCCCTGGTCATGCTGCGGCTGGCGCACGTCGGCGTCGAGCGCCTGACGGAACTGGTCACCGACGCGTGGCGGATGCGTGCCCCCGGCTCGCTCACCGGTGAACCCGGCGAGGGCGCCGGCGCGTGACGCCGGCCGTTACGACGACGAGCCGTCGTCGGCCACCCGCTGTCCGTCGAGGATCTGCTCCCGGAGGATGTCCGCGTGCCCGCAGTGCTGGGCGAGTTCGCGCAGGACGTGGAGATACACCCAGCGCAGCGGAAGCGGGCCCCGCCGGTGCCCGGTGAGCATGTCGTCCAGACCCCGCGTGGCGGTCGCCCGGCGTGAGGCGTCGCGGTACGCCTGCCGGACGCCGGCGATCGTGTCGCCGTCGTCGAGGAGGAACGAGTCCTCCGACCGCTCGGGGATGCCGATCTCGGTGCGCGACCGGCCGGTGACGGCCTCGTCGAACCAGACCTTCTCGACGAAGGTCGCGTGTTTCACCAGACCCAGCAGCGTGGTGCGGGAGGCCACCAACGACCGGCGCGCCTGTTCCTCGGTCAGTCCGTCCAGGCAGCGGTCGAGCGCGTCGCGGTGTTCTTCGAGAAACGCCTCGAGCTGGGCCTGGATCGGCTGCGCGACGATCCCGGCGGAGAAGGTGGGCGGAAAGGACGGCATGGACGAAGCATTCCAGATCGGCGCCCACCGCCCGGCGGACAAACGCCGGACCGGTGCCTCACCGCTCGGGCACGCTCACCGGGTCCACGGGCTGACGTGCCGCGACGATCTCGGCATGGTGAGCGACCGCCCAGTCGGCCAGCGCGGAAAGCGGCCCCAGCAGGCTGACACCGAGCGGCGTCAGCCGGTACTCGACGCTCGGCGGCACCGTCGGAAACACCTCACGTTCGACCAGGCCGTCGCCTTCCAGCGCGCGCAGTGTCCGGGTGAGCATGCGCGGGCTGATGCCCTCGACGGCCCGGTGCAACTCGTTGAACCGGTGCGGATGCCGGCCGAGCAGGGTGATCAGCAACAGCGTCCACTTGTCGCTCACCCGCCGCAGCACGCCGGTGACCGGGCAGCGATCGTACTCGCCGGCCGGAACCGGCATCGGCAGCCGATGATCGCGCAGCGAGGCACTCACATCGGTGTGACCTGTGGACATGAAAGTGCCTTCTTTCGCCTCCGCCGACCTGCTGCCCAGGATGAGGCAGGCCGATGTGCAAGACGATAAGGGGGCGACGTGGGTGTCGTGGTGGTCAGTGGCGGCACGAACGGGATGGGACGTGCGTTCGCCCTGGGACGGGCCGAACGTGGCGACCGCGTCCTGGTGCTCGGCCGCAGCCGTGCACGGGGCGAGGCGATGGCCGGCGGCCTGATCACCTTCGTTCCCGTCGATCTGTCCAGCATGGCCGAGACGCGGCAGGTCATCGCGCACATCCTCGGCGAGCATCAGGTCGTCGACGCGTTGGCGCTGTTCGCCAATGCGGTGGCGCCGCGTCGCGTCGAGACGGTGGAGGGACTGGAGCGTACGTTCGCGCTCTACTACGTCAGTCGCTACCTGCTCAGTTTCGGTCTGCGTCCGGCCCTGGACCGGGCGACCGCGCCGGTGATCGTGAACGTCGCCGGTGTCGGGGTCACGAGAGGCGAGGTGCGCTGGACCGATCCCCAGATGACGGCGGGCTACTCGGCCGTCGCCGCGCAGTTGCAGGCCGGTCGGGCCAACGACCTGCTCGGCGTGGGCTTCGCCCAGCGGTCCGGTAGCCGAGCCCGATACGTGCTCTACCATCCCGGGTTCACCAGGAGCGGTGACCGTAGCGCGCTTCCGGTCGTGGTACGGGGGCTGCTCGCGGTGGCGGCGGCGGTCGCCGCCCGGTCCGTCGCGGACGCGGTGGCGCCGATCCACCGGTTCCTGGACGCGCCGCCGACCGCGCCGGTGACCGCCGTCGACCGGGGGAAGCGACTTCCGCCCGGTTTCCCGACCCTCGACCCCCGTGACGCCGAGCGGTTGATGGACCTCACGGAGCGGCTCCTGCGGTGAGGCGCCGCGCCGACGCTACGGCCGGAAGTACTCGGACATCATGCTGCTCACCCACTCCGGCTGCCGGACGTCGGCGGGGACGAACTCCGTCAGCACCGGCTTCAGGTCGATGACGGGCGTGCCGGCCACGGCGTCGAGGCCCACCACCGTCAGTTCGCGGCCGTCGACCGACTCGATGCGGCAGCACGTGACGCCGATGCGGTTCGGCCGGCGAGGGCCGCGGCCGGCGAACACGCCCATCGGCGGCAGGTCGGCCCGGCCACGGTAGGGGCGGGACTCCCGGAAGTCGCCCCCGTCCGGGAACCGGTCGAAGACGAACAGGACCTCCACGTGGGAGAACTCCTCCAGGCCCTGCAGACACGCCTCGCCGAAGCGTTCGTCGACGACGATCGTGCTGCGGACCGCACCCCAGTTGTCGCTGTGCTGGATGTCCGTCCGGTCGTTGCGGACCGTGCCGATCGGAGTGATCTCGAAGCCGCTCATGACCGGAGACTAGTTCCGCGTCCCTCGGCTCGGGGCCCCGCTTCGCCGTGAGCCGGTCACGGGGCACACGGGCCGGACCGCCGCCGCTAGGCTCATGATCATGGACATTCTCCGATACGCCGCGTTCACCGCCGACCCCGCCGGTGGCAACCCGGCCGGTGTCGTCCTGGACGCCACCGGGGCGGGCGACGCGGAGATGCAGCAGGTGGCGGCGCAGGTCGGTTACTCCGAGACGGCGTTCCTCGTGCCCGGCGGGGACGGGCGGTTCGCGGTGCGCTACTTCAGCCCGAAGGCGGAGGTGCCGTTCTGCGGCCACGCGACGATCGCGTCCGCGGTCGCCTACGCGCAACGGCACGGCGCCGGTGTGCTGCACCTGGAAACCCGCCCCGGACTGGTCGAGGTCGCCACGAGTGTGCGGGCTGACGGCACCACCACCGCCACGCTGACCAGCGTCGCGCCGCGCACCGTACCGCTGGGCGCGGACGACCTGGCGGCGCTGCTCGCCGCGTTGCGCTGGTCGCCGGACGATCTCGACGCGACGCTGCCGCCGCGTGTCGCGTACGCCGGGGCCTGGCATCCGATCGTGGCCGTCGCGACCCGGCAGCGCCTGGCGGACCTGGACTACGACATGGCGGCGCTGAGCGCGCTGATGGCCGAGCGGGACTGGACGACGATCGACCTGGTGCACCGCGAGTCTCCGCTGGTGTTCCACGCGCGCAACCCGTTCCCGCCCGGCGGCGTGGTCGAGGACGCCGCCACCGGGGCGGCGGCCGCCGCGTTCGGTGGCTACCTGCGGGAGTTGGGCCTGGTACAGCCGCCCGCGACTGTGACCGTGCGGCAGGGTGAGGACATGGGCCGCCCGAGCCTGCTCACCGTCGGCATTCCCGCCGGGGACGGCGCGGGGATCGCGGTGACCGGCACCGCCGTGCCCATTCCACCCGCTGAGGCGGTCCGGTGAGGCCGGACCACTACGATGGCTTCGCCGAGCGGTACGCGGCGGAGAACGAGTCCAGCCTGTTCAACGCCTACTACGAGCGGCCCGCGATGCTGGGACTCGCCGGTGAGGTGCGGGGCCGGCGGATCCTCGACGCGGGCTGTGGCGTCGGTCCGCTGTCCGAGGCGCTCGCCGCGCGCGGGGCCGTCGTGACCGGGTTCGACGCCAGCGCGGCGATGGTCGGGCTGGCCCGCAAGCGGCTGGGCGGTGACGCGACGCTGCTGGTGGCCGACCTCGCCGCGCCGCTGCCGCTCGCCGACGGCGCGTTCGACGACGTGATCGTCTCGCTGGTGCTGCACTACTTCGCGGACTGGACGGCGCCGCTGGCCGAGCTGCGCCGTGTGCTGCGTCCCGGCGGCCGGCTCCTGGTGTCGGTGAACCATCCGATCGGGTACGAGGTGGCGTTCCCGGACGCCGACTACTTCGCTGTCGCGAGCTGGTCCGAGGAGTACGACTTCGACGGGCAGCGCGCCACGCTCACCTACTGGCGCCGGCCGCTGCACGCGATGACGGCGGCGTTCACCGGCGCGGGTTTCCGGCTCTCGGTGATCAGCGAACCGCCGTTCTCGCCCGACACGCCGCGCGAGCTGCTGCCCCCGGAACTCGACGGCCGTACGGCGTTCCTCTGCTTCATCTTCTTCGTTCTCGAAGCGCACTGAATCCGAGCGGCGCATAACGTCGGATCCGGGTCGGCTCGTTCGTAGGACGGGTGAGAGGCGGCCGGACCGGCCGCCCGGACAAAGGGAGTCATGGCATGCCGCGGTACCTGATCTCGTTCAACGACGGCGCGATGGACCACATCCCCGCGGAGGAGATCCCCCAGGTGGGCAAGGACGCGCACGCGGTCATCCAGGAGGCGGTGAATGCGGGCGTGTTCGTGTACGGCACCGGGCTCGAACGCCAGCAGGCCAGCATCGTGGGTACGGACGGGGTGGTCACCGACGGGCCGTTCCCGGAGACCAAGGAGGTCATCGGCGGGTTCGTGGTCCTCGACGTGTCCTCACGCGACGAGGCGCTGAAGTGGGCCGCCAAGATCGCCGTCTCGTGCCGCTGCGCCCAGGAGGTCCGGGAGATCATGCCCGACCCCGAGACGGAGGCGATGCTCCGCGCGGCGGGCCGCTGACAGGTCCGATGTCGACGCGACAACGGTGGGCGCGGCACCCGGACGGAGGTCGCGCCCACCATGATCGCTAGCCTCGTGCGGTGAAACGTGAACTCGCCGCGCTGTCCCTGTTGTTCGTCGTCTCCGCGTGCGCACCCGCGGACCCCGCGCCGTCGTCCTCCACAGCACCGTCGTCGTCCGCCGCTCCGCAGGCCGGTTCGACGGCGCCCACGGACAAGTTCGCCGCCGGGGCGTGCAACATGGTGGCCCGGGTGATCGAGCAGCAGGACGTCAAGTTCACCTCGAACACGTCGATCGCCCTGCGTGCGGCGAAGGCGACCGACCCGGGCGTACGGGAGGCCGGCCAGCGACTCGCGGTGGCGGCGAAGGAATCCGGGGACATGTTCGTCCGCAACGACCCGAACGAGGACACCGGCCCGGTCGACGCGCGTATGGCCGAGGCGCAGCGCGGGCTCCTGTCCGCGTGCACGGCGCTGTTCGGGCCGCAGCCGTGGCCGTTCGCCCCGTCGTCGACACCGACCACCTGAGCCGCGGCGCTGATGCCGGCTCATGCCGGGCCGGCGGCCCCGGCGATGGCGAGTGTGTGCTGATACTCGCGCCAGTGGGCCAGCTTGCCGTCCCGGGTCCGCAACACCCCGATGAACGGCGCGGAGGCGGTCACCCCGGTCACCGTGTGTGTGCCGACGAGTTCGTACTCGACCACGATCACCTCGGGATCAGCGGTCTCGTGTACGACCACGCCACGGCAGTCGTCGAACCGCACCGGGAAGGACGCCCGGCCCGCACGCGTGTACTCGAGAACGGGCTGCTTTCCCTCGGTGCGCGTCGGGTGGCCGGGCGCGGCGAAGGGCGTCTCGACCACCACGTCGTCGGCCAGCGAATCCGCCTCGAAGGTGGGCAGGTTCGCCAACCACCTGGCACGCATGCTCTCGAAGATCTGCTGTGGTGTCACGCCGGCCTCCGCAATAATGAGTCATGACTCGACTTGTGTCCCCGAGAATAATGAGTGGAGACTCACTTTGGTGGAGGGTCCGCCCCTGCGCGCCGACGCGCAACGCAACCGCGCACGCATCCTGGACGCCGCCGAGGCGGTCTTCGCCGAGTTCGGCGCCCGCGCCTCCACCGAGGAGGTGGCCCGCCGTGCCGGTGTTGCCATCGGCACGGTCTTCCGTCATTTCCCCACCAAGGAGGACCTGCTCGCCGCGCTCATGAAGCGACTGCTCGCGCAGCTCACCGAGGAGGCGGGAAGACACGACCTCCTCGGGTTCTTCAGACACACGGTGGCGCAGGCCGCCGCGAAGAAGACGGCAGTCGAACTGCTCGCCGCATCCGGGGTGGACATCCGGCTTCCGGACGCGGTAGGTCACCTGGAGGAGGCGGTGGGCCGGCTGCTGGAACAGGCCCAGGCCGCCGGAACCGTCGCCGACTCGGTACGGCTCCCCGAGGTGATGGCGCTGCTCACCGGCATGTGCCAGGGCGCGCTGCACGGCGGATGGGACGAGCACCTGCAAGCCCGGACGCTGGCTGTCGTCTTCGCCGGCTTCGAGCGCGGCTGACGGCCCGGCGCGGATCACGCCGCGATAAAACGGTTGGCCCGCCCTGGCGAGCGCTGTTAGCTTGCCGGTGGCCGTGCCGGAGGACGAGGGAGGTGGTACCCGTGACCGCAGTTTCGACATGGGTGCTCCCCTCGGGGGTCACGGCCGGGCGATAGGTCGTCCGGGAGCGCCGTCGCACTCCCGAAAGGCACGACCATGCGCTTCACCTCCGACCAACACCTCGCCGACGGCGTCCGCGAACGCGAGTTCACCCTCGGCGAGATCCCCGGCATCCTGTGGACGCCCGCACCCGCGCCCGAGCCGGACCCGCTGATCCTGCTCGGCCACCCCGGCGGACTGCGCCGGATGTATCCCCGCCTGGCGGCCCGGGCGCGGGGCTGCGTCGAGCAGGGCTTCGCCGCCGCCACCGTCGAACTGCCCGGCGGCGGCGACCGGCCCGCGTCCGCCGCCGCCGAGCAGGCCCGCGCCGACCTGCGCCGGGCCCTGGCAGCCGGTGAGCCGGTTGCCGACGAGGTGGTCGACCGGCTCGTCCTGCCGCTGGTGGAGAAGGCGGTCCCGGAGTGCCGGGCCGCGCTGGACGCGCTCCTCGCGCTGCCCGAGGTCGGCGGCCCGATCGGGTACGCCGGCGGGGTGATCTCGATCGGCGTACGGCTGGCGGTGGTCGAACCGCGCATCGTGGCCGCGCTCCTGTTCGCCGGGAGCTTCGTGCCGCGCGCCATCGTCGAGGACGCCCGGCGGGTCACCATTCCGCTGCACGTCCTGCTGCAGTGGGACGACGAGGGCAACGACCGACAGATGGCGCTGGACCTGTTCGACGCCTTCGCCTCCACGGAGAAGACGCTGCACGCCAACATGGGTGGGCACACCGGCGTCCCGTGGTTCGAGGGGGACGCCGCGAACCGGTTCTTCGTCCGGCACCTGAAGGCGGCGACGACCTCGGCGGATCCGGGGGAGGGGACGCCGCCCGGCCAATAGGGTGATCGCATGGCGCCCGTAACCGGACTGGACCACGTCGTCATCGCCGTGTCCGACTGGCGGGCCGCCACCGACTTCTATCGCGACGTCGTCGGCGCCGAGGTGATCGGCGTCGGCGGCGACCGCGTCGCCTTCCGGATCGGTACGAACCAGTTGAGCGTGCACGGGCCGGGTCTCGACCTCGGCGGCAACCTGGCCCGGATCCCCGTCCGTCCGGGCAACAGCGACATCTGCTTCGTCTGGGCGGGGCCGATCGAGGAGGCGGTGGCGCACCTGCGGCGGCACGACGTCGAGGTGGAGACGGGACCGGTCCGGCGGGTCGGTGCCGGTGGCGCCGGGACCAGCGTCTACTTCCGCGACCCGGACGGGAGCCTGCTGGAGTTCATCTCCTACCAGGAGACGCCGTAACGGGTCAGGTCACAGCGGTGACATGACCAGCTCGACGTTGCGGGCCTCCGTCGCGTCGTCCACGGCGAACTGCAACAGCCAGCGGCCCGGCGCCAACTCGATCTCGTCGTCGCCGTCGGCGTCGCCGACGTAGAGCCGCCCGGAGGGGACGTCCAGCGTCGCCTCGTACGGATGCGTCGCCACCCGCCCCGGCCTCACCCGGATGTCGAGCGTGACGTCGGCCTCTCCCACGTCCGCCATGGCGGCGTGGACCACCGACACGGCGACGTGGTGCGTAGTGGCGAACACCGGGCCGTCGCCGTCGTGGAAGTCGATGTCGAACTCCTCCTCGCAGTCCGCGTCCCGGAAATAGACGGCACCCCAGTGGTAGGGGCGGACCCGGCGCACGTGCTGGTCCCCGGTCACGCGGACCCCACCGGCGACGCCCAGGTGGGCCGCCGGATCAGGCAGAACGGGTGGCCCGCCGGGTCGGCGTACACGTGGTCGCCCGGCAGCCGCCGTGCCCCGAGCGCGAGCACCGCCGCGCCCGCCGCGTCCTGGTTGTCGACCATGACGTCCAGATGCATCTGCTGCGGCACCGCCGGATCCGGCCATGTCGACGGCGCCAGATCGGGGGCGCGCTGGAACGCCAGCCCGGACGCCGCCGTGCTGGCCGATACGACGGCGAAGTCGTCGTCCGCGTACGTGATCGGGTCGCCGAGGACGGCGCTCCAGAACCGTGCCTCGGCTATCGGATCCGGGCAGTCGACGATCAGGTGGTGGAGCCGGCCGAGTGGCATCGCGATCACCTCGTCAGCTCAGCCGCAGGTCGTGTTCGGCGAGGGCGGCCTCGATGATGCCCAGCGCCTTGGGTCCCATGCCGTGCAGGCGGGCCAGTTCCGCGCGCGGCACACCGGCGAGGCGGCGCAGCGTGGTGTAGCCGGCGGCGGTCAGCGCCCGCATGGCCGGCGCGCTGATCTTCGGCAGACTGTCCAGGGACGACGTCATCGCCCGATGCTAGACCGCCGGCAGCCCGGTCCGATGCCCCGGCGAGCGCCCGGCCGCCCTGGACGGGAACTGGTCTCTGCTCATGTGGCCTTCAGGGCGGACTCGGGGAGAAGACCCGAGGGGCATCTCGGGGCGTTTCCGTATGGGACTCGGGTGGGCCGCCGCTGAAGAATCGACTGGCATCCACAACGGGGAGGTGCCGTGTACCGACGTACCGTGGCCGTCGCTCTGGCCGTGATCACCGTCCTGGCGGGACTACCCGGCGCGGCGCACGCCGGGCTCCCGCCACCGCGCCTCGTCTGGGGCGAGTGCGCCGACGATCTGCCGGACGTCCCACCGGATGAGCGGGTGCGGTGCGCCCGGCTGCGCCTGCCGGTGGACTGGGCCCGGCCGGACGGCCCGACGTTCGAACTCGCCGTGGCGCGCCGATCCGCGCGCGTGCCGGAGCACCGGGTGGGCACGCTGGTGTTCGGGCCGGGCGGCCCCGGCGACTCGGGGGTGGAACGCATCCGCAAGGGCGACCGGTTCAGTGACGAACTGCTGGACCGGTTCGACCTGGTCAGTTTCGATCCGCGTACGGTCGCCCGCACCGCCGCGCCCGCCTGCACGCCGGATCCGGTGCTGCGCAAGCCGCCCGTCCCGTTGACCGGTCCGGCGGACTTCGACGCCGCGGTGGCCTACAACCAGGCCCTGTGGAGCAGGTGCCGCCCGACCAGCCCGGTGTACGACCACGCCGACACGCTCAGCACCGTCCGCGACCTCGACGCCCTGCGGCGGGCGCTGGGGGAGCGGCGGCTGTCCTTCCACGGAAGCTCGTACGGCACGCTCCTGGGCCAGCAGTACGCCGAGCGGTATCCCGGCCACGTGCGGGCGGTCGTGCTGGAGGGCGTGTTCGACCACAGCCTCGACGTGCGGTCCTTCGTGCGGACGCAGGCCGCCACGTTGCAGGACTCGTTCGACGAGTTCGTCTCCTGGTGCGACAGGTCCGCGGACTGTGTGCTCCACGAACGGGACGTACGGTCGGTGTGGGCGCGGGTGCTGGCCCGCGCGGACCGTGGCGAGTACGCCCCCCGTACCCCCTTCGACGTCACCGCCGTGGCACTCGGCCTGCTCGCCGGCCCGCGCTGGCCGCAACTGGCCGCGATCGTGCGGGACATGGACGCCGGCACGCCGCCACCGGCTGTGAACTTCCCGCTCTCGGTCGCGGCGTTCTGCGCGGACTGGCCGGCGCGGGTGCGCGACTACGCCGACTACGCCGGCTTGGTCCGCGACGCCGTGGCCGTCGCACCGGACGTCCGGTACGGCGCCGGTCTGCTGGCCGTGCAGACCTGCCTGGGCTGGCCGTCCCCGGTCCGCAACCCGCCGCACGCGCTGAATGTGCACACCCGCACGCGGCTGCTGCTGCTCAACGCCCGGCACGATCCCCGCACCGGCTACGCCTGGGCGGTGAACGTCGCCCGGCAGCTCGGCCGGCACGGGCGTCTGGTCACGTACGAGGGCTGGGGCCACGGCACTTACCAGCGCAACGACTGCGCGGAGGCGGTGGTGGACAGATACCTCGTCGACCTGACGTTGCCGGCCCCTGGCGCGCGATGCCCGGCATGACCCGGCGGGCTGCTAGACAGCCGGTCCCGACGCCCCGGCGAGCGCACGGCCCGCCGGCCGCCGGCGCGGCAGCGCCGCCAGGCCCAGCGCGAGCAGCAGCAGGACCGTGCCGACCAGGAACGGCAGTGACATGGCGGGCTGGCCGAGCCACTCCCACGGCACGTGCCAGCGCGGGTGCGGCTCGCCCAGGTGGTGCGTCAGCATCAGCGGCGCGCCGAGCAGGATCGGCGCGGCCCAGAACACCATCGCGACGCCGTACAGGACCTTCGCCGGCCCCTGCACCAGCGACCGCCGTCCCTCGGTGCGGCGGCTGGCCCAGCCGAACAGCGTCCAGCCGCCGACCGCGCCCAGTGCGAAGGCGAGCAGACCGGCGGGTAGGCGGCGCCGGGGGTGGCGCGGCTGAGGGCGAGGCTCATCGAGCCGTCCGCGGTGAGCTCCACGGCGAGGATGTGGTCGCCGCGCTCGGCGTACACGGTGACGTCGGAGGGGATGGACGCCGGGTCGCAGCGCGGACTGCCGGGGGCGCAGCCGTACGCGTCGGACCGGACGGGCTCGCTCTGCTCCCAGCCGGCGGCGTCCAGGCGCTGCCGCAGGTCGGTGAGGCCGCCCGCCGGCGTCTGGTCGAACGACGCGGTCAGCTCGGCCAGCGCGTACTCGCCGCCGTCGCCGAGCAGCAGCTCGGACAGGAGGTCCTCGTTCAGCGGGTGGCCGTAGATGAGGAACACGGCGGGCGGGTCGTCCTGGTCGAGGTGGCTGACCTGCCGGTCCGGGTAGAGCTGGCCGACCACGGCGGCGAGGTCCCGGTGGTCGAGCGGGCGGGAGCCGAGCCACGCGAGCCAGGTGCCGAACGACGCGGCGAACAAGCCGCAGACCACCGCGAACACCGACGCCCAGGCCACCACGCCGCGGCTCGCCGGCCGTCCCAGCCGGGCACGCAGACCATGGCGTACGAGATTCGCCGCGACCCGGGTACGCCGGTGGGCCGCGCCGACGTCCCGTACCGTCTCCAGGATTTCGGCCCCGCGCGCGCGGCGGTAGTCACGGGGGTAGGCCAGCAGCAGCCAGCGGTGCATCGGTGTCTCCCTACGGGCCGCGACGGCGGGGGTCAGGCGGTGCGGGGCCGCAGGGCGCGCAGCCGGGCCTCGCCGGCGGCGGCGAGCTGCCGCAGCCGTTCGGTCTGGCGTGCCAGCTCGGTCCGGCCGTCGGCGCGCAGCCGGTAGTACCGGCGCAGCCTGCCGTCGACCACCTCTTCGTGGCTGAGTTCGACGAGGCCCTGCGCGACCAGCCGGTCCAGGGCGGCGTAGAGCGTGCCCGGCAGCAGGTTGACGCGACCGCCGGACAGGCCGGCGACCTCCTGGATGATCCCGTAGCCGTGGCGCGGCTCGTCGGCCAGCGCGGTCAGGATCAGGAAGGTCGCCTCGCGCATCTCAGTCACCGGGGCAACATATACAGCCGATCAATACATGGTCAACGGTCGCCGAGCAGTTGCCGCTCCACCATGAAGGCGCGCAGCCGCCCGGCGTCCTCGGCGGACATCAGCCACCGGGGGATCACCGTGGCGGGCATCCGTCCCACGTACACGATCCAGAAATCCGGGGTCTCGGTGACCCGCTCGACGCCGTCCCAGGCGATGCCGCCGGACTCCGAACCGCTGCGCATCATGATGTTGCGGTCGTCGATGTCGTAGCCACCCTCGACCGCGTAGCCGCCGGACCGGCGCCGTGCCCGCCACCGCACCCACGGCGCGTACAGCATCGACAGCACGCCGGCCACGATGAACGCGGTCCACAGCGACGCGAAGCGGTCACCCCGCTCCGACGCCTGTGAGACGATCCAGCCGATCACCCCGATCGCGGCGAGGACCGCGCCGATGTAGCCGAACCGGCGCAGCCGGGCGGCGGCGAGCGCGGCGGCCACGCGGGCCGGATAGGCGGGGTCGGCCGGTACGGCGAAACGGATCTGCACGCCCGAACGATAGTGCCCCGCCCGCCTGTACCGGACTGGACCCGCGCGGCCGGTCAGGTGCGGCGCAGCACCAGCGTCACGAACCCCAGCACGCCGCGGTATCCGCGTAGCCACTGGTCCCGGTGCTCCCGGGCGGCGGTGAGCGCCCCGGCGGCATCCGGGTGACCCGGGTTGTCCAGCGCCCACTCGGTCAGCGAACCGGTCCACGACCACTCGTAGTCGTCCCACTCGGCGGCGTCGCTGACGTGCGCGTACACCGGGGTCCAGCCGGCCTGCTCCGCGGACGCGACCAGACCGGCGAGGTCGCTGTGGTCCTCGGGCTTCGCGCCAAGCGCCGCCAGTGCCTCCGGCGTCGGCGGCACCTGCCAGAATCCCTCGCCCACCATCAGGATGCCGTCGGCGTTCACGTGCCGGCCGGCTAGTTCCAGCGTCCCGCCGAACCCGTCGAACGCGTGCGTCGACCCGACGCAGAGCACGAGGTCGTAGTCGCCGTCCGGCACGTACGACCGGGCGTCGCGCTCGTGCAGCGTGAGCCGGTCGGCGAGGCCCCGCACGGCGGCGGCGTCAGCAGCGCGCTCCAGCGCGTACGGGCTGAGGTCCACACCGTCGGCGTGCCCGTCCGGGTGGTGCGCGAGGGCCTGCAACGCCCAGGCGGCCTCACCGCAGCCCAGGTCGAGGATGCGGGCCGCCGGCCGGCGACCGGCCCGGCGCAGCAGCCGGTTGACGTTCACGCCGGAGACCGGGGCCGCGATCGGGTGGTGCGAGTGCGCGATGCTGCTCAGGCGTTGACGGTCCATCGCCGCAGTCAACACGAGCACGGCCGGATTGTCGTGCCGGGTCAGGTGCGGCAGACGATCGTCGCGTCGTCGGTGGCGACACCCTCGCGCGCCTCCGCCTGCCGGACCCGGTGGATGACCTCGGCCGGACCGTCGCTGTCCAGCAGGCGCAGCAGCCCCGGCCAGTCGGTCAGGCCGAACGTGTCCACGAGCCGGCTCGCGCCGTTGCTGAGCAGCGCCGCCGCTGTCACGTCGTCCGCCGGGCCGCTGCCGGTGACCGCCTCGTCCACGACCGTCGGGTCGTCCTTCGCGACCCAGAAGCCACCAGGGCTGTTGCGGCGGGATCGCAGTTCCATCATCAGCCGCCGGTACTCGTCGCCGCCCTTCGGCACGTCCTTCAGCCGCTCCTCGAAGGATCGCGCGATCACCACCTCACGCGGATCGTGGGCGACGAGCGGTTCACCGCCCGCCCGGCCGACGACAGCCACCGCGTCGCCGAGGACCAGGTGCTCGACGGTGCCGCCGGAGAACCGGAGCATCGCGACCGCCGCGAACGGGCTGATCGGATGCGCGACATCGCAGGTGTCGCGGTGCTGGTCGGTGACCCGCTCGATGCCCTCGGCCAGCACGTCGCGCAGGCTCCGCTCCTCGGCCAGCGCGCCCAGCAACGCACCGCCGAGCCGGGTCGCGTACCAGGCGATGCCGTGGTGACAGACCTCGTCCGCGCCGGCGATGCCACCCGCGCCGTCGACCAGGACCAGCCCGCACGGTACGGCGCCGGCGAAGTCCTCATTGGCCCGGCCGGGATGCCCCGCGTCGGTCGCCATCGCTACCCGCATCGGCTCATCATGCCCGGGCCGGCCGGAACGCGATGTCCCTCGCGGCTTGATCTGAAGCGTGGTTGAGGTTCTAGCGTCGTGCTCACCCGACCACCGCCGGAGGTAGATCACCATGACGATGCCGCACCTGTCCGACGCCGAACTCGCGGGCCAGCCGGCCGCCTACTGGACGGGCGTCGCATACGAATCGCTCATCGCCTTCACCCGGTCCCAGCACGCCGCGCACGGCTTCACCCAGCCCCAGTTCTGGCTCCTGCGCAACCTGTCCCCGAACGACCTCCTGCCCGGCGGCGGCGGACTGTCCGTTCCCGAGCTGCGGCACGCGATGCGCTCGTACCTGCGGGCCGAGGACGACCTGGACGCCGAGGCGGAGGTGCTGCGGGAACGCGGCTGGCTGACCCGCGGCGCGGACGGCCGGCTGCGGATCACCGAGGCGGGGGAGGCCGCCCGGCTCCGCCTCAAGCAGCACGCGCCGGGATCCGGGCCCGCATCCACGACGGCGTCGACGACGCCGACTACGTCACCACCCTCAAAGTGCTCCGGCGGATGATCCGGAACACCGGCGG
Organism: Micromonospora sp. WMMA1947; assembly: GCF_027497355.1. Taxonomy (NCBI): domain Bacteria; kingdom Bacillati; phylum Actinomycetota; class Actinomycetes; order Micromonosporales; family Micromonosporaceae; genus Micromonospora; species Micromonospora sp. WMMA1947. The sequence continues at coordinate 5,548,897 of NZ_CP114909.1, read as the reverse complement.
CACCGTGTAGCGCAGGGACCCGCCTCAGGACGCCCGAAGCTGCCGGATCGCCAGGAGGGCTCCCTGATGGAGCAGCACGCCGGCACCGGTGTTCGCGACGGCGAGCACGGCCGCGCCGAGCAGCCCGGCGCCGACGTCCATCACGCCGGTCGCGACCAGCAGGACCGGCCAGCCCAGCGCCGCGGCGACGAGCGACGACCGCCACCAGCGCCCCAGGACAAGCCCGAACAGGATCAGCACCGGGATCATCGCGGGCGACCTCCCACCGTCGGTTCGTTCGAGCGTACGCCCGGGTCAGCCCCGCCGGTCGTCGCTGCTGCCGGAAACGGCCGTACGGGCGCGGCCGGGCCGCCAGGATGAGGTGATGCGCGCCAGTCAGAAGATCCGCCACCGGCACGCCGACGTCGACGGCCTGGAGGTGTTCTTCCGCGAGGCCGGACGCCCCGGCGACCCGGCGGTGCTGCTGCTGCACGGCTTCCCCAGCTCGTCGCACACGTTCCGCGAGGTCATGCCCACACTCGCCGAGGTCGCGTACGTGCTCGCGCCCGACCTGCCGGGCTTCGGCATGTCGTCGTCGCCCACCGTCGCCGAGTACGACTACACATTCGAGAACCTGTCGTGGACCGTCGAGCGCCTGCTCACCCTGCTCGGCGTGGACCGCTTCTTCGTCTACCTGCACGACTTCGGCGCGCCCGTCGGCTACCACCTGGCCCTGCGTGCCCCGGAACGGATCCGCGGCCTGATCGTGCAGAACGGCAACGCACACGCCGACGGGCTCGGCGCGCAGTGGGACACCGCGCGGGCGTACTGGGCCGACCCGGGCGACGCCACCCGCGCTGCGCTGCCGGACTGGCTGACCTTCGACGGCACCCGGGACCAGTACCTCGCCGGGCTGCCCGCGCACGTACGCCCGCTGCAGGCACCTGAGGCGTGGCACCTGGACTGGGAGCGGATGACCCGGCCCGGCAACGTCGAGGCGCAGTTCGCGCTGTTCACCGATTACGCCACCCACGTCGCCCGGTTCGGCGAGATCGCCGCCTACCACCGCGCCTGCCAGCCGCCGGCGCTCGTGCTGTGGGGCCGGCACGACGCGTACTTCGACGTGGACGAGGTGCTCGCGTACCACCGTGTGCTGGACCGGATGGACGCGCACCTCCTCGACGGCGGCCATCTGCTGCTGGAGACGCACGCGGCCGAGTGCTCCGCCCTGATGCGTGCGTTCGTCCGGGACCACTCGTGAGCCGGGAAGCCGCTGACCTGGGCCCGCGGCTGAAACACGAGCTGTACCACCGGCTGCGGCCGATGACCGGCCGCGACCCCGGCGAGAAGGGCCGCGCCACCACACCGCTGGAGCTGCTGTACGACCTGACGTACGTCGTCGCGTTCGGGGCCGCCGCCGACCAGCTCGCCCACGGCATCGGCGACGGGCACGTGGGAGCGGCGCTCGGCGCCTACGCGTTCGCGATCTTCGCGGTGACGTGGGCATGGATCAACTTCACCTGGTTCTCCTCGGCGTACGACAACGACGACGCGTTGTTCCGTGGCGCGACGCTCGTGCAGATGCTCGGCGTCGTCATCCTCATCTTCGGGCTGCCGGTGAGCTTCGACGCCACCGCCGAGGGCGGCAGCCCGAACAACCTGCTGCTGGTCGTCGGCTACATCGTCATGCGCGTACCCATCATCGGGCTGTGGCTGCGCGCCGCCCGCCAGGACCCCGCGCACCGCCGGACCACCGTCGCGTACGCGGTCACGATCGCCGTCGCGCAGGTCGGGTGGCTGCTGTCCGCGATCCTCCCGCTGCCGGTCGGCGTGGTCGTCGCCGCGCTCGTGCTGCTGGCCCTGGCCGAGATGGCCGCGCCGGTGGTGACGGAGCGGCGGCTCGGCAGCCCACCGTGGAACGCCGGTCACCTGGCCGAACGGTTCAGCCTCCTGACGCTGATCACGCTCGGGGAGGTGGTCGCCGCCACGACCGCCGCCGTCGGGGCGCTGATCCGGGAACAGGGGTGGAGCGTCGCCGCCGTCGTGATCATCGCGTCCGGGCTCGTGCTCGCCGCCACGCTCTGGTGGGCGTACTTCCTCGTGCCCTCCCGGCCCGTCCTGGAACGGTGGCCTGCTCGCGCGTTCGCGTGGCGCTACGCGCACCTGCCGATCTTCGGCGCCATCGCTGCGGTGGGCGCCGGACTGCGCGTCGCGACCAGCGCCGTCGAGGAGGAGAAACTCTCCGCGCTCCAGGTGGCGCTCTCGCTCGCGGTGCCGATGGCCGCGCTGCTCGTCATGATCTTCGTGACGTGGAGCGTGCTCCTGCACTCCTACGACCTGACGCACGTGCCGCTGCTGGTGGCGTCGCTCGTGCCGCTCGCGGCCGCCGTCGCCGTCCCGTCCGTGCTCGGCGCCACCGGGCCGGTCCATCCGGACGACCGGGCCAGCCTGACCGCGCTCGTCGCCGCCATCGCGCTGGTCGCCTTGTCGGGGATCGTCGAGGTGGCCGGGCACGAGACGGTCGGCTACCGGCACACGATGCGGGCGCTCGACCGGGGCTGACGTCACGACGTGCGCGGCGGCTTCGCCTTCTGCGGGTGGAACGTCTCGTGGCGGGCCAGCATGGCGACGAACTCGCCGATCTTGCGCGTGCGGGTCTCCGCGCGCTTGACGGCATTGAGCCGGTGGATGAGCGCGAACCTGTTGGCGCTGGTGAGCACGTCGAACATGGCCTGGGCGGCGGGCTCGGCCGCGATGGCGGCGAGCAGGTCGGCCGGCACCTCGGCCTCCGACGGCGGCGCGTAGGCCGCCGCCCATCGGCCGTCCGCCTTCGCGGCCTCCACCGCGGCCCGGCCCGCCGGCGTCATCCGCCCCTGTTCCTCCAGCCGGGCCACGTTGGCGACGTTGCGTTGCGACCAGGCGCTGCGGGCCCGGCGCGGGGTGAACCGGATCCAGGAGCTCTCGTGGTCGCGCTTGCGGGCCTGCCCGTCGATCCAGCCGAAGCACAACGCCTCGTCGACCGCCTGCTGCCAGGTCAGCGTGGTGAGCGTGCCGCCCTTGCGGGTCAGGGCGAGCCAGACGCCGGGCGACGTGTCGTGGTGGGCGGACAACCACGAGCGCAGCCCTTCCGCGTCGGGCACGATCAGCTCGTCCAGCTCGGCGGTTCCCATGAACCGCAGGCTATGCCGGGGGTACGACATCGGCGCTGCCCGCCGCTCGTGCAACTTCCGGGCCGTCAGCAGCTCGTCCAGGTGCGCCTCGCTCCACGACCGGACGGCCGCGACCAGCGTCAGCAGGCTGCGGCCCAGCGGCGTCAGCGCGTACTCCACGCGCGGCGGGTTCTCGTCGTAGGCGGTCCGCGTGACCAGCCCGTCGCGTTCCATCGCCCGCAGCGTCTCGGCCAGCACCTTCGGCGTGACCGTGCGCAGCGGCACCCGCAACTCGGTGAACCGGCGCGGCCCGTGCTCCAGGCACAGCACCACCATCGCGGTCCACTTGTCGCCGATCCGCATCGGCATCACCCGCGACGGGCACGCGGGATCGAACATGTCCGGATCGAGCGGCGTCACCGCCCGAGCGTAACGCCGGTACCGTTGCGGTAACCGGCATCCGGCGCTCTAGCGTCGCGCCATGACCAGCATCGTCGTCTTCGGCGCGGGCGGGCGGGCCGGCCGCGCGATCACCGCCGAGGCCCACCGCCGCGGCCACCGCGTCACCGCCGTCGTCCGCGACCCCGCCCGCCATCCCGACCTCACCTCCGCGGTACGCGGCGACGTCACCGACCCGGAGACGGTCACCTCCATCGGGTACGGGCACGACGCCGTCGTCCACGCGGTCAGCCCGGCGTCCGGTCCGGAGGCACTCGCCGCCGCCGGCCTCGATCCGGAGTTCTTCGTCCGGGCGGCCGACGCGCTGCTGCACGGCCTGGCCCGCGCAGCCGTGCCCCGGCTCGTGGCGATCGGCCTGTTCGCCACGCTCACCGACGCGCGTGGCCGGCCCCTCTACGACGACCCGGCCGTTCTGCCCGCCGAGTTGCGGCCGTTCGCGCTCAGCCACGCCGCCGGCCTGGACCGGCTCCGCGCGGCGGACACCCCTGTCGACTGGCTCGTGCTCACCCCGCCCGCCGCGCTGGACGTGGGCGGCCCCCGCACCGGCCGGTACCGCCTCGGCGGCGAGCAGGCCCCGGCGTCGGCGTACCTGTCGTACGCCGATCTGGCGGTGGCGGTGGTCGACGAGATCGAGTCACCGCACCACCACCGCACCCGGGTCTCGGTCTTCGCCGAGGCCCCGGCCTAGCCGGCCGCCGCGTTGTGCCGTGCGACCAGGGCCGGCAGCTCGTCCAGCGAGTCGATACGGAACAGGCACCGGTCGGCCACGTCCGGCATGTCGAGGATGTGCCCCCACGGGCCGCGCCGGATCAGGCACGCCGACATGCCGGCGGCCATCGCGGGCGCGGCGTCGTTGTCCGGCCGGTCACCGACGTACAGGATCGCGGACGCGTCGCCGCCGCCCTCGCGGACGACCCGGTCGAAGAACTCCGGCGCCGGTTTCGCCACGCCCCAGGCCGCCGACGTGCCGATGACGTCCACCGGCAGGTCCAGCGCCCGCAGCGTCGCCTCGGCGTGCTCCGGCTGGTTGCCGGCCAGACCGACGCGCAGGCCCTGCTCCCGCAGGGCGGCCAGGCAGGCCCGCGCGTCCGGGTAGAGGTCGTCGGCGCCGAACGACTCCGGGTCACCGGCGGCGACCCGGCGCGTCAGTTCGGCGGTGAGGTCGAAGTCCGGCCGGAACGCCCGGAACACCTCCTGGTAGTCCAGGCCCCGGGCGATCACCGCGCCGAAGACGGCGGAGAACGTGTGCCGGGGAACGCCCAGCCAGTCCGCCCAGGTCGCGAACTCGCGCGTCTCGTCGAGGATCGTCCCGCCCACGTCGAAGAAGACCGCACGGATCATCAGCGGATCGTACTGTCGTTGATCAGCCAGTGGGGGGGCGCCCGGGTGGCGCAGACTGCCCGCATGAATCCCGCCTTCCTCCCCGAACCGCCGCAGAGCCCGGCGGCGAAAGCCGCGTACGAGGACGACCTCGCCGCCGACGGCTACGTGAACAACCTCACCCGCGTCTGGTGCTGGCGACCCGACGTGCTGATGTCCTTCCAGAACACGCGCACCGAACTGCTGTCCGAGTCCACGTTGTCCTCGCGGGAGGTGGCCGTCCTGGTCGCCGCCACCGCCGCCGCGCGCGGCGACTCGTACTGCTCGCTGGCCTGGGGCGCCCGGCTGGCCGGGATGAGCGACGAGGCGACCGCCGCCGGGGTCCTGCGCGGCGACGAGGCGGACCTGTCCGAGCGGGAGACGGCGCTGGCCGACTGGGCCCGCCGGGTCGTGACGGACCCGAACGCCACCACCGAGGCGGACGCGCAACGCCTGCGCGACGCCGGCCTGAGCGACCGGGAGATCTTCGAGGCGACCACGCTGATCGCGTTCCGGCTGGCCTTCTCCACGGTGAACGACGCGCTCGGCGCGCGGCCGGACGCGCAACTGGCGGAGAAGGCCCCGAAGCTGGTCCGGGAGGCGGTGACGTTCGGCCGCCCGGTCTGAGCGAGCGGGTCCCGGACACAGGCCGCGCCTCGACCTGGCGCCCACGGGGCAGCGGTCCGGCACGCGAGCGGAGATCATCATCTGGTGACCGACACCGCCGCGTACACCTTGGCCGTTCCGCCGTTGTTCGCCGCCCTGGCCCCGGCACGTGACGTCCTGATCGCGGGTGCCGGTGGCGGCTTCGACGTGTACGCCGGCCTGCCGCTGGCGCTGGCGCTGTGGCAGGCCGGCAAGCGGGTGCACCTGGCCAGCCTCTCCTTCTCGGAGCTGGAACTGCTCGACCGGCAGGTGTGGGTGGACGAGCACGTGGCGGCGATCCGGCCGGACACCCTCAGCCCGGACTGGTACTTCCCGGAGGCGCACCTGGCCCGCTGGCTGGCGGGCCGGGACCTGCCGTCGACCGTGTACGCCTTCCCGCCGCTGGGCGTGCAGCCGCTTCGTGAGGCGTACCGGCACTTGGTCGACCGGCTCGACCTCGACGCGATCGTGCTCGTCGACGGCGGCACCGACATCCTGTTGCGCGGTGACGAGAGCGGCCTGGGCACCCCGGTGGAGGACATCACCAGCCTGGCCGCCGTGGCCGGGCTGGACGTGCCGATCCGGCTGGTGAGCAGCCTCGGGTTCGGCATCGACGCGCACGACGGCGTCAACCACGTCGAGGTGCTGGAGAACCTGGCCGCGCTCGACCGGGAGGGCGGCTACCTCGGCGCGCTGTCCATTCCGGGCTCCAGCCGTGAGGCGGTGCTCTACCGCGAGGCGGTCGCGCAGGCCCAGGCCGCCACCCCGCACCGGCCGAGCATCGTCCAGGGGCAGATCGCCGCCGCCACCGGCGGCGCGTGCGGAGACGTACGGTTCAGCCGGCGTACCGGCCACGGCGACCTGTTCGTCAACCCCCTCATGGCGATCTACTTCTCCGTCGACCTGCCCCGGCTCGCCGCCCGCTGCCTCTACCTCGACCGGATCGAGAACACGATCGGGCGGCGTCAGGTCATCACCCGCATCGAGGCGTTCCGCGACGAGCTGCGGGCCACCCGGATCCCGCGGGCATTTCCGCACTGACGGCCACCGCATGTCGTACCCGTGTGGGAGGGTCCCGGGCATGACGACGTTCGTGCTCATCCACGGTGGCGGGGGCAGCGCGTGGGACTGGCATCTGCTGGTTCCCGAGCTGGCCGCCCGGGGTCACGACGCGGTGGTGCCGGAGCTGCCGATCGGCGACCGGTCGGCGGGGTTCGCCGACTTCCGCCAGGCGGTGGTCGACGCCGTCGGCGATCGCGACGACCTCGTGGTGGTCGGGCACTCGTACGGCGCGTTCACCGCACCGCTGGTCGCCGACCGGCTGCCGGTGCGGCAGCTGGTCCTGCTCACCCCGATGATTCCGCGGCCCGGTGAGAAGCCGGGGGACTGGTGGGGCAACACCGGCTACCGCGAGCCGGAAGGGCTCAGCGAGGAGCAGCAGTTCTACAACGGCGTGCCGCCCGAGATCGTCGCCGAGGCGCCCGCGCACGGCCGGCAGCAGGTCAGCGCTGAGTGGGACGAGCCGTGGCCCTTGGCCAGTTGGCCGGCCGTGCCGACGGCGGTGCTGATCGGCCGCGACGACCGGTTCTTCCCCGCCGACTTCCAACGCCGGGTGGCCGCCGACCGGCTCGGCGTGGTGCCGGACGAGATCGACGGCGGCCACGCGATGGCGCTCAGTCGTCCGGGCCCGCTCGCCGACCGGCTGACCGCCTACCTGGTGACGTCCGCCGGGCCAGGTGGACCGTGACGTCGGCGGTGACCTCGACCGTGCCGGGCAGGACGTCCCCGACGCGGCGGAACACCTGCTCGCGTACGTGCGGCGGCAGTTCGAGATAGGCCGAGACGGTCGACAGCAGACCGACGTAGTCGTCGGCACTCGTCGTGATCCGCCGTTCGATGACCTCCTGCCGCACGTCGGTGAACCACTCGGAGGCGCGCAGCTCGGTGCCGGGCCACTGCATGCCGGCCTCCGGTGACGTTCCGTCCGGCGACGGGATCTCGTCGTCGGTGAGGAACTCGGCCCGGGCGGCGGCGACCGCGTCGCGCAGCGCCGGGTCGGCCAGTCGCAGCGGCCCGCCGAACGAGGCGAACACGCCACCGGGCGTCAGCAGCGCGGCCATCCGCTCCCACCGTCGGTCCGGGTCGGTCCAGTGCAGCGCCGCCGCCGCGTACACCAGGTCGTGGCGCTCGTCGGCGGGCAACTCCTCGAACGCGGCCTGTCGGACCCGTACCTCGGCCGGGACGTGCCGGCGCAGTTCGGCGAGCATCGCGGGGTCCGGGTCGGTGGCGGTGACCGCGATGCCGCGCCGGGCGAACAGCCGGGTCGCCTTGCCGGTCCCGGCGCCGATCTCCAGGGCGGTCCGGATCGGGCGGCCCGCGTACGCCAGCACCAGGTCGGCCAGTTCCTCGGGATAGCCGGGCCGGAAACGCTCGTACGCCTGCGCGGCCGCTCCGAAGCTCAACGCACGACCTGGCATGCCGACCATCCTCCCACTGTCGCCCGTTCGTTCGCGGCTATCGTGCGCGGCGTGAGCGATCCCAGCTGGCTGGACGACACCCGCACCTCCTACGACACGGTGGCGTCCAGTTACGCCGACCTGCTGCGTGATGCCCTGGCGAACGAGCCGTTCCAGCGCGGCATCCTCGCGCTCTTCGCCGAGCTGGTCCGGGCGCGGGGGAGCGGCCCGGTCGCAGACGTCGGCTGCGGACCGGGCCGGATCACCCGGCACCTGCACGATCTGGGCTTGAGCGCGTTCGGCATCGACCTGTCACCGGCGATGATCGACCTGGCGCGGCGCGACCACCCGGGCGTCCGCTTCGAGGTGGGCTCGATGACCCGTCTGGACCTCACCGACGAGTGCCTGACCGGGTTGCTCGCCTGGTTCTCCCTGATCCACGTCCCGGACGACGAGGTGCCCGCCGTCCTCGCCGGATTCCACCGGGTGCTGCGGCCCGGCGGCGCCGTGCTGCTCGGATTCCACGCCGGTGACGGCAGCCGGCTCAAGACACAGGGGTATGGCGGGCACCCGATGCGCGTCTACGTGCACCGCCGTCCACCGGGGCGGGTCGCGGCCTGGCTGATCGACGCCGGTTTCACCGTCGAGGCCGAGATGACGCATCGTCCCGCGCCGGACGTCGAGGGCGGATTCGTCTTCGCCCACCGGTGACGGCGGCTACGCGTCCGGGTCCCACGCCGCGATCCGGTCGAGCACCTGCCGGTCGCCCTCGATGGTGAGCGCGTCCAGCGGTATCCGGCCGTAGAAGGCCAGGACCAGGTCACCGGCGGTGGACCGGGCGGCGGTGTCGGCCGGGTCCGCATCGGCTCCGGCGGGCAGGTTGGTGACCCGTACGCCGTCGGGGGAGAGCCGCACGCGCCACCATCCGCCCTCGGTGAGGTTGTAGTCGAGGACGGCCGGCTCGTACGGCCACGGCACCGTGGTCGCGCAGCAGGTGAACAGGAAGTCCGCCACGCCGTCGAGGGCCACCTCGACCGGCAGCGGCTGCGGCGCGCCCACGGTGAGCTGGGCGTCGTAGGTGTGCACCGCGATCTCCTGGAGCTGGTGTCGGGCGACGGCGCCGCAGTTCTGCGGCGACTGCGACGTGTCCCACCACGTCCAGCAGCCACGATCGGGTCCGGCGTCGCGCAGCGCGGCCAGCAGCTGCTCGGTGGACTCGGCGAGCCAGTCCCGCAGCGCCGTACGCTCCCGGGGCGCGCCCGGGCCTCCGGGTGCGGCCCGCCCGGACGCCTCGGGACCGGCGGCGACGGTGGCCGCCCACGAGCGGCGCCCCTGGCCGATGTGCCGGGCCAGGTCGAACAGCGTCCACTCGGGGCAGGTCGGCACCGGCGCGTCGAGGTCCGGCGCGGCGGCGACCGCTTCCCGGAAGGCGGCCGACCGGTCGTCGATCAGCCGCAGCCGATCGGAAAACGTCAGGGGTTCGATCACGCCGAATGTGTACCACCGTGTCCGGAAGCCCGACAGCGAGTTTCGGCACGCACGTGCGCGGCGACGGCGTCGGCCACCTGCTCGGGCGGGGCGGAGGCGTCGATCAGACGGGCGTCGGTCACCGACGCGAACGTGGCCAGGGCCCGGTCGACGTGGTCGTGCCGCCAGCCGCGTGCGCCGGTCTCGAGCTGGTCGGCGTCGATGCGCGCACGCAACCGGTCCTCGGGGAGCGTGAGCACCACCTCGCGGACGTCGGCGCCGGCGGTGCGGATGCCGCCGAGGATCTCCGCGCGGTACGCCGGGTCGAGCAGGCTCATCGGCACGATCCAGATGCCCGGGTGGTGCCGGTCCAGCCCGGTGACCGTCTGCACGACGAGGTGACGCCACAGTGGCAGGTCCTGGAAGTCGCCGGTCGGCGGGGTGACGAACGCGGTGAGCATCGAGCCGAGGAACTCCGGGTCGAACAGCCGCGCGCCCGGCAGCGCGTCCGTGAGCAGCCGTGCCGTGGTCGTCTTGCCGACGCCGAACGCGCCGTTGAGCCAGACAATCATGACGGTGATCGTGCCAGTGGGCGGCTAGCCTGGCGCGGTGGGATTCGACGTCGGCGCGGACGCGTACGGCCGGTCCATGGGCCGATTCGCCGAGGCGCTGGCGGTGCGCTTCGCCGACGCCGCGGGTGTCACGCCGGGGCAGCGGGCGCTTGATGTCGGCTGCGGCACCGGAGCGTTGACCGCGGAGCTGGTGGCACGGCTGGGGCCCGAGGCGGTGTCGGCCGTCGACCCGTCGGCGCCGTTCGTCGAGGCGGCCCGGGTGCGTTTGCCGGGGGCCGATGTCCGGCGGGCGTCGGCCGAGCTGCTGCCGTTCCCCGACGGCGGCTTCGATGTCACCCTCGCTCAGCTCGTCGTGCACTTCATGACGGACCCGGTAGCCGGGCTGCGGGAGATGGGCCGGGTGACCCGACCCGGGGGTGTGGTGGCGGCCTGCGTGTGGGACCACGCCGGTGGGCGTGGGCCGCTGACCGTGTTCTGGCAGGCGGTCCGGTCGCTCGACTCGGATGCGCACGACGAGTCAGGGCTCGCCGGGGCGCGGGAAGAGCACCTCGCCGAGCTGTTCACCGCCGCCGGGCTGCGGGACGTGCGGTCCTCCGTGCTCACCGTCCGGACACGTTTCGCGAGCTTCGACCAGTGGTGGGAGCCGTACACGCTCGGTGTGGGCCCGGCCGGGGACCACGTCCAGCGGCTCGACGCGGCGGGCCGCGTGGCGTTGCGCGACAGGTGCGCGTCACTTCTCGGCGAACGGTGGCCGGTGGAGGTCCCGGCGTCGGCCTGGACGGCGATCGGGCGGACGCGCTAGGCGGTCAGTCGGCGAAGTCGACACCCGCGAGCGGCACACCCCGGTACGCGGCGAGGCGCTCGGCCTCCGCGACCACCGCCTCCCGGGTGCTGCCGGTGAGCCTGCGCCACGGCTGGACCGCGACGGTGAACGACCGGCCGGACTTGCGGGGCCGCCAGGCACCGGCCAGCTCCCCGTCGGCGAGCACCGCTCCGGGACGGCCCAGCACCGGCCACAGCTCCTTGGCGCGGGCCGCGTCGGGCACCAGCGTCGACCGGTCCTTCGCCTGGAGGAACAGGTCGAACGGGCCGAGCAGGCGGGTCGTCGTGGCGTCCGCCGACGCCAGCGCCGCCTCGTCGTCGGCGAGCAGCCAGCGCGTCTCACCGTCGACGCTCACCTCGACCGCGTCGTGCGGCCAGCGGCCCTTGACCTCCTTGACCGGGGCGTCGAGGTAGTCGGCGACGTGCTTGGGCGTGGCCGGGCCGAGCAGCCGAAGGTAGGCGCGGATGAGCTCGAACCGGTCGCCGGCCGCGGCGGCCGGACGGAAGGCGCGGATGCGTTCCAGGACCGGCGGTGACGTGTCGAGCCGCAGCTCCAGCCCGGCGCGTACGGCGGCGAGCCGGAACGGCATCTCGTAGAGGTGGGTCGCGTCGCACGGCCGGCAGTGCCGCAGGTAGGGCTCGGGCATCATCTCCGCGAGGCGGCCGGAGACCTCGCCCTTGACGGTCGGCTTGCGGACGATCTCCCGCATTCGCGCGGCCACCTCGTCGAGCGCGTCGAGGATGCCGATGCCGGCGGCCTTCAACGGCTTCGCCGCGTCGTAGATGCGCTTGCCCGCGTCGGCGTCGGAGAACGGCTCGACCGCAGCGGCCACCGCGCCCACGTCGGGGCGGCGGTAGAGGTGCGGGGCGCCGCGTACGGTCCAGAGCAGGACCAGGTCGTCGCCGTTCAGCGGGGTCACGTCGACCCCGCGCGTGGCGAGCGCCCAGCGGCCGCCGTCGGGGCCGGTGTCCTGCACGCCGATGTCGAGCACGGCGGTGTCGGCGAGCGAGCCGTGCGCCCGGTCGAGCTGCTGGGCGCGCACGCGGAAGGCCATCACCTGACGCCTGTCGACCATCGTCACAGCGTAGGCGGCGGCACCGACACTTCCGGGACAGCGCGGCCCGGCGCGGCGGGTGCGCTCAGCGCACGGCGGGCGGCACCGGGTCGGTCCGCCGGTCGGGGCCGGAGCGCTTGAGCAGGAAGATCCCGCCGCCGATGAACACGAGGCTGAGCACGATCCCGACCAGGTTTCCGTCGGCGAGCGTGGCGAAGATGCCGAGCAGGCCGAAGATGACGGCGACGCCGCCGACCAGGCGCATGAGGTAACGACCGACTGACTTGCCCCGTGAATCCACCATGGACGCCCGTTTACCCCCGCCGTCCTGCCGGCAAACGGGCGGGTCGGGTCAGCGGCCGGCGAGCAGCCGTTCGCGGACCTCGCGGCGCAGGATCTTGCCGATCTGGGAGTACGGCAGCTCGTCGACGACCACGACCCGGCGCGGCACCTTGTACCCGGCCAGGTGGGTGCGGCACGAAGTGCGGATCGTCTCCGGCGTACAGGCCACCGCCGGGTCGACCACCACCGCGGCGACGACCACCTCGCCGTCGTCGGTGGGCATTCCCACGGCGGCGGCCTCGCGGACGCCGGGGACGCGGCGCAGCGCCTCCTCCACCTCGGACGGATAGACGTTGAAGCCGCCGGTGATGATCAGCTCCTTGATCCGGTCGACCACCGTGACGAAGCCGTCGGCGTCCATGGTGACGATGTCGCCGGTACGCATCCAGCCGCCCGGCAGCAGCACCTTGGCGGTCTCCTCGGGCCGGTGCCAGTAGCCGGAGAACACCTGCGGGCCGCGGACCAGCAGCTCGCCGGCCTCGCCGGGCGCACGGTCGCGGCTCGGATCCTCCGGGTCGACGATGCGCACGTCGGTGGAGGGGAACGGCACCCCGACGGTGCCGGGGCGACGGGTCGGCGCGACCGGGTTGCCCACGGTGATCGGGGACGTCTCGGTCATCCCGTACCCCTCGACCAGCAGGCCGCCGGTCACCTGCTCCCACAGCTCCACGATGGCCGGTGGCAGCGACATCGCGCCGGAGATCGCGTACCGGATGGAGGTGAGGTCGACGCCGCGTTCGCGGGCGACGGTGGCCAGCTTCGCGTAGACCGGCGGCACCGCGGGCAGGAACGTCGGCGGGCGGCGGCGGACGGCGTCGAGCACCTGGTCGGCGTCGAAGCGGGGGAACAGCACCAGCGTCGCGCCGATGCTGACGGCGAAGGTGAGGCAGAGCGTCAGCCCGTAGGCGTGGAACAGCGGCAGCACCGCGTACACCGTCTCCTCGCCGTCGCGCAGGCCCGGCACCCAGGCGCGGCCCTGCGCGGCGTTGGCGCGCAGGTTGCGGTGGGTCAGCACGGCGCCCTTGGGCTCGCCGGTGGTGCCGCCGGTGTACTGGAGCAGCGCCACGTCGCCGGCCTCCGGCGCGGGATGGCTCGCGGGCAGCGGCCCGGCGGCGGAGACGAGGTCCGACCAGGCCAGCGCGCCGGGCGCGGGGGCGGTCATCGCGGCGCGGGCGGCGCGGACCTTCGGCAGCGGCACCCGCAGCGCCCACCGCTTGAGCCGCGGCAGCGCCGCGGTCAGGTCGACCGCCACCACGGTACGCACGGCGCCGCGTCCCGCCACCAGCGGCGCGACCTTGTCCCACGCGATCGCGACCGTCGCGCCGTGGTCGGTGAGCTGCCGGTCCAGCTCGTCGGCGGTGTAGAGCGGGTTGTGCTCGACCACCACCGCGCCGAGGCGCAGCACGGCGTAGAAGGCGACCACGTGCTGCGGGCAGTTCGGCAGCACCAGCGCCACCCGGTCACCCGGGCCGACGCCGAGCCGGCGCAGCGCCTCGGCGGCGCGGGCCACCTGGTCGGCCAGCTCGGTGAACGTGGTGGTGGCGCCGTAGAAGTCGAGCGCGACCCGGGGACCGAACCGCCCGGCCGCCTCGGTGAGCAGGTCGACGAGCGAGCCGGTCGGCTCGGCGATCTCCGCCGGCACGCCGGGTGCGTAGCTGCGGGTCCAGGGTCGCTGGGCGGTCGCGTCCATCGCCGTTACTCCTCGTCGCGTGGATGACGCCCCCAGCCTAACTTAACCGCCCGGTAACCTACGCTTACGTAGGTTGCCGGGTGAGTCACACTTCTCCGCAGGTCAGCGGCGGCGGGTCGAATGTTGGTGCACCACCCGCCGGCCCTTCACGATCCCGAAGATGATCACCGCGGCGAGCGCGATCACGCCGATGATGACGAGCCAGCGGACCGCCTCCAGCAGCAGCCCGAGCAGGATGAGCACACCGGCGACCACGCCGACCACCCAGAGCAACGCGCGCATGTCCCAGCCTCCCGTCGTACGGTGGGCCGTGCGCTTTCCCGCTGCTCGTGCGGCCATGCGCCGCCGGATGGATCAGTGCCGGGCCACGTACACGGTGTTCGCCGCCTCCCGGCCCTGCAACGGGTTCGGGAACCGGACGACGTGCGCCACCGAGGTCGGGAACACCTCGGTCAGCGTGCGCTGGAACGCCGGGTCCGGCGGGTCGTTCGACCACAGCGCGAAGACGCCCTCCGGGTGCAGCAGCGCGGCCAGCCGGCGCAGCCCGTCGACCGTGTAGAACGGGGCGTGGCTGGGGTGCAGCACCTGGCGGGGGGAGTGGTCCACGTCCAGCAGCACCGCGTGGAAGCGGCGCCCGGGCTCATCCGGGTCGAGACCGTCGCCGGCGACCGCGGCGAAGAAGTCCGCCCGGACGAACCGGGTACGCGGATCGGTGGCCAGCCCGGCGGCGAACGGCAGCAGATCCCGCCGGTGCCAGTCGATCACGTCCTCGATCGCCTCGACCACCACCAGCGAGCGCACCCGGGGATCCTCCAGCGCGGTCCGCGCGGTGTAGCCGAGGCCGAGCCCGCCGACCACCACGTCCAGCGCGTCACCGGTGAGCGGGGCCAGCCCGAGCCGGGCCAGTTCGATCTCCGCGACCGGGAAGGCGCTGGACATGAGGTACTCGTCGTCGAGCTTCACCTCGTACACCTCGGAGTCCAGCGCCGGGTCACGGCGACGCCGCAGGCTGATCTCGCCGATCGGCGTCTCCCGCCAGGCCAGTTCCTCGAAACGCGCGCCCACCCGGTGTCCTCTCCGCCGATCCGTCCCCGGATGCTACCGGCCGGTCCCGGCCCGGCCCGGCCCGGCGAAACGACGGCGGACGGCGGTCAGTCGGCGGGGCGGGTGGCGACCACCACGGTGTCCAGCGCGTCGACGGTACCGCCGTCGGTGGCCGGGACCGGCCGGCGGGTCGTCTCGGCCCGCTGTACGCGCAGCCCGGCCAGCCCGTCGACCACCGACTCCGGCGTGAGCAGCACGTCCGGGTCCTGCGGGCCGCCGATGCCGCCGGAGAGGTTGGCCAGGTCGTGGCCGACCACCACGAGCGTGCCACCGGGGCGCAGCGCCGACTTCGCCGCGGCGAGCACCCGGGCGAACTCGGGCGCCGCCAGGTGCAGGTAGCTGATCAGCACCAGGTCGTAGCTGTTCGGCACCGGCCGGTACGCGGTCACGTCCGCGACCCGCCAGTCGACTGTCACGCCCCGCGCGGCGGCCAGTTCCCGCCCCCGGTCCACGGCGACCGAGGAGAAGTCGACCGCGTTCACCCGCCAGCCCTGACCGGCCAGCCAGACCGCGTTGCGGCCCTCGCCGGCGGCGATGTCGAGCGCCGAGCCGGGGGTCAGGCCGGTGACCGACTCGACCACGAAACGGTTGGGCTCAGCGCTCCACACCAGTCCGGGCGTGTCGGCGTACCGGCTGTCCCAGGCGCTGCTGTCCACTGTGTCCCCTCCTCCGGCGGCCCCACACCGCCATGGTGACCGTACCGGCCACGGCAAGCGCTCCCACGGCGAGTCCCCAGACCGGCGGCAACTGCTGCGCGAGCACGAACACGCCCATCACCACGACGAACCAGCCGAAGCCGCGACGCAGCAGGTCGGCCGGGATCCGGCCGGCGAGCCGGCCGCCGAGCAGGCTGCCGACGACAGCGGCGGCGGTGACCCCGGCGGCCAGACCCCAGTGGATCTGCACGCTGGACAGGTAGCCGGCCAGGCCGGCGAACGACTTCATCGCGATGACCACCAGCGAGGTGCCGACCGCGACCGGCATCGGCAACCCGCCCAGCAGGGCCAGGGCCGGTACGACCAGGAAGCCCCCGCCCGCGCCGACCAGACCGGTGACCAGGCCGACCACCACTCCGTCGACGATCACCCGCAGCGCCGGCAGCTCGGACGGGGCCGGTCGGCCCTCGGCGGATCGCCGGCCCCGGAGCATCGCGACCGCGGTGGCGAGCATCATCAGGGCGAACCCGGTGAGCAGGACGCCCGCCGGGACGAACTCGGCCAGTCGGCCGCCCGCGTACGCGCCGGTCATGCCGGCCACCCCGAAGACGAGCCCGGTGCGCCAGCGGACCCGGTTCGCGCCGGCGTGCGGCAGCACGCCCACCGCACTGGTCACGCCGACGACCAGCAGCGAGGTGGCGATCGCCTCCTTGGCGGGCAGGTCGGCGACGTAGACCAGCAGCGGCACGGCGAGGATCGACCCGCCGCCACCGAGCAGGCCCAGCGTCACGCCGATCAGCACCGCGCCGGCCAGCGTCAGGGCGAGGGTGGTCACCTGCGGTCCCCGTCGCGCAACTGCCCCACGATGGTGTCCAGGTCGCAGCTCGCGCCCCGGTTGTACGGCAGCTTGCTCAGCAGCATGCCCATCGCGCACGTGTTGGTGAGCGCGGCGAACGTGAGGCCCGCGCCGATGAAGGCGGCGACCCACTTCAGGCCCGGCACGAACACCGAGCCGAGCACGGCGGCGAGCACGATCGAACCGGCGACGAGGCGTACCTGGCGCTCCAGGTCCCAGCGCGACCGGCCCTGGTTGACCTGCGCGCCGGTGGCCTGCCAGGCCAGCATGCCGCCGTCGAGCACCTTGAGGTTGGGCAGGCCGACACCGGCCAGCGCCTGCCCGGCCTGGCTCGCCCGGGCGCCGGAGCGGCAGATCAGCACCACGTCCTCGTCCAGGTGGCTGCGCAGCTCGGCGCGGTGTTCCCGGAGCAGGTCCAGCGGAACGTTGTACGCGCCGGGGATGTGGGCCGCCTCGAACTCGCCGGGCGTCCGCACGTCGAGCATCCGGGGCGTACGTCCGGCGGCGATCAGCTCGCGCAGGCCGGCCGCGTCGATGGTCGGGGTGGTCGTGGTCATGCTCTGTCTCCTTGAACGGGATGTTTTCGGGCAGGGTCCGGCGTCGGCCGGTGTACGGACACACCGGCCGGGCGCTGGGGGAGAGGTCAGGCGGTGGTCGCCATGCGAACGCCGGCCGCCTCGGCCCGGGCGTACGCGTCGTCGATCAGCACCACGTCCCGGCCGGCGTTGGCGAGCAGGGACGCGGCGGCGGTGGCCCGGTAGCCGGAGCCGCAGTGCACCCAGATCGTCCCGGCGGGGATGTCGGCGAGGCGCTTCGGCACGTCCGGCAGCGGCACGTGCACCGCGCCGTCGATGTGCCCGGCCTTCCACTCGTTCGTCATCCGCACGTCGAGGACGACCTGCGGCTCGGGCAGCCCGGCCGGGGTCTTGCCGGCCTGCGCGGCGGCGAGCGCGCCGAAGTCGGCCACCGCCATCTCACGCAGCTGCGACGGGTCGGCGGTCCACTGCTCGGGCTCGCCGGTGGCCTGGGCGGCCGGGCGGTCGATGCCGATGCGGACCAGTTCCCGCTGGGCGTCGGCGACCTGCTCCGGGGTCTGCGCCAGGAACGTGATCGGCACACCCCAGTCGATCAGCCAGCCGAGCCACGTCGACATCGGCCCGTCCAGGCCGAGGCTGACGGTGCCGGCCAGGTGCGAGGCCGCGTACGCCTTGCGGTGGCGCAGGTCGACCACCCACTCGCCGGCGGCGATGCGACGGCGCAGCTCGTCGGCGTCGGCACGGGCCACCGGCGTGAGGTCGACCGGGGCGGGACCGGCGGCGTTGGCGACACCCATGTGCGCGTAGTACGCCGGGTAGGCGTCCAGCCCGGCCAGCGTCTCGGTGACGAACTGGTCGGCGGCCAGCCGCAGCACCGGGTTGGCCTCCTTCTCCCGGCCGATCGTCGACTCGGGGGCGTCGGCCTGACTGGCCGAGCAGAAGCTGCCGAAGCCGTGCGTGGGCCACACCTGCGCGCCGTCGGGCAGCAGGTCGGCCAGCTTGCGGGCCGAGGCGTACTGGTGGTGCGCCAGCTCGTGCGCGTGCTGCTGGCCGAGCAGGTCGGTGCGGCCGGTGGTGCCGAACAGCAGCGAGCCGCCGGTGAACACGCCGGCCGGCGTCCAGTCGCCGTCGCGCTCGTCGAGCACGTACGACAGGTGGTGGAACGTGTGGCCCGGGGTGCCGATCACCCGCAGCCGCATCGTGTCCGACACCGGCACGGTGTCGCCGTCGGACACCGGCGTGCGGTCGAACTCGACGGTGTCGGCGGCGGCCACCAGGTACTGCGCGCCGGTGATCCGGGCCAGTTCCAGGCCGCCGGAAACGTAGTCGTTGTGGATGTGCGTCTCGACCACGTGGGTGATCCGTACGCCCTTGGCGCCGGCCAGGCACAGGATGCGGTCGATGTCGCGCTGCGGGTCGACCACCACCGCCACCCGGCCGTCGGAGGCGAGGTAGCTGCGGTCGCCGAGCGAGGAGGTCGCGATGACGGACACGTCGAGGGTCATGTCATTTCCTCTCATTGTCTATATACCCCGGGGGGTATGCGAAGAACAGTCTGCGGCCTGTGAATTCCAGGCAGGTGTTTACCCGCCCGGGTCGCTGTCACACGGCGCGGGCGGGTTTCAGCCGGTCAGGCGGGCGCCGTCGGGCCAGGGAGTCGTCGGGCGAGGGAGTCGTCAGGCCAGGGACAGGAAGAGCTTCTCCAGCTCCTCCTCGGTCATCTCCGGCTCCTCGCCGGCCTGGCGGGCGGCGTCGCAGTAGCGCATGCCGGAGGCGATGATCTTGAAGCCGGCCCGGTCGATGGCCTTGGAGACCGCGGCGAGCTGGGTCAGCGCGGCGCGGCAGTCCTCGCCGTTCTCCATCATCTCGATGACGGCGTTGAGCTGCCCCCGGGCCCGCTTGAGCCGGGTCAGTGCCTCACCTGTCATCTCCGGTCGAAGATTCACGTCCCACCTCCTGCTCGCAAACATACCCCAGGGGGTACCCGATCCGCCACCATCGCCGCTCCCGCCCTCGCCGATCTTGCACTTGGTGCCCGAAGCATGCCTGTTGTGGCCGGTTTGTCGGGGCGGCAACTGCAAGATCGGCGGGGCGGGGGGTGGGGGCGGGGACACGCAGGGTCGCCGGGGCATCGACGGAGCGCTTATCCTGTGCGCCGACCATCCCAGCCGGAAGGGACCCGATGGCGTCGCGGCAGGACCAGCTGCACTCGTACCAGTTCACCGTCCAGCGGGCGGTCGCCGCGCTCGTCATGCGGGAGACGGATCCGCCGCAGTCCCCGTTCCGCCGGCTCGCCGGCGCCGGTCTGGCCAGCGTCCTGGTCGCGGCGATCGCGCTCGGCGGCGTCGCGCTCTACGGCCTGTTCACCGGCGGCGGTGACTCGTGGCGCGAGACCGGCGCGGTGATCGTGGAGAAGGAGTCGGGCGCGCGTTTCGTCTACCGCGACGACAAGCTGCACCCGGTGCTCAACTACGCCTCAGCGCTGCTGATCATCGGGGCGGAGCAGCCGAAGACGGTGCTGGTCGGCCGCCGCGCCATCGAGGGAGTGCCGCGCGGTCTGCCGCTGGGCATCGCCGACGCGCCGGACTCGCTGCCCGCGTCGAACCGGCTCGTCCGCGACGCCTGGACGCTCTGCTCGGTACCGGGCGACGACACGGGGCGCGGGGAGGCCGGGCGCGGCGAGGCCCGCTCGGTGCTGCTGATCGGACGGGAGGCCACCGGTGGCCGGGCGCTCGGCGACCAGGGCCTGCTCGCCCGCCACCCGGACGGCGGCCTGCACCTGCTCTGGCACGACCGGCGCTACCTGCTGCGCGACACCGACCGGGTGCTCGCCGCGCTGGCCGCCACCCGGGAACGGGCGGTGCCGGTGGCGGCGGCGCTGCTGAACACGCTCCCGGCCGGCGCCGACCTGGCCCCGCCGCCGGTGGACGACCTCGGTGAGCCGTCCGAGCGGGTCACCGGCGCGGCGGTGGGCGACGTCTACCTGGTGCGCAACTCCGGTGGCAGCCGGCAGTACGCGGTCGCCCAGCGCGGCGGGCTGGCAGCGATCACCGAGTTGCAGGCCGCCTTGCTGCTGACCCGCACCGGCCAGCGGGAGCCGGAACCGATCACGCTCGGCCGGTTCGCCGCGCTGCCGAAGCTGCCCGGTCTGGTGCCGGGCGGGCCGACCGCGCCGCCCGCCGTACCGCCCCGGCTGGCCGCCGCCGAGGGTGCGCTCTGCGCGCGGGCCGGCGACGACACCGGCGTACGCGAACTGCGCCTCGGTGCCGCCGCGCCGGCCGCCGCCGCGCGGGCCTCGGGCGGCCGGGCCGGGCTCGCCGACGCGGTAGTGGTCGAGCCGGGCCGCGGCGCGCTGGTGGAGGCGGTGCCCGCGCCGGGCGCGACCGGCGGCGCGATCTGCGTGGTCACCGACCTGGGCCGACGGTACGCGCTGACCGGCGCCGACGTCCCGGGCATGCTCGGGTACGCGGGCGTACGCCCGGCGCGGCTGCCGGCGGGCCTGGTGGACCTGCTGCCGGCCGGCAGCCCGCTCGACCCGGAGGCCGCCCGGACGGTGGCCGCGCCCGCCTGAGCGCCGGGCGGCCGGCTCGAACGCGTCAGGCGAGGGCCGGGGCCGAGCCGGGCGAGGGCCGGGCTGGTCCGGAGCTGAGCAGGCCGAAATGAGCAGTGGGTCAGCCGGCCGGGCGGCGCAGCACGGTGACCGCGAAGTCGGCGTCGTCGCGCCACGGTCGCAGGTCCCAGGTGGCGAAGCGGTGCTCGGGGCGCAGCCCGGCGGCCACCGCGTCGGCGTCCAGTTCGGCCACCGGGTAGCCGCGGTCGGTGGCGAAGCCGACCACGAC
The DNA here is from genome assembly GCF_027497355.1 of Micromonospora sp. WMMA1947. Lineage (NCBI taxonomy): Bacteria > Bacillati > Actinomycetota > Actinomycetes > Micromonosporales > Micromonosporaceae > Micromonospora > Micromonospora sp. WMMA1947. The sequence continues at coordinate 5,527,911 of NZ_CP114909.1, read as the reverse complement.
CAGGCCGTCCGGCCGGACGTGCGCGGCGACGCGGGCCAGCACGTCGCGCTCGGTGCCGGGGGCGACGAAGACCATCACGTTGCCGGCCAGCACCGCGGCGTCGAACGGCTCCGCCTCGCCCTGCGCGGCCAGGTCCAGCTCGGCCAGGTCGGCGACCAGGAAGCGGGGACCGGGGTGGTCGGCGCGGGCCGCCTCGACCAGCGTCGGGTCGGCGTCCACGCCCACGGCGGTGTGCCCGCGCGCGGCGAGCGCGGCGGCGACGCGGCCGGTGCCGCAGCCGGCGTCCAGGACACGGGCGCCGGGCGGTACGAGCGCGTCCAGCAGCCGCGCCTCACCGGCCAGGTCGGCGCCCTCGGCGGCGAGCTGACGGAACCGGTCCACGTACCACTGCGAATGGCCGGGGTTCGTGTCGGTCACCCAGCGGGTCGGCTTGCCCATGACGCCACCGTAGCTGATCTTGTGGCGGCAGTCAGGCGAGCGCCAGGAACGTGCCGGCGGCGAGCGGCCCGCCCAGCGCCACACCGGCCAGCACCTGCGGCCAGGTGTGGTCGCCCAGCCGTACCCGGGACCAGCCGACGGCCGCGACGAGCACCCAGCCGAGGTTCGCGGCCGGGCCGGTCAGCGGCACCAGCACGGCGACCGTGGCGGCGGCCACCGCCGCGTGGATGCTCAGCTTCCACCAGTGGTTCACCAGCGCGCAGGCCGCGCCGACCACGAAGACCACCACGATCACGGCGAACAGCTCGGTCGGTGCGCGTACCGCCGCCAGCAGGAGCAACCCGGCCGCGACCGAGGCCAGCCCGATCGACAGCGGCCGGGCCCGCTGCGTGCGGTCGCCGACGTGCCGGTCGGTGAGGCGCCCCCGGCGTACGCCGTGCACGAGCACGCCGATCGGGATGACGGCGCAGAACGTCAGCGCGATGCCGCCCCAGAGCAGGAACTGGCCGGCCGAGCGGCTGACCCGGGCGGCCGCGATCAGCGGCAGCGCCGTCACCAGGACGGTCGGGGCGAGCACCTCGGTGAGCATCCGGGCCGCCCGCGCGCCGGCCCGGCGCTCCCGTGATGCTCGCACCCGATCATCCTGGCACGGACGCTCAGCCCTTCTCTGCTCCGCTGGTGAGTCCCTCGGTGAGCATTCGCTCCCCGGCGAAGAACAGCACCACGATCGGCAGCGTGAGGATGACCGATCCGGCCATCAGCACCGTCTTGGGCACCTCGACGCCGTCGGCGAGCAGCGACAGCCCCAGCGACACGGTCCACCGGTCCGGCCGGTCGACCATGAACAGCAGCGCGAACAGATATTCGTTCCAGGCGATCATGAAGTCGTACAGCGCGACGGCCATCACCGAGGGCGCCGCCAGCGGCAGGCTGACCCGGCGGATGATGCCGAGCCGGCCCGCGCCGTCGATCGCCGCCGACTCCTCCAGGCTCACCGGAATCGTCTCGAAGTAGTTCTTCAGCATGTAGACCGACACCGGCAGCGTCTGCGAGATGTAGACGAGCACCAGGCCGGTCAGCGACCCGCGCAGCCCGGCCCGGGTGAAGACCACGAACAGCGGGATCGCGATGACGATCGACGGGAACAGGTAGACCGCCAGGAACAGCGCGCTGACCTGCCGGCGGCCGAAGAACCGCAGGCGGGAGACCGCGTACGCGCCGGGAATGGCGATCACCAGGGTGAGCGCGGTGGCGGCGAGCGCCACCAGGCCGCTGTTGCGGATGAACGTGAGGAAGCCCTGGCCGCCGTCGGAGACGGACTTCAGCACCTCGGCGTACGTGGCGACGGTCAGCTCGCCGAACGGCACCCAGAGCGAACCGGGCTCCAGCAGCAGACGTTCGATCGGGCGTACCGACAGCACCAGCATGTACCAGAACGGCAGCAGTGTGACCACCAGGAACCCGGCGATCACCAGCCGGCGCAGCCAGCGCAGGCTCACCGTCTCGATCCGGTCCCGGTCCATCACGCCTCCCGTCGCGCGCCGAAGAAGCGCAGGTAGATGGCCACGAACACGAGCAGCACCACGGCGAGCACGACCGCCTGGGCGGCGGCCGCGCCGATGTCGGTGCGGGCGGTGAGGAACTGGTAGACCCGGACGCTGACCACCTCGGTGCCGGCGGCGCCGCCGGTGAGCAGGTAGACGTCGTCGAACTTGTTGAACGTCATGATGAAGCGGAGCACGCCGATCAACGCGATCACCGGCATGAGCTGCGGCAGCAGGATGTGCCGGAACCGCTGCGTGGGTGTGGCACCGTCGACCCGGGCGGCCTCCTCCAGCTCGCCCGGCACCGCCTGCAGCCGGGCCAGCAGGAACAGGAACGCGAACGGGAAGTAGCGCCACGCCTCGAACGCGATCACCGTCCACAGCGCGGTCGACTCCTGGGACAGGAACGGCACCGGCTGATCCCAGCCGAGGAAGCGCTTGCCCCAGTCGTTGACGATGCCGAGCTGCGGGTCGAGCATCACCTGCCAGACGAACGTCATGGCGACCACCGGCGCCACGTACGGCAGCAGCATCGACGCGCGGACCAGCGTGCGGCCCCGGAACGGCCCGCGTACGGCGAGCGCCGCCGCCAGGCCCACCACTATCGAGCCGGCGGTGCCGCCGACGCTGTAGAGCACTGTGGTCCAGAGCGTGTCGGCGAACCCGGGCGTGTGCAGAACCCGGTCGATGTTGTCCAGCGTCAGCTCGCCGAACAGGCCGGTCTTGCGCAGCGTCGCCAGGCGTACCCGCTGGAAGGCCAGCAGCACCGTCCAGACGATGGGTATGCCGATCACCGCGACCACGACGAGCAGGGTCGGGCTGACCAGCGCGAGCCCGGCGCGGGACTCGCGGCGGCGCAGTGTCAGCGGACGTCGGCCGGGTCGGCGGGGTCGCTCCGGTGCGGGGGAGCGGCCGGCCTCCGGCGCGGTGGTGGTCAATTCACGCCCTTGGCTATCGCCTCGACGTCCTTGCGGGCGCGTTCGGCGGCGGCGCGGGCGTCGGACTTGCCGCCGACGACGTCGGCGAGCGCCTTGGGTACCGGCAGTTCACCGAGGATGGCGCCGACGAGCTTGCCCTGGTTCTCGGTCAGGCCCCACCGCTGGAACGTGTCGGGGCTGCGGCGCAGCGTGGCGAGCACGTCCTCGCCGTAGACCTCGGACAGCGGCTTCTTGGTGTCCACGCCGGCCGGGCTGGTGTTCCAGGCGGTGCGGAACTTCTGCTTGTCCTCCGGCGTGCCGGTGCGCACCGGGAAGCGCCCCTCGGGGGACATGCCGAACCAGCGCGGGTAGCCGTCGGAGAGCATGTACTCCACGAACGACTTCGCCGGGTCGACGGCACCGTCGAGCACGGCCCAGGAGCTGACCTCGCCGTACTGAGCCGGCTCGGTGCCGTTGGGGCCCTTGATCGCGGTGACGAAGCCGCTGTTGCGCGCCAGCCAGGCCGGGTCGGACTGGCACTGCGGGCACGTCGGGCGGGCGTCGGCGCGCAGCCCGGCCAGCTCGTCGAGGATGAACGGCGACCAGATCAGCATGGCCGCCTTGCCGGCGAAGTAGGTGGCCCGGGTGGTGTCGACGTCCTGGGCGCCCTTGACCGAGTTGTTCCGCATCAGGTCTCCGTAGAAGCGGAACGCCTCGACGCACTCGGGGGAGTCGAGCGTGACCTTTCCGGAGTCGTCGGTGAGCCGGCAGTTGTTCGCCAGCGCCAGGTGCTCGAAGGTCTGCTGGGTGAACACGTCGCCGGGGGAGGTGGCCGCGGTGATGCCGGCGACGCCGCCGGTGTTCAGCTTCGCCGCCGCGGCGGCGATCTTCTCGTACGTGTCGGGCGCCGGCAGGCCGGCGGCGGCGAACAGGTCCTTGCGGTAGACCAGCAGCTGACCCCACCCGTCGCTGGGTACGGCGAGCTGCTTGCCGCCGTCGCTGGTGAGTTCCAGCGCGCGGGGCGTGAACGTGTCCTTGCCGAGCCGGTCGACGACGGTGCCGTTGGCGTCGACGTCGAGGAGTTCGTTGGCGGACAGCGTCCGCACCCCGGCCAGGGAGACCGAGCCGACCACGTCGGGCAGGTCGCCGGCGGCGGCGCTGGAGGCGATGAGGGACGGGAACTGGTCCTCGTTGACGGTGACCAGGTTGACCTTGACGCCGGTCTTGGCGGTGTAGTCGGCGATGATCGCCTTGGTGGCGGCGACGCGGTCCGCCACGTCTTCCAGGCTCCAGACAGTGATCTGCGAACTGTCGGATTTCGGCCCGTCGTCGCTGCATGCGGCCACGCCGGTCCCGGCCAGTGCCAGGATCAGGCCTAGTGCGAGCCGCCGTGTGGAGGGTGATGACATCGGTGGCACTCCTCTCGAAAGAGTACGGCTTTCCGCCAATACCCATCGATTCATCAATGTAATCACATATGCCCATTTTTTGGGTTAGAATCGAGGTCGGCACTTTCTTCGGAGCGACGCCATGAGCAACTGGGTTGTCTCTCTGGCCGGGCCCCGGCACGTACGCCTGGAGCCCTGCCCCGCGGACCACCTCGGTCCGGGCCAGGTCCGCGTCCGCACCCACTATTCGGGCATCTCCGCCGGCACCGAGCTGACGCTCTACCGGGGCAGCAACCCGCGCCTGCGCAAGGACTGGGACGCCGGCAGCCGCATGTTCGTCCCCCGCCAGGCCACGCCCGCGTACCCGGTGGTGGGCTTCGGATACGAGGAGGTCGGCGAGATCGTCGAGGTCGCTCCCGACGTGGCCGGGCGGTGGCCCGGCCAGCTCGTCTGGGGCATCTGGGGGCACCGCGCCGAGGCGGTGCTCCCCGCGACGGCGGCGCACCCGCTGCCACCCGGCCTCGACCCGCTCGCCGCCGTGTTCGCCCGGCCCGGCGCCATCGCGCTGACCGCCGTACTCGCCGGTGACCTGCACCTGGGCGACTGGGTGGGCGTGTTCGGGCAGGGCGTGATCGGGCTGCTCGGCACGCGCCTGGCCGCGCTCTCCGGCGCCCGCGTGGTGGCGGTCGACCGGATGCCCGCCCGGCTCGCGCACGCCACCCGGCTCGGCGCCCGCCGGGTCGTCGACGCCGGCACCGACTCGCCCGCCGCCGCGCTGCGGGCCGCCACGGACGGCCGGGGCGCCGACGTCTGCCTGGAACTGTCCGGGTCGTACCCGGCGCTGCACGAGGCGATCCGCGCCACCGCGCACGCCGGGCGCGTCGTCGCGGCCGGCTTCTACCAGGGGTACGCCCACGGGCTGGAACTCGGCGAGGAGTTCCACCACAACCGGATCCAGCTCGTGGCCGCCCAGGTCTCCGGGCCCGATCCGGCACCCGGCACGGCCGGCCGGTGGTCCGGGACGCGGATCGCACACACCTTCATGGACCTGGTGGCCGAGGGCAGCGTCGACCCGCTGCCGCTGGTGAGCCACGTCGTCGACGCGGGCGCGGTGGCCGACGCCCTGGCGTTGCTCGACCGCGGTGACGGTGACGTCCTCCAAGTGGTGCTGAGGTTCTGATGGACATTCCGCTTGCCTGCCAGGAGCAGCTGCTTCCCGGCAGCGACCTGACCCAGAAGTACGCCCTCGCCGTCTCCCTCGGCTACCAGGGCATCGAGCTGCGCGGACGGGGCGACCACGCGCTGGCCCGGCGGCTGCCGGAGCTGCGCCGCGCCCGCGCCGCCGGCGTGGTGATGCCGACCGTCTGCGTCGAGATGGACCACTTCGTCGGCGACTTCGACCCGAACCGCTCCCGCGACGCGGTGGACAACCTGCGCTCCCAGCTCTCGGTGATCGCCGAACTCGGCGGCGTCGGCGCGATGACCCCGGCGGCCTGGGGCATGTTCTCCCGCCGGCTGCCGCCGTTCGAACCACGCCGCTCGGCCGAGGGCGACCGGCGGGTGCTCGTCGACGCCCTGGGCGAGCTGGCCGGGCACGCCCGCGCCGAGGGGGTCACCGTGTTCCTGGAACCGCTCAACAGGTACGAGGACCACATGGTCAACCGGCTCGACCAGGCCGTCGAGCTGTGCCGCGCGGTCGGATCACCGGCGCTGCGGGTGGCCGCCGACACGTACCACATGAACATCGAGGAGGACGACCCGCACGCCGCGCTGCGCGCCGCCGCGCCGTACCTCGGGCACGTCCAGGTCAGCGACTCCAACCGGCACCAGCCCGGCGCCGGGCACCTCGACTGGGCGGCGCTGCTGGCCACGCTCGACGCGATCGGCTACACCGGCTGGCTGGCGCTGGAGTGCCGGCTGCGCGGCGAGCCGGTCGCCGCGCTGCGCCAGGCCGCCACCGCGCTGGCCCAGGCCCGTCCCCGGCGGGCCGCCGCATGACGCTGACCACCGGGGTACGCGCCGACGCCGACCGGCACGCCCGGCTGCGCCGGCTCGCGCTGGCCACCCTGGACGCCAACTGGGAACACGACCACACCGTCCCCTCCCGCACGCTCTACCCGCACCAGTGGAGCTGGGACTCGGCTTTCATCGCGATCGGCCTGGCCCACGTCCGCCCGGACCGGGCCTGGCGGGAGCTGCGCACACTGTTCGCCGCGCAGTGGGTCGACGGGCGGGTGCCGCACATCGTGTTCAACCCGGCCTCGCGCGCCGGGCCGTACTTCCCCGGGCCGCAGTTCTGGGACTCCGCCCGCGCCGACGGCTCGCCGGCCCGGGCCACCTCCGGGATCGTCCAGCCGCCGGTGCACGCCCCGGCCGCCTGGCTGGTGCACCGCCGCGCACCCGGCGAGGCGTCGGTGGCCGCGCTGCGGCGGCTCTACCCGAGGCTGGTCGCGCAGCAGCGCTACCTGACCGGGCGGCGCGACGCCGGTGGCGGCGGGCTGGCGTCGATCGTGCACCCGTGGGAGTCCGGGCTGGACAACAGCCCCGCCTGGGACGCGCCACTGGCGGGGGTGTCCGCCGACGAGGCGGTGATGCGCGCGTACCGCCGGCACGACACCGCGCACGCCGACGCCGCGCAGCGCCCCACCGACCTGGACTACGCGCGTTACGTCGCGCTGGTGGAGAGCTACCGGGCCGGCCGCTACCGGGACGAGGGGCTGCTCGGACGGCACCCGTTCCTGGTGGAGTGCCCCCTGGTGAACGCCGCGCTCGGCGTGTCCGAGTACGCCCTCGCGCGCATCGCCACGGTGATCGGCGCCGACCCGGGGCCGCACCGCGACCGGGGCGCCCGCATCACCGAGGCGCTCGTCACCCGCCTCTGGGACCCGGTCACCGGCACCTTCCGTCCCCGCGACGTGCGCGCGGACCGGCTCGTGCCGGCCCGGACCGTGCTCGGGCTGATGCCGCTGGCGCTTCCCGAGCTGCCCGCCGCGCAGGTGTCCGCACTGCTGGCCGAGGCGTGCTCGCCGCGCTTCGGGCTGGCCGCCCGGATGGACCGGCCGCTGCCCACGTACGACCGCACCGCGCCGGACTTCGAGCCGCTGCGCTACTGGCGCGGCCCCAGCTGGATCAACACCGGCTGGCTGCTCTGGCAGGGGCTGCGCACGCATCGGCGGGCCGACCTGGCCGCCGGGCTGCGCGAGTCGCTGCTCGACCTGGTCGACCGGTCCGGCTGCCACGAGTACTTCCACCCGGACACCGGCGCCGGTCTCGGCTCACCGGCGTTCAGCTGGACCGCCGCGCTGGTGCTGGACGCGCTCGGTTCGGAGTGACGCCGGTGGCGCCGGCCCGGGCCGGCGCCACCGTCTCGTGCCGGGTCAGGCGAGGCCGGCCGGGGCACCGCCGATGCGCAGGCCCGCCATCGGCGCGTCGTCGATCGCGTAGCCGAGCGCGTCGACCACCTCGACCACGCCGCTGACCTGCCGGGTCAGCCGTACCGCGAGCTGTACGGTGGACCGGCGCTCCACCTGTCCGGTCAGCGTCACCACGCCCCTGTCGACAGTCACGTCCACCACGCCGTCGCGGACGCCGAGGCTGCGCCACAGCACCTCCTCGACCACGTCCCGCCGGATGCCGGCGTCCGGGCGCAGGTGCACCTTGAGCAGGTCACCGCGGGTGACGATGCCGACCAGGCGGCCGAGGTCGTCGACCACCGGCAGCCGCTTCACGCCGCGCGCGTCCATCAGCCGGGCCGCCTCGACGATCGTCGCGTCCGGGGTGATCGTGACCGGGGGAGCGGTCATCAGGTCGGCGGCGAGCGTCGCGCCCGCCTTCGCCCGCGCCTCGCGGCGGTGCCGGTCCGGCAGGATCCCCCGCTCCCGGGGCCGGCCCAGGAACTCCACCTTGTACATCAGGTCCGCCTCGGACACCACGCCCAGCACCCGGCGGGTCTCGTCCACCACCGGCGCCGCCGTGACGTGCCGGTCGGCCAGCACGTCGACGATCTCCCGATACGCCGTGCCCTCCCGCACCGACGCCACGTTCCTGGTCATCACGTCCTGCACCTGCCACGTACGCATGGCGAACCTCCCTGTGTCCGCCACCGACGCTAGGCGGCGGCGACGGGCCGGCAGCAGGGGCGCAAAGACCAGGTCAGGGGGCCGGAGGTCCCGAATCACCCAGCCGCGACGGGCTCGGCGGTCTCGTCCAGGGGCGGCTCGGCGGTCAGCAGGCCGGCCGGCACCGGCTCGACCTGCACCCGGCAGTCGTGGAACGTCGGCGCCTCGCCCAGGTCGGTGTCCCGGACGCCGGTCACGGCGTTGACGGTGGACCGTCCCGGGCTGCGCCGCGCCCAGTACGCCTTGTAGGTGAACGCAAGGCCCGGCCGGGCCGCGTCGTCCACCGCCACCGCGGCGAGGAACGCGCCCCTGTCGTTGTGGACGCGTACCGCGTCGCCGTCGGCTAGCCCGCGCGCCGCCGCGTCGGCCGGGTGCAGGTGCACCCGGGGCGGTCCGGCGCGGCGGGTGTGCCACGGGAGCGAGGCGAACGTGGAGTTCATCAGGTAGCGGTTGGCCGGGGTGAGCAGCGTCAGCGGGAACCGGCGGGCCAGATCCGGGTCGGCCGCCTCGGCCGGTGGCGTGTACCCGGGCAACGGGTCCACCCCGAGCGCGGCCAGCGCCGGGTCGTGCAGCCGGGCCCGCCCGTCCGCGGTGGGGAAACCGCCCTCGGCGTACGGCGCGGAACCCACCGGCACGCCGGTGAGCCGGGCGTACGTGCGCTCGCGCAACTCCTCGTACGTGATCGGGGCGCCGGCCAGCAACTGCCGGGCCAGGTCCTCGTCGCTGTCGGAGAACGCGGGGTGGTCCACGCCGAGCGCCGCGGCGATCCGCCGGAAGATCTCGGTGTTCGGCAGCGCCTCGCCGGGCGCGCGGGTCACCGGCAGGTTCAGCGTCGTGTAGTGGTGCCCGTAGGACGTCTGCAGGTCGAGGTGCTCGGGCTGCATCGTCGCCGGGAGCACCACGTCGGCGTAGTCGCAGGTGTCGGTCCAGCGCTGCTCCAGCACCACGGTGAACAGGTCGGCGCGGCCCAGCCCGGTCAGCAGCCGGGCCTGGTCCGGCGCGGTCGCCGCCGGGTTGGCGTTGAACACCACGAGCGAGGTGACCGGCGGGTCGGCCTCCCCGGTGAGCACGGCTGCCAGCCGGCTCATGTTCAGCGACCGGGCCGGCGGGGCGGGCATGCCGGCCGGCCGGATCACCGGGCCGTTGTCGACCGGGTGGTGGCCGCTGGTGGTCACCAGGGCCCCGCCGCCGGGGTACCGGAAGTCGCCGGTGACCAGCGGCAGCGCGCAGATGGCCCGGATCGCCTGCCCGGCGCCGTGGTGGCGTTGCAGGCCCAGCCCGACCCGTACCGCCGTCGGCCGGGTGGTGGCGATCCGCTCGCCGAGCCGGCGGACCGTCCCGGCGGGCAGGCCGCACTCGGCGGCGGCCCGCTCCACCGGCCAGTCGTCGAGCCGGGCGGCCAGTTCCGGCCAGCCGGTGGTGTGCGCGGCCAGCCACGCCTCGTCGGCCGCCCCGGCGTCGCGGATGTGCCGCATCAGCCCGAGGGCGAGCGCCGCGTCGGTGCCGGGCAGCGGCGCGACGTGCTCGTCGCTGCGGGCCGCCGTGTCGGTACGCAGGGGGTCGATGGTCACCACGTACGCGCCGCGCTCGCGGGCCTGCTGCACGAACGGCCACAGGTGCAGGTTGGTGACGAGCGGGTTGGCGCCCCAGAGCACGATCAGGTTCGCCTCCACGATCGACTCCGGCTCGAAGCCGACCGAGGCGCCGTAGAGCGAGCGCAGCGCGGCCCGCGCCGCAGCCGTGCAGATGGTGGTGTCCAGCCGGGACGCGCCCAGGTGGGCGAAGAGCCGAGGACCCATGGTCCAGCCCTGGACCAGGCCCATCGTGCCGGCGAAGTAGTAGGGCAGCACCGACTCCGGGCCGTCGCGTTCGATGCTCGCGCGCAGCCCGGCGGCGACCCGCTGCACTGCCTCGTCCCAGGTCGCCGGCCGGTACGCGACCCGGCCGGCGCCCTTCGGGCCGGTGCGGATCCAGGGGGTGGTGAGCCGGTCCGGCCCGTTCACCGCGTCCAGGTAGCGGTTCACCTTGCCGCAGAGCGCGCCCCTGGTGAACGGGTGGTCGCGGTCGCCGCGCAACGCGACCGCCCGGCCGTCGTCGACTGTCAGCTGCCAGACGCAGGTGTCCGGGCAGTCCAGCGGGCAGGCGCCGGGGTGGGTGACGGGTGCCATGGCGCGGATGTTACCCCCGGTTCGCGACGGGGCAGCTGCTCGCCGTGGCGGGGGGAGTTTGGCCCGGGTGGAGGCGGGTACCCGCCGGGGCCGACCGGGTGGGCGTGGTGCCCGCCGGCGGCGAGGGGAGGGGTGGGATGCGGTTCCCCCTGTTCGTCGAGGCGGTGGCGCGACGGGCCGAGTTGCCCACGGACGAGGCCGCCACCGTCTCCCGCGCGGTGTTGCAGACCCTCGCCGACCGGATCACCGCGGACGAGGCGGCCGACCTGGCGGCGCAGTTGCCGGACGACGTCGGCGGCTATCTGGAGCCGGGTGGCACGGCCACCACCGGCGGTGCGGTGGACTTCCTGTACCGGGTGGCCGAACGCGCGGCGGTGGACCCGGCGGTCGCCGAGGTGGGTGCCGTGGCGGTGCTCGCCACCCTGCGCGACACGGTGACCGTGGGGGAGTTCCACGACCTCGTGGCGCAGCTGCCGAAGGGCTTCGACGCCATGGTGGACCCCATTCCACGGCCGCCGTACGATGTCTGAGCAGGCTCCCCGCGACCCGGGTCGAGCTGCGGCACCGAGGCCGTCTGCGGCGAAGATTCCACGGCCCGGAAGTATTTTCACCGTAAAATAAGTTGTTGCCTGACGCGTACGCTGTAAATCGTCTACGCGCTAGAGGGATGATCGGACGAATTCCTCCGTCCGAGGTTCCAGGGTCTCGTCCCCTCTTCGGCTCAAGCCTCATCGCCGCTCTTCCGGCGCACGGATCGAGCCATATCCTGCTTCCAATGTGAAGTCCTGGGGGGGATCAATGATCACATTCGTCGATTGCTGCCTGCGTGTCCTCAGTGGAGCGCGAACCGCTTCCTGACATGGCAGAGACGATGATCATCAATCGTTTCGGCGCGATCTCGGCGGTACACGGCGGACGTCCGGCACTTCTCGGTGAGACCCACGAGGTCACCTACACCGAGCTGGCCGGGGCGGCCGGCGGGCACGCTGCCGTGTTCGCCGCCGCGGGCCTGCGTGCCGGAGACCGGATCGCGCTGCTCACCGCGCACGGTGCACCCACCGTGGCGGCGCTGCTCGGCGCCCTCGCGGCCGGCTGCGCGTACGTGCCGCTGGACCCGGGCTTCCCGGTCGCGCGGCTGCGCCACATGGTCGACGCCGCCGGCGTCACCGCCGTGGCCTGCGCCGCCGAGCACCGCGACCTGGCGTCCACCCTGGCCGGTGACCGCCCGGTCGTGCCGCTGGACGAGGTGCCGCCGGCCCCGCTGCGCCCGGTCACGGCCGACCCGGACGCGCCGGCGTACGTGCTGTTCACCTCCGGCTCCACCGGCGTGCCCAAGGCGGTCGCGCAGACCCACCGCAACCTGGCCCACGTCGTCGACAACCAGATCGCCGCGCTCGCGATCGGCCCGGACGACCGGCTCAGCCTGCTCGCGTCGTTCAGCTTCGACGCAGCCATCCCCGACCTCTACCCGGCGCTGCTCACCGGCGCCGCCGTCGTCCCGGTCGACCTGCGCCGCCAGGGACTGGCGTACGCCGTCGAGCAGCTCGACCGGCACCGCGCCACGGTGCTGCACTGCACGCCCACCGTCTACCGCTTCCTGCTCGACACGCTCGGCGCGCGCCGGCTGCCCACAGTGCGGGCGGTCCTGCTCGGCGGCGAGCAGGCCACCTGGGCCGACGCGGCGCGCGGCCGGGATCGGTTCGGTCCCGAGTGCGTGCTCGTCAACGGCTACGGCGCCACCGAGATGACGTTCGCCGCCCGGCACGTGCTGCGGCTGTCCGAGGTGGACCCGGAGGCCCGCGGCCCGCTGCCGGTGGGCACCGCGTTCCCCGGCTACCGGCTGGACCTCGCCCCGGACACCGGCGAGATCGTGGTCCGCAGCCGCCACCTCGCCCCCGGCTACCTCAACCAGGACAGCGACCGGTTCGGCGTCGACGCCGACGGGCTGCGGTCGTACCGCACCGGTGACCTGGGCCGGCTGCTGCCCGGCGGGGAACTGGTCTGCCTCGGCCGGCTCGACCGGCAGGTCAAGGTGCGCGGGCACCGGGTCGAACTGACCGAGATCGAGGCGGTGCTGTCGGCCCAGCCCGGCGTGGCCGGCGTCCGCGCCGTCGTCCGCGACGGCGAACTGCTCGCGTACGCCCGCCCGGCCGGCACCCGCCCGGACCCGGCGGCGCTGCGCGCGGCGCTGACCGCCGCGCTGCCCGGCTACGCCGTGCCCCGCGCGGTGGTGGTGGTCGACGAGTTCCCGCTCACCGTCACCGGCAAGGTCGACGAGCGGGCGCTGCCCGGCCCGGTGATCGAGGTGCCCGCCGGGGAGGCACCGGCCACCGACACCGAGCGCGCGGTGCACGACATCTGGTGCGCGGTGCTGGGCCGCGCCGCCGTCGCCCGCACCGCCAGCTTCTTCGACGTGGGCGGGCAGTCGCTGCTGCTGGGCCAGGTGCAGCAGCGTCTCGCCGAGCGGTTCGGCGTCCGCCTGCCGATGCTGCGCCTGTTCGACCACCCGACCATCGCCACCCAGGCGGCGCTGCTGGACGCCCCGCCCGAGGCGGTCCGCGCCCCGGTGCTGCCCGCACCCGCCGCGCCGGTCCGCGCCGCCCGCGAGTACACCGGCGACGAGATCGCCGTGGTCGGCGTCGCCGGGCGGTTCCCCGGCGCACCCGACGTGGCCACGTTCTGGTGGAACCTGTGCACCGGCGTCGACTCCGTGCACGACCACACCGACGAGGAGCTGGCCGCGCTCGGCGTCGGCCCCGGCCTGCGCGCCGACCCCCGGCACGTCCGCGCCACCGGCCGGCTCGACGGGGTGGCCGACTTCGACGCCGAGTTCTTCGGCTTCGGCGCCGACGAGGCCGCCCGGACCGACCCGCAGCACCGGCTGTTCCTGGAGACCGCCTGGGAGGCGCTGGAGGACGCCGGGCACGACCCGGCGCGCTTCCCCGGGCTGGTCGGCGTCTACGCCGCCACCTCGGCCAACCGCTACTTCCTGTTCCACCTCATGGACAACCCGGCAGTGGTCGGCGACGTCAACCCGGACGACTGGGAGGCCCGGCTCGTCGGCCGCCAGTTCACCGACCACCTGCCCGGGCAGGTGGCCTACCGGCTCGGCCTGACCGGCCCGGCGATGGCCGTGCAGAGCGCCTGCTCCAGCTCGCTGGTCGCGGTGTGCGTGGCCGCGCAGAGCCTCGCCGACTACCAGTGCGACCTGGCCCTGGCCGGCGGGTCCACGGTGATGTGGCCGCGGCACCGGGCGGGCGGGCTCGCGTCGCCCGACGGCCGGTGCCGCGCCTTCGACGAGGCCGCCGCCGGCTCCGGCTTCGGCTCCGGCGCGGGCGTGGTGGCGTTGCGCCGGCTCGCCGACGCGCAGGCCGACGGCGACCGCATCTACGCGATCCTGCCCGGCTGGGCGGTCACCAACGACGGCCCGGACCGGGCCGGCTTCGCCGTTCCCGGTCCGGGCGGACAGGCCGCCGCCGTCGCGGGCGCGCTCGCCACCGCCGAGGTCGCGCCCGGCGAGGTCCGCTTCGTCGAGGGCCACGGCAGCGGTACGCCGCTGGGCGACGCCATCGAGGTCGCCGCGCTGCACGAGGTGTACGCGGGCGCCGCGCCCGCCGAGTCCACGGCGCTCGGCTCGGTGAAGACGAACATCGGTCACCTCGACGCCGCCGCCGGTATCGCCGGGCTGATCAAGACGGTGCTCGCCGTCCGGCACGGGGTGATCCCGCCGAACCTGCACTTCACCCGCCCGCATCCGGAGATCGACCTGACCGCCGGGCCGTTCTACGTGCCCACCAAGGCGCGGGACTGGCCGGACGACGGGCGCCGGGTCGCCGGGGTGAGCGCGTTCGGCCTGGGCGGCACCAACGCGCACGTCGTGGTGGAACAGCCGCCGCCCGCCGAGCCGGCCGACCCGCCGGGCGAGGGACCGTGGCTGCTGCCGGTCTCCGCGCGTACCCCGGCGGCGCTGCGGGCCGCGCTCGCCCGCCTGCGCGGCCACCTCGCCGGCGCCGCCCCGGCACTGTCCGACGTGGCCGCCACGCTGGCGCTGGGCCGGCGCGCGTTCGCCCACCGGGCGGCTGTCGTCGCCGCCGACCTGCCGGCCGCGCTGTCCGCGCTGGACGTGCTGCTGGACACCGACGCCCGGATCGCCGGTGACGGCGGCCCGCTGCGCGAGACGGCTGCCGAGTGGGTCGCCGGGCACGACGTCGACTGGCACGCGCTGCACCCCGAGGGCACGGTGCGGCGCACCGGACTGCCCACCTACCCGTTCCAGCGCCGCCGGCACTGGATCGACCCCGTGCAGAAAGGTTCGCGGTGAACTGGTTCGTCTCCGCCGGAAGCCGACCCGAGGCGCCGGTGCGGTTGTTCTGCCTTCCCTACGCCGGCGCGGGCGCCAGCGCGTTCCGGCGCTGGGCGGCCGAGTTCGGCGCGAGCGTCGACGTGGTGCCGGTACAACTGCCCGGCCGGGAGAACCGGATCACCGAGGACCCGCACTTCGGCGTCGCCGACGTGGCCGAGGCCATCGCCTCCCGCGCCGACCGCCCGTACGCGATCTACGGCCACTCGATGGGCGGACGGCTCGGCTTCGACGTGGTCCGCGAGCTGCGCCGCACCGGCCGTCCGCTGCCGCTGCGGCTCTACGTCGGCGGCGCCCGCGCCCCGCACGTCACCACGCCCGGCCCGTTCGACGGGCTGTCCCGGGCCACCGACGAGGAGCTACTGCGCCGCCTCGGCGACGGCGGCGGCCTCCCCGCCGAGCTGCTCGACCACCCCGAGCTGGTGGAGCTGCTGCTCCCGCTGCTGCACGCCGACTTCGGCCGGGTCGACGCCTACCGCTACGTGCCGGGCGAGCCGCTGCCGGTGCCGATCGTCGTGTTCGCCGGCCGCGCCGACCGCGCGGTCACCCGGGACCAGAGCACCGCCTGGGCCGAGCACACCGCGGCCGGGTTCACCCTGCACGAGCTGGACGGCGGGCACTTCTTCCTGCACGACCGGCTGACCGAGCTGGCCGGGCTGATCCGGGCCGACCTGACCTCCGCGTCCACCGACACCCGCGCCGGCACGCCGGACGCGGGTCCGGACCCGGTGCGCGCCGCCGGTCGCGGGACCGCCGGCGCCGCGCACCGGGTCCCCCTCGGCGACACAGGCTGGTCGGTGTGGCGCGACGCGGTGCTGCGGACCACCGGGTTCCCCGCCGACGGGCTGGAGCTGTTCACCGCGCCCCGGGCCGCCGCGGCGGCCGACGAGCTGCTGGCCACCGGTGCCGGCGAGGACCGGTTCGCCAAGGAGTTCGACGAGGCGCTGCGCACCGGCGCGCAGCGGTTCAGCGAGCTGGCCGCCGACCCGCTGCTGCGCGAGGCGGTCACCTGGCAGAACCGGGGCGCGCTGGTCGCGTTCGACGGTCTGGTCCGTGGGGGCGCCGACGCGGCCCGCAACGTCCGCCGCCGGGACCGGGAGCGGGCGCTGCTGAAGTACTGGCAGCGCTACTGCGGCAAGAACGAGACCGTCGGCTTCTTCGGCCCCAGCTGCTGGCTCACAGTGGATCCCGCGCAACCGGAGGTTGCCCAGGTCAACCCTGGCGAGAGTCTGACCCGGCGGCGCTGGGTGTGGTTCGAGTCGTGGGCGCTGACCGCGTACGCCGAACGGATCGGCGCGGACCTGGCCGTACGCCGGTGGTGGCCGCCGATGCTGCGGGCCCACCTGGCCGTCCGGGGCCGCGACGTGCTGCGGCCCGGCCGCCCGCCGCTGACGCTGACCCCGGTGGAGGCCGCCCTGCTGCGCGCGGCCGACGGCCGGCGGGCCGCCGCCGACCTCGTCGCCGACCCGGCGATCGGGCTGCGCCGCCCGGAGGACGGCTACGCGCTGCTCGACCGGCTGGTCGAGCGGGAACTGGTCACCTGGGACGCGGCCCTGCCGGTGAGCCCGGACGCCGAGCGGGTGCTGGCCGAACGGATCGACGCGATCGGCGACGAGCCGGCCCGCGCCGCCGCGCGCGCCGGGTTCGACCGGCTGCGGACCGCCCGCGACGCGGTTGCCGCGTCGGCCGGCGACGCGGACCGGCTGCGGACCGCCCTGGACGCCCTCGACGCCACGTTCACCGAGCTGACCGGCGTGCCCGCGGTACGCCGGGCCGGGCAGATGTACGCGGGCCGCACGCTCTGCTACGAGGACAGCGCGCGGGACCTGGACGTGGTGTTCGGCGCGCCGCTGCTCACCGAGCTGGCCGCCCCGCTGGACGTGCTGCTGCGCGCCGCCCGGTGGCTCGCCAACGCGCTCGCCCGCGCCTACCTCGACGTGCTGCGCGGCCTCTACGAGGAACTGCGCGCCGAGTCCGGTGCCCCGGTGCCGCTGGCCGACCTGTGGTTCCTGGCCCAGGGCATGTTCTGGGGCGACGGGGAACGACCGGTCGACGCGGTCGCGGCGGACTTCGCGGCCCGCTGGGCCGGGCTGTTCGGCCTGGACACGCTGCCCGCCGGCACCACCGACGTACGGCTGCGCGCCGCCGACCTCACCGACCGGATCGACGCGGTGTTCCCCGGCACCGGCCCGGAGTGGTCCAACGCCGCCATGCACAGCCCCGACCTGCAGATCTGCGCGACCGACGCGGACGCGCTGCGGCGCGGCGACTACACGGTGGTGCTCGGCGAGCTGCACGCCGCCTGGTCGTCGTTCGACTGCGCGGTGTTCACGCCGTCGCACCCGGACGTGGAGCGGCTGCGCGACGCGCTCGCCGCGGACCTCGGTCAGCGGCGGGTCCGGCTGCTGTTCCCGGCGGACTGGCCGCGGCGGACCAGCCGTACCGCCGAGTCGCTGACCGGACCGACCGACAGGCACCTGGCGTTCCTCGACGCGCCGGGCGCCGACCCGGCCCGCGTGCTGCCCACCGTCGACCTGGTCGTCGACGAGGTGGACGGCGACCTGGTCGCCACCGCCTCGGACGGGCAGCGCTGGCCGCTCGTCGAGATCTTCGCCGAGCCGCTCAGCGCGCACGCCGTGGACGGGTTCAAGCTGGTCGCCGCCGCGCCGTACACGCCCCGGATCACCGTGGACCGGCTGGTGCTGGCCCGGCAGACGTGGCGTACCACAGTGGGCGAGAGCGGCCTGGCCCTGCCGAACGGCGAACGGGACCGGTTCCTCTCCGTCCGGGAGTGGCGCCGCCGCCTCGGCCTGCCCGAGCAGGTGTACGTCAAGTTCGGCACCGAGACCAAACCCTGCTTCGTGGACCTGTCCGCGCCGGCGTTCGCCACCACGCTCTGCGCGATGGTGCGCGCCGCCCGGGTCGACGGCGGCGACGACGTGTCGTTCACGGTCAGCGAGATGCTGCCCGCGCCGGAGCAGGCGTGGGTGCCCGACGGGCAGGGCCGCCGCTACTTCAGCGAGCTGCGCCTGCACATCACCGACGCCCGGCGGGAGGACAACCGGTGAGCCACCTGCTGCCCCTGGGCGACACCGGCTGGTCGGTGTGGCGGGACGTGGTCCTGCGTACAGCCGGTTTCCCGGCCGCCGGGCTGAACCGGTTCGCGGCGCCGGCCTGCGCCGCCGCCGCGGACGCGCTGCTCGCCGGCGACATCGGCCCCGAGGTGTTCGGCGAGGCGCTGGCCGAGGCGTTCGCCGCGTCCTCCGGCGTGGCCGGTGAACTGGCCGCCGACCCGCTGCTGCGCGAGGCGGTGACCTGGCAGAACCCGGACATGCTGATCGCGCTGGACGGGCTGCTGCGCACCGACCCGCAGGTCCGCAACGTCCGCCGCCGCAAGCGCGAGCTGAGCCTGCTGCGCTACTGGCAGCGCTACTGCGGCAAGGCCGAGACCATCGGCTTCTTCGGCCCGGTCTGCTGGGGCACGTTCGACGCCACCCGCCCCGGCCTGCACGCCGCGCCCGGTGACGCGCTGGTGCACCGGCGGCGGGTGTACTTCGAGGCGTGGGCGCTCATCGCGTACGCCGACCGGCTCGCCGACGACCTCGCGGTGCGCCGCTGGTGGGCGCCCGCCCTGCAACCGCACCTGACCGTCGCCGGGCGGGAGCTGCGGGTGCCGCTGCACCCGCCGGTCGCGCTGACCCCGGTCGAGGCGGTGCTGCTCGGCGCCTGCGACGGGCGGACCCCGGCGCTGGAGCTGGCGCACCGGCTCCGCGACGCCGGTGAGGTGCACCGACCCGACGACGTCTACCTGCTGCTGGACCGCTGGGTCGAGCGCGGCCGGCTCAGCTGGGGCGCCAACCTGCCGATCGCGCCCGACGCCGAGCGGGTGCTCGCCGCGCGGATCGCCGCGATCGGCGACGAGCCGGTCCGCGCCGCGACGGCGGCCGAGTTCGGCCGGCTGTGCGCCGCCCGAAACGCGGTGGCCGCCGCGGCCGGTGACCCGGACCGGCTCGGCGCCGCGCTCGCCGCGCTCAACGCCGAGTTCACCGCCGTCACCGGGCGCCCGGCCACCCGGCACAGCGGCCAGATGTACGCCGCCCGCACCGTCTGCTACGAGGAGACCGCCCGCGACCTGGAGTTCCGGATCGGTTCGGCGGTGCTCGACGCGCTTGCCGAGCCCCTCGCCGTGGTGCTGCGTACCGCCCGGTGGTTCACCGGCGAGGTGGCCGCCCGCTGCGGCGACCTCTTCACCGAGCTGCACGAGGAACTGGCCGCCGACGGCCCGGTGCGGCTGGCCGACCTGTGGCTGCTGGCCCAGGGCACGCTCATCGCCCCGGACGGCCCGATCGGCCGGGCCGGCGCCACGCTCACCGCACGCTGGGCCGAGCTGTTCGGCCTGGCCGACCTGCCCGAGGGCCAGGCCGAGCTGCGGCTGCGCGCGGCGGACCTGACCGAGCGGGCCCGGGAGCTGTTCCCGGCGACCCGGCCCGGCTGGCCGTCGGCCCGGCTGCACAACCCGGACGTGCAACTGTGCGCCGACTCGCCGGAGGCAGTCGAGCGCGGCGACTTCCTGCTGGTGCTCGGCGAGCTGCACCCCGCCTCGGTCGCCTTCGACAGCGCGGTGCTCAGCCCGTTCCACCCGGACCCGGCCGCGTTGCGCGCCGACCTCGACACCGACCTGGGCCCGGTCCGGCTGCGGGTGCTGTGGCCGGACAGCTTCCCCCGCCGCACCACCCGCACCACGTACGCGCTGACCGGCCCGGCGGACCGTCAGCTCGGCATCGACACCGCGCACGGCGCCGACGTGGACCGCCTGGTCCCGGCCACCGCAGTGGTGGTCGAGCGCACCGGCGACCAGCTCACCGCAGTCTTCCCCGACGGCGCCCGCTGGCCGCTGATGGAGGTCTTCGCCACGCTGCTCGGCTCGCTGCTGCTCGACGCGTTCAAGCTGCTCGGCGCCGCCGCGTACACGCCCCGCATCACCATCGACCGGCTGGTCGTGGCGCGGCGCACCTGGCGCACCACGGCCGGGGCGTGCGGGCTGGGCGGCCACTCCGACGAGTCCGCCCGCTACCTGGCGGTACGCCGCTGGCGCGCCGAGACCGGCCTGCCCGAGCGGGTCTTCGTCAAGGTCGGCACCGAGATCAAACCCTGCTACGTGGACCTGACCGGGCCGCTGTACGCGCAGTCGCTGTGCGCCATGGTCGACGCCGCGCTGCGTACCGGGCCGGACGTGCCGGTGGTGGTCTCCGAACTGCTGCCCGCGCCCACCGAGGCCTGGGTGCCCGACGCCCGGGGCCGCGGCTACGTCAGCGAACTCCGCCTCCAGATCACCGACCCGGCCGAACCCCTTGGAGCACTCCGGTGACCGACACCCTGACCGTCAGCGCCGTCCACGGCCCGGATCTGCCCTGGCCGGACGCCACCCTCGCGGACCTGATCACCGAGCAGGCCGCCCGCACGCCGGACGCGGTGGCGGTGCGCCAGTGGGACACCCGCCTCACCTACCGGCAGCTCGTCGACCGGGCCGCCGGGGTGGCCGCCGCGCTGCGCGGGCACGGCGTCGGCCGGGGCGACCGGGTCGGCGTGTGCGGCGCGCGTACCCCCGACCTGGTGGCCACAGTGGTCGGCGTGCTGCTGTCCGGCGCCGCGTACGTGCCGCTGGAGCCGGGCGGCCCCCGGGCGCGGCTGCGCGGCATCGCCCGCGACGCGGGCGTACGGGTGGTGGTCGGCGACGCGGCAGCGGCCGAGTTCGGCGACGAACCCGGCGTGACGACGCTCGGACCGCCCGGCCCGGCCCCGCTCGCGCCTTGCCCGGCCCGCCCCGGCGACCCGGCGTACGTGCTGTTCACCTCCGGCTCCACCGGCCGCCCGAAGGGCGTGCTGAACACCCACCGCAATCTGGTCGAGTTCGTCACCGGCGTGACCGCGCTGACCGGCGCCGACGCCTCGGTGCGCAGCCTCGGCATCGCCTCGCTCGGCTTCGACGTGGTCGTCATGGACCTGTTCGTGCCGCTGACGCTCGGCGGGTCGGTGCAGCTGCTCGGCGCCGAGGACCGGGCCGACCCGGCGCGGATCGCCCGGTTCGCCGCCGCGCACGAGGTGACCTGGGGCTTCATCACCCCCACCGTGCTGTCGCTGCTGGACCCGGCCGGGTTTCCGTCGTGGCGGGTGCTGATCTGCGGCGGCGAGGCGGTCCCGGCCGAGCTGGTCGCCCGCTGGTCGCCCGGCCGGCGCTTCGTCAACGGCTACGGCCCGACCGAGACCAGCGTCCTGGCGGTCGCCTGCGACCTCACCGACGCCGACACCGACCCGATGCCGATCGGCCGGCCGCTGCCCAACCACCGGGCGTACGTGGTCGACGCCGACCTGCGGCCGGTGCCGGCGGGCCAGACCGGCGAGCTGCTCATCGGCGGGCCGGGCCTGGCCGACGGCTACCTCAACCGGCCCGGCCTGACCGCCGAGCGGTTCGTGCCCGACCCGTTCGGCGACGTGCCCGGCGAACGGCTCTACCGCACCGGCGACCTGGTCCGGCAGGGCCCGGACGGCCGGATCGTCTACCTCGGCCGCGCCGACCGGCAGGTCAAGGTGCGCGGCCAGCGCATCGAGCTGGGCGAGGTCGAGGCCGTGCTCGCCGCCTGCCCGGGCGTCGAGCGGGTCGCGGTGGAGGCGATACTCGGCCCGGCCGGCGCCGAGCTGGTCGCGTTCCTCACCCCGGCCGGCGCGCCCGGCGACGACGAGCTGCGGGCGTACGCGGCGACGCGGCTGACCACCGCGATGCTGCCGGCCCGGACGGTGCGGCTGGACGCGCTGCCGGTCAGCGCGACCACCGGCAAGCTCGACCGGCCGGCGCTGCGCGAGCTGGCCGCGACCGCCCCGGCCGCCGTGGCCGACGCGTCCGCCGACGACGACCCGGTGACGGCGGCGGTCCGGCGGATCTGGACCCGGCTGCTCGGCGCGGCGCCCGCCGCGGACAGCGACTTCCTCGCCGCCGGAGGCAACTCCATCGCCGCGATGCGGCTGGTCGCGGCGCTGCGCGCGGAGCTGGGCCGGCAGGTGGACGCGCGGGTGCTGTTCGCCGACCGCACGTTCGCCGCGTTCGTGGACCGGGTCCGCGCCGCCGACCCCGCCGACGCCGACGAGCTGACCACCGGCAACCCGCCGACGCTGTCCCCGCCGCAGCGACGGCTGTGGTTCATGGACCAGCTCGCCCCGTCCAGCGCGCCGTACAACATCGCCGTCGCGCACCGGCTGCGCGGGCCGCTGGACGTCACCGCGCTCGGCGCCGCGCTGCGGGCCGTCGCCGAACGGCACGACGTGCTGCGCTGGCGCATCCCGCAGAACGGCGGCGTGCCGTACGCGGTCCGCGAGGAACCCACCGACGTGGCGGTTCCGGTGGTCGACCTGACCGGTACCGCCGACCCGGACGGTGACCTGGCCGGGATGCTCGCGGCCGGGGCCGGGCACGCGTTCGACCTGGCCACCGGGCCGCCCTGGCAGGTGACCGTGTACCGGCTCGCCGCGCAGGAGCACGTGCTCGCGGTGACAGTGCACCACGCGGTGTTCGACGGCTGGTCGGAGGCGCTGCTCTACGACGAGCTGGCGCTCGCGTACGCCCGCGCGCTCGGCCGGTCCGTGCCCGGCCGCCCGCCGCTGCCCGCCACGTACGCCGACTACGCGGTGTGGCGCGCCGACCGGGACCGGCGCCGGGGCGAGACCGACCTGGCGTGGTGGACCGCGCACCTGGCCGGCGCGCCCACCGTGCTGGACCTGCCCCGCGACCGTCCCCGCCCGGCCGTGCAGACGTACGCCGGCGCGGAGGCCGCGGTACGGCTGGACGAGACCGCCGACCGGGCCGTACGCGACCTGGCCACCCGGCGCGGCACCACAGTCGCGGCGGTGCTGCTGGCCGCGTTCGGCGAGCTGCTGCGCCGGCTCACCGGCAGCGACGAGCACGTGCTCGGCGCGATCGTCGCCGACCGGCGGCTGGCCGCGTTCGACGAGGTGATCGGGTTCTTCATCGACACCGTGCCGGTGCGGGTCCGCTCCGGCGGCGCGAGCTTCGCCGAGCAGGTCGACCGGGCCGCCGCCGAACTGCACGAGGTCACCGCCCACCCGGGCGCGCCGCTGGAACGCGTCGTCGAGGCGCTCGGCGTGGGCCGGGGCACCTCCCGCGCCCCGCTGGTGCAGGTGCTGTTCAACGTGCTCAACTTCGTCACGCCCCGGCTGACGCTGACCGGCCTGGCCGTCGAGCCGGTGCCGGTGCCCAAGCCCGGGTCGCCGTTCGACCTGACCGTCTACGTGGTGGAACGCGACGGTCGGGCCGGCGTCGAGGTGGTGCACAACCCGGACCTCTTCGAGGCCGAGCGGATCGAAGCGCTCCTGGCCGACCTGGCCGCCCTGGTCGGCGCGCTCGCCGCCGACCCGGACGCGCCGGCCGCCGAGGTCGCGCCGGAGCTGCCCCGCCCGGCGGTACGCGTCGCGGCGCTCGGCGCGATGAGCGTCGCCACGGCCGACCCGGCCCGCGCGCCGCTGCTCGCCGGGTCGGACGCGCTCACCGCGACCGAGGAGCTGATCGCCGGGATCTGGCGGGACGTGCTCGGCCGCGACGCGGTGGGCGTCAGCGACAACTTCTTCGACATCGGCGGCCACTCGATGGCCCTGGCCGCCGTGCACGCCCGGCTCACCGAGGCCACCGGCCGCTCGATCACCATGCTCGACCTGTTCCGCCACCCGACCGTGCGGGCGCTCGCCGCCAGCCTCGACGGGGCCGCCGACCGGCCGGAACTGGCCCGCGCCGCGATGCGCGCCGCCGCCCGGCGCGGCCGCGCCCGCCGTACCCCGCCACCTCGCCGACCTCACCCGTGACGCGATCCCCTTGTGAATGAAGGAAACCCCATGCAGAACGACATTCCCGCCGATGACGGCGTCGAGCCCATCGCCATCGTCGGGCTCGCCGCCCGCCTGCCCGGCGCGGCCGACGTCGACGAGTTCTGGCGCAACCTGGTCGACGGCGTGGAGTCGACGACCGAGCTGACCCGCGAGGAGCAGATCGCCCGCGGCGCCCAGCCGCAGGAGGTCGACGACCCGGGCTGGGTCAACCGCGCCCCGCTGGTGGACGGCTACGACGAGTTCGACGCCGGCCTGTTCGGGATGACCGCCCGCGAGGTCGAGATCACCGACCCGCAGCACCGGCTGTTCCTGGAGAGCTGCTACACCGCGTTGCAGGACGCCGGCTACGACCCGGGCCGCTACGACGGCGCGGTGGGCGTGTACGCCGGCACCGGCGGCAACACGTACCTGTACCGCAACGTGATGCGCAACAAGCGGGTCGGCGGCAACCCGCACGGCGCGGTCTCGCTGGCCACCGGGAACTCGCCGAACTACGTGGCCACGAACGTGTCGTACCGGCTGGACCTGCGCGGCCCCAGCATGACCGTGCACACCGCCTGCTCGACGTCGCTGGTCGCGTTCCACCTGGCCTGCGAGGCGCTGCGCAACGGCGAGTGCGACATGGCCCTGGCCGGCGGCGTCAACATCGAACTGCCGCACGTCGGCTACCTCGGCATGGACGGCTTCACCTCGCCGGACGGGCGGTGCCGCCCGTTCGACGCCGGAGCGAACGGCACGGTGTGGGGCAGCGGCGTCGGCGTGACGCTGCTCAAGCGGCTCTCCGACGCGATCGCCGACGGCGACACCATCCGCGCGGTCGTGCTCGGCAACGCCATCAACAACGACGGCGCCGGGAAGGTCGGCTTCACCGCACCCAGCATCGACGGGCAGATGGAGGCCGTCGCCCAGGCCGTCGAGCTGGCCGGCGTCGACCCGCGCAGCATCAGCTACGTCGAGGCGCACGGCACCGGCACCGCGCTCGGCGACCCGATCGAGATCGCCGCGCTGTCCGCCGTCTACACCAAGGACACCGACGAGCGCGGCTGGTGCGGCATCGGCTCGGTGAAGTCGAACATCGGCCACCTCAGCCAGCCCTCCGGCATCGTCAGCGTGATCAAGACGGTGCTGGCGATGGAACACGGGCTGATCCCGCCGACCATCAACTACGAGACGCCGAACCCGGCCATCGACTTCGCCGACACCCCGTTCTACGTGGCGAACACGCTGACCAAGTGGGACACCGACGGCGGCCCGCGCCGCGCCGGCGTCAGCTCCTTCGGCATCGGCGGCACCAACGCGCACGTGGTGCTCGAGGAGGCGCCGGCCGCCGAGAGGCCGGCGCCCCCCGTCCGCCCGGCGCACCTGCTCCAGGTGTCCGCGAAGACCCCGACCGCGCTGGACACCGCCGTGCGGCGGCTCGCCGACCACCTGGGCAGCGGCAGCGACGTGGCGCTCGCCGACGTGGCACACACGCTGCGGACCGGCCGCCAGGTGTACGCCCACCGCGCCGCGGTGGTCGCCGGTGACCCGGCGTCGGCAGTCGCCGCGCTGCGGGAACGGCGTAAGGGCCACCGGGGTGTCGCCGACGGGCCGGCGCCCCGGGTGGCGTTCCTGTTCAGCGGCCAGGGCTCGCAGTACGCCGGAATGGGCGCCGAGCTGTACGCGCAGGACAGCGCGTACGCCGCCGCCGTGGACGAGTGCGCCGAACTGCTCCGCCCCGAACTGGGCCTGGACATCCGCGACCTGATCCTGGGCCGCGACCCGGAGGCGGCGGACAAACTCACCGAGACCCGCTGGACCCAGCCCGCCCTGTTCACCGTCGAGTACGCGCTCGCCGTCGCCTGGCGGGCCGCCGGGGTCACCCCGGCCGCGATGATCGGCCACTCCGTCGGCGAGTACGTCGCCGCCACGCTCGCCGGGGTGCTCGACCTCGCCGACGCGCTGCGCGTGGTGGCCGCCCGGGGCCGGCTCATGCACTCCCTGCCCGCCGGTTCGATGCTGGCCGTCACGCTCGACGAGTCGGCGGTGGCCGGCAAGCTGCCCGAGGGCCTGTCGGTGGCGACGGTCAACGGCCCCGGCACCTGCGTGGTCGCCGGTGAGACGGCGCTGGTGGAGGAGTTCGCGGCGAGCCTCGGCGGCAAGAACAAGTCGAAGCTGCTGCGCACCTCGCACGCGTTCCACTCGCCGATGATGGACCCGATCCTGGACGAGTTCACCGCGCTGATGGCCACGGTGCCGCTGCGCGCCCCGGCGGTGCCGTTCGTGTCCAACGTGACGGGCACCTGGATCACCGAGGCGCAGGCCACCGACCCGGCGTACTGGGCCGCGCACCTGCGCCGCCCGGTCCGCTTCGGCGCGTGCGTGGCCACGCTGCTCGCCGAGGGCACCTGGGCGCTCGTCGAGTGCGGCCCCGGCCGGCAGCTGGCCAACCTGGCCCGGATGCAGGTCGCCAAGGCCGGCGAGGCGCAGCGCGCGCTGACCCCGCTGGGCAGCCTGCCCGGCCCCGGCGAGCAGACCGGTGACCTGGCCGCGCTGCTCGGCACGGCCGGCGCGCTCTGGTGCGCCGGGGTGCCGGTGAACCTCCCGGCCGACCCGCACGCGCGGCGGGTGCCGCTGCCCACGTACCCGTTCGAGCGGCGCCGCTACTGGATCGACCCCGACCCGGAGCAGGAGCTGGCCGCGGCGCCCGTCGAGACCGGCCCCCGCCCGCTGCCGGAGTGGTTCGCGGTGCCGGTGTGGCGGCAGGCCGCCCCGGCCCGCGCCGCCGAGCCGCTGGGCCGCTGCCTGGTGCTGGCCGACGGCCCGCGCGGCGAGGCGCTCGTGGCCGCGTTGCGCGCCGCCGGCGACGACCCGGTCGAGGTACGCGCCGGCGCGGCGTTCACCGCCACCGCGAGCGGCTTCCGGCTGCGCCCAGGCGTACGCGCCGACGCGGAGGAACTGGTCGCCGCGCTCGGCGCCGACCTGCCCCGGCGGATCGTGTACGCGTTCGCGCTCGACGGCGAGCCGGCCGGCACCGACGCGGCGGCCGCGTGGGCGGCGCAGGAGCGCGGCTTCTTCGGCGCGCTGCACCTGGTGCAGGCCCTCGCCGGGGCCGGTGTCACGGCCGACGAGGCGGGCGTACGCCTGGACCTGGTCACCGCCGGCATCGGCGACGTACGCGGCGACGACCTGACCCGTCCCGAGCACGCCACGCTGGCCGGCCTGGCCCGGGTGCTCCCGGCGGAGCTGCCCGGCCTGACCGTGCGGCTGCTCGACAGCGACCCGGCCGCGCGCGGCGTCGCCGCCCTGGTGGCCGAGCTGCGCAGCCCGGTCGACGCGGAGCACCCGGAGGTGGCGCTGCGCGGCGACCGCCGCTGGCTCGGCGGCTACGAGCAGGTGAGCGTGGCCGCCGAGGACGAGCCGGGTGTGCTGCGCGAGGAGGGCCGCTACCTGATCACCGGTGGTCTCGGCGGCATCGGTGTCACCCTCGCCGAGGACTTCGCTCGCCGGGCCCGCGCCAAGCTGGTGCTGCTGGCCCGTTCCGGGCTGCCCGAGCGGGACGGGTGGGACGCGCACCTGGCGGTGCACGGCGGCGCCGACCGGGCCGGGCGGGCCATCGCGGCGATCCGCCGCATGGAGGCGGCCGGCGCCGAGGTGCTGGTGCTCGCCGCCGACGTCACCGACCCCGACGACCTGCGCCGGGTCCGCGAGGAGGCGGAGCGCCGGTTCGGCGGGCTGGACGGGATCGTGCACGCGGCCGGTCTGCCCGGCGGCGGCATGGCCGAGGTGAAGGAGCGCGACGAGGCGCGGGGCGTGCTGGCCCCGAAGCTGGCCGGCACCCTGGCGCTGGCCCGGGTCTTCGGCGACCTGCCGCTGGACTTCGTGGTGCTCTGCTCCTCGATCACCGCGGTGATCGGCGGGTTCGGTCAGGTCGACTACTGCGCCGCGAACAACTTCCTGGACGCGTTCGCGCGCTCCGGCACCGGGTTCCGCGCGCCGGTGGTGTCGCAGAACTGGGGCGGCTGGGCCGAGGTCGGCATGGCGGTGGAGACCGCCGCGCCGGCCGCGTTCCGGGCCGCCGGGCGGGACACCGTGACCACGGCGGTCGCCCACCCGGTGCTCACCACGATGGTCGCCGGCCCGGACGGCACGGTGCTGCACGGCCTGGTCTCGGCGGACACCCACTGGCTGCTCGACGAGCACCGGATCGGCGGGGTGCCGGTGGTGCCGGGCACCGCCCACCTGGAGTCGGTGCGCGCCGCGGTGGCCGCCGCGCTGCCCGCGCCGGGACCGGACGCTGCGGTGGAGCTGCGGGACGTGGTGTTCCTGGAGCCGTTCTCGGTGCCGGACGGCACGGTGGCCCAGTACCGGGTCGAGCTGACCCCGGCCGAGGACGGCACGGACTTCACCGTCGCCAGCCTCGCCGCCGGCCAGGCGCGTACCCACGTCCGCGGCACCGCCGGGTGGACCACCGACGCGGCCCCGCCGGCCGTCGTGCCCGCGGTGGCCGGGCGGCGGGTCGACGACGACGCGTCGTTCGGCCGGGGACGCACCAGCATGCTGACGTTCGGGCCGCGCTGGGCGGCGCTGGCCGAGCACCACCTCGCCGACGGCGAGGAACTGGCCCGGGTGCAGGCACCCGCCGCCGCGCTCGGCGACCTGCCCTCCTGGGGGCTGCACCCGGCGCTGCTGGACGTGGCCACCGCGTTCGGCCGGGGCCAGGGCACCGGCACCTACCTGCCGCTGTCGTACGGCCGGATCGTGGTGCGCGGCGCGCTGCCGGCGACGTTCAACAGTCACCTGCGGCACCGGCCCGCGGCCACCGACGAGGTGGTCGCCGCCGACCTGTCGCTGCGCGACCCGGACGGGCGGGAACTGGTCGCGATCAGCGACTTCGTGCTGCGCCGGGTCGACCAGGACGCGGTCACCGGCAACCTGGCCGAACCCCCGGCGGACGCCGACACCCCGGCGCCGGTGACCGAGGACATCCGCCCGGTCGACGGCGCGGAGGCGTTCCGCCGCAGCCTCGCCGCCGGTCTCGGCGCGCAGGTGGTGATCACCACCCGTACGGTCGCCGACATCCGGCGCCGGGCCGCCCGGGTCACCACCGACAGCATCGCCGAGGACACCGACGCGCCGGCCGGCACGGCGGCGGCCACCGGTGGCGGCTCGGCGGCCCCCGGCACCGAGCTGGAGAAGACCATCGCCCAGGTGTGGCGCGACGGCCTCGGCGTCACCGACGTCGGCGTGGACGACGACTTCTTCGCCCTCGGCGGCAACTCGCTCGTGGCCGTGCAGCTCATCGCGGCCATGCGCAAGGCCACCGGCGTACGGCTGCCGATGCGCAGCCTCTTCGAGACCCCCACCGTGGCCGGCCTGGCCGCCCGGATCGAGGAGCTGCGCGCCGAGGCGCCCACCGGCGCACCGGCCGCCCCGGCGGCGATCCCGGCCATCCCGCGGTTGCCCCGCGGCTGACATCCCCCGACCCAGAACCAGGAGACACCGCACCATGAGCGAGACAACCGCGACGCTGCCGGTGGTCGTCGAGAGCGACGGCCGGGCGCTGACCGACCTGATCACGGCCCGGCGTGCCGAGCTGCGGGACACCCTCGTCGCCAACGGGGGGCTGCTGTTCCGCGGCTTCGACGTGGGCGGCGTGGACGGCTTCGACCAGGCCGTACGCGCCCTGGCCGGTGAGCCGCTGACCTACACCGAGCGTTCCTCGCCCCGGCACTCCATCAAGGGCCGGGTCTACACCTCGACCGACTACCCGCCGGACGAGGAGATCTTCCTGCACAACGAGAACTCGTACCAGGCGCGCTGGCCGCTGACGCTGTTCTTCTACTGCGTCACGCCGCCGGACACCCGGGGCGCCACGCCGCTGGCCGACGTGCGCCGGGTGTACGAGCTGATCGACCCGGCGGTCCGCGAGGAGTTCGTGCGCCGCCGGTGGATGCTGGTGCGCAACTTCCACGGCGACTTCGGCACCCGCTGGCAGGAGGTGTTCAACACCGAGAGCCGCGCCGAGGTCGAGGCGTACGCGGCGGACAACGGGATCACCGTGGAGTGGGTCGGCAAGGACGGCCTGCGGACCCGCGCGGTCCGCGACGTGGTGCACCACCGGCCCGGGTCGGACACCCCGCGCTGGTTCAACCACGCCACGTTCTTCCACCTCAGCACCCTGCCCAAGGACTACCAGGAGGGGCTGCTCGCCATGTTCGGTGCCGACGGGCTGCCGTCGAACACCTACTACGGCGACGGCGGGGAGATCCCCGCCGACGTCATGGACCACCTGCGCGCCGCCTACCGGGCGGCCACCGTCCGCTTCGACTACCAGCGCGACGACGTGCTGGTGGTGGACAACATGACCGCCGCGCACGGCCGGGAACCGTTCACCGGTCCCCGCAAGATCGCCGTCGCCATGGCCGAGCCGTACACCCCCGAGACCGCAGGAGCGAACTGACATGGCCGAATCCCGATTCCTGGTCGTGCGCAACGACGAGGAGCAGTACTCGATCTGGTCGGCCGACCGGGACCTGCCCGCCGGCTGGCACGACACCGGCTTCGCCGGCACCCGCGAGGAGTGCCTGGCCCACGTCGACGAGGTCTGGACCGACATGCGTCCCCGCTCGGTGCGCGAGGCCCTCTCATGAGCACGGGTCAGGAGTGGACCTTCCCGGCCTCCTACGCCCAGGAGCGGGTGTGGATGGCCAACCAGCTCGACGCCGGGTCGCCGGTGTTCAACGTGTCCCTCCCGTGGCTGTTCCCGGCCGGCGTGGACGCCGACACGGCCAGTGACGTGGTCAACCGGGTGATCGCCCGGCACGAGGCGCTGCGTACCCACCTGCGGACCGACGACGGCGCACTGGTGCAGGTCGTGCGCGCCCACGAGCCGGTGCCGCTGCCCGTCACCGACATCACCCACCTGCCGGCCGGGGAGCAGCGGGCGGAGTTCGAGCGCATCCGCGGCGAGATGGCGCGCCTGCCGATCCCGCTGGACGCGGCGCCGCTGTGGCGGGCCCGGCTGGTCCGCATGGACGAAGGGCTGGCGCTGGCGTTCGTGGTGCACCACGCCGTCTTCGACAGCCACTCGGCCGTGCTGTTCCACGCCGAGCTGGTCGCGTTCCGCGAGGCCGCGCGCACCGGCGCCGAGCCCGCCCTGCCCGAGCTGCCCATCCAGTACGCCGACTTCGCGGTCTGGCAGCGCCAGCAGCTCACCGGCGAGGAACTGGACCGGCAGCTCGCGTTCTGGACCGGTCACCTGGCCGGCGCGCCGCCGGTCACCGGCCTGCCGCTGGACCGGCCCCGCCCGGCCCAGCTCGGCTTCGCCGGTGACGAGGTGCACTTCACGCTGCCCGACGGGCTGCTGGACCGCGTCGGCGCGCTGGCCACCGGCGCGCAGGCCACCCCGTACATGGTGCTGCTCGCCGGTTTCGCGGCGCTGCTGTCGCGGATCTCCGGCGAGGCCGACGTGGTGGTCGGCGTCTCCACCGCGGGCCGGGACAACCCGGAGCTGACGCCGCTGATCGGCATGTTCGTCAACCCGGTGGCGCTGCGTTGCGACGTCTCCGGCGACCCGACGTTCGCGGCGCTGCTCGGCCGGGTCCGCAACGGCCTGATCGACGCGATGGAGCACGGGCAGACGCCGTTCCAGAAAATCGTCGAGGCGGTCGACCCGCAGCGTGACCCGTCGGTGCAGCCGATCTTCCAGACCGCCCTGAACTGGATCCCGGACTCCGGGCTCGACCCGGTGGAGCTGGGCACCACGAAGGACGACCTGGCCTTCGACATCACCACCGGCGACTGCCGCCTGGCCTACCGCACCGATCTGTTCGACAGGGCCACGGCCGAGACGGTGGTCCGCCGCTACGTGCGGCTGCTCGCCGCCGCGGTCGCCGAGCCGGAGCGGACGGTCGGCGCGCTGCCGCTGCTCACCGACACCGAACGGGAGCAGGTGCTCGGCACCTGGAACGACACCGCCCGCGACGTGCCGGTGACCACAGTGGTCGACGAGGTGCAGCGGCAGGCCGCCGCCACCCCGGACGCGGCGGCGCTGGTGTGCGACGGCGTGACGCTGGGCTACGGCGAGCTGAACACCGCCGCGAACCGGCTCGCCCGGCTGCTGGTGGCCCGTGGCGCCGGCCCGGAGACCCGGGTCGCGCTGGCCCTGCCCCGCTCCTGCGACCTCGTCGTGGCGATGCTGGCGGTGCTCAAGGCCGGCGCCGCGTACGTGCCGGTGGACACCGCGTACCCGGCGGGCCGGATCGCGTACCTGCTGGCCGACGCCGCGCCCGCGCTGGTGGTGACCAGCCCGGAGACCGCCGCCCTGGTGCCCGGTGACGCGCTGGTGCTCGACGGCGAGGTCGGCTCGGACCAGTCCGGCGACGACCTCACCGACGCAGACCGGGTCGCGCCGCTGCGCCCCGAGCACCCGGCGTACGTGCTCTACACCTCCGGCTCCACCGGCCGACCGAAGGGCGTGGTGGTCGAGCACCGGGCGGTGACCGCGTACCTGGCCTGGGCCCGGGCCACCTACCCGGGGCTTTCCGGGGTGGCGCTGCTGCACTCGCCGGTGTCGTTCGACCTCACCGTCACCGGCCTGCTCGGCACGCTCACCGCCGGCGGCACGGTCCGGCTCGCCGCGATCGACGAGCCGGCCGCCCGCGCCGGTGGCCGGCCGGCCTTCCTCAAGGTCACGCCGAGCCACCTGCCGCTGCTCGACGGCGAGCTGTCGCCGACGGCCGACCTGGTGATCGGCGGCGAGGCGCTGACCGGGGAGCAGCTCGCCGCCTGGCGGGCCGCGCACCCCGACGTGGCCGTCGTCAACGAGTACGGCCCGACGGAGGCCACGGTGGGCTGCGTCGCGGCTCGGATCGCCCCCGGTGAGCCGGTCCCGGCCGGCCCGGTGCCGATCGGCACGCCCACCTGGAACACCCGGGCGCTGCTGCTCGACGCCGCCCTGCGGCCGGTGCCCCCGGGCGTGGTGGGGGAGCTGTACGTCACCGGCACCCAGCTGGCGCGCGGCTACCACGACCGGCCCGGCCTGACCGCCGAGCGGTTCCTGCCCTGCCCGTACGGCCCGCCCGGCGCCCGGATGTACGCCACCGGCGACCTGGCCCGCTGGCGTGCCGACGGCACGCTGGACTACCTGGGCCGCCGCGACGACCAGGTCAAGGTGCGCGGCATGCGCATCGAGCTGGGCGAGGTCGAGGCCGCGCTGCTGGCCCACCCGGACGTGCGCGCCGCCGCCGCGGCGGTCCGCACCGACGGCGGCGAGCCGATGCTCGTCGGCTACCTGGTGGGCCCGGCCCACGAGGACTCGGTCCGCGCCGAACTGGCCCGTGAGCTGCCCGCGCACCTGCTGCCGGCCGCCCTGGTGCGGCTGGACGCGCTGCCGCTGACGCCGAACGGCAAGCTGGACCGCACCGCGCTGCCCGCCCCGGCGACGACCGAGGCGGCGCAGGACAGCTACGTCGCCCCCCGCACCGACGCCGAGGGTCTGGTCGCCGAGGTGTACGCCGAGATCCTCCAGGTGGAGAAGGTCGGCGCCCACGACGACTTCTTCGCCCTCGGCGGCAACTCGCTGCGCGGCATGCGGGCGATGGCCCGGATCCGCTCCGAGGTCGACGTCGACCTGCCCATGCGGGCGCTGTTCAGCAGCCCCGTGGTGGCGGACCTGGCCGCCCAGATCGAACAGCGGATCGCCGCCGAACTCGACGGGCTCTCCGACACCGAGGTCGCCGCGCTGCTCGCGGCGGAAGAGGGAACCAACTGATGACGGACCTGAAGGATCCGGCCCGCGAGGCGGCCCGGCAGGCGCTGATCGCCAAACGGCTACGCGCCCGCCAGACCGCCCCCGCGGCCCGGATCACCCCCCGCCCGTCCGGCGCCGAGGTGCCGCTGTCCTACGCCCAGGAGCGGGTCTGGTTCATGGACCAGCTCGCCCCGGGCGAGGCGGCCTACCACATCGCGGTGCCGCTGCGGGTACGCGGACCACTCGACGTGGACGCGCTGCGCGCCGCGCTGACCGCCCTCGCGGACCGGCACGAGTCGCAGCGCACCCGCTTCCCGGCCGACGCCGACGGCCGCCCCACAGTGGTCATCGCCGACGCCGTGGACGTGCCGCTGACGGTGGTGGACGCGCCCGACGAGGCCGCCGCGCAGGCGCTCGTCGACGCGGCGGCGGCCGAGCCGTTCGACCTGGCGAACGGGCCGCTGCTGCGGGCGCTGCTGATCCGGCTCGCCGCCGACGACCACGTGCTGTTCCTCGCCCAGCACCACATCGTCGGCGACGGCTGGTCGGTGGACGTGCTGCTGCGCGACCTGATCACGCTCTACCGGGGCGGCGAGCCGCCCGCGCTGCCGATCCAGTACGGCGACTTCGCCGTCTGGGAGGCCCAGGAGCTGGACGCGCCGCAGGCCCGCGCGCACGTCGACTACTGGAAGCAGCGGCTGGCCGGCATCACGCCGCTGGAACTGCCGCTGGACCGGCCCCGCCCGGCCACCCAGACCTACCGCGGTGACTTCGTCGAGTTCCAGCTCGACCCGGCCGCCACCGAGGCGCTCAACACGCTCACCCGCGACAGCGGCGGCACGCTGTTCATGACGCTGCTCGCCGCGTACCAGGTGCTGCTGGCCCGGCACGCCGGCCAGGACGACTTCGCCATCGGCGCGTCGGTGGCCGGCCGGTCCGCGCCGGAGCTGGAGAACGTCGTCGGCATGTTCATCAACATGCTGCCGCTGCGCGCCGACCTGGCCGGCGACCCGACGTTCGCCGAGCTGCTGGAGCGCACCCGCCGTACGGTGCTCGACGGTTTCGAGCACGGCGAGGTGCCGTTCGCCAAGGTGGTCCACGAGCTGGGCCTGCCGCGCGACGTCAGCCGCTCCCCGGTGTTCCAGACCATGTTCGTGCTGCAGAACTACGAGATGGGCCGCTTCCGCGGCGTGTCCCGCACCGACGAGGTCACGTTCTCCTGGACCCCGATGGAGTTGCAGGCCACCCGGTTCGACTTCGAGCTGCACGCGGTGGAGACCGTCGACGGGCTCTGGGGCAAGCTGGTCTTCAACACCGACCTGTTCGACCGGGCCACGGTGCAGCGGATGGCGCAGCGGTGGACCACGCTGCTGGACGCCGTCGTCGCCGCGCCGGACACCCCGGTGTCCCGGCTGCCGCTGCTGCCCGCCGCCGAGCGGGATCTGCTGGCCGCCTGGAACGACACCACAGCGGACTTCCCGCGCGAGCAGACGCTGCACGGCCCGATCGAGGAGCGCGCCGCCGTCACCCCGGACGCGGTGGCGGTCACCATCGACGGGCACAGCCGCACGTACGCCGAGCTGAACGCGCAGGCCAACCGCATCGCGCACCGGCTGCGCGCGGCGGGCGTCGGCCCGGAGACCCTGGTCGGGGTGTGCGCGGAACGGTCGGTGGAACTGGTCGCCGGCCTGCTCGGCGTGCTCAAGGCCGGCGGCGCGTACCTGCCGCTGGACCCGGAGTACCCGGCCGACCGGCTCGCGTTCATGGTCGGCGACGCGGACGCGCCGGTGGTGCTGGTCCAGTCGCACCTGCGTGACGTGCTGCCCGACACCGGCGCCACGGTGCTCGAACTGGACGACGCCACCGTGTGGAGCGGTCAGCCCGAGACCGACCCCACGCCGGCCTCCGGGCCGGAGAACCTGGCGTACGTCATCTACACCTCCGGGTCCACCGGCCGCCCGAAGGGCGTACCGAACACGCACCGGGGCATCGTCAACCGGCTCGACTGGATGCAGAAGACGTACGGCCTCGGCGCCGACGACGCGGTGCTCCAGAAGACCCCGGCGAGCTTCGACGTGTCGGTGTGGGAGTTCTTCTGGCCGCTGCGCACCGGCGCCCGCCTCGTGCTGGCCGAGCCCGGCGGCCACAAGGACGCCGGCTACCTGCGCGACCTGCTGGTGTCCGAGCGGATCACCACCGCCCACTTCGTACCGTCGATGCTCACCGTCTTCCTCGCCGAGGACGGCGTGGAGGCGGCCACCGCGCTGCGCCGGGTGATCTGCTCCGGCGAGGAGCTGCCGCCGGCCTCGGCGGCCGACTTCACCTCCCGGCTGCCGTGGTGCGGCCTGCACAACCTGTACGGCCCGACCGAGGCGGCCATCGACGTGACCGCCTGGGCGTGCGAGCCGGACCGGCTCGCGCAGGTGACCAGCGTGCCGATCGGCGCGCCGATCGCCAACCTGCGGCTGCACGTGCTCGACCCGTCCGGCGCGCAGTGCCCGGTCGGGGTGGCCGGCGAGCTGCACATCGGCGGTGTCGGGCTGGCCCGCGGCTACCACCGCCGGCCGGCGCTGACCGCGGAGAAGTTCGTCCCCGACCCGTTCTCCGCCGAGCCGGGCGCCCGCCTCTACCGCACCGGCGACCTGGCCCGCTGGGTCGTCGGCCCGGACGGCGCCGGGGTGATCGAGTTCCTGGGCCGCATCGACCACCAGGTCAAGCTGCGCGGCCTGCGCATCGAGCTGGGCGAGATCGAGAGCGCGCTGCGCGACCAGCCGGGCGTCACCGAGGCGACGGTGATCGTCCGCGAGGACAGCCCGGGCGACAAGCGGCTCACCGCGTACCTGGTGGGGGAGGCCGAGCACGCCGCGCTGAAGACGG
Organism: Micromonospora sp. WMMA1947; assembly: GCF_027497355.1. Taxonomy (NCBI): domain Bacteria; kingdom Bacillati; phylum Actinomycetota; class Actinomycetes; order Micromonosporales; family Micromonosporaceae; genus Micromonospora; species Micromonospora sp. WMMA1947. Next base: position 5,491,476 of record NZ_CP114909.1, on the reverse strand, counting down.
CGCTGAAGGACACGCTGCCGGAGTACATGGTGCCGGCCGCGTTCGTCACGCTCGACGCGCTGCCGCTGACCCCGAACGGCAAGCTGGACCGCAAGGCACTACCAGCGCCGGTGGTCACCCGCGAGGCGTCGGTGGAACTGGTCGAGCCGCGCGACGACACCGAGCGGGCGCTCGCCGCGATCTGGTCCGAGGTGCTCGGCGTGGACACGCTCGGCATCGACGACGACTTCTTCGACCTGGGCGGGCACTCCATGCTCGCCACCCAGGTCGTCGCCAGGATCCGCAAGGCGGAGCTGGGCGGCCGGGCGGTCGGCGTGATGGACCTGTTCCAGCAGCGCACCATCCGCGACCTCGCCGCGTTCATCTCCGGCGACGCCGCGCAGGAGGGGCCGCGCCGGCTGCTCTACGAGCTGACCAAGCCGATCCCGGCGGGCAAGCGGGTGCTGACGTACGTCTGCGTTCCGTACGGCGGCGGCAGCGCCATCGTCTACCAGCCGCTGGCCGACGCGCTGCCGGCCGGGTACGGGCTGTGGTCGCTGGCGATCCCCGGCCACGACGTGGGACTCAGTGAGGACGCGCTGCCGTTCGACGAGCTGACCAGCCGCGTCGCCGACGAGATCCTGGAACGGGTCGAGGGGCCGATCGCCCTGTACGGCCACTGCGGCGTCGGCAGCGCCATCCTCGCCGACGTGGCCCGCAAGGTCGAGGCGGCCGGCCGGGACCTGGAGGCCGTCTACATCGGCGCCATGTTCCCGTTCGCCCGCCCGAAGGGCGTGATCGCGGCGCTGCGCGACCGCCTCGAGCGGCTCAGCAGCAACAGGCACTCCGCGAGCTGGCTCAAGTCGATGGGTGTGGACACCGACGAGCTGGAACCGGAGCAGGCCGACCGGATCATCAGCAACATGCGGGCCGACTCCCGCGCCTCGGAGGAGTACTTCACCCGGCTGCTGGACCAGCAGGCGGCGAAGCTGCGCGCGCCGATCATCTCGGTGGTCGGCTCCGAGGACCCGGTGACCGACTACTACCGCGAGCGGTACGCCGAGTGGCAGTTCCTCAGCGACACGCTCGGCCTCGTGGTGCTCGACCAGGCCGGGCACTTCTTCCTCAAGTACCGGGCCGAGGAACTGGCCGAGATCGTCACCCGGGTGCACCCGGCGGTGGTCGCCGGTGACGTCAGCGCGCTGACGCCGGAGACCCGCGGTGAGGATGCCGCCTGGGTGGTGGCAGACACGCTGCGCGTGGGGGAGGACCGCAAGCCCACCAAGACGGTCAAGCCGAGCATGGGCCGGTTCATGGCCATCACGACCGGTCAGCTCATCTCCAGCACCGGTTCCGCGCTGACCGCGTTCGCGCTGCCGATCTGGCTGTTCAACCGCACCGGCTCGGTGGCGAACCTCGGCCTGCTCTGGGCGCTCGCGCTGATCTGCGGCGTGCTCATGCTGCCGGTGGCCGGTGCCCTGGTCGACCGGGTCAGCCGGCGTCGCATCATGATGACGGCGAGCTGCTTCGCGGGTTCCGTCCAGCTGGTGCTGGCCACGCTGTTGTGGACCGACAACCTGGTGCTCTGGCACATCTACATGCTGGTGGCGCTCAGTTCGGTGGCCGGTTCGTTCCAGCGGATCGCGTTCCAGTCGGCGGTGCCGCAGCTGGTGCCCAAGCGCTACCTCGGGCACGCCATGGGCATCACCCAGCTGTCCACCGGTGTGGCCACTCTGCTCATGCCGGCGTTCGCGGCCGGTCTGCTCGCCACCATCGAGCTGAAGGGCATCCTGCTGGTCGACGTGGCCAGCTACGTGTTCGCGGTGCTCACCCTCGCCGTGGTCCGATTCCCGGACGCGCTGGGCTGGCGGCCCCGGGAACGGCTGCTGGTGGCCATCGCCAACGGGATGCGCTACTCGTGGCGGCACCGCGGGTTCCGGCTGATGCTCGGCTACTTCGCGCTGGGCAACATCTTCCTGGCGCCCGCGCTGGTGCTCATCACGCCGCTGGTGCTGTCGTTCGGCAGCCCGACCCAGGTGGCGCAGGTCGCGCTGGCCGAGGCGGTCGGCGCGGTGCTCGGCGGCGTCCTCATGTCGCTGTGGGGCGGTCCGCGTAAGCGCCGGATGATCGGCGTGCTGATCGGCAACATGGGCACCGCCATCGGCTGCGTGCTGATCGGGCTGGACGCGTCGGTGGCGATGATCTGCGTCGGCTTCTGCTGGCTGGCCATGTCGATGACCACCGCGCAGTCGATCTACGCGACGATCGTCCAGGTGAAGGTGCCGCAGCGCTTCCACGGCCGGGTGTTCAGCCTCAACCAGACCATCTCCTGGTCGACGCTGCCGATCGGGTTCGCGCTGCTCGCGCCGGGCGCCACCGCGCTGTTCGAGCCGATGCTCGCCCCGGGCGGGGCACTGGCCGGTTCGGTGGGCGCGGTGATCGGCACCGGCCCGGGCCGGGGCATCGGCTTCGCGTACATCTGCTTCGGCGTGGCGCTGATCCTCATCACGCTCGGCGGTTTCTCGATCCGGCTGTTGCGCCGCTTCGACATCGAGGTCGAGGACTCCCTGCCGGACGATCTGATCGGCGCCCAGGAGCGCGAGAAGCGCCTGGCCGCCAAGGCCGAGAAGAAGGAGCTGGTCTCGGTCTGACCCCGTCGCCCATCCGGCTGATCAAGGAGTTCGTGTCCTTTCCGGGCCCTCCGGCAGGCACGAACTCCTTGATCACCGGGGCTAGCATCGGTGCGATGAGCGAGGACGTCACCGACGGGTTGCTGCGGGAGGCGGCCCGCCTCGATCCGTGCGCGGCGGTGGTCGAGGCCGGTGAGCAGGACGTCGACGGGCTCACCGACTACAGCCCGGACGGTCACCAGGCCCGCGCCGATCTTGCCGCCCGCGCCCTGCGCCGGATCGAGGCGCTCCCCATCACCCCGCTGCACGCTCACCTCACCGAACGGCTGCGCGCCCGGATCGCCTTCCACGACGCCGGGGAGGACCTGCGGGAACTGCACGTCGCGGCCACCGGCCCGCTCCAGCTCATCCGCCAGTGCGTCGAGTCCGCAGTGCCGGGCCGCGACGCCGGGGGCGCGGCCTCCGAGGACGGCTGGGCCCGCGTCGGCGCCCGCCAGGCCGCGATCCCGGCCGCACTCGACGGGTACGCCCGGAGCCTGCTGCTCGCCGCCGAACGCGGTCACCTGCCCACGCGACGCCAGGTGGACCTGGTGACGCAGCGCTGCCGCACCTGGATCGACGAGGACACGGCGCTCGTGCAGCGCTACGGCGACGGCCCGCAGCGCGCGTCGTTGCAGGCGGTGGCGCGGGACGCGCGGGAGGCGTACCGGAGGTTCGCCACGACGCTCACCGCGGACCTCGCGCCGCTCGCGCGCGACGACGAGGCGTTCGGCCCGGCACGGTACGCGCTCTGGGTGCGGACCTTCCTCGGCACGGAACCAGACCTGCGCGAGCTGTACGAGTGGGGCTGGGACGAGTTCACCACGATCGAGGCGGAACTCGTCGCCGAGGCGAAGGCCCTGGGCGGCACGGTGCCCGAGGTGCTTCAACGGCTCGACCGCCCCGACGCGCCAGGTGTGCTGGGCAGCCGGGACGAATTCGCCGCCTGGCTCCAGGAGCTGCTGGAGGCCACCACCGAGCGGATGCACGGTACGCACTTCGACATCCCCGCGCCGCTGCGGCGCATCGAGTCACGGGTCACCACGTCGGGCGGCACCGCCTACATCGCGCCGTCGCGGGACCTGACCCGGCCGGGCCGGGTCTCCTGGCTGCTGCCCGAGGGACAGGAGCGCTTCCCGACCTGGTGGGCGTACAGCACCGCGTACCACGAGGGCGTTCCCGGCCACCATCTGCATCTCGGCGCGGAGGCGTGCCGGGGTGGCCCCGGGCAGCGGCTGAACCTGCTCGGCGGGCTCTCCGGCGCCCAGGAGGGCTGGGCCCTGTACGCCGAGGGGCTGATGGACGAACTCGGACTCTACGAGCAGCCGGGCGCCCGGCTGGGCCACCTGTTCATGCAGTTGCTGCGGGCGGCCCGGGTGGTGCTCGACATCGGCCTGCACCTACGGCTGCCGATGCCCGGCGGCAGCACGCCGTGGACGCCGCAGGCCGCGCTGGACCTGCTGCGCGACCGCTGCCACCAGGGCCCGTACGCGCCACTGGAAGTCGCCCGGTACCTGGGCCGGCCCGGGCAGGCGCTCACCTACAAGGTAGGGGAGCGGGTGTGGCGCGACGGCCGCGCGGCGTTCCCCGGCGACCGGCGCGCGTTCCACAACCGGGCGCTGGAACTCGGCTCGCTGGGACTGGACCAGCTCACCAGCGCGCTCGCCGCCTACCCGGCCTCGTCGGCGGGCAACTCCTCCGGATCGGCCACCCAGGCGGAGTAGACAGGCAGCGCGTGCCACGGCCCACCGGCCGGGTCGGTGGTCACCGCGACCACCGCGTACGGGTGACCGAAGCGCAGCTCCGCGACGCGGGCGACCCGCTCCGGCGGCGCGCTGGTCACCGTGAAGAACCCGGTCACCGCGGCCGCCTCGAAGCCGTGGCGGCCGAACCGGGCCACCGCGGACTGCGCGGCGTCGAACCCCGGCCCGGTCATGCCCAGCAGCTCGCCGAGTGCCCGCGCCGCCGCGTCGAAGCCGAACCCGGGCGCGGTCAGGTCGTGCCGGCTGCGCGCCGACCAGCAGGGCAGCACCGCGGTGGCGCGTTCCACCCGGGGGTTCGCCTCGAACGTCAGGATCGGCTCCTCCCGCACCGTCCACAGCGGTGTCTCGCCCAGCGGAAGGTCGTACAGCGACCGGCGGCCCGGCATGGAGTCCGGCAGGAGCGCGGCGGCGCTCGCCAGCTCCTGCGCGGCGGCCAGCACGTCGGCGGCCGGTACCTCGGGCGCGGCGGCCACCGACACCACGAGCATGCCGGCGCCGTCGTCGCCGGCCGGCACCGCGTGCACCGCCACGTCCCCGGCCCGGTCGGTGGCCGCCACCCAGCAGCGGTGCCCGGACGGCGGCGTCCGCAGCACCCGGCTCAGCCGGCCCGACCAGGCGCTGCCCGCGCCCAGTTCGGTGGCCGGGGCGGTGTCGAACGGGTCGGCCCACGACACCCGGGTCGCGAGCGCGTTGGCCAGGACCAGCAGCGTGTCCGGGGCGAGGTCGACCGGGAAGCGGTCGATCAGCCCGCCGGTACGCTCCCGGGCCCAGGCGTCGAGTGCCGCCTGGTCGGGCAGCGGGCCTTTTTCGGTGGCGTCCGGCAGGGTGGCCCGCCACGCGGCCAGCTCCGGAGCCGGGGTGCGTTCCCACAGCGCGGTGGCGGCGGCGACCATCGGGTGCGGCGCGGCGAGCAACGCCCGGGCCTCGGCGGCGGCGTCGTCCGGATCGGCACCCAGTGCCTCGGCCAGCGCCGCGCGGGCGTCGCCGGTGGCGGCCGGGCCGGTCAGCGCCAGCAGCAGCCAGGCGCCCAGCGGGGAGGCGACGTGGTGGGTGTCGCCGGCGGCGCGGTGCAGCCGCTCGGCGTAACGGGCCAGTGGTGCGCGCAGGGGAGTCACCGCTCCACTCTGCCCGCTCGCGCGCCGCGTGGCACGCCCGCGCTCAGGACCACAGCTCGAACGGCTCGTCGATCTCCTCACCGGCCAGGAAAGCGGGCAGCAGTTCGGGCAGCCGCCCGGGGTAGCAGCGCGGCCGCTCGGTGAGCACCTCGGCCAGCGGCCACCAGCGGAACCCGAAGTAGTCCTCCACCTCGTAGTCCAGCCGCAGCGCCTCGTCCACGTCCAGCCCGGGGCCGGGCAGCCGTACCGCCACGATCACCTCGTCCTGGAGGTGGCGGCGTTGCCGGTGCCGGAAGCTGGCCCGCCGTCGCCACGTCGGCGCGCCCACCTCGCCCGGGCCGATGGCAATGCCGGTTTCCTCGCGCAGTTCGCGGACGGCCGCCTCCCGGTACGTCTCGCCCGGGTCCAGCCCGCCGCCGGGTAGCTCCCACCACACGCCGAGGTCCGGGTGATCCGGGTCGCGGGTGTGGAACAGCAGCAGGCGGTCGGTGGTGTCGAGCACCACCAGCCGCACCGCGCTGCGCTCGAACAGCGGCAGATCGTCGGGTAGCTGCACGCCCCCAGCGTAAGGAAGGGCCCCCTGTTAACGCCTCCGGTAGTAGAAGGGCCCCTTATTAACAGCGCGCCTCGCGGCGCCCCGCCCCGCGGCGCCCGCCCCGCATCGTGCGGTGCCGGGGTTGCTCAGGCGGCGTCGACGATCCGGGCCACCTCGGCCAGCAGCGGGTACGGCCGCTCCACCGGCAGCAGCGCCGTCGCCCCGGCCTCGTCGCCGTCGGTGAGCCGGCCGTGCACCGACCGGGCCAGCCCGGTGACGTCGGTGAGCCCCACCGTCCACTCGTCGACGTATCGGCGTACCGCGTCGCCGGTCAGCCCGACCTGCAGCGAGCGGTACGACAGGGGCGCCAGCCGCAGCGAGCGTTCCGGATCCCACTGCACCCGCACCGGGCTGACCCGCAGGCGCTGCCGCCACGCCTCCCGGTCCGGGTGCAGGCGCGGGTCGTAGCTGCTGAGGCAGGCGTGCCGCAGGGCACACTCGAAGCCGGCCCGGCTGATGTCGACCGCCAGCACCCGTTCCTGGCCCGGCTTGAGGGCCCAGCCGCAGCGGTACATCATCCAGCGGAACGACGGCTTGATCCAAGTCATCCGCTCCCGCTTGAACGGCGGCACGAACCGGCCTGCGCGCAGTGCCGCGTCGGCGATCTCCGGCGGGTACGCCTGGTAGACGGTGACCGACGTGTCGGTGAACGTGGCGCGGATCTGGTGGCGGGGCACTGTCACCGGGGCATGATGGCACCGCGTACCCGCACCGGCGACCCGATTCCATCGGCCGCGTACCCCGGCCGATAGGCTGCCCGCCGTGGCAGGTCTGTTGAAGAACGTGGCGTCGCGGCTCGGCCGGATCACCCGGGGCGTGCCCGCCCCCGCCCGCCCCGGCGGGCCGATCCCGGCCCAGGTCGCGCGCCGCCGCCAGGTCAGCGCGTTGCAGCGCCGCGAGCTGTCGTACGCGCCGGAGCCGGACGGCCAGGCCGACCCGGGCGAGATCGTCTGGACGTGGGTGCCGTACGAGGACGACCCGCGCCAGGGCAAGGACCGCCCGGTGCTGGTGGTGGGCCGGAACAGCCGCACGTTGTTCGGGCTGATGCTGTCCAGTCAGAGTGACCGGGACGGCCAGCGGCACTGGCTGGCGCTCGGCCCGGGGGAGTGGGACCGGGACAATCGGCCGAGCTGGGTACGCCTGGACCGGGTGCTCACCATGCGCGAGGACAGCATTCGCCGCGAGGGCGCGGTGCTGGACCGGCCCCGGTTCGACCGGGTCGGGCAGGCGTTGCGCGCCGGCTACGGCTGGCGCTGACCCACCGAAGGGCGGAGCGCGGTCAGCACTCCGCGACGAGCTGGCGCGCCGGGCGGGCGGCGCCGAGCGTCTTCGCCTCGTACATGGCCGCGTCGGCGCGGCAGAGCGCGTCGGTGAGCTGGGTGGGGCAGTGCACCGGCGCGAGCCCGACCGAGGCGGTGACCTGGATGCTGCGCGCCCCGAGGGGGATCGGCGCGGCGAGCGCCTCGCAGAGCCGCCGGGTGGCGTGCTCGATCCACCGGCGGTCCGGCGTCGGGCTGGCGAGCAGGCCGGCGAACTCGTCGCCGCCGAGCCGGGCGACCAGGTTGGGCCCGGCGAACGCGGCCAGGCGCTGCGCCACGCAGACCAGCACCTGGTCTCCGGCGGCGTGCCCGTAGCGGTCGTTGACCTGCTTGAAGTTGTCCAGGTCGAGCACGACGGCGACGAGCGGCTGGCCGGCGGGGTCGGTGAGCAGGGCGGCGGCGAGCCGGAAGAACGCGCGGCGGTTCGGCAGCCCGGTGAGCGGGTCGTGGCTGGCGGCGTGCCGCTCGGCGGCCAGTTCGGCCTGGAGCAGGTCGATCTCGGCTTCGGCGCGCAGCGCGCGGCGGCGTAACTGCCAGGCCGAGACGATCGCGCCCGCCGCGGAGATGCCGGAGGCGATGGTCATCGGATCCGCCAACGCGTCCTCCTCACCGCAGTCCCGAAGCCGCGCGGAGCGGCGTCCCCGGGGCCGGGCTCGGGTCACCGTACGTGAACGAACCGGCACACCGTATTTCGGCTATCATGCTCTCTGTCCATTGCAGATGCAATAGCAGATGCACGTGCATCTCACTCCTCAGTCGACAGACGTCGCCACCCACCGCTCCTCCCCGCGGCCTCGGCTGGCTCATCCCGAAGGACGCCCATGCAGCAACCTCCGAACGGCGTGCCCGCGACCGAGTTGCCACCGATGCGCTGGCTCAAGAGCAGCCGCAGCAACCCCAGCGGCAACTGCGTCGAACTGGCCGAGCTGCCCGGCGGTGGCGGCATCGCGGTCCGCAACTCCCGGCACCCGGAGGGCCCGGCGCTCATCTACACAGTGGACGAGATCGCTGCCTTCGTGCTCGGCGCCCGGGACGGCGACTTCGACCACCTGATTCCGCCGTCCCGTACACGGGACTGAAACCGTCCGCCCGGAGGAGTTCACCTCACTGTCGGTTCATGGCATGCTTACTCGTCGGTCCGGGAGGGTGCCCGGCCGTGGCGGTCGGGATGCGAGGGCGGTCAGGTGGCGACGGTGCCCGTCGAGGGTGGTCCGACAAGCGGTCCGACAGTGCTGCGCATGCTGCTCGGCGGGCAGTTGCGCCGGCTGCGGGAGAGCGCCGGCGTCAGCCGTGAGACCGCCGGCTGGGAGATCCGCTCGTCGGAGTCGAAGATCAGCCGGATGGAGCTGGGCCGGGTCGGCTTCAAGGAGCGCGACGTGGCAGACCTGCTCACGCTCTACGGCGTCACCGCACCGCAGGACCGCGACGCGCTGCTCAAGCTGGCCCGCGACGCGAACAGCCCGGGCTGGTGGCACCGCTACGGCGACGTGCTCCCCGCCTGGTTCCAGTCGTACCTGGGCCTGGAGGCGGCGGCCGCGCTGATCCGCACGTACGAGGTGCAGTTCGTACCCGGCCTGTTGCAGACCGCCGCGTACGCCCGCGAGGTCATCCTGCTCGGCCACCGCGGCGCGTCGGCGGCGGAGCTGGACCGGCGGGTGGAGCTGCGGATGCAGCGCAAGGAGCTGCTGCGGCGCGCGAACCCGCCGCAGCTCTGGGCGGTGCTCGACGAGGCGGTGCTGCGCCGCCCGATCGGCGGCGCCGCCGTGATGCGCGAGCAGATGGACGCGCTGATCGAGGCGACCTCGGGCCCGCACGTGCGGTTGCAGATCGTGCCGTTCGCGGCCGGCGGGCACGCCGCGGCCAGCGGCGCGTTCAGCATCCTGCGCTTCGGCGACGCCGACCTGCCCGACATCGTCTACATCGAGCAGCTCACCAGCGCGATCTACCTGGACAAGCGCGACGACCTCGACTTCTACGCCGAGGCGATGGAACGGTTGTGCGTGGAGGCCGCGCCACCGGAGCGCACCCCGGAGATGCTGGCCCGGCTGCGCGACGAGTTGTACCCGGCCTGAACGGCGCGGAGGCGGGCAGTAGCATGGCCGCCGACCGGAGACAGTGGACGGCGGCACGCGAGTCGTGGAGGCGGCCTTGAGCAGCGACGCACCAGGTACGGCACCCGATTCCGGGCCGCTCGCCGGCCGGATCGACACCACAGTGGCGCACCCCGCCCGCCGGTACAACTACTGGCTCGGCGGCAAGGACAACTTCCAGGCCGACCGGGACTCCGGCGACGCGATGGCCGAGCGGTTCCCGACCATCCGGATCAGCGCGCTGGAGAACCGGCGGTTCCTGCGCCGTGCGGTGCGTCACCTGGCCGGCGAGGCGGGCATCCGGCAGTTCCTGGACATCGGCACCGGCATCCCCACCGCCGACAACACGCACGAGGTGGCGCAGGCGACCGACCCGCGCGCCCGGGTCGTCTACGTCGACAACGACCCGATCGTGCTGGCCCACGCCCGCGCGCTGCTCACCAGTTCCGCCGAGGGCGCCACCGCGTACCTCGACGCGGACCTGCGTGACCCGGAGCGCATTCTCGCCCACCCGGAGCTGCACCGCACGCTCGACCTGTCCCAGCCGGTGGCGTTGATGCTGCTGGCGGTGCTGCACTTCGTGCCCGACGGCGAGGACCCGTACGCGCTCGTCGGCCGCCTGCTGGACGCGCTGCCCGCCGGCAGCTACCTGGCCGCCTCGCACGCCACCCACGACTACCTGCCGGCCGAGGTGGCCGCCGAGGCGAAGGCGGCGGCTCGCGGCGGCGGCCCGCACGGCGTGATCAACCTGCGCAGCCGGGAGGAGATCGTGCGCTTCTTCGACGACCTGGAGCTGGTCGAACCGGGCGTCTGCTCGGTCGCCGAGTGGCGTGCCGACGGCGAGCCCGAGCCACGCCCGTCGGTGGTCGACGTCAGCATGTACGGCGGGGTCGCCCGCAAGCCCTGATCGGCGGGTGTGCGCCGGGCGGTTGACGGGCACGGGGACCGGACGGGCAGACTGGAGGCATCATGTCGCCGTTCACGCCCGCCCTGCGCCTGCACGACCGGTACGTCCTGCGGGAACGCATCGGTCTCGGCGGGATGTCCGAGGTGTGGCGCGCCGACGACGAGGTGCTGCACCGGCCCGTCGCGGTCAAGGCCCTCGCCGGGCAGCTCGCCGCCGACCCGCAACTGCGGGCGGTGATCCAGCGCGAGGCCCGCGCGGCGGCGCGGCTCACCCACCCGCACGTCACCCAGGTGTACGACTACGGCGAGGCGACGCTGGACAGCGGCGTCGTCGTCCCGTACCTGGTGATGGAGCTGGTGGAGGGTCAGACGCTGGCCGATCGGCTGGCCGGCGGGCCGCTGGCCTGGCCGGACGCGGTCCGCACGGCCGGGCAGGTCGCCGGTGCGCTGGCCGCGGCACACCGGATCGGCGTGGTGCACCGCGACATCAAGCCCGCCAACGTGATGCTCACCGAGACCGGCGCGAAGGTGCTCGACTTCGGCATCGCCGCGCCCGCCGGCCCGCACCCGGTCACCGGGCAGACCGGCGCGCTGCTGATGGGCACCCCCGCCTACTTCGCCCCGGAACGCCTCGACCCCGGCCCGGCGAACCCGGCCGGCGACGTGTACGCGCTCGGCGTCCTGCTGTACCGCAGCCTCACCGGCCGGGCGCCTCTGCCGGTGCACAGCTGGGACGACGTGCTCGACGTGCGGCGCAACCGCCCGCCGGTGCCGCCGCCGCGGGTGCCCGGCCTGCCGCCGGAGGTCGCCGATCTGGTCCTGGCCTGCCTGGACGTGGACCCGGCGCGGCGGCCCGCGGCGGCCCGGCTCGCCGACCGGCTCGGCGCGGGCCGTCCGGTGGACCCGCCGACCGCGATCCTGCCGACCGTGGCGCCGGTGGCGCACCCGCCCACCCTGGTCGAGCGGTCTCCGGCTGCCGCGTCCCGCCCGGTGGGGCGTCCCGTCGCGCCGTCGCGCCCGGCGGTCTCGTCGAACCGGCTGTTCGGCCTGCTGGTGGCCGGTGCGGTGGTGTTGCTGCTCGCGGTCGTCGGTTCGCTGCTGTGGAGCGACGGCTCCGGCACGCCACCGGCCGCCGCGCCGACTGCCGGTCCGTCGACCGGCGCAGCCGAGCCGCCCGCCCCGAAGCCCAGCAGCGCCGCGCCGACGTCGGCGGCACCCGAACCGGTGACGCTGCGTCAGCTCGGCGACCGGTTCGGTGAGCTGCTCGACCGGGCCGAGTCGATCGGGCTGATCGACCGCAAGACCGCCGACGACCTGCGCAAGAAGGCCGGCGAGCTGGACCGGGGCAAGCCGAAGGACCGGGACAAGCGGGTCGAGGACCTGCGCGAGAAGATCGAGGACGCCGCCGAGGACGACAAGATCGACCCGGTCACCGCCGCCGCGCTGCGCAAGCTGATCGACGGCTACGAGCGGCTGCGCGGCGGCGCCGACGAGGGCTGAGCCGCAGTCGGCGCGACAGCGCGGATCGTCTCTGTCACCAGGGCGGCCGCCTCGGGCAGCCGTTCCGGGTCGGGTGCGCGACCGGCAGCGCGGTGCCGGACCGCCTCCGCCAACTGGTCGAGCGGCCCGGACGCGGCGACGTACGCGGACAGCAACTCACCGGCCGCCGCCGCCAGCGGGTGATCCGGAGCCACTGCGACCTCCGCGAGGATCAGCGCGGTCGTCGTCCGGTCCAGTGCCGGCGGGCCCTCGGCGCTGTCGGTCCAGTCGATCACCACCGGACCGGCGGCGGTCAGCAGCACGTTGTACGGGTGCAGGTCGAGGTGCAGCAGGCGGACCGCCGGATCGGCCGACCGCAGGGCTGGGAGCGAGTGCAGGCGGGCGTGCAGGTCGGCCAGCGTGTGGGCGGCCGCGGGCGCGCTGACCGTGCCCGCCTGGAGTGCCTCCACAAGCGTCGGGCCTGTGACCCGGTCGAGCACCAGGTCGGCACCTTCGGCCTGGTGCACCCGGGGCACCGGGAATCCGGCGCGGTGCAGGTACCGCATCACCTCGGCCTCGGCCCGCACGTCGCCGCCGTCGCGGTAGCGGCGCAGCACCCGCCCGCCGGGCAGCAGCCACACGTCGGCGGTGCGACCGCTCGCGAGCGGGGTTGCCGATTCCGGGCCGGCGCCTTCCGACGGTGCCATTCCGCCCAGCGTAGGTGATCCGTCAGTGCAGGGTCGCGGTGACCACCGCGCCGACGTCCGCGCCGGCGCGGACCACCGGCTCACCCGCAGGTGACCAGATCCCCGAACCGCCCGCGGCGCGGGCGTACCCGCCTCCGGTAGAGCCGGCGAAACTCGCCGTCACCACCCACACGCCGTGCGCGGCGGCGACCCGGCGGGCGCGTTCCTCCGGCACCGCCGCGTCGTCGGCCGACTCCAGCACCCCGGCCAGGTAGGCGTCCGCGCCGAGCGCCACAGTCGCCGCCGCGTGCTCCGGCGTGCCGGTGTCCTTGCAGACCGCCAGGCCCAGCCGCCAGCCGTCCACATCGAGCACCGCCGGCTCCCGGCCCGGCCGCATGTGCCGCGGCTCCGCGCCACCCAGGCACATCTTCCGGTACGCCACCCGCACGCCCTCGGCGTCGACCGCGAGCACCCCGATGTGCGGTCCGGGCACCGGTGCGCCGGCCAGCGCCAGCGTCCCGGTCTCGGCGCACGCCGCGCGCAGCGGCGCGAGCCGGGGATCGTCCGGGTCCAGCGGCGCGGCGTCCAGTTCGTACCCGGTCAGCGACATCTCCGGGAAGACCACCACGCGGGCCGCGGCGGCGCGTACCGCGTCGGCGTGCCGGCCGGCGTTGCCCGCGACGTCGTGGGAGCGGGTCAGCGGCTGGGCGACGGCGATCCGCAACGGCGTACGCATGACGTACACGATAATGGTTTCCATGACGCGTGGTCGTCCGCGGCTTCGCCCCGTAACGTTGGTCGGATGATCGGAAACGCACAGCTGCTCGCCGTCCCCCGGGCGGGCACCGCGCGGGCCGCGGAACCGACCGGCGACGGAGTGGCGGGCTGGGTCACCGGCCTGATGGAACGGCTCGGTGGCCCGGGCGCCGGCCTCGCGGTGGCCCTGGAGAACCTGTTCCCGCCCATCCCCAGCGAGGTGATCCTGCCGCTGGCCGGCTTCACCGCGAGCCAGGGCAAGATGAGCCTGGCCGGTGCCATCTTCTGGACCACGCTCGGGTCGATCGTGGGGGCGCTGGCGCTCTACTACATCGGCGCGGCCCTCGGGCGGGACCGGATGCGCGCCCTGGCCGCGCGGCTGCCGCTGATCAAGCTGGAGGACGTGGACCGCACCGAGGCGTGGTTCCTGCGTCACGGCGTCAAGGCGGTGTTCTTCGGCCGGATGATTCCGATCTTCCGCAGTCTCATCTCCATCCCGGCCGGTGTGGAACGGATGCCGGTGCCGGTGTTCCTGCTCTACACCGCGCTGGGCAGCCTGATCTGGAACACCACCTTCGTGCTCGCCGGGTATTTCCTCGGCGAGCAGTGGCACGTGGTCGAGGCGTACGCGGGCACGTTCCAGAAGGTCGTCATCGTGGCCGTGGTGGCCGGTGCCTGCTGGTTCGTGGTCAGCCGGGTCCGCCGTTCCCGCCGCACCGCCGGTGACCTGCCGCCGCAGCCGGAGCCGCAGCTCGAGCCGGAGCCGGAGCCGCAGGCGACCCCGGGCACCGTCTACCGGGGCGGCTGGTACGGCCGGGCGGAGGACTGAGACACCTCAGCACGACGGGTAGAGCGGGCGGGTGCCGGCGCCGGCCGCCCGCGCGGCCCGGTCGCTGAACCGGCAGCCGAAGTCCGGCGCCGCCACCGCGCGCCGGTCGGTGACCGCGTCACCGGCCGGGCGCTTCCCGGTACGCACCCAGCGGGTCAGGTCGTCCCAGGCGGCGCCGGCCTCGGCCGGGCTGAACTCGCAGTGCTGCGCGGTACGCACCGCACGCTGCACCAGCAGCCGGGAGCGTCCGTGCCGGGCCACGTCCCGGGCGTAGGCCTGCTCCATGCCGAACGGCACGAAAAGGTCACCGAGCCCGTGCAGGCTGAGCACCGGCGCGGTGGGCCGCCCGGCGATCCGGGGCACCTCGGTCAGGCTTGGCGAGAGCCGCTGGCGCAGGTTCTCCGGCGCGACCCGCTGCACCGTCGCGTTGAGGTTCACCGGCTGGTTCGGCGCGTACCTGGTGAACAGGTTCGTGGCGAGCTGACCGGGCCGCCGGGCGGGGGAGCCGTCCGCCTCGCTGACCGCGATGCCGAACAGGAAGTCCTTCCACACCGCGAACGCGGCGTCGGCGCCCGGGCGCGGCCCGCCGGAGCGCTCCACGGTGACCGCGCGCAGCTGCTTGCCGAGCGCGTTCGTGGTGTCCGGGCCGCCCGGGGTCAGCCCGGCCAGGCCGAGCGTGACCTGGATCCGGGGCACCGCCGAGGTCAGGTAGTCGGGCGGCGTCGGGTACGCGCGCACCCCGGCCAGCGCCTGCGCCACCAGGTTGTAGTCCAGGAAGAAGTCGAACAGTTCCTGGTCGCCGAGCACCCCGCACATCGGCAGCGCACCGGCGTAGAAGCCCGGGTACTGCTCCAGCGACCGGCCGATGACGTGGCCGCCCATCGACACCCCGGCGATCAGCACCCGGTGCGGGCGCCGGACGGTACGGCTGAACAGGTCGGCCAGCGCCTTGGTGCTGCGCACGCCGGAGCGCACGTCGTAGCCGTTGCGGTCGTACGACGACGACGCCCACGCGTACCCCTGCGCCACCAGGCGCTGCCGCAGGTCGTAGGCGGGCGGCTCGGGCGACAGCTCGGTGCCCTGGCCGCGGTAGCCGTGCGCCCACATCACCAGCTCGCCGTTCCAGCGCTCGGGGATCTCGATGACGTACCCGGCGTTCGCGTGCACGCCCTGCCGCACGGTGGTGGCGGCACCGCCGACGACCAGTGGCGGCAGCGGCGGGTTGACGATGGTGTAGCCGGGCAGCGGGCCGCTGCCGTCGTCGCGGCCGGTGGCGGCGGCGGGGGCCGCGCCGGCGAGGCCGAGCGTCAACGCGAGGGCAGCGCCGACGGCGAGCAGCCGGCGGCGGACGGGTGAGGGCTGCATCGCTGCTCCCCGGGGGACGGTGCCACCCCGGGAACGGGGGTGACGACGCGGGACGGATGCCTACCGGCCGGTAGCGCCCTGAACCTAGGCCGGGCGTCGAGAGCTGTCAATCACTGACTGACCGAACCGACAGTCTCCGTCCCGCCGTCCGCTCACACCAGGCCGTGCGCCAGCATCGCCTCGGCCACCCGCCGGAACCCCTGGATGTTCGCGCCGGCCACGTAGTCACCGGGCAGGCCGAACTCCTCGGCCGTCGCCCAGCACCTGTCGTGCACGTCCCGCATGATCTCGCGCAGCCGCTGCTCCGACTCGCCGAACGTCCACGTGTCGCGGCTGGCGTTCTGCTGCATCTCCAGCCCGCTCACCGCCACACCGCCGGCGTTGGCGGCCTTGCCCGGGGCGAACCGCACCCCGGCCCGGCCGAGGATCCGCACCGCCTCCGGCGTGGTGGGCATGTTCGCCCCCTCCACCACCGCGACGCAGCCGCCGGCGACCAGCGCGGCCGCCTCCGCGCCGCCGATCTCGTTCTGCGTGGCGCAGGGCAGCGCCAGGTCGCAGGGCACCTCCCAGACGTTGCGGTCCGGGACCGCCACCGCGTTGCGCGCGTGCTCCGCGTACTCGGCCAGCCGCCCCCGGCGCTGCTCCTTCAGCTCCCGCAGCAACGCCAGGTCGATGCCCTTCTCGTCGACCACGTAGCCGCCGGAGTCCGAGCACGCCACCACGGTGCCGCCGAGCTGGTGCACCTTCTCGATCGCGTAGATCGCCACGTTGCCGGAGCCGGACACCACGACCCGCTTGCCCTCCAGGCTGTCCCCGGCCTGGCGGAGCATCTCGTCGGCGAAGAACACCGCTCCGTACCCGGTCGCCTCCCGGCGCACCTGCGCACCCCCGTACGCCAGGCCCTTGCCGGTGAGCACGCCCGCGTCGTACCGGTTGGTGATCCGCTTGTACTGCCCGAACAGGTAGCCGATCTCCCGGCCGCCCACCCCGATGTCACCGGCCGGCACGTCGGTCTGCGGGCCGATGTGCCGGTACAGCTCGGTCATGAAGCTCTGACAGAACCGCATCACCTCGCGGTCCGAGCGGCCCTTCGGGTCGAAGTCCGCGCCGCCCTTGCCGCCACCGATGGACAGCCCGGTCAGCGCGTTCTTGAAGATCTGCTCGAAGCCGAGGAACTTCACGATGCCCAGGTAGACCGACGGGTGGAAGCGCAGCCCGCCCTTGAACGGGCCGAGCGCGCTGTTGAACTCCACCCGGAAGCCGCGGTTGACCCGTACCCGGCCCTGGTCGTCCTCCCACGGCACGCGGAAGATGACCTGCCGCTCCGGCTCGCAGACGCGCTCGACCACCTCGGCGTACTCCGGATGCCGGGCCAGAGCCGGACCGATGCTCTCCAGCACCTCGCGGACCGCCTGGTGGAACTCGGGCTCTCCCGGGTTCCGGGCGACCACGCCGGCGAACACCGACTCGACCGTCTCCGGCATCACGGGCACCTCCTCTCGCCTGGAACGCAGACCCTCTGGCCTGCGTCGCCCCAGGATACGAACGGTGCGCGGGGTGAGGTTCACTGGTCCGCGTGGACGCCACCATCTGGACGACGGCGCGCGACGCGCGCGCCTGGCTCGACGCCGCGAACGGCCGCGGCGACACCGAACTGACCTGTCGCATCCTCAAGATCGGCGAGGAGGCCGGTGAGGTCGCCGCGGCCTGGATCGGGCTGCTCGGGCAGAACCCGCGCAAGGGGGTGACGCACACCCGCGAGGAGGTCGCCGCCGAACTCGCCGACGTGGCGTTCACCGCGCTCGTCGCGATCGAGAGTCTCGGCCTGGACGCGCACGCCGTGCTGGCCGCCTGCGCCGGCAAGGTGCGGGAACGTACCGGAGTGGGAATGAACCGGGACGCCGACGCGGACGTATGACCCCATGGGGACCGGCGAGAGGGGACGACCATGACCGCATCCGAGGACGACCCCGGCCGGACCCGATCCCGCTGGTCCGGCGGAGCCCGGCTGCTGGCGGCGGCGGCCGTGCTGGTGGTGGTGCTCGGCGCGGTGGCGGTGGCGGTGACCCTGTCCAACCCGGCCCGCCTCGGCGTGGTCTTCTCCGGCGGCGCGCCGCCGTCGCCCGGGCGCGGCGGCTCCGGCGGGGCGGGCCCCGCCGAGGTGGCCGGCGCGCAGACCCTCACCGCGCCCCGGGGTGACCGGCGGCTCGCCCAGTTCGAGCTGGCCGACGGGCTGACCCGGTTCACCCTGCGGGCCGCCGACCTCGGCGACGACCTGTATCGGATCGGCGCGCCGGACGGCTCCGGTGTGACACCGCGCCCGCAGATGGTGGGCGACCGGGTCCGGCTGCGGATCGAGGAGAACGGCCGTCCCGGCCCGGCCGCCGTCGAGGTGGTGCTCAACTCGCGGGTCACCTGGCGGCTGCGACTCATCGGCGGGGTCAGCGAGCAGCGGCTCGACCTGGGCGAGGCCCGGCTCGCCGGGATCGACCTGGTCGGCGGCGCGTCGCGTACCCGGCTGCTGCTGCCCCGGCTCGACGGCTCGCTCACCGTCCGGATGACCGGCGGGGCCAGCGAACTCACCGTCACCGTGCCGGGCGCGCCGCCGGCCCGGGTGCGGGTGGCCGCCGGTGCCGGCTCCCTGACCCTGTACGACGAGCGCCGTGGTGGGATCGCCGCCGGTGACCTGGTCAGCTCGCCGGGCTGGGACCGGGCTGCCGACCGGCTCTACCTCGACCTGGTGGGGGGCGTCAACGCGGTGAGCGTCACCGCGGAGTGAGCGTACAGTCGGGGCGGTGGACCGCACCGAATCCCTGCCCGCGCAGACACTCCCGCCCGGCGTCGGCCCGACCGATCCGGGCAGTGTGCTGCTGCCCGGCCACGACGTCCCGCTCGGCCGCTACACCACGGTGCGCCGGCTGCTGCCGCAGCGGCAGCGCCGGATGGTCGGCGCCTGGTGCTTCGTCGACCACTTCGGGCCCGACGACGTGGCCGACCGGCCCGGCATGGAGGTGCCGCCGCACCCGCACACCGGGCTGCAGACGGTCACCTGGCTGCTCGACGGGGAGATCCTGCACCGCGACAGCCTCGGCAACGTCCAGCCCATCCGCCCGGGGCAGCTCAACGTGATGACCTCCGGGCGCGGCATCGCGCACTCGGAGCGCTCGCCGCTGGTGCACCCGCCGGTGATGCACGGCGTGCAGCTGTGGGTGGCGCTGCCCGACCCGGCCCGCGCCGGTGACCCGGCCTTCGCGCACCACGCCGACCTGCCGCGCTTCCGCGACGGCGACCTGGACGTCACGCTGCTCGTCGGCGACCTCGGCGGGGAACGCTCGCCCGCGCTCGTGCACACCCCGCTGGTCGGCGCGCAGATCGAGGTCCGCGGCCCGGCGCCGGCCACGCTGCCGCTGCGCCGGGACTTCGAGTACGGGCTGCTGGCCATGTCCGGCACCGCCGAGTGCGAGGGCGTGGCGCTGGCCCCCGGCGCGCTGCTCTACCTGGGCCTCGGCCGGAGCGCGCTGACGCTGCGCGCCGAACCGGGCACCCGGCTGCTGCTGCTCGGCGGCATCCCGTTCGAGGATCCGCTGGTGATGTGGTGGAACTTCGTCGGCCGCTCGCACGAGGAGGTGGTGGCCGCCCGGGAGGACTGGATGGCCGGCCGACGCTTCGGCGTGGTCGCCGACGACGCGGCGCCGCCGCTGCCCGCGCCCGCGCTGCCCACCACCCGGCTCAAGGCCCGCGACCGCAGCGGCGGCGTACCCGGCTGACCCCGGCCCGTGCCCCGCCGCCGCATGCCGCGCCGTCGCCGGGGTAGTCGGCGGGATGCCGACAACCACCGCACCGCGCGACGTCGCGGACCGGAAGCGGCTCGCCCGCCGGCTCGCCGGAGACGGCCGCGGGTTCGCCGAGTGCTTCGGGTTCCGGGTGACGAACAACCCGGCCCAGTTGTTCCAGGTGCTGTACCTGGCCGTCCTGCTGGCCCGCCGGGGTGACTTCCACCGGGCGGTCGACGCGGCCGGCGCGCTGCGCGACGCCGGCTGGGACACCGCGGCCCGGATGGCCCGCTCCCGGCACGAGGACCGGGTACGCGTGCTGCGCGCCGCCGGGCTGCGCGGTGACCTGGCCGGGATCGCCGATACCCTCGGCGACCTGGCCCGCACGCTCGTCGAGACGTACCGGAGTGACCTGCGCCGGTTGCGGACGGCCGCGCACCGGGACCTGCGCGAGGAGCGCCGGCTGCTGACCGCGCTGCCCGGAGTGGACGACGAGGTGTGCGACCTGTTCCTGCGCGAGGCGCAGGCGCTGTGGCGCGAGGCGGCGCCGGTGGCCGACCGGCGGGCGCTCGCGGCGGCCCGGCGGCTCGGGCTGGGCCGCACCGCGCGCGACCTCGCCGGACTGACCGGCAGCGGCGAGTCGGAGCAACTGTCGTGGCTGGTCGGAGCGCTGGCGAGAGTGGACCTGGAGCGGCGGTACGCCGAGGTGACCGCCTGAGCGCACGTGCGCCCGGCCACATTTCCGCGATTCTCACCCGTTCGGCTGATGTCGCGTCGTATGATGATCGTGGCAGCGATGCCCGCCCGGTTCGGGCGAACATCTCACCGCTACGCGGTCGCGACCCGGTTCGGGCGTGAACCGCGCAGGACAGGTGCTGCGTGGCGCCCCAGGTCGCGGTTCGTGACCCGGGGCGCTCGCCTGTCCAGGGGCGCACGATCCACAGGAGAGCGCCCGCCCTCGACCGTCCCCCGTCGCGCGCGTGCCTGCGCCCGGGCACGCGCCGAGGCCGGCGGCCGTGTCGCCCGCCGGCCCGTCGCCGTGTTCAGATGCCGCGCAGGTGCTGCGAGACGCGCGGGTGGTTGTCCCGGGCCTGCGCCGCGCGCTGCGACCGGCTCACCTCCGGAGCCGCGTCGATGCCGGCCGACCGGGCCACCTCGGTGCCGTTGGCGTAGTCCACCGGGGGCAGTGCGCGCAGCGCCTGCAACACGTCCGGCGGCGCGCCCTCCCGTTCCGCCTCGCGGATGACGTCGTCCTTGCCGGCCGGGTAGTCCAGCGCGGACAGGTACTCCAGGACATCCGTGTAACTCGCCATGGGTCGGGCTCCTCGTGGCAGTAGTCGGGGTCATGACCGGGCGGCGGTTACCCGTCGCGCCGCCGCTCACGCCCGGGAGCGCGAAGTTCTCGGCGCGCGTGCCCGGCGCCGTTTCCGGCGTGTCGTCGCGGGTAGGCGCGGTGGGCGCACCGAAGGGGGTACCACGGATGCACTACCTCACCTTCGTGAGCCGGGTCGCCCGGCTCACCGGCACCAGCGAGGACCGGGCGGCCACGCTCACCGGGGCCACGCTGGAGACACTCGCCGAGCGGCTGACCGGCGGCGAGGTGCTGGACCTCGCCGCGCAGCTGCCCAAGCCGCTGCAGGGGCTGCTCAGCCCGTATCCACGCGACGAGGCGGCCGAACGGTTCGGCGCGGCGGAGTTCGCCGCCCGCGTCGCCCGCCGGGCCGACTGCGACGAGAACACCGCCCGGGACGCCGTACGCGCGGTGTTCGTCACGATGCGCGAGGCGATCCGGGGCGGCGAGTTCCAGGACGTCGTGGTGCAGTTCCCCCGCGACTACCGGGACATGGTGGAACCGGCCCTCGCCCCGGCCTCCGCGAACCGCCGCTGAACCGGCGGCAGGTCAGCCGATCACACCGGCGGCGCGCAGCGCGGCGATCCGGGCGGGATCCATCCCGGCGGCCTCGGCGAGCACCTCGTCGGTGTGCTCGCCGGGCGACGGCGGCGGGCGCCGCACGGCGGTGGGGGTGGCCGAGAAGCGCGGCGCGGGGGCCGGCTGGGTGACGCCGTCCGGCGCCACGAAGACCTCCCGGTCGCGCAGGTGCGGGTGCTCCGGCGCCTCGGCCCAGTCGAGCACCGGCGCCACGCAGGCGTCCGTGCCGGCCAGCAGCTCCGTCCACTCGTCCCGGGTACGGGTGCGGAACAGTCGCGCCCAGGCCGCCCGCAACGCCGGCCAGTTCGCCGGGTCGTCCCGGTCCGGCGCGTCGTCGCCGTCCAGCGGGAACCCGCTGAGCCGGACCAGTTCGGCGTAGAACTGCGGCTCCAGCGCGCCCACCGCCACGTACCGCCCGTCGGCGCACTCGTACGTGTCGTAGAAGGGCGCGCCGCCGTCGAGCAGGTTCACCCCGCGCGGGTCCTGCCACAGCCCGATGCCGCGCAGCGCGTGGATCTGGGTGGCCAGCACCGACACGCCGTCCACGATCGCCGCGTCGACCACCTGGCCGGGCCCGTCGTTGCACACCGCGTGCAGCGCCGCGACCACGCCGAGGGCCAGCATCATGCCGCCGCCGCCGAAGTCGCCGAGCAGGTTCATCGGCGGCACCGGACGCTCACCGGCCCGCCCGACACCGTGCAGCGCGCCGGTCAGCGCCAGGTAGTCGATGTCGTGCCCGGCGCTGTGGGCGAGCGGGCCGCCCTGCCCCCAGCCGGTCATCCGCCCGTACACCAGCTTGGGGTTGACGGCGAAACAGTCGGTCGGGCCGATGCCGAGTCGCTCGGCCACTCCCGGTCGGAAGCCCTCCACCAGCGCGTCCGCCTCGCAGACGAGCGCCAGGACCAGGTCTCGGCCCTCGGGCCGCTTCAGGTCCACCGCGACCGAGCGGCGGTTGCGGTTGAGCAGGTCGCCCGGGAAGGCGCCGAAGCCGCCGCCACCGAGCCGGTCGACCCGCACCACGTCCGCGCCGAGATCGCCCAGCATCATCGCCGCGAACGGCGCGGGGCCGATCCCGGCCAGCTCGATCACTCGGATGCCGGTCAACGGTCCCTGATTGGTCACCCGCGTCACCCTAGGGGCCGCGATGACCTGGCGCCATGCCCTCCACCGCGGCTCAGCGGTTGACCAGGGCAAGCATGCGTGTCCCGACTTGGCGTCCGGTCCGGCGGTGACCTAGCCTTGTGCAGGCGAGGGGAGTACTTCCCACGAATCATTCCGGTCAGTACGGCGAGCCCCAGAGGCGAGCCCCGGGTGGTTGCCCACGAAAACGTGGGTGAAGGAGACCTCGAACATGACACGGTGTTCGAGGAGGTTCCATGCCCGAATTGTCCCCCCTGGCTGCGTCCGAGCTGTCGTCGATCGGGACGCCCACGCTGTGGGCGGTGACGATCGTCGGCGTGCTCGTCCTGCTGGTGCTCGACTTCCTGGTCACCAGGAAGCCGCACGAGGTCTCCATCCGCGAGGCCCTGGGCTGGTCGGCCTTCTACATCGCCCTGCCCCTGGCCTTCGGCGCCTGGGTCTGGTCCCGCTGGGGCGGCCAGCAGGGCATCGAGTACCTCACCGGTTACCTGGTCGAGAAGTCGCTGTCGGTCGACAACCTGTTCGTCTTCATGCTGCTGCTCGCCGCGTTCGCGGTGCCGTCGGTACTGGCCCAGCGGGTGCTGCTCTACGGCATCGCGGGCGCACTGGTGCTGCGCGGCGTGTTCATCGCGCTCGGCGCCGCCGCGCTCAAGACGCTCGACTTCGCCTTCCTGCTCTTCGCGCTCATCCTCATCGCCACCGCGGTGAAGCTGCTGCGCGACGCCCTCAGCGGGCACGAGCAGGAGGTCGACATCAACAAGATGCGGTCGGTGCGGCTGCTGCGCAAGGTCATGCCGGTGGTCGACGAGTACCACGGCACCCGGATGACCATCCGGCAGAACGGCCGCCGGGCGCTCACCCCCTTCGCGCTCGTCGTCGTCGCCGTGCTGGCCACCGACATCGTGTTCGCTGTCGACTCGGTGCCCGCCGTCTATGGCATCACCGAGGACCCGTACCTGGTCTTCGCCACGAACGCGTTCGCGCTGCTGGGCCTGCGGGCGCTCTACTTCGTGCTGCACGCCGCGCTGAGCCGGCTGGTGCACCTCAGCTACGGCCTGGCCGTCATCCTCGCGTTCATCGGTCTCAAGCTGGGCCTGCACTGGGCGCACGGCATCTGGGAGGGCGTGCCGGAGATCCCGACGGTGGCCTCGCTCGGCGTGATCATCGGCGTCCTGGTGATCGTCACCATCACCAGCCTGCGGGCCACCCGTGACAGCGGCGACGGCAAGCGCACGGTCGTGCACGAGGTGTCGGGCGGAGGCGGGGCCTGACTCGGTGGGAACTCCTGCCCCGGCACGGCCGGCGGTGGTACGACTGACGGGTGGGAATCGTCTCGCCGGGCTTCCAGGGCCGGCCCCGTTCGTCCGCGACCGACCTGCCGCCGGGGCAGTACCTCACTGAGGACTTCCCCGTGCTCTCCGCCGGCCCGACGCCGCGCGTCTCCCTCGACACCTGGGAGTTCGTGCTCACCAGCGAGACCGGCGCGGAGTACCGCTGGTCCTGGGACGAGCTGATGGGCCTGCCGCAGGACACCCCGACGGTGGACCTGCACTGTGTCACCCGCTGGTCCAAGCTCGGCACCACCTGGCAGGGCGTCTCCCTGGACACGCTGCTCGACGGCGTCGACACCGGCGCCCGGTACGCCCTGGCGCACTCCTACGGCGGCTACACCACGAACCTGCCGCTGGACGACCTGCGCGGCGGGCGGGCGTGGGTGGTGCACACGTACGACGGAGGGCCGCTGCCGGCCGAGCACGGCGGCCCGGCGCGGCTGCTCGTACCGCACCTGTACCTGTGGAAGTCGGCGAAGTGGGTGCACGGCATCCGGCTGCTCGTCGACGACCGGCCCGGCTTCTGGGAGACCGCCGGCTACCACGACTACGGCGACCCGTGGCGCGAGCAGCGCTACCAGGGCGACTGAGGTGGCGGCACCGGCCGAAGGGCGCCGCGTCGCCCCGCTGATGTGGCGGGTGGCCCGCCTGGTCGAGCGGCGGATCGAGACGCCCACCGCGCAGACGTTGGTGCTGGACGTGCCCGGCTGGCCCGGACACCTGCCCGGGCAGCACGTCGACCTGCGCCTGACCGCCGAGGACGGCTACCAGGCCGCCCGGTCGTACTCGCTGGCCGGCCCCGCCGACGGCGAGCGGATCGAGGTCACCGTGCAGCGGGTGCCCGACGGCGAGGTGTCGCCGTACCTGACCGACACCTACGCCGAGGGCGACCCGCTGGAGGTCCGCGGCCCGGTCGGCGGCTGGTTCGTCTGGCGTACCGACGACACCGCGCCGGTGCTGCTGGTCGGCGGCGGGTCGGGCGTGGTGCCGCTGATGGCGATGATCCGCGCGCGCCGCGCCGCGGGCAGCCGCACACCGTTCCGGCTCGTCTACTCGGTGCGCACCCCGGACGACGTCATCTACGCCGACGAGCTGCGCCGCCGCGCCCGCGACGACCAGGGCCTGGACGTGGCGTACGTCTACACCCGGTCCGCGCCCGAGGGCTGGCGCGGCGAGCCGCACCGGATCGGCCTCGCCGACGTGAACAGTCACGGCTGGCCGCCCGACCTGGAGCCGCTGTGCTACGTGTGCGGTCCCACCGGATTCGTGGAAACCGTGGCCGACCTGCTGGTGGGGCTGGGTCACCCGACCCGGCGCGTGCGGACCGAACGGTTCGGCCCGACCGGCTGAGAACCCGAGGAGGGCGTATGACCGACCTGTCGTACCTGGACGGCAACATGCTCGACGGGCCGTTGCGTGAGCTGTTCGCCGTCGACCTGAGCGCCACCACCGGGCGGTGCGACACCTGCGGGACGACCGGCCCGATGGCCGGGCTGCACGTCTACTCGCACGCCCCGGGCCTGGTCGGGCGCTGCCCCGCCTGCTCCGGGGTGATGGTGCGGCTGGTCCGCGCGCCGCAGCGGGCCTGGCTGGACCTGCGCGGCACCACGTACCTCCAGGTGCCCATGCCGGCCGAGCCGGGCTTCCGCGCCGCGCCCTGACGTCTGCGCCGCGGCCGGGCGGCGCCCCGACACCCGCGCCCCGGTCACGCCGCGCGCCGGCGTCCGCGCCGCTTCCGGTCCGCGCCGCCCGCGCCGGCGTAGCCGCCCGACGAGCTGCCCCACCGTCACCGGCACCACCGACAGCACGAGCTGACCGTTGCGCGGGTCGACGGTCGCCGCGACGCCGTACAGCCGGGCGCCGTGCCGCAGCAGCCGGGGCCGTCCGGCGGCGAGCCGTGGGGCGCGCACCGCGGCCCCACCGCGCCCGTGCCCGCCGTCCACCTCCGCGCGGACCGGATGGCGCTGCCCGCCGGTGGCCAGGAGCCGGTCGAGCGCGAAGTCCGTGCGCAGCGTGCGGCCGGTCGGGTCCCCGGCGTCCATCCGGGTGGCGCCCACGACCGGGCCGGCCAGCATCCGCACCGGCCCGGCCTCGGTCGCGAACCGGGGGTACGGGCTGCGCGTGGTCACCGTCAGCGTGTGCCCGTCGGCCCAGCTCACGTCGACCGTGTCCAGTCGCGCCAGCCAGTCGGCGCGCACGTCGGTCACGTCGGTCCACGGCGCCGGAGCGCCCGGGTAGCCCGCGTGCCACCGGTCGCCGGCGAACACCGTCGCCGGTACGCCCCGGTCGCTGTCCTGCTCGATGACCGCCAGCAGGTCGTCGACGCCTCCCGCCGTCACCGCGCCCAGGCGCAGCCGGGCCTCGATGCCGAGCCGGTCCCGCAGGCAACCGGTGACGTGCCGCCGCACCAGCCGCGCCACCGTCGCGTGCACCCGCTCCTGCGTGGCCCGGTCCAGGTGCCGGAAGTCGTCGCCGACCAGGTTCGCCAGCTCCAGGCCCACGTGGCGGTGCAGCACCGCGTCCCGGCGCTCCTCGGCGGGGATCAGGCCGGCCACGTACGCGAACAGCCGCTCCACGCTGACCAGGCGCTGCTCCACCCGGCTGTGGTAGGTGATGTTGCGGGCGTCCAGCCGACGTACCGCGTGGTAGTAGTCGTAGTCGGCGAGCACCGAGACCCGCCGCGCGTGGTAGCAGGCGGCGAGCGTGAACGGCTGGTCGCTGAGCACCGGCATGTCCTCCGGGAACCGCAGCCCGAGCCGGTCCACGAGGTCGCGCCGGAACAGCTTCGTGTTCGCCAGCGACCACGGCAGCGCCGAGTCGAACAGGCTCACGTCGACCGCGTTGCCCTCGGCGAACACGTCGGAGAAGACGTGCCGGCCGTTGACCCCCACCACCCTGCCGAGCACCACGTCCGAGCCGTACCGGTCGGCGGCGGCGACCAGACGTTCGAGGGCCTCCGGGCCGAGCCGGTCGTCCGAGCCGAGGAAGAAGACGTACCGGCCGGTGGCCAGGTCCAGTCCCCGGTTGCAGGGCGAGGCGGGGCCACCCGAGTTGGGCTGGTGAACCACCCGCACCGTGCCGGGGTGCTTCGCGGCGTACCGGTCCAGCAGGCGGCCGCTGCCGTCGGTGGACCCGTCGTCCACCGCCACGATCTCCATCCGGTCCGGGCCGATCGTCTGCCGCAGCACCGAGTCGAGGCACGACCGCAGGTACCGCAGCGTGTTGTAGACAGGCACGACCACGCTCACGTCGGGGCGGCTCGCCGCCTCCTCGGCTGCTGCCACTGCTGCTCCTTCGCGGTCGCCCGTACGATCCGGTGCGACCCAGCGTGGTGGAGCGAGCCGTCCGGGTGACGACACCGGCGTGACGGCGAGGTGACCGGCAGGCAGCCGTTGGACACGCCGAAGGGCCCGGCCCCTCGTGGTGGGGGTCGGGCCCTTCCGCGTGCGTCTTGTTCTTGCTCTGCAGCCGTGGGCGCGGCGGGGTGGTGCGGTTGGTCAGCTGGTGCTGTAGCCGCGGGTGGCGATCCAGTCGGCGAGGTTGTCGATGCTCATGCGGTAGGTGGCGGTGTTCGGGTCGGCGCTGTCGGCGATGGTGACGGTGCGGCCGTCGTCGCGGTAGCCGATGACGCTGATGTAGTGGCCGCCTTCGAAGGAGTGGGTGGTGCCGTCGGTGTCGGTGGCGGTGCCGGCGATGTTGGCGACCACGGCCCGGCCGGCGTCGACGGTCTTGACCACGTCGGCGCGAAGCTTGTCGGTCTGCTTGTCGTCGGCCTTGGGGGTGCTGATCTCGACCGACTTGTAGGCGTCCTTCGCGCCGGTCTCCTTGTTCAGCACGGGGGTGATGTCGTTGATGGAGTTGGTGCCGGCCTCGGTGGTGCCCATCTCCTTGGCCATGGCGTGCACGTCGATGTTCTTGCCCTGCACGCTCAGCGCGTTGCGGGCGGCGGCGGGGCCGCAGAAGTAGAAGTTGGGCTGGGCTTCGTAGCGCACGTCCAGCTCCCGCTCGCCATGACCGCTCTTGCGGTCGGCGACCACGCTCGTGGTGCCGGTGGTGGGGGCGGCGTGGGCGGCGATGGCGGGGCCGGCGATGCCACCAGCGGTGGCGACGACACCGGCAGCGGTCAGAACGGTCTTGCGCAGCAGAGTGGTAGCCATGATGGTTGCCTCCCTGAAGTGGGGGATACGCGGCAGGGGGATGCCGCGAAGGGGAAAAGTCTTGAGGGGTGCCCGTCGGACGGGCGGCACGCGGGCGACCCGGAGGGGCCTGCTCTGCGCGGCTCGGGGATGTAACGACCACCGGGCCGGGGTCATTCCCGCCGACCGTGGCTCCCGGTCGGGGCGGTGCGACCCGACGGGGCCTGTCCGGTGGCGTGGCCTCGCGGCTCGATCCGGGGGGATGTAACGGCCGGCGGGCCGGGGTCATTCCGGGACGGCGGTGCCCGTCGCTCGGGGATGTAACGACGACCGGGCCGGGCCGATTCCCTGACCAATCCGGGCGCCTCGGCGGGCCGGTGTCCGGCGCTCGACCTGGTGCCTGGGCGGTCAGCCATGTACAACGCCCCGCGCCCGCCACCGATTCCACCCTCACGATGGCACCGACCACAGCCTCGCCAGGCCGACACAGCGAACCCGACATCGCGCACCGAACCACCCGACCGGGCGCGGACGTTCCCGCCCGAGGCGCGGATGGACCCGCCCGCCCACGCGATCTTGCAGTTTGAGCCCCGGCGAACCTCGCGAAGCGGGCACCCGGGGGGCGGCAAGTGCAAGATCTGTGAAGGTGTTTGTCAAGCGTTGGTTTCGAGGGTGCGCCAGATTTGGCGGGCTATGTAGCGTTTGAGGCTGCGGGTGATTTCGGCTGGGGTGCGGCCTTCGGTGGTGCGGCGTTCGACGTAGTCCTTGGTGGGTTGGTGGCATCGTTGGCGGGTTTTCGCGATGGTGTGTAGGGCGGCGTTGAGGGTGCGGTCGCCGCCTCGGTTGAGGCGGTGGCGGATGGTGCGTCCGGAGTTGGCGGGGACGGGGCTGGCGCCGGCGAGTGAGGCGAAGGCGGCTTCGTTGCGGAACCGGCCGGGGTGTGACCAGGCGGTCAGTGCGATCGCGGCGGTGACGGGGCCGATCCCGGGTTGGTCGAGCAGGGTGGGGCAGAGCTTGTCGACCAGGGTGCGGATCTCGGCGAGGTTGGCTTTCAGGAGCTTCTCGAGGGTCAGGATCTGCTCGGCCAGGGCTGCCAGTTGAGTGCGGCGCAGTCGGTCAAGTCCGCTGCCGCTGCCGCTGCCGCTGCCGCTGCCGCTGCCGCTGCCGGTGCCGCTGCCGGTGCCGCTGCCGGTGCCGGTGGTGAGGGTGGTGGCGTGTTGGACCTGCCGCAGGGTGTTCAGTCCGCGCATCTGTGTGCGTAGATCGTCGTCGGCGGTGAGGATCAGCGATTTGAACAGGTTGATGGTGGCGGTGCGGGTGTCGCTGTAGTGGCGGCGGCAGACGTGCAGCAGGCGCAGGGCTTCCCGGTCGCCGTCGGCGCGGGGCGTGGCGACGTGGTCGGCGGCCAGCACCGCGCGAGCGGCGTGCACGGCGTCCAACGCGTCGGACTTGCCGCCTCGCCGACGGCGTCCGGCAGCGGGTTTGGGTGCTTCCAGGACGTCCTCACCCGCGGCGCGCAGGACACGCAGCAGGCCGACCCCGTGACACCGGGCGCCGTCCAGGGCCCAGGCCCGCCGGCCCGTTCCCAGCCCGGTCGTCTGCCGCCCGGCCCAGGCCAGCAGAACAGCGGCGCCGTCGGCGGTGGCCGGCACGGTGATCTCGGCCAGCACTGTCCCGACCGGGGTGGTCACCGCGGCGGTGTGCGTATCGGTATGGGTATCCACACCGATGACCGCGTCAACGCGGCCGGCCAGACGATCTGCCAGGATGGAAGGCACGGACGGTTCTCCCTTGCACGGGACGACGTTCGGACGGCGTCGGCCCGGGAGACGATCACCCGGCGGCACATCTGTGATGAGTCACGCGACACCAATCGCGGACAGGCTTCTGATCAGGCCAGCAAGGTGGGCCGGGCCGACGCCGGCAACCCACGAGGACAGGTCGCGCTTCACGGCACACCCTTCTGCGGTGGCCAGATCTTGCATGAGTCACTCGTCGATCACCGACGTCGAACCCTACCGATACCAACCCCTCCCGGAACCGGCCCACCTATAGAAGCGTCGCGCAGGTATCGGTCCGGCACGGCTGGCGGCGCAGGAGTCGACGGATGCCGGCTGCTGGGCTACCAGGCATCGTTCCGCGAAATGAGACCGGTGGGCCACATGATGGGAGCGGAGGAGATCTTGGTGCGGAAGGGCCCCTCTGGGGGCCGTTTCCTACCAAGATCTCCGGGCCGCCTTGGGGTGAGGCGGAAGCGGCGTCGCGCGGGGAGGTCGTGCCGGAAGTGGGCGCTGGTGCGAACACGAGCTCCGGCGGCGGGTGGCGGGCGGGGAGTGCGTGCACCCCGGGTGGGGTGGGGTGGACGCGGTGGCGGAGAGTGGCGCTGTGCGATACCTGCGCAGCGACGGCCGCGTCGCCATCCGCCGCCCCCGTCCGGCCGACGAGACCGAGTTCGTGGCCGCCGTCCGGCGCAGCCGGGACCTGCACCATCCGTGGCTGTCCGCGCCCGATGACGCCGAGCGGTACGCGGCGTACCTGCGCAAGATCCGGGGGCGGGACAGCTCCGGGTTCCTGTTCTGCGACCGGGCCACCGGGCAGATCGCCGGGTACGCGAACATCAGCGGCATCGTTCTGGGCGCGCTGCGCGGCGGATACCTCGGGTACGCGGCGTTCCGCCCGTACGCGGGCACCGGGCACGCCTCGGCCGGGGTGCGACTGGTGATCGAGTACGCGTTCGGGCCGCTCGGTCTGCACCGGCTGGAGGCGAACATCCAGCCCGGCAACGAGCCGTCGAAGCGGCTGGCGCGCCGGCTCGGCTTCCGGCTGGAGGGGTTCTCCCCGGACTACCTGTTCATCGACGGCGCGTGGCGCGACCACGAACGGTGGGCGATCACCGCCCCGGACGTGGTGGACCCGGCGCCGGGGCGGTGACCGTCCGGCCTCAGCTGCCGGGCTTCGGGAAGGCGACCGGGCTGCGGTGCCCGTCCCGGTCCACCGCCCGTACGCCGAAGAACACGTTGTCCTTGGACAGGTCGACGGTCACCTCGGTGACGTCGCCGACCGGCAGCACCTTCTGCCACTGGTCGGCGGTGGTCTCCCGCCACACCACCTCGTAGCCGGCCAGGTCCGGCTCGGGCCCGCGCTGCCACCGCAGCGTGGTGTCGTTCGTCAGGTTCGTGGTCACCACTGTGACGCCCTTGGGCGTGCCGGGCGCCTGGGCCAGCGACCACAGCGTCGCGGCGTTCACCCGGGCCACCCGGGTGATGTAGCCGAAGTCGCAGAACTCGGGCAGGTCGCCGTACTGCACCCCGTCGACGACCCGCACGTCCTGGTGCTGGTGGGCGAAGTCCTCGTTCGGTTCGGTGAACCGGCCGGCCGGCCAGCCCTCGCGCAGGAACGAGATGTGGTCGCTGCCGCGCAGGTAGCGGTCCCGCCGGTAGATGACGCGCACGTCCATGCCGGTGGCGGAGTTCTCGGCGACGTCGGTGACGAACCGGGCGAGCTGCCGCGACGGCGAGTCGTTCTCGCCGCCGACGGACTGCCGCACGCTCGCCTCGGCCGGGGTCTCGGCGGTCGGCACGCCCTCGGCGAACAACCGCACGGTACGCGGGTCGCGGGTGCCGTCGTCGGCGGTGCTGCTGCCGACGATGTCGTTGCTGAACATTGCCTGGACGTCGGCGCCGGCGGCCTTCAGCTGCGACGCGAGGTAGGCCGAGCCGTACAGTCCCTGCTCCTCGGCCGCGACGGCGGCGAGCACGATGGTGGCCTCGGTGCGGCGGGTGGACAGCACCCGGGCCAGTTCCATCACCACCGCCACGCCGGAGGCGTCGTCGTCGGCGCCGGGCGCGTCGCTGACCGCGTCCATCACGTCGGTGGCCCGGGAGTCGTAGTGGCCGGTGATGACGTACACCCGCTCGGGCGTGACGTCACCGCGCACTGTCGCCACCACGTTGGTGATGGTGGTCGGGACGGGGATGCGGGAGGCGGGCTGCTGCACGTACGACTGCAGTTCGACGGTCATCCGGCCGCCGGACGCGGCCGCGTACCCGGAGAGCTGGGCGTGGATCCAGTCGCGGGCGGCGCCGATGCCGCGTACCGGATCGGTCTGGCTGGACAGGGTGTGGCGGGTGCCGAACGCGGCGAGCCGGCGCACGACGGCCTCGATCCGGCGGCTGTCGATCTCGCGCAGCAGCGCGGTCAGCTCGCGGTCGGGCCGCTGTGGGCGGGCCGGACGGCCGGGGCCCGGGGGAGCGCCGGTCGCGGCGGCGGCCGGGGCGGCGGTGAGCGGGGTGGCGACGGCGGCGGCGGTGGCCGCGGCGGAGGCGGTGAGGAAGGTACGCCGGCTGGACCTCGTGGGTCGACCCTCGGCGTTCTCGTGGTTTCCCATCCCGGCATCCTCGCGCCGATCACGAGGAATGTCCATATAGCTGCCGATGGATGGATCATGGGTACGTTTGTCGCAGGTCTGCCCGGGAACGGCAGAAGGCATGACGAAACCACGTGTGGTGATCGTGGGGGCCGGGTTCGCCGGGTACCACGCGGCCAAGACGTTGCGCCGGCTGGCCCGCGACCGGGCCGAGATCGTCCTGCTGAACACGACCGACTACTTCCTCTACCTGCCGCTGCTGCCCGAGGTGGCGGCCGGAGTGGTGGAGCCGACCCGGATCGCCGTGCCGCTCGCCGGCACGCTCGACGGCGTCCGCGTGGTGGTCGGCGAGGCGGACCGGGTCGACCTGCAGAACCGGTGGGTCGGCTACCGCTCGATCGAGGGCGACCACGGTCAGCTCGCGTACGACCGGCTCGTGCTCAGCGTCGGCAGCGTCAACAAGCTGCTGCCGATCCCCGGCGTGACCGAGTACGCCCACGGCTTCCGCGGCCTGCCCGAGGCGCTGTTCCTGCACGACCACGTGGTCCGGCAGGTGGAGCTGGCCGAGCTGACCGACGACCCGGCCGAGCAGCGGGCCCGCTCCACGTTCGTGGTGGTCGGCGCCGGCTACACCGGCACCGAGGTGGCCGCGCACGGGCAGCTGTTCACCGACCGGCTGATGGCCCAGCGTCCGCACCTGAAGGTCCGGCCGCGCTGGATGCTGCTGGACGTGGCGCCCCGGGTGCTGCCCGAACTGGACCGGCGGATGTCGGTCACCGCCGACCGGGTGCTGCGCAAACGCGGTGTGGACGTGCGGATGGGCACCTCGGTCGCCGAGGCCACGCCGGACGGGGTGATGCTCACCGACGGCGAGTACGTCCCGACGTGTAGCCTCATCTGGTGCGTCGGCGTACGCCCCGACCCGTTCGTGGCCGACCTGGGGCTGCGCACCGAGAAGGGCCGGCTGGTGGTCGACGAGTTCCTCAACGTCCCCGGCTACCCGGAGGTGTTCGCCTGCGGCGACGCCGCCGCCGTGCCCGACCCGACCCGCCCCGGGCAGGTGTGCGCGATGACCGCGCAGCACGCCCAGCGGCAGGGCAAGCTGGCCGCGCACAACATCGCCGCCTCCTACGGGCAGGGCGTGCGCAAGTCGTACAAGCACCACGACCTGGGCTGGGTGGTGGACCTGGGCGGCAAGGACGCGGCGGCGAACCCGCTGAAGGTGCCGCTGGCCGGTCTGCCCGCCAAGGCCGTCACCCGCGGCTACCACCTGCTCGCCATGCCGGGCAACCGGCCCCGGGTCGCCGCGGACTGGGCGCTGGACGCGACGCTGCCCCGGCCCGCCGTGCAACTCGGGCTGGTCCCGGGGAACGCGGTGCCGCTGGAGAGCGAGTCGCCGGAGCTGGCCCGCCGTCGCTGAGCCGCACGCGCACCCGCCGGCCGGCCCTCACCCGCCGGCCGGCGGCCGTTCCGCCGTGGTCGACCCGCCGGCCGGGCCGGTGTCCGCCTGGTCGCCGTCGGCGGGCCGCGGCAGGGCCGCCCGCCCGGCGGGCACGAACTCGCGCAGCAGCACCTGCGCGACACCGGCCGCCGGGATCGCCAGCAGCGCCCCCACCAGGCCGGCCAGCTCGACCGAGAGCAGCACGCTGACCAGCACCGTCAGCGGATTCAACCGGACCGCGCGGGCCATGATGACCGGTTGCAGCAGATGGTTCTCCACCTGCTGGTAGACCACGAAGAAGACGAGCACCACGATCCCGGCGGTGGGGGAGTGCAGGAACGCCGCGCCGGCCGCGGCGATCGCCCCGAGTGTGGCCCCGACGAGCGGGATCAGGTCGAACACGGCGACCGCCAGCGCGATCACCGCGGCGAACGGCACACCGAGCAGGAACAGCACGACGAAGGTCAGACCGCCACAGATGACGCTGATCAGCAGGTTGCCGCTCAGGTAGCCGGTGACGATCCGGGACGAGTCCCGCCCGATGCGCCGCAGCCGCGCGGCCGGGCCGTCGCCGGTGAGCCGCAGCGTGGCGGCCACGATCTTCGGCGCCTCCAGGACCATCAGGTACGCCAGCACCACCACGGTGACCAGGGCGGCGACCGCCTGGGCCACGCTCCGGACCACCCCGACCGTCGGGTCGCCGAGCCGGGCGCCGTAGCGGCGCAGCTGGCCGGGCTCCGCGTACCGGAGCAGGTGGAAGCGCTCCAGCAGCCGCCCGAGCGGTCCCCGCCCGGCCTGCGCCTCGCGCACCAGTTCCGGCGCCCGGTCGGCGAAGCGGCCCACCTCGTCCACCAGCGGCACCACGATCAGCGCACCCACGGCGGCGAACAGCGCGAACGCGGCGAGGAACACCAGCAGCGTGGCGAGCGCGCGGCGGCGTACCCGACGTTCCAGACGGTCCACGAGCGGCTTGAGGGCGACCGCGAAGAACACCGCCACCAGTCCCCACACCAGCACCCGCCGGGTGGCCCAGACCAGGGCCAGCCCGGCCGCGGTGGCGAGGACCAGACCGATCACGATCAGCGTCCGGCGCGCGGTGGACCGGTCCTCGGCGGTGCTCACCCGGCGCGGCTACCCGCCGCGCCGTGGCGGAAACCGGCTCAGCCCAGGTCGGCGTCGGTGACCGGGAGAGCACCGGCGGCGAACGCGTCGAGCGTCGCGGCGTGCAGAACCGTGCCGGGCACCGGGTCGGCGGCGACGCGGGCGGCGAGCCGGCGTACCGGAAGACGGTCGGCGGCGGGCGAGGCGGCCAGCACCACGTTGCCGTAGCGGCGGCCGCGCAGCATCCGCCGGTCCGCGACCAGGCAGACGTCGGCGAAGACCGCCCGCAGCGTGGCGACCTGCGCCCGGGTGTGCGCCAGCGGCGGCAGGTCGGTGAGGTTGACCAGATAGAGGCCGTCCGGGCGCAGCACCCGGGCCACCCGCGCCGCGAACTCGACGGCGGCCACCTGTGGCGGCATCCGGGCCGCCCGGTACACGTCGGCCACCACCACGTCGTACGCCCCGGGCGGCTCCTCGGCCACCGCTTCCCGGGCGTCGCCGAGCGCCACCACGACTTCCGGCGGCAACGGCGGCAGCTTCCGCCGGACCAGCTCGACCACGCCCGGATGACGCTCGATCACCCGCTGCGTAGAGCCGGGCCGGGTACGCGCGAGCCAGCGCGGCAGCGTCAGCGCGCCCCCGCCGAGGTGCAGCGCGGTCAGCGCCGTACCCCGCGGGGCGGCCAGGTCGATCGCGGCGGCGATCCGTCGCACGTACTCGAAGTGCAGGTACCGGGGGTCGGCCACGTCCACGTACGACTGCTCGACCCCGTCGGCCAGCAGCGTGCGCCCGGACGGGCGGGCCGGGTCCACCACGATCTCCAGGGTCTCGGTGTCGTCGTGATCCACGGCGGGACACGGTACCGCGCGGCCACGGGCGGCCCCGGCCCGCGTGGGGCCGGGGCCGTTCCGCCGCCGGGTCAGCCGGCCGCCATTCCGGCGCCGGCCTCGTCGATCGCCGCGTCCACCCGGTGCGCGAGGTCCACGTCCGCCGCCGTCACGCCGTCGACCTGCTGGGTCCGGACCGTCAGCACGGCGTTGTCCGGGTCCGGTCGCCCGATCTGCGGCGACCGCCCGACGTCGGACTTGAGCCGGTCCAGCCGGTCGAGCACCCGGTCCAGGTTGCCGCCGGGCAGCTCGATCGTGCGCACCAGCGAGCGCCTGTCGCTGGACCAGTAGGGGAGCGTCGCGAGCGCGTCGCGCAGCTCCGCCTCGGTCAGCGGCGCGGTGGCCGAGGACGCGCCCACCAGGCCGCCGCCGAAGTCGGTCGGCCCGAGCAGGTCACGCAACTCGTCGGGTACGCGCAGCGACTCGACCAGATCCGCGTCGGCCTCGGCGAGCGCGGCGAGCGTCGCCTCGGCCTGGTAGCGCGCCTGCTCCGGGGTGAGGCGGCTGTACCGGCCGACCTCGGCCAGGAAGCCGGGCAGGTCGCGGCGGGGTTCCATGCCGTACACCGGCACCACGTCGTGCAGGGTCAGCGGCACCGCCTCCAGCAGCCGCTCCCGTTCCGCCTCGTCCAGCGCCTGTGCCAGGGCCAGCACGGTGCCCTCCGCGGCGACCTTGGCCGTGGTGAAGTCCACCCCGGCGCGCCGGCTCACGTCGTCGACGAGTTCCCGGTAGCCCATCGAGACACCGGGTGACGGTGCCGGGTCCGGCAGCGGGCGCTGCTGCTCCGCGACGGCGACCGGCGGCGGCGCGGGGCCACCCCGGGTGCTGTCCGGCTTGTGCCGTCCGGCCGGCGGCGGGCCGGACCGGTCGTGCTGGTCCAGCGAGGTGACCTGCTTGGACGCGCTCAGGCTGGCGCCGGTCTGGCTCGGCCGCAGCCCTCGCTCACGGGCCTCGCGGGCCAGGGCCCGGCGGCGCTGGTTGTCGCCCTCCATCTGCTTGCGCATCGTCGCACCTCGTTCCTGGGTCGGTTGCGCTTGCGCCGACCGCGTTCCCGGCGCTGCGGGGAAGGTAACGGCGGACGGCCCGGCGGAGGCTTCATTCGCTGCGGGTGAGGAGCGCTCACCCCGGCGGGCGGCAGGCTCGGACGGACCGGACAACTTCCGACGCACGCGGAAGGGCAGGTCGACATGAAACGGATCGTGGAGATCGTCCCCGCCCGTCCCGGCTGGTACGCCCGCTGGCGGATCGGCCCGGACGCCACCCGCTCCTACCCGGTGACCCTCTGGGCGCTGCTGGAGCACCACGACGGCAGCGGACGTGAGGTGGTCGGCGTCGACTGTGTCGGGCAGTGGCCCGGCGCGGACGACGACGACATGAGCGGGGACTTCGTCCGTTATCTGTTCCAGACTCCCGATTCCGGAGCGCCGGAGGACGTCGAGCCTCCGCTCGCGGGGCGTCCGCGCGACGACGCGCCGCACCGGCAGGCCGCGCCCGCCGCCTGAGCCATCCTCCCGGCCCCCGGCCCCTGGTCCCAGGGTCGGGGGCCACCCCTGTCCGGGGACCGGCTGCCGGTCCGCCTGGCGGGCCGGTGCGGTCAGCCCGCCTCGCGGGCCCCGTCGGTCAGGTCCTGCGGCGGGGCGGCCAGCAGCTCGGCCAGGCCGGTGCGCTCCAGCAGGTGCTCGATCTGCGGGTTCAGGTTCAGCAGGCGGATCGCCCCGGTGCCCGCGCGGTGGATGACCACGAGCGCGCTGAGCCCGGAGGAGTCGCAGAGGTCCACCCCGGCGAAGTCGAGTTCCAGCTCCTGGTGACCGTCGCGGCGCAGGTGGGCGAC
The DNA here is from genome assembly GCF_027497355.1 of Micromonospora sp. WMMA1947. Taxonomy (NCBI): domain Bacteria; kingdom Bacillati; phylum Actinomycetota; class Actinomycetes; order Micromonosporales; family Micromonosporaceae; genus Micromonospora; species Micromonospora sp. WMMA1947. The sequence goes on along the minus strand of NZ_CP114909.1, from coordinate 5,453,989 downwards.
GGCGTCGACGAGTTCCGGCGCGGTGTCGAAGTCCAGCTCCCCGGCCAGCCGCACCCGGGCGGAGCCGGCGGCGAGCCGGTCCACCTCGATGGTCAACATCTGGGAGGGCACGCTTCCATGTTCCCAGCCGGGCACCGGCGGGAAACCCCCGGGGTCACGCGGACGCGGCCGAACCCGGCGCGAGGTGGCCGGGTGCGTCGTCGACCGGCGAGCGGTCGAGCAGACCGGTGACGCCGGTCAGGTCGAGGATGGTCTCCAGGAACCGCGGCACCGCGCGCAGCTCGATCGCGGTGCCGGCCTGCTGGCCCTCCCGCCAGGCGTGCACGATCACGGACAGGCCGGTGCTGTCCATGAACTGCAGGTCGCCGAAGTCGAACACCAGGGCCGTCGGGCGCCCGGCGAGCAGCCTGTCGATCTCGGCGCGCAGCGGGGCGGCCGTGGCGTACGCCAGGTCGCCGCCGACCACCACCACCGGGACGGCCGGGTCGGATCGATCCACGGAGATGCTCAGCGGGCTCGCCTCGGGCCTTCTCCGTTGAGAAACCACGTCACGCCTTTCCGCGGGGGTGCCGGTCGGGCCGGGATGACAGAATCGTAACAACAGCGCCGTCACCTCGCAGGACGCGCGAGCGGGCCGGCAGCGCCGTGGGGTGGCGGTCCCGGCACACCGGCGTAGGGTGGGCGAGGAGACGTGACCACAGGCGCCGTGTCCGGCGCCCCGGGGTGCCGACGAGGAGAGTGGGGCTCAGCTGGTGACTGCTGCCGACGTCAGGGGTGCCGACCCGGGCGACGGACGGATCTCCACGCCGAGTGCCGCACGGCCTCCGGCGTGGTCCGCCGCCGCGCCGGTGCCGTCCGCCCTGCCGCCGCTGGCAGCCGACCGCGACCGCACCGTCCCCACCTGGTCCGAGGTGGTCGAGCACTTCCGCGAGGGCCTCGTCGTCTGCGACGCCGACGGTGTCGTCCAGCACGTGAGCCCGGTCGCGGAGCGGCTGATCCCCGAGGCGACGCCCGGCGAGCTGCTGGCCGCCGCCGGCCCGGCCCCGCTGCGCGGCGACGGTCCGGCCGAGTTCACCCACCACGGGCGCCGGCTGCGCGTCCGGCCGGTCGCGCTGTCCCACCGCCGGCGCTGCTGGTACGTCGACGACGTCACCGAGAGCGTCAGCCGGGCCGACGCGCTGCTGGCCGAACGTGCCCGATCGGCGTTCCTCGCCGTGGTGGGCGAGAAGCTCGGCAACCCGCTGCACCCGGATCGGGCCGCCGCCGCGGTGGTGCGCCTGGCCGTACCCACGGCGGCCGACGTGGCGGTCCTGGTGCTCGCCCCGCGCTCCGGCCGGGCCCGCTGGTGGCGGGCGGTACGCGCGGACGACCGCGCGCCGGTCGTGGACAGCGGGATGCTGCCCGCCCCGGCGCTGCCCGCCGCGATCGAGGCCGGCCTGTCCGGCACCGAGCCGCACGAGCTGGACTGGCTGGTCGAGCAGGCGGCCGAGGCGGGCTGGCTGCCCGGCCTGGACGCCTCCGGCGCCACCGCGCGGGTGGTGCCGCTGCCCGGCCGGGAGGCACCGGCCGGGGCGCTGCTGGTGGTCCGGCGCGCCGACCGCTGGTACGACGAGGCCGACGTGGACCTGGTCCGCGCGTTCGCGGCCCGGGCCGGCGCGGCGCTGACCACCGCCATGCTCTACCGCGACCAGGCCGAGGTCGCCGACACGTTGCAGGCCAGCCTGCTGCCGGTCGAGCCGGTTGCCGCGACCGGCGTGCAGTGGGGCACCGCGTACCGGCCGGCGCAGGCCGGTCTGCGCATCGGCGGCGACTTCTACGGCTCGCACCGGCTCGCCGACGGCGGTTCGGTGTTCTTCCTCGGCGACGTGTCGGGCAAGGGCGTGGAGGCAGCCGTGTTCACCGGCCAGCTGCGTCAGTGCCTGCAGGCGTTGCACCGGGTCGAGACCCAGCCGGGGCGGCTGCTGAAGCTGCTCAACGACGCGTTGCTGGAGACCACGCAGGCGCACGGGCAGGGCCGGTTCGCCACCATGGTGCTCGGCGTGGCCCGGCCGAACCGCGACGGCGGCCTGACCCTGACCCTGGCCGGCGGCGGGCACCTCCCGCCGCTGCTGCTGCGGGAGTCCGGCGAGGTCGAGGTGGTGCCGCTGCGCGGCATGCTGATCGGCGTGGTGCCGGATCCCCGCATCGGTGAGGTGACTGTGCACCTGGCGCCGGGGGAGACGTGCCTGTTCTACAGCGACGGGGTGACCGAGGCGCGTGGCGGCCGGCGCGGTGACGAGCAGTTCGGTGCCGAGCGGCTGCTCAACGCGGTGAGCGGCTGCCACCGGATGCCCGCGCCGGCGCTCGCCGAGCGGATCGAGCAGGTGACCTGCGACTGGCTGGCGCACGGCGACCACGACGACATCGCGGTGCTGGCGCTGCGAGCCACCGGCCCGGCCGGGCGGACGCCACGGCATCTGCACGCGGTGCCGGACGTGACCGAACGAACGAGGGAGTTGTCCGCGTGACCGTGCCGACCGTCGGGGCCGACCCGGGCCACGCCTTCACCAGCTATCTGGAGTGCCTGGCCGACGCCGACGAGTCCGCCGCGGTGGCGGTGGCCCGCGGGCTGCTGGAGGCGGGGGTGCCGGCCGAGCGGGTGCTGCTGGACCTGGTCGCCCCGGCCCAGGCCGAGGTGGGCGAACGCTGGGCCCGCAACGAGTGGAGCGTGGCCCAGGAGCACGCCGCCACCCACATCAGCGAGCGGGTGGTGGCCGCGGTGGCCGCGTACGCCGACCCCCGGCCGACCCGGGGGCGGATCGTGATGGCGTGCATGGACGGTGAGTGGCACGCGCTGCCGGCCCGGCTGGTGGCCGAGGTGCTGCGGCTGCGCGGCTGGCAGGTCATCTTCCTCGGGGCCAGTGTGCCGGCCGCGCACCTGGTGTCCTACCTGCACCGCTACGACGCGGAGGCGGTGGCGCTCGCCTGCGCCCTGCCGATGCGGCTGCCGCACGCGCACCGGATGGTGGAGGCGTGCCGCCGTTCCGACGTGCCGGTGGTGGTCGGTGGCCGGGGCTTCGGCGACGACGGCCGGTGGGCGCGTGTGCTCGGTGTGCCGTGGGCGCCCGACGCGCCGTCCGCGGCGGACCTGGTGGCCGACGAGCGGGCGCTGCGCGAGACGCCGCCCGCGCGGCTGGACCACCTGGCCGACGACGAGTACGCCAGCCTGGTCAAGCGGCGCGGCGAGCTGATCGACAGCGCCCTGGCCGACCTGCGGGAGCGGGTGCCGTCGACGGCGGACTACACGCCGGCGCAGCTCGACTCCACGATCAGCGACCTCGGCTACATCGTGGACTTCCTGGCCGCCGCGCTCTACGTGGACGACGCGACGCTGTTCACCGGGTTCGTCGAGTGGCTGGTGGAGATCCTGGTCAGCCGCGGGGTGCCGGCCGGCGCGGTCGGGCTGACGCTGGAGCACTATGGACAGCAGCTGCGCGACTTCCCGCGCGCGGCCGCCTTCATCGAGCGGGGTCGTGCCCTGGTGGGCGGGTTGGCGGCGGCGGGCCGCTGACGGGCGCCCGACGGGCCGTCGCATATACTTGCACCACTGCAAGGGTTCGCCTGCGGTGGGAGCGAGAGGGGCCACGGTGACGTTCACCGTCACGTACGCCCAGCGGGACGGGGGCGGCGTCCGCCTCCGGCTGGCGGGCGAGCTCGACCTCGGCACAGCCGGCGAGCTGAACTCGACGATCGACCGGGTGATCGCCGAGGGGCACCGCGAGCTGCTGCTCGACCTCACCGAGCTGACGTTCTGCGACTCCACCGGCATCGCGGCGTTCGTCCGGGGGGACAACCTCGCCGCCGCCGACGGCGGCTGGCTGCGGCTCACCGGGGCGACCGGGCGGGTCGCCCGGGTGCTCCAGGTGACCGGGCTCGCGGACGTGCTCCACCACGACCGCGACACGGTCGACCCGACGGCGTCGGCCGCCTCCTGATCCGGTACATTTCCCCGCCAGCAGCCGGCCGTGCGGCCGGACGCCCTCCTCACCACGAAGCAGGTAACCCGATGGGCCAGAACAGTCCCAGCCCCGTTCGCATCCTGGTGGTGGACGACGACCCGGGCGACGTCCTGATGATCGAGGAGGCGCTCGCCGACTCGGACGTCGACAAGGTCATCGACGTGGTCGCCGACGGCCAGGAGGCGATGGAGTTCCTCCGCCGCGAGGGCCGGCACACCGAGGCGCAGCGCCCGGACGTGATCCTGCTCGACCTGAACATGCCCCGGATGGACGGGCGGCAGGTGCTCGGCGAGGTCAAGGGTGACGAGAGCCTGCGGACCATCCCGATCGTCGTGCTCACCACCTCCAACGCCGACACCGACGTGGTCAGCAGCTACACCCTGCAGGCCAACGCGTACGTGACCAAGCCGATCGACCTGGACGACTTCAACGACGTGGTACGCCGCATCGACGAGTTCTTCGGACGGGTGGTCGTGCTCCCGAAGCACCCGTAGGGGCCGGAAGTCCGGGCCACCGCATCCTGAACATTTTGCGGGAACGGCCGCGCCCGGCCGTGCCCGGACCGCAGGATCGGCTGGTGGGGACGCGGACCGGCTGCCTGGGGGGCGACGCATGAGGTTCTCGGTGGTGGAGACCGGCTACGACAGGCGTCAGGTGGACGCCTGCCTGGACGAGCTGAGCCTGCGCCTGAGGCGGCTGGCGGCGCGTGCGGAGGGTGCCGCCGGGGCCGGCCGGGAGTGGGACCAGATCCGGTCGGACGCCCTGCACCTGTGCGACTTCCTGCATCGCCGTACCGCCCCGGTCGAGACGGGCGCGTCCCGCCCGTCGGCAGCCGAACGGGAGGCCGCCGAGCTGCTCGCGCAGGCCCGCGCCGAGCTGGAGGCCGCGCGCGAGGAGGCCCGTCGGTTGCGGGAGGAGGCGTACGCCGAGGCCGTGCGGGCGCGTCGCGAGTTCGAGGCGGCCCTGCTGGCGCGCCGCCGGCGGGAGTCCCGGGTCGACGAGATCCTGGCCGGGGCGCGGGGCGAGCGGGTGCCGGTGGACACCCCCACCGCCGCGGCGGGTGTGCGCCCCGGTCGCAGCGCCGCCTGACCCGCGCGGGTCAGATCAGAGCCGCCACCACCGTCGTGGCGCGGTCCTCGTGCCGGGCGTACGCGTCGGGGTAGGCGGACACCTGCACCGCCTGGGCGGCGGCGGTGACGCTCATGTCCGCCCAGCCGGGCACCTCGCGCAGCGCGGCGTAGAAGGCGCGGGCCGCGTACGCCGGCCGCATGAGCTGGGCGACGGTGCCCCAGCCGCTGCTGGGGCGCTGCTGGAACAGCCCGACCGAGTCGTGGTCGGAGCCGCTGCCCTGGTGCGGGTGGTCGAAGGACTCCGGCAGCACGTCGCTGGCCAGGTTGTAGAGGTTGCTCTCCTGCATGGCGGTGGCCAGCGCGACCACCAGGGCCCGGCGGGGCATCTTCATGTCCCGCCCCACGTCGACGATGACCTTGGCGTTGTCCATCTGCCGCTGGTCGAGGCCGGCGACCGGCCGGGGGCGCTGGGCACGTACGGGCTTGCGCGGCGGCTTCTTCGTCGTCGGTGTCGCGCTGGGCGTCGGTGCCGGTGGTGGCAGGGCCGCGGCGGCCGGCGGCGCGACCCGGGTGAAGTCGCGGGAGGCGCGCTGGTCGGCGGCGGCCCGGTCGGCGACCGCCTCGCGTACCTCCAGGTGCGCCGGGCCGGTCTCGCCGACGGCGGCCACGCCGATCAGGCCGAGGCAACAGGTGACGCCGGTGGCCACCGCGATCCGGCCGGATACGGACCGGGCCGGGCCGCGCCGTGGCGGTTCCGGGGCGCGGTGACGTCCCACCCTCCGTTCGGCTGATGCCGGGTCAATCGTTCGGCGAACCGGGCGGTTGGCGGGCAGCGGCTGATGATCGGGGTGGTCGGGGTGCACCCGCCGAGGCTAGAAAGCTTCCGGCCCTTTGCCATCGGGGTGATTGGTGGCATGCGCCACAATCTGCCGGATTCGCGGGTGGCATTAGGGGTGGCGGATCAGGAAAACCGCCAACCTCGCGTACCCGAAAGAATGCCTATGTCGGTTTCGGCGGTGCGAAGCGGACGTCGGGCCGAGCCGGTGACGGCGTGCACCCGGCTCCACTGTTCGGCCGAGGGTGCCCTGGTCGGGCGGCCTGCCTCCGGCGGCGGTCCACCGACCCGCCGAATCGACTCGCCGCGATCCGGCCGGCCGCCGCCGATCATGGTGAGGCCACCGCGCGGCGCCCCGGGCGCTCGATACGATTCCGACGGTGACGGAGCGATGATCGACGAGCGCCCGCCCGGCCCCCGCAGCCGGCGCGGCACGATCGTCGTCGTCTGCGCCGTGCTGCTCACGCTGCTGCTGGCCGGGCACCGGCTGGTGCCGAACGTCCACGGCCTGGGCAGCCTGGTGGACAGCGTCACCCCGCTGCTCGGGATCGCCGTACCGCTGCTCGCGCTCGCCGCCCTGCTGCGCCGCTCCCGGCCGGCGCTGCTGGCGGTGCTGCTGCCGGCCCTGGTCTGGGCCGGGCTCTACGGCCGCGCCTGGCTGCCCCCGGCCGCCGCCGCGGACGGCGCCGCGGTGCGGGTGGTCAGCCAGAACCTGCGCGTGGGCAACCCCGACCCGGCCGCCACCGTCGGTGCGCTCACCGGCGACGCCCCCGACCTCATCGGGCTGCAGGAGGTCGCCGACGGCGACCGGGTGGCGCCGGTGCTGGCCGAGCGCTACCCGCACCGGGCGGTCGTGTCGACAGTCGCGCTGTGGAGCCGGTGGCCGATCCGCGAGGCGCACGGCGTGGACACCGGACTGGGCTGGGACCGCGCGCTGCGGGCCGTCGTGGCCGCGCCCCGGGGCGACCTGGCCGTGTACGTGGTCCACCTCGGCTCCGCGCGGGCCGGGCACACCGCCACCAGGGACCAGACCGTCGCCGCGCTGGCCGACGCCGTACGCGCCGACCCGGCCGACCGGCTCGTGGTGCTCGGCGACCTGAACACCGCCACCACCGACCGGGTCTTCGACCCGCTGACCCGGCTGCTCGGCGACGCGCAGGCCGAGGCCGGGCAGGGATTCGGCTTCACCTGGCCGGCGGAACTACCGGTCACCCGCCCGGACCACGTCCTCTACCGGGGACTCACGCCGACCGCCGCCGGGGTGCTGCGCACCCCGGCCAGCGACCATCGGGCGGTGACCGCCGGCTTCCGCTGGTAGATCTCAGTGCCGGCCGTTCTCCGCCGGGGTCACGGTGAGCCGGTGCCGGCTCGGGTCGCCGCTGGAGAACGGCCAGAGCCGGTCGGCGTACGCGACCAGATCGGCCAGCTGGTCGCGGGTCAGTCCCGCCGAGGAGATCTCGGCGTGCACGTCGGCCCGGTAGCGGCCGTCGTCGTCGCGGCCCAGTTTCGCCTCGGCGGTCACCTGCACGGTGTGCGCCTCGTCGGTGATCTCTCCGGCCGCCTCCACCGCCGCGTGGTGCAGGCAGGAGGCGAACGCCGCGGCCAGGAGCTGCTCCGGCGTCAGACCGGTGCAGTGCGGCGCCAGCGGGGACGCCAGGGCGGAGGAGAGCCCGCCGTCGTCGGTGCGTACGTGACCGCCCGCCGCGGTCGCCGTGGCCGTCTCGGCCAGCCAGGAACTCGGATCCGGCATCGCGTTCCTCCCGTCACTCACCGGACCGCGTTCCCGGACCCCGAGCGGCGAAACCGCACCCGAGCAGCCAGTACGTGTGCTCAGCGGATCCGGCCGCTGGTCGCGGCGTCGACGGCCATCGCCTCGGTGGCCTCGGCGGCGGCCCGGCTGGTCCACGGCGACACCTGCGGCACGCGCTGCCGGGGCAGCATCGCGGTCATCGGCACGTAGACCCGGGCGTCCACGGCCTCGGCCAGCAGCAGCGCGGCCATCGGGCTGGTCGGCCGGGCGCACGGGTCGTCGTCGAGGCAGCGCCCGCACAGCTCGGCCACCTCGGCGGGCAGGCCGGGAACCTCGGGCAGCGGGCGGGGCGGCCGGCGGCGGCGGCGCGACCCGAGCAGCTGGGTGGTGCTGCCCGCCTCGTACGGCAGCTCAGCGGTCAGGCAGTAGTAGAGCAGCACACCGAGGGCGTACATGTCGGCGGCCGGGGTGGCCGGCTGCCGGTCGAGCTGCTCCGGCGCCAGGTACGCCGGGGTGCCCACCACGATGCCGTCCGGTGTGTGGTCCGGCGCCCCGGCCGGGGTGGCGATGCCGAAGTCGAGCACCTTCACCCCGGACGGGGTGAGAATCACGTTCGCCGGCTTCACGTCCCGGTGCACGATGCCGTGCGCGTGCGCGGCGGCCAGCGCGGCGCACACCTCGGCGCAGACCCGCACCGCGATGCGCCAGTCCAGCGGACCGCCCCGCAGGTGCGCGGCGAGCGTCTCGCCCTCGGCCAGCTCCATCACGATGTACGGCACCGGCCGCCCGTCCGGCAGCGTCGCGGTGCCGAAGTCGTGCACGCTGGCGACGTTCGGGTGCACCAGCCGCGCCGCCGACCGCGCCTCGGCCCGGATGCGCTCCACCGAAACGGCGTCGCCGTCCAGCGCGGGCGAGATGAGCTTCACCGCCACGGTCCGGTCCAGCACGCGGTCGTGCGCGCGCCACACCTCCGACATGCCACCCAGGCCGGCTCGCTGTTCGAGCTCGTACCGCCCGCCCAGCGTCCGCATCGCCCACTCCTCGCCTCGTCCGGTGCCCTCCGGTCCCGCTACCCGGCCCCGGAGCTGTGCAAACCGCCGAGGGTTCGCACCGCGGCGGGGTAGCTTCGCGGCGAGGGCGTCGACGGACGGAGGGCAGCGGTGGCCGCGGTGCGCGTACGGTTCGTCGGCGGACCGGCCGACGAGCTGACCCGGGACCTTCCCGCCGGACCGGACGGCGCACCGCCGCCGCGATGGGTGCTGCGCCATCCGGAGGAGCCGGCCGAAGGGGTGGCCGACCACCTCTACGAACGCGACTACCACGCGTCGCCGGGCGGCTGGACGATGCGGTACGTGCACACCTTCCCGTTCGGCGCGACCGAGTGAGGCTCAGTCCGGCCGGGTGGTGCCCAGGATGACCGAGGCGACCAGCTCCGGGTCGTCGTGCATCGGCACGTGCCCGCAGCCGGGCAGGTCCAGGTGCCGCGCGGCGGGCAGCCGGGTACGCGCCAGCGCGGCCTGCCGGTAGGGCAGGATCCGGTCCCGCGTACCCCAGGCCACCGTCACCGGCACTGTCGGCGCGCCCGCGTAGGCGTACCCCCGCCCGGCGCGAGCGACGGCGCGGAACGCCCGCGCCTGGCGCAGCGCGCGGGCGTCGGCGAGCGCGTCGTCCAGTGCCATCCGGTTGGGCCGGGCCAGGATCATGCCCATCGCCAGCATCCGCAGCGCGGGCGCGGCGAACAGGCGGCGCAGCACCGGTTCGGGCAGCCGGGCCGCGTTGCGGTGCAGGGAGAGCACGGTCAGCGCCCAGCGCAGCTCACGCGCGGTGCAGAAGCCGGCCGGCGACAGCGCGGTGGCCGACGAGACCACCCCGAGCGCGGCCAGCTCCAGCGCGATCGCCCCGCCGAGGCTGTTCCCGGCGACGTGCGGGCGCTCCAGCCCGAACGCGGCGAACAGTTCGGCCACGGCGGCGACGAGGCCGGGCATGTCGGCGGGCAGCCCGGCGGTGGGCATCGGGGAGCGGCCGAAGCCCGGCAGGTCGACGGCGATCACGTCGTGCGCCTCGGCGAGCCGGTCCAGCACCGGGCGCCAGGCGCCGCCGTGGTGACCGATGCCGTGCAGCAGCACCAGCGCGGGCCCGGCGCCCCGGCGCTCGTAGACGACCTCCACCGGCGCGGTCACGGCCGCCCCTGCGGTGTGCTGGCGCCGAAGCCCCGGCCCAGTGCCCGGGACTGCTCCTCGATCAGCGGCACGGTGGCCCGGGCGGTGCGGCCCACCAGGCGGTCGGCCAGCGGGCTGACCAGCACCGACCGTACGGCCTGCACGCCGGCCACGGCGCGCGGCACGTACACCCGGCGGCTGCGGCGCTCGACGGCCCTGACGAACGCCTCGGCGCACTCGGCCACAGTGGTGGTACGCCGCAGCGGCCACGGCAGCCTGGCCAGCGCCGTGGAGAAGGCCGGCAGGTCGGCGCGCGCCTCGCGGACCAGGTCGGTGTCCACCCACGACGGGTGGGCGGTGCCGACCGCCACGCCCCGGTGCGCCAGTTCGAGGCGGATCGCGTTGCCGAACTGCTCGACGCCCGCCTTGGAGGCGCAGTAGGCGGCCATGCCGGGCAGCGCGGCGAACGCCGCGGCCGAGGAGACGATCAGCAGGTAGCCGCCCCGGTCGACCAGCGCCGGGACCGTCGCCGCGGCGGTGCGCACGACCCCGATCAGGTTGACCTCGACGGTTCGCACCAGCGCCTCGACGTCGCCGACGGCGATCGTGCCGCGGTTGGCGACTCCGGCGTTGGCGACCACCGCGTCGATCCCGCCCAGCGCCGCCACGGTGCCGTCGGCCGCCTCGGCCAGCGCCTGCTGGTCGGTGACGTCGGCGGCGAACCAGACGTGCCCCGGGCCCAGCTCGGCGGCGAGCGCGGCCAGCCGGTCGGGTTCCAGCCCGACGAGGGACAACCGGGCGCCGCGGGCGGCGGCGAGGCGGGCGGTGTGCTCGCCGATGCCCCGGGCCGCGCCGGTCACCAGCACCACCTTGCCGGCCAGCCGGCCGGAAAAACGACCGTCGATGGACATGCCGGGAAGTTACCACCGGGTAGCCCGGGTACGGAAGACCCGGCCCGACCTGCCCGGATCGTCACCGCAGGGCGCGCACAGCTGGTACACAGGATCGGGACAGCCCGGCGACAGCGGGTCCGCCCACGATGGGGGCATGGTCATGAACGCGCAGTCCGCGCAGGGCCGCATCGAGCTGCACCGACCGGACGGCGAACCGGTGCGGGTGCTCGTCGTGGACGACGAGCCGACGCTCACCGACCTGCTCTCGATGGCCCTGCGGTACGAGGGCTGGCAGGTCGCGACCGCCGGCAGCGGGATGGCGGCGATCAGCACCGCCCGCCAGTTCCGCCCGGACGCCGTGGTGCTCGACGTGATGCTGCCCGACCTGGACGGCTTCCAGGTGCTGCGGCGCCTGCGCGAGGAGTCCCCGAGCGTGCCGGTGCTGTTCCTCACCGCCCGCGACGCGGTGGAGGAGCGCGTCGCCGGGCTCACCGTCGGCGGCGACGACTACGTGACCAAGCCGTTCAGCCTGGAGGAGGTCATCGCCCGGCTGCGCGCGCTGCTGCGCCGCTCCGGCTTCGCGGTCGCCGCCCGCCAGGAGGCGGTGCTCACCGTCGGCGACCTCACCCTCGACGAGGACAGCCACGAGGTACGCCGCGGCGACGACCTGATCACCCTCACCGCCACCGAGTTCGAGCTGCTGCGCTACCTCATGCGCAACCCGCGCCGCGTGCTCAGCAAGGCGCAGATCCTCGACCGGGTGTGGAACTACGACTTCGGCGGTCAGGCCAACGTGGTCGAGCTGTACATCTCGTACCTGCGCAAGAAGATCGACGCGGGCCGGGCGCCCATGATCCACACCCTGCGCGGGGCGGGTTATGTCCTCAAACCCGCCGAGTGACGGGCGCGGACGGCTGCGCCGCCGCCTGGCCGGCTGGTCGCTGCGCCGCCGGCTCGTGCTCTCCGTGGTGGCGCTGCTGGCACTGGTCAGCGTCGGCATCGGCGGCCTGACCACAGTGGCGCTGCGGCACTTCCTGATCGACCAGATCGACAACCAGCTCAGCTTCGGCGACCGGCGGCCCGCCGACTTCGAACGCTGGGCCCGCCGTGGCATCGACCCGCCGCGCCCGGACCAGCGGCCCCTCCCACCGGACGACGACGAGGTGGCGCCGGACCCGCCCGGCGGCTTCCCACCGGGCTCGATCGCGGTCCGGGTGCCCGCCGCCGCCGCACCCGTGGGCCGGATCCGGTCCGAGAGCGGTGGCAGCGAGGAGGTGCCCGCCGGCGACCTGACGACGCTGGCCGGCGTACCGGTCGGCGAACGCCCGCGCACCGTCGCCGTCGGCGACCGGGGCGACTACCGGACGGTCGCGCTGCGTTCGCCGCGCGGCGACGGCGACGTGCTGGTCCTCGCGATCCCGCTGGCCCAGGTGGACGACACGGTCATGTGGATGATCGTCGCGCAGGCCGGGGTCATCGGCGCCGGCCTGGTCATCGCCGGCGCCCTCGGCACGCTCATCGTCCGGGCCACGCTGCGCCCGCTCAACCGGGTCGCCGCCACCGCCGCCCGGGTCACCGAACTGCCGCTGGACCGCGGTGAGGTCGCCCTGTCCGTGCGGGTCCCGGCCGTCGACACCGATCCCCGCACCGAGGTCGGTCAGGTCGGCGGCGCGCTCAACCGGATGCTCGGCCACGTCGCCGCCGCGCTCTCCGCCCGGCAGGCCAGCGAGACGCGGGTACGCCAGTTCGTCGCCGACGCCAGCCACGAGCTGCGCACACCCCTGGCCGCCATCCGCGGGTACGCCGAGGTGGCCCGCCGGGGCCATCAGGAGGTGCCGCCCGACGTGGCGCACGCGCTGCGCCGGGTCGAGTCGGAGAGCACCCGGATGACCAGCCTCGTCGACGACCTGCTGCTGCTGGCCCGGCTGGACTCCGGCCGCCCGCTGGCCGCCGAGCCGGTCGACCTGACCGCCACGGCGGTGAACGCGGTCAGCGACGCGCACGTCGCCGGCCCCGACCACCGCTGGCAACTCGACCTGCCCGACGAGCCGCTCACCGTCACCGGCGACGCCCACCGGCTGCACCAGGTGCTGGCGAACCTGCTCGCCAACGCGCGGGTGCACACCCCGGCCGGCACTACCGTCACCGTCCGGCTCGCGCCCGCCGCCGGAGGCGTCGAGCTGCGCGTCACCGACGACGGCCCCGGCATTCCGGAGCAGTTGCAGCCGGAGGTCTTCGAGCGCTTCGCCCGCGGCGACAGCTCCCGCTCCCGGGCCCAGGGCAGCACCGGGCTCGGCCTGGCCATCGTCGCCGCCGTGGTGGAGGCGCACCACGGCCGGGTCGACGTGGTCAGCCGGCCCGGCCACACCGCGTTCACGGTGTGGCTGCCCGGATCCACAGCAGACGCATAGGCCACACACGGGAGCGGGCCAGCGGGCCCTCCGAGGCTTGCCGGCATGGACCGAACCGAGAGCCTGCCGGGCGCTGCGCCCGTACCCCGGAAGACCCGCACCGACCGCGACCCGCGCTGGGCCCGACCGGCCCTGCTCGGCCTGCTGGCCGTGACCGCGCTGCTCTACTTGTGGGGCCTGGGCGCCTCCGGCTGGGCCAACGCGTTCTACTCGGCCGCCGTGCAGGCGGGCTCGCAGAGCTGGACGGCGTTCTTCTACGGCTCGTCCGACGCGGCCAACTCCATCACCGTGGACAAGACGCCCGCCTCGCTGTGGCTGATGGCGCTGTCCGTGCGCGTCTTCGGCCTCAGCGGCTGGTCGATCCTGGTGCCGCAGGCGCTGCTCGGCGTCGCCTCGGTCGGCGTGCTGTACGCGACCGTCCGCCGCTGGTACGGCCCGGCCGCCGGCCTGCTCGCCGGTGCGGTGCTCGCGCTCACCCCGGTGGCGACGCTGATGTTCCGGTTCAACAACCCGGACGCGCTGCTGGTGTTCCTGCTCGTCGCCGCCGCGTACACGACGGTGCGCGCGGTCGAGACGGCGAGCACCCGGTGGATCGCCCTGACCGGCGTGCTCGTCGGCTTCGGCTTCCTCACCAAGATGCTCCAGGCGTTCCTGGTGATCCCGGTCTTCGCCATGGTCTACCTGCTGGCCGCGCCGACCGGCCTCGGACGGCGGATCCGCCAGCTCCTGCTCGCCGGGCTCGCCGTCGTCGTCTCCGCCGGCTGGTGGGTGGCGGTCGTCGAGCTGGTGCCGGCGAGCGCCCGCCCCTACATCGGCGGCTCGCAGAACAACAGCATCCTGGAGCTGACGCTCGGCTACAACGGCCTCGGCCGCCTCACCGGCGACGAGGTGGGCAGCGTCGGCGGCGGCCGGCCCGGTGGGGGAGGCGGCGGCCCGTTCTCCGGCCGGACCGGGCTGCTGCGGATGTTCGACACCGAGGTCGGCGGGCAGATCTCCTGGCTGCTGCCGGCCGCGCTGATCCTGCTGGTCGCCGGGCTGTGGCTGGCCGGGCGGGCACCGCGTACCGACCGGACCCGGGCCGGTCTGCTGCTGTGGGGCGGCTGGCTGCTGGTCACCGGACTGATCTTCAGCTTCATGTCCGGGATCTTCCACGCGTACTACACGGTCGCCCTGGCCCCGGCGGTCGGCGCGCTGGCCGGCATCGGCGTCACCGTGCTGTGGCGGGCCGGTGCGGCACCGGCCCCGGCAGGCTCGGCACCGGCCCGGTGGCGCCGGCTCGCCGCCACACTGGTGCTGGCCGGCGCGCTGGCGGTCACCGCCTGGTGGTCCTGGCACCTGCTCGGCCGTACCCCCGACTGGCACCCCTGGCTGCGCCCCACGGTGCTGGCCCTCGGCCTGACCGCGGCCGCCCTCCTGGTCACCTCGGCGTTCCTCACCCACCGGACCGTCTCGCCCTCCCCGCCCTCCCCGCCCTCCCTCGCCTCCCCGCCCGCCCCGGTGATCAAGGAGTTTGTGTCCGGAAGTGGCGTTCAGGGAGACGCGAACTCCTTGGTCAACTCCGAGGCGGGGGCGGGGGCGACGGTGGGGCACCGGGCCGGGTTCGCCGGGCGGGTTGTGCGGTGGGCCGTGCCGGTGGTGGCTGTCGCCGGGATCGCGGTGGCGCTGGCCGGGCCGGCCGCGTACGCGATGCAGACCGCCGCCACCCCGCACTCCGGCTCGATCCCGAGCGCCGGGCCGGCCGGAGCGGGTGGCTTCGGCGGCCCCGGTGGACCGGGCGGCCGGATGCCGGGCGGCGCGAACGGGCAGTTCCCCGGTGGTCCGGGCGGCGGGCAGTTCCCGGGCTTCCCGGGCGGCCCGAACGGCGCCGGCCCGAACGGCGGTGGATTCCCCGGATTCCCGGGCGGTGGTGCGGCACCGGGCGCGCCCGGTGGCACCGGTCAGGACGGCGGCACCGGTCAGGACGGCGGCACCGCGCCGGGTGGCATCCCGGGTCGGGGCGGCTTCCCCGGTCAGGACGGCGGGACCGGGCCGGAGGGGCGGGGGCAGCGCGGCGGTGGCATGGGCGGGCTGCTCGACGCCCGTGAGCCCAGCGCCGAGATGACCGCGCTGCTCACCGCCGACGCCGACGACTACACCTGGGTCGCCGCCACTGTCGGCTCGAACAACGCCTCCGGCTACCAGCTGGCCACGCGCCGGCCGGTCATGCCGATCGGCGGCTTCAACGGCAGCGACCCGTCGCCGACGCTCGCCCAGTTCCAGCGGTACGTCGCCGACGGGCGGATCCACTACTTCCTCGGCGGCGGCGGGTTCCGCGCC
The DNA here is from genome assembly GCF_027497355.1 of Micromonospora sp. WMMA1947. NCBI lineage: Bacteria > Bacillati > Actinomycetota > Actinomycetes > Micromonosporales > Micromonosporaceae > Micromonospora > Micromonospora sp. WMMA1947. The sequence continues at coordinate 5,438,557 of NZ_CP114909.1, read as the reverse complement.
AACGGGGGCAGCAACGCCTCGTCCGAGATCGCCGCGTGGGTCGCCGACACCTTCACCGCCACCACCGTCGACGGCGTGACCGTGTACGACCTGAGCAGCGGGAAGCAGGGCTGAGCCGTGACGGAGACGTACGTGCCCCGGGCCGCCGTGCAGGCCCGGCCCGCCGCCGGCAGCGTGGTGCTCGACGTGGTGGTCCCGGTGTACAACGAGGAGGCCGACCTGGGCCCCTGTGTCCGGCGGCTGCACGCGCACCTGACCGCGCACTTCCCGTACCCGTTCCGGATCACGGTGGCCGACAACGCCAGCGTGGACGGCACGCCGGCGGTGGCGCGGGCGCTCGCCGACGAGCTGCCCGAGGTGGGGGTGCTGCGCCTGGACGAGAAGGGCCGCGGGCGGGCGCTGCGGGCCGCGTGGTCGGCGTCGCCGGCGCCGGTGCTCGCGTACATGGACGTGGACCTGTCCACCGACCTGGCCGCGCTGCTGCCGCTGGTCGCGCCGCTGATCTCCGGGCACTCGGACCTGGCCATCGGCACCCGGCTGGCCCGCACCAGCCGGGTGGTCCGGGGTGCCAAGCGGGAGGTCATCTCGCGCGGCTACAACCTGCTGCTGCGCGGTGCGCTGGCGGCGCGTTTCTCCGACGCCCAGTGCGGATTCAAGGCGATCCGCGCCGACGTCGCCGCCGAACTGCTGCCGCTGGTCCGCGACACGGGTTGGTTCTTCGACACCGAGCTGCTGGTCCTGGCGCAGCGGGCCGGGCTGCGTATCCACGAGGTGCCGGTGGACTGGGTGGACGACCCGGACAGCCGGGTCGACATCGTCGCGACCGCGCTGGCCGACCTGCGGGGTATCGGGCGGCTGGGCCGGGCGCTGGTCACCGGGGCGCTGCCACTGGCGCAGCTGCGCGCCCAGCTCGGCCGTGGGCCGTTGCCGGCACCGCCGGCGCAGGTGCCGATCGGCCTGCCCCGCCAGCTCGTGCGGTTCGCCGCGGTGGGGGTGGCGAGCACGCTCGCGTACCTGCTGTTGTTCCTGCTGGCCCGCGGCCCGCTCGGGGCGCAACCGGCGAACCTGCTGGCGCTGCTGCTCACCGCGGTCGCCAACACGGCGGCCAACCGGCGGCTCACGTTCGGGGTCAGCGGACGCCGGCACGCCGGTCGGCACCACCTCCAGGGCCTGCTGGCGTTCGCGCTCGGCCTGGCCCTGACCAGCGGTTCCCTGGCCGCGCTGCACGCCGCCACACCCCCGAGCCGGGGATGGGAGCTGACCGTCCTGGTGGCCGCCAACCTGGCCGCGACGGCGCTGCGCTTCCTCCTGCTCCGCCTGGCCATGCACCACCGCCCCTGACCCGGCCCCCGAACACCCCGTCGATCATGAGGTTGGCGGCGCGACACGCCGAGCGCCGGTGCCGTCAACTTCACGATCGACGGGGAGGGTGGCAGGGTTGGGGTGTGTACCGGGAGTGGGAGGCGGCGGGGATCCCCGGCGGGGTGCTGTGGAGCAGCGTGTCCGGCGGGAGTGAGACGCGCGTGCTGCCGGACGGGTGCCTGGATCTGCTCTGGTCCAGCCGGTCCGGGCTGCTGGTCGCGGGTCCGGACCGCACCGCTTATCTGTCGCGGTCCGCGCCGGGGGATCGGTGGATCGGGCTGCGCCTGCCGCCGGGTACCGGCCCGGCCGTGTTCGGGGTGCCGGCAGAGGAACTGCGGGACCGCCGCGTACCGCTGGCGGACCTGTGGGGCCGCGCCGCCGCCGAGGTGACCGAGCGGGTCGAGGTGGCGATGGCCACGCCGGGCGACGGGGCCGCCGCGGTGCTCACCCGGGTCGCCCGCGACCGGCTGCGCGCCGCCGGTGGCCCCGACCCGCTCGGCGCGCACGTCGCCGCCCGTCTGGCTGCCGGGGCAACAGTCGCCGCGACCGCCGTCGAGGTCGGCCTCGGCCCGCGCGCCCTGCACCGCCGCAGCCGGGCCCTGTTCGGGTACGGCCCGAAGACGCTCGCCCGCATCCTGCGGATGCGTCGGGCGCTGGACCTGGCCCGCACCGGCGCGGCGCTCGCCGAGGTGGCGGTGCGCAGCGGGTACGCCGACCAGGCCCACCCGACCCGCGAGGTGCGGGACCTGGCCGGGGTGCCGCCGACCCGGCTGCTCGCCCCGGCCCCGGGCCGCCCGCAGGCGAGCTGACCAGTCGGGGCCGGCCGCACCCGAGCCGGCCGCCGGGGCTGTCTAGTCGGCCGCGGGCAGCGGGGCGAACAGGTCCACGCCGTTGCCGTCCGGGTCGTGCAGGACCGCGTACCGCTGGCCCCAGAACGCGTCCCACGGCGGCATCTCACCGTGGTGTCCGGCGCCGGTCAGCTCGGCGTACCACCGGTCCACCTCGGCCGGGTCGGCGCACCGGAAGGCCAGGCTCATCCGGTTGTTGCCGCCGGACGGGTCGAACTCGGGATGGAAACTGCGGATCACCTCGACCGTGTCCCAGGCCAGCCGTACGCCGTTCGGCAGGGTGACCTCGACGTGCCCCTCGGTCTCGGCGCCGGCCGGGATCGGCAGCCCCAGCCGCCGGTAGAAGTCGAGCGTGCGGGCCATGTCGGTGACCACGGTCCCGACCAGATCGAACTGCGGTGTCATGCGGCCACCGTAGGCGCGACCGGCCCGGCCCGTCTTGAACGGATCGGACGGGGGACGAGTGGCCGGTGTGGCCGCGCGGCCGGTCGTCGAGACGTTACGGTGAGGGACAAGTCCGGCTCTGAGCAATAAAGCTCGCATACCGGGCGTGCTCCGATGACCGACGGAAGGAAAACAGCCGTGACGCATCTGGCCTACCTGGACGCGGGATCCGGCAGTCTCATCGTGCAGGCGGTGGTCGGCGGGGTGGCCGGGGTGGCCGTTGCCGCCAAGCTCTACTGGCGCCGCCTGGTGTCCCGGTTCCGGCGTCAGCCCACCGACCAGGGCCCGGCGGCGTGACGGTCCCCGACACCGGCGTCCGCGTCGAACCCGGCTCCTTCCGCGACCCCGGCAACCGGGTGTTCCACCGGGGCGAGGAGGTGCTGCGCGGGCTCGACGAGCGCTCCGCCCGGGACTGGCGGGCGCTGTCCGTCACCGACTTCTTCCGGCAGGCCGTCACCACCGGGCAGATCGTCGGCACCGAGGAACTGACCCCGACCCCCGTCGACGCGCCCTGGACCGCGGTGCTGCGGCACGAGCGGATCCCGTTCGTCTCGCACCCCTACGAGTGGTCGTCCGCGATGCTGCGCGACGCCGCGCTGCTGCACCTGGACGTGCTGCGGGCCGCCCTCGAGGCCGGCTTCACCACCAAGGACGGCTCGGCGTACAACGTGCAGTGGCGTGGGGCCCGGCCGGTCTTCATCGACGTCGGCTCGTTCGAGGCGCTGCGCGACGGCGAACCGTGGGCCGGCTACCGGCAGTTCTGCCAGACGCTGCTCTACCCGCTGCTGATCCAGGCCCACCTGGGGCTGGACTTCCAGCCGTTCCTGCGCGCCCGCGTCGACGGCGTCGAACCGGACCAGATGCGCCGGCTGTTCGGCGGCACCCGGCGCTGGCGGGCCGGCGTGCCCACCCACGTGCACCTGCACGGCGCCATGCAGGCGCGCAACTCCGCCGCCAGCACCACTGACGTCCGCGCCCAGCTGCGCGCCGCCGGGTTCTCCCGGGAGCTGGCGCTGGCCACGGTACGCGGGCTGACGAAGCTGGTCCGCCGCCTCGACCACCGGCCCGGCGACAGCCACTGGTCGGACTACCAGCGCACCTGCGCGTACTCGGTGCCGGACCGGCAGGCCAAGGAGGAGTTCGTCGACCGGGCGGTGGCCGCCGTCGGAGGCGGCGCGGCGCTGGACCTGGGCGCCAACGACGGCCGGTACGCCCGCATCGCCGCCCGGCACGCCGCGCACGTCGTCGCCGTCGAGCAGGACCCGGCGGTGGTCGACACGCTCTACCGCGCGCTGCGCGACGAGGGTGAGACACGCATCCTGCCGCTGGTGATGGACCTGGCCGACCCGTCGCCGGGCGGCGGCTGGCGTGGCGTCGAGCGGGCCGCGTTCACCGACCGGGCCCGCGCGGACACCGTCCTGGCCCTGGCCGTGGTGCACCACCTCGCGATCGGGCGCAACGTCCCGCTGCCCGAGGTGCTCGACCAGCTCACCGCGCTCACCGCCACCGGCGGCAGCCTGGTGGTGGAGTTCGTCCACCCGGACGACCCGATGGCCCGCCGCCTGCTGGCGAACAAGCCGGACGGCCTGTTCCCGGACTACCGGCGGGACGTCTTCGAGGCGCTGCTCGCCCGCCGGGGCCGAGTGGTCGCCCGCACCGAGCTGCCGTCCGGCACCCGCACGCTCTACCAGGTGGTGGTGGGTGGCTGAGCGCACCCTCGCGCCACCCCGGGACCACACGGCCGGCCCGGACCGGCGGGAACGCCCGCCCTGGTGGCGGTCCGAGGCGGCACGGCTGGCAGAGGTGACGGCTCTGGTCGGGCTGGTGGTCACCCAGCCGCTGCTCGACGTGCTCGGCCGCAGCCCCGACTTCTTCCTGTTCCACCGCGCCTCCCGGGCCGACGTGCTGCTCCTGGTCGCCCTGATCGCGCTCGCACCGACGGTGGTGTTCGCGCTGCTGGGCGCGCTCGCGCTGCCCGCCGGACGCCTCACCCGGACCGTCGTGCACACCGCGTTCGTGGGCCTGCTGCTCGCCGCGCTGGCGGTCCAGGTCGGCCGGCACCTGACGCCGCTTCGGGGCGTACCCCTGCTCGTTGTCGCCGGTGTGGGCGGGGCCGCCGGAGCGGCCGCGCACCGGCGGTGGCGGGCGCCCCGGCGGGTGCTGCGGGTCGCCGCCGCCGGGCCGCTGGTGTTCGTCGGGCTGTTCCTGTTCGCCTCGCCGGCCTCGGCGGTGGTGCTGCCGCGCGGCGAGGGTGGCGCGGCCGGTGTGGCCGGCGCGGGCGCGCACCCGCCGGTGGTCATGATCGTGCTGGACGAGCTGCCGCTCGTCTCGCTGCTCGGGCCGGACGGCCGGATCGACGCCGCCCGCTACCCGAACTTCGCGGCGCTGGCCGGCGGGTCGACGTGGTACCGCAACGCCACCGGTGTCAGCGGCTGGACGCCCTACGCGCTGCCCGCGATGCTCACCGGCCGCTACCCGGAGCGGGGATCGGCGCCGCACTACTCGCAGTACCCGGACAACCTGTTCACCGCGCTCGGCGGCCTCTACCGGATCAAGGCCGAGGAGAGCATCACCCGGCTCTGCCCGCCGAGCCGCTGCGAGCAGGCCACCACCCCGGAACAGGGGCTCGGGGTGCTGGTCCGGGAGAGCGGCAAGCTGATGGGCCGGATCGCCGCGCCGGTGGACAGCCGGATCGACCCGGAGGACTCCTACCGTGAGCGGACCGCCGCCGAGGCCGGCCTGGACGCCGCCGAGCCGGTGCCGGACGACCCGAAGTTCCGCTGGGACACCCTCGACGACAACCAGCCCGCCCGGTTCACCTCGTTCCTCGCCGGGCTGCGCCCCGACACCCGGCCCACGCTGCACTTCCTGCACCTGCTGATGCCGCACTCGCCGTGGGCGTACCTGCCGTCCGGGGCGCACTACGCCGCGCCGGACGACCTGCCGAACGACGGCGCCGGGTGGGTCGACCTGGCCCGCGCCCGGCACCTCGCCCAGCTCGGCTACACCGACCGGCTGATCGGCGAGACGCTGCGGACGCTGCGCGCCACCGGCCTCTACGACAAGGCGCTGGTGGTGGTCACCGCCGACCACGGCGTCAGCTTCCGCCGGGACTGGCAGGGCCGGGGGATGGACGCCATCGACCACGCCGCGAACGAGGTGGCCTGGGTGCCGATGTTCGTCAAGGAACCCGGCCAGCGCACCGGACGGGTCGACGACCGCAACTGGGAGCACGTCGACCTGCTGCCCACGATCGCCGACGAGACACACATGCGGGTGCCCTGGCGGATGGACGGCCGGTCGGCGAAGGCGGCGCCGCGCGAGCGGGCCGACAAGCGCTTCTACGACCGCCCCGGCCAGCCGGTCACCGTCACCGGCGGCGTGCCCGCCCCGCTCCCGCCGGTTCCCGTCGACCCGCTCGTCGGCGCCCGGGTCGGTGACGTGCCGGTGGGCGGGTCCGCGACGGTGGCGAACCGGGACGCGTTCGACGCCGTCGACCCGGCCGGCGGCGGGCTGCCCGCGATGGTCTGGGGCACCGTGCCGGACGACGTGCCCGACGGCACCCGGCTCGCCGTGGCGGTCAACGGAACGGTCGGCGCGGTGGTGCCCGTGGTGCCGCCGGATCCCGGTGGACGGCGCTTCGCCGCGCTGCTCGCCGACGACCGGCTGTTCGCCGCCGGAGTCAACCGGCTCGACCTCTACCGGGTCGGCGACGACGGGGCGCTGCGGCGGCTCACGCTGTCGTGACGGACCTCCCGAACATGCCCATGGCCGCGCTCCCATCCGGTTTCCGGACCGGCTGGCCGGGAAACAGGTGACGCACACCTCACCCTCAAACCATGACGAGCGGTGTTCTCCGCGCCGTGATTACGGTAGAAGCGAAGGCAATTCAACGAAGATCTTGCCGGCGAAGCGAGGAACAGATGACGGAAGTCAAGCTCGACCACCCCGGTGGGCAGCTGTCGATGCCGGTGCAGTCCGCGGTTGAGGGCCCCGCCGGGATCGGGGTGAGCAAGCTGCTCAAGGAAACCGGGATGACCACGTACGACCCCGGTTTCGTGAACACCGCGTCCTGCTCGTCCGCCATCACCTACATCGACGGTGATGCCGGCATCCTGCGGTACCGCGGTTACCCGATCGACCAGCTGGCCGAGAAGTCCTCCTTCCTGGAGGTCTCCTACCTGCTGATCTACGGCGAGCTGCCGACCCAGGCGCAGCTCACCGAGTTCAGCGAGCGGATCCGGCGGCACTCGCTGCTGCACGAGGAGATGCGCCGCTTCTTCGACGGGTTCCCCCGCGACGCGCACCCGATGGCCGTGCTCTCCTCGGCCGTCAGCGCCATCTCGACCTTCTACCAGGACAGCCTGGACCCGTTCGACTCCGAGCACGTGGAGATGTCCACGGTGCGGCTGATGGCGAAGGTCCCCACCATCGCCTCGTACGCGTACAAGAAGTCGATCGGGCAGCCGCTGCTGTACCCGGACAACTCGCTGGGCTACGTCGAGAACTTCCTGCGGATGACGTTCGGCGTACCGGCCGAGCCGTACGAGGTCGACCCGGTCGTGGCCCGGGTGCTGGACATGCTGTTCATCCTGCACGCCGACCACGAGCAGAACTGCTCCACCTCGACCGTGCGGCTGGTCGGCTCCAGCAACGCCAACCTGTTCGCCTCGGTCTCGGCCGGCGTGAACGCGCTGTTCGGCCCGCTGCACGGCGGCGCCAACCAGGCCGTGCTGGAGATGCTCCAGAAGATCCAGGCCGACGGCGGCGACGTCCGCTCCTTCGTGCAGAAGGTGAAGGACAAGCAGGACGGTGTGAAGCTGATGGGCTTCGGGCACCGGGTCTACAAGAACTACGACCCGCGCGCCGCCATCGTGAAGAAGGCCGCCCAGGACGTGCTCGGCCGGATGGCCAAGCCGGACCCGCTGCTGGACCTCGCGGTGCAGCTCGAGGAGATCGCGCTCGCCGACGACTTCTTCGTGTCCCGGCGGCTCTACCCGAACGTGGACTTCTACACCGGCCTGATCTACAAGGCCATGGGCTTCCCGACGAAGATGTTCACGGTGCTGTTCGCGCTCGGCCGGCTGCCCGGCTGGATCGCGCAGTGGCGCGAGATGATCAACGACCCGGAGACCAAGATCGGTCGGCCGCGGCAGATCTACACCGGTGCCACCGAGCGGGCGTACGTCCCCGCCTCCCAGCGCTGACGCAACCCCGGCGAAAGGCCGCCGCCCCCCCACCCGGGGGCCGGCGGCCTTTCCCGTACGCGCCCCCACCCCACCCCGCCCCACTCCCGCCGATCTTGCACTCCGTGCCCGGGCATTTCCGGGCATTGCGGCCCTCCTGGGGGCACCAAGTGCAAGATCGCGGGGGAGAGGGGGAGAAGGGCGCGCTAGCGGAGGCCGGCGGCGGTGAGGAGGTTGCCCTCGGGGACGCGCGGCGTGGGCTGGCCGTGTGCCATGCGGTGCTGGGCGCGGGCGGCGGTGAACGCCGGGTCGCCGGCGATGGCGGCGGCGTACGCGGCAGCCGTACGGGACGCGATGGCCGCCCAGCCGTACTGCTCGTGCACCATGGCGCGGGCCCGCCGGGCGAGCGCACGGGCCCGGTCCCGGTCCGACAGCAGCGTGTGCACCGCCTCGGCGAGGCCGTCCGGGTCGTGCGGGGCGAACGTCATCCCGGTGACGCCCGGCTCGACGATCTCGGCCAGCCCACCGGTACGGGCGACAGCGAGCGGCGCGCCCGCGGCGGCACCCTCCAGCGCCACCATGCCGAACGGCTCGTAGATGCTCGGCACCGCGAAGCAGTCCGAGGCGGCCATCACGGCGGGCAGGTCGGTGCCGCCGAGGAACCCGGGCATGCTGACGGTGCCGCCCAGCCCGAGGCGGTGCACCTCGGCCTCCAGGTCCGCCTTGTACGGCCCGTCGCCGACGATCACCGCGCGCAGCCCGGGGTGCCGCTCGCGCAGCCGGGGCAGCCCGGCCAGCAGGTGCTGCACGCCCTTCTCGTACACGAGGCGGCCGGCGAACGTGACCAGCGGGCCGTCGGCGGCGAACCGGGCGCGGGCGGCGGCGACCGCCGACGCGGGCACCCGCCAGCGGTGCGGCTCGACGCCGTTGGGCACCACGTCGACGCGGGCGGCGTCGACGCCGAACAGTGCGCCCACCTCGTCGCGCATGTAGCCGGAGCAGACGATCACCCGGCCGGACTCGCCGGCGAGCCAGTGCTCGACGCCGTGGATGGTGCGGTTCATCTCCTCCGGCAGCCAGCCCTGGTGCCGGCCCGCCTCGGTGGCGTGGATGGTGCTGACCAGCGGCACGTCCAGGTGCTCGCGCAGCGTCATCGCGGTGTGTGCGACGAGCCAGTCGTGGGCGTGGATCACGTCGTACGTGCCGGCGGAGGCGGCGCGCAGCGCGGCCCGGGTGAGGGTGTGGTTGAACGCCATCGTCCAGGCGAGCAGCGAGCCGGTGGCGAGGGGGAAGGTGACCGGGTCCTCGGCGGCGCGGACGATGCGGACGCCGTCGGCGTACTCCTCGAGGGGAGGGCCCTCGGCGTGGCGGGTGACGACGGTGACCTCGTGCCCGGCGGCGGCCAGCGCCACGGAGAGTGCGTGGACGTGGCGGCCGAGGCCGCCGACGAGCACCGGCGGGTACTCCCACGACAGCATCAGGATGCGCCGGGTCCGGGGCCCGGCCCCGGCCGGCGACGGGGGCGCCGGCCGGGAGGTGAGGGTGGGCCGGTGGAGCCGGTCCGTCGCGGTGGCGGGCTGAGCGCCGACCCGCAGAGTGGTCACGTGGATCTCCGTCCATGCATGGTGAGGCACGCCGGCATCGGTGGCGGCGACGAGCGGTGGTCAGGAGCGACCGGATGGCCGGCCGGGCGTCGGCACCAGGTCGCCGACGACGGCCTGGGCCGGACACCGATCGAGGGCCACCGGGAAGGTGCTGACGTCGATCGGCAACCGGAACCGTCCAGTCACCCTGCCAACCTACTGTGCCGGATCCTCTCGCGCGCGGTGAGCGATCCTCATCACTCTCCGACGCCTCCGCGCACATGGGACGGTCACGGGAACGGGTGCGGATACGGGTTGATCTCCTCCGGAGCGAGCGGTTCGGCCCGGTGTCCGAGCCGGACCGGCAGCTCGCGCAGCCGGGGCAGGTCGACGCGCCGGTTGCGGTGACCGAACGTCATCGGCAGCAGCCCCGGGATCAGCACCTTCACGCTGGTGAGGCCGACGGCCGCCTGCTCGCGGGCGGTCTGGTCGACGACCACCACGTCCAGGCCCTCGTCGAGGTAGCGTCCGGCCACGTGCCGCAGGTCGTCGAGCAGGTCCGTGGCCGGGCGGTAGCGCGCCGCCGGCGGAAAGGCCTCCGCCATGGACCGGATCTCGTCGCGCTCGTACAGGAACGCGAAGCGTGGCCAGGCGTCCGGACTGGCCGCCGCCAGCAGGTGGTCCTCCATGGTCCGGACCAGGCCGGAGTCGGCGACGAGACCGGCGGCCGTGGTGTCCTCGGCGACCATCTCCCGGGTGGCCTCGGCGACGCTGGCGAGTTCCACCAGCGCGGACCACAGGGCGCGCTCCGGGTCCAGGTGCGCCCCCGCACCGCAGAACGCCCGGGGACGTCCGGGCCGCACCTCGTCGTCGACGAGCATCAGCCACACCGCCGGGATGCCTTCGGGCATGGTGATGTCGAAGACGTCCAGGCGGCTGCCGGTGGTCCGCTGGATCCAGTCGACGAGCACGCGGGTCATCGGGTCGGCGGAGGTCATCGGGTCCACGCGCGGCACGGGTAGCCGGGCGTACCAGGTGGACAGGAAGGCGTCCCGTTCGGCGACCTCGAAGATGCCGTGCAGGATCGCCTCTTCGAGGTTCGCGCCCAGCGCGCAGCCGTTGGAGCACTCCGGACCGAAACCCGTGCCGTGCGAGCCGTAGTAGGCGAAGGTCTCCGGCACCAGCACCGGGCCGTCGCGCCGGAACGAGTAGGCGTACACCCATTCCACGGGCCGGTCCGGGTCGTACGCGACCGCGTGGTCGTCGGGCGGCGCGGGCGGCAGCCCGAGCGCCGTCGGCTCGACGGCCCGCCGCGGCCCGAGTTCGCGGAACGAGGCGCGGGTGACGGTACGGCGGGCGCGCGGGACGTTGCCGCCGAGCCGTTCCAGCGCCTCGGCAACGGCGACGGCCACGCTCGCCGGGTAGGTGAAGGTCCGGCCGTAGCCGGCCAGTTCACCACAGCACAACGGGCCGCCGATCGCGCCGGCGAGGACCATCGGATGGTTGTGGTGGACGGTGATCGACGACAGCAGCCCGGTCTCCTCGTCGTGCAGCGCCGCCAGCAGGGCGAGGTGCTCGTCGGGGAGGCTGCGGGCCCGGTAGTCGCCGGGTGCCCGCTTCGGCCGGGACGTCAGCGTGAAGGTGCCGGCGGCCGGGCTGTCGTCCGGCAACGGGTCGCACACCGGGCAGCCGGGTTCGGGGACGAACCGGTGCCGCTTGACGGTCAGCGAGGCCGTGGCGACCTCCAGCACCGCTTCCGTGCACCGGCCGTCGCCGCCCTGGGCGACCCGGCGCAGCTCGTCGGCCACGAGCGCGGCGACCGTGGCGCGTACCGGCGGGCCGAGGACGGGCCGGGCGGGCGGCACGTTGCCGTCGTAGAGCGCCTGCCACAGCGCGGACCGGTGCGGTGTCCCGGTGGTCCGCGCCCGGCGTTCGCGCACCTGGACGCAGTGGTGGCAGCCCGGCCGCCCGGGTGTGACGTACGGGCCGATCCGTACGCCGCGCGGTGTGGTGTACACCGGCAGGAAGGCACGGCCGGCGTCGGCAGCCGCCCGGGCGGCCACGGCGACGTCCTCCGGCGGCCCGTCGACGACGAAGACGTCGACGTCGGCGACCGGGGCGGCGCGCAGTGCCTGTTCCACCTCCCGGCGCAGCGCGCCGGCGCCGAGGATCCGCAGGCCGGGACGAGGTGCCACGTCGGACGAGGCGGGGACGGCCGGTGTGGTCGTGACGTCGGTCATGCGCTGCTCCCCGCTCGTGGCGACCACGCCGCCCTGATCATGAACGGCATCACCCGCTGCGCCCCGGGCAGCGAGTCGGCCGGCCGTACCAGCAGCGACCGCCCGTCGCGTGCCAGCTCGCGCAGCAGCGGCGGCAGCGCCGTGTCCCAGTCGTAGCCGCCCACGTCCGGTCCGATCTCGGCGCCGTCCGGGCGGCGTCCGGTCAGGACGGCGACCGCCGCCTGCATCGCGTTCGCCAGGGCGGTGTCCGTGTCGGTGGCACAGCTGTGGGCGACCCATCTGTCGCCGGCGGCGACGAACACGGTCGGGGTGCTCGATCCGTCGTGCCACGCCCGCGGCTCGTGGCCCAGGAGGGCCAGCTCGTGGGCCATGACGCGGGTCGGCTCCGGCCACCGCGCCGGGTCGAGCCAGCCGCCGGGCGGCCCACCGTCGGCGGTGGTGGCCTCCGGCGGGGTCGCGGCCGCGCGTCGCAGTTTCAGGATCGCCCGGCCCTGCGCCTCCGCCCAGGTGTGACCGCCGGCGATCACCTCGCCGTCCGGCTGCGCGTCGACGAGAGCGCCACGCGCGGTGTCCCACCACGCCGTGGCGGCGTCGTCGGCGCAGGCCCGCGCCGCGAGCGTCTCCAGTGCCGCCGTGGCCGCGCGCAGCAACGCCTGCTCCCGGCTGCCGCCGACGGCGGTGAGCAGCCGCGGGGCGCCGCCGGCCAGGTCCACGACCGTCGCCTCGACGCAGCTGACCGAGATCTGCGAGTGGGCGCCGGTGTCGATGGCCAGCAGCGGGCCCAGCCGCGCGTCGACCAGGAACGGCATCCGGGCGACGAACTCCTCGACGTCCACCGGCGTGCGGGCGGCCATCGCGTCGACGTGCGCGGCGAGATCGGCGTACGGGGCCGAGGGCCGGCAGGAGCGGCAGCGGGGGTGCACGTCGAGCAGATGTTCGCTGGTGACAGCGCTTTCCAGGTCCACGCGGGTCAGCCGGTTCGTGGCGGTGGTCTCCGCTCCCAGGCGGTGGCGCAGGTACGCGAACCCGAGCGCCGCGCCGATCAGGCCGCAGACCGGTGCCGACAGCCACTCGGACGTCGTGTCCGGCTCGTCGCCGTCACCCGCGGGGAGCCCGGCGCCCTGCCGGCTGAGCAGGCCGCACTCCCAGCAGCCGCCGGTGACGCCGCCGCCGGTGGGGCCGATCCACGCCTCCGCGCCGCCGGGCACCGCGTGCAGGACGGGCACCCCGATCGCCCGGGCCGCCCGGTTCAGCCGCGTCGCCCGCCCGGCCATCGGCCGCGCGGCGCAGTGCAGCACCGCGTCGTACCCCGCCAGCAGGCCGGTGAGCCCTTCGTCGGTGTCGAGGGCGGCGGCCGCGTCCAGCAGCGTCAGCCCGGTCGTCGGGTCCTGGGCACGACGCCGCTCGACGATCCGCCGGAAGCCGTCACGTTCGTTGCCGGTCTCGGCGGTCTCGACCAGCGAAGCCGTACGCAGCCCGAGTTCGAACAGCGTCCGGACGAGCGCGAGCATGCCGGCGCCGGCGCCGACGAGCAGCACCCGTCCGTCGCGGAACGCCTCGAAGCGGCTCAGCGGCGCGTCGGTGACGTGCTCGGCGAACGCGATCGAGTCCCGGTAGGTGTCGAGTTCCCAGTCCCGCAACGTGTGTGGCGGCTCGCTGTCGAGGTCGCGGGCGATGCCGCGCCGCACCAGCATCCGGACCAGGTCGGTGACGAGCTGCCGCTGCGCCGGGGGGAGACCCGCGGTCAGCGCCTCCACCGTGCGGGTGCCGTCCAGGTGCGGGGCGAGCCGCTGCACGAGGCTGTACGCCGACGCGCCCGCCACGTGCGTGCCGGCGAGTCCCGTCTCCAGGTACACGCCGTCGTCGACCGGTACGTACATCAGGTCGTCGCGGAGCTTGACCCTCACGCGGCCGCCTCCTTCCGCAGGTGGCCCATCCGTACCGCGACCGCGCGTCCGGCGTCGGTGAACGCCTGCCGGCCGTGCAGGTACCGGGAGTTGTCCACGACCAGCACGTCACCGGACCGCCACGGCACCGCCACCGTCAGCCGCGCGGCGACGTCCGCAGCGGTGGCCACGAGGTCCTCGGGCACCGGTGCGCCGGTACCGGAGCGCACCCGCAGCCGCCGGTCGTGGTACTCGCCGGGCTGCGGGCGGCTGATGAACAGCGAGTTGCAGAACGCCGGCACGCCTTCGAAGAGGGTCGGCGGCGTGCACCGGGTGCCGAAGCCGACAGTCATCGCGTCCTCGTCCACGTCGATGTGGATCGACTCCCACGGCCGCAGGTACGGCTCCCACTGCCGCAGCATCCGCTCCGCCGCGGCCGGGTCGGTCGTGCCGCACATCTGCTGCCACACCGTTGTGGGCAGCGCGCTCTCCCAGCGCAGCGTCAGCTCCTCGCAGGCGGCGCGGACCGCGGCGGGCAGGCCGGCCAGCAGCGCGAGACCGTCGCACAGCGTGGTGGCCCCGCCGTCGGCGGCGGGCCGCTCGCACCGGAACATCAGCAGGTCCGGCGCGCCCGGCGCGTACGACGCCTCCCGGTGCAGCGGCATGCCCTGCGTTCCCCGCGTGACCGTGGTCGTCGTCGGGTCACCGCCGATCACGTCCCGCTCGTCGTGGAACCCGCCCTGGTACGGCGACGCGGTCATCAGCGCGTCGCCGAGCGCGACGTAGTCCTCGTGCCGCCACCCGCCGCGCAGCAGCACCGCGCCGTGCTCGGCGACCGCCGCGAGCACCGTGTCCGGCGTGGGGGTGCCGACGAGCGCCGGAACGTCCTGTTCAGCCATGAGGGTTCCCTTCGGTGAGATGGGCCGCCAGCACCCCGGGACGCGGCGCGGGCGTGCCGACCAGCAGTTGCGTCAGCGGCGTCGCCCCGTCCGGCAGGCCGAGCCGGGCGGCGACCGCGTCGGCGGCGAGGCCGCCCAGCGCCCGGCTCGCCGCGCCGGTCGCGGTGGCGGCGAGCCCGGCCAGGTGAAGGGCCACGCCGGCGAGCAGGTGCAGCCGGTGGAACGAGGCCGGGGTGAGCTGGTCGACGGGCCGGCTTCCGGCGTGGACCAGGTAGAGGGTCGCGCCGCGGGTGACCATCCGGCGGTCGACCCGGTGCGGGTACGCCGCCGCGTCGTCGTCCGCTCCCGGCGGCCCGGTCGGCACCAGCCGGTGCCGGTGCGGCTGGTAGCGGTACGCGTCGGCCGGGATGCCGTCGACGGTCCGGGCGAGGCACCAGATCTCCGGGTACAGCCGCTGCCGGGCCAGCGCCGCCAGCGCCGGCGACCCGGCCCGCCCGGCGGCGCAGGCCAGGATGTCGGCGACCTGCCCGGCGGTCAGCCCGGGGCCGAGGTTCGCCGCGGACGCGCGGCGGGCGGCGGCCGCGACCAGGTCGAGCGGCCGGGCCGGCGGCAGATCGAGCGGCCGGCCCGCCGGGAGGCGCTGGGCCGGGACGCGGTCGAGCGCAGGAGGCTCGCGGTCGGCGCCCCGGCCGTACGTCGCCCGGTGCAGCGCCACCGCGCTCGGGTGGGCGGCGTCGCGGCCGAGCCGGTCGTGGTCCAGCCCGGTCGCCGGGGGCGGCCCGCCGGATGCGAGCGGTGTGGAGGGGACGTCCGCGTCCGCGGGGAACTCGATCGCCGCGTAGGTGGCCTCCAACTCGGCGTCGAGTCCGAGCAGCTCACCGGCGAGCGCCGGATCGAGGTCCAGGCGCGGTGTCGCGTCCACCGGCGACGTGAGCAACTGGGCCAGCAGGACACCGGAGTCGACGATGCCCAGCCGGTAGCCGAACGCTCCGTACTTGCTGGTGTTCTTCCACGGCCGGTGGGTCAGCAGCAGCGCGTGCCGGGGTGCCGCCGCGACCCCGAGAAGCCGGTCGAGCCGGGCGGCCGGGCTGCCCGGGCGCAGCAGTTCCAGGCAGTGGTGTGGCGGGTCGTAGTGGTAGACGCCGGCCGCGAGGTCGGGGGAGCCGGCCCAGGCGAGGTAGATCTCGTTGGGGTGGAACGCCCCGCCGGAGGGCACCGACCGGCGCAGCGTGTGCCAGCCGGGCAGCAGCCGCGACGGCGTGGGCGTGTCCAGCGGGGCGCCGGTCAGCGCGGACAGCCCGGCCAGCGTGATCGTCTCCGCCCGGCGTGGCGCGTACCCGAGAAGCATCGCGCTGAGCCGGTCGAGGCGGCCGTCGCCGAGCGGCACGGACCCCGGGCCGGGCCACCGCAGCGGCCGGCGGGCCGCACCGGGGTACCGCTTGCCGCGGGGCGGCAGGTACGCCGCCGGCTGCTCGGTGCCGGCCCGCACCGCCGCCAGGTACCGGCCGGTGACGCCGGCCTCCGAGGTCGCCATCTCAGCTGCCCGCGCTCTCGTACCGGCGCAACCCGGCCCGGAAGACCGCCCACGCCCCGGCCGCGCAGGCCGCCGCGACGACCGGGGTGAGCGCGCCCGCCGTGGTCGAGGCACCCTTGTCCAGCAGCGCGGCCGTCGGGAAGTAGCCGACGAACGCGACGGGTACGAGGGTCAGCAGCGAGCGCAGGCCGGTGCCGTACAGGGTCAGCGGGTAGCGGGCCAGGTCGCCCAGGGTGTGCACGCTCGCCGCGAGTGAGCTGGACGGGCTCAGCAGCCAGAAGACGACCGCGTTGGTGGCCAGGTTGACCGCCAGCTTGACCAGCACGCCGCTGGCGAGCAGCACCACCGCCCAGAGCACCGTCAGCGGCGTCCAGGCCAGGTCGAGGTGGACGGCCGCGGCGCCGAGCAGCGCCGCGCCGAACCCGACGTTGCCGAGACCGTTGAACCCGACCGCGTTGCCGGTGACCTGGAGCACCACCGGGTAGGGCCGGACCAGCAGGTAGTCCAGCAGGCCGAGGTTGACCAGGCCGCCGAGATGCCAGGTCCCCTCGAACAGCAGGGAGCCGACGCCCTCGGCGAGCATCACCATCGCGCAGACGTACAGCACCTCCCAGCGGGTCCACCCGCCGAGCGCCGTCACCTGCCGGAACACCATCACCACGAAGATCAGCCCGGCGAACTGGCCGAGCACTGTCGCCCCGATCGTCAGGAGCGCGTCGGCCCGGTACTCGAGCACCGCCCGCAGATGCGCGCCGAGCAGCCGGCGGTAGATCCGTGCCTCGTGCATCATCGGCCGGTCACCCGCCGTGCGCGGTGAGCCGCCGCACGCCCGCGGACCACAGCAGCCGGGCCGCACCCCACAACACCACGACCCAGAGCAGCTGTACGCCGATCAGCGTCACCGCCTCGGCGCCGCGTACCTGCCCCAGGTAGATCAGCGCCGGGGTGGAGACGATGCCGGGGAACGGGGACAGCTGGCAGACGACCTGAAGCCAGCCCGGGAACAACGCGATCGGCACCAGCGCCCCGGAGAGGATGTTGGTGATCGCGACCCGGGACAGGCTCAGCCCGTGGAAGTTGCCGGTCCAGAAGCACAGCAGCCCGACGAGGTAGACCAGGCCGAACTTCAGCGGCACCACCGCCAGCAGGCTGAGCAGGAACAGTCCGGCCTGACCGGCGGCGGGCAGCGCGGCGCCGCCGAACGCCGACACCAGCGTCGCCGCCATCACCGCCACCGTCAGCACCTCGCCGACGACGTATCCGAGCGACAGCGCGAAACGCGAGAGCTGGTAGTCGATCGGCCGGACCAGGTCGAGCGCCACCGTGCCGTGCAGCACCGGACCGGCGATCTGCGCGTCGGTGAAGCTCGACAGCAGCGCCCCGGTCAGAAACGCCACGACCAGGTAGCCCTTCATCTGCTCCCAGGACAACCCGCCCACCTCGCCGCCGGCCGCGCCGGCGAAGACGGCCTGCCAGACCGCGAACAGCGCCACGGTCTGCACCACGACCCCGGTGAGCTGGAGGAGGAACTCGCCCCGGTAGATCAGCAGCGTCGACCAGGACATCCGGGCCAGCGTCAGGTACGCCCTCATGCCGGCACCGACGGGCTCAGCTCGCCGGCGTACGCCCGGCGGACCACGTCCTCGATGGACGGCTCGTCGATCCGGATGTCCACCACCGGCGCCTGACGGGCGACCACCGAGACGATCTCGCCGGCGCCGTACGCGCCGTGGTCGAACGTGACAGCGATCTGCCGCGCCGACCCGTCGTCGGCCAGCCGGACGCCCGGAAGGTCGGCGTCGAGGTCGCCGTGCCAGTCGGCGCCGAGCGTCAGGTGCACGGTCCGCTGGTCCGCGACCAGCCGGCGGACGGCGTCGATCGAGCCGTCGAAGATGATCCGGCCCTCGTCGATGATCACGAGCCGGCGGCAGACCTGCTCGATGTCGCCGATGTCGTGCGTGGTCATCAGCACCGTGGTCCCGCTCGCGCGCTGGGCCCGCAGGAAGTCCCGGACCGCCTGCCGGGCGACGATGTCCAGCCCGATGGTCGGCTCGTCGAGGAACACCACGGGTGGTGAGTGCAGCAGCGCGGCGGCCAGGTCGGCCCGCATCCGCTGGCCGAGCGAGAGCTGCCGGGCGACCACCGGCAGCAGCCGGCCGAGCCCGAGCAGCGCGTCGAACTCCTCCAGGCGTGCCGCGTACCGGGCCCGGGGGATGCGGTGGATGTCGCGCAGCAGGGCCAGCGAGTCGCGGACCTGCAGGTCCCACCAGAGCTGGCTGCGCTGGCCGAACAGCACGCCGATGTTGCGGGCGTTGGCGTGCCGGTCGCGGTGCGGGTCGAGGCCGCAGACGCGTACCCGCCCGGCGGTGGGGTGCAGGATGCCGGTGAGCAGCTTGACCGTCGTCGACTTCCCGGCGCCGTTGGGCCCGACGTACGCGACCGCCTCACCGGAGGTGATCGACAGGTCGATGCCGTCGACCGCCACGTGCTCGACGTGCCGTGGCCGTACGAGATGGCGCAGCGAGCCGCGCAGGCCCGGCTGCTTGTCGGCGATCCGGAACCGCTTGGTCAGGCCACTGGCCTCGATCACGGGCATCGGTGCTGCCGATCCCGGTCAGCCGGCCGCGACGGCGGCACGGTGGTGCGGGCGCAGCCGCAGCACCGAACCGAGGCCGTCGACCTCGGTCAGGGTGGTCTCGAAGGCGGCGCCCATGACCCGGCCGAGGTAACCCAGGCTCGCCGGATCCGGGTCGAACCGCGCGGAGAGTTCCGCGCCGGTGGAGACCAGGTGCACCTCGTCGGCGAGGGCACCCGCGACGTTGACGAACTGGCACAGGTCCTCCCAGTAGAGGTACCGCCAGAAGTCGACGCTGACCACGGCGTCCAGGCTGTTCGGGGCGACCGGTGGCCTGATCCCGACCAGGTGGAAGTTGGCCGGACCCGCCGGCGCCCCGTAGTCGTAGGTCAACGCGCCGTCGGGCAGCCCGGCCTCGGCGCTGCCGGTGCCGACCCACAGCACCCGGTCGCCGGGCAGGCGATCGGCGAGCCGCTGCACCGCCGGACCGATCCGGCACCAGGACCGGCGTGCGCAGTCGTCCATGGCCCGGCGGTAGTGCACCACCCGCTCGGCCGCGCGGGCCACGTCCACCGGCCCGGCGAACTCCCACTCCACGACCGGGTACTTCAACGCGACCCGATCCAGGTTGTCCATGAAGTCGTTCCAGTTCTGGATGACGTTGCGGTGGTGCGGCAGGTGGTAGACGGCGGCCAGGTCGTCGTAGGCGAAGTTGCGGTTGAGCACGCCGAGGTGTGCGTGCACCCGGTAGAACAGCTCCATGTCCTCCAGGCCCCAGCGCAGGCCGAAGCCCTCGTCGAAGCCGCCGACCGCCTCGAACACGTCCCGGCGTACCGACGCGTTGTGGGTGAAGCAGAACAGCCAGCCGGACATCAGCCAGTCGTCGCCGGACGGGCCCTCCTCGGTCCCGAACCGCATGTCGCCGCCGCCGCGTCCGCGTAGCCGCGGTACGGGCATGGTCGGCTGGTCGGCCAGCGCCGCGTGCACGTGCTCGATGCCGGTCTCGTCGCGCCGGCCCATCAGCACCGCGGGCGCGGACGGGTCGCGGTGGTGGTCGAGGTGGCGGCGCAGCAGGTCCGGCGTGGCGTACGAGTCGGCGTCGAGGAACAGCAGCAGCGGCGCGGTCGCCCGGCGCGCGGCCTCGTTGCGGGCCGCCGCCCGGCCGCCGCGCTCGGGCCGTTCGACGAAGTGCAGGCGCAGTCCCTTGCCGGCGTCGGCGATGCCGGAGTACTGGCTGCCGTCCCCACCGTCGCGGACCACGATGACCTCGAAGCGGTCCGGGTCCAGCGTCTGGCGCCGCAGCGACCGCAGCGTGAGCTCCAGGCAGGGGGCGTCCGCGTGGGTGGGGATCACCACGCTCAGCTCGACGGCTCGACCGGGTTCAACGCTCATCTGACGTACCTCTCCGCTTGTCCCACGAGCCGGACCACCGGCCGTGCTGACGGTGGGACGGAGCCGCCGGCGATCGCCGGCGGCTCCGCGATGATCAGTGGCAGTTGACGCAGCACCACTGGATCGGCCGGCCCTGGCACGCGGCGCCGCCGCAGGAGCCCTTGCCCATGGCGGACGGGTCGGTCAGGGTGATCCCGCCGGCCGTCGGCATGGCGTACAGCCCCGCCGACGCCTCGTCACCGACACCCGACCAGGAGACCGCCGTGGTGTCCAGGTCGGACAGGTCGATCGACACGTTCCTGCTTTCACCCATCGATTCATCCTCTTTTCGGATCGATGTGGACAGTGGAATGAAGCGTAGGCCGGTCCTGACGGGATTGACGCCGCCCTGATGTAACGGGGAGATAAAGCACGATGGAATCGTCAATTCGCGCAGGTGAAGGCCGGTCGAGAACAGAAAGATTCCGGGCGGTGACGCGGCGTAGTTCCGGTTCCACCATTCGAGATGCGCAGGTCAGATGGGGTCCGGCGATGAATTGCCGCATCAATTGCCCCCCTTTCTGATCGCGGGAAGCCGATGTAACGAGGAGATAAAGTAGGGGAGGGGCGTCAATGGGTGCGGCTGACCCTCTACTGTGAAGTGACCTGCCTATTCTGCGGTCCGGGTACGGAAAGTGCCGGGACGGGCGAGCGGATCGGGACAGCGACACCCGAACGTGACACCCGGCCCCACGAGGGCGGATTTCGGTTACCGTCCGAACGGGTGGATTGACGGGCGGTACGACGGGGCATCACCGGCGTGCGTAACGGCGGTGCCCCCGCCCGATGCGCTCACGATCATGGGCCGAAGGAGCGACATGCAGGTCTGGCCGGGCGAGAGCTACCCCCTCGGCGCCACGTACGACGGGATGGGCACCAACTTCGCGATCTTCTCCGAGGTGGCGGAGCAGATCGAGCTGTGCCTGTTCGACGAGTGGGACATCGGCACCGAGCGCCGGGTGGAGCTGCGGGAGGTCGACGCGTACGTCTGGCACGCGTACATCCCCGGCGTCGAGCCCGGCCAGCGCTACGGCTACCGGGTGCACGGGCCGTGGAACCCGGCCGAGGGGCTGCGCTGCAACCCGCACAAGCTGCTGCTGGACCCGTACGCGAAGGCGGTCGACGGGGAGATCACCTGGCACCCGTCGGTCTACGACTACGAGGTCGGCGGCGACCCGGACCGGATGAACACCGAGGACTCGGCGCCGTACATGCCGAAGTCGGTGGTGGTGAACCCGTACTTCGACTGGGGCAACGACCGGCCGCCGCGCACCCCGTACCACCATTCGGTGATCTACGAGGCGCACGTGCGGGGCCTGACCATGCGCCACCCGGGCATCCCGGAGGAGCTGCGCGGCACGTACGCGGCGATCGCCTCACCGGTGATGATCGAGCACTTCAAGCGCCTCGGCGTGACGGCGGTGGAGCTGATGCCGGTGCACGAGTTCGTGCACGACCACCGCCTGGCCGATCTGGGGCTGCGCAACTACTGGGGCTACAACACGATCGGCTTCTTCGCCCCGCACCACGGCTACTCCGCGCTGGGCCGCCTCGGCCAGCAGGTGCAGGAGTTCCGTGGCATGGTCAAGGCGCTGCACGCCGCCGGCATCGAGGTCATCCTCGACGTGGTCTACAACCACACCGCCGAGGGCAACCACCTCGGCCCGTCGCTGAGCTTCAAGGGCATCGACACCCCGAGCTACTACCGGCTCTCCGAGGACGACCGGCGCTACTTCGTCGACTACACCGGCACCGGCAACAGCCTGAACGTGCGCAGCCCGCACTCACTGCAACTGATCATGGATTCGCTGCGCTACTGGGTGACCGAGATGCACGTCGACGGCTTCCGGTTCGACCTGGCCGCCACGCTCGCCCGCGAGTTCTACGAGGTGGACCGCCTGTCCACGTTCTTCGAGGTGGTGCAGCAGGACCCGGTGGTCGGCCGGGTCAAGCTCATCGCCGAACCGTGGGACGTCGGCCCCGGCGGCTACCAGGTCGGCAACTTCCCGCCGCAGTGGACCGAGTGGAACGGCAAGTACCGCGACACCGTCCGCGACTTCTGGCGCGGCGAGCCGGCCACGCTCGCCGAGTTCGCCTCCCGCATCTCCGGCTCCGCCGACCTCTACCAGGACGACGGCCGCCGCCCGTTCCACAGCATCAACTTCGTCACCTGCCACGACGGGTTCACGCTCGCCGATCTGGTCTCCTACAACGACAAGCACAACGACGCGAACGGCGAGGACAACCGGGACGGCGAGAGCCACAACCGGTCCTGGAACTGCGGCGTCGAGGGCGACACCGACGACCCGGGCGTGCTGGCGCTGCGGGCCCGGCAGCGGCGCAACTTCCTGGCCACGCTGATCCTGTCCCAGGGCGTGCCGATGCTCGGCCACGGCGACGAGCTGGGCCGCACCCAGCGCGGCAACAACAACGCCTACTGCCAGGACAGCGAGATCGCCTGGGTCGACTGGGACCGCGCCGACACCGGGCTGCTCGACTTCGTCCGCCGGCTCACCGAGTTCCGCAACCGGCACCAGGTGTTCCGCCGCCGCCGGTTCTTCACCGGCCTGCCCGTGGGCGGCCGGGCTGCCGGCTCCGGGCTGCCCGACCTGGCCTGGTACACCCCGGACGGCCGGGAGATGACCGGCGAGGACTGGGGCAACGACTTCGGCCGCTCGGTGGCCCTGTTCGTCAACGGCGACGGCATCGGCGAGCGCGGCCAGTACGGCCAGCGCCACCGGGACAGCTCGTTCCTGCTGCTGTTCAACGCGCACGACGCGCCGCTGGACTTCACGCTGCCCGGCGAGGAGTTCGGCACCCGGTGGGAGCTGGTGATCAGCACCGCGGAACCCGATCCGGAGAAGACGATGCTCGTCGAGGCGGGCGGCACGGTCTGCGTGCCGGACCGCTCGCTGCTGGTCCTGGAGAGGACGGCCTGACCGATGCCCGACACCCCCCGCTCGACCTACCGGGTCCAGGTGCGTCCCGGCTTCGACCTGGACGCCTCGGCCGAGCTGGCGGGTTACCTCGCCGCGCTCGGCGTCACCCACCTCTACACCGCGCCCCTGCTCACCGCCACCCCCGGCTCCACGCACGGCTACGACGTCGTCGACCATCGCGAGGTCAACCCGCAGCTCGGCGGCGAGGCCGCCCGGGCGCGGCTGGTCCGGGCGCTGCGCGCGGCCGGGCTGGGCCTGGTCGTGGACATCGTGCCCAACCACGCCGGGGTGGCCCGCCCCGACGCCAACCCGGCCTGGTGGGACGTGCTGCGGCGGGGACGCGAATCGGCGTACGCGCGCTGGTTCGACATCGACTGGGACCGCGGGCGGCTGCTGCTGCCGGTGCTCGCCGACACCGCCGACGCGCTCGACGACCTGAAGCTCGTCGACGGGGAACTGCGCTACCACGAGCACCGCTTCCCGGTCGCCGACGGCACCGGCGACGGCACGCCCCGCCAGGTGCACGACCGGCAGCACTACGAGCTGGTGAACTGGCGGCGCGGCGACGCCGAGCTGACGTACCGCCGGTTCTTCGCCGTCTCCGACCTGGCCGGCCTGCGGGTGGAGGAACCGGAGGTGTTCGACGCCACCCACGCGGAGATCCTGCGCTGGGTCGACGCCGGGGAGGTCGACGGCATCCGCGTCGACCATCCGGACGGGCTGCGCGACCCGGCCGGCTACCTGGCCCGGTTGCGCGCCGCCGCGCCGGAACGCTGGCTGGTGGTGGAGAAGATCCTGGAGTACGGCGAGGACCTGCCGGACTGGCCGGTCGACGGCACCACCGGCTACGACGCGCTGGCCGCCGTGTCCGGGTTGTTCGTCGACCCGGACGCCGAACCGGAGTTCACCACGCTCGACGGCCGGCTCACCGGGCGGCACACGTCCTGGGAGGACCTGACGCACGCCACCAAGCTGGAGGCCGCCACCCGGCTGCTCGCCGCCGAGCTGACCCGCCTGGCCGCGCTCGTGCCGGAGCTGCCGGGCGAGCAGGTCCGCGCCGCCCTGGCCGAGCTGGCCGCGTGCTTCCCGGTCTACCGCGGATACCCGCCCGAAGGTGCCCGGCACCTGGCCGCCGCCCGCAGCGAGGCGGGCCGCCGCCGCCCCGACCTGACCGGCGTGCTCGACCAGGTCACCGCCCGGCTGCGCGACCCCGGCCACGAGCTGGCCGCCCGGTTCCCGCAGCTGACCGGCGCGGTGATGGCCAAGGGCGTGGAGGACACCGCGTACTACCGGTGGAGCCGGTTCGTCGCCCTCAACGAGGTCGGCGGCAGCCCGGCCCACTTCGGGGTGCCCCCGGCCGAGCTGCACCGGTTCGCCGCCAGCCGGCACGTGCGCTGGCCGGCGAGCATGACCGCGCTGTCCACCCACGACACCAAGCGCGGCGAGGACGTCCGCGCCCGCCTCGCGGTGCTGTCCGAGCTGCCCGGCCGCTGGGCCGAGCGGGTCGCCGACTGGATGTCGCGCGCGCCCCTGGCCGACCCGGCGCTGGCCCACCTGCTCTGGCAGACCGCCGTCGGGGCGTGGCCGATCGAACGGGAGAGACTGCACGGGTACGCCGAGAAGGCCGCCCGGGAGGCGTCGGTCACCACCAGCTGGGCCGACCCGGACCCGGCCTTCGAGCACGAGATGCACGCCCTGGTCGACCGGATGTACGACGACCCGGAACTGCACGCCCAGATCACCGCGTTCGCCGCCGAGATCACCCCGCCCGGCTGGTCGAACGCGCTCGGGCAGAAGCTGGTGCAGCTCGCCATGCCCGGCGTGCCCGACGTCTACCAGGGCACCGAGCTGTGGGAGAACTCGCTCGTCGACCCGGACAACAGGCGGCCCGTCGACTTCGCCGTACGCCGGGACCTGCTGGCCCGGCTCGACGCCGGCTGGCGGCCCGCGGTGGCCGGCGACGGCGCGGCCAAGCTGCTCGTGGTGTCCCGGACGCTGCGGCTGCGTCGCGACCGCCCGGACCTGTTCGGCGGCTACCGGCCGGTGCCGGCGCGCGGCCCGGCCGCCGCGCACGCGGTGGCCTTCGACCGTGGTGGCGCCTTCGCGGTGGCGACTCGGCTGCCGTTGCGGCTGGCCCGTTCCGGCGGCTGGCGGGACACGGCGCTGTCACTTCCCGTTCACGAGTGCACCGACTTGTTCACCGGGCGGGTCTACAGTGGTTCTGAGCTGCTCCTTCATGATCTGCTGAGCACCTACCCCGTCGCCCTCCTCGCACCCACCGACTCAGTGGAGGCCGCCGCATGACCGAGTTCACGGTGTGGGCGCCCGAGGCCGCCCGGGTGCGGCTGCGCCTTTCCGGTGCCGCCGACCACGCGATGCGTCAGGGGCCGGACGGCTGGTGGCGGGTCGAGGTGCCCGACGCCGGGCCCGGCACCGACTACGCGTTCCTGCTCGACGACGACGAGCAGGCCCTGCCCGACCCCCGCTCGGCCTGGCAGCCGGCGGGGGTGCACGGGCCCAGTCGGCTCTACGACCACGCCGCGTTCGGCTGGACCGACGCCGCCTGGACCGGCCGGCAGCTGCCCGGCAGCGTGCTGTACGAGCTGCACATCGGCACGTTCACACCGGAGGGCACGTTCGACGGTGCGATCGCCAGGCTCGACCACCTCGTCGACCTCGGCGTGGACATGGTCGAGCTGCTGCCCGTCAACGCGTTCAACGGCGAGTACAACTGGGGCTACGACGGTGTCTGCTGGTACGCCCCGCACGAGCCGTACGGCGGCCCGGACGGCCTGAAACGGTTCGTCGACGCCGCCCACGCCAAGGGCCTGGGGGTGATCCTCGACGTCGTCTACAACCATTTCGGGCCCTCCGGGGCCTACGCGCCGCGGTTCGCGCCGTACCTCACCGAGCAGAGCAACACGTGGGGCCGCACCGTCAACCTGGACGGCCCGCACTCCGACGGGGTACGCCGCTACATCGCCGACAGCGTGCTGGGCTGGCTGCGTGACTACCACGTCGACGGGCTGCGGCTGGACGCCGTGCACGCCATGCCGGACGGCCGGGCCGTGCACTGGCTGGAGGAGGTCGCCGCGGAGGTGGAGGCGCTGTCCACGCACCTCGGCCGGCCGCTGTCGCTGATCGCCGAGAGCGACCTCAACGACCCGCGCCTGATCACGCCCCGCGAGGCGGGCGGCTACGGCCTGCACGCACAGTGGAACGACGACGCCCACCACGCGCTGCACACGCTGCTCACCGGCGAACGGCAGGGCTACTACGGCGACTTCGGCTCCCTCGAATGCCTCACCGACGTGCTGACCGGCGGGTTCTTCCACGCCGGCACCTGGTCCAGCTTCCGGGGCCGCAGCCACGGCCGCCCGGTCGACAGGCAGCGCACCCCCGGCCACCGCTTCGTGGCGTACCTGCAGAACCACGACCAGATCGGCAACCGGGCCACCGGCGACCGGATCTCCGCCACCCTGTCGCCCGGGCTGCTGCGCGTCGGCGCGACGCTGCTGATGACCGCGCCGTTCACGCCGATGCTGTTCATGGGGGAGGAGTGGGCGGCCTCCACGCCGTGGCAGTTCTTCACCAGCCACCCCGAGCCGGAACTCGCCGTGGCGGTCGCCACCGGCCGCAGACGCGAGTTCGCCGACCACGGCTGGGCCACCGAGGACGTGCCGGACCCGCAGGACCCGCAGACGTTCCTGCGGTCCCGGCTGGACTGGGCCGAGTTGGACAAGCCGGAACACCGCGAGACGTACGACCTCTACCGGCGGCTGATCGCGCTGCGCCGTTCCCGGGCCGACCTGTCCGACCCACGGCTGGACCGGGTCGACGTCCGCCACGGCGACCGGTTCCTGGTGATGCGGCGCGGCGAGACGCTCGTGGTGGCGAACCTGGCCGGCCGGGCGCAGCGGATCAACCTGCCCGGCGTGGTACGCCGCGTGCTGCTCGCCACCTCCGAGGGCGTCACCGTGATGCGTGACGGCATCGAGCTGCCGCCGGAGAGCGCGGCGATCGTGGCGCTCTGACCGCTCACGGGTGAAGTTTGCGCCGTACCGCCTCGGCGGCGGCGTGACCGAGTTCCTCGTACAACGCGAGTGACCGCAGCCAGGCGTCCCGGGCCGCGTCCCGCCGCCCGGCCGCGGCCCACGTGTCGCCGAGGTGGTCCAGCACGATGCCCTCGGCATGCCGGTCGCCGATCTCGGCGAACAGGGCGAGGGCCTGGTGGAAACAGTCGACCGCCTGGTCGTACTCGCCGAGGTGGTGGTGGGCGAAGCCGATGCTGTCCCACGTGTTCGCCTGCCCGTACGCGCTCCCGGCCTGCTCGGACAGTGCGAGTGCGCGGCGGCAGAACGTGATCGCGTCGTGGTGCTCGCCGAGCTGCGAGTGGTACCAGCCGATCGCGTTGAGCGCGACCGCCTGCTTGAGCGGGCTCCCGACCCGTTCGTAGAGGGCGAGGCTCCGCCGGGCGTGCGGCAGGGCCTCGCGGGGCTGCCGCTGCCGGTCGTGGAGCATGCTGAGGTCGAAGTGGGTGTGCGCCCGTCCCTCGTCGTCGCCCAGGGCGGCGAACAGGTCCAGCGCCGCGAGCAGGTTGCGCTGCGCCTCGGCGTACCGGCCGAGGTTGGAGCAGGCCCCGGCCAGGAGCCGGTGCGCCTGCGCCTGCGCCGGGCGGTCACCCGAGCGCCCGGTCGCCTCGACCGCCCGGCGGGCCACCGCGGCCCAGTCGTGCCAGTGGCCCTGCCTGTCGAAGTACGTGGCCAGGGTCCACGAGAGCTGCCCGGCCGCGGCGTCGAGGCCGTTGCCGGCGGCGTACTCGATGGTCGCGAGGAGCACCTGGTGCTCGCGGGTGAACCAGGCCAGCGCCGCCGCCAGGTCGTCGAGCCGTTCGACGGTCACCCCCGGCGCGGCGGGGGTGAGGGTCAGCGGGTCGCGCTGCGGTGACAGCAGGAGCGCGGCCGCGTGCGCAGTGTGCAGATGGTGGTCGACCAGCCGGCACAGCGCGGACCGGGAACCGGCCTCGTCCCCGCCCGCCCGCTCGACCGCGTACGTCCGGACCAGGTCGTGCATGCGGTACCGGCCCGCGACGTGCTCCTGCACGAGGTGCGCGTCGACGAGCTCGCGTAGCAGCGGGCGCAACCCGTCCGGCGTACGGGCGGTCAGGCCGGCCGCCGCGGCCCGGCCGATGTCCGGGCCCGGGGCGAGGCCGAGCAGCGTGAACACCTCCGCGGCCTCCGGCGTGAGCGCCGCCAGCGAGCGGGACAGCACCACCCGCAGGTTCGTCGTCACCTCGTCGCCGGTCAGCGCGTCCAGCGGGCTGACCGCGGTGGTCAGCTCGGCCGCGACGGACGACAGGGCGAGTTCCGGGTTGAGCGCGGCACGGGCCGCCACGATCCCGAGAGCCAGCGGCAGACCCCCGCAGAACCGCAGGATGTCCGCGACCGCGTCCGGCTGCCCGCTCACCCGCGCGGCGCCCACCTGCCGGACGATCAGCTCGCGGGCCTCGTCGTCGGGCAGCACGTCCAGCGGCAGCGGCCGCGCGCCGTGGGTGGTGACGAGGCCGGCCAGTTGCCGTCGGCTGGTCACCAGGACCGCGCTCGTGGGGGTGCCGGGCAGCAGCGGGACCACCGTGGCGGCGTCGCGGGCGTCGTCGAGGACGATCAGCATCCGCCGGCCGGCGACGAGCGTGCGGTACAGCGACGCCTGGACCTCCGGATCGGCCGGGACGCGTGCCGGTTCGACGCCGAGCGCCTCGAGGAAGCCGCGCACGGCCACCGGCCAACCGACCGGGTCCCCGGTCGGGTCGAAGCCGCGCAGGTTGACGTAGAGCTGCCCGTCGGGGAAGCGGCCGGCGTTGGCGTGCGCCCAGCGCAGCGCCAGCCAGGTCTTGCCGACGCCACCGCCGCCGCCGATGGACGAGATCACCACCGGTGACCCGGCGCCGTCCGGGTGGCCCGCGTCGGCGAGTTGCTCGTCGAGGCGCGCGAGCTGGGCGGTACGGCCGGCGAAGACCCCTGGTGACGCGGGTAACTGCCGGGGCACGGTACTCGCATCCCGGGCCGCGCCGGGCGACCGGTCGGTGGCCGGCGTGCCCGGTTCCCCGTCTGCCGGGAGGTCCGGCGGCGCGATCGCCGCGTCGGCGGTGAGGATCTGCTGGTAGAGCTGTGCCAGCGGCGGGCTGGGGTCGGCGCCGATCTCGGCGGCCAGCCTCCGGCGCAGCCGGTGGAAGTGCTCCAACGCGTCGGCCTGCCGCCCGCACCGGTACAACGCGAGCATCGCCTGCGCCGCCAGGCGCTCGTCCCACGGGTACCGGCCGCTCAGATCCAGGACGTCGGGGAGGAGACGGGCGTGCGTGCCCCGGCGCAGCGCGATGTCGTTGCGGTCCAGTGCGGCCGCGAGTCGCTGCCGGTCGAGGGTCTGCCGGTAGGCCGCCAGCCACGGCGTGGTCAGCCCGTCGAACGCCTCGCCGCGCCAGAGTCCGAGCGCCCGCTCCAGAGCGCTGATCGCTGTCGCGTCGTCCTCGGCGCGCCGGGCCTGCTCGGTCAGCGAGCGGAAGCGGTGCAGGTCGACGCGGTCCGGGTCGACGGCGAGCAGGTAGCCGGGATGACGCCGGACGATGCGGACGTCGTCCGTGCCGGCCAGCGCGTGCCGCAGCCGCGACAGGTAGCCACGCAGCGTGGCGGCGGCCCCGTCCGGCACCTCGTCGCCCCAGACCCGGCTGATCAGCTGCCCGGTCGCGACGACCCGGTTGGGCTCGACCAGCAGAGCGGCGAGGACACACTGTTGACGGGCGTGACCGATCCGGACCGCCCGGCCGTCGACCCGGACGTCCAGGTCGCCGAGCACCCGGAACTCCACCGCCACGGACTGTCACGGTAGCCGCGGACGGTGGTGGTCGGACCGGGCGTGACGACGATCCGACAGGCGGCAGCGCGACGGTCCGCGTTCCCGGTCTCCCGGTGCGCGGACCGCCGTGCCGGCGGGATCACGGGCAGTTGATCGGGAGATCCAGCGTGGGCCGGAAATCGTCGATCACCGCGTCCGGGCCGCAGTTGCCGTCGTCCCAGCCGGGGCCGCCGACCAGGGTGTCCACGCCCTGGTCGCCGAAGAGGTGGTCGTCGTTGCTGCCGCCGTCCACGCGGTCGTCGCCGTCCAGGGCGCTGGGCCCGATGAAGCGGTCGCCGTGGATGGTGTCGACGCCACCGTCGCCGTGGAGGTTGTCGTTGCCCAGGTCGCCCCAGATGTCGTCGCCGTGAAAGCCGCCGTAGACGATGTCGTCGCCGCTGTTGGCCTGGATGCTGTCGCTGCCGGCGAGCCCGCAGATGACGTCGTCGTAGACGCTTCCGACGATGACGTCGGAACCGGTTGTGCCGATGATGAACTCCGGGCCGTTGCTGTTGGTGCTGGTGTAGAGCCCGCCGACGGGCACGTACTGCGGGTCGTATCCGAACGGCACCGGTGCCCCGGAGTAGGGGCCGCAGTCGGGGGGGACGATGTAGGCCGCCGACGCCGGGGTGGTGCCGCCGGCCAGGCCCGCGGCGGCCAGGACGAGCGCCCCGATCACCGAGGCGGCGGTACGGGCGGTGGAGAGGTACCGGTGTGACATGACGCTTCTCCCTTGCGGTTGATGTGTACGAGAAGCGTCACCGGCGAGCGTTCAGCGGACGTGCAGCAAACGTGCAGCCCGGCGGCGTCGGCGTCGATCTTGGACTTGTGGCGCCTCGAAGGTCGCACATGTCCGGTTCGCGAACCACCACAACTCCAAGATCGGCGGAGCGGGGAGCGGTGAGTTCGTCCAGGCAGCGCGGTCCTACCTCCGACGGCCCGACCCTGGAGGTTTCATGTCCGACACGCTGACCCGCCGTGAGCTGTGGGCGCTCGCGCACGCCGAGCGCGCCGCCCTGGCCGACGACCTCGCCGATCTCGACCCGGCGCGGTGGGCCCGGCCCTCGCTGTGCGGCAGGTGGACGGTGGAGGAGACGCTCGCGCACCTGACGGCGGCGGCGAGCGTCGGCCGGGCCCGCTGGGTCGCCAGTGTGCTCGGCGCCCGGTTCGACTTCGACCTGCACAACGACCGCCGGCTGGCCGAGCGCCGGGGCGCCGACCCGGGGGAGACGCTCGACCGGTTCCGCCGGATCATCGGCAGCACCACGTCCACGTTCGGGCCGACCGAGGCGTGGCTCGGTGAGGTGGTCGTGCACGCCCAGGACATCCGGCGGCCGCTCGGCCTGACCCGGACGCCCTCGGTCGAGGCCGTCACGCCCGTTGCCCGGTTCTACGCCGGGCGGGACTTCACGGTGGCCGGGCGCAGCGCGATCGAGGGCCTGCGGGTGGAGGCGACCGACGGGCCGTTCACCGCCGGCGCCGGCCCGCTGGTCAGCGGCACCACTGTCGCGCTGATGATGGCGATGGCCGGGCGGGCCGCGTACTGCGACGACCTCACCGGGCCCGGAGTCCCGACCCTGCGGGAGCGGTGCGCGCCCGCGTGACCGAGGCCGCTGACCCGGGGTCGGGCCCGGGTCAGGACCTCGGCAGCGTCAGGATCTCCGCGCCGTCGTCGGTGATGGCGATGGTGTGCTCGCTGTGCGCGGTGCGGCAGCCGGTCGCGCTGCGCAGCGTCCACCCGTCGGCGTCGGTGACGAGCGTGGCGGTGTCCGCCATCACCCACGGCTCCAGCGCCAGGAGCAGCCCGGGACGCAGCGTGTAGCCGCGCCCGGGTCGCCCGGTGTTCGACACGTGCGGGTCCTGGTGCATCGTCGACCCGACGCCGTGGCCGCCGAACTCGGTGTTCACCGAGTATCCGGCTTCGGTGAGGACCGAGCCGATGGCGTACGACAGGTCGCCGACGCGGGCGCCGGGACGGGCCGCGGCGATCCCGGCGCGCAACGCCCGCTCGGTCGCGTCGATGAGCGCGACGCTCTCCGCGGGCCGGGCGTCCCCGACGATGAAGCTGATCGCGGAGTCGGCCACCACCCCGCCCAGCGAGACGGCCAGGTCGAGGCTGAGCAGGTCGCCGTCGGCGAGCGCGTAGTCGTGCGGCAGCCCGTGCAGGACCGCGTCGTTGACCGAGGTGCAGATGTAGTGGCCGAACGGCCCGCGCCCGAACGACGGCTCGTAGTCGACGTAGCAGGACTGCGCCCCGGCCTCGACGATCATGCGTTGCGCCTGCCTGTCGATGTCGAGCAGGTTCGTGCCGACGGTGGTGCTGCTCCGAAGCGTCCGCAGGATGTGGGCGACCAGGGCGCCGGTGTCCCGCGCCCGCCGTACGTCGGTGGGGCTCAGGATCTCGATCATGCAGGGCGCCTTCCACTCGCGCGACCAATAAGTATCCCGGCCATGTTATCCCGGTATTAGAATCCTGGCATGGTCCGGTTGCCCCTCACTCCTGCCGAGGTCGAGCGCGGGCAGCGCCTCGGCGCGCTCCTGCGCCGCGCCCGGGGTGAGCGTTCGATGCTGCTCACCGCGCTCGACGCCGGAGTCTCCCCGGAGACCCTCCGGAAGATCGAGTCCGGCCGTGTCGCCACGCCGGCGTTCCCCACCATCGCCGCCATCGCCGACGTCCTCGGCCTCTCCCTCGACGAGGTGTGGTCCGAGATCAACCGGTCCGACACCGCGGTCCGTCTCGCACCGTCGGAGCGGCGTCTGGCCTCGTAGGTCGCCCTGTCGGCGAAGGGAGCATACCGAGTATGTAAGCTCCGGCGCATGTCACCCTCGCGTCGCGCCGTCGCGCTTGTCGTACCCGTCGCCGGTTTCCTGCTCGGTTTCCTGGACTTCGTCTGGATCAAGTGGGTGCCGTTCCCCTTCGCCGAACTCGGCAACTCCACCGCCACCTGGGCGGTGGCCGCGTTCGCGCTGGGCTGGTGGATCCGCTCGGGCGCGGTGCGCGCCGCGGTGGCCGCCACCGTCCTGCTGATCGTCGCGGTGCCCAGCTACTACCTGGCGGCGACGCTGCTCCAGGGCGACGACATCGCCGTGATCTGGGCGCTCACCTCGTTCGTCTGGATGGCGTTCGGCGTGGTGGCGGGCGTGGTGTTCGGCGTCGCCGGAATCTGGGCGCGGACGCAGGGATGGCGGCGCGTCGTCGGGGTCGCGCTGCCGGTGGCCGTGTTCGTCGAGGAGGCGCTGCGGTTCGCGCTGAAGTCGCGTTCCGGTTATCCCGGAGCGTGGTGGAACGTCGCCATCGACCTCGGGCTCGCCGCGCTGCTGGTGGTGCTGATCGGCCGGTCCGCCCGGGTGCGGCTGCTCGCCGCTGCGGTGGCGCTGCCGCTGGCCGCGGCGGGCGCGGTCACGTTCACCGTCATCGCGGGCTGACCTGCCCCGTCGGACCGCCCTGCCGGCCGAGGCGGCGAGCCACAGGGCCCGCCGAGGCGGCGAGCCACGGTGCCGGCCGAGGCGCGAGCCACAGGGCCGGCCCAGGCGGCGAGCACCGGCCCGACCGGGATCAGCGACAATGATCCGAGAACGGCGTGGTCCGGACGACGGGGGAGGAAACGGGTGATCCGACGGCAGGTGCTCGCGGCGGCGATGCTCACGGCAACGGTTCTGGTGGCCGGCTGCACGAAGGACCGGCCCGCAGCCGCGCCGCCCACCAGCGCCCCGGCCACATCCACGCCGAGCGCCACACCGAGCGCCGAGCCGGTGCCCGCACCGGCCGAGCTGGCGGCGCTGGAGCGGCGCTCGGGTGCCCGGATCGGCGTCTACGCCGTCGACACCGGCACCGGCCGCACCCTCGCGCACCGGGCCGACGAGCGGTTCGCGTACGCCTCGACGTGCAAGGCCCTCGCGGCCGGCGCGATGCTGGCCGCCACGTCCGACGCCGACCGGGACCGGGTGGTCCGCTACCGGCGCGCCGACCTGGTAGCGCACTCCCCGGTGACCGAACGGCACGTGGAGACCGGCATGACACTGCGGGACGCCGCCGAGGCAGCGGTGCGGTACAGCGACAACACCGCCGGCAACCTGCTGTTCGACGCGCTCGGCGGCCCGGCCGGCTTCGCGCGGGCACTCCGGGACGTGGGCGACCGCGTCACCCGGCCCGCCCGCACCGAGCCGGAACTCAACGCGGCCACGCCCGGCGACGAGCGCGACACCAGCACGCCCCGGGCGCTGGCCGGCTCGCTGCGGGCGTACACGCTGGGGGAGACCCTGCCGCCCGCGGACCGCGACCTGCTGCTGGGCTGGATGCGGGCCAGCACCACCGGCAGCGGGCTGGTCCGGGCCGGCGTGCCGGCCGGCTGGCAGGTGGCGGACAAGTCCGGCACCGGCGGGTACGGCACCCGCAACGACATCGCCGTGGTGTGGCCGCCCGACGGGGCGCCGATCGTGCTGGCGGTCATGACCAGCCGCGACAGCCGCGACGCGGAGCCCGACGACGCGCTGGTCGCCCAGGCCGCGCGGGCGGCGGTGACCGCGTTGCGCTGACCGGAGGCCCGGGTCAGGGGATGGGCCACTCGTGCACGGGCCGGTTGCTGTGCATCAAGTCGACGTAGTGGCGGACCACCTCGCGCAGCGCGGCCGGCCGGTCCAGGTGGTCGGCCGACTCCAGCCGGTGCAGCGTCTCCACCTGCCACGTCGCGCCGTTGCGGCTGGTCAGGCAGCGCTGCTCGGCGATGCCGAGCAGCCGGTCCCGTTCCGCCGGGTCCACGCCCCACCGGTCCAGCCCGTGGTGGGCCATCGGCAGCAGCCGGCGCAGCACCAGCTCGGTCACCGGCAGATAGCCCAGCCCGGGCCAGTACACCTGGGCGTCGATGCCGTGCCGGGCGCAGGCGTTGAAGTTCTCCTCGGCCGCGCTGAACGACATCTGCGACCACAGCGGGCGGTCGGACTCGGCGAGCGCCCGCACCAGGCCGAAGTAGAACGCGCCGTTGGCGACCGTGTCCAGCACCGTCGGCCCGGCCGGCAGCACCCGGTTCTCCACCCGCAGGTGCGGCCGGCCCTTGAGCACGTCGTAGACCGGCCGGTTCCACCGGTAGATGGTGCCGTTGTGCAGCCGCAGCTCGGCCAGCTTCGGCACCCCGCCGCTGTGCAGCGTGGTCGCCGGGTCCTCCGCGTCGCAGACCGGCAGCAGCGCCGGGAAGTACCGCACGTTCTCCTCGAACAGGTCGAACACCGAGGTGATCCAGCGTTCGCCGAACCACACCCGCGGGCGTACGCCCTGGGCCTTGATCTCCTCCGCCCGGGTGTCGGTGGCCTGCTGGAACAGTGGCACCCGGGTCTCGCGCCACAACTCCCGGCCGAAGAACAGCGGGGAGTTCGCGCCGAGCGCCACCTGGATGCCGGCGATCGCCTGCGCGGCGTTC
Source organism: Micromonospora sp. WMMA1947 (assembly GCF_027497355.1). Taxonomy (NCBI): domain Bacteria; kingdom Bacillati; phylum Actinomycetota; class Actinomycetes; order Micromonosporales; family Micromonosporaceae; genus Micromonospora; species Micromonospora sp. WMMA1947. The sequence continues at coordinate 5,403,328 of NZ_CP114909.1, read as the reverse complement.
CAGTAGTCGGCGAACTGGGCGGGGCTGACCTGGAGGTGGAACTGGGTGCTGGTGCACGCCGCCTCCGGCGTGATCGTGTCGGCGGTGGTGGCCAGCCGCTCCACCCCGCTGATCGCGATCGGCAGGTCCTCGCCGCGGGCGGCGAAGATCTGCTCGTTGAGCAGCGCGTACCGGGGGTTGGCCGACAGCGTCTCTGCGGTCAGGTGCTCCGGGCGCAGCGTCGGCAGGATCCCGACCATCACCATGTGCGCGCCCACCGTGCGGGCCTTTTCCTCGGCGGCGTTCAGGCTGGCCCGCACGTGTTCCTCGAACGCGGCGGTGCCGGTGCCGGCGAGCCGCCGCGGCTCGACGTTGATCTCCACGTTGAACTGGCCCAGCTCGGTCTGGAACGCCGGGTCGGCGATCGCCTCCAGCACGTCGGCGTTGCGCATGGCCGGGTCGAAGGCGTCGTCGACCAGGTTCAGCTCGATCTCCAGGCCGGTCATCGGCCGCTCCACGTCGAAGCGGGACTCGCGCAGCATCTCGGCGAACACGTCCAGGCATCGCCGGACCTTCTCGCGATAGCGGGCCCGGTCCTCCCGGCTGAAGGTACGCACGCCGACGTCCTCGCCCATGGTCACCACCCTGTCACCGTTGGTTCTCCCCAACCTCGCACGGAGTGGCGGGTCAGGAAAGGCCCGGAGGCCTTTTCTGTACCCCGTGGCGGCCCCGGTGATCCCCGTCGCGGGCCGGCGGGTTCCGTCCGGGGCGCCCGGCGCGGGCGGCTAGCATGGCCGCCGACGGCGAAGGGGAGTGGCTGATGCGCGACGGGTGGATCCGGGCGTTCGTGGTGGCGGCGTTCGCCGAGGGATGCTCGTGGGCGGCGCTGCTGGCCGGCATGGCGGTCAAGTACGGCCCACCCGGCAACGAGATCGGCGTGAAGATCTTCGGCCCGATCCACGGCGCGCTGTTCGTGGTCTACGGCCTGTTGACGCTCGTCGTCGCCCTGCGGCGTCGCTGGACGCTGATGCAGACCGGCCTGGCCCTGGCCAGCGCGGTGCCTCCGTTCGCCACTGTGCTGTTCGAGCGCTGGGCGCGCCGCCGGGGCCTGCTCGACGCGCCGGCCCCGGTCCAGCGGCAGCCGCTCACCCCCGCCGGTCGCTGACCCCGGCGAGTTCGTCGGCGAGGAAGCCGGCCAGCACGTCGGTCAGCTCCCGCGGCGCCTCCTCGGCCATGTGGTGCCCGGACGGAATCGAGGCCGTCCGTACGTCGTCGGCCCAGTCCCGCCAGATCGCGGCCGGGTCGCCGTACAGGTCGACCATGTCGTCGCGCTCGGACCAGGCGAACAGCACCGGGCAGCCGATCCGGCGGCCGGCGGCCCGGTCCGCGTCGTCCGCCGCCCGGTCCGGGCCGAGTCCGGCCCGGTAGTCCTCGCACATGGCGTGCACGGTGGCCGGATCGTGGATGGCGCGCCGGTAGTCGGCGTACGCCTGCTCGCCCATCTCCTCCGGTGATCCGCCGTACCAGGCGTCCGGATCGGCGTTTATGACCCGCTCGGCCGGCTTGGCGAGCTGGCCGAGGAAGAACCAGTGCCACCAGCGGGCGGCGAACCGGGCGTCGCAGCGGGCCAGCGCCTCACCGATCGGCACCCCGTCCAGCACGCCGAGGCGGCTCACCCGGTCCGGGTGGTCCAGGGCGGTGCGCATGGCCACGTACGCCCCGCGGTCGTGCCCGATCACCGCGGCCCGGCGGTGGCCGAGCGCGTCGAGCAGCCCGACCACGTCGGCGGCCATCGCCCGCTTGGAGTAGACGGTGTGTTCCGGGTCGCTCGGGGGCTTCGACGAGCCGCCGTAGCCGCGCAGGTCCGGGCAGATCACCGTGTGCCGCGCGGCCAGCCGGGGCGCCACCCGGTGCCAGGTCGCATGGGTACGGGGGTGCCCGTGCAACAGCACCACCGGTGGCCCGGAGCCGCCGTGGCGTACGCGCAGGCGCACCGCGCCGACGTCGATCTCGGTGAGCGTGAAGCCGGGGAACATGGCCGCAGCGGTGCCCGCCACCGGCGGCCGGGAAACCTAGGTGAGCGCCGAGCAGGCGGCCACGCCGAACAGCAGCACGGCGCCGAGCATCGCCTGCAGCAGCAGCGCCGGCCCCAGGTGCGACCAGAGGGTGGCGGTACGCGGGGTCAGCAGCTGCCCGGTGGTCAGGTTGACGATCCGCTCGATGCGCGGTGGCAGGTCCTCGTCGCGCTGCGGCCGCAACGTGAGCTGGACGTGGTCGCCGGGGTGCAGCGCGCTCTGCGGCAGGTGGCCGTGCAGCTCGACCTCGACCAGCCGGCCGGTGGCGTCCCGCACCCGGACCGGGGTGACCAGGAACTCCGGCCCCTTCTTCAGCTCCTTGAAGCTGCGCCGGGCCCCGCCGCCGCCACTGCTGAGCAACGCGCGCACCACCTTCAGCAGCAGCCCCACCACCCCGGCGGCGGTCAGCACCGCGACCAGCGCCGGCTGCCCGACCCGGACCTCCCGGGCGTAGCCCTCCATCAACCGGGCCAGACGCCCGGTGACGACGCGTTCCGTCGGGTGGACGACGCGTCGGCTGTACAGCTCCGTGTCCATGTTCACCACCGAGAGTCCCGTTCCGTGCACAGATGGTATCGGCCCTTCGGGTTGAACGACGTGAATGAACGGTGGTCACGCCCAGGGGAGCCGGCAGGTGAACTCCGCCGGGGCGCGGGTATGCGTGCGGCCGAGCCGGAAAGGGGTCGAGCATGCAGCTGTCCTTCCTGCGCCCGCTCTACGACCGTCCCGGGCCGTGGTGCTCGGTGTACATGGACGCCTCCCGCGACACCCAGGACGCGCGAGCGCAGGTCGACCTGCGCTGGCGGGCCCTCAAGGGCGACCTGCTGGGGCAGGGCGCCGACCCGGTCACCGTCGAGGCGGTGGAGGAGGTCGTCCGCCGGCACCAGCCGATGCCCGGTGACTACGGCATCGCCGTGTTCGCCAGCCGGGGCCGCGTGGTGCTCACCGAGTACCTGTCCGCGCCGCCGCTGCGCGACCTGGCGAGCTGGTCGGCGCTGCCGCACACCATGCCGCTCGTGGCCCAGCGCGGCGAGCAGGTGGCCTGGGTGCGGGTGCTGGCCGACCGTACCGGCGCGGACGCGATGGCGGTCAGCGCCGGCGGGGTGCCCCGGCGGGCCCAGGTGCAGGGCGGGCAGAGCCGCCAGCTGCGTCGGGTGCAGCCGGGCGGCTGGTCGCAGTCCCGCTACCAGCGCGCCGCCATGGAGGCGTGGCACCAGAACGCCGGTGACGCCGCGGCGGCCACGGCCGACCTGGCCGAGCGGGTCGGCGCGGACGTCGTCGTGGTGGCCGGGGACGTGCGGGCCACCGGCATGATCGCCGCCCAGCTGCCCGCGCGCTGGCAGGACGTGTTGGTCCGTACCGACGCGGGTGCCCGGGACGTGGGCGCCGACGACACGCTGATGGACGACATCACGGTGCAGACCGTCGCCGAGGTCGCCGACCGGCGGATCGCCGCCGCGCTGGACCGCTTCGGCGTCCAGGAGGACGTCGGCGCCGGACTCGACGCCGTGGTCTCCGCGCTGCAACGCAATCAGGTCGACACCATGCTCATCGTGGACGATCCGTCGGCCGACGGCGAGCTGTGGGTGGGCCCCGAGCCGACCGAGATCGCCACCGACCCGGCGCAGCTGAGCGGCATGTCGGTGGCCGACCCCCAGCGGGTACGCGCCGACGCGGCGCTGCTGCGCGCGCTGATCGGCACCGACGCGGACCTCACGGTGCTCGCGCCCGAGGAGGCGCCGGAACTGACCGACGGGGTCGGTGCGGTGCTGCGCTACGTCGACGCGAGCACGCCGGGGCGGGGTAATGGCTGAGCGGATCGTCGCCGACGTGGTGGTCGAACGCCTGCGGGCCTGGCGGGTGCCGCGGGTCTTCGGCTGCCCCGGCGCGGCGATCGCCCCGCTGGTGGGCGCGCTCGACGACGCGGGCGGGGACCCGGCGTTCGTCCCCGCCCGGCACGAGGAGACCGCCTCGTACATGGCCACCGGGCACGCGAAGTTCACCGGCGGCGTCGGGGTGTGCCTGGCCACCCAGGGGCCGAGCGCGGTGCACCTGCTCAACGGGCTCTACGACGCCAAGCTCGACAGCAAGCCGGTGGTCGCGATCGTCGGCGAGGACGTCACCGGCCCGCTCGGCGGCGCGCACGAGGAGATCGGGTTGAGCCGGCTGTTCGGCGACGTGTGCAACCAGTTCGTCCGCTACGGCCGCCGGCCCGAGCAGGTGCCGGCGCTGCTGGACCAGGCGTTCCGTACCGCCGCGGCGACCCGCAGCCCGACCTGCGTGGTGCTGCCGCGCGCGTTGCAGGTCACCGCCGTACCGGACCTGCTGCCGCAGACCGCCGGGGTGGTCACCGCGACGCCCGGCGAACCGCTGGCCCGGGTGCTGCCGCACGACGCCGACCTGGACGCCGCCGCCTCGCTGCTCGGCAACGGGCGGCGGGTGGCGATGCTGGTCGGCCAGGGCGCGCACGGCGCGGCCGACGAGATCGTCGCGCTCGCCGACCGGCTCGGGGCGGGCCTCGCCACGTCGCTGCTGGGCAAGCCGGTCCTCGACGAGCGGCTGCCGTTCCACACCGGTGTGCTCGGCGAGGTGGGCACCACCGCCGCCGCGCAGCTCATGGGCTCCTGCGACACGCTGCTGATGATCGGCACGAACGATCCGTGGACCGACTGGTTCCCGCTGCCCGGCCAGGTACGTACCATCCAGATCGACATCGACGGCCGCCGCATCGGCACCCGATACCCGGTGGACGTGCCGCTGGTCGGCGACGCCGCCGAGACGCTGCGGGCGCTGCTGACCCGGGTGCCGGAGCACCCCGGCCGGGAGTGGCGCGGCATGGTGGAGAAGATGGTGCAGCGGTGGCGCGGCACCGCCGCCGAGCGCGCCGCCACGCCCGCCGAACCGGTCGACCCGCGGCTGGTGCTCCGCGAGCTGTCCGCCCGGCTGCCCCGGCACGCCGCCGTCGCCGTGGACGTCGGGTCGGTGATGTACTGGTACGCCCGGCACCTGGAGCTGCCGCCGGGGGTGCGGGCCCAGATCTGCGGCACGCTCGGGTCGATGGGCTGCGCCCTGCCGTACGCGGTCGCGGCCAAGCTGGCCCGCCCGGACGAGCCGGTGCTCGCGCTGCTCGGCGACGGCGCGATGCAGCTCAACGGCCTGGCCGAGCTGATCACGGTGGCGCACCACTGGACGCAGTGGCGCGATCCGCGGCTGGTCGTGCTGGTGCTGAACAACAGGGACCAGTCCGGCGTCGGCGGGGGCCGGTCACCCGCTCAGCGGCGGCCCGAGGTGCCGTACGCCGGGTGGGCCCGCCTGCTCGGGCTGCACGGCGTACGGGTGGACCGGCCGGACCTGGTCGGACCCGCCTGGGACGAGGTGCTCGCGGCCGACCGGCCCGCCGTCCTGGAGGCGGTGGTGGACCCGGCCGTGCCGCTGGACGCGCCCGAACCGGCGCTGGCCGACCTGCGCGGCCTGGTGGCCGACGGGGACGCCGCCCGCCGGGTGCGGGAACGGGTGATCCAGACCGAGGCCATCGCGGCGGACGAAATCGTTTAGCGGCATCCGGGCGGGGCACTGCGACCGGGCGCAACCGTCCCGGGAGGTCCCATGTCCGTCACCGCCGACAGTCGTTACGGCCCCGCCCCGCTGCCCGCGGCGCGCGGGCCGGTCTCCGCCGCGTTGCTGGCCGCGCTGCGCGAGGCGCCACACGCGCTGCCGGCCGGGCTGGGCGAGCACCTGAACGCGGTGGCCGCGCCGCTGACCGACGAGGACCTCCAGCTCACCCTGTTCCTCTGCTACGAGCTGCACTACCGGGGCTGGTCCGGTGTCGACGAGGCGTGGGAGTGGGAGCCGTCCCTGCTGGCGCTGCGCGCCCGTGCCGAGCGGCCGTTCGAGGCGGCACTGCGCGAGCTGGCCGGCCCGCCGCCCGCGGTGCTGCCGGGCGCCGTGCCCGGCGCGCTGGCCGACCTGGTGGCCGCCGACGACGGCCCGCCGCTGGCCGCCACCCTGCAACGCCGCGCCGACCTCGACCGGTTCCGCGAGTTCGTCACCCACCGCTCGATCTACCACCTGCGCGAGGCCGACCCGCACAGCTGGGCGCTGCCCCGGCTCGGCGGCCCGGCGAAGGCGGCGCTCGTGGAGATCCAGACCGACGAGTACGGCAACGGCCGGCTGGACCGGATGCACGCCGAGCTGTTCCGCACCACGATGGACCGGCTCGGTCTGGACACCGGCTACGCCGCCCACCTGGACCGGGTACCGGCGGTGACGCTGGCGACGAACAACCTGATGTCGCTGTTCGGTCTGCACCGGCGGCTGCGCGGCGCGCTGCTGGGGCACCTGGCCGCGTACGAGATGACCTCGTCGCTGCCGAACCGCCGCTACGGCAACGGCCTGCGCCGGCTCGGCTTCGACGCGGTGGCCACGCGCTTCTACGACGAGCACGTCGAGGCCGACGCTGTGCACGAGCAGATCGCCGCGTACGACATGTGCGGCGGGCTGGTGCGGGCCGAACCGGCGCTCGCGTCCGACGTCCTGTTCGGGGCCGCCGCCGCGCTGGCGCTGGACGCCCTGTTCGCCGCGCACCTGCTGGAGGCCTGGCAGGCCGGCCAGTCCTCGTTGCGCCCACCCCACCAGGCCCTGGCCGCCGCCTGACCCCACCCCATCCCTCGCGATCTTGCAGATGGGGCCCTCCGAGTGCCCGGTTCGGGCGGTTTGCCGGGCACCAAAGTGCAAGATCGCGGGCGGAGGGGGGTGGGGGGTCAGCTCTCGCGGTTGCTGGGGGCCTGGAAACCCGCCACCTTGTGCGTGCCGTCGCAGAACGGCTTGATCGCGCTCTTGCCGCACCGGCACAGCGCCACCGTGCCCCGGCGCGTCTCGATCGGCGTCCCCTCGGGTGTGACAAGCGCGAAGTCGCCGCGTACCAGCAGTGGTCCGTCCCGGTACGGGGTGATGATCGCCGCCGGGGTGCTCTCGTCGTCGGGCATGCGCGGTGCAGTGCCCGTCCCGGTCCGGCCCAAACCCGCACCCGAGCGCCGTTGCGCCCGCGACGGCGGGCACGCGGCGCGACGACGTACCTGGGTGTCGCGGGCGGTGCCGTTACCGGGCGGGCCTTGGTCCTGGCCCGTGGGGAGATGCCCCGTTTAGACCCCAGAGGGACGGGAAGCCGGGCCGCGTGGTGAGCGAACGAGTCGAACGGACGCCGGTCAGCGGCGCGGGGCTGCCCGTGGAGCGGGTGGTGGCGCCGAGCAGCGCCGCCCGGATCCTGGTCGCCGCGACCGCCCGGGCGCTGCGCGGCGACGACTGCGGCGACCTCGGTCACCCGGGCGCGCTGTCCCGCCTCACCGGCGCGCCCGAGCCGGTGCGCCGCGCCGCCGCCGTCCGGGCCGCCGCGCGGGCGGCGCTCACCGCCGACCAGATCGCCGCCGTGGACGCCGAGCGGGTCGCCGGGTGGTTCGCCGGACAGTACCCGCAGCGGCGCTGGCCCGGCGTGGTGCTCGGCTCACCGCACGGCGCCGCCGCCCACCTCGCGACGGCGCTCGGCGTGCCCTGGCTCCCGGCCGGGTTCGAACTGGCCGGGCAGTGGGCCCGGGGCGCGGTGGACCGCCCCGACGACGCGTACGCGCACGGGGCGACGCTGGCCGCCCGGCTGCTCGCCGGCAACCCGCGTGTGCACGTCCGTCAGGTGCACTGCCCGGCGAGCCGGGGTGCGGCGGCAGGCGCGGCGGTGACGTTCGCGGTGCGCTGGCGCACGCTGCCCCGGGCGTACGCGGGCTTCCTGGCCGAGCGGCTGGAACCGGCCGCGCCGGTGCTGCTGCTGCACGACGCCCGGACCTGGCCGGTACGCGACTGCGGCGACGGGCACAGCTTCCAGGCCGGCTGCCCGGCCGGTGGCCTGGACCCGGTCGACTTCCACCCGGACGCCCGCGCGCTGGGCCAGGTGCTCCGCGCGTCCGGTGGGGACGAGACGCGCTGGACGGCGCCGGAGGTCACGGTGGCGGGCGCCTTCGCCGAGCACGGCGTGGAGTCCGGTTTCGAACACGACGCCCGCTCCTGGGGCGACCGGCACGGGCATCCGCTGCACCGGGTGGTCGTGCCGCAGCCGGACGCGCTGAGCGCGGTGACCGCCGACCTGTACCGGCGCTGGCTGCGGCGGGCCGGCAAGACCGGGAACCGGCTGGTGGTGGAGTGCGGCCGGCTGCTGGACCCGGCGCAGGTGCTGCGGGCCGGCCTGGTGCCCTACTGGTGCGAGAACGCCACCGCGCGCCGGGTCGCCGGCGTCGAGTGGTGGCTGGCCGGCAGCGAGCCGTTCAGTTCGGTGGACGTGCTGCCGGAGCCGCCGGGTCTGCGCTCGCCCGCGTACGCGGGGCTGCCGCAGTGGCTGGCCGTGGCCGGCTTCGGACGCCGCCGGCGGGCCCTGGACCGGGGCGCCGCGCGCGGTTACCCGGTCGCCTCGGTACCCACCCGACGTGCCACGGAGGTGTTGCGCAACCAGCCCTGCGACCTGCCCGCGCCGCCGCCGCTGCGGATGGCCGAGGCCCTCTCCGCGCTGCGGGACGCGGGCGCGCACCAGGGCCTGCTGGTCTCCTGACCCGCCGCCGGGACCGGCTGCCGGCCAACCTGGCGAAACTTCCTCGCGATCCTGCGGTCCGTGATTGAGTACCTACGGAGCGGGAAGACCGCTCGCCGCGAAACGGCCCACGACGCCGTGCGGCGGGCAGCCACCGCTTTCGACGTATCCGTCACGTAACCCAACTTCCTCACCCGGTGCGTGGTCCGACCACGCGCACGACCGGTTCCGACCGGGCGGGGGCTCTTCGGCGAGGGGGCGCGGATGTTCGGACAGACCACCACACCCACACCACCGACCACCGACCGGGGTCTGGAGGACCTGGACGCGGCGGCGCTCGCGTACGCGGCCCGGATCGAGGGCCTGCCACCGGAGCGGCGGCAGGAGGCGCGGGACGACCTGGTCCGGTTCGCGTTACCGTTCGCCGGCCGGCTCGCCCGCCGCTACCGCGGGCGCGGTGAGCCGCTGGAGGACCTGGAACAGGTGGCCCGCCTCGGCCTGGTCAACGCCGTCGACAGGTACGACCCGGAACGCGGTTCGTTCACCGCGTACGCGGCCATCACCATCGTCGGTGAGATCAAACGGCACTTCCGCGACCGCACCTGGGGCGTGCACGTGCCGCGCCGGCTGCGGGACCTGATCCTCGAGGTGGGACAGGCCACGGCGACGCTGACCAGCGAGCTGTCCCGCGCTCCGACGGTGGCGGAGCTGTCCGCCCGGCTGGAGACGCCGGAGGAGGAGATCCTGGCCGCGCTGGAGTCGGCCGCCGGCTACAGCCCGGCGTCGCTGAACGCGCCGGTGGGCGGGGAGAGCTCGGCCGAGTTCGGCGACCTGGTCGGCGAGTCCGACCACGCGCTGGAGTCGGTGGACGACCGGGTCACTGTGAGCGGCCTGCTGCACCGGCTGCCCTGGCGGGAGCGCCGCATCCTGGCGATGCGCTTCTACGGCAACCAGACCCAGGCGGAGATCGCCGCCCGGTTCGGCATCTCGCAGATGCACGTGTCCCGGCTGTTGTCGCGGGCGCTGACCTGGCTGCGTCAGGCGATGCTGGCCGAGGCGCCGCCGCCCTGGCAGAACGGCGCGGCCGAGGCCGAACCGGGCAAGGCGCGGATCTCGGTGAAGCAGAACGGCGACCGGGTGGTCGTCGAGGTCGGCGGCGAGGTGGACCGGGCCGGCGCGGACCAGTTGCGCCGGGCCGTGCTCCAGGCGGTCACCGGGCAGCCCCGCGAGGTGGTGGTCGACCTGGTGGGTGCCGGTGGCTTCGACGCCGGCGGGATCGCCGCGCTGATGGCCGGCCGGGAGGCCGCCGCGCGGACCGGGGTGCCGCTGCGGCTGACCCGGGTGCAGCCGGCGGTGCGCCGCTCGCTGGCCGCGGCCGGACTGCCGGCCGCCGACTGACCCACCGCACGTACCGCGCCGGCTCCCACCACGGGGAGCCGGCGCGCGGCGTACGACAGGAGGGCCGGCGCCCGACGGCGCCGGCCCTCCTGCGATGTCTCAGTTCTCCGGGGTGTCCCCGTGCCCGCGCGGGTGCCGCCACCTGTCGTTCGGCTGCTCGTCGCGCTCGGCGTTGAGCACGCTGCCCTCGGGCTCGTCGGTCTCCTCGAAGCTGGGCCGGCGCACCTCCTCCGGCACCGGCACCTCCACCGGGCGGGCGCCGGACTGCGGCGCCGGCTGGTAGTCCACCGCCTCGGGCGCGCCGTACGCGCCGCCGGCCGACGGCGACTCCGGCACGTGCCGTTCGTGGTGCAACTCCTCGCTGAAGCTCTGCGGCGGCTTGGTGGTGCGCTGCGGCAGGTCCCGGCCCAGGTCGGCGACGAGCGGGCCGTACTTGGCGTCGAACGCCGGCCGCTCGGAGCGGATCCGCGGCATCCGGTCGAAGTTGCGCAGCGGCGGCGGGCAGGTGGTGGCCCACTCCAGCGAGTTGCCGAAGCCCCAGGGATCGTCCACGGTGACCATCGCGCCGTACCGCCACGACTTCCAGATGTTCCAGATCACGAACAGGGTGGACGCGCCGAGGACGAACGAGCCGATGCTGGAGATCGTGTTCAGCGTGGTGAAGCCGTCGCCGGGCAGGTAGTCGGCGTAGCGGCGCGGCATGCCCTCGTTGCCCAGCCAGTGCTGCACCAGGAACGTGGCGTGGAAGCCGATGAACATGGTCCAGAAGTGCATCTTGCCGAGCCGCTCGTCGAGCATCCGCCCGGTCATCTTCGGGAACCAGAAGTAGAGGCCGCCGAACGCGGCGAACACGATGGTCCCGAACATCACGTAGTGGAAGTGCGCCACCACGAAGTACGTGTCGTGCACGTGGAAGTCCACCGGCGGGCTGGCCAGCAGCACCCCGGTCAGGCCGCCGAGCAGGAATGTCACCAGGAAGCCGATGGCGAACAGCATCGGCGTCTCGAACGTGATCTGGCCCTTCCACATGGTGCCGATCCAGTTGAAGAACTTCACGCCGGTCGGGACCGCGATCAGGAAGCTCAGGATGCTGAAGAACGGCAGCAGCACCTGGCCGGTGGCGAACATGTGGTGCGCCCAGACCGTCATCGACAGCACCGTGATGGCGACGGTGGCCAGCACCAGGCCGGTGTAGCCGAAGATCGGCTTGCGGGAGAACACCGGGATGATCTCGGTGATGATGCCGAAGAACGGCAGCGCGATGATGTAGACCTCGGGATGGCCGAAGAACCAGAACAGGTGCTGCCAGAGCATCGGCCCGCCGGTCGTCGGGTCGTACACGTGCGAGTGCAGGAGCCGGTCCGAGGCCAGCGCCATCAGCGCGGCGGCCAGCAGCGGGAACACGAAGATCACCAGCACGCTGGTGAGCAGCGCGTTCCAGGTGAAGATCGGCATCCGGAACATGGTCATGCCCGGTGCGCGCAGCGTCACGATCGTGGTGATCAGGTTGACCGCGCCGAGGATCGTGCCCAGGCCGGACACGGCCAGGCCGACCACCCACAGGTTCCCGCCGACGCCGGGGGAGTGCTGCGCGGTGCTCAGCGGCGTGTACGCGGTCCAGCCGAAGTCCGCCGCGCCGGCCGGGGTGGCGAACCCGCCGACGACCATCAGCGCGCCCAGGAAGTAGAGCCAGTACGCGAACGCGTTCAGCCGGGGGAACGCCACGTCAGCGGCGCCGATCTGCAGCGGCACCAGGTAGTTGGCGAACCCGAAGAACAGCGGGGTGGCGAACAGCAGCAGCATCACCGTGCCGTGCATGGTGAACATCTGGTTGTACTGCTCGGGGGAGACGATCTGCATCCCGGGCCGGGCCAGCTCCGCCCGGATGATCAACGCCAGGATCCCGCCGACGACGAAGTACCCGAACGACGTGATCAGGTAGAGCAGGCCGATCTGCTTGGCGTCGGTGGTCCGCAGCAACCGCCACAGCGCGTTGCCCTTCACCGCTTCCCGTACGGGCCCGGGGTAGCCCCCGAACCGGGCCGGCGCGAGGATCGCGGGCCCCCGGTCTCGTGCCGGTTCCGTGACTACCCGCTTGGGCATGGCTTCTCACCCCGTGTGACGACAGACAGGACGGGCGGGCGTACCCGGCCCTCTGCCCATGTAACCAGGCGAGAGCGGAGAATTCGGTCAGTTCGCCGGGAGCATGGCCCAGACGACCTTGCCGGCGCCGACCGGAGTGCTGCCCCAGCGCTGGGTCAGCTCGCGCACCAGCATCAGCCCCCGGCCGCCCTCGGCACGCGGGTCGCGGCTGCTCGCGGCGCGCGCGTCGGCCGGGCTGCCGTCCATCACCGCCACCCGCAGGTACGGCCGGCGCAGCGTCAACGTCACCTGCATCGGGGTGCCGGCGTGCCGCACCACGTTGCCGACCAGCTCGGTGAGCACCAGCGACGCCGGCCCGGCCAGCTCCGGCACGTTCCACCTGCCGCACGCCTCGGTGACCAGCTCCCGGGCCCGCCGGCAGGCGCCGGCGACCGGCTCCAGCCGGGCCCGCAGCCGGGGTGCCGCGTCCGCGCCGGCCAGCGCCGTGGCCTCGGCGCAGTCCCGGCGGACCGGCACCACCCGGCAGGCGGTGGTCTCGTTGAGCCAGGCTGCCGTGTCGGCGCAGGGAGCGGCGAGCACCATCGGCACCGCCGGCCAGTCGGCGGCGCGCCGCGCGGCGGCGGCGAAGACGGACAGCGCCAGCGGCTCGCCGACCTCGATCTCCTCCAGGTCGACCACCAGCGCGTCCGGCTGCGCGGCGAGGCAGCTGTCGAGCACCTCGTGCACCGCGCGCATCGTGCCCAGGTCGAGCGCTCCGGCCAGCCGTACGACAGTGACCGGCGACTCGTCACGGACCTCGCACCTGATCCGGGTCACCATCGCCGTCCTCGTTTCCTTCTCGTCGGGGAGGACTACGGACGTACCCGGGCCCCGGACCGGTGAAACCGGGCATCCGGGCCGCCGGGGCGCAGGTCAGCGGCGGTCGCCGCGCCGCGCCGCGACCAGCCCCGACGCCAGCATGGCGGCGCCCAGCAGCAGATGCAGCCACGAGTCGGCGCGGTTGACCGCCAGCACGTTGGCCGCATCGCGTCCGTCGATCGCCAGGCCGGCGAGCCAGAGCACCAGATAGACCGCCCCGGCGCCGACCAGGAACGCGCGGGCGCCGGCGACGGTACGGGCCAGCAGCAGCCCGGCCAGCCCCAGCACCAGGTGCACCAGGTTGTGCACCACCGAGACCTGGAACACCCCGAACAGCCGGGCGCCGGAGCCCGGCCCGGCGAGGCGCAGATCCGCGTAGTCGCTGGTGATGCCCGGCACGAACCCCAGCGCGCCGAGCAGCAGCAGGAGCACGGCGAACCCCGAGGCGATCCGGCGTACCGGCGCCCGCCCGTCGGCCGGGTTGCGCCGCGCCCGGGAGTGCGCCATCGAGTTCGTCACGCCGGCCTCCTCGCCACCGCGGGAAGCGCCGGTTTCCCGCGGCCGGCGGGGGCAAACGCCGGCCCGGCCGTGGGGCGGCCGGGCCGGCAGGCGTGCTCGTGGGGGATCAGGCGGGCTGCAACGGCTTCGCCGCGCCCGCCCGGACCCGGTCGTACAGTTCCACGTACCGCTGCGCCATCCGGGCCGGGGTGAACCGCGCGGCCGCGACGCGCCGGCACTCGGCCGGTTCCAGCCCGTCGGCGGCGAGCACCAGGTCACCCAGTTCCTGCTCGTCGCCGGTGAGCAGGCCGGTGCGGCCGTGCTCGATCAGCTCCGGCAGGCAGCCCCGGGCGGTGGCCACCACCGGCGTACCGAGTGACAGCGACTCGACCACCGCCGTGCCGCCCGGCTCCTCCCAGCGCAGCGGGAACAGCGACGCCCGCGCCGAGGCGACCAGGTCGTCGCGCTCCCGGCCGGCCACCGTGCCGACCCAGCGCACCCGGTCGCCGTCCACGTGCGGCGCGACGTGGTCGTAGAAGAAACGCACGTCCGGGTTCTGCCGGGCCTCGTCGCCGGCCGCGGCCAGATCCTCCGGCCGGTGGTACGGGCCGACCGGCCCGGCCAGCACCAGCCGGAAGCCGGTTTCCTGCGCCAGCCGGGCGCCCAGGTCCTGCCCCTTGCCCGGGTTGATCCGGCCGAGGATCACCACATGGTCGCCCTTCGCCACCGGCGCGTGCCGGTCCGCGTCCACGGCGAGCGGGGTGGACAGGTGCACGTGTCCCACCGAGTGCGCCCGCAGTGCCTCCGGCGCGCGCGCCAGCTGCGAGGCGGACACGCCGTTGACCCGTACCCGGTCGCCGCCGTCGAGGTTGCCGTACAGCTCCGGGTGCTTGGCGAGGTCCCAGTGCAGCGTGTGCAGCACCGGCGGGGCGTCCGGGCCCATCGCGGCGAGCGTGGCCAGCCCGACCGCCTCCACGTGGTCGTGCACCAGGTCGATGTCGTCGCGGGCGTGCAGCGCCCGCACCACCCCGGACAGGTGCGCCTGGGAGACGCCGCAGACCTGGTTGTACGGCCGCTGCAACGCGTGGAACTGGCCGTCCGGGAAGACCGCGATCCGCTCGTCGACAGGCAGCGTGCTGCTCTCCACCGAGGCGAGCACCACCCGCACGCCCAGGCGGCGCAGCTCCGGCACCAGCGTGGCGATCACGTTCTCGATGCCGCCGTACCCGGGCGGCGGCACGGACAGCCACGGCCCGGCGTTCATCAGCACGGTGAGCGTCATGCGCTGTCCTCTCTCCGGGTTGCCCCGCTCACGCGGCGACCCGGCGGCGGGGGAGGCGGTGCCGCAACTGCGCCAGCGGCGGGCGTTCCTGCACCGACACGTCGTTGACCACGATCTCGCGGTCCAGATTGGGCAGCGTCTCCGAGCCGCCCCGGCGGAACTGGGTCAGCAGCGCGGTCGGCGCCGTCCCGGGCGCCGCCCAGCCGCGCCGTTGCAGCCGCGACCAGGCGGTCAGCATGATCTGCGCGGACATCCGGCCCAGCGCGGCGGTGTCCTGGTGCCGGTGCTTGCGCTCGCCCAGGTCGACCTGGGCGAGCGCGTCCAGCCCGACCAGGTCCAGCAGGTCGATCAGCATGGCCGTCTCGACGCCGTACCCGGTGACGAACGGCACCCGCTCCAGCACCTCACGGCGGCCGGCGTACTCGCCCGCGAGCGGCTGCACGAAACCGGCCAGCTCCGGCCAGAACAGGTTGAGCAGCGGCCGGGCCATCAGCTCCGTCACCCGCCCGCCGCCGTCGGGCTCCACGCTCGTCGCACCGACCAGCGGCCGGTGGTAGAACCCCTTCACGAAGTCCACGCTCGGATCGGTGAGCAGCGGTCCGAGCAGCCCGGTCACGAAGTGCGGCCGGAACTCGCGCAGGTCGGCGTCGATGAACGCGACCACGTCCCCCTCGGCCGCGGCCAGCCCGGCCCAGAGCGCGTCGCCCTTGCCGGTCAGCCGGGGCAGCCCGCGGGTCATCGCGTCCTGGCCGACCACCTCGGCGCCGGCCGCGCGCGCCACCTGGGCGGTCCGGTCGGTGGACCGCGAGTCGACCACGATCAGCTCGTCGACGAGCGGTACGCGGTCCATCAGGTGCTCGCGGACGGTCGACACGATCGCGCCGACTGTCGCCTCCTCGTTGCGGGCCGGCAGCACCACGCTGACCCGGCTCGCGCCCTTCGCCCGGACCAGTCGTCGCGCCGGCCAGTCGTCGGCGGTGCTGGTGCGGTACGTGGCCCACGCCTCCACCACTGGTGAGACGGTCGAATCTGTTTCCCGCACGGGCACCCCCATCGATGGTGGAATCGCGGATCTGGTTTTCCCAATCCCGCATCCGCGCTAACCGGATCTTGCCCAACATCCTGATCACCTGGCGCGTACCGGGAGGTTCCGGGCGGATGAACGTTACGTTGCGCACCCGGCGGCGTTTGGCGCGACGCCGGCGGGGGGAGTGGTGTTCGCAGTCTTTGCCGTCGTGGAGAGGTTGTGGCCGATGCGTGCCTGCCGGGTGGGACTTGTCGGAGCCGGCGGGGTGGCGCAGCGCCACGCCCGGGTGCTCACCGGCTTCGAGGACGTGGAGCTGCTCGGCGTGACCGACGTGGCGCCGGACGCGGCGCGGGCGCTCGCCGGCACGTACGGCGGCCGGGTGTTCCGCGACGTGGACGAGCTGCTCGCCGCCGGCCCGGACGCGGTGTACGTGTGCGTGCCGCCGTTCGCGCACGGCCCGGTCGAGGAGGCGGTGGTCGCCGCCGGCGTGCCCATGTTCGTGGAGAAGCCGGTGGCGATCGACCTGGAGACCGCCGAGCGGGTCGCGGCGCTCGTCCAGCAGCGCGGGCTGCTCACCGGCGTCGGCCACCACTGGCGCTACCTGCACGTGGTGGAGGAGGCCCGGCGGCTGCTCGCCGGCCGTCCGGTGCGGATGGTCAACGGCGCCTGGCTGGACAAGGTGCCGCCGGTGGCGTGGTGGGCGCGGCGGGACCGCTCCGGCGGCCCGGTGGTCGAGCAGGCCGCGCACGTGCTGGACCTGGTCCGGCTGCTGGCCGGTGAGGCGGTCGAGGTGACCGCGTACGGCGACGGCACCCCGCCGCCGGTCGACAGCGCCGACATCGACTCGGTGACCGCCGCCACGCTGCGCTTCGGCTCCGGCGCGGTCGGCACGCTCGCCGCGTCCTGCGTGCTGGGCTGGAAGCACCGGGCCGGCGTGGAGATCCTCGCCGACGGGCTGGCGCTGTGGCTGGCCGAGGACGGCCTGACCGTCCGCGACGCCGACGGCGAGCGGCACCTGCCCGCCGACCCGGACGGCGCGCGGGTCGCCGTCGACAGGGCGTTCGTCGACGCCGTGTGCGGCCTCGGCGACGACGTCCGGGTGCCGTACGCCGAGGCGCTGCGCACCCACCGGCTCGCGCTCGCGGTGGCCGAGTCGGCGCGTACCGGACGGCCGGTGGCGCTGCCGACCGGCCCGGCGGCCCGGCTCACCGCGGCGGTCGCGGACGCGGGGGTGAGCGTCGATGCGTGACCGGGTGGTGGTGGTCGGCGGCCCCGGCCGGGTCGAGCTGGCCGAACTGGACGCGCCGGAGCTGCGCGAGGGCACGTTCCGGGTGGAGACGCTCTACAGCGGCGTCTCGGCCGGCACCGAACTGAGCTTCGTCAAGGGCACCAACCCCTATCTGCACGTCACCTGGGACGCCGGGCTGGGGCTGTTCCGGCCGGGGGAGGCGAGCACGCCGTACCCGGTGACCCGGCTCGGCTACATGCAGGTCGGGCGGGTGGTGGAGAGCCGCACCCCGGCCGTCGCGGTGGGCGAGGTGGGCGCCATGACGTACGGGCACCGCAGCGGCTGGGTGGCCGACCCGCTCACCGAACGGTTCGTGCCGCTGCCCGACGACCTGGACCCGATGCTCGGCGTCTACGTCGCGCACATGGGCCCGATCTGCGCCAACGGGCTGCTGCACGCCGCCGCCGACCTGTGCGGCGCCGACGTGCGCACGCTCGGCGACGGCGTACGCGGCCGGCGCGTGGCGGTCGTCGGCGGCGGCGTGGTCGCGCTGCTCACCGCGCTGTTCGCCCGCCGCCACGGCGCCGCCTCGGTCGTCGTGGTCGACCCGACGCCGGCCCGGCGGCAGGTGGCCGAGGCGCTCGGCCTGGACACGCTCGACCCGGACGCGGACGACCCGGCCGCGGTGCTCAAGACGCGGTGGAACCACGCGGCCGGGGACCGGGGCGCCGACGTGGTCTTCCAGTGCCGCGGCCAGGACTGGGCGTTGCAGCTCGCGCTGCGCCTGCTGCGCCCGCAGGGCACGGTGATCGACCTGGCGTTCTACCAGGCGGGCGCGGACGCGGTGCGGCTCGGCGAGGAGTTCCACCACAACGGGCTGTCGCTGCGCTGCGCGCAGATCGGCCGGGTGCCGCGCGGGCTGGCCCCCACCTGGGACCGGGAGCGGCTGTCCGCGGAGACGGTGGAGCTGCTGCGCCAGTACGGCGACGTGATCCGCAAGCACCTGATCTCGGCCGTAGTCCCCCTGGACGAGGCTCCCACCCTGCTGACCGACCTGGCCGAACGCCGCCGCACAGAACTCCAGGTGGTCCTGACCCCCTGAGCCCCCTTTTCTCAGGCGTCGATCATGAGGTTGGCGGCGACAAAACGGACGCCGAACGCCGCCAACCTCATGATCGACGGAAGCGGACGGGAAGGGCGGAACCCGGCGCGCGGCGGGCGGGGGTCACAATCGGCTCCGGTTCGCGTACCGTTGCCGCTCATGGGTGTGTCGCAACGGTTGAAGACCAGGTTCCGCCGGTTCCTCCAGCGCCCGGGGACGACAGTCGACCTGGCGCCGCTGGAGAAGCTGCTGCCGGCGATCGAGGCGCGCGAGGCGGACCTGGAGCAGCTCTCCGACGCCGAGCTGACCGAGGCCGCCGGTCAGGCGTCGGGATACGAGGAGATCTGCGCGATCGGCCGCGAGGCGGCCCGGCGCGGGCTCGACCAGCGCCCCTACGGCGTGCAGCTGCTCGGCGCGATGGCGCTGCTGTCCGGCAAGGTCGCGGAGATGGCCACCGGTGAGGGCAAGACGCTCACCGCGACCGTCGCCGCGTACGGGCACGTGCGGCTGGGCAACGGGCCGGTGCACGTGCTCACCGTCAACGACTACCTGGCCCGCCGCGACGCCGAGTGGATGACCCCGGTCTACGACCTGCTCGGACTGACCGTCGGCTGGGTCAACGAGGCGTCCACGCCCGACGAGCGGCGCGCCGCGTACGCCTGCGACGTCACCTACGTGTCGGTCAGCGAGGCCGGTTTCGACTTCCTGCGCGACCAGCTCGTCACCGACCTGGCCGACCGGGTGCAGCCGCCGCTGAAGACCGCGATCGTGGACGAGGCCGACTCGATCCTGATCGACGAGGCCCGGGTGCCGATGGTGCTGGCCGGCGCGGTCGGCGGCGAGCAGGACCCGGTGCACGCGGCCGCCGCGCTCGTGCGCGGGCTGCGCAAGGGCAAGCACTACACGGTCGCCGAGGACGGCCGCAGCGTCGCCTTCACCTCGGTCGGCCTGGCCACCGTCGAGGCCAAGCTCGGCGGCATCGACCTGTACGACGAGGAGCACGTCGGGCAGCTCTCCGCGGTGAACGTGGCGCTGCACGCGCACGCCCTGCTGCACCGGGACGTGGACTACATCGTCCGGGACGACTCGGTCGAGCTGATCGACGAGATGCGCGGCCGGGTCGCGCAGCGCCGCCGCTGGCCGGACGGGCTCCAGGCCGCGGTCGAGGCGAAGGAGGGCCTGGACGCCACCGCCGAGGGCGAGGTGCTGGGCACCGTCACCGTGCAGGCGTACATCGCGCTCTACCCGACGGTCTGCGGCATGACCGCGACCGCGGTGCTCGTCGGCGACCAGCTCCGTGAGTTCTTCGGCCTCGAGGTCGCGGTGATCCCGCCGAACACCCCCTGCGTCCGCGAGGACGAGCCGGACCGCATCTACGCCACCCGCGCCGAGAAGGAGGAGGCGCTGGTCGACGAGATCACGCGCTGCCACCAGGCGGGGCGGCCGGTGCTGGTCGGCACGCTCGACGTCAAGGAGTCCGAGGGGCTGGCCGCCGCGCTCAACGCCGCGGGCGTGTCGTGCGTGGTGCTGAACGCCAAGAACGACGACGAGGAGGCCGGGATCATCGCCGAGGCCGGCGCGTACGGCGCGGTGACGGTCTCGACCCAGATGGCCGGCCGGGGCGTGGACATCCGGCTGGGCGGCAGCGACCAGGCCGACCGGGACCGGGTGGCCGAGCTGGGCGGCCTGTACGTGATCGGCAGCGGCCGGCACGACAGCCGCCGGGTCGACGACCAGCTCCGCGGCCGGGCCGGCCGGCAGGGCGACCCGGGCGGGTCGGTGTTCTTCGTCAGCCTGGAGGACGACCTGGTGGTCCGGCACGCCGGCGACACCGTGCCGGCCTCGCCCCGGATGAACGCCGACGGCCTGGTCACCGACCCGCAGGTCGACTACGCCGTGGAGCACGCCCAGCGCGTCGCCGAGGGCGTCAACCACGAGATCCACCGCAACACGTGGCGCTACAGCCAGGTGATCGAGCAGCAGCGCAAGGCGCTCGCCGAGCGCCGGGAGCGGCTGCTGACCAGCGACATCGCGGCGCTGATGCTGCTGGAGCGGGTGCCGGAGAAGGCCGGCGAGATGGACGAGGACCTGCTGGCCGACGTGGCCCGCAAGATCGCCCTCTACCACCTGGACCGGCTCTGGGCCGACCACCTGGCCGAGCTGTCCGAGGTCCGCGAGGGCGTGCACCTGCGGGCGCTGGGCCGGCTCGACCCGCTTGACGAGTTCCACCGCAGCGCGGTGCCGGCGTTCAACGCGCTCGTCCCCGAGATCGAGACGCGTACCGTGGCCACGTTCGAGGAGACCGAGTTCGACGAGGGCTGGGAGCCGGACTCGTCGAAGCTGGTGCGGCCGAGCGCCACCTGGACGTACCTGGTGCACGACAACCCGTTCGGCTCGGAGCTGGACCGGCTGATCGCCTCGGTGGGGCGGCGGCTCATCTCCGGGTCGCGCTGATCCAGGCGGAAAGGCCCCTACCGGTCGCACCGGGAGGGGCCTTTTTGCGCGGTTTCGCCCGCGGTCTGGGAGGGTAGTAGGCCGAGGCCCGGCCACAGGAGGGACGGACATGGGACAGGCAACGGCGCCGAGCGGGTACGTCGGGTGGACGGTGGAGGCCACGGCCCGGTGAACCTCGACACGCGCCAACCCATGATCGACAACCTTGGTGTGCTGGAGACCGCCGCGCTGCTGCGTGAGCTGACCGCCGGACTGATCGGCGCGGCCGGGTTCGACGAGGCGCTGGGCCGCCTGGTCCGCATCGCCCGCGACGCCGTGCCGGGCGTGGACTGCTGCGGCTTCACCGCGTTGCGCGCCGGTGAGCCCGCCGGGGTGGCCGCCTCCGACCCGGGCCGGGCCGAGCTGGACGACCTGCGGCACGGCCCGGACACGCCGGCGCTGACGGCGATCCGCCGCCGGGAGATGGTCATCGCGGGCGGGCTGCCCGGCGAGACGCGCTGGCCGGCCTGGAGCGAGCGGGCCCGCGCGCTGGGCGTGCACGGGGTGATCTCCGCCCCGGTCGACGTGGACGAGCAGGTCATCGGCGCGATCAACCTGTACGCCGAGTCGCCGGAGGCGCTCACGCCCCGGCACCAGCTCACCGCGATGCTGCTCGCCGAGCACGCCGGGTTGCTGCTGGCTGCCGTCCGCGACCGCGAGCGGGCCGCCTCCCGGGCCGGTGAGATCGACGACTCGCTGCTGGCCGAGGGCGTGGTCGGGCAGGCCGTCGGCGTGATCATGACGCAGCGCGGCTGTCCCGCCCCGGAGGCCCTGCGGGTGCTGCGCAGCGCCGCCTCCTCGTTGGACATCCCGCTGCGCGAGGTGGCCGAGCGGCTCGTGCTGACCGTCTCCCGGCCCAGGGACAACTGAGCGACAGTCGTTTCGCCTCGCGGCGCCCCGGGTAGCACTCTGGACTGGTGAGCTGCGCGGACCTGGGGAGGAAGCGATGCAGAGCCGGCTGCGGGTGCAGGGGCACCCCATCCAACCGATGCTTGTCACGTTCCCGTTCGGCCTGTTCGTCTGCGCGGCGGTCTTCGACCTGGCCGACGTGGCGGGCGGCCCGGCGTTCCTCGGTGAGGTGGGCTACTGGACCGCCGTGGCCGCGCTCGTCGCCGCCGGGCTCGCCACCGTCGCCGGGCTGGTCGACCTGTGGGACGTCCGCGCCGGGCGGACCAGCCGGACCGTGCTGACGTTCAACCTCGTCAACGCCGTCATGGCGGGCCTGTTCCTGCTGTCCTGCCTGATCCGGGCGAGCGCGCCGCAGCGGGGCGCGAACGGTGCCCTGCTCGCGGCCGAGCTGGTCGGGCTCGCCGTCGGCGCGGTCGGGGTGGCGCTGGGCGCGCGGCTGATGCAGCAGTTCGACCGGGCCGGCGAGCCGACCGGCGTCGAGAGGTTCGCCGACGTGCCCCCGGGCGCCACGGTGGAGATCCCCCGCCCGCGCCCGTTCTGACCGGGCGCCGCCGGCCGGAAGCCGCTGCTTCTACCGAGGCACGTCGTCGGTGGCCGGCGCGGGACGGTGCGCGGTGGCGTGGTGGGCGGCCAGCACGTCGGCGCCGAAGTCACCGGCGGGGCGGCGCAGCACGGTGTGCGCGTGGTTGCCGTCGTCGGTGGTGTTGTCGTACTCGATCAGCAGGTCCTCGCCCTGCACCCGGTAGTAGTGCCGCCGGCCCGGCTCGACCGGGCCGGCCCAGGCGAAGTGCAGTTCGCCGCCGTCGAGGCGGGCGGCCTCGCGGGCCGCCAGCTCCGGCGGCAGCCGGTCCAGGTAGAGCGCGACGAGCCGGTCGAGCAGGGCCCGGCCGGTCGGCCGCAGCCGCCCCCGGGGTACGCCGGGCGGGTCGAGGCGGCCGGGGGCGGTGGCCCGGGTGGCGCTGATGATGTCGGCGGGCGCCTCCTCGGCGATGATCGCGGCGGACCGGCCGTCCGGGCCGAGCGCGTCGAGCAGTTCCCGGGCCAGATCCTCCTCCGGGCCGAGCGGCCGGGTCACCGGGCGCCCGGCGTGCCGCACGGTGGCCGGGTTGGCGCCGAGGAAGACCGGCGCGGGGGAGACCCGGTCGTCGGCGACGGTCATGCTCACCGACAGGTGGTGCCCCTCGAACCGCCAGGCCCAGGTGTCGTCCCGGGCCGGGTCGCCGAAGACGGCCACCCAGTAGTCGCCGCTGTGCCGGCCGCGCCGCCAGTCCTCGGCCCGGTCCAGCACCTCCTCCAGGGCCATCACGGTCATTGCCTGCGCGTACGCCGCCGGGCTGAGCGCGGTGGCGAGCAGCCGGTGGGCGGCCTTGCGGGCGTCGACGTCCAGGCCGGCGAGCGCGACGCCGGGCCGCGGTCGCGGCCGGTACTCCAGCCACCGCCGGGCCGGCTCGTCGTCGAAGGCGTGCCGGGCGGCGTCGCGGGCCGGCTCGTCCAGCGCGGCCAGGAACGCCGCCGCGGCCGCGCGCATCTGCTCGGGTACGGGATCCTCCACCGTCTCTGTATACCGCCTGGGGCTCACTCGCGGCCGAGCAGCGCCAGCATGTCCGGCAGCTCGAAGAACCGGGCGGTCTCGACCGCGGACGGGCCGCCGTGGTCCGGGTCGGCGCCGGCGTCGAGCAGGGCGCGGACCGCTGCCTCCTGGCGCCGGAACACCGCCGCGGCGAGCGCGGTCTGCCCCCTGTCGTTCACCCGCGCCGGGTCGGCGCCGCGGGCCAGCAGCGCGGCCACCGTGTCCGGGTGGGCGTGGTACGCGGCGAGGATCAGCAGCGTGTCGCCCTTGGCGTTGGTGAGGTTGACCGGCAGCCCGGCGTCCACGTTGGCCGCCAGTTCCTCGGTGGCGCCGGCCCGCGCCAGGTCGAACATCCGGTGGGCGAAGGCGATGGTCTCGTCGTCGAGTTCGTCGGGCATCCGCCCAGGCTATGGCGTCGCGGCCGGACGCGCCTGGTAGCTTGCGCAGCCGGGCACGGGAGGCGCGGGCATGGACGATCGGGTGTACGTGGGCAACGCGGCGGTGGACGGCGCGACCGACGCGGGCTGGCTGCTGGGCCACTTCAAACCGGCCGGGGACGTGCGGCACAGCACCGACGTGGAGGTGAAGTGGGGTGTGCACCCGGCGGGGGAGACGCGCTCCCGGTGGGCCACCGGCGAGCGGCGTACCGCCCTGCTGGTGCTGATCAGCGGCGCGTTCCGGATCGAGCTGCCGGATCGGACGGTGGTGCTGCGCGCGCCCGGTGACTACGTGGTGTGGGGCCGGGGCGTGGACCACTCCTGGTACGCCGAGCGGGAGTCCACGGTGCTCACCGTCCGCTGGCCCTCGGTGCCGGGGTACCGGGTGGATCCGCCGGTCCTCCGCTGAGGGCGTCCCAGCATCTGGTATTACCTACTAAACCGATAGGCTTTACCGTCTAAGCTGTGGGGGTACATCCGCTCCGCACCGTGAGGACGCACCGCCGATGACCAGCACCGTTCCCGCCGACCTGCTCGCCGTCGCCGCCCGCTGGGCCGACCCGGACGCCTGGCCGGTGCCGCTGCGGTTCGAGGCGCCCGACCGCTGGTACGCCCGGCTGGACGCCGGCGACGAGCACGAGGTGTGGGCGCTGAGCTGGCTGCCCGGACAGGGCACCGACCTGCACGACCACGGCGGCTCCGCCGGTGCCTTCCTGGTCGTGGCCGGCGTGCTCACCGAGGAGACGGTCGGCGGCGGGCGGCTGCGCCCGCACCGGCTCGCCGCCGGAGCCGGCCGGCGCTTCGGCGCACGGCACGTGCACCGGGTCGCCAACCGCGGCGACGTGCCCGCCGTCAGCGTGCACGTGTACCGGCCGGCGCTGACCCGGATGACCCGCTACCACCTCGTCGCCGGCCGGCTCCGGGTCGCCGAGGTGGCCCGAGCCGGTGTGGCCTGGTGAGCCGCCCCCGCAACCCCGACGACCGGAAGGACGCCGCGATGGCGCAGACCTCCACCACCGGAACACAGTGCTGTCCGGTCCCGCCGCCCGGCTCGCGGGGCATCGACGAGATCCTCGCCGCCGCCCGGGCCCGCCTGCGCCGCCTCGACCCGGAGCAGGCCCACCTGGCGTGCCGGGGCGGCGCGCTGCTGGTGGACATCCGCCCGGCCGCCCAGCGCGCCGCGCAGGGCACCGTGCCGGGCGCGCTCGTCGTCGAGCGCAACGTCCTGGAGTGGCGCTTCGACCCGCGCTGCGCGGCACGGCTGCCGCAGGCGACCGGTTACGACGTACCGGTGATCGTGCTCTGCCAGGAGGGCTACACCTCGTCGCTGGCCGCCGCCGCGCTCCAGGACATCGGCCTGCACCGGGCCACCGACGTCGTCGGCGGCTTCGCCGCCTGGCAGATCGCCGGCCTGCCCACCCTCGGTCCCACCCCGCCGACCCGACCCTCGTCCGCCGCGCCCCCGGTCACCGCCGGAGGGGCGCTCCGCTGACCGTCCCGCCGCATCCGGCGGGGCGGGGCGACCGCCCGCACAGGAGGCTCCCATGTCCGTCGTCGCCCTCCCCACCCGTCCGGCCCGGCCGGGCCGTCCCGACCGGGCCGGGCCGCCCCGGCCGCGTACCGCACCGACCCTCACCGTCACGATCGACCTTGGCGCCGGGCCGCTGACGCCGGGCCTCGCGCGCCTCGTCGCCCTGCTCGACGAACTCGCCGCCTCCGGGGAAGGGCGTGCCGCCCTCGGCGAGGGACCGGACGACCGCCCGGCCGCCCGTACCGTGCTCGACCTGCGCCGCGGCGAGGCCCCCGCCCCGGCGGCGCCCGCCCCCGGCGGGGTGCGCATCCTCACCGGCACCCGGCGGGTCCGCCACGGCGGCGCCGAGGTCCCGCTCACCCGCATCGAGTACGAGCTGCTGCTGTTCCTCGCCGAACATCCCCGCCGCGTGTTCACCCGCCTGCAACTTCTCGCGAACGTCTGGGGCTACGAGCACGCGGTGGCGCGCACCGTCGACGTGCACGTCCGCCGGCTGCGGGCCAAGTTCGGGCCGGACACACCGCTGGTGACCACCGTGTACGGCGTGGGCTACCGCCTCGCCGACGACGCCGCGATCGTCGTGGACCGCGACGCCTGACCCGGCCGAACGGCACGCGGCGCACCCCGGCCCGGGGTGCGCCGCGTTCACGTTCGTCGCTGAGCCGCCACTGTGAACCCCCGGGGAGACCCCCCGTACCGTCCCGAATCGGTGCTCTGCTGTAATCAACGGGCCTCGCACGCAGAGCGAGCGCACGGCTGCGATGTGTTCGTCAAATGTCACATTCATGCAACGCGGCCGCCCCTTGACCCTCGCAGAGCCGCCGGGAAGCATCGATGAAGCGGCGTCCCGGGCCGTGGGGAGATACCCGGACCAGCCCAAGGAGGACCATGTCGGTCAGCCCCGCCTCGTCGCGCGCCGGATGGCATACGTCCCAACCCGCGGTCCCCGGTCGACCTCCCGGCGGCCAGCGTCGCCCCGCCAACACCGCCGCCGGGCCCATGCTCACCGTCACCCTCACCATTCCGCTGGCCTGCGAGGAGTCGCTCACCCCGGCCGCCCGCCGGCTGCTCGACGCCGCCCGCGAGATGCTCGAACGCGGCGACGCGGTGGTCAGCGCGGGCACGGTCCCGGCCGAGCGCCGGCCCGACGTCCCGGCCGGCCGCGCTCCGGCGCGCCCGCTCGCCCCGACCATCCCCACGCTGCACATCCTCGCGTCGTCCCGGTCGGTGCTGCGCGACGGCGAGCCGCTGCCGCTGACCCGCCTGGAGTTCGACCTGCTGCTGCACCTGGTCGCCCACCCCCGCCGGGTGTTCACCCGCCTGCAACTGCTCAACGCCGTCTGGGGGTACGAGCACGCCGGCGTCCGCACCGTCGACGTGCACGTACGCCGCCTGCGCGGCAAGGTCGGCGTGGACGTCCCGCTCGTCACCACCGTCTACGGCGTCGGTTACCGGCTCGCCGACGACGCCCGGGTCACCATCGACCGCACCGGCTGACCACCGGGACCACCACCCGACGACCGCCGCCGGACGGAGCCCCGACCGCCCGGAGCGATCATGTGGTGACCCGCCCGTCCGCGCGGCAGGATGGTCCGATGCGCGTGCGCCCGATCAGCCCCGACCTGCTCGTCACCGAGCTGGCCGAGCGTCTCGCCCGCACCGGGACGCCCGGCCGGCTGCGGGTCGCCGTGGACGGCCCGCCCGCCGCCGGTCCGGCCGCGCTCGCCGACGCGCTCGTCGACCCGCTGCGCGCCGCCGGCCGGCCGGTGCTGCACGTGCGCGCCGACGACTTCCTCCGCCCCGCCTCGGTGCGCCTGGAGCACGGCCGCACCAACCCGGACGCCTACTACGAGGGCTGGCTCGACGAACCGGGGCTGCGCCGCGAGGTGCTCGACCCGGCCGGTCCGGACGGCTCGGGCCGGCTGCTGCCGTCGCTGTGGGACGCCGCCGCCGACCGGGCCAGCCGGGCCGCGTACGTGGATCTGCCGCCCGGCGGCGTGGTCCTGGTCAGCGGCGCGCTGCTGCTCGGCGGCGCGCTGCCGTTCGACGTCACGGTCCATCTCGTGCTCTCCCCGGCGGCGCTGCACCGGCGCACCGACCCGGCGCTGCGCTGGACGCTGCCCGCCTTCGCCCGCTACGCCGACGAGGTCGTCCCCGCGTCCTTCGCCGACGTGGTGGTCCGTGCCGACGACCCGCGCCACCCGGCGCTCGTCGAGGCCGCCTGACCAGCGGCTGCGGACTCACCGGAAACACTCAGGAAAAAGGCGGTTTGCCCCGCCGGAGCCGGGGGTAAT
Source organism: Micromonospora sp. WMMA1947 (assembly GCF_027497355.1). Classification (NCBI taxonomy): domain Bacteria; kingdom Bacillati; phylum Actinomycetota; class Actinomycetes; order Micromonosporales; family Micromonosporaceae; genus Micromonospora; species Micromonospora sp. WMMA1947. The sequence goes on along the minus strand of NZ_CP114909.1, from coordinate 5,375,976 downwards.
CGCCCGGCTCACAGAGCACGGGTGATCTCGTCGCCCGCGCTTTCACAGTCGGACCAGGTCCGGGGCGCTGGCCGCCCCGGACCGGTATGAGGACGTAGGAAAGGCAGGCAGCGATGCTCGTCCACGACACGACAGCCACCGGCCGCTCCCAGGCGGAGGTCGACCAGATCCGGCAGTCCCTGCGGTCGCGGTACGACGAGCTGACCGCCGAGTACGAGCACACCATGGCGCAGAGCCAGGTGCTGCGGCTGGTGGAGGTCGGCGACACCGCCGGCGACGACCAGGCCGACAGCGGCACGAAGACCGCCGAGCGCGACACCGCGCAGTCGCTGCTGCGCACCATCCTGGACCGGCGGGCGCAGTTCGAGCACGCGCTGACCCGCCTGGACGAGGGCACCTACGGGTTCTGCGAGGGCTGCACGGCGCCCATCCCGGTGGAGCGGCTGGAGATCTTCCCGTCCGCGACCTCCTGTGTGGCCTGCAAGCAGACCCGGGAGCGGCGGGCGGCCTGAACGCCGTCCGGGTTGCCGGTCGGTTCCCGACGCGGTGAACTCCCACCATGGGTGAGATCAAGGTGGGCACCGCCTCGTGGACCGACCGGACCCTGCTCGACTCCGGCTGGTACCCGGCGAGCGCCGACACGCCGGAGAAGCGGCTGTCCTACTACGCCCGGCAGTTCCCGCTGGTCGAGGTGGACGCCACCTACTACTCGCCGCCGGCCGAGCGGACCGCCCGGCTGTGGGCCGAACGCACGCCGGCCGGGTTCACCTTCAACGTCAAGGCGTTCAGCCTGCTGACCGGCCACCCCACCCGCGTCTCCGCGCTCTACAAGGACCTGCGCCCGGACACGGACAAGCGCAACGTCTACCCCGACGACCTGCCCGCGCAGGCGTACGAGGAGGTCTGGACGCGGTTCCTGTCCGCCCTCGACCCGCTCGTCGAGGCCGGCAAGCTGGGCGCGCTGCTGTTCCAGTTCCCGCCCTGGTTCACCATCAAGCGCGCGAACAAGCAGTACCTGCTGGAGGTGGCGCGGCGGTGCGCGCCGCTGCGCCCGGCCTTCGAGTTCCGGCACACCTCCTGGTTCGACGGCGACAACGCCGACGAGACGCTGGGCTTCCTGCGCGAACACGACCTGCCGTTCGTCTGCGTGGACATGCCGCAGGGACACAAGTCGTCCGTACCGCCGGTGCTGGCCGCCACCGCGGACCTCGCGGTGGTCCGGTTCCACGGCCACAGCGACAAGTGGACCAGCAAGGACATCCACGAGAAGTTCGGCTACGACTACTCCGAGCGGGAGCTGCGCGACTGGGCGCCGAAGCTGCGCGAGCTGGCCGGCGAGGCCGGGCAGACACACGTGCTGATGAACAACTGCTACCAGGACTACGCGCAGCGCAACGCCACCACACTCGCCGGCCTGCTGGACGCCTGAGCGTCTCACCCGCTCCGGGTGAGGCCCGCTCACCCGCCCGGGCCGCAGCATGGACAGTGGGCGCCGGCTCGGGCGCCGCGACGAGGAGGTGGGTCATGACGGTACGGGTGGTGGCGGACCGACGCCGCGGGGGCGTACTGCACGTGGTCGGCAGCTCCGAGGCGGCACGGCGGGGTGAACGGCCCGGCCGGTTCAGCCCGACCCGGTTGTGGCGGGGCCCCAGCGGTCCGCCGCGCCGCGCCGACGACCGACGCTGGGAGACCGAAGCACGGGGGTGAGCCCGATGGCCGAACAGCTGTTGTCCGCGTTCGAGTCCTCGCTGGACAAGACGAACGTGATCCTGAAGGAGATCGAGTCCGCGTACGGCTGGCCGAAGGAACGGCGCAACCAGTCCTACGCCGCGTTGCGTACCGTCCTGCACCTGCTGCGGGACCGGCTGCCGGTGCAGGAGAGCGCCGAGTTCGCCCAGCAGTTGCCGGTGCTGGTGCGCGGGATCTACTTCGACGGCTGGCAGCCGGAGAACGTGCCGATCAAGCTCAACCGCGACGACTTCCTGTACGAGGTGCGCCAGGGCTTCCCGTACGACGTGGAGGGAGGCGCGCAGCGGGTGGTGCAGGTCGTGCTGGACACGCTGCGCCGGCACGTCACCCAGGGCGAGTGGGAGGACGTGAAGGCCACCATGCCGGGTGACCTGCGTCAGATGATTCCCTGATCCGGCACCGGACCGGCCCGTCCCGCCCCCTCGGCGGGGCGGGCCGCCGGCGTCCGGGACACCGGCAGCCCGGCCCGCCGGGCCAGCCCGGCGAACGCGACCGCGTCGACGATCGCCGCGCCGCCCGGGTCGTTGTTGAAGTAGACGTACGCCGGGTCGCCGTCACCGAACTCCCCGGCCAGCCGGCGCACCCAGCCGGCCAGCGCGGCCCGCCCGTAGCGCGGCCACGGCCGGGCCCGCCCCTCGTGCAGCCGCAGGTACCCGAAGTCGGTGGTGCGCCACAGCGGGGTGATCGGCCGGCTGAGGCGGTCCGCCCAGACCAGCGCCGCCCGGTGCCGCTCCAGCACCCGCCTCGTGTCGTCGGTCCACCACGACTGATGTCGCGGCTCGACGGCCACCCGCACGTCGGCGGGGAACCGGCGCAGCACGCCGGCCAGCGCGTCCGGGTCGGCCCGCAGCGTCGGCGGGAGCTGCACCAGTACCGGCCCGAGCCGGTCGCCGAGCCCGGACGCGCGGTCCAGGAACCGAGCCACCGGCTCGGCCGGGTCGCGCAGCCGCTTGATGTGCGTCAGGTAGCGGCTCATCTTCACCGCCACGCAGAAGTCGCCGGGCGTACGCTCCCGCCACGCGACGAACGTGTCCCGCTCCGGCAGCCGGTAGAACGCGTTGTTCACCTCGACCGTGGCGAACCGCGCGGCGAAGTGCTCCAGCCAGCGCCGCTGCGGCAGCCCGGCCGGGTAGAACCGTTCCCGCCAGTCCCGGTACTGCCAGCCCGACGTGCCGACCAGGAACATCGCCGTGCCCTACTGAAGGTTGATCGGGAAGACCTCGAACGTGGCGCCGAACCGCGCGCCGAGCCGGCTGCCCGCCGGCCGGGCCATGCCCTCCAGGAACTCCTCGGCGTCGAAGCTGCCGTCGCCCAGGCCGCTCAGGTACGCCCCGTGCGCCCGCAGCGACGCGACGCCCCTGTCGAACGTGTCCGTCACGTCCACCCCGTGCCGGGCCACCGGCGACCCGGCCGCCCACACCTCGCGGACCCGCGACCACGGCTGCGTGCCGTCGGTGAGCTGCTCCGGGAAGATCCACCGGTTGCCGGCGTCGCGGACCGCGTCCAGCGTGGCCCGGCCGCAGGCGATGTGGTCGGCCTGGTTCAGCGCGTACGCCCCGTCCCAGGTCTCCCGGAAGTTGTTCGTCAGCACCACGTCCGGCCGGTGCCGGCGCACCACAGCGGCGATCGCGCGGCGCAGCGGCACGCCGTACTCCAGCAGCCCGTCGGGCAGGCCGAGGAACTCGACCCGCGACACCCCGACCACGGCGGCGGAGGCGCGTTGCTCCTCTTCGCGCACCACGCGGGCGCGCTCCGGCGTCATCCCGTCGATGCCCGCCTCGCCGCTGGTGAGCAGGCAGTACACGACCTCCTTGCCCTGCCCGGTCCACCGGGCCACCGCGGCGGCGGCGCCGAACTCCAGGTCGTCGGGGTGGGCCACCACGGCGAGCGTCCGCTGCCAGTCCTCGGTCAGCGGGGTGAGCGGCTCCGGCTGCGTCACGTGCGTCTCCTCGCGTCGTCCTCCCGCCATCCTGGCATCCGCCCGGTCCGGCCGCTTGCCCGGCGAACCGTCCGTACGACGGCGTCCGGGCGTCTACGGTGTGGTTAGAGAAGATCAGGCGTGGGGTACCACCCGCTGCACACGGACCCCGGCACCACGCGGGGCGGCACACCGAGGGAGCACCCATGGCATTGAACGACGACGACATCCAGAGCAGCGGCGGCAGCGGCCTCGAGGGCCCGGCCGACGGCGGTGCGACCCCGGGTCAGCACGACGGTGGCGCGGACGGCGGCGCCGAGGGTCCCGCCGACGGCGGTGCGACCCCGGGTCAGCACGACGGTGGCGCGGACGGCGGCGCCGAGGGTCCCGCCGACGGCGGTGCGACCCCGGGTCAGCACGACGGTGGCGCGGACGGCAGCGCCGAGGGTCCGGCCGACGGTGGCGCGACCCCCGGCCAGCACGACGGCGGCGCCGACGGCAGCGCCTGACACATGAGCACCACGCACGTCGACCCGCCGGGTGGCCACGGCCGCCCGGCGGTTCCGCTCTCCGCCACCGAGGCGCTGGCCCGGTGCGTGGCAGTGGAGCCGGCCAAGTTCGCCGCCGACCACTGGGGGCGCAGCCCGCTGCTGTCCCGCGCCGCCGAACTACCCAACCCGGACGGCTTCACCGACCTGCTCAGCCCGGCCGACGCCGACGACCTGCTCAGCCGCCGCGGCCTGCGTACCCCGTTCCTGCGGGTCGCGAAGGACGGCCAGCTGGTGCCGGCGGCGCGCTACACCGGCGGTGGTGGCGCGGGCGCCGAGATCGGCGACCAGGTTCTCGACGAGAAGGTGCTGGCGCTCTACGCCGACGGTGCGACGCTGGTGTTGCAGGGTCTGCACCGCACCTGGCCGGCGGTCGTCGACTTCGCCCGCGACCTGGGCACCGCGCTGGCCCAGCCGCTTCAGGTGAACGCCTACCTGACCCCGGCCGGCAGCCAGGGGTTCGCCACCCACTACGACACCCACGACGTGTTCGTGCTCCAGGTGGACGGACGCAAGCACTGGCGGATCCACCCACCGGTGCTGACCGACCCGCTGGAGCGCCAGCCCTGGGGCGGCCGGGCCGACGAGGTCTCCGCGACCGCCGAGGGCCGCCCCGAACTGGACGTGGTGCTGGAACCGGGCGACGCGCTCTACCTGCCGCGCGGCTGGCTGCACAGCGCCCAGGCGCAGGAGTCCAGCTCGCTGCACCTGACAGTGGGCATCCGGGCGCTGACCCGGTACGCCGTGGTCGAGGAGCTGCTCGCGCTCGCCGCCGAGGACGCGCGGCTGCGCGCGAGCCTGCCGTTCGGGCTCGACCTGGCCGACCCGGACGCGATCGAACCGGAGCTGACCGAGACCGTCGAGGCGCTGCGCGACTGGCTGCTGCGCGCCGACCCGGCGGCGGTGGCCGGCCGGCTGCGTGCCCGGGTGTGGCCGGCCGCCCGCCCGGCACCGATCCGGCCACTGGCCCAGGCGCAGGCGCTGGCCCGGCTGAGCGCGGACAGCGAGGTCGCGGTGCGCGGCGGCCTGCGCTGGCAGCTCACCCCGGCCGCCGACGGACGGGTCACGCTGCGCGTGCCGGACCGGACGCTCACGCTGCCCGGCACCTGCGAGGCCGCGCTGCGCGCGCTGCTCACCGGCGAAGTGACGAGGGTCGGCGACCTGCCCGGCCTGGACGACGACGCCGACCGCCTGACCCTGACCCGCCGCCTGCTGAAGGAGGCCGTCCTGACCCCCGCCTGACGGCACGATCATGAGGTTGACCGGCGGCGTGACGGCGTGTCGCGCCGCCAACCTCATGATCGACGGGCTGGGGAGCCGGCGGCGGAGGGCGGCGGTCATCGGGTGTAGGTCACCGTCAGCAGGAGCAGCGTCGTGACCAGGCCGGAAGCGGCCACCAGGATCATCGGGCGGGGGGTCAGCACCGCGTGGCGGCGGTCGGCCAGCAGCCGGGCCGGCGCCAGCCCGATCACCGGGCCGAGCAGCGTCACCACCAGCGCCAGCACCGGCAGGCCCACCGCCAGATCACCGCTGGAACCGGCGCCCAGCGCCCGCGCCGCCACCCCCAGCGCGTACGCCACCAGCGCCCCGCCGATCCCGCACGCGACGAGCAGCGGGTTCACCGAACCGGGCAGCTCGCCCGGCGCCCCGGTCCGCTCCAGCAGCTCCCGGACCGCCCGCAGCAGCGGCACCGGGTCACCGGCGGCGCCGCGAACCGGGCCGGGCGGGTCGCCCAGCCGCCGGGCGCTCACGCCGAGCCGGGCCCGCAACTGCGTCCACAGGTGAGTGACCTCGCCGTCGACGCGCTCCACCAGCCGGGACGCCTCGGCCACCTCCGCCTCGGCCTGCCGCACCGCCTCGGCCGCCTCCGCCACCGCCCGGTCGGCGGCAGTCACCTGCTGGTCGTACCAGGTGTGCGCCTCGGCCCGCTGGGCGGACACCCGGGCGGTCAGCTCGGCGAGCCGGCGGATCTGTGCGCTGTACGTCTCACTGGCAACCGGTTCGTTCATCGGGAGGGACCATAAGGGATGATCACCTGTCCGGTGCGGTGCACCGCCCGGTCGAAGTAGAGACCGCGCCACGGCCGGGGATACCAGTCCGGCCCGCCGCTGCCCGGATACAGCGAGGAACCCAGCTCACCGCCCTGCACGTCCAGCGCCACCCAGGCGCCGATCTGATCGGTGCGGGCACCCGCGCCGCCCAGGTCCACGCGCATCCGGGCCACGCCACGCCACCACGCCAGCACGTGCGTACGCCGTTCCGGCCCGTCGTGCAGGATCCGGCGCAGCTGCTCCAGCCCGGTGCGCGTACCGGCCTTGCCGGCGAGCGCCGCTGCCGCCGCGTCCACCGCGTACAGCAGCAGGAAGTGCGGGGTACGCGGCGTACCCGGCGCGCCGAGTCCGTCGCCCACCTCGGCCATCAGCTCCGGCACCGTCTCCTCGTCGTACCAGGAGGCGTCGCCTTCCAGGTCGTCGTAGAGGGCGCGGGCGGCCGGGTCGGCGTCCGGGTCCAGGCAGGCGATGGAGAACCGGGCGGTGCCGGGCCGGTACTGCCGCGCCAGTGACCGGGCGGCGGCGTCGAGCACCGCGCACGCCTCGTCCACCCGGGTCCCCAGCACCGCCAGGTTGCGGCCCGGCGCGCGGGGCAGCCGCAGCGCCGCCGAGCGGGCCTGCACGTCGATGATCTCGCCGAGCAGCGCCACCGGGCTGCGCGGCACGCCCTGCTCCGGTGCGGTCAGCGCGCGGAAGTCGGGCGCGTCGGCCAGCTTCGGGATCGCGTCGCCGTCGAACAGCCGGGCCGGCGCGGCGTCCTGCGGGCGCATCCGCCACAGCCGGTGCTGAAGCTCGCTCCACGTCTCCCAGTCGCTGGCCGACGGGATGCGGGCCACCTCGTTCCCCTCGGCCAGGCCCGACTCGGCGTTGATGACCGCGTGGTGGCGGGGCAGCGACTGCGCCGCGTCGTTGCGCTCGGCCAGGATGCGCAGCGCCTTCGGCAGGGCGATCCGCAGCGTGAACTGGGCGACGAGCGCGGGCCGCCCCCACAGCGCCTCGATGCCGCGCACGTCCTGCGAGGCGAGCACCAGGTGGATGCCCTGCGACCGGCCGCGCCGGGCGAGGTCCTCCAGCAGGTCGGCGGCCTCCCGGGCGACCACGTCCCGGCCGGCCAGCAGCGCCTGGAACTCGTCGACCACCGCCACGATGCGCGGCCAGTGCCCGTCCGGGTCCACCGCGCGCAGCTCGGCCAGCTTGGTGACCTCGTGCTTCTTCGCCGCGTCGGCGCGCCGGCGCAGCTCCTCGGCGAGGAACCGCAGCAGGCCCAGGCCGAACTCCCGGTCGGTGTTGACGTTGATGCCGACCAGCCGCATGTGCGGCAGCCAGCTCGGGTCGCGCCGGCCCTGCGCGAACCGGGCGAAGGACACGCCCTCCTTGAAGTCGAGCAGATAGAACTCCAGCTCGGCGGGGGAGTAGCGGGCCGCGAGCGCACCGATCCAGGCGAAGATCAGGTTGGTCTTGCCGGTGCCGGACGGGCCGCCGATCAGCGCGTGCGGCGGGTAGTCGCCGAGCGTCAGCAGCACCTGCCGCCCGTGCGGGCCCTCGCCGACGGGCGCGCTGAGCCCGTGCGCCGAGTCCTCCCGCCAGTACTCCTCCGGCGGCGGGAGCAGGTCGGTGAACGGCGTCGGCGGCGGGCCGGCGGCCACCCGGGACGCGACGGTGCGGCAGGTCTCGGTGACCAGGGCGGGCGGCGGCGGCGCGTCGAGCACCACCGGCAGCCCGGCCACCCGGGCGTCGTCCGGTTCCACGGTGATCCGCGTGACTGTCGGGTCGTCTGGTAGCTCGATGCCGCGGACCACCAGGTGCACGCCGCAGGCCGCCCCGGTGCGCACCACCCGGTCGAGCTGGCCGCGTTCGTGCCGGGACAGCTCGTCGCCGCCGAGCAGCACCGCGACCCGCCACGGCTCGGGGCGGCGTCCGGTGGCGGCGGCCAGCTCGCGCAGCGAGCCGTACTCGCCGGCCAGCACCGTGGCGTTGATCCGGCGGATCTGCTCCACCAGGTCGTCCAGCAGCCGGCCCAGGCCGCCCGGCCCGACGAACGTGAGCAGCCCGGCCGTGCCCAGCGGCGCGAACCCGGCCAGCCCGCCGCCCAGGTGCTCCGGGTCGTACCCGTACAGCCGCACCGCGCCCGGGTCGGCCCGGCCGACCGAGCGCAGCAGCAGCGCGGGCACCACGGCGGCCAGCCCGGCACGGTCACCGCCGGCCAGGTGCGCGTGCCCGGCGTCGAGCAGCGGGACCAGCGCCGGCACCGGCTCGGCGCCGTCGAGGCGTACCGTGCCGACCCGCAGGGCACCCGGCGGCTCGGACCGGCCGGCGGGCGTGGCCTGCCAGTGGTCCCAGGGCGCGGACGCCGCGCCGGGCGCCTCCCGCTGCGCCGCGGCGGCGGCCCGCCGGGCCAGCTCGGCGAGGCGGGCGGTGTGCCGGGCGTCGATCTCGGCCAGGCGGCGGTCGCGGGCGGCACCCACCCGGCCGGGCACGGCCGCGGCGGCCCGGCGGGTACGCGCCAGCCGCTCCCGGCTCGCGACCAGGTCGGCCTCGGCGGCGGCGAGCCGGGTACGGGTGGCGCCCAGGGCCTCGGAGAGCATCCCCCGGACCCGCGTCACCAGTTGTGCGCGGACGTCAGCCACGGGACGGCTCCCGTTCGTCGGTGTCCTCGGGCAGGTCCCGGCCGAGCCGGTCGAGCAGTACGCCGGTGAGCACTCCCGCGGTGACCGCCGGGTCGGCCGCGTGCGGCTGCTCCGCGTCGTCGTCGCGGCGCGGCGGGGGCATCCGGCACACCCGGGTCAGCAGCGTGTCCAGCACCGGCGGCGGCAGTCCGGGCAGCAGGTCACGGACCCGGGAGTCCAGCGCGCCGCGCAGCCGGGGCAGGTCGTCCGCGCGGGGCGGATGGCCGAGCAGCTCACCGGCCAGCTCGCGCAGCAGCGGCGGGGTGATCGCGGCCAGCCCCAGCCCCACGTCGGCGTGCGCCCGGCGCAGCTCGCGGTGCAGCCGGTCCCGGTCGCCGGAGCGGACCCCGGCGGCCACCCGGCGCAGCAGCTCGTGGGAGTCCCCGACGCGTTCGTCCGGATCGTCCGGCGCGCCCTCCCGGCCGCCGGTCAGCTCCGCCACCCGCACCGCCCACCAGCGCCGTACCGCCGGCTGCTCGCCCGGCTCGGCGGCCGGGCCGGGTGCGGGCGGGCCCTCGCCGCGGGGTGTGTCGTGCCGGGGCGGGCGCTCGCCGGGTGCCGCCGGCCGCGCGCCGTCGGGGGCCAGCCCGATCGCGGCCAGGTACGCGGTGAGCTGCTCCTGCGCGACGCGCAGCGCGTAGCCGGCGGTCTCCGCGTGCTCGGTGGCCGAGGACAGCTCCGGCACCCCCATCGGGTCGGACGACTCCTGGCGTACCCAGCGCAGCCGTTCCTGCGCCTGGCCGAGCTTCTCCAGCGCGGCGGCGAGCTGGGCGAGGGGCAGTTCCTCGGCGGCGGCGCGCACCTGCGCGCCGATGTCCTCGACGATGGACACGGCCGGGCCTCAGAGCGTCGCGACGTAGAGCTGTGCCTGTTCCACCGCGACCAGTGTCGCGGCCAGACACTCCTCCAGCTCCTGGCCCGCCTGTGTCAGCGAGGCCTGGGCCGCCTCGACCGTCTCGTGGCCGCTGCCCTCCAGCGCGCCGGCCAGTGTCTGCTGCGCCTCGGCCAGTTTCTCGCCGGCGGCCTGCACCGCTGTCTGGCCGTCACCGATCTGCTGGAGAGCGACATCGATGGCGGCCTTCAGCTCGGCGACGCTCGCCACGGGGACCTCCTGGGGGCAAAAGAGATCTCCATTACAACCCATCGGAACGAGTGGACGAACATCCACCCTGGCGTGGTTGCCGCCCGCGTGTCCGGTTCCGGCCCTGACGTGCGCGAAGACCCCGGTACCCGGTCCCCGGTGGTCCCGCCGGCGGACGCGGTGGTCCCGTTCGCGGGACCGGCCGCGCTAACGGCCCAGCCAGCGCGGGCCGCGCACCTCCGCGCCGAGCGCGGTCACCCGCTCGCGCAGCTCCCGGTCGGCGGTGACCACCACCCGGCGCCGGTCCGGTGCGGCGGCGACCAGCTCGACCACCGTGTCGTCGCCGGAGCCGGGCGCGGAGACCACCTCCACACCGGGTGCGGGTGGCACGTGCCGGGCCGCGCCCTCCACCACCAGCACCACCTGCACCGGTGGCGGCAGCTCCGGCGGCACGCCCGCCTCGCCGAGGGGCGCCAGCGCGTCGCGCAGCCGGGCCGCCGCGCCGGCCCGGTCCCGCCACCAGCCGTCCGGGCGCGAGCCCACCACGTTCGCGCCGTCGACGACCAGTAGCGGTCTGCTCTCCATGCCCCCAGCCTGCCATCCGGTCGCGTTTGTCGCGCCGACCGCCGGGTAGCCACCGCCGACCGTGCCGCGCGTGCCGGGTGCCGGTCGTGCCGACTGACTGCGGAGGACGAGATGATGGGACCGGGTGACTTCGGCAACGACCCCTGGGACGAGTTCCTGGCCCGATACTTCGGCCGGGGCGAGGGGGGACGCCGGCCGGCGCACCGGGTCGACATCACGCGGCTGATGACCGCCGACGCCCGGGAGATGCTCGCCGACGCGGCCCGCCGCGCCGCCCAGAAGCACAGCAACGACCTGGACACCGACCACCTGCTCTGGGCGGCGTTGCAGCGCGAGCCGCTGCGCGACCTGGTACGCCGGGCCGGCGCCGACCCGGAGTCGCTGCTGGGCGCGCTGGGCGGGCCCGGCGAGGGTGCGCCGCGGGGCGAGGTGCCCCCGAACCTGTCGCTGACCCCGGCGGCGAAGCGGGCGTTGCTCGACGCCCACCAGCTCTCCCGCGCGATGGGCGCCAACTACATCGGTCCCGAGCACATCCTGATGGCGTTGCCGCTGAACCCCGAGTCCCCGGCCGGCCGGATGCTCGCCGCCGGCCGGATCCAGCCCGAGTCGCTGCAGGCGGCCAGCGCCGAGCGCGGCGCGGCGAACGCCCCGCGCCCGGACCGGGGCACCCCGACGCTCGACCAGTACGGCCAGGACCTCACCGAGCTGGCCCGGATGGACCAGATCGACCCGGTGATCGGCCGGGCCGACGAGATCGAGCAGGCGGTGGAGATCCTGTCCCGGCGGACCAAGAACAACCCGGTGCTCATCGGTGAGGCCGGTGTCGGCAAGACCGCGATCGTCGAGGGCCTGGCCGAGCGGATCTGCGACGGCGACGTGCCGCAGACGCTGATCGGCAAGCGGGTGATCCAGCTGGACCTGTCCGGCCTGGTCGCCGGCACCCGCTACCGGGGTGACTTCGAGGAGCGGCTGAAGAAGGTGATCGACGAGATCCGCGCCCACCGCGAGGAGCTGATCATCTTCCTGGACGAGATCCACACGCTGGTCGGCGCGGGCGGTGCCGGCAGCGAGGGCGGGATGGACGCGTCGAACATGCTCAAGCCGGCCCTGGCGCGCGGCGAGCTGCGGGTGATCGGCGCGACCACGCTCGACGAGTACCGGCGCAGCATCGAGAAGGACGCCGCGCTGGCCCGCCGGTTCCAGCCGGTGCTCGTGCCCGAGCCGAGCGTCGACGACACCATCGCCATCCTGCGCGGCCTGCGCGACAGGTACGAGGCGCACCACCAGGTCCGGTTCACCGACGAGGCACTGATCGCCGCCGGTGAGCTGTCCGACCGGTACGTCACCGACCGGTTCCTGCCGGACAAGGCGATCGACCTGATCGACCAGGCCGGCGCCCGGGTGCGGCTGCGGACCCGTACCCCCGCCGAGGACGTGCGCGAGCTGGAGCAGCAGCTCGACGAGACGCGCCGGGACAAGGAGCAGGCGGTCTCCGACGAGCAGTACGAGCGGGCCTCCGCGCTGCGCGACCGGCTCGCCGAACTGGAGGACCAGGTCCGCCGCGCCCGCGGCGACGAGGGACCCAACCACGTGCCCGAGGTGGGGCCGACCGAGATCGCCGAGGTGGTCTCCCGGGCCACCGGCATCCCGGTCACCCAGCTCACCGAGGAGGAACGCGACCGGCTGCTGCGCCTGGAGGGGCACCTGCACGAGAAGATCATCGGCCAGGACGACGCGGTCAGCGCCGTCGCCGAGGCGGTACGGCGGTCCCGTACCGGGCTGGCCGACCCGGACCGCCCGATGGGCAGCTTCCTGTTCCTCGGCCCGACCGGCGTCGGCAAGACCGAGCTGGCCCGCGCGCTGGCCGAGGCGCTGTTCGGCGAGGCGGACCGGATGGTCCGGGTCGACATGAGCGAGTTCCAGGAGCGGCACACGGTCAGCCGGCTGGTCGGCGCCCCGCCCGGGTACGTCGGCTACGAGGAGGCCGGTCAGCTCACCGAGGCGGTCCGGCGCCGCCCGTACGCGGTGGTGCTGCTGGACGAGATCGAAAAGGCGCACCCGGACGTGTTCAACATCCTGCTCCAGGTGCTCGACGACGGGCGGCTCACCGACAGCCAGGGCCGCACCGTGAACTTCAAGAACACCGTCCTGATCATGACCAGCAATCTCGGCTCGGAGCTGATCACCGGCACCCAGCGCACCGTCGGCTTCGCCAGCGGCGCGCCCGGCGCGCAGGAGAGCGACGAGCTGCGGGAGCGGCTGATGCGCCGGCTCCAGGAGAACTTCCGCCCGGAGTTCCTCAACCGCATCGACGAGGTGATCATCTTCCAGCGGCTGGAGGCCGAGCAGCTGCGCCAGATCACCGGGCTGCTGCTGGAGGAGACCCGCCGCCGCATGCACGCCCAGGACATCCAGGTCGACTTCAGCACCGCCGGCGTCGACTGGCTCGCCGAGCACGGCTACCAGCCGGAGTTCGGCGCCCGCCCGCTGCGCCGGGTGATCCAGCGCGAGGTCGACAACCGGCTGTCCCGGATGCTGCTGGAGAACGAGATCTCCCCGGGGCAGAAGGTCACCGTCGACACCCGCGACGACCAGCTCGTCTTCGACGTCACCGCCGGTGAGCGGGGCTACACACCGGCCACCACGTCCCATCCCCGATGACCGGCCGGCGCCCGTCCCGGCCGCGCCGGGACGGGCCGCCACCGAAGGACCGGAGGGCGGACATGACCGAACCCGAGGAGACCCCGGACGACGACATCGCTGCCGGCGAGCCGATCGAGGCGACCCCGACGGCGAACCCGTCCCGGGTGCGGGTGCCGGCGGAGGGTCTGAATCAGCACACACCGAACGAGGGCGAGCCGGCATCCGGGCCGCCGCCGGGAGAGGAGGCGTGATGGTACGCGAGGCGCGACTCGACCCCGAGGTCGAGGTGATCTGGGACGACTTCCACGCCGAGGTGAACGTGTCCTCCGAGACGCTGCGGCAGTGGCTGCTCACCCGTGGCTCGGGGGAGGAGGCGTTCGGTCCGGACCCGGACCTCGACCTGCCCGAGCCGGGCCGGCAGATCCTCGCCGTGCTGCGCAAGCGCAAGGTGGACCTCACGCCGGAGGACATCGAGGTGATGCGGGAGGCGATCAGCCGCATCCGGGAGCTGACCGCGCAGCGGCCACGCCGGGGCAACGCCGACGACGAGTGGCGCCACGCCCTGCTCGACCTCGGGCACGACGTCCTCGTCGAACGCTGAGCCGAAAGCCGGCGGCGCCCGGGCGGATCACCCCGCCCGGGCGCCGCCGGCTACTCCGACTCCAGGCTGGGCAGTTGCAGCCCGGCCGCGTCCGCCGCGGCCTGCCGGTCGGCGCGGGCGCGTTCCTCGCGGCTGAGCAGGTTGGCGTACTCGGTCACGTCGGCCGGGCCCGGCACCTCCGGCAACCGGCGCAGGAACGCCTCCACCTCGGCCGCGGCGGTGGTGTGCGCGGTGGCCGCCTGGCGCAGCAGTTCCCGCTGGTCGGCGGCCGGATACAGATCAGTCATGTCGCCGGTGTTACCCGGGTTCAGGCGATTCGCACCCCGCCCGAGCCGCTGGGCTGCACACCGAACTCCGGGTGCGCCAGCAGCCAGCCCAGGTACTCGGGGTGGTTCGCCAGCGCGTCGGTGTACGCCGCGACCGCCGCCGCCAGCACCGGCTCGGCCACCGCCGCGGCCGGCACGTCCGGATGCCAGCCCAGCAGCAGCCGCCAGCGCAGCGGCGTACCGGCCAGCCGGCGGGTCACCAGCCCGGCCACCGGACGGAACGTGGCCTGGCACAACGCCACCGCCTCACCCGCGTCCACCAGGTCCAGCGCGGCCCGCACGTCCGCCTCGTACACCTTCTTCGGGGTGAAGCCGGAGCGGGCGCAGGCGGCGGCGAAGCAGTCGCCGAAGCAGCCGTCGCCCGGCGCGGCCACCCACTGCTCGCGCCGCAGGTCGACCAGGTCGACCTCGTCCTGGGCGGCGAGCGGGTGGGTCTGCGGCAGCAGCACGCAGATCGGCTCGACCGCCACCTCCCGCCAGCTCAGCCCGAACCCGGCCGACGGTGTCGAGTCGCCGCACACACCGGTCAGCGCGAAGTCGAGGCGGCCACCGGCGACCATCTGCGCCAGCTCGTCCACCGACCAGGAGCCGTACGTGGTGATCTGCGCGTCCGGCCGCTCGGCGGCGAGCCGGTGCACCAGCCGGCCCAGGATGGGGCTGTTCACCCCGCCGAATCGGTACCGGCGCAGCGGATCGCCCGCGCCGGCCATCCGGGCCGCCTCGTCCCGCAGGCCCTTCATCGCCGGCAGCAGGACCCGGGCCCGGTCCAGCACCAGCTCGCCCAGCGCGGTGGGACGGGCGCCGCGGCGGTCCCGTTCGAACAGTGGACCGCCCAGCGCCCGTTCGATCCGCTGAAGCTGGGCTGTCAACGCCGGCTGGGCCAGGCCGAGCGCCGAGGCGGCCTTCGTGACGCTCCCCGTCTCCGCGATCGCGCAGACCACACGCAGGTGTCGCAGCTCCAGATCCATACCGTGACGGTAGGACCACTAATCGATACGCGAAAGGGTCGATCGGCTCAGCCCTGCCGGCGGTGTTCCAGGTCACTCAGTCGGGTACGCCGTCCGGTGACCGCGTCGCGCACCTTGTCCAGCACCCCGACCGCCGGTTCGACGATCTTGTTCCAGGGCGGGGTGGCAGGCGTACCGGGGTGCGGCCGGGTCGGCGCCGCCTCCTCCGCGATCTCCCACCGGTTGCCCAGCCGGATCAGCTCGGCGTCGCTGGCCACCTCCCGCAGCGGCGTGACCAGCGCCGCGACGCGGCTGACGTGCCGGCGTACCCGCTCGGCCACGTCGGCGACCGCCGGATCGTCGGCGCCGGACAGTTCCTTGAGCGCGGTCAGCAGCCCGGCGTCGGCCTCGATCTCCCGCTCCACCAGCTCGGCGGCGTCCGGCATCGCGGCGCGGGCCGCCGGGAACAGGTACTGCTCCTCGGCGGACAGGTGCCGGGACACCGCGGCGGTCAGGACGTCGAGCACCTCGCGCCGGGCGGCGGCATCCAGCGCCGGGTCGGTGACCCGGTCGGCCAGCCCCAGCAGCGCCCGGTGCTCGGTGTCCACGAGGTCGGCGACGCTTCGCCCGCCCGGCCGGTAGGCGTCGTCGGCGGCCGGCGGCAGCGGCGGCAGGGGGACGGTCATGGTGCCCTCCTCGTGACGGCCGGAGTCGATGTCCGGGCGGTCCGGCGGTACCCGGCCGGGCGATCCGCGAAACCGCCGCCGGAGCACTGGCGGCCCGCGCCCACCTCACCTGCTGGTATAAGGAAGCGATGACGAGCGACGCCGCCCCTACCCGATCCGACGCCACCGACGAGGTCGTCGACCTCTGCCGCGACCTGCTGCGCATCGACACCACGAACACCGGCGACAACGACACCAGCGTGGGGGAGCGGCGCGCCGCCGAGTACGTCGCGGAGAAGCTCGCCGAGGTCGGCGTCGACGCCGAGATCCACGAGTCCGCGCCCGGCCGGGCCAACCTGGTGGCCCGGATCCCCGGCACCGAACCCGGCCGCGACGCGCTGCTCGTGCACGGCCACCTCGACGTGGTGCCCGCCGACCCGGACGAGTGGTCGGTGCACCCGTTCTCCGGCGAGATCCGCGACGGCTACCTGTGGGGCCGCGGCGCGATCGACATGAAGGACTTCGACGCGATGGTGCTCGCCGTGGTCCGCGACTGGCAGCGCACCGGCGTCCGCCCCCGGCGCGACGTCGTCCTCGCGTTCACCGCCGACGAGGAGGCCGGCAGCGACTACGGCGCGCACTTCCTCACCCGGCAGCACCGCGACCTGTTCGACGGCTGCACCGAGGCGATCGGCGAGGTCGGCGGCTTCTCCTACTCGGTCGACGAGCAGCGTCGCCTCTACCTGATCGAGACCGCCGAGAAGGGCATCGACTGGCTGCGCCTGCACGCCAAGGGCCGCCCCGGCCACGGCTCGATGGTGCACGACGACAACGCGGTCACCGCGCTCGCCGAGGCGGTCGCCCGGATCGGCCGGCACCGTTTCCCGGTGGTGATGACCGACACCGTGCGGGCGTTCCTGGCCGAGGTGTCCGACGTGCTCGGCATCGAGATCGACCCGGACGACCCGGAGACCGCGATCGCCAAGCTCGGCCCGATCGCGAACATCATCGGCGCGACCATCCGCAACACCGCCAACCCGACCCGGCTGGCCGCTGGCTACAAGGACAACGTCATCCCCGGCCGGGCCACCGCCACCATCGACTGCCGCAGCCTGCCCGGGCAGAGCGAGGAACTGGAGCGGCAGCTGCGCGAGCTGGTCGGGCCGGACATCGCCATCGAGTACGTCCAGCGCCAGCCGGCCCTGGAGACCACGTTCGACGGTGACCTGGTGGCGCGGATGTCGGAGGCGCTGCGCGCCGAGGATCCGGGCGCGCATCCGGTGCCGTACATGCTCTCCGGCGGCACCGACGCCAAGGCGTTCTCCCAGCTCGGCATCCGCTGCTTCGGTTTCGCGCCGCTGCGGCTGCCCGCCGACCTCAATTTCTCCGGCCTGTTCCACGGCATCGACGAGCGGGTCCCGCTGGACGGACTACAGTTCGGCGTGCGGGTTCTGGACCGCTTCCTCCGTACCTGCTGACCGCGCCCGCCGCGGCGCCGCCGGCGCGGAACCTCCCCCCATCGCGAAGGGACTGCCACACATGACCGACCAGCACGGTGAGCTGGACGCCGCCCTCGAGCGGGTGATCGACGCGGCCCGCGCCCACCTGGCCGCCGTCCGGGCCGCCCAGGGCCGGATCGACGACGACGCCGTCTGGCAGGCGTACGTCGCGTTGAACAACGCCTCGTTCGCCTACGACGAGCAGCTGCTCGACGCGTTCGGCGAGGTGACGCCCTGGGACGTGGAGTCGATCGACCCGGACGAGGCCGACGAGCGCTTCGGCGCCGTGGAGGGCGGCGAGCCCACCGACCCGCACCCGCGGGTGATCTCGGTGCGGCAGCGGCGCGACTACCGGGTGCCGAGCGTCGCCGCGCTGCTGCGCGCGGCCGAGGCGGCCCGCCGGGAGGGCACCCCGGAGGAGGACGAGCCGGCGCCGGTCGAGGGGGTCGGCGAGGCGGTGCTGGAGCTGCTGCAGAGCGGCGACGGTTCGCTGTCCGCGCTCGACGTGCCGGAGCTGGAGCCGCTGGACGGTGTGGTGATGGTCAGCGAGGTCGGCACCCCTGTCGACCTGGAGTCGTTCGACGACGACGACCCGGTCGGCCCGTTCCAGCCGGCCGCCGACGACCGGCTGGTCGGCCGGCTCGACGAGCACCCGTTCATGGAGCTCGACGAGGAGCACGACCACGCGCACTAGGCCGTGCGCGTCCCCGGGGCGGCGCCGCGTCGCGCGGCCCCGGGGACGGGCCCGTCAGTACGACAGGCCCGGCTGCGACTGGTTGACCAGGCGGCGCCGCAGCACCACCTGCCGCGTGCCGTCCCGGTAGAGCCGCACCCGGGCCAGCTCCCAGCCGGAGAACTCGGCCTGGATCGCCAGCTGCGCCGCGGCGGTCAGCCGATCGACGTTCGAGGGCAACCGCAGCGGCGCGTATTCGTAGTCCATGCCCCTATGCTGCCCAGGTCGGGGGCCCTCCGCCACCCCCTGCGGGTGACCCGGATCGCCCCGCGCGGCTCAGCCGTCGCGCTCCGGGTAGCCCACCGGCACCGCGGACACGTCGTCCAGCGCGGTGACGATCTCCTCCGGCAGCGTCATCCGCTCCACCTGCAACGCGCCGAGCAGCTGCCCGACGGTGCGCGCGCCGAGGATCGGCGCGGTCACGCCCGGCCGGTCCCGCACCCAGGCCAGCGCCACCTCCAGCGGCGACACGCCGAGCCCGCCGGCCGCGATGGCGACCGCCTCCACGATGCTGGAGCAGCGCGGCTCCAGGTACGTCGCGACGAACCGCTCGAAGTGCGGCGACACCGCCCGCGAGTCGGCCGGGCGGCCGTTGCGGTACTTGCCGGTCAGCACGCCCCGGCCCAGCGGCGACCAGGGCAGCACGCCCAGCCCCATCCCCGCGCAGGCGGGCAGCACCTCCCGCTCCACGCCGCGCTCCAGCAGCGAGTACTCCACCTGGGCGGCGACCACCGGGGCGCGCCCGGGCCAGGCGGCCTGCCAGGCGGCGGCCCGGGCGGTCTGCCAGCCGGAGAAGTTCGACACACCCACGTAGCGGGCCTTGCCGCTGGACACGGCGTGGTCCAGGGCCGAGAGCGTCTCCTCCAGCGGGGTGTCCGGGTCGTACCCGTGGACCTGCCACAGGTCGACGTGGTCGGTGCCGAGCCGGCGCAGCGAGGCGTCGAGCGTGCGCAGCAGGTGCCCGCGCGAGCCGTCCCGGCGGCGGCTGCCCGGCCGCAGGCCCGCCTTGGTGGCGATCAGCAGCTCGTCGCGGTCCACCAGGCTGCCCAGCAGCGAACCGATCACCGACTCGGCGTCGCCGTCGGCGTACACGTCGGCGGTGTCGACGAGGTTGCCGCCCGCGTCGAGGTAACTCTTCAGCTGGGCGGCCGCGTCGTCGGCGTCGGTGTCCCGTCCCCAGGTCATGGTGCCGAGCGCGAGCCGCGATACCGCCAGCCCGCTTCGGCCGAGCGGTCGCTGTTGCATGCGTGAACCTTATTTCGAACCTGGCGTCACGGATATCCTCGCCGCAGTCAAGTTCCCGCGCGACCTCCGCCCGGTGTGACATGTTCGGGGTGAGCCGGACGTCGAGGGTGCCACGCTCATTGCGTAACCTGATGCGACCTGTGGTGCGGACGGTGGGAGGATCAGTGCGACTCGGGCTCAACCTCGGATACCAGACGGCGTGGAGCACGCCGTTCGACCACCTGGCGTTGGCCCAGGAGGCGGACCGGCTCGGCTACTCGGTCGTGTGGGCCGCGGAGGCGTACGGCTCGGACTCGCCGAGCATGCTGGCCTGGATCGCCGGTCAGACGGAGCGCATCGACGTGGGCTCGGCGGTCATGCAGATCCCGGCCCGGACGCCCGCCATGACCGCGATGACCGCGGCGACCATCGACACGCTCTCCGGCGGCCGGTTCCGGCTCGGCCTGGGCGTGTCCGGCCCGCAGGTCTCCGAGGGCTGGCACGGCGTGCGGTTCGCCAAGCCGCTGGCCCGCACCCGGGAGTACGTCGACATCGTCAAGCTGGCGGTGGCCCGCAAGGAGGTCGCGTACGACGGCGAGCACTACACGCTGCCGCTGCCGGACGGCCCGGGCAAGGCGCTGCGGCTGGGCTTCCACCCGCCGCGCGACCACATCCCGATCTACCTGGCCGCCGTCGGCCCGAAGAACCTGGAACTGGCTGGCGAGATCGCCGACGGCTGGCTGGCCGTCTTCTACTCCCCGGAGTTCGCCGAGGAGCACCTCGCCTCGGTGCGCGCCGGGCGCGCGGCGGCGGGCAAGGAGCTGGCCGGCTTCGACGTGGTGCCGTCCGTGCCGGTCGTGGTCGGCGACGACGTCGCCACCTGCGCCGAGCTGGTGCGCTGGTACGCCGCGCTGTACGTGGGCGGCATGGGCAGCCGCAAGCAGAACTTCTACAACCAGCTCGCCACCCGGATGGGCTACGGCGACGCGGCCCGCGAGGTCCAGGACCTCTACCTGGCCAAGCGGCAGCGCGACGCGGCCGCCGCCGTACCGATGGAGTTCATCGACCGCACCTCGCTGCTCGGCCCGAAGGAGCGCATCGCCGAGCGGATGCGGGAGTACGCCGCCGCGGGCGTGACCACACTGTCGGTGTCGCTGTTCGTGGCCGACCGGGAGAGCGGGGTGCAGACCCTGCGTACCGTCGCCGAGGCCCTGGAGCTGTCCGGAGTCGGGGAGTGACCTGGATCGAGGCCATCGTCCTGGGCCTGGTCCAGGGGCTGACCGAGTTCCTTCCGGTGTCCTCGTCGGGGCACCTGCGGATCACCTCGGCCCTGTTCTTCGACCGGGACGCGGGCGCGTCGTTCACCGCGGTGACCCAGCTCGGCACCGAGGCCGCCGTGCTGATCTACTTCGCCAGGGACATCGGGCGGATCGTCCGCACCTGGTTCGTGGGCCTGGTCGACCGCTCGGTGCGGTCCAGCCTCGACTACCGGATGGGCTGGTACGTCATCGTCGGCACCATCCCGATCGGCATCTTCGGGCTGATCTTCAAGGACCAGATCCGCACCGCCGGCCGCAACCTCTGGCTGATCTCCTGCACGCTGATTCTCGGCGCGATGCTGCTGGCCTTCGCCGAGTACTGGGGCCGGCAGACCCGTACGCTGGAGAACTTCCGGATGCGCGACGGCGTGGTGATGGGCTTCGCCCAGGCCGCGGCGCTGGTGCCCGGCGTCTCCCGGTCCGGCGGCACCCTGACCGCGGGCCTGCTGCTCAACCTCACCCGGGAGACCGCGGCCCGCTACTCGTTCCTGCTGGCCATCCCGGCCGTGGTGATCTCCGGCTTGTTCAGCCTGCCGGACGTGTTCGAGCCGTCCGCGCCGGGCACCGCCGCGCCGAGCGTGGCGCAGATGGTGATCGCGACGCTCATCGCGTTCGCCGTCGGGTACGCGGCCATCGCGTGGCTGCTGCGCTACGTCGCCCACCACACGCTGTACGTCTTCGTGCTGTACCGGGTGGCGCTGGGCAGCCTGGTGATCTGCCTGCTGGCGACCGGCACGATCAGCGCCACCTGACGTCGTCGTGCGAGAGGCCGGCCACCCCGATGTCCGAGGTGGCCGGCCTTCGGCTTCGTCGCCCACCCGGCCACGTCGGGCCGCGCGGCGTGTGCGACGGCGCGGCCCGGTGGCCGGGGGTGGTTACTGTCACCCGCATGTCGCGCTTCCGCCTCAAACCGTTGTACGGCGTTCCCGTGATGATCGGCATTCTGGCGGCCTTTGTGTGGAACCTGGCTGAGCCTTTCGACAAGCCGGAACTGCCGGCGGAGATGTTCGTGGTGACGGGCACAGTCGACTCGGTACGGGAGACCTTGGAAAAGACGACGGGGGGAAGCAGAAACCTCGGCGTCGTGGTCCATCGGGTGCTGCTCCGCGAGCACCCCCGGGTCGAGTTCAGCGTACGAGAGGTGCCTCGCGAGGAACTGATGCCCGGCACGCCGGTCCGATTCGAGATGAGCAGGGATCCCCGGCCGGATCTGGAGCGCGCACGGTTGTACGACTACGCGACCTACCGGGTCACAGCCGAGACCTTCGTCGTCGACGGCACCGTGATCTACGACGCGTTCCAGGTCAGGGCGGAGGCCGAGGCACGGACCGACGCGGCGGTCAGGCGGTACCGCAGCATCTCTCTGGTGCTGTGGGCGGTGGTGGTCGTCTGGGTCGCGCTCCTGGTCCGGCGGCACCGGGCATCGCTGCGGTCCCTGCGGTCCCTGGCGGAGCCCGACGGCGCGTCGGACGCGGCCGACAGGTTCCGCAGATGGGTGTACCGGGAGTAGGGCCACACCACCGGAACGCGGCCTGTCGTGGCGGGACGATCATCCGAGGGGCGTACCGCCTAGGGTGGTCAGCGTGGCGACCCTTCTACTTCTGCGACACGGCCGGACCACCGCGAACGCCGACGGCGGCCTGGCCGGGCGGCAACCGGTCGAGCTCGACGACACCGGCCGCGCGCAGGCGGCTGCGGTCGGCGCGCGCCTCGCCGGGCTGCCGCTGGCGGCGGTGGTGACCAGCCCACTCATCCGCTGCCGGCAGACCCTCGATCTGGCCCTGCCGGGCGTGGAACCGGTGGTGGACGACGGGTTGATCGAGTGCGGGTACGGCGACTGGGAGGGGCAGTCGCTGAAGAAGCTGGCGAAGGAGCCGCTCTGGCCGGTGGTCCAGCAGCACCCGAGCGCCGCCGCGTTCCCGCAGGGCGAGTCCATGGCGGCGATGTCCGCGCGCGCCGTGGCCGCGGTACGGGCGTGGGACGCGCGGGTCACCGCCGAGCACGGGCCGGAGGCGATCTGGCTGGCGTGCAGCCACGGCGACGTGATCAAGGCGATCGTGGCGGACGCGCTCGGCGTACACCTTGATCTTTTCCAGCGGATCGTGGCCGACCCGGCGTCGGTCACGGCGATCCGCTACACCCCGTTCCGGCCGTTCCTGGTCCGGCTCAACGACACCGGCGGCGACCTGTCGGCGCTGGTCCCGCCGCCGCGCAAGCGCCGTCGGCGCGCGGCGCGACCGGCGGAGTCCGATGCGGCGGTCGGCGGGGGCGCGGGCGCGGCCGGGTGAGCCCGGCGTACGCGGCGCGTTCGCTCTGGGCGGATTCGGCGTCG
The DNA here is from genome assembly GCF_027497355.1 of Micromonospora sp. WMMA1947. Classification (NCBI taxonomy): domain Bacteria; kingdom Bacillati; phylum Actinomycetota; class Actinomycetes; order Micromonosporales; family Micromonosporaceae; genus Micromonospora; species Micromonospora sp. WMMA1947. The sequence continues at coordinate 5,353,089 of NZ_CP114909.1, read as the reverse complement.
GTGGGCTGCGCGGTGCTTCCACACGCCGGATAGGGTCGTGGGTATGACGCACCAGGTGCACGCCTTCGAGCCGCCGGAGCGGTTCGTCGCCGGTACGGTCGGCCCGCCGGGGGAGCGCACGTTCTTCCTCCAGGCGCGCGGCGGCGGCCGGCTGGTCAGCGTGTCGCTGGAGAAGGTCCAGGTGTCGTTGCTCGCCGAGAAGCTCGAGGAGCTGCTCACCGAGGCGCAGCGCCGGTTCGGCGTGAAGCTGCCGGAGACGGCCGCCGCGGCGACCGGTGACAACGAGCCGCTCGACACGCCCGTGGACGAGGAGTTCCGGGTCGGCACGCTGGGCCTGGCCTTCGACGTGGACACCGCCACCGTGGTGATCGAGGCGATCGCCGTCGGTGAGGCGGAGGTCGAGGTCGAGCTGGGCGACGCGGACGACGACGCCGACGAGGACCCGGACGAACCGGACGACGACCTCGACCGCCTGCGGGTCCGGCTGACCCCGGAGGCGACCCGCGAGTTCATCGAGCGGGCCAAGCGTGTCGTGAACGCCGGCCGGCCTCCCTGCCCGCTGTGCGGCCAGCCGCTCGACCCGGCCGGTCACCTCTGCCCCCGGCACAACGGCTATCACCGGTGACCTCGTCGGAACTGCAGCCCCGACAGGACGGCGCCGAGGCGCTGCGGCTGCTCGCCGACGGTGAGCTGACCCTCCAGGGGCGGCTCGTCGACGCCTCCAACGCGACGCTGCGCGGTGTCATCGCCCTCGGCGACGTGACCGCGCACTGCGTCTACAAGCCGGTACGCGGCGAGCGCCCGCTCTGGGACTTCCCGGACGGCACGCTCGCCGGCCGGGAGGTGTCCGCGTACCTGGTGTCCCGGGCCACCGGCTGGGACTTGGTGCCGCCCACCGTGCTGCGCGACGGCCCGTTCGGTCCCGGCTCGTGCCAGCTCTGGATCGACGAGCCGGACGAGGCCGAGCCGCTCGTCGGGTTCGTGCCGGCGCGGGAGGTTCCGCCGCGCTGGTTCCCGGTGGCCGCGGCCCGTGACGACGACGGGGCGGCGTACGCGCTGGCGCACGCCGACGACCCCCGCCTGGCCCGGCTCGTCGTGCTCGACGCGGTGATCAACAACGCCGACCGCAAGGGCGGGCACGTGCTCGTCGGCCCGGACGACCGCATCTACGGCGTCGACCACGGCGTGAGCTTCCACGTCGAGGAGAAGCTGCGGACGGTGCTGTGGGGCTGGGCCGGCCGCGAGCTACCGCCGGACGCGGTGGAGATGCTCGACGGCCTCGCCGGGCAGCTGGCCGGCCCACTGGGCGAGGAACTGGCCGAGCACCTGACGATCGGGGAGCTGACCGCGCTGGCGGAACGGGTCCGGCGGCTGCGCGAGTCCGGCCGGTTCCCGCTGCCGCCGCAGGAGTGGCCGGCGATGCCCTGGCCACCGATGTGAGCTGTTGTCGCGTTGATCACCCGTGGGGCGGCACCTGAGCGCCTGACGGATCGTTAGGCTGGCGGTCATGGAGTCTTGGGCGGGACACGAGGTGCCACGGCTGCCGGGTGAGGGCGTGCCGCTGCGGTTGTACGACTCGGCACGGCAGGGCGCCCATCCCAGCCGGCCCGAGGGCGCGGCCTCGATGTACGTCTGCGGCATCACCCCGTACGACGCGACGCACCTCGGGCACGCCGCCACCATGATCGCGTTCGACCTGGTGCAGCGGATGTGGCGCGACGCCGGCCTCGACGTGCGGTACGTGCAGAACGTCACCGACATCGACGACCCGCTGCTGGAGCGCGCCGAGCGCGACGGCGAGGACTGGAAGGTCCTGGCTATGCGGGAGACCGCGCTGTTCCGCGAGGACATGGAGGCGCTGCGGATGATCCCGCCGGCGCACTACGTCGGCGCCGTCGAGTCGATCCCGGACATCGCCGAGAAGGTGCTGGTGCTGCTGAAGGACGGCGCGGCGTACCGCCTCGACGACGGCACCGGCGACGTCTACTTCGACATCGCCGCCGCGCCCCGGTTCGGCTACGAGTCGAACCTGTCCCGCGAGCAGATGATCGAGCTGTTCGCCGAGCGCGGCGGCGACCCGGAGCGTGCCGGCAAGCGCGATCCGCTCGACCCGCTGCTGTGGCGCGGCGCCCGTGAGGGCGAGCCGTCCTGGCCCGGCGGCGAGCTGGGCGCGGGCCGTCCCGGCTGGCACATCGAGTGCACGGTCATCGCGTTGAACCTGCTCGGCGACCGGATCGACGTGCAGGGCGGCGGCAACGACCTGATCTTCCCGCACCACGAGTGTTCCGCCGCGCACGCCGAGCGGCTGACCGGCGAGGCGCCGTTCGCCGACCACTACGTGCACGCCGGCATGATCGGCCTGGACGGGGAGAAGATGTCGAAGTCCCAGGGCAACCTGGTCTTCGTTTCCCGGCTGCGGGCCGACCGGGTCGACCCGATGGCGGTGCGGCTGGCGCTGATGAGCGGGCACTACCGCAGCGACCGCTCCTGGACCGACGAGCTGCTCACCGAGGCGCAGGAGCGGCTGGGCCGCTGGCGGCGGGCCGCCGCCGCGCCGGCCGGGCCGTCGGGCGCGGCGTTGCTGGCCGAGGTACGCGAGCGCCTGGCCGACGACCTGGACACGCCGGGTGCCCTGGCGGCGGCCGACCGCTGGGCCGACGGAGCCCTTGACGGCGTCACCGAGGACCCGGTCGCCCCGAAGTTGTTCGCCGACACCGTGGACGCCCTCCTCGGCATCGCCCTGTAACCCCGCCCTCCCGCGCGCCGTCCCGCCCCTCCCGCGCGTCGATCTTGCACTTACGGCCCGCAGCTCGCCCCTTTTGCATGGTTTGCGGGGGCCACAACCGCAAGATCGCGCGAGCCTGAGGGCGGGTGGAACGTGATGGGTGTGTCGAGGGCCGTTTGACACCCGTGGTGTTCCACTCGGCGTGCCCAGCCGGCGATCTTGCGGTTGTGGCCCCGAGGGTGTCGTGAATGTTCCGTTTGCCGGGGCGCGAAGTGCAAGACGCTTCTATGTGTGTGGTGATCGGTTCGGCTGGTTGCCGTTAGGGTTCGGCATCGATGATCACTTGGGTGACTCTTCGTCGATCCGGCTGCCCGTGGTGTGGGTGTGCCTTGTGCAAGACCTGTCCCCGGGTGATCGTCGGCGCCGGCCCGGCCCACCCTGCTGGCCTGATCAGAAGCCTGCCCGTGCGAGCACACGTGGCCCATCACAGATCTGCCGCCGTGGTGACTGCTTCCCGAGCCGACGCCGACTGTCCCGGTCGTCGCTGGCTAAAGGAGCAACAATCCGAGATGACAAGGATCGTAGAGCGAGTCGCGGATCGCTACGACGTGGTGGTAGGGGTCGATACTCACACCGACACGCACACCGCCGCCGTGGTCGACCGTCTCGGCGCCGTGCTGGCGCAGGTCACCGTGCCCACCGACCCGGACGGGTTGGCCCGGCTGCTGGCCTTCGCCGTCGCGCACACCCCACCGCAGGGGCGCCGGTTGTGGGCGGTGGAAGGAACCCGGGCGCACGGTCAAGGGCTGTGCCGGGTGCTGACCGCTGCCGGTGAAGCGGTCAGCGAGGCACCCAAACCCGCCGCCGCGTCACGCCGGCGGGGCGGCAAGTCCGACCACCTGGATGCGGTCGCCGCCGCCCATACGGTGCTTGCCCTGCCCGCTGAGCGCATCGCCGTGCCCCGAAGCGACGGACCACGCGAGGCACTGCGTCTGCTGCTGATCTGCCGCCGACACCACAGCGACACCCGCACCGCCACGATCAACCTGGTCAAAGCGTTGATCCTGACCGCCGACGACACCCTGCGCGAGGCGCTACGCGGGCTGTCCACCACCACCCAGATCGCCCGCCTGGCCGCCCTCGACCTACCCGAAACCACCGACCTGCCCTGCGAGGAACACACCCGCCGCCGCGAACTGACCACCCTCGCCCGGCACATCCAAACCCTCGACGCCACCCTCGCCGACAACCACCGGCGCCTCCGAACCCTCGTCACACACCTGTGCCCACCCCTGCTCGACCAACCCGGCATCGGACCCGTCACCGCCGCGATCGCCCTCACCGCCTGGTCCCACCCCGGCCGCGTCCGATCAGAAGCCGCCTACGCCACCCTCGCCGGCACCGCCCCCATCCCCGCAGCCAGCGGCCGCACCAACCGCCACCGCCTCAACCGCGGCGGCGACAGAACCCTCAACAGCGCCCTACACACCATCGCCCTCACCCGCCGCCGCATCCACCCCGAAACCCGCGACTACATCACCCGACGCCGCACCGAAGGCCGCACCACCAAAGAAATCACCCGCTGCCTCAAGCGCTACATCGCCCGACAGATCTACCGCACCATCACCAACCACCACCGCACCACTTGACAACCCCCACTCACAGATCGAGGGGAGCCGGGGCGGGATCAGCCCAGGACCAGGCCGGGGTCGGGGTCCTGGTCGGGGGCGGGCGCGGGGATCTTGTACTCCTCGGTGAGCGTGGTCATCGGGCCGGGCCAGGTGGCCTGGGCGACCTCGATCGGCTTGCGCCGCTCGTCGTACGCCACGTGCAGCAGGTGCAGCACCGGGGTGTCCGGGCGGATCTGGAGGATCTCCGCCTCCTCCCGGCTGGGCTGGCGCGCGCTGATCGTGTCGGTGGCGGTCACGTACCGCCGGCCGGTGACCTCCTCGGCCTCCTGGTAGAGCGGGCGCCCGAACGCCTCGGCCCGCTCCAGCGACGTGCCTGAGGTGTCGGCGGGCAGGAACCACGATGCGCCGACCTCGACCGGTGAGTCGTCGGTGCGTACCAGGTGCCGCCGGCAGAGCAGCTCGGTGCCGTCGGCGACGCCGAACGCGTCGGCCACCTCGGCCGGTGCGGGGGAGCGGCCGACCGAGACGAGCTGCTGGCGGTACCGGGCGGCCAGGTCGGTGTGGTAGCCGCGGAAGCCGCCGTACCGGCCCCGGGACAGGCGGTTGAGGCGGCGCCGGGTGCCCCGGACGTACGTACCGGAGCCGGGTTTGGTGATCAGGATGCCCTCGACCCGCAGCTGGTCGACGGCGCGCTGCACGGTCTGCTTCGCGACGCCGAACATCTCGGCGATGGCCGGGATGGACGGCAGTCGCTCGCCCGGACCCCAGTCGCCGCGGCGCACCTGGGCTTTGAGCTGCGCGGCGATCTGCCGGTGCGGGAACTCGGCCGCGCCGGGGTTGATCTGCATCCGGGCCTCCTCAGAACAGCTAGGTTCCTAGGATGCCCTAGCGGGTGTGACCGCGCCACCCCGGACACGAAGAAGCCGGGCCCCGATCAGGGAGCCCGGCTTCGACGGAAAAGAGCTACCAGGAACCCGCTGTCGGCCCGGCGGAACCACCGCGGCGACGCAGGTACTTCTCGAACTCCTGGGCGATCTCGTCCCCGGTCAACGGGGTGATGCCGGCGTCGCCGACCCGTTCCTCCAGCTCCCGCACGTACTCGCCGAGTTCGGCGTCCTGCTCGGCGGCGCTGCGTACCCGCTGCTCCCACTCGGCTGCCTCCTCGGCCAGGTCGGCCATCGGCACCGGCAGGTCGAGCACCTCCTCGACCCGGTGCAGCAGGGCGAGCGTGGCCTTCGGGCAGGGCGGGTTGTTGGCGTAGTGCGGCACGTGCACCCAGAACGACACCGCGTCGACCTCGGCCCGGGTGCACGCGTCGTGCAGCACACCGACGATGCCGGTCGGCCCGTCGTACCGGGTGGGGGTGAGCTGGTAGCGCTTGGCGGCGTCGGCGTCCGACGCGCTGCCGCTGATCGGCAGCGGCCGGGTGTAGGGCACGTCGGCCAGCAGCGCGCCGAGCAGCACCACCCGCTCGACCTCCAGGCTGTGGCAGATCTCCAGCACCTGCTCGCAGAACGTCCGCCAGCGCATGCTCGGTTCGATGCCGCGGATCAGCACCACGTCCCGCTCGGTGCCCTCCGGGCTGGCCACCATGAACCGCGTGGTGGGCCACTCGACGCGCCGGGTCTCCCCGTCGGCCATGGTGATCGTCGGGCGGCTCACCTGGAAGTCGTAGAAGTCCTCCGGGTCCAGCTCGGTCACCTGCCGGGCCTGCCAGACCTGCTCCAGGTGTTCCACGGCGGCGGTGGAGGCGTCGGCGGCGTCGTTCCAGCCCTCGAAGGCCGCGATGGCGACCGGCGAGCGCAGTACCGGCAGCCCGTCGAACTCGGTCACGCCGTCACCTCACCCTGCTCGTCGGGCGCGGCGCCGCCCCGTCGCACGGTCGCACCCCTGTTGTCCTTCACGTCCGTCAGCCTACGTGCCGCCGCCGGGGCCGGCCCGTCGGCCGCGCCGGTCGCCGGGCCGGACCACCCGGGCGAACCGGAGGAAAGGGGTACGCGGGGCCCGGTGGGCAGTATGTGAGAAGGGCCGGATCGGATAACTCTGGCGCAGCCGGGCGCACTACCCTGGAGCATGTGTCTATCTCGTTGCGTGACCTGCTGGCCGATCGGATCCTGATCGCGGACGGCGCGATGGGAACAATGCTCCAGGCCGCCGATCTCACCCTCGACGACTTCGACGGCCTCGAAGGCTGCAACGAGATCCTCAACGTGACCCGGCCGGACGTGGTCCGCGGCGTGCACGACGCCTACCTCGCCGCCGGCGCGGACTGCGTGGAGACCAACACGTTCGGCGCCAACCTGCCCAACCTCGCCGAGTACGGCATCCCCGGCCGCATCCGGGAGCTGTCCGAGGCGGGCGCGCGGATCGCGCGGGAGGCAGCCGACGCGTACGCGACGCCGGAGCACCCCCGGTTCGTGCTCGGCTCGATGGGTCCGGGCACCAAGCTGCCCACGCTCGGCCACGCCAGCTACGCCTCGCTGCGCGACGCGTACCAGGAGAACGCCGCCGGCCTGATCGCCGGCGGGGCGGACGCGCTGATCATCGAGACCTGCCAAGATCTGCTCCAGGTCAAGGCGGCGGTGGTCGGGTCGAAGCGGGCGCGCGCCGAGGCGGGCCGGGACGTGCCGATCATCTGCCAGGTCGCGGTGGAGACCACCGGCACCATGCTGCTGGGCAGTGAGATCGGCGCCGCGCTGACCGCGATCGAGCCGCTCGGCGTCGACCTGATCGGGCTGAACTGCTCCACCGGCCCGGCGGAGATGGGCGAGCACCTGCGCTACCTGGCGCAGCACGCGCGTATCCCGATCTCGGTGATGCCGAACGCGGGCCTGCCGGTGCTGACGGCCGACGGGGCGTACTTCCCGCTCAGCCCGGACGAGCTGGCCGACGCGCTGGAGCAGTTCGTCACCGACTACGGCGTGGGCCTGATCGGTGGCTGCTGCGGCACCACCCCGGAGCACATCCGGGTGCTGGTGGAGCGCCTCGGCGGGCGGGCGCCGGTGGCGCGGGAGCCGAAGCCGGAGGCCGGGGTCTCCTCGATCTACCACCACGTGCCGTTCGCCCAGGACGCCAGCATCCTGATGGTGGGGGAGCGCACCAACGCCAACGGCTCGAAGGCGTTCCGCGAGTCGATGCTCGCCGGGGACTGGCAGGCCTGCGTGGAGGTGGCCCGCAGCCAGGCCCGCGACGGCTCGCACCTGCTCGACCTCTGCGTCGACTACGTGGGCCGCGACGGCACGCAGGACATGCGGGAGCTGGCGGGCCGGTTCGCCACCGCCTCGACGCTGCCGATCGTGCTGGACTCCACCGAGCCGGCCGTGATCGAGGCCGGGCTGGAGATGCTCGGCGGCCGGTGCGTGGTCAACTCGGTCAACTTCGAGGACGGCGACGGCCCCGACTCCCGCTACGCGCGGGTCATGCCGGTGGTCAAGGAGCACGGCGCCGCCGTCGTGGCGCTGCTCATCGACGAGGAGGGCCAGGCCCGCACCCGGGAGTGGAAGGTACGGGTGGCCTCCCGGCTGATCGACGACCTGACCGGCCGGTGGGGGATGCGCCGGGAGGACATCCTCATCGACGCGCTGACGTTCCCGATCGCCACCGGGCAGGAGGAGACCCGCCGCGACGGCATCGAGACGATCGAGGCGATCCGGGAGATCGCCGCGCGCTACCCGGGCGTCAACTTCACCGCCGGCATCTCGAACGTCTCGTTCGGCCTCAACCCGGCGGCCCGGCAGGTGCTCAACTCGGTGTTCCTGCACGAGTGCGCGCAGGCCGGGCTGACCTCGGCGATCGTGCACGCCAGCAAGATCCTGCCGATGGCGCGGATCCCGGACGAGCAGCGCGAGGTGGCGCTCGACCTGGTGTACGACCGCCGCCGCGAGGGCTACGACCCGGTGCAGCGGTTCATCGAGGCCTTCGAAGGCGTCGACGCCGCCTCGGCGCGCGCCACCCGAGCCGAGGAACTGGCCGCGCTGCCGCTGGACGAGCGGCTCAAGCGGCGGATCATCGACGGCGAGCGCAACGGCCTGGAGGCCGACCTGGACACGGCGATGGCGCAGGGGCGTACGCCGCTGTCCATCATCAACGACCTGCTGCTGGACGGCATGAAGGTGGTCGGCGAGCTGTTCGGCTCCGGCCAGATGCAGTTGCCGTTCGTGCTCCAGTCCGCCGAGGTGATGAAGACCGCGGTGGCCTACCTGGAGCCGCACATGGAGAAGACGGACGACGACGGCAAGGGCCGCATCGTGCTCGCCACGGTGAAGGGCGACGTGCACGACATCGGCAAGAACCTGGTCGACATCATCCTGTCCAACAACGGCTACGACGTGGTGAACATCGGCATCAAGCAGCCGATCAACGCGATCCTCGACGCGGCCGAGGAGCACCGGGCCGACGCGATCGGCATGTCCGGCCTGCTGGTCAAGAGCACAGTCATCATGAAGGAGAACCTGGCCGAGATGGCCTCCCGGGGCGTGGCCGAGCGCTGGCCGGTGCTGCTCGGCGGCGCGGCGCTGACCCGCGCGTACGTGGAGGACGACCTGCGGTCGATCTACCCCGGTCAGGTGCACTACGCCCGCGACGCGTTCGAAGGGCTGTCCCTGATGGACCGCGTGATGGCGGCCAAGCGCGGCGGCGCGCCGGTGATCGACCCGGAGCGGGAGGCGGCGCTGGCGGCCCGCCGGGAGCGCCGCGAGCGGCAGCGGGCGCAGGTGCGCGAGGCGCTGCCCGAACTGGACGACGCGTCGGTGCGCTCCGACGTGGCGGCCGACGTGGCGGTGCCGAAGCCGCCGTTCTTCGGCACCCGGGTGGTCAAGGGCGTGCCGCTGGCCGACTACGCGGCGCTGCTCGACGAGCGGGCCACGTTCCTCGGCCAGTGGGGGCTGCGCGGCGCCCGCGGCGGCAAGGGCCCGTCGTACGAGGAACTGGTGGAGACCGAGGGCCGGCCCCGGCTGCGGTACTGGCTGGACCGCCTGATCTCCGACCAGGTGCTGGAGGCGGCAGTGGTGTACGGCTACTTCCCGGCGTACTCGGAGGGCAACGACCTGGTGGTGCTGGACGAGAACGGGCACAGCGAGCGGGCCCGGTTCTCCTTCCCCCGGCAGCGCCAGGAGCGGCGGCTGTGCCTGGCCGACTTCTTCCGGCCCAAGGGCGACCAGCTCGACGTGGTGGCGTTGCAGCTGGTCACCGTCGGGCAGCCGATCAGCGAGTACACGGCGAAGATGTTCGCCGGCAACGAGTACCGCGACTACCTGGAGGTGCACGGCCTGTCCGTGCAGCTCACCGAGGCCCTCGCCGAGTACTGGCACCGGCGGATCCGGGCCGAGCTGGTGCTGCCCGGCGGCGGCACCGTGGCCGACGACGACCCGGCGGACCTGGCCGGTCTGCTGCGCACCGACTACCGGGGCTGCCGGTACGCGTTCGGCTACCCGGCCTGCCCGGACCTGGAGGACCGGGCGAAGATCGTGGAGCTGCTGGGCGCGGAGCGGATCGGGGTGCAGTTGTCCGAGGAGTTCCAGTTGGTGCCGGAGCAGGCCACCGACGCGATCGTGGTGCACCACCCGGAGGCGAACTACTTCAACGCCAAGTGACGCCGTCGCCCAGCCTGAGCTGACAAGTTCACGACACCCGGTTGGTCCGCTGCCGGGCCGCCGGCCCGGTCGAGTCGTACCCAAGAGCGGCATCGAAGCCCTGCGGGTGCGGTCCTCGCGGCTCCCACGCCCCGAAGGCTGATCGGATGATCAGGCAGCTAGTGAGGGATGACGGACATCCGCGCGGAGATCGGCGCCCGCGCGCCGAGTCGTACCGGGGCAGGTCGGCCACGGGTGCCCCAGTCGCAAGTGGGCGTGGTCCGCCGGCTCCGCGCGGCTCTGGTAATCGTTGTATTTGCATGCTTTGATCTGTGCTCAGGATCTGACCCGGATTCAGAGGAGCCTCATGCGAGTCACCATCCGCGCGTTCGTGGCAGGGCTGGCAGTGGCCCTCACGGCCACGACCGGCGTCGCCACCGCGCCCTCCGCCGGTGCCGCCGTCGTCGATCCGGCCGACGAGTCGCAGGACTTCCCGTTCCCTGGCGCCGACACCATCGCGCTGCGCGACGGCTCCAACAAGTACATCACCTACGGTGCCAGCACCGGCGGCAAGAAGGTGCCGTACGCCATTTCGGGCGCCGGGAATGTCGTGGGAACCTCGCCGACAGTGGCCGGCGACGCCATGCCGGGCGGCGGTGGGGCGTGGGTCGAATCCGGCTCCGGGATCTGGACCCCGGGGGCGCACTACCACGTCAAGGACGGGGTCGGCCGCTACTACCTCTTCTACACCGCCAGCAGGAAGAACGACGGCGGGCGCAAGTGCATCGGCGTGGCTCGCTCCCAGAACCCGTACGGGCCGTTCAACGCCGAGGACACGCCGATCGCCTGCCCGGACAAGGGCGACCGGTGGGCACTCGACGCGGACGTCGTAGCCGGTCCCGCGGGTGCGATCTGGATGACCTGGCGGGACGGGCAGCGGGCCGAAGGGGCGGAGTCGGCGCTCTCCGTCATGAGGTTGAAGTTCAACCCGAACGGCACCGTCGACCGCGACAGCGATCCGGTCGTCATCTTCCGCAGCGACAATCTGAGCTGGGTCACGTACCGGGACAGCGGCGGGGTCGCCGTCATCGAGAATCCGAGCGCGTTCCACCACAACGGTTCCTGGTATCTCTTCTACTCCGGCAACGCCTGGCGGGAGAACTACTACTCGACCGGCGTCGCCTTCTGCGGGGATCGGATCGACGACGGCCTGTGTTCGCCGATGCCCGGACCGAACCGGGCCTGGTTCTCCTATTCGGGTCCGGCGGCCCACCTGCCCGACACCATGCGCAAGTACTCGTTGCCGGGTAACAAGCGTGGGCCGGGCGCGATGGACGTCTACGAGGCCCGGGACGGCAAGCCGTGGGTGACGTGGAACTACCTCGCCGACGACAGCTCGGGGCGAAAGAGCCGGACCGGGCGTCTCGTCATCACGGGCTCCGGCGCCAACGCCGACTTCAAGGTGGAGCTCTAACGATTTGTCACCGGACGGCGACCGCCACCACAGTGGCGGCGCCGGCCCGGTGTGTCCTCAAACGGGAAGGATCATTCATGAGAAGAACCCTGCGAGCTGTCCGGCGAGCCGTCGCCCTGGGCGCCACACTCACGGTGGCGACCCTCCTCCTGCCGGTCTCTCCGGCCGCGGCGGCGTCGACCTTCCAGGCCGGCCACCTGAACATCTACAACGGCCTCACCCACGAGAAGTTCCTCCACGACCTGAACCTCATCACCTCGAAGGCGGACATGGTCGCGCTCAACGAGGTGGGCCCCCGCAGGGCCTTCCTGGTGGACTGGGCCGCCGACAACGGATGGACGTTCTACGCCCCGACCACTTCGGTGCACGCTGCCGGTGAAGCTCTGCTGGCGAAGAAGAGCATGTTCGAAGTGGTCGACAAGGGGTCGAAGTTCGTGTGCGACACCAACCCCGACGAGCCACCGCCGCCGCGCTACAACAACTGGGTCAAGTACCGGCACAAGGCGACCGGACGATACGTGTTCCACATCAACTTCCACGCCGTCGCCGGTATCGACAACAACGGCTCGCCGGAAGACCTTCCGCGTACCAGGTGCGCGGAGCAGCAGTTCGCGGAGGTCAAGGAGCTGGCCCGCGAGAAGAAGGCGGAGGGCCAGGTCATCGTCAGCGGCGACCTCAACGTCGACTTCAGCGCCGACAAGGCCCGCGGGTACGAGAAGTTCCCGTGGAAGGTCTTCGAGGCCAACGAGCTGCCGAACCTCCGCTCCGTCTACAACCTCTACGGCGAGAAGGGGACCGGCACGCACGGGAACCGGCACATCGACTACATCTACTTCTGGAAGCGGATCGAGAGCTCCCAGGTCATGTGGATGACCGACTACCGCATCGTCGGGGACACCAACTCGGACCACAAGGGTGTCGTGGCGGACTTCTCCCTCGCATCCTGACCGATACGAACGTGTCGGGCTCCGTCAACCAGCGGTTGGCGGAGCTCCGGCCGGTGAGGACCACAACGCCGGCCGTCACGTGTCGTAGAGCCCGTCCCACGGCTCGTGGAACCCGAGGCGATCCGGATACAACTCGACCCAGCCGACGTGGCTGCCGTCGCCGGCCCGGTCGCCGGACTCGTCGACCAGACCGAACACGACACCGTCCTGACGGGTCTGGAACAGGTGTACGGCGATGTCGCCGTACACCTTGCCGGGCAGGCTCGCGAGCAGCCCGTCGAGTGCCTCACTCAGCGCGCCTCGATCCGGAACCCGCGTGATGGTCGAGTCCCGGTACGTCCCGTCATGGTCGAAGCGGTGCACGTACGCGTGGTGATCCCACGCCGAGGCGAGGAACAGCCCTTCGTCGTAGCGGCCGATCGTGTCCGTCCGGTGGCCGGGCTCGTGCGCGATGGGAATCAGCCGGGGTACGGGCACTCGATCAACGTAGCGTACGAGCGCGGGGCGCCCGCCGCGATGGCGGACGCCCCGAAGCGTCGACGTGCCGGTCAGCCGATCAGCGTGACCGAGTAGTCGTACGTCGTCCCGGTCACCGAGTACGTGGCGGTCTGCCCGTTCTCGCAGTACGACACGAAGCTGCTCGGGGTCCGCGTCGCTCCGGCCACCGCGTCCACCACCGGCCGGACATCGGACCCGACGGGAAGCGCGGTGGTGGTGAGATCGATCGTCCGCGACTGGTTGATCGGGTAGGTGTCGGTGTTCGCCGTCTCCAGGCCGTTGCTCGCCTGGACACTGAAGGACATCACGAAGGCGGCGTTGTTCACCACGGCGATGCGCTGAACACAGGGTTCGGCCTGCGCGCTGGCCGCGGACGCCCCAGCCAGTGCCGATGCACCGGCGGCGAGAGTCCCGGCGAGTGCGGCTCCGACGAGCCTGGCGCGGAAGGTCATGGTGTCACCTCTCGGTTGTACGTGGCGCCGGGCGCCGACTGGCGGCGCCCGGCGTATGGTCCGTATCGAAGTGCCCGAGTGTTCCTGATCGAATCCTGTAGATCGCAGGAAATTCTCCGGAGCGGGTCCACAGCTCCGATCCGTCGAACTGAGGGATCGATCCCGATGGCGTGCGAGCGTCCCGGCGCGAGGAGGCCGAAGTGGTGAGCTCCGCCCTGTCCGCTGTCGTCCACGCGGTCGGAGCCGGCTTGCCACCGTTGGCGGAGTCGGATCTCGACCCCGGCGCGATGTACTCCACCTTCGTCGTCGTGTCCGGTATGTACTTCGCCCCCATTCTCATGTCCGGGCTCGGCTTTCTCTGCGCCGCGGGCGTCGGGTTCAGCCGCCGGATCGGTAGGGCTGCCGCGATCGCGGTCGTCCTGTTCTACGCGTTGTCGTTGCTCGGCAGTGCCTTCACCTGGCCCGAACTGGAGCACCAGGGAAAACCGAGTGAGACGCTGTGGCTGATCGTGATCGGCTGCGGCGGCTTCCTGGTGTTGCCCTGGCTCGTGGCGTTCGGCGGCACCAAGGTGGCCCTGCGTCGTCGCGGAGCCCTGGCCGAGTAGCCGGATGCTCCGCCCGACCACGGCTGAACGTCGAGGGGGAGCTACCCCCGGTCGCCCTTCCTCGCGCGCAGGCTCCACGCCAGGGCGGGGATCATCACCGCCGCCGCGACCAGGTGCAGCCCGACCAGCGTGACAGTAGTGGCGGCGTCGCCCCCGGCGATCAACGGCGGGACCATCGACAGCGCGGTCAGCGACACCGCCGTCCACACGAACCGCCGCGCGGGGTAGGCGCTGAACCGCAACAGGACGGCGGCGATGACGACGCCGACGAGCGAGAAGAATCCGGTCACGACGGCGAACCCGCCCAACGGGATCGTCTCGCCGCCGCCGTCCGGGATCTCGAAGTCCACACCGGCGGCCCGGGCGAGCGCCGCCGCGAGCGTGGTGACCGCCATCGCGCCGAGGGTGGCGACCAGGCCGGTGACGGCGAGCCGCCGGAAGCTGTGCGAACGGCGAGAGCCCACGCCGGTGCCGGTGCTGCTGATCATGTCGTTCCTCCGAGCGTCGTCCTGAGGGTGAGGTCGCGACCACCGCGACGCGTGCGCCGCCGGGCAGCGCGGGCGTCCGGACCGGCACTACGGCGTACGGTCGGCCGGCAGGCGCTCCGGCAGCCCGAGCTGCGGGAACCGGTCGGCGTGGAACGTGACGATCTCGGTGATCTCCCCGCCGGTGATGCGCAGGGCGTCGACGGTGAGTGGCAGGTACGCACCGTCGCTCTCCTGCCACAGGTAGAACGCGACGGCGGGCTGCCGGTTCACGGCGGTGGGCAGGGCCCGCATGCTGCCCAGGCTCTCGAAGCCGTCCGCGATCCAGTCGTTCACCACGGCGTCGCGGCCGATCTGCAGGCCGGGCGTGGGCGGCATCGAGCACCGCACGTCGTCGCGCAGCATCGCGGCGAGAGCGCCGACGTCCTTGGCGACCGCGGCGTCGGTGAAGCGGCGTACCAGCTCGCGGGTTCGGGTATCGGTCTCGTCGCCGGTCCAGTCCTGCCGCTGCGCGGGCAGGTGTTCCCGCATGCCGGCGCGGGCGCGCTGCAAGGCGCTGTTCACCGAGTTGACCGAGTCACCGAGCAGTTCCGCGACCTCCTTGGCGGGCCAGCCGAGCACGTCGCGCAGGATCAGCACGGCGCGCGGGCGCGGCGCGAGGTGCTGCACCGCGACCAGGTACGCCAGTTCGATCGTCTCGCGGGCCACCGCGACGGCCTCCGGCTCGTCGGCGCCGGCGGCGGGCAGCTCGTCGAGCAGCCGGTCCGGGTACGGCTGCAGCCACCGCACCTCGCCGCCGGTCGCGGGCTCGGGCCGGTACGCGGAGAGCCGGTCCAGGCAGGCGTTCGTGGCGATCCGGTACAGCCAGGCCCGGAATGTCGATCGTCCCGCGAACGTCTCCCGCCGTCGCCAGGCGCGCAGGAACGTCTCCTGCACGGTGTCCTCGGCGTCCTCGAACGATCCGAGCATCCGGTAGCAGTGCACGTGCAGCTCCCGCCGGTGCCGCTGCGCCAGCGCGGCGAACGCCGGCTCGCCGACCTCAGCCAGCTCGCGTACGTCCGGCTCCGCCCGCCGCGTCTCCGCACCCATCACGTCATCCTCCCGCCTCGTCGTGGCCTGTCGAAGATGTGACGGGTACGGGCGGGAAAACTCATCACCGCCGCCCGCTCCCGGAGGTGACAGGCGGTACTACGGTGCGCTTCATGAAGATCTCGATCGACCGGGATTCCGTGTGCATGGGCGACGACGTCGACTCGCATCGTGTGCTTCTCGACGTACGCCCCCAGCGCACCCTCGGATCGCTGCTGGCAGAGGCGCTGCGCCGGTACCCCCTGGCCTCCGTCGGCGGCGAGATCTCCTGGATCGCCGAGGTCACCTACGGCAGTTACCGTGCCGACGAACGCGGCCTCACGCACCCACCGATGAGCCACGCGCTCGCGCTGCTGCACGTGCCGTATCCGGAGGGCGAGAAGGCGATCATCCCGTTGAACAGGTACTTCCTGGACATGACACTGCGGGAGATGGCGGAGCGGGCCGGCGGGGCCGAGTTGACCCTCAACTTCCACTACCTCAGCGATGGGGCCCGCTGGCGTCCGGAGGACTTCATCGCCCGGTTCGAGTGATGGCGGACGGTCAGCCCGTCCGCGGCGCGTACATGATGACGGCGACGCCGACCAGGCAGATGGCCGCGCCGACGAGGTCGTAGCGGTCGGGCCGGAACCTGTCGACCACCATGCCCCAGGCGAGCGACCCGGCGACGAAGACGCCGCCGTAGGCGGCGAGGATGCGACCGAAGTTCGGGTCCGGCTGGAAGGTGGCCACGAACCCGTAGGCGCCGAGCGCGATCACCCCGGCGGCGACCCAGAGCAGCCCGCGGTTCTCCCGCCAGCCCTGCCAGACCAGCCAGGCGCCGCCGATCTCGGCGAGCGCGGCGAGCAGGAACAGCAGGATGGACCGGACGACCGTCATGTGTCAGACCGTAGCGACACCGGGCCGGAGGCCGGCCGGGCAGTCCGGTCGGCGCCCTCGGCGAACGGCAGGGGGCAGCAGGCGCTGCCGGCACACTCGACCGGGTCGTCGCAGCCGGCCGCGACGGCGGCCCGGAGCGTGTCGCGGACCACGGTGAGATCCGCCAGCCGCCGCTCCACCTCGGCGAGCTTGCGCCGCGCGTGCCCCTGCAGGCCCGCGCCCCGGCCGCGTCCCAGCACGCCGGCGACCTCGTCGAGGGTGAAACCGAGACGCTGCGCGGCCTTCACCACCCGCAGCAGGGTGACGGTCTCGGGCGGGTAGAGGCGGTGCCCGCCCGGCGACCGCCGGGGCGCGGCCAGCAGCCCGCGCCGTTCGTAGTAGCGCAGGGTCTGCACGGACACGCCGGCCGCGTCGGCGAGCCGGCCGCTGCGCAGCTCCGGCTCGCCCATCACCGGCCCCGCGCGGCCGTGGCCCGCAGGGCCAGGGCATCGAGTACGCGGACACGGGCCGCCGGCACCCGGATGTCGAGGCTCAGCGTGTCGCCATCGGGGCGGGCGAGGTCGAACGTGAAGAAGGAGCAGCAGGCCGACTCGCGGGCGATCAGGTCCCGGGCAGCCGCTTCGGCGGTGCGGTCGAGGTGCAGCCGCAGATGCCGGTCGGACCGCCGCTCGACGCCGCGCAGCGCGTCGCGGAACAGTCCGTCGAACTCGGCCACCCGCAGCGGCCGTTCGGCGGTCGGCAGCGTGCAGGTGCCGGGCACCCAGGAGTCGTCGGTCATCTCTCGACGGTAAGCCCGTACCCGGGTACCGGATGCAAGCGGCAATACCTCGCCTCGTGAGCACAGCGCTCGCCGTCCAGTCACGCCGCGGACACCGCACCACTCCCAGGCGCTGTCCCGTTTCGGTCACGCGCTCGGTGGCACCGAGGCCGCGCACTCACCGGCCGGGCTGGTGCTCGCCGGGCTCTCGGTGATCGTGATGCGGCACCTGCTGCGCCACCTACGGCCCGGCCGGCGGGCGCGGCGCCGCGGCGTGATCAACGGCCGCGACCTGCGGCGACGTCGGGAATACGGCTGTGCTCGCGGGCTCGGAGGGCTACCGTCACCGGAGTACGGGCCGGCGCGGGTCAGGCGCGCCGCGTCCACGCCCCCGCCGTCGGCGTTGACGTGGCGGAAACGCTCGGAGGCGAGCATGGGTACGACGAAAGGGGCGGACATGACCGACGAGGTGACGTCGCAGGTCCCGCCGGAACCGGCTCCCGTGCTGACCACCACACCCGCCGGCACGGGCCCGGTCGGGCCGCCGAGCAGCCTGGACCTGTGGGCACGTGCCCAGGTGCTGCACCGCTGCTTCGGCGACGACGACGGCGAGCCGCACATCATGCGCGGCCTGGACTGACCGCACCGGTCCGCTACCCCGCTCGTGCCCCCGAGGGCTCCCCGCGGCGTCGCCAGTGGAGGACGCCCCAGCTCACCGCGACCCGGTGAACGTTTCCCGACGCCCGTGCGTGAGAGCCGGTGAGCATCACCGGCGTCCGCCGGGGGTACTGCTGCGGGACACGGGTGCGACAGCCGGGAGGTCATGGTGGGGGACAGGGCGGGACGTCAGGGGCGTGGGCCGATCGCCGGACTGGTGGTAGCCGCGCTGGTCGCGGCCGGCTGCATGGCCGGCGGCTACGACCAGGGCGAGCCGCAGCAGCCCGCACCCCGGAGCAGCGCGCAGCCCGAGTCGCAGACCACCAGGGCGGACGGCACCACCAGCGTCGCCGAGTTCCAGCAGGACATCCAGGACGCGGTACGGCTGGCCGAACGGTACTGGGCGCAGCAGTTCCGCGCCTCCGGCCAGCGGTTCACCCCGATCCGGCGGGTCGTGGCCTACAGCCGCGAGGGCGAGGTGGCCTGCGCCGGGCAGGGGCTGCCGCGCAACAACGCGGTGTACTGCTCGGCCGGCGACTTCATCGCCTACGACGTGAACTGGTCGGTGGCGGCGTTCCGGCAGATCGGCGACGCGTTCCTGTTCTACCTGCTCGGCCACGAGTACGCCCACGGCATGCAGGTGCGGCTGGGCATCCGCTACAACTTCACCATCCAGCAGGAGCTGCAGGCCGACTGCATGGCCGGGGCGTACCTCGGGGACAGCGTGCGGTCCGGGGCGCTGGAGCTGGAGGACGGTGACCTGGAGGAGTTCCGCGAAGGGCTGCTGGCGGTCGGCGACGACCCGGATCAGCCCTGGTTCGCCGAGGGCTCGCACGGCACCGCCGAGCAGCGCAGCGAATCGTTCTTCCGGGGGTACGAGAAGTCGCTCGGCGCCTGCGGTCTCGGGTGATGCCGCGGGTCACCCCGATCGGGGACGGTGCCGGGCGCATCGGGCGTGGCTGGCAGGATCGGCGGGGTACGCGTACCGAAGGAGGCCCCCGCTGAGCAGCAAGCACCCCGCCGCCGTGCTCTTCGACATGGACGGCACCCTGGTCGACAGCGAGAAGCTGTGGGACGTCGCGTTGCAGGAGCTGGCCGCCGTGTACGGCGGTGTCCTGTCCGGGGACGCCCGCCGCGCGATCGTCGGCACCGGGATGGCCGACGCGATGCGGATCGTGCACGACGACCTGGGCCAGCCGGAGCGGGACGTCCAGGCCAGCGCCGACTGGATCAGCGCCCGGATCCTGGAGCTGTTCCGCACCGGGCTGCAGTGGCGTCCGGGCGCGCTGGCGCTGCTGCGCGCGGTACGCGACGCCGGCATCCCCACCGCGCTGGTCACCTCCAGCGGCCGGTCCCTGGTCGAGGTGGCTCTGGACACGCTGGGCCGGGACAGCTTCGACGCGGTGGTCTGCGGCGACGAGGTGGACGCGGCCAAACCGCACCCGGAGCCGTACCTGACCGCCGCGCGTCTGCTGGGCGTGCCGGTCGAGCGGTGCGTGGCGATCGAGGACTCACCGACCGGGGTGGCGAGCGCGCTCGCCGCCGGTGCGGCGGTGCTGGCGGTGCCGGCCGAGGTGCCGCTGGCGCCCGCCGACGGCGTACACCAGATGGAGAGCCTGCTCGGGGCGGACCTGGAGCTGCTCGCGGCCCTGCTCAACCGTTAGGAAGGGCCCCTTCTTATGCACGAGGCGTTAAGAAGGGGCCCTTCCTTTCACGTCAGTCGTGGGCGATGGCGCCCAGGACGTTGATCCGCGCGGCGCGGATCGCCGGCAGGACCGCCGCGACCACGCCGATGATCGCGGCCAGGATCAGGAACGTCACCATCTGACCCCACGGCAGGACCAGGTCGGTGATGCCCTCGTCCTTGAGCGCCTCGACCACCGCCGCGCCGAGACCGGTGCCGACCACCACGCCCAGCAGCGCGCCGAAGATGGAGATCACCACCGCCTCGACCGTGATCATGCGCATGGTCTGGGCGCGGCGCAGGCCGATCGCCCGCAACAGACCCAGCTCCCGGGTCCGTTCCAGCACCGACAGCGCGAGCGTGTTGATGATGCCCAGCACCGCGATCACGATGGCCAGCGCCAGCAGGATCTGGATCATCTGGAGCAGAGAGTCCAGCTGCCCGGTCTGCTGCTCGATGAACGCGGCCCGGTCCGCCACCGACACCTCGGGGCTGTCCGCCAGCAGTCGCTCGACCTGCGGCTGCACCGCGTCCACCGACGTGCCGGGGGCGAGCTGCAGGAAGCCCTGGATGGGCTGCGGGATGGCGAAGTCCGCCGCGGCCTGCGGCGGCAGCGTCACCGGGTTGGTCAGCTGCGAACTCTCGTAAATGCCGCTGACCGTGTAGGTGCGGGCCTCACCGCGGGACAGCTGCACCGGCACCGTCGAGCCGACGGAGAGGTTGCGCGCCTTCGCGGTGTCGGAGCTGACCAGCATCTGGTCCGGCGCGAGGGTGCTGATGTCACCGGCGGCGGCCTTCGCCCCGAAGATCTGCTGGAGCGCGGCCACGTTGCTCGACGCGGCCACCCAGGTCCGCTCGCCGCCGACCACGCCCATGTCGCCGTACTCGCCGGAGACCATCCGCACGCCGGGAATTGCGGCGGCCTTCTCCAGCACCGCCGGGTCGAAGCTCGCCGGACGCGGCCCGGTCGTGGACCCGGAGATCACCAGCTCCGCCTTGATGTTGTCCTCGGCCAGCTTGCCGATGCTGCCCTTGGCCGAGTCCAGGATCACCGTTACGCCGGTGACCAGGGCGATGCCCACCATCAGCGCGGCCGCGGTGATCGCGGTGCGCCGCGGGTTGCGGCCCGAGTTGAGCCGGCCCAGCTTGCCCGGCACCGACCAGGAGAACAGCGTGCCGAGCAGCGAGACCACCGGCCGGCTGATCACCGGGGTCAGCAGCGCCACCCCGATGAACGCGAACAGCACGCCACCGAGGATGGTCGCCAGGGTGCTGTCGCCGGCGTGCCCGCCGAGACCGAGGAACAGCAGCACCGCGCCGATGCCGGTGACCACCGCACCGCCGATGGTGACCTTGGTCAGCGGCCGGTCCGGCGTGGCGACGTCCTGCATCGCGGCGATCGGCGGGATGCGCGAGGCGCGCAGCGCCGGCAGGAGCGCGGCGATCACCGTGATCAGCATGCCGACCGCGAACGCGCCGATCACCGCCGAGGCCGGCACGCCCAGCCCGGCCAGGGTCAGACCCCCGGCGAGCTGACCGAACAGGTACGCCAGCAGCGCGCCCACGCCGATGCCGGCGGCGAGCCCCAGCACCGAGGCGATCAGGCCGACCGCGAGCGCCTCCAGCACCACCGAGCCGATGACCTGCCTGCCGCTGGCCCCGATGGCCCGCATCAGGGCCAGCTCACGGGTGCGCTGCGCCACGATGATCGAGAACGTGTTGAGGATCAGGAACGTGCCGACCAGCAGCGCCACCGCGGCGAACCCGAGGAGGATCTTGTTGAAGAACGACAGCCCCTCCTTGAGGCCGGCCGAGGCGTCGTCGGCGAGCTGCTCGCCGGTCTTGACCTGGTAGCCGGTGCCCAGCGTGCGGGCCAGCTCGTCGCGCAGCGCGGCCGGCGTGGTGCCGTCGGCGGCCTGGACGCTGATGTTGCTGAACATGTCCGGCTTGCCCAGCATCAGCTGCTGCGCCACCGGGGTGGTGAAGTAGATCTCGTTGGCGCCACCGATCGAGTCCCGGCCGCCGCTGTAGCCGAACACGCCGACGAGCGTGAACTCCTTCTTCGGGGCGAGCGTCAGCACACCGACCCGGTCGCCGACCTTGACCTTGCCCGCCTCGGCGAGCGAGGTGTTGATCACGATCTCGTCGTCGGCCTGCGGCGCGCGGCCCTCGCGTATCTCCACCAGGTCGCTCTCACCGAGCCAGTTCTGGCCCAGCTGCGGCGGACCGAACGAGGTGACCACCTTGCCGTTGCTGCCGATCATGCGGGCGCCGTCGGCGGCGACCACACCCTTGGCGTCGGCGACGCCGGGCGCTGCCTTGACCTGGTCGAGCACGGATGCCGGCAGCGGGGTGCTCAGCGGCATCCCCTCGGCCGTGGAGACGTCGATCTTCGGCTTCGCCTCGACGCTCACGTCGACCTCGGCGTACGCGTCGGCGAAGACCGCGTCGAAGGACCGCCCGAGCGTGTCGGTGAGCACGAACGCGCCGGAGACGAACATGACGCCGAGCACCACCGCCAGCCCGGACAGAAGCAGGCGCAGCTTGCGCGCCAGCAGGCTCTTGAGCGTTGCCCGCAGCATCAGTTGCCCACCTCGACCGGGGCGTCCAGCTTCTTCATCGTGTCCAGCACCGTCTCGGCGGTCGGCTCGATCAGCTCCGAGACGATCTGCCCGTCGGCGAGGAAGACCACCCGGTCGGCGTACGCGGCGGCGGTCGGGTCGTGCGTGACCATGACGATGGTCTGGCCGTGCTCGCGCACCGAGTTGCGCAGGAACTTGAGCACCTCGGCGCCGGAGCGGGAGTCCAGGTTGCCCGTCGGCTCGTCCGCGAAGATCACCTCGGGACGGGCCACGAGCGCCCGGGCGCACGCCACGCGCTGCTGCTGGCCGCCGGAGAGCTGCGCCGGGCGGTGCCCGAGCCGCTCCCGCAGGCCGACCGTGTCGATCACGACGTCGTACCAGGCCGGGTCGGGCTTGCGCCCGGCGATCGACAGGGGCAGCAGGATGTTCTCCTGCGCGGTGAGCGTCGGCAGCAGGTTGAACTGCTGGAAGATGAAGCCCACCTTGTCGCGGCGCAGCTTCGTCAGACCCGCGTCGTTGAGACCCGTCACGGTGGTGTCGCCGATCATCACGGTGCCCTTGGTCACCGTGTCCAGACCCGCGAGGCAGTGCATCAGTGTGGACTTCCCGGAGCCCGACGGCCCCATGATCGCGGTGAACCGGCCGCGTTCGAACTCGGCGCTCACCCCTCGCAGGGCGACGACCTGCGCCTCGCCGCTGCCGTACACCTTCCACACATCGTTCGCCCGGGCCGCGGCCTGCTCTCGGCCTACCGTCGCGGTCACGTCATCTACCTCTTCCGTATGGTCGTTCTGCTGCCGCACCGCCCCCGCTGGCCGGTGCGGCGGAATCCATCCTCGAGGTCGAGAGGCCGAAATCCCTCCGACCTGGGGTGGAATCCGCGCCGATCTTCCGCTGAGGGTCGCCCCCCATCCGGGCTCAGGGTGACCCCTGACCGGTCGGCGGCGCCGACGTCAGGCCCTTACCTGGCGTGATGGTCAACACATCAGCCCCGCCGCTGGTCACGGTAGGTGACCCGCGCCACCTCACCCGCCGGGACGGACCAGACCCGTCTCGTACGCGAGCACGACGGCCTGCACCCGGTCGCGTAACCGTAGCTTCGTCAGCACATGCCCGACATGGGTTTTCACGGTGGTCTCGCTGACCGACAGCACCCGGGCGATCTCCGCGTTGGACAGTCCGCGCGCCATGTGGGTGAGCACCTCGCGTTCCCTGTCGGTAAGCGGCTCCAGCGCCCGCGCCGGCGCGGCGGACGGGTCCGGCAGCATAGGGGCGAAGCGGTCCAGCAGCCGGCGCAGGACGCGCGGGGACATCACCGCGCCGCCCGCGGCCACCGTGCGGATCGCCGCGACGAGGTCCTCGGCCGGCACGTCCTTGGTCAGGAAGCCGCTCGCCCCGGCGCGCAGCGATCCGACGACGTGTTCGTCCTGCGCGAACGTGGTGAGCACGAGCACGCGTACCGGCAGCCGGGCCGACACGATCGCCCGGGTGGCGGCCACGCCGTCCAGACGGGGCATCCGGATGTCCATCAGCACCACGTCGGGCAGCAGCCGCCGGGACAGCTCCACCGCCTCCGCGCCGTCGCCGGCCTCACCCACCACGTCGAGGTCGTCCTCCGCGCCGAGCACCATCCGGAATCCGGTACGCAGCAGCGGCTGGTCGTCGGCGAGCAGGACCCGCACCGGCCGGGACACGGCGCCCTCGGTCATGCGTCCCCCTCGTCGTCCGGGCGGCCCTCCGGCCGGACACCCGCGCCGACCCGGCGCGGGATCGGCCGCACCCACGGTAGAGGGCGGCGACCGCCCGCGCCCCGGCCAGGTCATCACGTTCCCGCAGGATGGCCGCACCCGCCCGAGCCGCGCCCCGCCCCGGCCGCCCCATCGCTCGATGATCATGAGGTTGGCCGGTGGGAAAACGCTTCCCGAGGCGGTCAACTTCATGATCACCGCGTCGGTGCCGCGCTGCGGTGGGGGAGGAGGGGGTGGGGGTGGGGTTACTCGTCGGCGCCCGGTGGCGCCGGGCGGGAGCGGGCGTCCACCAGCGGGTCGGGCGCGGCGGCGGGCGTCGGGAACGGCGGCGGCGTCCCGCCATAGCTCGGGCACAACGCCTGGTGGTTGCACCAGTCGCACAGGCGGCTCGGCCGGGGACGGAAGTCCTGCCGGGCGGTGGCCTGCTCAATCGCCCGCCACAGCGCCACCACGGTGCGCTCGAAGCGCACCAGCTCCTCGGCGTCCGGGGCGTAGTCGCACACCTCGGCGTCCTTGAGGTAGAGCAGACGCAGCACCCGCGGCACCACGCCACGGGTGCGCCACAGCACCAGGGCGTAGAACTTGAGCTGGAACAGCGCCCGCGCCTCGAACGCCTCCCGCGGCGCCCCGCCGGTCTTGTAGTCGACCACCCGCAGCGCGCCGTCCGGCGCGACGTCGAGCCGGTCGAGGTAGCCCCGGATGAGCAACTCGTCGTCCACCACCGCGGAGATCAGCGCCTCGCGCTCGGCCGGCTCCAGCCGGCGCGGGTCCTCCACCGCGAAGTAGCCGTCGAGCAGCGCCGTCGCCGACCGGAGGAACTCCTGCGGCCCGACGGCGTCGCCGTCGGCGAACAGCGTGGCCAGCTCCGGCTCCTCGGTGACCAGGCGGTCCCACTGCGGGGCGACCAGATCACCGGCGGACTCCGGGGTGCGCGCGGCGGCCGGCAGGTCGAACAGCCGCTCCAGCACGGCGTGCACGAGCGTGCCCCGCGCCTGCTCGACTGTGGGCCGCTCGGGCAGCCGGTCGATGCTGCGGAACCGGTAGAGCAGCGGGCAGGTCTTGAAGTCGGCCGCCCGCGACGGTGACAACGAGGCCCGCACCGTGACCGGCGCCGCTGCCGCCGTCTGGTCACCGGGACTGTCGATCATCGGTTCCGCCGTCATGCCCGGAAGGTTAGGGCACGCGTGTGACAGGGCCGGCGCCGCCGCACCGGAGCATGATCGGATCCCCGGTTCGCGGCCGAGGCGGCCCGGTCCACGCCCTCACGTAGCATCGAGCCGGTGCAGCAGCGGAGCCGAGGACCCCGCCGGCCGGGGCTCAGCCTCGGCCGGGTCCTCGGGGTACCGCTGCGCGTCGACGCCTCGATGCTGCTGCTCACCGTCGTGGTCACCGTGCTGTACGCGGCGCTGGCCCGCCGCCAGCTCGACCTCGGCCCGCTCGGCGGCTACCTGGTCGGCCTCGGGTTCGTGATCTCGCTGCTCGGCTCCGTGCTGCTGCACGAGCTGGGGCACGCGCTGACCGCCCGCCGGTACGGCATCGGTGTGCGGGGGATCACTCTGGAACTCCTCGGCGGGTACACCGAGATGGACCGCGACGCCCCCAGCCCTCGGGCCGAGCTGCTGATCTCCCTGGCCGGCCCGGCCGTGTCCGCGGTGCTCGGCGCCGGCGCGGTCGCCGCCACCCTCGCCCTGCCCGCCGGCACGCTCGGCCACCAGCTCGCCTTCCAGCTCGCGGTCAGCAACGTGGTGGTGGCGATCTTCAACAGCCTGCCCGGGCTGCCGCTGGACGGCGGGCGGGCGCTGCGCGCCGCGGTGTGGGCGCTCACCCGCGACCGGCACCGCGGCACCGAGGTGGCCGGCTGGGTGGGCCGGGCCGTCGCGCTGGGCACGCTGGTGCTGGTCGTGGTGCTCACCATGCGCCGGGCACTGGCCCCGCTGGCCCTGCCGCTGCTGCTGCTCGTCGCGCTGACGCTGTGGCGCGGCGCCGGTCAGTCGATCCGGATGGCCCGCATCGGCCGGCGGCTGCACCTGGTCGACCTGGCCCGGCTGGCCCGCCCGGTGCTCGCCGTGCCCACCGGCACACCGCTGGCCGAGGCCCAGCGCCGCCGCGACGAGGCGGGCACCACCGGGGCGGCGCTCGGCGTGGTCGACTCGGCCGGCCGTACCGTCGCCTTGGTCGACCCGGCCCGCGTCGCCGCCGTACCCCCGGAACGAAGGCCGTGGGTCGCGGTGGACGAGGTGGCCCGCGACCTGTCCGCCGTGCCGGCCCTGCCGGCCGGGGCGGACGGCGAGCGGGTGCTGGAGACCGTGCGCACCCACCCGGGCGCGCAGTACGTCGTGACGGCAGGCGAAGATGTGGTCGGCGTGCTGCACATCGCGGATCTCGCCCAGCTCCTGGAACCCGAACGGAAGACGAACACGTGACCGCAGAGATCTCCACCGTCCCGGCGCTGCCCCCGGTCCACCGCGGGCCGTTCCGGCCCGGCGACCGGGTCCAGCTCACCGACCCGAAGGGCCGGATGCACACCGTGACGCTGGAGCCCGGCAAGGAGTTCCACACCCACCGCGGGATCCTCAAGCACGACACCCTGATCGGCCTGCCCGACGGCAGCGTGGTCACCACCTCCGGCGGCGGCACCGCGTTCCTGGCGCTGCGGCCACTGCTGTCGGACTACGTGCTGTCCATGCCGCGCGGCGCCCAGGTGATCTACCCGAAGGACTCGGCGCAGATCGTCGCCATGGGCGACATCTTCCCCGGCGCCAAGGTGCTGGAGGCCGGCGCCGGGTCGGGCGCGCTGTCCTGCTCGCTGCTGCGGGCCGTCGGCACCGAGGGCGAGCTGCACTCGTTCGAGGTACGCGACGACTTCGCCCAGATCGCCCGCCGCAACGTCGAGGCGTTCTTCAACGGTCCGCACCCGGCCTGGAACCTGCACGTCGGCGACGTCGCCGACTGCGCCGAGACCGGATTCGACCGGATCATCCTGGACATGCTCACCCCGTGGGAGATGCTCGACATGGTCGAGCGGGCGCTCGTGCCCGGCGGCGTGCTGATCGGCTACGTGGCCACCACCCCGCAGCTGTCCGAGCTGGTCGAGGCGCTGCGCGAGCGCGGCGGCTGGACCGAGCCGCGCGCCTGGGAGTCGCTGGTGCGCGACTGGCACGCCGAGGGGCTCGCGGTCCGCCCGGACCACCGGATGATCGCCCATACCGCGTTCCTCGTCTCCGCGCGCAAGCTCGCCCCCGGGGTCACCGCGCCGCCGCGCCGGCGCAAGCCCAGCAAGGGCGCCGAGGCGTACGCGCAGCGCCGTGACGCCCTGCGCGCCGCCGCCGCGGCCCGCGCGGCGACGGAGCCGGAGGAGTCCTGACCCCCGCCGCGCGGGCGCGCGCGCACGGGCGGATCATGTGTGCCGGTGGGGACGACACCTGAGCGGGTGGAGACGGTGGCATGAGCGAGCGGATCGGGGCGCGCGTCGGGCGGCGCGCCCGTGCCGGTGACCGAAACCGATGGCGGCGCCGCGGCGCGGGTCGGCGGGAGGCGGCGTGAGCAACCCCGGCTACGGCAACGGCGACCTGCCCGCAGTCTTCCCGGACTGGTCGCCCTACACCGACCTGGAGTCGGCCGCCCGGGCGTACCTGCGTGACCCGGACATCGCGCTGGAGGCGCTCGACGGCGTACTGCGCGGCGCCTCGGTGCTCGGCTTCACGCTGGAACGCTTCGTCAACGAGGTCAACGGCGTGTGGCAGGAAGTGGTCGTCTGCGACGGCAGCCGGCTGGTGCTCTGGCACGGTGAGGACGTGCCGCCGGGGGAGGGGCCGCCCGGCGCGATGACCTCCTCGCTGCGGGTGGTCCCGCTGTCCACCGTCACCGAGGTCGGGTGCCGGCGGCGGCTCATGCGCGCCGACAACGGCACCGTACGGGTCGACAGCATCGACGTTTACCTGCTGCTCAGCTCACTGGACGAGGCGCCGCCCAGCGACGAGGCGATCGGCGCGCCCCGGCACGACGCGCTGCGCTTCGGCAAGACCCTCGACGACGGCGGTGCCGGGCAGATCGCCCGGCTGGAGGAGTTCGCCCGGCTGGTCGCCTCGGTCGTCGGCCGGCCCCTGCTCTGACCGGTCCTGGACACGGAAAGCGCGACGGGCCGGGGACGTGCGTCCCCGGCCCGTCGTGTCCGTCTCCGCCTCAGTCGTCGGCCTCCGGGCCGGCCACCTCGACGCCGTCGCTGCCGCGCACGACGTGGATGCACTCGCCCGGGCACTCCTTCGCCGAGTCGATCACCTCGAGGCGCAGGTGTTCCGGCACATCCACCCGGGCACCGGCGGCCTGCCGCAGCTCGCCGTCCGGCCCCTTGACGTACGCCAGGCCGTCGACGTCGAACTCGAAGACCTCCGGCGCGTACTGCACGCAGAGCCCGTCACCGGTGCAGAGGTCCTGATCCACCCAGACCTGCAACTGGTCGGTCGCGACGTCGGTCACGAAGCACCCCCCATGTTCTCCCGTCCCACGCTCCGACGGTACCCGAACGCCCGTACCCACCCCGCGACCAGCCCTTCGCGATCAAGCTTCGGTGACGAGCGCGTTGCTGTGGACCGAATCGGGCTCATAGCGGCTAGTGTTAGGTCAGAACGTTCAAGCCCCCCGGGGAGGTGGGACGTGGCACGCAGCGACGACGCGGACTCGCGCGCCGCACGGTGGGAAAAGGAAGCCCACGATCTCTCCACGCAGGTCGCGTTCCTGCAAGAGGAACTCGCTCTGGTGCGGCGCAAGTTGACCGAAAGCCCCCGACACGTCCGGCAGCTCGAAGAGCGGCTGGCGGCCACCCAGGCGCAGTTGGCACGGCTGACCGAGAACAACGAACGGCTCGTGAGCACCCTCAAGGAGGCTCGCGCGCAGATCGTGACGCTCAAGGAGGAGATCGACCGTCTCGCCCAGCCGCCGAGTGGCTACGGCGTGTTCCTGGCCAAGCACGACGACGGCACGGTGGACGTGTTCACCGGCGGGCGCAAGCTCCGGGTGGCCGTCTCGCCGTCGCTCGAGGTCGACGAGCTGCGCCGTGGCCAGGAGGTCCTGCTCAACGACGCGCTCAACATCGTCGACGCGTTCGGTTACGAGCGGGTCGGCGAGGTGGTGATGCTCAAGGAGATCCTGGCGGGCCCCGAGGGCGCTCCGGGTGACCGGGCACTCGTGGTCTCGCACTCCGACGAGGAGCGGATCGTGCACCTCGCCGAGACCCTGATCGGCAGCGCGATCCGGGCCGGTGACTCGCTCATGATCGAGCCCCGCTCGGCGTACGCGTACGAGCGGATCCCCAAGAGCGAGGTCGAGGAACTGGTCCTCGAGGAGGTGCCCGACGTCAACTACGAGGACATCGGTGGCCTCCACTCGCAGATCGAGCAGATCCGCGACGCGGTGGAACTGCCCTTCCTGCACTCCGACCTGTTCCGCGAGCACCAGCTCCGGCCGCCGAAGGGCATCCTGCTCTACGGCCCACCCGGCTGCGGCAAGACGCTCATCGCCAAGGCGGTGGCCAACTCGCTGGCCAAGAAGATCGCCGAGCGGGAGGGGAAGGACCGGCACACCAGCTTCTTCCTCAACATCAAGGGCCCCGAGCTGCTCAACAAGTACGTCGGCGAGACCGAGCGGCACATCCGGCTGATCTTCCAGCGGGCGCGGGAGAAGGCCGGTGAGGGCACGCCGGTGATCGTGTTCTTCGACGAGATGGACTCCGTTTTCCGCACCCGCGGCTCCGGCGTCTCCTCCGACGTGGAGAACACCATCGTCCCGCAGCTGCTCAGCGAGATCGACGGCGTGGAGGGCCTGGAGAACGTCATCGTCATCGGCGCCTCCAACCGGGAAGACATGATCGACCCGGCGATCCTGCGCCCCGGCCGGCTCGACGTGAAGATCAAGATCGAGCGGCCGGACGCCGAGGCGGCGAAGGACATCTTCTCCAAGTACATCCTCGCCGGCCTGCCACTGCACGCCGACGACCTGGCCGAACACGGCGGCGACGCCCAGGCCACCGTCGCGGCGATGATCGACGCGGTGGTCCTGCGGATGTACTCCGAGACCGAGGAGAACCGCTTCCTCGAGGTCACCTACGCCAACGGCGACAAGGAAGTCCTCTACTTCAAGGACTTCAACTCCGGCGCGATGATCCAGAACATCGTCGACCGGGGCAAGAAGATGGCCATCAAGGAGTTCCTCACCTCCGGGCGCAAGGGTCTGCGCCTGCAGCACCTGCTCGACGCCTGCGTCGACGAGTT
This sequence comes from Micromonospora sp. WMMA1947, assembly GCF_027497355.1. Lineage (NCBI taxonomy): Bacteria > Bacillati > Actinomycetota > Actinomycetes > Micromonosporales > Micromonosporaceae > Micromonospora > Micromonospora sp. WMMA1947. The sequence goes on along the minus strand of NZ_CP114909.1, from coordinate 5,323,040 downwards.
CCGCGAGAACGAGGACCTCCCGAACACCACCAACCCCGACGACTGGGCCCGCATCTCCGGCAAGAAGGGCGAGCGGATCGTCTACATCCGCACGCTCGTCTCCGGTGGCAAGGGCACCGAGGCCGGCCGGTCCATCGAGACCGCCAGCAACACCGGTCAATACCTGTAGTCCGACCGCTCGACGGAGGCCCGTGGCGTACGCGCCGCGGGCCTCCGCGCGTCCTCAGGCACGCCGCCACACCGGACCCGGCGCTGCCGCCACGCCCCCTGCGCGCGTCACGCCGACTACGCTCGACATGACGGGGACCGGGACGGCGAGCGGAGCGGGCAGGTCGATGAGCGTCAGAAGGATCATGGGCACCGAGGTCGAGTACGGCATCTCCGTGCCCGGCCAGGCCGGAGCCAACCCGATGGTCACCTCCTCCCAGGTGGTAAACGCCTACGGGGCGCGGCCGGAACTCAACCGGGGCGGCCGGGCCCGCTGGGACTACGAGGAGGAGTCGCCACTGCGCGACGCCCGCGGGTTCACCTACTCCGGTGCCGCGTACGACCCGGCCGAGGCGCTCGCCGACGAGGACCTCGGGCTCGCCAACGTCATACTCACCAACGGCGCCCGGCTCTACGTCGACCACGCCCACCCGGAGTACTCCACACCCGAGGTCACCAACCCCCTCGACGTGGTGCGGTGGGACAAGGCGGGGGAGCGGGTGATGGCCGAGGCGGCCCGCCGCGCCGCGACCATCCCGGGCACCCACCCGATCCACCTGTACAAGAACAACACCGACAACAAGGGCGCCAGCTACGGCGCGCACGAGAACTACCTGATGCGCCGGCAGACGCCCTTCGCCGACATCGTGGCGTACCTGACGCCGTTCTTCGTCACCCGGCAGATCGTCTGCGGCGCGGGACGGGTCGGCATCGGCCAGGACGGCGGCCAGAGCGGCTTCCAGATCTCCCAGCGGGCCGACTTCTTCGAGGTCGAGGTAGGGCTGGAGACGACGCTCAAGCGGCCCATCATCAACACCCGCGACGAGCCGCACGCCGACGCCGACAAGTACCGCCGGCTGCACGTCATCATCGGCGACGCCAACCTCTCCGAGATCTCCACGTTCCTCAAGGTCGGCACCACCTCGCTGATCCTCGCCATGATCGAGGAGAAGGCCCTCGGCGCCGACCTGGGCATCGCCGACCCGGTGGCCGAGCTGCGCGCGGTCAGCCACGACCCGTCGCTCAAGCACCTGATGCGGATGCGCGACGGCCGCAAGCTCACCGCGCTGGACGTGCAGTGGGCGTACCTGGAGCGGGTCAGCTCCTTCGTGGACGACCGCTACGGCAAGGACGTCGACGCGCAGACCGCCGACGTGCTGCGCCGCTGGGAGAGCGTGCTGGACCGGCTCGGCCGGGACGCGTTCGAGTGCGCCGACGAGCTGGACTGGGTGGCCAAGCTGCGGCTGCTGGAGGGCTACCGGGAGCGGGAGAAGCTCGGCTGGGGCTCGCACAAGCTGCAACTGGTCGACCTCCAGTACTCCGACGTGCGGCCGGAGAAGGGCCTCTACCACCGCCTGGTGCAGCGCGGCTCGATGAAGACGCTGCTCACCGACGAGCAGACGCGCACCGCGATGACCGAGCCGCCGGAGGACACCCGGGCCTACTTCCGCGGCCGCTGCCTGGACCGGTACGCCTCCGAGGTGGTCGCCGCGAGCTGGGACTCGGTCATCTTCGACGTGGGCCGGGAGTCGCTGGTCCGGGTGCCGATGATGGAGCCCGAGCGGGGCACCCGCGCGCACGTCGGCGAGCTGTTCGACCGCTGCGAGAGCGCCAAGGATCTGCTGGAGACGCTCACCAGCGGGTGACCCCGATGCCGGAAGGCCCGCCGGGTGCCGGAAACGGGCACGCGACGGGCCTTTCGTCGCTCCCGCGAGGTAAGTTGATCGCAGGCGATCGTGGAGGAGGCACCACCATGGCGACGCAAGAGGGTGGGCAGACCCAGTCCGGCAAGTCCCGCGAGGAGGTCGACGAGGTCACCGCTGAGGCCAACCCCGAGGTGGCCGAGCGGCACGCCGAGATCACCGAGGACGTGGACGACCTGCTCGACGAGATCGACTCCGTCCTGGAGGAGAACGCCGAGGAGTTCGTTCGGGGATATGTACAAAAGGGCGGCCAGTGAGGCATATGTCCGTTTCGCCCGCCAGGGCGACGGGCGGGCCGTCAACCGCCGGCACCACGATGATCGCACCGGACGGGTGCGGGGGATAATCTGCTTCAACTGCAACGGTGGTCTTGGCCGGTCCCGGGATGCTCCCTTGGGGCCGGCCGGGGCGATCACGTACCTGAGAGGAACCACGTGGCAGCGGGTTTTGATCCATCCGGGCGTCTTCCAGATGTGTTCACCAACGCGGGGACGTCCTCCTTCACAGCGTTCCTGAGCAAGGTGGCCCCCGAGATGCTGCCCGGCCGTCGGCCGCTGCCGCCCGGCATGGCCGCCGACATGGCGCCGCACGCGACCACCATCGTGGCCATCTCGGCCGCCGGCGGCGTGGTCATGGCCGGCGACCGGCGCGCCACGATGGGCAACCTGATCGCCCAGCGCGACATCGAGAAGGTGCACCCGGCCGACGCGTACTCGCTCGTCGGCATCGCGGGCACCGCCGGCATCGGCATCGAGCTGATGCGACTGTTCCAGGTGGAGCTGGAGCACTACGAGAAGATCGAGGGCGCGATGCTCTCGCTCGACGGCAAGGCCAACCGGCTGGCGTCGATGATCCGCGGCAACCTGGGCGCGGCCATGCAGGGCCTCGCGGTGATCCCGCTGTTCGCCGGCTTCGACCTGGCCGCGAGCGACCCGGCGCGGGCCGGGCGGATCTTCAGCTTCGACGTGACCGGTGGCCCGTACGAGGAGACCGGTTACGACGCCATCGGCTCCGGTTCGCTGTTCGCCAAGTCCGCGCTGAAGAAGCGGTTCCGGGCCGGCCTGTCGGTCGAGGACGCGACGCGGCTGGCGGTCGAGGCGCTCTACGACGCGGCGGACGACGACACCGCCACCGGCGGCCCCGACCTGACCCGGCGGATCTACCCGGTCGTGATGACCGCTACCGCCGAGGGCACCCACCGGCTCACCGACGCCGAGACGGCGGCGATCGCGGAGAGCGTGGTGTCCGGCCGGATGGAGAACCCCGGCGGCTGAGGCCGCTCCGCACCGTCCACCGAGTCAGCAGTCCCGCAGAAGGAGAACCGCCGCCGTGGCCATGCAGTTCTACGCCTCGCCCGAGCAGATCATGCGCGACCGCTCCGAGTTGGCCCGCAAGGGCATCGCCCGGGGCCGCAGCGCGGTGGTCCTGAGCTACGCGGGCGGGGTGCTCTTCGTCGCCGAGAACCTGTCCAGCACGCTGCACAAGGTCAGCGAGATCTACGACCGGATCGGCTTCGCCGCCGTGGGCCGGTACAACGAGTTCGAGAACCTGCGCCGCGCGGGCGTGCGGATGGCCGACCTCAACGGGCTCAGCTACGACCGCCGGGACGTGACCGGCCTGGCGCTTGCGAACGCGTACGCGCAGACGCTGGGCGCGATCTTCACCGAGCAGTCGAAGCCGTTCGAGGTGGAGATCTGCGTGGCCGAGGTGGGCGCCACCGCCGAGGACGACTCCCTCTACCGGGTGACCTACGACGGCTCGGTGAACGACGAGCCGGGCCGGATGGCGATGGGTGGTCAGGCCGAGGCGATCAGCGGGGTGCTGAAGAACGAGCACCGGCCGGAGATGTCGCTGTCCGAGGCGGTGCGCGCCGCGATGAAGGCGCTGAGCAGCGTCGGCGGTGAGGGCGGGGCGGCCCGGACGATCGCCGCGAACCAGCTGGAGGTGGCGGTCCTGGACCGGCGCCGGGTGGGGCGTACCTTCCGGCGGGTGACGGGCGCTGCGCTCACCGCGCTGCTGGACGGCGACGCCGAGGCCGACACCGCCCCGGCGCCGGGCCGGGCGAAGACGCCGGCCGTGCCGACGGAGGAGGCGAAGAAGCCGACCACGTCGGCGGGTTCGGCCGATCTGGAGGGCAACGCGGAGGACAAGCCCGCCGAGTGAGATCCGCGCTCGCGGACCCCGCCACCTCGCCGAGGTGGCGGGGTCTTTCGCGTACGGAGCCCGCCGCCTCCCCGGCCCGCGCGAGGGAGATCGCAAGCGGCGAGCGCCGGCGCTGCCCATCGGAGGCTCCGGGCGGCTAATGTCTCATCATGGAGCGGCGAATCTTCGGCCTCGAAACCGAGTACGGCGTCACCTGCACCTATCGCGGGCAACGCCGACTGTCCCCCGACGAGGTCGCGCGGTACCTGTTCCGGCGGGTGGTGTCGTGGGGCCGGTCGAGCAACGTGTTCCTCCGCAACGGCGCCCGCCTCTATCTCGATGTCGGTTCGCACCCGGAGTACGCGACTCCGGAGTGCGACTCGGTGACCGACCTGGTGGCCCACGACCGGGCCGGTGAGCGGATCCTGGAGGGGCTGCTCGTCGATGCGGAGAAGCGGCTGCACGACGAGGGCATCGCGGGCGAGATCTACCTGTTCAAGAACAACACCGACTCGGCCGGCAACTCGTACGGCTGCCACGAGAACTACCTGGTGTCCCGGCACGGCGAGTTCGGCCGGCTGGCCGACGTGCTCATCCCGTTCCTGGTCACCCGGCAGCTGATCTGCGGCGCGGGCAAGGTGCTGCAGACGCCGCGCGGCGCCGTCTACTGCCTGTCCCAGCGGGCCGAGCACATCTGGGAGGGCGTCTCCTCGGCGACCACCCGCAGCCGGCCGATCATCAACACCCGGGACGAGCCGCACGCGGACGCGGAGCGCTACCGCCGGCTGCACGTGATCGTCGGCGACTCGAACATGAACGAGGTCACCACGCTGCTGAAGGTCGGCACGGCCGACATCGTGCTGCGGATGATCGAGGCCGGCGTGGTGATGCGCGACCTGACGCTGGAGAACCCGATCCGGGCCATCCGCGAGGTGTCGCACGACATCACCGGCCGGCGCAAGGTGCGGCTGGCCTCCGGCAAGGAGGTCTCGGCGCTGGAGATCCAGCAGGAATACCTGGCCAAGGCGACGGAGTTCGTGGAGCGCCGGGGCGGCGACCAGACCGCGAAGCGGGTGGTCGAGCTGTGGGGCCGGGTGCTGCGCGCGGTCGAGACCGGCGATCTGGACCCGGTGGCCCGGGAGATCGACTGGGTCACCAAGCTGAAGCTGATCGAGCGCTACCAGCGCAAGCACGACCTGCCGTTGTCGCACCCGCGGGTGGCGCAGATGGACCTGGCCTACCACGACCTGCGGCGCGGCCGCGGCCTGTACGGGCTGCTGGAGCGTCGTCGCGAGGTGGACCGGGTGGCCACCGACCCGGAGATCTTCGAGGCGAAGGAGACGCCGCCGCAGACGACGCGGGCGCGGCTGCGCGGTGAGTTCATCCGGCACGCACAGGAGAAGCGGCGCGACTTCACCGTGGACTGGGTGCACCTGAAGCTGAACGACCAGGCGCAGCGCACGGTGCTGTGCAAGGACCCGTTCCGGGCCTACGACGAGCGGGTGGAACGGCTGATCGCCAGCATGTGATCGTGTGGGCGGCCGGTGCGCGGCACCGGCCGCCCGCCCACGGGTACGCTGGCGTCGCGATGAACACTTCCGAATCCGCCGGTGGGCCCGGCCGCGAGACGTCCTCGGACCGCGACGGCACCGAGAAGCTCAACTGGATCGACCGTCGGCGGGAGAAGATCCGCGCCGAGATCGAGCGCAACAGGCGTGGCGACTACACGGTGCCGACCTGGGTGCTCGCGGCGGCGCTGGCGCTCATCGTGGGTGCCTGGCTCGGGCTGATCATCTTCCTCGGCTGACCGCCGCGCCGGCCCGGTCCCGCGACGCCGGCCACGCGCCTGGCGGCGGGGCGCGCCGGTCAGGTCAGCAGGCCGGCGGCGTACCGGCCGGCGGCGGCCGCGGCCAGGAAGTAGGCGTGGTCGGCGTCCAGGCCCCGGCCCATCGTGGACAGGCCGACCGGGCTCGCCCGCAGCGCCGCGTCGAGGCCCTCGGCGGGCACGGTGACGATCCGGTGGCGGTCGGCCAGCGGCGTCAGCGCCGCGGCGACCTCCGCGGCCAGGCCGGGGTCGAGACCGTCCGGCACGACCAGCTCCGCGGGGGCCAGCGCGACCCGGCCGTACGCGGTGAGGCTGTGGTGGGAGACGCCACGGTGCCGGGGCCGGGCGTCGGCGTTGGAGATGCGCAGCGAGCCGACCGGGCGCCCGCCCAGCGTGGCGATCGCGTTCACCGCCTCGCCGACGGCGACGCCGGAGAAGCCCCAGCGGGTGCCGGTGCCGAGGTTGCCGGGGCCCTGGGCGACGATGGCCAGGTCGGCGCCGAGCACGTGCCGCGCGGCGAGCAGGCCGCTGTGCAGCGTGCTCGCCTCCAGGTCGCCGCCGAACGCCTGGCCCACGCTCACCGTGCCGGCGAGGTGCCCGGCCAGGCCGGCCAGGGTGCGGGAGAACCAGGCCGGCAGCGCCCCGCCGTCGGTGAGCACGTACGCGACCCGGGCGTCGGGCGCGTCGGCGCGTACCCCGGCCAGGATCGCCGGCAGCGCGGAGTGCAGATCGGCGGTGACCACGGGCATGCCGTCGACCGAGTCGGCGGCGGCGAGCCGGTCGTGGTGCGGTGATGCCTCCTCGTCCACGCCGAGCAGGATCGGCTGCAGCGGCGTGTAGCGGGCCTTCACCAGGTGCCCGGCGTCGCGGTTGTCGCCGGCCTGCGGCGGGTCCGGGGGCAGCCGGTCGGGCAGCGCCACGACCAGCGCGTAGCCGCCGGTGCCGAGGCCCATCAGCAGCGCACCGGCGTTGAGGAGCACCCGGTCGCCGGGTTCCGGCTCACCGACCAGGGCCGGGTAGGCCAGGGCGCGCATCCGGACGCCGTCGGGCAGCTCGACGTCGAGTTCGGCAGCGCCGGCCCACCGTCGCCGTACCGCCGTGACCGTGCCGGACCGCCATCGCACCATGCGGTGCACGGTATCGGCCGCCGCCGCGACGACGCCCGGGCGGGGTCAGGGGTTCCGGTCGTCGAGCGGGCGGCCCGCCTCGTCCTGGGTGGTGCGGGCGGTCCGGCCGGCCGAACGGGACCGGGTGGGGTCGAGGAAGACGTACCCGATCTCCGGGAAGTGGCCGGTGAGCCGGCGTTCGGCCTCGTCGGCGGCGGCCTCGATGTCGGCGCCGGTGGCGTCGTCCCGGAAGTCGACCTTGGCGGCGACGAGGATGTCGTCGGGGCCGAGGAACATGGTCATCAGCGTGTCGACCCGGTCCACGGTCGGGACGTCCGCCAGCTCCCGTTCGATGCGCCGGTGCAGCCGGTCGGAGACGGAGCGGCCGACCAGCAGCGAGATGTTGCTGCGGGCCAGGACGACGGCGACGACCAGCAGCAGCACGCCGATGAGGATCGAGGCGATCCCGTCGTACAGCTCGTCGCCGGTCAGGTGCGACAGGGTGAGCCCGCCGGCGGCGATCAGCAGGCCGATCAGCGCGGCGCTGTCCTCCAGGAAGACCGCCTTGACGGTGGTGTCGGCGGTCAGGCGCAGGTAGCGGCGCGGGGTGGTGCCCCAGCGGCGCGACTCGCCGCGCACCTGCCGGACCGCCCGGGCCAGCGACACCGACTCGATCGCGAAGGAGACCGCCAGCACCACGTACGCGACGAGGTACTCGCCGCTGTGCTCGTGCACCAGGATGCTGGTGACGCCGTGGGTGACGGCGAAGCCCGCCCCGGCGACGAAGGTGAACAGCGCGGCGAGGAACGCCCAGACGTAGCTCTCCTTGCCGTACCCGAAGGGGTGCCGGGTGTCGGCGGGCCGTGCGCCCCGGCGCAGCGCCAGGTAGAGCAGCACCTCGGTGGTGGTGTCGGCGAGCGAGTGCGCGGCCTCGGACAGCATCGCCGCGGAGCCGGAGAGCAGGCCCGCGACCAGCTTGGCGACGGCGATGGCGAGGTTCGCCGCGCCGGCCACCACGACGGTGCCGACGCTCTCGGTCTTGACCTCCGGTTCCGCCATGCGATCACCCTATGACCGGTCGATGCCCGCCGCCGGTCGGGAAGACACCCGCGCCGCGCCGCGCGGGTGCCCGCGCGCCACGCGCGGGCTGCTAGCGTTTGCACGTGTCCCGGACCCGTACCGAACGCCTGGTCAACCTGGTGATCTGTCTGCTGTCGACGCGACGGTTCCTGACCGCCGCGCAGATCGCCGCGACCGTGCCCGGCTACGAGCACGACCCGGACGACGCGAAGGACCACGAGGCGTTCCAGCGCAAGTTCGAGCGCGACAAGGCCGAGCTGCGTGAGCTGGGGGTGCCGCTGGAGACCGGCACGGCGAGCGTCTTCGACGCCGAGCCGGGCTACCGGATCGCGCCACGCGCCTACGCGTTGCCCGACATCCCGCTCGAACCGGACGAAGCAGCAGCGGTGGGCATCGCCGCCCGGCTGTGGCAGCACGCCGGGCTGGCCGCCGCCGCGTCGTCGGGGCTGGCGAAGCTGCGCGCCGCCGGCATCGACGTCGATCCGCAGGCCACGCTGGGCCTGGAACCGATGGTCACCGTCGACCCGGCGTTCGCGCCGCTCACCGCCGCCGCGCGGGACCGGCGCGAGGTCAGGTTCGACTACCGCGTGCCGGACCGCGACGCGCCCACCCGCCGCCGGGTCCAGCCGTGGGGCGTGGTCTGCTGGCGCGGCCGGTGGTACGTCGTCGGCCACGACCTGGACCGCGACGCGACCCGCTGCTTCCGGTTGTCCCGGGTGGTCGGCGCCGTCCGGGCCACCGGCGAGCCGGGCGCCTACGAGCCGCCGGCCGGGGTCGACCTGATCAGCCACGTGGCCCGCTGGTCCGGTCCGGTGGAACGCACCGGCCGCGCGACGGTGCTGGCCGCTCCGGGGCGCGCCGCCGGGCTGCGCCGCTGGGCGGTGGAGTGCCAGGCCGGTCCGGACGGCGACCGGCTGGTGCTGCCGTACGCCGACGCCGACTACCTGGCCGGCCAGATCGTCGGTTACGGCCCGGACGTCCGCGTGCTGGAACCACCGGAGGTGCGGGAGGCGGTCATCCAGCGGCTCAAGGAGGTCGCCGCCCGCCACGACGAGCTGGCCGTGACCGGGGGTGCCCGGTGACCCGCCCGGCGGCCCGCGCGGGCCGTGCCTCCGCCGACCGGCTGGCCCGGCTGCTCAACCTGGTGCCCTACCTGCTGGCCCGCCCCGGCATCGAGATCGCCGAGGCGGCGCACGACCTCGGGGTGACCGAGAAGCAGCTCCGGGAGGACCTGGAACTGCTCTGGGTGTGCGGGCTGCCCGGCTACGGCCCCGGCGACCTGATCGACATGGCGTTCGACGGCGACCGGGTGACCATCACCTACGACGCCGGCATCGACCGGCCGCTGCGGCTCACCCCGGACGAGGCCCTGGCCCTGGTGGTGGCGCTGCGGATGATCGCCGAGACGCCCGGCGTGGCCAACCGGGAAGCGGTCGAGCGGGCGCTGGCCAAGATCGAGAACGCCGCCGGTGACCTGGCCGGAGCGCCGGTCGAGGTCCGCCTGCCCGGAGACAGCGCACGGGTACGCGAGCTGCGCGCCGCCGTCGAGCGCGGCCGGGCGCTGCGGATCACCTACTACACGGCGGCCCGGGACGAGACCACCGAACGCACCATCGACCCGCTGCGGATGCTGATGGTCGGCGGCCGGGCCTACGTGGAGGCGTGGTGCCGCCGCGCCGAGGGCGTGCGGCTCTTCCGGGCCGACCGCATCGACGCGGTGACCGAGCTGCCGGAGCAGGCGGTGGTGCCGCCGCAGGCCCGCCCGCACGATCTGCGCGACGGCGTGTTCCGTCCGTCGGCTGACCTGCCGCTGATCACGCTGCGGATCGGGCGGGGCGAGCGGTGGATCACCGAGTACTACCCGTGCGAGCGGGTCGAGGCCGACGGCGAGCAGTGGCTGGTGTCGCTGCGCGTCACCGACATCGGATGGGCCCGGCGGTTCGTGCTCGGGCTGGGCCCGGAGGTGACGGTGGTGGCGCCGGCCGAGCTGGCCGAGCAGGTACGCGCCCAGGCCGTGGCCGCGCTCGACGCGTACGCCACCCCGACCGGCAGCGCCGACCCGGCGGCCGCCGGCGTCACCCGATAGGCTGACCGCCGTGGTGAAGTGGATCGTGCTCGGGGTCGTGCTGTTCGCGCTGGTCGTACTGGCCCTGGCGATTCGTCCGGTGGTGAGCCGCCTGCCCGGTCTGCGCCGTTCCGCGCTGGCACTGCAGCGCCGGGCGGCCGAGGCGGAGTCGCTGCGGTCGGCCGCCGAGCAGTTGCAGGCGCGGGCCGAGTCGCTCCAGGAGCGGTCGATGCTCGCGCAGGAGCGGATCGCGTTGATCAAGGCCAAGCGCAGCGACTGATCGACGACCGTCGGCCCGGGTGAGCGTCGTTTGCGCGTAACCGGGCGGTTGCGCGCAGAAATGCGCGGACCTGGACGGTTGACGGGACACTTCGGGTTGGTCGAAACTTCACCGATCGGGCCCGCACCGGCAGGCCCGCGGGGGTGGCAAGCCGCTGCGACACACGTACGATGGGCGACGACCACCCCTCACCGACACAGAGCGACTGGAGCTTCCCATGGGTGCCCTCAAGCCGTGGCACATCGCCGTACTCGTGGTCGTGCTGATCCTGCTGTTCGGCGCGAAGCGGCTCCCCGACGCGGCCCGCTCGCTGGGCCGTTCGCTGCGGATCATCAAGGCGGAGACCAAGAGCCTGCACGACGACGACCGCGACCTCGCCGAGAAGGCCGACGCGCAGGCCGGCTACCAGCCGCTTTCGCCGCAGCAGCCGGTGCAGGGGCAGCCGTACGCCCCGGGCCAGCAGCAGTACACGCAGCAGCCGTACGCCCCGCAGCCGCAGCAGCCCATGGCCCCGCCGGCCGACCCGGTGCAGCGCGTCCGCGAGAACTGATCCGAGAGGGCCCCAACCACCGTGGCCTTCGGGTTGAAGAAGCGCGGCCCGAGCAACTTCGCGCGGGCCGCCGACGGCTCGATGACGCTCATGGAGCACATCCGTGAGCTACGTAATCGGCTGTTCCGGGCGTCGCTGGCGATCCTGGTCGGCTTCGGCTTCGGCATCTGGCTGGCCACGCCGGTCCGGACGTTGCTGTCGAAGCCCTACTGCGACCTGCCGCAGTCGATCGATCCGGAAACCGGCAAGTGCCTGTTCGTGCAGCTCGGCGTCGCCGACGTCTTCCTGCTGAACCTCAAGATCGGTCTCTGGGTCGGTCTGATCATCGCCGCGCCGATCTGGCTCTACCAGCTCTGGGCGTTCATCGCGCCCGGCCTGCACCGGCACGAGCGGCGCTACGCGTACGTCTTCACCGCCCTGGCGGCCCCGCTGTTCGCGGCCGGCGCGGTGCTGGCGTTCTTCGTCACCACCAAGGGACTGGAGTTCCTGCTCAACGTCTCCGGCGACGACATCTCGACCAACCTCGAGGTGACCCGCTACATCTCGTTCGTCACGAACCTGATCCTGCTGTTCGGGGTGGCGTTCGAGTTCCCGCTGATCGTGCTGATGCTCAACTTTGTCGGCCTGGCCAGCGCCAAGCGGCTGCTGAGCTGGTGGCGGGTGGCGGTGTTCGTGTTCTTCGCGTTCGCCGCGGTGGTCACGCCGACGCCCGACCCGTTCGGCATGACGGCGCTGGCGATCTGTCTCTGCTTGCTCTACTTCGCCGCGGTGGGGGTGGCGTTCCTCAACGACAGGCGGCGCGGTCGCGGGCGTGAGACCTACGCCGGCATCGCCGACGACGAGGTGTCACCGCTTGACCTGTCGACCGAGCCGGTGCCCGCCGGAGGCCGAATCGAGGCGTCCGAGCCGATCGGCGCGCCCGAACCGGTCGCCGCCCCGAGGCCGATCGAGCGCCGCTTCGACGACATGACCTGACCGACCCCGCGCACGTCCGGACGCCGTCCCCGCCACACGGGGACGGCGTCCGCGTTTCCGCAGCCGCCCCTCGCCGCCGCGCCGAGGACCCGGCACCCTGCCCTCCGCCAACCTTGAACTCGATGCCCGCGCGACGGCCCGCCCTTACGTTGATCATGGACTTGCTGCCCCTCGGATGACCGGTTTCCGTACTTTGCCCGGGCAGGAAGTGCAAGATCGCCGGGGCCGGGCCGGGCCGGGCCGGGGCCGGGGCCGGGGGCGGGGCGGGGGCGGGGCGGGGGTCAGGTGATGCGGCGGGCTGCTTCGGGCGGGGCGGCGGGGACCGCGTCGGGGTGGAGGATGGCGGCTATCGTTTCGGCGCCGTCTACCAGGCGGGGGGCGGCGCGCACGATCAGCCCGTCCGCGTCCAGCGCCCACACCTGTGCGCCGGGGAAGTGCCCGGCCACCGCGGAGGCCTGCTCGGCGGCGCTGTCGAGACGGAACCCGCACGGCGCCACCAGCACCACCTCGGGGCGAGCCGCTCGCAGCGCCTCCCAGGTGGTCGGGCCGGACCGGGCGCCGCGGTGGGTGCCCACCGGCTCACCGCCTGCCACGTCGACCAGGTCGGGAATCCAGTGCCCGGCGCCGAACGGCGGGTCCACCCATTCGACCACCGCGACCCGTGGCCGGGGCCGGCCCGCCACCGCCGCACGGACCGCCGCGAGCCGGGCCCACAGGCCGTCGACGAGGGCCTCCGCGCGATCCGGCACCCGGGCCGCCGCGCCCACCGCCCGGATCGACTCCAGCACGTCGTCCAGGGTGTACGGGTCCAGCGACAGCACGTCCGCCCGGCACCCCAGGTGCGCCACCGCGTCGGCGACCCGGCCCGAGGGCAGCGCGCAGACGCGGCACAGGTCCTGGGTGAGGATCAGGTCCGGGTCCAGCCCGGCCAGCGCCCCGGAGTGCAGCGTGTAGAGGTCCGCGCCGGCCGCGACCTGCGCCTTGACGTACGCGTCGATGTCGCCGGGACTCATGCCCCGGGTGTCCCGGCCGCCGACGACCACAGTGGTGCCCGACCGGTACGCCGGGGGCACCTCGCACTCGAAGGTGACGCCGACGAGGTCGTCGCCGAGACCGAGCGCGTACACGATCTCGGTGGCGGAGGGGAGCAGGGAGACCAGCCGCATGCCGCCATCATGCCGGTCGCGCGGATCGCCCGGTGCGCGGGCACATCGGGTCGCCCTCGGGCCTTGCCGGGACGCCGTACGCGCTTAGACTCTGCTGACTCCGCCGAGCCCCCCGGGCGGTGTGCCGGGGTGCGTCGGCGCCCCGTTCCGGTCAGCCCGTCTGACCTGTGCACCGGAGAACCCGATGAAGAGCCGTACCGCCGCCGTCCTGACCCTCCTCTGCGCGGCCACCGCGCTCACCGCCTGCGGTGACGACGAGCCCGCGCCGAAAGGCCAGCAGGTGCCGGTGACCGCCACCGACACCAGTTGCGAGGTCACCACCACGCTGTTCACCCCGGGCACTGTCACCTTCACCGTGACCAACCGGGGTCAGCAGGCCACCGGCGTCTACGTCTACGGCCGGGAGGGTGACGCCTTCACCAAGGTGATCGCCGAGGTCGCGGACGTGCCGGCGGGCCGCACCGGCGACCTGCGTGCCTCGCTGCAGACCGGCACGTACGAGGTGGCCTGCAAGCCCGGCCGGCAGGGCGACGGCGTGCGCACGAAGATCACCGTGTCGGACGACGGCAACCTCGCCAGCGCCGCGGCCGAGGTGGCCTACGACCGGTCGGTGGCCATCGAGCTGACCGACGACGCGATGACCGGTGTGGACGCCCTGATCGCCGAGCCCGGCGAGAAGCTCGCGTTCAAGGTGACGAACAAGACCGCCGGAGCCCGGACGCTGTACGTGCTCAACCCCGACGGCAAGCGGGTCGCCGAGATGAAGGCCGAGGCGAACGGCACCGCCGAGACGGTGGTGACGCTCGGCGCGGCCGGGGACTGGTCGCTGAAGGTCAAGGGCGACGGCGTGCCGTCGGTCAGCAAGCGGCTGGTGGTGCGCTGAGGCGGCCGCGAAAACGCGTCGATCCGGCTGCATCCACCGGGGACGGTGCGGGCGAAGCAATGGTCGTGACGACAGTCACGGACCTGGTCGCTTCGACGAAAGGCTCCCCGATGAACATCGCTCGTCTCGCCGCCCGGCTCGCCGTGGGCGCCACGGCCGCGGCGGTGGCCACCACCGCCGTCGCCGTGCCCGCCCAGGCCGGCGCCAAGCAGCCGGGTACGCGGTCGCTGGCCGCCGTGCTCACCGCGGACAAGAGCGGCTTCGACCGCAACCCGTGGGACTTCGACGTGCTCACGAAGGCGGTCCTGACGGTGCTGCAGGCCAAGCCGGACTCGCCGGTGAAGGTGCTCACCGACGGCAACGTCGCGCTCACCGCGTTCGTGCCGAACGACTACGCGTTCCGCGAGCTGGTCCGGGACATCACCGCCGCGAAGAAGCTGCCGGGCGAGAAGGCCGCGTTCGACGCGGTCGCCGGCCTCGGCGTGGACACCGTGGAGGATGTCCTGCTCTACCACGTCGTGCCCGGCGCGACGATCGACCGCAAGGCGGCGCTGAAGGCCGACGGCGCGGACCTGACCACCGCGCTCGGCGCCACCGTCGAGGTGGACGTGAAGCACTACTGGTTCGGCCGGCAGGTGCGCCTGGTCGACGCCGACACCAGCGACCGCAACGCCAAGGTGGTGCGGTACGACATCAACAAGGGCAACAAGCAGATCGCCCACGCGGTGGACCGGGTGCTGCGCCCGATCGACCTGCCCTGAACCACCCCCGCGACGGCGCCCGGCACCCCCTGCCGGGCGCCGTCGGCGTGCGCCGGCCGCATGTCCGCGACGTCGCTCTGGTGACCTGCGGGACCTGTGCCGTACGGTGCTCGCCGTGACCGCGCACGATCATGTCCCGCCCGGCCCCGTCGCCGTGCTCGCCAACCCGACCGCGGGCCGGGGGCGGCACCGCGGTCTGCTGCCCGGCATCCTGGAGCGCCTCGCCGGAGCGGGCCGCCCGGTCGAGTTGCTGCGCGCGCGTACCCCCGGGGAGGCGGAGGCGGCGTGCCACGCCGCGGTCGCCGGCGGCGCCGGGGCGCTCGTCGCGGTGGGCGGCGACGGCACGATGCACCGCGCGTTGCAGGCGGTCGCCGGCACCGCCGTGCCGTTCGGGCCGGTCCCGGCGGGCACCGGCAACGACTTCGCCGTGGACACCGGATTCCCGGCCGACCCCATGGCCGCCGTCGAGGTGATCACCGCGGCGCTCGCCGCCGGCCGTTCCCGCCCGGTCGACCTGGCGCGGCTGTCCCGGCCCGGCGAGGCCGACCGCTGGTTCGGGGCGGTGCTCGCGGCCGGCTTCGACGCGATCGTCAACGAACGCGCCAACCGGATGCGCTGGCCGCGCGGCCCCCGCCGGTACGACCTGGCGATCGTGGTGGAGCTGGCCCGGCTGCGACCACGCCGCTACCGGCTGGTCCTCGACGGACAGGCGCAGGAGGTCGACGCGGTGCTGGTCGCGGTGGGAAACACGGCCAGCTACGGCGGCGGCATGCGGATCTGCCCGGACGCCGACCCGCACGACGGCCTGCTGGACGTGGTGGTGGGCGGACGGTTCGACAGGCGCACGCTGATGCGGGTCAAGCCGCAGATCTACCAGGGCACCCACGTCACGCACCCGCTGGCGCGCGTCTACCGGGCGCGGACGGTGGAGCTGGCCGCCGAGGGCATCACCACGTACGCCGACGGGGAGCGCTCCCTCGACCTGCCGGTGACCGTCACTGCCGTGCCGGCGGCGCTGCGGCTGCTGCGCTGACCACCGGCGCATCCGCGGCACCCGGCGGGCCGGCAACGGCCGGCGGCGCGGGTGAAGGCGGCGCGGGCGGAGGCGGAGGCGCTGCTGGAGGCGGCGCGGCGGCGCGGACCGCGCCGGCGCTCGCGGCGACCACGAGCGCGATGGCGAGCACCTCGACCGGGCGCAGCGCCTGCCCGAGCACCAGCCAGCCGGCCACCGCGGCGATCGCCGGTCCGAGGCTCATCATCACCGCGAACGTCGCCGTCGGCAGCCGCCGCAACGCGGCCAGCTCCAGGCTGTACGGCAGCACCGACGCGAGCAGCGCCAGCCCGGCGCCGAGCCCCAGCACCACCGGGTCGGCCAGCCGGCCACCGCCGTCGGCCAGCCCGAACGGCAGCGTCAGCAGCGCCGCGACGGTCAGCGCGAGGGCGAGCCCGTCCGCGCCGGGGAACCGCGCGCCGATGCGCGCCGAGCAGACGATGTACGCGGCCCACATGGCACCCGCCGTGAGGGCCAGGGCGGCGCCGGCCGGGTCGAGCCGGTCGAACCCGCCCTGGCCGAGCAGGACCACCCCGGCCAGTGCCAGCGCGGCCCAGCACCAGGCGGCCACCCGGCGCGCGGCGATCACCGACAGCGCCAGCGGCCCGAGCACCTCCAGGGTGACGGCCGGGCCGAGCGGGATCCGCTCGATCGCCTGGTAGAAGATCGAGTTCATGCCGGCCAGGGCCAGCCCGAACGCCAGCACCGAGGCCCAGTCGCGGCGTCCGTACCCGCGTACCCGGGGGCGGCAGACCACGAGCATCAGCAGGGCGCCGATGGTCAGCCGCAGCGTCACCGCCCCGGCCACCCCGGTACGCGGGAACAGCAGCGCGGCCAGCGCGGAGCCGAACTGCACCGACAGGGCCCCGCCGAGCACCAGCGCGACCCCGCCGAGCCGTCCCGGCGCACGCGGCGGCAAGGGGTGGGCACCGGTCATGCCCCTGACGGTAGCCGGTGCGCCGCGACGCGTTTGCGCCGCTGGGGGGTGTTCTCAGACGGCCCCGGCCAGGTCCAGCACCGCGCCGAGTCCGTTCGGGCGGCCCGCGTCGGCGCAGGGCAGCACCAGCACCCCGCACCCGGCCGCCACCGCGCCCGCGTCGGCCGGGGTGTCGCCCACCATGAGGGTGCGCTCCGGGTCGACGCCGAGCATCCCGCAGGCCCGCAGGAAGATGCCCGGGTCCGGCTTGCAGCGCCCCACCTCGTACGACAGCGCGTACGCGTCGACGAGCGCGTCGAGGTCCCAGGCGGCGAACAGCGGCCGCAGGTCGAAGCCGATGTTGCTGACCACTGCCACCTTCACCCCGGCGGACCGCAGCGCACCCAGCACCGGTGCCGTATCCGGGTACGGCACCCAGCCCTCGGGCACCAGCACCCGCTCGTAGAGCGCGTCGGCGAACCCGTCGATGCCGGTGTCCACGGTCTCGGCCAGCCCGGTGTACGCGCCCCGGTGCGCGTGCGGGTACAGGTCACGGTCGGCCCACAGCTCGGCCAGCCGGGGCGGCACCCGCGCCGGCAGCGGGCCACCGGCACGCCCGGCGGTGAGCAGCCGGTCGGCGAGCGAGGTGGCCCGGATCCGGTCCAGTTCGACGCCGCAGGCGGCCGCGGCGGCGAGCACCCAGTCCAGCGGCTCCTCCACCTGGGCGAGGGTGCCGTGGAAGTCGAAGAGCACCGCCTCCACGGGCCGGCGGGACGGGCCCGGGCGGACGGCGTCGTCGGCGCCGCTCGAGACGTGGGGCAGTTCGGTACGGTCCGGCACGTCGTGCACCCTACCGACCGCTCCGACCGTCCTGCCGGATGGCCTTGACCGGTACTCCTCGGCGGCACCGATTAATCTTGGATCCATGTCGAGCCCCGCCGAGCGGTACGCCGCGGCGCGCCGCCGGGCCGCGCAGGCCTCCGCCTTCCCGGCCCTGGACGAATTCTCCCTAGATCTCGGGTTCGATCTCGACGACTTCCAGCGCGAGGCGTGCGAGGCGCTGGAGCGGGGCAGCGGCGTGCTGGTCTGCGCCCCCACCGGCGCCGGCAAGACCGTGGTGGGCGAGTTCGCGGTGCACCTGGCGCTGCGCGGCCGGCCCGGCGGCGACGCGCCCGCGACCCGGCGCAAGTGCTTCTACACCACGCCGATCAAGGCGCTGTCCAACCAGAAGTACCACGACCTGGTGGACCGCTACGGCGCCGCGCACGTCGGCCTGCTCACCGGCGACAACGCGATCAACGGGGACGCGCCGGTGGTGGTGATGACCACCGAGGTGCTGCGCAACATGCTCTACGCCGGCTCGGCCACCCTCGAGGGCCTGGCGTACGTGGTGATGGACGAGGTCCACTACCTGGCCGACCGGTTCCGCGGCGGGGTCTGGGAAGAGGTGATCATCCACCTGCCGGAGTCGGTCACGCTGGTGTCGCTGTCGGCCACCGTCTCCAACGCCGAGGAGTTCGCCGACTGGCTGGTCACCGTGCGCGGCGAGACCGCCGTGGTGGTCTCCGAGCACCGCCCGGTACCGCTGTGGCAGCACATGCTCGTCGGCAAGCGGATGTTCGACCTGTTCCACGACGCCGACGCCGCCCGCAAGCACGACGTGCACCCCGAGCTGCTGCGCTACACCCGCGACACGATGCGGCGCCTGGAACTGGGCGAGGGCCGCAGCGCCGGCCCCGGCGGCGGGCGGCGCGGCCCCCGCTGGCGTGGCCCGATGCGCCCGGACGTCGTCGACCGGCTCGACCGGGAAGGGCTGCTCCCGGCCATCCTGTTCATCTTCAGCCGCGCCGGCTGCGACGCCGCCGTGCAGCAGTGCCTCGCCGCCGGGCTGCGCCTCACCTCCCCGGACGAACGCGCCGAGATCCGCCGGGTGGTCGAGTCGCGGGTCACCGCCATCCCCGGCGAGGACCTGTCCGTGCTCGGCTACTGGGAGTGGCTGGACGGGCTGGAGCGGGGCCTGGCCGCGCACCACGCCGGCATGCTCCCGGCGTTCAAGGAGGTCGTCGAGGAGCTGTTCGTCCGCGGGCTGGTCAAGGCCGTCTTCGCCACCGAGACGCTCGCGCTGGGCATCAACATGCCGGCCCGCTGCGTGGTGCTGGAACGCCTGGTCAAGTTCAACGGCGAGGCCCACGTCGACCTCACCCCCGGCGAGTACACCCAGCTCACCGGCCGGGCCGGCCGCCGGGGCATCGACGTGGAGGGCCACGCGGTGGTGGTCTGGTCGCCGGAGACCGACCCCCGGCACGTCGCCGGGCTCGCCTCCACGCGCACCTATCCGCTGCGCTCCAGCTTCCGGCCCTCGTACAACATGGCGGTCAACCTGGTCGGCAGCGTCGGCGCGGCGCCGGCCCGGGAACTGCTGGAGTCCTCGTTCGCGCAGTTCCAGGCCGACCGGTCGGTGGTCGGCCTGGCCCGGCAGGTGCAGCGCAACACCGAGACGATCGAGGCGTACGGCGCGGAGGCCGCCTGCCACCACGGCGACTTCGACGAGTACTTCGCGCTGCGGGTGGCGATCGCCGACCGGGAACGCGCCATCGCCCGGCAGGGCCAGACCCAGCGCAAGGCGGCGGCCGTGGCCTCGCTGGAGCGGCTGCGGGTCGGTGACGTGATCCGGGTGCCGTCCGGGCGGCGAGCCGGCCTGGCGGTGGTGCTGGACCCGGCCACCGGCGGGTTCGGCGAGCCCCGGCCGCTGGTCCTCACCCAGGACCGCTGGGCCGGGCGGGTCACCCCCGGCGACTTCACCACTCCGGCCGAGGTGCTCACCCGGATCCGGGTGCCGAAGCACTTCAACCACCGTTCGCCCGCGGCCCGGCGGGATCTGGCCGCGGCGGTCAGCGGCACCGGCCTGGACCGGCACGGCGGGCGGCGGGGCGGCCGGTCCCGTCAGGCGGCGGGGGAGGACCACCGGCTCAGCCAGCTCCGCGTCGAGCTGCGCGCGCACCCGTGCCACGCCTGCCCGGACCGGGAGGAGCACGCCCGCTGGGCGGAGCGCCGGCGCCGGCTGGAACGCGACACCGAGGAGCTGCGTCAGCGGGTGTCCGGGCGGACCGGCTCGCTGGCCCGGACCTTCGACCGGATCGTCGCACTGCTGACCGCGCGCGGCTACCTGGCCGCCGACGGCGAGGTCACCGACGCCGGGCGGATGCTGGCCCGGATCTGGACCGAGGCCGACCTGCTGGTGGCCGAGTGCCTGCGCCGCCGCGTGTGGGACGGCCTGTCCCCGGCCGAGCTGGCCGCCGCCGTGTCGGTGGTGGTCTTCGAGGCCCGGCGGGACGTCGACGAGCGGGCGTCGCTGCCGCGTGGCGCGGTCGCCGACGCGGTCGACGAGACGCTCAAGCTGTGGGGGGACATCGAGGCGGACGAGGCGGCGCGCGGCCTCGCCGTGACCAGGGAGCCGGATCTCGGCTTCGCCTGGCCGATCTACCGCTGGGCGCGCGGCGAGGCGCTGGCGAAGGTGCTGGCCAGCGGCCACCAGATCGACGGGGAGATGCCGGCGGGCGACTTCGTCCGCTGGGCGCGCCAGGTGGTCGACCTGCTCGGCCAGGTCGCCGACTCCGGTGGCGCCTCCGCCGAGCTGCGTGGCACGGCCCGCCAGGCCATCGCGGCGGTCAACCGGGGTGTGCTGGCCTACCACGCCTCGGCCTGAGGATCACTTTCGGTCACGCGCGGCCGAAAACCGACGCATCGCTGCGTCACGACGCTGCCACTGCGCGAATTCTCGGGGGGTCGATGCATGCCCTGATCAGGGCCTGCCCGATCATTGCCCCCGGGCGTGCCGTGCTTCGCGCTCGGCCGAGGTGAGGGAAGGGCGTCGTGGGCGAGATCAATCACTTCGAGTACGGGTGGATCACACCCGCGCTCAGCTACGCGTTGTCGGTGCTCGGCTCGGCGCTCGGGCTGGTCTGCGCCGGGCGGATCCGGACCGCCACCAGCGGCGGGCAGCGTGCCTGGTGGGGCCTGCTCGCGGCATGGGCGCTGGGCGGCACCGCCATCTGGGCCATGCACTTCATGGCGATGCTCGGGTTCGCCGTCAGCGGCACCCGTATCCGGTACGACGTGCCGCTGACGGCCGCCAGCACGGTGATCGCGGTGGTGTCGGTCGGCATCGGGCTGTGGATCGTGGGCACCGGCCGGCTCGCCGCGCCCCGGCTGCTGGCCGGCGGGTTCTTCACCGGCGCCGGGGTGGCCGCCATGCACTACACCGGCATGGCCGCGATGCGCCTGGACGGCTCGTTCGGCTACGACCCGCTGCGGGTGACGCTCTCCGTGGTCATCGCGATCGTGGCCGCCACCGTGGCGCTCTGGCTGGCGATGACCGTCCGGCGGGTGCTCGCCATCGCCGCTTCCGCGCTGGTCATGGGCATCGCGGTGAACGGCATGCACTTCACCGGCATGAGCGCGCTGTCGGTGCACCTGCACGAGAGCCGCGGGCCGGCCTCCGGCACCGAGGTGAGCGGACTGCTGGTGCCGATCGTGCTCGCCGTGGTCTTCGGCGTGGTCGGGCTGGTCTACGCGCTGCTCGCCGCGCCGTCGGACGACGACCGCGCCGGGGCCGCGTACATCAGTTCGAGGCTCGACGACGGACCGTCCACGGCTGCCCCCGCCGAGCCGGCGCCGGACCCGGTCGGCCTGCGGGCCCGCTCGACGCTGGCGCAGCCCGGCGCTCAGTTCCCGTCGCGCCGGAGCACCGACCGCCGACCGTGATCAACTGATCACGATCGGTCGCCCGCGAGGGCGTCGACCAGACGGCGGCACGAGCCGGCCAGGTTCCAGCGCTGCGCCAGCTCCAGCAGCCGGTCCGGATTTCTCGGCGCCGTCGGCAGTGCCGGGTCCAGCTCGGGCAGCGGCACGTCGGTGGCGACCCGGACCACCTTCGGCGCCACCGCCAGGTAGTCGCGGGCGGCGTCGAGCTTGGCCCGCAGCCCCGGCGCGAATCCGGAGCGCGGGTCGTCGAGCGCGGCCAGGATGCCGTCGAGGCCGCCGTAGCGGTCGATCAGCCGGGCGGCGGTCTTCTCGCCGACCCCGGTGACGCCGGGCAGGCCGTCGCTGGGGTCGCCGCGCAGCGCCGCGAAGTCGGCGTACCGGTCGGCGGGCACGCCGTAACGGGTGCGGACCGCCGCGTCGTCGCAGTCGTCCAGCTTGGCCACGCCCCGGCCGACGTAGAGCAGGCGCACCGGGTGCGCGTCGTCGACGAGCTGAAACAGGTCGCGGTCGCCGGAGACCACCTCGACCGGGCCCGGCTGGGTCACCGAGAGCGTGCCGAGCACGTCGTCGGCCTCGTAGCCGGTGGCGCCCACGGCGGGGATGCCGAGCGCATCCAGCACCTCGAGGATCATCGGCACCTGCGGGGACAACGTGTCCGGCACGACCTCGCCGCCCTCGGGCGCGACCCGGTGCGCCTTGTACGACGGCAGCAGCTCGACCCGCCACGCCGGCCGCCAGTCGTGGTCGAGCGCGCAGATCATGCGGTCGGGCCGGCGGGTGCGCACGAGCTGGGCGAGCATGTCGAGGAAGCCGCGTACGGCGTTCACCGGCTGGCCGTTGTCGGTCTTCGCGGCCGACTCGGGGATGCCGAAGTAGGCGCGGAAGTAGAGGCTGGGGGAGTCGATCAGGAGGATCGGCTGTCGGTGTGCCACGGCGACAAGCCTTCCACAGCCCTGTGACGAGATGGGGGAGGCGACCGCCGGGCCGGAAACCCGGGCGCGCGCGGGGCGCGGCATGAGCAGACTGGCGGGGTGAGCTTCGTACCCGGCCTGACCCTGGCCCGCCGGTTCCACGACGAGGTGGTGGGTCCGCTGCTGGCGCGGCGGCTGCCCGGCCTGCCGTACTCCGCCGGTCTGCTCGACGGCGGCTCCGAGCTGCTCGGCCTCGACACGCCCCGCTCCACCGACCACGACTGGGGTCCGCGTACCCAGGTCTTCGTGGGCAGGACGCACGACGTGGCGCCGGTACGGGCGGTGCTGGACGCGGAGTTGCCGGCGCGGTTCCTCGGCTGGCCGACCCGGTACGCCGGCGGGCCGGAGGCGCGGCTCGGCACGGTGCACGCCGACGGCGACCGGCACGGCGTGACGGTGGACGAACTCGGCGGCTGGCTGCGCGACCGGCTCGGCACCGATCCGCGCGCCGGGATGTCGGTGGCGGACTGGCTGGCGACGCCGACGCAGCGCCTGGCCGAGCTGACCGGGGGAGCGGTGTTCCACGACGGGCTCGACGGCGCGCTCACCGGTGTCCGCGCCCGGCTCGCGTGGTATCCGGACGACGTGTGGCGGCACGTGCTGGCCTCCGGGTGGCAGCGGGTCGCCCAGGCCGAGCACCTGGCCGGCCGCTGCGCCGAGGTCGGCGACGACCTGGGCAGCCGGGTCGTGGTCGCCGGGCTGGCCCGGGACCTGATGCGCCTCGGTCTACTGCTGCACCGGCGCTGGCCCCCGTACGCGAAATGGCTCGGCACGGTGTTCGCGACGCTGCCGGACGCGGCGCCGGTGGCAGACGGGCTCGGCGCCGCGCTCGGCCCGGGTGACTGGGCGGCCCGGCAGCCCGGCCTGGTCCGGGCGCTGGAGACGGTGGCCGGCTGGACGAACGACGCCGCGCTGGCGCCGCCGGTGGACCCGGCGGCGCGGCCGTTCCACGACCGGCCGTTCCTCGTGCTGCACGCCTGCCGGTTCGTCGAGGCGCTGCGGGCCGCGATCAGCGACCCGGAGTTGCGCGAGCGTCCGCCGGTGGGCGCGGTGGACCAGTACGTGGACAGCGTGGACGTGCTCACCCACCCCGACCGCGCCCGCCGGGTGACCGCGGCGGTTGTCGGCCCGCCGGGCGGGGCCTAGACTCCGATTCGAGTCGCATCGATCCGCGACTGTCTATCTCGTCTCCGAGGGTCCGGGCCGCCCGTCGCAGGCGCCTCGCCGGCGAGAACGCCGCGTCGCGCGGCGTTCCCACCACCGAGGAGAACAGCATGCTGTCCAGAAAGAGCAGACTCCGGCTGCTCGGCGCGGCGCTGGCCGCTGCCGGGCTCGCCGTGGCGGCGGCGCTCGCCGTCCCCGGTCCGGCCTCGGCCGCCGCGCTGACCGAGGTGACGAACTTCGGCACCAACCCGAGCAACCTGCGCATGTACCTGTACGTCCCGGACACCGTGGCGGCCCGTCCCGGGCTGCTCGTGGTGAACCACTACTGCACCGGCAGCGGCCCGGCCATGTACTCGGGCACCCAGTTCGCGGCGCTCGCCGACCGGTACGGCTACATCGTGATCTACCCGTCGGTGACCCGCAGCAGCAAGTGCTTCGACGTCTCCTCGCCCCAGGCGCTGCGTCGGGACGGCGGCAGCGACCCGGTGGGCGTCAAGTCGATGGTGGACTACGTACGCCAGCGCTACCCGGTCGACTCGCAGCGAATCTTCACCACCGGCACCTCGTCCGGGGCGATGATGACGAACGTCCTGCTCGGCGACTACCCGGACGTGTTCCGCGCCGGCGCCGCCTTCGCCGGTGTGCCGTTCGGCTGTTTCGCCACCACGAACGGCTCGGAGTGGAACAGCGAGTGCGCCAACGGTCAGGTGCTGAAGACCCCGCAGCAGTGGGGTGACCTGGTGCGCAACGCCTACCCCGGCTACACCGGTCCGCGCCCGCGGATGCAGATCTGGCACGGCACCAACGACGAGACGCTGCGCTACCCGAACTTCGGCGAGCAGATCGACCAGTGGACGAACGTCAACGGGTTGAGCCAGACGCCCGACTACACGGACAGTCCGCAGCCCGGCTACACCCGTACCCGCTACGGCGGCACCGGCGGCACCGCGACCGTCGAGGCGATCAGCATGCAGGGCGTCACGCACAACCTGCCGGTGGACGCGGCGCAGGTCATCCGCTTCTTCGGCCTGGACTTCAGTTCGCCGCCGCCCACCACGGCCGTCCCCACCACGCCTGCGCCGACGACGCCTGCGCCGACGACGCCTCCGCCCACCACTCCGCCTCCGCCCACCACGACGCCGCCGACCACGCCGCCGGCGTCGGGCGCCTGCCGGGTCGGGTACGTGGTGAACGCCTGGAACAACGGCCTGACCACCGCGGTGACGATCACCAACACGTCCACCACGGCGATCAACGGCTGGAACCTCGCGTTCACGTTGCCGGGCGGCCAGACGATCACCGGCGGCTGGAACGCCACGTACAGCCCGTCCAGCGGCGCGGTGACCGCCCGCAACGTGTCCTACAACGCGTCGATCCCGCCGGGCGGCTCGGTGGACATCGGCTTCCAGGCCACCCACACCGGCAACACCGGCCGGCCCGCCTCGTTCACGCTGAACGGGAGCACCTGCACGACCGCCTGATCCGCCCGTACGACGAGGTGGTGGCGTCCCGCCACGGCGACGCCACCACCCCGCTCGGGCATGAGCGCCGCGCCGGCGGGTACCCGTGCCGGACGGACACCGGCGGGAACCGAAGGAGCGGATATGAAGGTCCGAAGCTCCCTGCGCGCGCTCAAGCGCAAGGCCGACTCGATCGTGGTCCGGCGCCGGGGCAAGCTGTTCGTCCTCAACAAGTCCGACCGGCGGCAGAAGGCCCGGCAGGGCTGAGCTCGATGGCCGACATCCTGATCACCGGGGCCGGCAGCGGGCTCGGCCGGGGCACCGCGCTCGGGCTGGCCCGCGACGGCCACCACGTGATCGCCGCCGCGCAGGTCTGGCCCCAGGTCCGCGAACTGCGCGCCGAGGCGCAGCGGGCCGGCGTCACCCTGGACGCGATCAAGCTGGACGTCACCGACCCGGCCGACCGGGCCGCCGCGGCCCGGCACCGGGTGGACATCCTGGTGCTCAACGCCGGCGTGCAGGAGGCCGGCGCGGTGGTGGAGATCCCGATGGAGCGGGTCCGCCGGTCGTTCGAGGTGAACGTGTTCGGCCACCTGCACCTGGCGCAGGACCTGGTGCCGCCGATGCTGGCCCGGGGCGCGGGAAAGGTGGTCTGGGTGTCCTCGGCGGTGGGCGTACGGACCCGTCCCTTCATCGGCGTCTACGCCGCCACCAAACACGCGATCGAGGCGCTGGCCTGGGCCATGAAGGGCGAGCTGGAACCGCGCGGGGTACGCGTCGCGGTGATCAGCCCGGGCCCGTACCGGACCGGGTACAACGACACCGGCGTGGAGACCATGTCCCAGTGGTGGACGAGTCCGGAGCCCTGCTGCCCCGTCCCGACTTCGGCGACTACCTCGGCCACCAGCGCGATCCGCAGGAGATGATCGACGAGATGGTCCGGGTGGTCCCGGCCGGGGAGCACCCGTACCGCACCACGTATCCGCCGTCGCTGCGCGAGCAGCTCAGGCAGTTCGAGACGCAGGTGTGGGACGCGACGTCGTGACGGCGGTGGCCGGGGGGCCGTCCACCTCGGAGCGCCCGGTCACACGCGCGAGCGCGGAGGCGGCGAGCGGCCGGTAGATCCGTACCGAGTCGGCGAGCACGGAGAAGTGCGACCCCGAGTTGTCGCCGTGGTAGCGGGTGGCGATGTCCACCTGTTCGACCGGCAGCCCGGCGCGCACCACCCGCAGCAGCACGTTCATCTCGTACTCGAAGCGGTCACCGGGGATCGTGGTGAGCCAGCCGAGCAGGGCGGCCGGGTGGGCGCGCAGCCCGGTCTGGGTGTCCCGCACGTCCCGGCCGGTCGCCAGCCGGAACGCCACCCGGGTCGCCGCGTTGCCGAACCGGCTGCGCGCCGGGACCTCGCCGTCGAACTCGCGTACGCCCAGCGTCGTCGCGCCGGTGGCGCGCGTCCGCTCGGCCACCGCGCACACGTCGGGCACGCCGTGCTGGCCGTCGGCGTCCACACAGACCACGTCACGCCCGGGGAGGTGCGTCGAGGCGTACCGG
The DNA here is from genome assembly GCF_027497355.1 of Micromonospora sp. WMMA1947. Lineage (NCBI taxonomy): Bacteria > Bacillati > Actinomycetota > Actinomycetes > Micromonosporales > Micromonosporaceae > Micromonospora > Micromonospora sp. WMMA1947. The sequence goes on along the minus strand of NZ_CP114909.1, from coordinate 5,296,420 downwards.
AAGCCGGTGCGCAGCACCACGCCCTTGCCCCGGTTGACCCGGCGGCGCAGCACCGTCGCGCCCTGGTCGCGGGCCGCGCGCAGCACCCCGTCGGCGGCCGGGCCGCTGCCGTCGTCGACGACGAGCACCCCGGCGCCGGGCAGCGCCGCCCGCAGGTCGCCGACCAGCGGCGGCAGCCGGTCACCGGGCCGGTACACCGGCACGAGCACGATCACGGAACCTCCCGGGTGGACTCGCCCGCCGGCACGGCCCGCCGGGTCGATCGAGGACGCTCGTACCCCCGGCGCGCGGTGGTGAATCACCGCCGGGGCGTGAGGCGTCCGATCCGGTCGGCGGCGCGGGTCAGCGCCCGCTCGCGGCGCAGCGACGCCTCCGGGGTACGCACACCGAGGAGGCCGATCCGGCTCAGTGCCCGGGCGGCCCGCTCCCGCCGGACGGGCACCGGGTCGGGGGCGGTCACCGGCACGTCGGTCAGCGCCGGGCCGGACAGGCCGAGCACGCGTGCGGCCAGCATCCGGACGCGGGGCAGGTGCCACGGGTGGGAGACCAGCCCGAGCGGGTGCCGCGCGGTGAACTCCGCCGCGCCCAGCAGCCCGTCCTGGACGGTGTGCGCCAGGTTCTGCAGTGTGGTGCGGGAGCGGGTCTCGGCCGCCGACCGGGCGTACGCGTCGAGGCCGGCCTCGCGCGCCAGCGCCCGCATCAGCTCCGCCTCCCGGTATCCGGCGGGCGGGCCGGGCGCGCCGGCCCGGCTGTGCGGCCAGCCGCCGGTGAACACGACGCGGGCGTCCGGCGCGCGGCGGAACGCCTCGGCGTGCGCGCGGACGTAGGCCACCGCGGCCTCGGTGCGCGCGACGCTCTCCGCGGTGAGCCGGTAGCCGTCGTCGCCGGCCACCACCCCGCGGCCGAAGACCAGCAGCACGGTGGCGGGAGGCGTCATCCCTTCACGGTACGGCCCGGATCACTCGTCGTCCGGCGGCCAGGGTGGCGTGCCGACGCCGGTGATGCGGACACCGCCCCACGGGTCCACCTCGGCCAGCCGGGCCCTGGTGACCCGCTCGCCGATCCGGACCTCCACGTCCCGGCGGCCGGAGCGCAGCAGCCGCACCAGGCGCGGCTCCGGCTCGACCCGCCCGGCCCAGTGGTAGCGGCCGTCGACCGGCTCGAACCGGCCGCCGCCGTGCAGCCGTACCGTGGTGCCGGCGACCTGGGCCGTGCCCTCCCAGGTCACCTGTCGATCCGTTCGTGCGCGCGGGTCAGCTCCGGTGGCAGGTCCGCGCCCCGGCGGACCCCCTCGATGCCGCTCCACAGCAGCGTGGTCAGGTATTCGGTGAGCGCGGCCCGGTGGATCGGCTGCCCGTGCGTGGTCCACCAGTCGCCGACCGCCTGGACGAACCCGACCAGCCCGTACGCCCACGGCTCGGCCGGGCCGGCGTCGAGTCCGAGCGCGCGCAGCCGGTCGCCGATGACCCGGGCCAGCCCGGTCGCGACCTGCCGGCTGGTGCCGGTGACCACCTGCTGGATGCCGGGATGCCCGGACTCGTGCACGAGGAACCGGTAGAGCGACGGCTCGTACTCGACCACGCTCAGGTACGCGTCGATCGTCGCCTCGACCAGCGCGCGCTCCTCGCGTACCTGCTCCACGGCGGGCGCGATGGCGGCCACCACGCGCGCCGCGACCATCTCGCTGACCGCCAGCCAGAGTTGTGCCTTGTCGGCGAAGTAGCGGTAGAGCACCGGTTTGCTGACTCCGGCGGTGGCGGCGACCTGGTCCATGTCGACGTTCGGGCCGTGCCGCAGCAGTGCCTGGACGGCGGCGGCGATCAGTTCCTGCCGCCGCTGCTCGCGGTGGTCGGCCCAGCGGTCGCGCCGCCCGCCGGAGCGGGGTGCGGCCGGCTCCCCGGGGGAGTCGGGGCCATTGACATCGGCGGTGGTGCGTCGCATGCTACCACTCGTAACAGTTACTCGAAGTTACGTCAATATGGAGGGGTCATGGCCGGATTCCCGCGCGAGGCGGTCGCCGACCGCCTGCTCTCCGCCTCGGTGCGCACCAGCTACGACCCGATGGTCGACATCGACTGGTCGGCGCCACCGGTGCCCGGCGCGTACTGGCTGCCGCCGTCGCGCAGCAGCCTCTACGGCACTCCACTGTGGGACGGGCTGACCGAGGAGCAGCGGGTCGAGCTGACCAAGCACGAGGTCGCCAGCGCGGCCAGCGCCGGGATCTGGTTCGAGACGATCCTCATGCAGATGCTGATCCGGCAGTACTACGACGCGGACCCGACCAGCCGGCACGCCCAGTACGCGCTCACCGAGGTCGCCGACGAGTGCCGGCACTCCATCATGTTCGGGCGGCTCATCGAGGCCGCGGGCGCCCCGGTCTACCGCGCCGAGCCGTTCGACCACCTGCTCGGGCGCTGGCTCAAGTCCACCGCGACCGGCCCGCAGATGTACGCGGCCATCCTGATCGCCGAGGAGATCCTCGACTCGTTCCAGCGCGAGATCGTGGCCGACGAGTCGTTGCAGCCCCTGATCCGGATGGTGTCGCGCATCCACGTGGTGGAGGAGGCGCGGCACGTGCGCTTCGCCCGCGACGAGCTGACCCGGCAGGTCGAGGCCGCCGGACCGGTGGCGCTCGCGTACGCGCGGCTGGTGATCGGCCGGGCCGCGTACTCGATCACGCGGCGCCTGGTGCACCCGCGGGCGTACGCGGCGGTGGGGATCGACCCGGCGGCCGGGCGCGCCGCGGCGCGCGCGAATCCGCACTGGCGGGCCACGCTGCGCTGGTCCGCGCAGCGGATCGCCGACCACCTGACCGACCTGGGTCTCGTCGCCGGTCCGGGCCGGGCGCTGTGGCGCCGGGCCGGCCTGGTGGAGGGCTGACCGGCGGCGACCCGAAGGGGAAAGGATCGCCGCCGGCCGCCCGGTCAGGAGGTGGGGAAGTTGTCGGCGGTGCGGATCCGGTCGCGCATGTACGCGCCGGACTCGGTGAGCACCGACGTGCCGCTGAACGAGCCGGACGCGCAGGTGCCCGGCCGGAGCGCCGCCGAGCCCTCGGGGGCGTCGGAGAACGTCCAGTTGGCGTAGCTGATCTTCAGCCGGTCGAGCAGGTCGAGCCAGGCGTTGCTGCTGGCGGTGTCGACGGCGCCGTCACCGGTGTAGGTGACGGTGCCGAACTCGGTGACGAACAGCGGGAGCCGGCTCGCCGCGCGCTGCACCTCGTTGCGGTAGTTGTCCTGGTGCGACGCGGCGTAGAAGTGGAACGTGTACATGATGTTCTGCGCCCGCACCGGGTTGTTCACGATCTCGTCGGAGTTGCTGCCGTCGGAGACGCCCAGCGAGGACCAGCCGCGGGTGCCGACGACGATCACCGCGTCCGGGTCGTTGGCCCGGATCACCGGGATGACCTGCTCGGCGTAGGTGCGGATGGTCGACCAGCTGACCCCGTTGGGCTCGTTGGTGATCTCGTAGATCACGTTCTTCTTCGCGGCGTTGCGCGCCGACACGTTGGCGAAGAACGTCTTGGCCCGGTCCAGGTTGTACATCGGGTCGCCGGGGGTGAGCGTGTGGAAGTCGATCAGGGCGTACATGCCCCGGGCCTCGGCCTTGTCCACGAGCGTGTTCACCTGGGCGGTGAATCCGGCCGGGTTGGTCTCGTAGCCCTGCTCCTGCACGTACATCGACACGCGAAGCAGGTCGGAGCGCCACTCGTTCGCCAGCGCGTCCAGTGAGGCGTCGGTGTAGCAGTTGGCGAACCACTGCAACCCGTGCGTGCTCATGCCGCGCAGCTGGATCGGCCGTCCGTACTGGTTGCAGAGGTTGACGCCGCACACCTGGAGCTGGCCGTTGATCGCGACCGGCGTGGTGCCGGTCGGCGGCGGCGGGGTGGTGGGGGGCGGGGTGGTCGGCGGGGGAGTGGTCGGCGGCGGCGTGGTCGCGGGCGGCGGGGTGCTCGTGCCGCCGGTGCAGGCCGTGCCGTTGAGCGTGAACGACGTGGGGTTCGGGTTCGCGCCGGTCCACGAGCCGTTGAAGCCGACGGTCGTGCTCGCGCCGGTGCCGAGCGCGCCGTTGTAGTCCAGGCTGCGCGCGGTGACCGCCGAGCCGCTCTGCTGCCAGGTGGCCGACCAGCCCTGCACGACGCGCTGGCCACCGTCGGGGAAGGTGAAGCCGAGCGTCCAGTTGCTCACCGGGTCACCGAGGTTGCGCACCACCACGCTCGCGGTGAAGCCGCCGGGCCAGGAGTTGGTGGTGTAGGTGACGGCGCAGCCGGTCGCCGCCATCGCGTTCGGCGACGGCAGGACGGCCGCCGCCGCGAGGGCGAGCGCGCCGACCGCGCCGCCGACGAGCAGGTGCCGCCGGGACGGGCGGGGAATCGAGAACATGCGGGAAGGTCCCATCGCTTGATGGTGATCGGACGGTGCCCGTCGTGAACCTGCCCGGTGAGCCCGACGCGGCGGCCTGGGGGAGCGCTCCCACGGCCGAGCGTAGAGGTGGACGCCGATGCGTGCAACAGTCGCGGCTCAGCGGCCGCCGCGCCGCCCGCCGTAGAGCCGCAGCGCGTTGCACACGTCGAACACGCCCGGTACGTCCCAGGCCAGCTCGGCGGCGACCAGGCGCGTCTGCGGGTCGGCCACCAGGCCGGCCAGGATGACCACCCGGTTCTGCACGGTCACGGTGATCTGCTGCCGCCGGGTGGTCCAGTCGGCGCTGAGCCGCTGCGCGACAAGCGACGCGAGCCGGGTGTCGGCGTCGTCGGGCTCCGGCCCGCCGCCGGTGAAGGGGAACTCGGGGTACGGCCAGGGCATCACCACGGGGAGGGCTCCTTCTGTTCGGTCAGGACCGGTCGCCGGGACGCGGGCCCCGGCGCCGGGGCGCGGCCGTCGACGACGGTGAAGACGCCGTCGAGCCGCATGGTGTGCAGCACGGTGAGCACGAACCGAGACGGCGACACCAGGCCCAGCCGCCGGCCGTCGCGCCGGGCGTCCTGGTGGGCGCGCACCAGCAGGCTGAGCCCGGCGGAGTCGATCACCTCGAGCCCGGACAGGTCGACCAGCTCCATCCCGTCGCGCAGGGAGCGCTCGGCGAGGGCCCGGCGTACCGCCGCGGACGGGTCCACGTCGTGCGCCGCCGGGGTACCCGCGACCTGTTCCAGGTCGTCCAGGCCCAGGCCGTCGTCGGCGATGGCCGCCCGGGTGCTGCAGCGGGGGCAGTGGTGCGGGCCGGACGCGAACGGGGAACCGACCCAGTCGTGCTCGAACACCAGCGTCCACACCACCTCGGCGTCGGGAAGCGTGGCGCCGGTACCGGTGACGCTGTCGCCGCAGCCGTCACAGATGAGCATCATCAGGTGCTCCGCTGGTACGACAGTCACACCTCCTCCTTCCGCCGGCCGCCCGGCGCGGGCGGCGTCTGACCCTCCGCCTCCGGCCGGCCCGCGGCGACCACCGCCAGCACGACCGCCACGGCGGCGAAACCGGACTGCACCACCAGCGGCAGCACCGGCGATCCGTCGGTGCGCCGGTCCACCAGCCCGACCACGATCGCGCCCAGCAGCGCGGCCGCCACACCGAGCGCGAGTGTCAGCCAGACCGGGACAGCCTTGCGCCCCGGCAGGACGAGCCGTCCCAGCCCGCCGACTGCCAGGCCCACCACGAGCGCTCCGACGAGCGTGCTGCCGGTCACCACTCCTCCTCAGCGTGATTCGGACGCGACCCGGGCCCGGCCGCGCGCGGCCGGACGGGGCGTGTCGACGACGGGTACGGCGCCCAGCCCGGAGGTCTCCAGGATCCGCCGGATGCGCGGGTGCGGATTGCTCAGCGTGAGCACGCCGCCCTGCCGCGCGAGCCGTCGGTGCACGTCCAGCAGCAGCGCGACGGCGGCGGCGTCCACATGCCGGCACGCGGCGAGGTCGATCGTCAGCTCGCGGGGCCGCAGCGCGAGGATGCGGTCCAGCACGTGGGCGACCTCGGGCAGCCCGGCGAGGTCCAGCTCGTCGGTGATGTCCACGCGCACGTGCGGCACGGCGGACTCCGGCGGGGACGGCAGGGTTGCGGGCATCGGGTCGCTTCCGTGGTGGGACGAGGTCAGACCCCACTCTGCGCAGGGATCTTGGAGGTCCCCGGACGGTTGTATGACGGTTCGATGACAAAAACCACGAACGGCCCACGCGATTGGGCTCCCCGTGGCACGCCGGTCATGATGCCCATATGACGGCCGTACTGGTGATCGAGGACGACGACCGCATCCGGCTCGCGCTGCAGCTCGCCCTGGAGGAGGAGGGCTACGACGCGTACGGCGCGCCGACCGCGGAGGACGGCTTGCGCCGGCAGCGGGAGAAGCCGGCGGACTACGTGCTCGTCGACCTCATGCTGCCCGGCATGAACGGGTTCGACTGCATCCGTCAGCTGCGCCGCGACGACGACGTGCCGGTCGTGGTGATCAGCGCCCGCGACGACACCCACGACATCGTCGCCGCGCTGGAGGCCGGCGCCGACGACTACGTGGTGAAGCCGGTCGCGATCAAGGAGCTGTCGGCCCGGCTGCGGGCGCTGCGCCGGCGCGTACGCACGGTGGCCGGGCCGGTGCCCGCCCAGTTCTTCGGCGACCTGGAGATCAGCGCGGAGGCCGGCGAGGTGCGGCGCTCGGGCCGGCCGGTGCCGGTGACCCGCACCGAGTTCCGGCTGCTCTGCGAGCTGGCCGAGCACGCCGGCCGGGTGCTGTCGCGCCAGCAGCTGCTCAGCCGCGTCTGGGGCTACGAGACCGGCGACGAGCGGCTCGTCGACGTGCACGTGGGCCGGCTGCGCCAGAAGATCGAATCCGACCCGGCCAACCCGCGCCACCTGGTCACCCTGCGCGGCCTCGGCTACAAGCTCCAGCGATGACCCGCCCCGGCCTGCGCGCCCGGGTCACCGCGGCGTTCGCCGTCGGTGCGTTGCTGCTGTCGGCGCTGATGGCCCTCTTCTCGTACGACCTGACCCGGCGCTCGCTGCTCGACGAGCGGGAGCGCACCGCGATCCGGGCCGCCTACTACGACGCCGCGGTGGTCCGCTCCGGCCTCGACACCGGCACCCCGGACGTGGTGGCCGTGCTGCGCTCGCTCGACACCGGCAGCACCCGCCGGCCGCTGCTGCACCTGCCCGACGGGTGGTATGCCCGTACCGCCGACGTGGGCGCCAGTTCGGTGCCGGTGGAGTTGCAGCGCATGGTGGCCGACGGCAAGCCCGCGGTGCAGCGGATCCGGCTCGACGGGCAGCCCGCGCTGCTGGTCGGCGTGCCGTTGCCCGGGGCGCTCGGCTACTACGAGCTGACGTCGCTGCGGGAGGTCGAGGAGACGTTCCAGGTGGTGGGGCTGGCGCTGATCGCCGTGGCGATCATGGTCGCCGGAGCGGGCGCAGCGCTCGGCTGGTACGCCACCCGGCACAGTCTGCGTCCGCTCACCGCCGTCGCCGACGCGGCGGAGCGGATCGCGGCGGGCGACTTCGCCACCCGGCTCGACCCGACCACCGATCCCGACCTCACCCGCCTGTCCAGCTCGTTCAACGAGATGGTCGACAAGCTGGTGCACCGCATCGAGCGGGACCGGCGCTTCGCCGCCGACGTGAGCCACGAGCTGCGCTCGCCGCTGCAGACTCTGGCCGCCGCCGCGAGCGTGCTCCACCGCCGCCGGGAGCACCAGGACGAGCGCACCGCCACCGCGGCGGGTCTGGTCGCCGACGAGGTGACCCGCTTCCAGCGCCTGGTCGACGACCTCATCCAGCTGGCCCGCACCGAGCAGCCGGCCCACCGCGAGACGGTCGACGTGGTGGAGCTGGCCCGCGCCACCTGCCGGGAACGGTCGCTGCCGGAGAGCCTGGTGTCTCTCGACGGCGACGCCCCGCGCCTGTGGTGGGTCGACCGGCGCCGGTTCGCCCAGACGCTGCTGAACCTCCTCGAGAACGCCGAGCGGTACGGCGGCGGGCCGGTCGCCGTACGTCTCGCCGGGCGCGACGGCGTGGGCGTGCTGGAGGTCGACGACAGCGGGCCGGGCGTGCCGCCCGCCGATCGGGAGATCATCTTCGACCGGTTCGTCAGGGGGCGGGCGGCGCACGACCGGGCCGGCACCGACGGCACCGGCCTCGGGCTCGCCCTGGTGGCGCAGCACGCCGCCGCGCACGGCGGAACGGCCGCCGTACTGGACCGCGCACCCGGCGCCCGCTTCCGCGTCGAACTGCCGGGAGCGCTGCGATGAGCCGGCGGCGGCTCCTGCCCGGCCTGCTCGCGGTCGTGCTGCTGGCCGGCTGCGGGGTGCCGGTGGACGACGAGCCCCGGCTGGTGAAGACGCCACCGGGCGCGTTCCCGACGCCGGCGGTGTCCTCGACGGTGGACGGGGACGGGCGGGTGGACGAGCCGTTCTGCTTCGTCCGGGACGACGGGCTGGTCGTGGTCACGCGCCGGGTGGACGGACTGCCGGGGGTGGACGCGCACCTGCAGCACCTGCTGGCCGGGCCGGACGGCGGCGAGCGCCGCCAGGGGCTGGCCACGGCGCTGCCCGGCACGGTGGCGGTGGCCGGGGCGACACTGACCGGCACGCTGGCCACCGTCGACGTGCGTCAGGCCGGGGAGGAGACCGGCCGCAACGACGAGGTGCTCGCCTTCGGGCAGATCGTGTGCAGCCTCACTCAGCGGCCGGACGTCTACAGCGTGGCGTTCCGCCGGGACGGGCAGCCGCTGGAGGTGCCGCGCGCGGACGGAAGCCTGTCCGCGCTGCCGCTCACCGCCGCCGACTACCGGCCGCTGCTGCCTCGCTGACACGCCCGTACCGGCCCTATGTCCGGATATGACACAAAATCTCCATCGTCCGTTCGGTTGATTTGGCCGTGACCTTTGGTCTAGTGTGGCTGGCACGACCGGTGTGGGAGGGCCACCCGTTCTCCGAGGACAGGAAGGGCAGCATGACCACGATGACCATGGCATCGACCGCCACCGAGGTGCATCGCGCGCCGCAGACCGGTGAGGAGACCCGCGCCAGCGAGCTGATCGCGGCGCTCGCCGCCCTGCCCGCCGACCACCCGCAGCGGGCCGCCCTGCGCAACCAGGTCATCGAGGCGTGGCTGCCGCTGGCGAACCACCTGGCCGCCCGCTACAGCGGTCGCGGCGAGCCGGCCGGCGACCTGGCGCAGACCGCGGCGCTCGGCCTGATCAAGGCGGTGGACCGGTTCGACGCCTCGCGCGGTGTCGACTTCGCCGGCTTCGCCATCCCGACCATCCTGGGCGAGATCAAGCGGCACTTCCGCGACCGCACCTGGAACATCCGGGTCCCGCGCCGCCTCCAGGAGCTGCGGCTGCGCATCTCCGAGGCCAACAGCACGCTGACCCAGACGCTCAACCGGGCGCCGACCGTGGCCGACATCGCCGCCCACCTCGACGTCACCGAGGAAGAGGTGCTCGAGGGCCTGGAGGGCGCCCGCGCGTACAACGCGGTCTCGCTGTCCACCCCGATCGGCGACGGCGACAGCGCCACCGAGCTGGGCGACACGCTCGGCACCGAGGACAACGAGTACGAGCTGGCCGACCTGCGCGCCTCCCTGGGCCCGGCGCTCGCCACGCTCGACGAGCGGGAGCAGAAGATCCTCACGCTGCGCTTCTACGGCAACCTGACCCAGAGCGAGATCGCCGCCCGGGTCGGTGTCTCCCAGATGCACGTGTCCCGGCTGCTCGCCCGCGCCCTGACCAAGCTGCGCGGCCAGCTCACCGAGGCCTGATCGACCCGGACGCGACCCTCACCGGCCCGGCCGGCGGGGGTCGCGTCGTGTGTCACCAGCGCGAGGGCGGGGGCGGCGGCACCACAGGTGGCCGGTCGTCGCAGGTGATGGTGTTCGGCAGCAGCCACGGGGCGAGCCACCCGCCGTCGTTGCCGCCGAGGTCGGTCACTGTGAACTCCGACCCGGCCGGGGTGAAGTGGAACGACCCGCAGTTGTTCACACCGACCGCGCCCACGTGGCGGGCGTCGACGTTCGCGAAGCTCGCCCCGCCCGCCGTCCGCGCGCTGACCACCGACGTGCCGGTGCCGTCGACCCGGATGTCGCGGAAGCGTACGTTGTCGATGCGGACGCTGTCCTTCACCGGCCAGTCGCTGACCAGCATGATCGCGTTGTACGTGCTGTCCAGGTACGCGTCGCCGCTGACCAGGATGTCCGCGGCGTCGATGCTGCGGTCCAGCGCGTAGAACCAGATCGCGCCGAGGCCGATGTTCCAGTTCAGGTCGTACGTGCCGGCGCGCACCGTGGTGTTGCCGGTGATCCGTAGCCGGCCGGTGAACGGCTCGGCCCCGAACCGGGAGCCCACCTGGATCGCGCTGCCCTCGCGTACCGGGTCGGCGATCAGGTTGTGCGCGACGGTCAGGTCGGTGCCGCCGTACAGCGCGATGCCGTTGGCGAGCACCGGCGACTGCACGGTGTTGTACGCGAACGTGTTCGACGCGTTCGCCGTGCCCTCCGACCACATCGCGAGCGCGTCGTCGCCGCTGTTGCGGACCACCGAGTTCGTCACCGACGAGTGCGTGACGCCGGTGTGGAAGTTCAGCCCGTCGGCGATCTGGTCGGCGATCACCGTGTTCGTGACCCGCAGGCCGGTCATCGGCCCGTCGAACCACATGCCGACCTTCGTGTGGTGCAGGTAGAGGCCGTCGATCGTGCTGTGGCTGAGCGCCCCGCCGATGGCGTTGACCTGGTCGGTGTCGATCCGCTCCCGTACGTCGCCCTCGATCGTGAAACCGGACAGGTGCACGTTGCTGCTGCCGCCGTCGGCGGCGTCGCGGCCGTAGAAGCCGACGCCCGTGTGCCGCGAGCCGTCGGGCGCGGGGGTGTCCAGGGCGACCTCGCGTCCCCGCACGATCGTGTACCAGCTCCCGGCCCCGGCGATCGTCACGTCGTCCACGACGACGTGCCGGTTGACCTGGTAGGTACCCGGTGGCAGGTAGAGCGGGCGGTCCACCCGGCGGGCGTACGCGATCGCGTGGTCGAGCGCGTCGGCGGACTCCCGCCGGCCGGTCGGGTCGGCGCCGAACGACAGCGCGTTCACCGCGCGGGGTACTACGCGGGGCGGCGCGACCAGGCGCGAGTCGACCAGGTCGATCACCGTCCAGGCGGCGGCCGTGCCGCGCGGCGCGGTCAGCCGGACCACCTCACCGGCCCGATGGGTACGGCCGAGCAGCAGGCGCTGCTCGTCGTAGAAGTGGTGTGGCCGGAACGGTTTGGTGATCACCGGTGCGGGCGTGGTGGCCGCCGGGACGCAGGAGCACTCGGTGATCCACCAGTCCGGGTGCAGCAGGTCGGCGCCGGGGTCGTTGGTGAACGGGTACTGGTTGTAGAGCCAGGCGTACTGCGAGGTCAGCGTCAGGGTGCGGGCGGGCGCGCGCCCGACGGTCACCCGCAACGGCGCGGTGATCCCACCGCCACCGGGCGCGTCCGGGATGCTGTAGCGCACGGTCAGCGCGTTCGTGGGCCGGGGGAGTGTGAGTTCGACGTACTGGCCGGGCAGCAGGCGCACGGCCCGGCGGCCGGACGCCTCACCGGCGAGTGTGTACGCCGACCGGTCCGGCCCGATCACGGTGCCGGTGGTCCGGCCGTGTTCCGCCTCCTGCTCGACGTAGTCCACTGTCGCGCCGCGCCCGGCCACCAGCGCGGGGTCGAGCCCGGCGCGGGTCACCACGGGAGCCGGTCCGCGCGGCGGGCTCGCCGTGGCGGCGCCGGGCGGGACGAGCAGGGCGGCGGCGACGAGCGCCGCCGCGAGGATCCTCGGCACGCTCCGCGACATCGGAGCACCCACTTTCTCGGGGGACGGGTGGCCCCGGCGGCGCAGGCCATCGACAAGGCTCCTCATGCTATTCCAGCGCTCTGTCGCCTTTCAAGCATCAATCTGCTCGTATCTTTCGGACCGGCTGCGACCGTTCGCGGCAAGACGTGACCGCTCCGGCTGTTCATTTCTTGCAAGAATCCGACGTACGATTGCCGCCGTGACGAAGCGCCTGACCGAGGTGGCCCGCAAGGCGGGCGTCAGCGAGGCGACCGTGAGCCGGGTGCTGAACGGCCGCGGCGGCGTGTCCGAGGCGACCCGGACCGCCGTGCTGACCGCCCTCGACGTGCTCGGATACGAGCGCCCGAGCAAGCTGCGCGGCGAGCGCGCCCGCCTGGTCGGCCTGGTGCTGCCGGAGCTGCAGAACCCGATCTTCCCGGCGCTGGCCGAGGTGGTGACCGGATCGCTCGCGCAGCGCGGCTTCACCCCGGCGCTGTGTGCCCGCACCATCGGCGGCGTACCGGAGTCCGGGTACGTGGAGATGCTGCTCGACCACCAGGTCAGCGGCGTCATCTTCGCCGGCGGCTCGTACGCCCTCGCCGACGCCTCCCACGAGCACTACCGGCGCCTGACCGACCGGGGCCTGCCGGTGGTGCTCGTCAACGCCGGCGTCGAGGAGCTGGGCTTCCCGCGGGTGTCCACCGACGACGCGGTCGCCGTCGAGCAGGCGTACGGGCACCTGCGCTCCCTCGGCCACGAGCGGATCGGCATGGTGCTCGGCCCGGCCGACCACGTGCCCTCGCGCCGCAAGCTCGACGCGATGGTCCGGGCCGCCGGCTGGGGCGAGGACCGGTCCCTGGTGGAGCGGTCCAGCTTCTCCATGGAGGGCGCCCGGGTCGCGGCCACGAAACTGATCGAGCGCGGCGCCACCGGGATCGTCTGCGCCAGCGACGTGCTGGCGCTGGGCACCATCCGGGCCGCCCGCCGCCTGGGCTGCGCCGTGCCGGCCGACGTCTCGGTGGTCGGCTTCGACGACTCGGCGTTCATGACCTGCACCGACCCGCCGCTGACCACTGTGCGGCAACCGATCGAGACGATGGGCCAGGCCGCCGTGGACCTGCTGGTGACCCAGATCGAGGGCGCCGGCGTGCTGCACGACGAGCTGCTGTTCGAGCCCGAGCTGGTGGTACGCGGCTCCACCGCACCCGCCCCTCGCCGCTGACCCCCGGCGGGCTCCGCCCGCCCACCACGCCCACCGCGCCATCTCCGGTCCGGTGGCGGCGAACCGCGCCCGCATGGCCGCGCTCCCACGCCCCAGTCTGCCGTCGCCGCGCTGCCTTCCGCCGTACCGTCGCGTTTTTGCGTTCTTGAGTTCGCATCTTGCTGGCTTCGGTCGGCGTCGCTACAGTGACTCCACTCACACCTGACCCGGGGCGCGGTTTCCGGAGGCAGGGCGCGCGCCGGTTGCCGTTCCACCACCACAGGCACCCGCGCGGTCACCGCACATCAGTGAAGGCCATGGATACACCCGTTCCCGAAGGGATGGACAGATGTCCGTACCGCAGTATCGGAAGGTCGCGGCCGTAGCGCTCGCGGCCGGCCTCGGGCTCAGCCTTGCGGCGTGCTCCACCAAGAGCGACGACAGCAGCGACGCCGGCGGCAAGGTCACCATCACCGTCGACTGCCAGCCGGTCGGCGCGCAGAAGGAACTGCTGAAGAACTGGAACGACGACGTCGCCGAGTTCCAGCGGCAGAACCCGGACATCGTCGTCAAGAGCGTCAGCGTCGGCGAGCAGTGCAACAACCCGCCGGACTTCACCGCCCGTCTCGCCGGCGGCACCGTCACCGACGTCTTCTACGGCTACATGACCGACCTGCAGCAGGTGCTGGACTCCGGCCAGGCGATGGACATCGGCCAGTACGCCACGAAGGACACGATCCCCACCTGGGACAGCGTCGACCCCGCGCTCAAGGAGGTCTTCACCGACGGCGGCAAGCTCTACGCCGTACCGGTGAAGAACTACTCGATGGGCCTGATCTACAACAAGGCGCTGTTCCAGCGGGCCGGGCTCGACGTGAACAACCCGCCGAAGACCTGGCCCGAGGTGCGGGCCGCGGCCAAGAAGATCTCCGCGCTCGGCGACGGCATCGCCGGGTACGCCGAGTACAGCGCCGGCAACACCGGCGGCTGGCACTTCACCTCGCTGCTCTACTCCCAGGGTGGCCAGGTGCTCAGCGCCGACGGCAAGAAGGCCGACTTCAACAACGCGATGGGCAAGCAGGTCCTGCAAAACCTCAAGGACATGCGGTACGGCGACAACAGCATGGGCGCCCGGCAGCTGCTCCAGTGGGGTGACCTGCTCACCAACGCCGGCGCCGGCAAGGTCGGCATGTTCATCGGCGCGCCGGACGCTACCCAGGCGATCGTCAGCCAGTTCCAGGGCAAGTACCAGGACTGGGCGATGGGCCCGCTGCCCGGCCAGGACGGCCCCGCCAAGGCCACGCTCGGCGGCGGCGAGGGTTACTTCTTCAAGAAGGGCCTGAGCCCCGAGCAGGTCAAGGCCGGTCTGAAGTGGCTCGCCTACCAGAAGCTCACCCCCGGCAAGGGCCAGTTCGACTACGTGCGTGCCAAGCCGCAGAACTACCCGGTCGGCCTGCCCCAGCCGCTGCTGTTCGCAGGCGGCAGCGACGCGCAGAAGCAGGAACTGGAGCTGCGCAAGGCCAACGCCAACGTGGACACCACGAACTTCGCGGTCTTCGAGGCGAACCCGGTGCCGATCAAGGGCGAGCCGCGTAACGCCCAGGCCATCTACGCGGTGCTCGACGCCGCGATGTCCGGGGTGCTGACCAACCCGAACGCGAACATCGACGCCCTGCTCAAGACCGCCGAGGACAAGGTCAACCAGCTGCTGGCCGCGCAGAGCTGACCCGACCGGAGGTGGGGCCGGCGCACCGGCCCCACCTCCCCGAGCACCGCAGGAGTCGCCTTGGCGCTCACCACCGCCCCCGGTGCCACCCGCCGTACCGGCCCCGTCGCGCCGCCGCCGTCGCGTACCGCCGGACGCCGCGCCGGCCTCGGCCGCAAGGTCCGGGACAACGTCACCGGGCACACGTTCCTCATCGGCGCTGTCGTCTGCTTCGCCGTCTTCTCCTGGTACCCGATGGTGCGCGGCGTCGTGATGAGCTTCCAGCGCACCCGCCGGGGCGAGACCACCTGGGTCGGCTGGGAAAACTACAGCCGGATCATCGCCGATCCGAGCTTCTGGACCGCCTGGAAGAACACGTTCGTCTTCACCGGCCTGGCGCTGGTGCTCGGCTACCTGGTGCCGTTCTTCGTGGCGATCCTGCTCAACGAGCTGCACCACGCCAAGGGCTACCTGCGGGTGCTGGTCTACCTGCCGGTGATGCTGCCGCCGGCCTCAGCGCTGTTCCTGTTCAAGTTCTACGCGTACGACCCGAGCGAGGCGGGGCTGTTCAACGCGATCCTCACCGCGCTGGGACTGCCCACGTCGGAGTGGATGCAGTCGCAGGCGATGACGATGCCCGCCATGGTGATCGCGTCGACCTGGATGAACATGGGCGGCGCCGTACTGATCTACCTGGCCGCGTTGCAGAACATCCCCGGCGAGCTGTACGAGGCCGCCGAGATCGACGGCGCCGGGGTGTGGCGGCGCATCCGGCACGTGACGATCCCGCAGACCCGGCTGATCCTGGCGCTGCTGGCGATGCTCCAGATCGTGGCCACCATGCAGCTGTTCATCGAGCCGCTGATCCTCGCCAACGGCGCCGGTACGCAGGACTCGGCGACCTCGGTGGCGTACCTGATCTACCAGCACGGGTTCTTCCAGAACGACCTCAACGGCGCCGCCGCGCTCGGCGTGATCATGCTGGTGGTGCTGGCCGGGTTCTCCGCCGTCTACCTGCGACTGACCGCGAGACAGGACTAGGACATGGCCGCCGACACCACCACCCGTACCCTCATCTCGCACGCGCAGCTGCGGCGCGGTCGCGGCCGCGTCCTCTACTGGGTCGTGCTCTCCGCGGTCGTGGCCGGGTTCACGCTGGTGTTCCTCGGCCCGCTGTACTGGATGGTCACCGGCGCGCTGAAGTCCGGCCAGGAGATCGCCCAGACGCCGCCGACGCTGTTCCCGCGCGATCCGCAGCCGGGCAACTACGTCGACGCCTGGACCAACCTGGATCTCGCGAAGCTGCTGTTCAACACGTTCTACTACGCGACCGGGGCGGTGGTGTTCCAGCTCGTCCTCGACACCGCCGCCGCGTACGCGTTGTCGAAGCTGCGCCCGGTGCTGGGCAAGCTGATCCTCGGCATGATGCTGGCGACGCTGATGATCCCGGCGATGGTGCTCATCGTCCCGCAGTACGTCACGGTGATCGACCTGCCGATCGTGCACGTCAACCTGCTCGACTCGCCGTTCGCGATCTGGCTGCCGCTGGTGGCCAACGCGTTCAACATCTTCCTGCTGAAACGGTTCTTCGACTCGATCCCGGAGGACCTGATGGCCGCCGCCATGATGGACGGCGCCTCCCCGCTGCGCACGCTCTGGTCCATCGTCCTGCCGATGTCGCGGCCGATCCTCGGCGTGGTGGCGATCTTCGCGGTGACGGCGGTCTGGAAGGACTTCCTCTGGCCGAAGCTGGTCATGCCGTCACCGGAGACGCGGACCGTCAGCGTCGGCATCTACGCATTCGCCGGCGGCACCCCGATGAACGTGGTCATCGCCGCGTCGGTGATCGCCGCGATCCCCACCGTCGTGCTGTTCCTGATCTTCCAGCGCAACATCATGTCCGGCCTGACCACCGGCGGCCTCAAGGGCTGACCGGCGCCGCCGCACGGCCGCCGCCGTCCACAAGCCCGCCGCAAGCCCGCCGCCGCAGAACCGAACCCGCAGAAAGCAGGTGCCCGTGTCCATGGCCGACAACAGCCCGTGGTGGCGCTCCGCGGTGATCTACCAGGTCTACCCGCGCAGCTTCGCCGACGGCGACGGCGACGGGATCGGCGACGTCGCCGGCATCCGGTCCCGCCTGGATCACCTCGCCGCGCTCGGCGTCGACGCGATCTGGTTCAGCCCCTGGTACCCGTCGCCGATGGCCGACGCCGGCTACGACGTGGCCGACTACCGCGACATCGATCCGGTCTTCGGCACGCTCGCCGAGGTGGAGGCGCTGATCGCCGAGGCGCACGCGCTCGGCATCCGCAGCATCGTCGACGTGGTGCCCAACCACTGCTCCGACGCGCACCAGTGGTTCCGGGCCGCGCTCGCCGGCGGGCCGGGCGCGCCGGAGCGGGACCTGTTCTGGTTCCGTCCCGGCCGGGGACCGGGCGGTGACCTGCCGCCCACCGACTGGACCGGCGAGTTCGGCGGCCCGACCTGGACCCGCACCACCGACCCGGACGGCACCCCCGGCGACTGGTACCTGCACCTGTTCGCCCCGCAGCAACCCGACTTCAACTGGGACCACCCCCGGGTCCGCGCCGAGTTCGAGGACATCCTGCGGTTCTGGTTCGAGCGGGGCGTGGACGGCATCCGCATCGACTCGGCCGGTCTGCTCGTCAAGGACGGCACCCTGCCGGAGGTCCACCCGGACCGGCCACACCCGTTCCGCGACCAGGACGGCGTGCACGACGTGTACCGCGCGTGGCGGCGCATCGCCGACTCGTACCCGGGCGAGCGGGCCCTGGTGGGGGAGGTGTGGCTGCCCGACCGGCAGCGGTTCGCGAACTACCTGCGCCCGGACGAGCTGCACACCGCGTTCAACTTCGACTTCCTCGGCTGCGCCTGGGACGCCACCGCGCTGCGGGAGAGCATCGACGGCACGCTCGCCGCGCACGCCCCGGTCGGCGCGCCCGCCACCTGGGTGCTGTCCAACCACGACGTCACCCGCCACGTCACCCGGTACGGCCGCGCCGACACCCGGTTCAGCTTCGCCGCCAAACGCGAGGGCATCCCCACCGACCTGGAACTGGGCACCCGCCGGGCCCGCGCCGCCGCGCTGCTGTCCCTCGCGCTGCCCGGCGCCGCCTACGTCTACCAGGGTGAGGAACTGGGCCTCTGGGAGGTCGAGGACATCCCGTACGAGCTGCGGCAGGACCCGATGTGGGAGCGGTCCGGGCGGGTCGACCCGGGCCGCGACGGCTGCCGGGTGCCGCTGCCCTGGCAGGGCGACACCCCGCCGTTCGGGTTCAGCCCCGACGGCGCGGCCACCGCGCCCTGGCTGCCGCAACCGGCCGACTGGAAGGACCGCACGGTCCGCGCCCAGACCGGCGACCCGCACTCGATGCTGGAGCTGTACCGGGCCGCGCTGGCGCTGCGCCGCACCGAACCGGCGCTCGGCGACGGCACGCTGACCTGGCTGCCCGCACCGGACGGTGTGCTCGCGTTCGCCCGCGAACCCGGCTTCACCTGCCTGGTCAACCTCGGCGGCGCGGCTGTGCCGCTGCCCGCGCACGACGAGCTGCTGCTCGCCAGCGGCCCACTCGACGACGACCGGCTGCCACCGGACACCGCGGTCTGGCTGCGTACCCGATCGGCCTGACCGCGGCGCCGGCGGCCCCGTCCCGCCGCCGGCGCCGCCGAACCACCCGGCGGCCCGTCCCGGCCGCCACAGACGCCGCACACCTGGGGAGGAGGAAGGAGAGGCAACGCCGCACGGGGGGATCTGGCCACCGACGAAAGGGAGCACACCCCGCATGGCCGAGCACCGCACCGCGCACCGCCACCGCAGCACCGGCGTGGCCGCCCTCGCCGCCGTCACGCTCGCCGCCTCGACACTCGTCGTCGTGGCGCTCACCACGACCGCCACCCCGGCGTCCGCCGCCGGGCTGTCCCCGTTCGACATCACCGGACGCGGCGCCACAGTGCCGTTCCGGGAGCAGGAGGCCGAGCAGGCCGCCCACACCGGCACGAAGATCGGCCCCGACCGGCGCTACGGCACGCTGCCGTCGGAGGCGTCCGGCCGGGAGGCGGTCACGCTCGACGCGGTCGGCGAGTACGTCGAGTTCACGCTCACCGCCCCGGCCAACGCTGTCACGTTCCGGTACAGCCTGCCGGACAACGCCGCCGGCACCGGCCGCGACGCCACCATCGACCTGCGCGCCAACGGCACCCTGGTCAAGGCGGTGCCGGTCACCTCCCGGTACGGCTGGTACTACGGCGGCTACCCGTTCAACAACAACCCGGGCGACACCAACCCGCACCACTTCTACGACGAGACCCGCACCATGTTCGGCACCACGTACCCGGCCGGCACGAAGATCCGCCTCCAGGTCTCCTCGACCGCCCAGTCACCCACGTTCACCATCGACCTGGCCGACTTCGAGCTGGTCGGCGCACCGATCACCAAGCCGTCCGGCGTGCTGGACGTGGTGACCGACTTCGGCGCCGACCCGACCGGCGGCACCGACTCGACGGCGAAGTTCCAGGCCGCCGTGGACGCCGGCAGGGCGCAGGGCCGGGCGGTGTGGATCCCGGCCGGCACGTTCACGCTCTGGGACCACGTGGTGGTCGACGGCGTGACGCTGCGCGGCGCCGGCCCCTGGTACTCGGTGCTGGGCGGGCGGCACCCGACCGATCGCAAACGCGCCGCCGGCATCTACGGCAAGTACGTGCCGGGCGGCGGCTACTCGGGCGAGATCCGCCCGCACGAGGCCGGTGGGCCCAGCCGCAACGTCACGCTGCGGGACTTCGCCATCATCGGCGACATCCGGGAACGCGTCGACGAGGACCAGGTCAACGCCATCGGCGGGGCGATGAGCAACTCCGTGGTGGACAACCTGTGGTTGCAGCACACCAAGGTCGGCGCCTGGATGGACGGCCCGATGGACAACTTCACCATCCGCAACAGCCGCATCCTCGACCAGACCGCCGACGGGGTGAACTTCCACTGGGGCGTCACCAACTCCACTGTGACGAACACGTTCGTCCGCAACACCGGCGACGACGCGCTGGCCATGTGGGCGCAGAACGTGCCGAACGTCGGCAACTCCTTCACCCGCAACACCATCGGCGTGACGATCCTGGCCAACCACCTGGTCACGTACGGCGGGCGGGACATCACCATCGCGGACAACGTCACCGCCGACTCGGTCACCAACGGCGGCGGCATCCACGTGGCGAACCGCTACCCGGGCGTCACCGGGCCGACAGCAGTGGCCGGGACGATCACGGTGGCCCGCAACACGCTGATCCGCAACGGCAACTCCGACTACAACTGGCAGTTCGGCGTCGGTGCGATCTGGTTCTCCGCGCTCAACGAACCGATCCAGGGCGCCGCGATCGCCGTCACCGACACCGACATCCTGGACAGCTCGTACGCGGCGCTGCACTGGATCGAAGGCCAGACCAGCGGCATCTCGTTCGACAACGTCCGCATCGACGGCGCGGGCACGTACGCGCTCCAGGTGCAGGCGCCCAGCCAGGTCCGGTTCACGAACGTGCGCGCCACCGGCATCGCGCAGTCCAACCCGATCCACAACTGCGTCGGCAGCGGCTTCCAGATCACCCAGGGCGCCGGCAACTCCGGCTGGTACACACCCACCCCGTACTGCGGGCCGTGGCCGCAGCCGCAGTGGGGCAACGGCCCGTCCAGCCCGCCGCCGACCAGCCCGGCGCCGACCACGGCAGCGCCGACGACAGCAGCGCCGACCACCGCGCCGCCGACCACGCCGCCGCCGGCCGGCGGGAACCTGGCCCTGGGCCGGCCGGCGACAGCCACCAGCACCACCCAGACGTACGCCGCCGCCAACGCCGTCGACGGCACCGCCACCAGCTACTGGGAGAGCGCCAACAACGCGTTCCCGCAGTCGCTCACCGTCGACCTCGGCGCGTCGCGCACCGTCGACCGGGTGGTGCTGAAGCTCCCGCCCGGCTGGGAACGGCGTACCCAGACGCTGTCGGTGCTCGGCTCCACCGACGGCTCCTCGTACACCACGCTGGCCGCGTCGGCGGGGCGTGTCTTCGACCCGGCCGCCGGCAACAGCGTGTCGATCCCGCTGCCGTCCGGCGACCGGCGGTTCGTCCGGGTCACCGTCACCGGCAACACCGGCTGGCCGGCGGCCCAGCTCGCCGAACTGGAGGTGTACGGCGGCGGCATCACCACGCCGCCGCCCGCCACGACAGCGCCGCCCACCACCGCGCCACCGGCCGGCAACCTCGCGGCGGGCCGGCCGGTCACCGAGACCAGCCACGCCGACGTGTACGGCGCCGCGAACACCGTCGACGGCAACGCCGCCACCTACTGGGAGAGCGCCAACAACGCCTTCCCCCAGTCGGTGACAGTCGACCTGAGCAGCGCCCGGCCGGTCGCCCGGGTGGTGCTGAAGCTGCCCCCGTCGGCCGCCTGGCAGACCCGTACCCAAACCGTGGCGGTGCTCGGCTCCACCGACGGCCCGTCGTTCTCGACGCTCAAGGCGGCGGCGGGCTACACGTTCGACCCGGCGGGCGGCAACAGCGTGTCGATAGCGCTGCCCGCCGGTGACCGCCGCTACGTGCGGCTGACCTTTACCGGCAACACCGGCTGGCCGGCCGGCCAGCTGTCCGAGTTCGAGGTGTACGCCTCCTGACCCGGCGCGGCGGGGCCGCCCCGGTCCCGCCGCGCCACCGCACCCCCACCCCCGAACGCCTCTCCACCTCCCCCGGGAAGAAGGTGTCCGTCCACCATGTCCAGACTCCGTACCGGAATCGTCGCGGCGCTCGCCGCGGTCGGCCTGGTCGTCACCGCGGCCCCCGCCCCACCGGCCCTCGCCGCCGGCGGCCCGAACCTCGCCGCCGGGCGCACCGCCACCGCCAGCAGCGTCAACGGCCCCTACGTCGCGGCCAACCTGACCGACGGCAACCAGGGCAGCTACTGGGAGAGCAGCGGCGCGCTCCCACAGTGGGCCCAGGTCGACCTCGGCACCAGCCGCGCCGTCGACCAGGTGGTGCTGAAGCTCCCGGCCGCCTGGGAGGCCCGCAGCCAGACGCTGTCGGTGCAGGCCGGCGCCGACGGCAGCGGCTTCACCACAGTCGTCGCCTCCGCCGGCCGCACGTTCAGCCCGGCCGCCGCCAACACCGTGACGCTCGGCTTCACCGCCACGAACGCCCGCTACCTGCGGGTCGTGATCACCGCGAACACCGGCTGGACCGCCGCGCAGCTCGCCGAGCTGGAGGTGTACGGCGCGGCCACCTCCTCGACCAACCTGGCGCTCGGCCGGACCATGACCGAGAGCGGCCACGCCGACGTGTACGGCGCCGGCAACGCCAACGACGGCAACGCGGCCACCTACTGGGAGAGCCCGAACAACGCGTTCCCGCAGTGGATCCAGGCCGACCTGGGCGCTGCCACCAGCATCAACCGGCTGGTGCTGCGGCTGCCGTCCGGCTGGGGCGCGCGCACCCAGACGATCACCGTGCAGGGCAGCACGAACGGCTCCACGTTCGGCACGCTCGTCGGCTCCGCGTCGTACGCGTTCGACCCGGGCGGCGGCAACACGGTGACGGTCACCGTGCCCACCGCGTCCACCCGGTACGTGCGGCTGCTGTTCACCGCGAACAGCGCCTGGCCCGCCGGTCAGCTCGCCGAGCTGGAGGTCTACGGCCCGGCCACCGGTGACACCCAGGCGCCGAGCGCGCCCGGCAACCTCGCGGTCACCGAGCCCGCCACCGACCAGGTGCGGCTGACCTGGACCGCGTCCACCGACAACGTGGGCGTCACCGGCTACGACGTGTACGCCAACGGTGTGCTGCGCACGAGCGTCGGCGGCACCACGCTGACGTACACCGACACCCAGCCGGCCGGGACCACCGTCTCCTACTACGTGCGGGCGCGGGACGCGGCCGGGAACGTGTCGGCGAACAGCAACACGGTGACCCGTACCGGCAACACCGGGGACACCGTCGCGCCCACCGCGCCCGGCAACCTGGCCCACACCCAGCCGGCGAGCGGACAGATCCGGCTGACCTGGACCGCGTCCACGGACAACGTGGGCGTCACCGGCTACGAGGTGTACGCCAACGGCACGCTGCGCACCACAGCCAGCGGCTCCACGCTCACGTACACCGACAGCCAGCCGGACAGCGCCACCGTCTCGTACCACGTGCGGGCCCGCGACGCCGCCGGGAACGTGTCCGCGAACAGCAACACCGTCACCCGCACCGGCAGCAGCACCGGCGGCACCAACCTGGCGGTCGGCAAGCCCGCCACCGCCTCGTCGATGGTGCACGTGTTCGCCGCCGCCAACGCCGTCGACAACGACGTCACCACGTACTGGGAGGGCGCGCCCGGCGCGTACCCGAGCACGCTCACCGTCGCGCTCGGCGCCAACGCCGCCATCAGCGCGGTCGTGGTGAAGCTCAACCCGGACCCGGCGTGGGGCGCGCGTACCCAGACGTTCCAGGTGCTCGGGCGGGAGCAGTCCGCGTCCGGGTTCACCAGCCTGGTCGGCTCCGCCACGTACTCCTTCAACCCGGCCAGCGCGAACACGGTGACCGTCCCGGTCTCCGCGACCGCCGCGGACGTGCGGCTCCAGTTCACCGCGAACTCCGGCTCCTCCAACGGCCAGGTCGCCGAAATCCAGGTCATCGGCGTGCCGGCGCCGAACCCGGACCTCACCGTCACCGCCGTCACCGCCGCGCCGTCCGCGCCGGTGGAGACCGACGCGATCACGCTGTCCGCCACCGTGCGCAACGCCGGCACCGCGGCCTCCGCCGCCACCGCCGTCACCCTCTACCTGGGTACGACGAAGGTCGGCACCGCCGCCGTCGGCGCACTCGCCGCAGGCGCGTCGAGCACGGTCTCGGCCAACATCGGCGTACGCGACGCCGGCAGCTACCCGCTCACCGCGAAGGTCGACGAGTCGAACGCGGTGATCGAGCAGAACGAGGCGAACAACTCCTACACCAGCCCGACCCCGCTGACTGTCAGCCCGGTCGCCAGCTCCGACCTGGTCGCCTCCGCCGTCACCTGGTCACCCGGCACGCCGAGCGCCGGCGCGGCCGTCTCCTTCGCGGTGACGCTGCGCAACCAGGGCACGATCGCGTCGGCGAGCGGCGCGCACGGCGTCACGCTGACGGTGCGCGACCAGTCCGGCGCGGTGGTCCGCACGCTCACCGGCTCGTACAGCGGCACGATCGCGGCCGGGGCCACCGCCGGTCCGGTGTCGCTGGGTACCTGGACCGCCGTCAACGGCCGGTACACCGTGCGGGTGGTGCTCGCCGACGACGCCAACGAGCTGCCGGTCAAGCGGCAGAACAACACCAGCGACCGGTCGCTGTTCGTCGGCCGAGGCGCGAACCTGCCGTACGACGCCTACGAGGCCGAGGACGGCACGACCGGCGGCGGCGCGCAGGTGATCGGCCCGAACCGCACCATCGGCGACCTCGCCGGGGAGGCGTCCGGCCGCCGCGCGGTCACGCTCAACACCACCGGCGCGTACGTCGAGTGGACCACCCGCTCGGCGGCGAACGCGCTGGTCGCCCGCTTCTCCATCCCGGACGCGCCGGGCGGAGGCGGGATCGACTCGACGATCAACGTCTACGTCAACGGTGTGCTGCACAAGCCGATGAGCCTCACCTCCAAGCACATCTGGCTCTACGGCGCCGAAGCCGGGCCGAGCGACTCGCCGAGCGCCGGGGCGCCCCGGCACCTGTACGACGAGGCGAACGTCCTGCTCGAC
This sequence comes from Micromonospora sp. WMMA1947, assembly GCF_027497355.1. Classification (NCBI taxonomy): domain Bacteria; kingdom Bacillati; phylum Actinomycetota; class Actinomycetes; order Micromonosporales; family Micromonosporaceae; genus Micromonospora; species Micromonospora sp. WMMA1947. The sequence goes on along the minus strand of NZ_CP114909.1, from coordinate 5,271,981 downwards.
AGCACGGTCCCGGCGGGCAGCCGGATCCGGCTCCAGAAGGACCCGGCGAACACCACCACGTACGCGATCGACTTCGTCGACACCGAACTGGTGTCGCCGCGCGCCAACCCCGACCCGGCCCGCTACAAGGTGCCCACCGGGTTCAGCCACGCCGACGTGCAGAACGCGCTCGACGCGGTCCGGATGGACACCACCGGCACCCTGGTCGGCGTCTACCTGCCCGCCGGCACGTACGAGACGGCGCAGAAGTTCCAGGTGTACGGCAAGGCGGTGAAGGTCGTCGGCGCCGGCATGTGGTTCACCCGCTTCCAGACGCCGCGCAACCAGCAGAACACCGACGCCGGCTTCCGGGTCGAGTCCTCGGCGAGCGGCTCGACCTTCGCCCACCTGGCGTTCTTCGGCAACTACACCAACCGGATCGACGGGCCCGGCAAGGTGTGGGGCGAACTGAAGGACGTGGACGACCTGACGCTCGACAGCGTCTGGGTGGAGCACACCGTGTGCGCGTACTGGGGGGTGAGCGTGGACGGGCTGACCATCCGGGACAGCCGGTTCCGCAACACCTTCGCCGACGCGGTGAACATGACGAACGGCAGCACCGACAACCTGGTCACCAACTCGGAGGGCCGCTCCAACGGTGACGACGCGTTCGCGTTGTTCTCCGCCACCGACCAGGGCGGCTCCGGCGGCAACCACGGCAACGTGTTCGAGAACCTGACCGCCACGCTGACCTGGCGGGCGGCCGGGCTGGCCGTGTACGGCGGCTACGACAACGTGTTCCGCAACCTCTACATCGCCGACCAGCTCACGTACTCGGGCATCACGATCAGCTCGCTGGACTTCGGCTACCCGTTCGTCGGGTTCGGCGCCAGCCCGCCCACCCGGTTCGAGAACATCTCCCTGATCCGGTCCGGCGGCCACTTCTGGGGTGCGCAGACGTTCCCGGCGATGTGGTTGTTCTCCGCGTCGAAGGAGTTCCGTGGCATCCGGGTGACCGACGTGGACATCGTCGACCCGACGTACTCGGGGATCATGTTCCAGACCAAGTACAACGGCAGCCAGCCGGAGAACCCGATCACCGACACGGTGCTGACGAACGTGTCGATCTCCGGCGCGCGGCGCAGCGGTGACGCGTTCGACGCGAAGTCCGGCTTCGGCATCTGGGTCAACGAGATGCCCGAGCCAGGTCAGGGCCCCGCGGTCGGCGCGGCGACCTTCACCAACCTCCGCCTGGCCGACAACGCCCAGGACATCAAGAACACCACAACAACCTTCACCATCACCCGCAACTGACCCGACCCCGCCCACCCCGCCCCGCCCCACCCCTCCCGCCCCCGCGATCTTGCACTTCCGGCCCCCGCGATGCCGGATTACTCCCGGTATGAGGGGCACCCAACTGCAAGATCGCGGGGATGGAGCGGGATGGGTGCGGGGCCCCGGGCCGAACGGCGATCTTGGAGTTGTGGCGCCTCTGATAGCGGGGCGAAGCCGACAAGACGTGGCACCACAAGTCCAAGATCGACGGAGGTGTGAGCCCGCCGGTCAGTGGGGGAGGGCGGTGGACAGGCGGCGGATCGCCTCGTCCATCTGGTCGGGTGGGGCGGCGGCGTACGTCAGGCGCAGGTGCGGGGCGGGAGGTTCGGCCGCGTACCAGGGGCGCCCGGGGAAGACGGTGACGCCGGCCGCGGCGGCCGTCGTTGTCACCGCGACATCGTCGGTGCCGTCGGGCAGCCGTACCCACAGGTGCAGGCCGCCGCGTGGCACGTCGCGCGGCGCCAGCGACGGCAGGTGCCGGTCCAGCGCCGCGAGCAGTGCCTCCCGGCGGGCCCGCAGCTCCCGACGCAGCGTACGGCGGTGCCGGTCCCAGGCCGGCGCGGTGAGGAACTCCAGCGCCGCTTGTTGCAGCGGCCCGGCGACGAAGAGGTCGTCGAGCAGCCGGGCGGCGCGCAGCCGCGCCCCGGCCGGTCCGCGCGCGCCGAGCGCGGCGATCCGCAGGCCGGGTGCTGTGGACTTGGTGAGCGAGCGCAGGTAGACGACGTGCCCGTCCGGGTCGTCGGCGGCCAGCGGTGGCGGGGCCTCGCCGTCGATGGTGAGGTCGCGGGCGTAGTCGTCCTCGACCAGGAACGCGTCCGCGTCGCGGACCGCCTCGGCGACGTCGGCGCGCCGGGCGGCGGAGAGCGTCGCGCCGTGCGGGTTGGCGTACAGCGGCTGGCAGTAGAACAGGCGGGCGCCGGTACGGGCGAACGCGGCGGCGAGCTGGTCGGGGCGTACCCCGTCGGTGTCGGCGGGTACCGGCACCACCCGCAACCCGGCGGCGCGCGCGGCGGCGAGCGCGCCCAGGTAGGTGGGGGACTCGACCAGCACCGTGTCCCCGGGCATCGTGAGTGCCCGCAGCGTGGAGGAGAGCGCGGCCTGCCCGCCGGGGCAGATCACCATGTCCTCGGCGCGCAGGCCGCCACCCGCCTCGCGGGCGAACCAGGCGCGCAGGTCGGCGCGTCCCTCGACCGGGCCGCGCTGCCACGCGGCCGGTTGCCGGGCCGCGCGGGCGAGCGCCGCACCGAGCGCGGCAGACGGCTGGAGATCCGGGTCCAGGTAGCCGCCGGTCAGCGGAATCGCGCCGGACGGCGGTAGCGCCAGTAGCGCCTGCATCTCCTCCTCGCCGCCCCGCCGCGAGCCCAGCGCGACCGTCTGCCACGACAGGTCCGCCGGTGGCGCTCCGGTGCGCCGGGCGGCCACGTACGCGCCGCGCCCCGGCCGTGTCTCGACCAGCCCGTCCGCGACGAGCCGCCGGGTCGCCTCGGCGACGGTGACGGGGGAGACGTGATGGTGCGCGGTCAGCTCCCGCACCGACGGCAGCCGGGTGCCGGGGGCGGCATCGGTCGCCAGGGCACCCAGGTGCCGAACGACGCGGTCGATAGCGCTACCATCATTCATGAGAGCACAGAGTAGCGCTACTGCACCGATGGCGGTAACGGCGAAGCCGGGTGCCGGGATCGCACTGGGCGCGCTGGGTGTGCTCGCCTTCAGCATGTCGTTGCCGGCCACCCGCGTCGCGGTGCACGCACTCGACCCCTGGTTCGTCGCGTTCGGACGGGCGGTCGGCGCGGCGCTGCTCGCGTGGGCCTACCTGCGGCTGACCGGTGCGCCGCGCCCCACCCGGGACCAGTGGCGACGGCTGTCGATCGTCGCGCTCGGCGTCGTGGTCGGCTTCCCGCTGTTCACCTCGCTGGCGCTCACCACGCAGACATCGGCGCACGGCGCCGTGGTCGTCACCGTGCTGCCCGCGATGACCGCCGTGTTCGCGGTGCTGCGCGCCGGCGAACGGCCGCCGCCGCTGTTCTGGATCGCCGGTGCCGCCGGGCTGGCGCTGGTGCTCGCGTTCCTCGCCGCGAGCGGCTCGATGCGCGGGACGCTGTCGTTCGCCGACCTGTTCCTGCTCGCCGCCGTGGTGCTCTGCGGCCTCGGGTACGCCGAGGGCGGCCGGCTGGCCCGCGAACTCGGCGGCGCCCGGACGATCTGCTGGGCGCTGCTGCTGTCGCTCCCGGTCACCGTGCCGGTCACGGTGGTGGCCGCTCTCGTCCACCCGCCGCAGGGCGGCACCGCCGCCTGGACCGGGTTCGGCTACCTCACCGTGGTGTCGATGTTCCTCGGCTTCTTCGCCTGGTACGCCGGGCTGGCCCGGGGCGGCATCGCCAAGGTGGGCCAGATCCAGCTCGTGCAGCCGGTGCTCACGCTGGTCTGGTCGGCGGTGCTGCTCGGCGAGGCGGTCACGACCGGTGCGATGGTGGTGGCGGGTGCGGTGCTCGCCTGCGTGGTGCTCATCCAGCGCACCCGCAGCGGCGCGACGCCGGCGCGCGCCCCGGGCGGGCCGTTCTCGGCAGGCCGGCCCGCCCCGGGCGAGCCGGCCTCAGCAGGGCGCGATGGTGCCGGTCACCGTGGAGACGTACGCGTGGCTGACGAAGTGTCCTGACGCGAGGCGGTTCCACTGGCTGGTGGTCCGGTACGGTCCGCTCACCGACTGGCCGGTGACGGAGCACTCGATCGGCACGTTGGCGTACGTGGCGGCCAGGCCGACGACGGCGTTGCTCGTGCTCGGGCCGGAGCGGATGTTGAGCGGCCCGCTGCCGATCCGGCCCCGGGTGCCGGTGCCGGTCCAGAGGTAGGCGACGTCGACCCAGGCGTTGTCGGTCAGCAGCAGGCCGTCCCAGAACGTGCCGTCGGCGAGGTCGATGCCGGCCGGGCTGCCCACCACGCGCCCGAACTGGTCCCGGCCCCCGTTGTAGCCGCTCTGGTACGCCGCCTGCGCCTCGGGCCGGCCCTGCGGCAGGTCCTTCCACATCTCCCGGGTGCTGCTGGGGTTCCAGTAGTCGTCCTTGGTGTTCCACGGTCCGACGTCCCAGACCGGCGCGTACTCGCAGCGGCTGCGGGTGGTGGTGCAGACCCGCACGGTGTAGTCGCCGGTGTTCTTCGGCGCGAGGCCCCGGAACGAGGGCAGCGCGACGAAGTGGTCCCGGGAGACGATCACGTGCCCGTTGGCGGTGGTGCCGCCGACCAGGCCCTCGCGGGTGGCGTACACCCGGTAGGTGAGGCCCGGGGTGGCGGCCGTGACGGCGGCGACCGAGTCGGCGGTGAGCCGCACCCGGCGCAGGGCGGGCGCGGCGGCCGGCCGGCCGGCGGTGAGCGCGACGCGGATCTGCACCCGGGTGACCGGCTGGTCGAAGACGGCGCCGCCGGCGGCGGAGCGCCACTCGGTCCACCCGCCCGACCGCCAGCCACGCGCCGCCACCTCGACGGCGCCGTCGAGGCCGGGGCTCGCGACGATGTCGGCGCGGACCCGGTTGGCCGGTACGGCGAGCGAGTGCGGCGTGACGACGAGCGTGCCCTCGGCCGCGATGCCGTGCCGGGCCGCGGGTCGGTGGGCCGGGTCGGCGAGGCGGAGTTCCGTGCCGGTCCAGCGGACGTTGACGTCGTCGGAGTCGACGGCAGTGAGGTCGGCGCTCCACGTGTTGCCGGTGGCCGCCGGGGCCGTCAGTGGTGCGGCGGGTGCCGGCGAGACGGCCAGCACGGCGGCGACGACGCCGGCGACCGCCGCGAGCGGGCGGGTCCTGCGGGAACGGGGCATGACGCTCCTCGTGGGGGCATGAGGTAGACGAGCTTCGATGTCAGGGTGGGGTGCAGGCAATCATCGATCTCGCGTCCCGTCAAGGCGGCGCCCTCCCGGTCCCGGTGGCCGGAGCAGTGCAAAAAACCTGCAAACGCCAGCCCTTGCCTTCCTGGAAAGCGCTTTCATACGATTGCGTTACATCGATGTTTCATGTGCGGGCCGGGCCTCGCAGATGAACGACATTCGCCGGCGGCGCGCCTGATCGCGTCGCGGCTCCTCATTATTCCCATTCGGTGAATGCCGCTGCTCGGCGGCAATTCCCGCATGCTCGAAAAAGGAATGAGGCGACATGAGAAGACCAGTCGCGCTGCGACTCCACGCGGCACTGGCCACGGCGGTCGTGGGAATCGCCGTCGCCGTGGTGATGCCGTCCCCGCAGGCGTCGGCGGCGGCCGGCAGCGCCACCGGCTACGCCACCCAGAACGGCGGCACCACCGGCGGTGCGGGCGGGCAGACCGTACGCGCCACCACCGGCACCGCCATCCACGCCGCGCTGTGCGGCCGGGCCAGCAGCAGCACCCCGATCATCATCGAGGTGACCGGGACCATCAACCACGGCAACACCAGCAAGGTCTCCGGATCGAGCTGCAACACCGCGGACGGCGTGATCGAGCTGAAGCAGATCAGCAACGTCACCATCATCGGCGTGGGCAGCGGCGCCGTCTTCGACCAGCTCGGCATCCACATCCGCGACTCCCGCAACATCATCATCCGGAACGTGACGGTGCGGAACGTCAAGAAGTCCGGCTCGCCCACCTCCAACGGCGGTGACGCGATCGGCATGGAGAGCAGCGTCCGCAACGTGTGGGTCGACCACGTGACGCTGGAGGCGTCCGGCGGGGAGTCGGAGGGCTACGACGGCCTGTTCGACATGAAGGACGACACCCAGTACGTGACGCTGTCGTACAGCATCCTGCGCAACTCTGGTCGCGGCGGCCTCATCGGGTCCAGTGAGAGCGACCGCGGCAACGGCTACATCACGTTCGAGCACAACCTGTACGAGAACATCGACTCCCGTACGCCGCTGCTGCGCGGCGGCATCGCCCACATGTTCAACAACCACTACACCGGGCTGCACGAGTCGGGCATCAACTCCCGCGCCGGCGCGCGGGCCAAGGTGGACAACAACTACTTCCGCAACTCCAAGGACGTGCTCGGCACGTTCTACACCAGCGAGCGCGGCACCTGGCAGGTCAGCGGCAACATCTTCGACAACGTGACCTGGTCCTCGCCCGGAAGCGACAACTACCCGGCGGGCCCGAACGTGACGTCGACGACCACGGTCAGCGTCCCGTACTCGTACCGGCTCGACGCGGCGAGCTGCGTGCCGGACATCGTGCGGCAGACGGCGGGGCCCAACACCGGCCTGCGCGTGTCCGACGGGAACTGCTCGCCGCAGTCCCCGGCCCCGACCACGCCGGGGCCGACCACGCCCGCCCCCACCACGCCGCCACCCGGGACGACCACCCCGCCGCCGTCCGGCGGGACGAACCTGAGCCTGCTCTCCGGCGCCGGGGCCGACGGGTCCAGCAAGGCCGACGGCACCAGCTACGGCAACGTGCGCGACGGCAACCTGAGCACGTACTGGTCGCCGTCCGGGTCGACCGGCACCGTCTCGATCAAGTGGGGCTCGGCCACCACCGTGTCCCGCGTGGTCATCCGCGAGCCGTCCGGCACCTCGGGTTCGATCGGGTCGTGGCAGCTCGTCAACAACGACACCGGCGCGGTGCTGGCCTCCGGCAGCGGGGCCGGCCAGATCACCTTCGGCGCGACCTCGCTGAAGAAGATCAACTTCAAGATCAACAGCTCCAGCGGTACGCCGAGGGTCGGCGAGTTCGAGACGTACGCCAGCTAGCAGGCACGACGAGCGGGGGCGGCCGATCCGGCCGCCCCCGCCCCTGTTCGTGTCCCCGGTCAGAGGGTGAGCACGACGGTGGAGATGCTCCGTGCGCCGACGCTCACCGTCACCTGGTTGCCGTTCACGCCCACCGGCTGGCTCGCCGCGCTGGCGTTCTGCGACGTGGCCACGTACTCCGCCCGGCTGACGTTCTGCGGCGCCTGGATGATCGCGTTGTTCACCGCGCTGGTCGACCGGTTGAGGATCACCAGCGTGACCTTCCCGTCGCCGGAATAGGCCGTCACCTCCAGCGGCGACGCCTTCGAGCTCTTGGTGAGGGCGACCCGCTGGTAGCCGGGCCGCACGTACTTCGCGTACTGCGAGAACGCGTACCCGCGCTTGAGCGGCGCGCCCGCCACCGTGCCGTACGCGGACTCGCCGTCACCGATGAACGAGTAGTAGCGCTTGCCGTACCACCAGACGTACGCGCTCCAGTTCGACTCCATCGACTTGTGCACGGTGCGCATGATGTCGTCGAGCGTCTCGTTCCAGGCCGCGGCGTTGGCCGGGTTGCCCCAGATGTTGGAGCCGCCGCCGTCGGCCTCGTGCAGGTTCCACTCGGTCATCCACACCGGCTTGTTGTACTGCTGCGCCAGCGTGTACGGCTTCAGCCGGCCGGACGCCTCGGTGCCGTAGAGGTGCCCGCCGATGTAGCCGATGTTGTTGCGGGCGGCCGCGTCGTTGAGCGTCGGGTCGGTGTAGCCGTAGTTCAGGTTCACCGCCTCGGCGACCATCAGCTTGGTGTTCTGCACCTTGGCGCCCTGTTCCCGGACGAAGGTCTGGAGTTCGGTGCCGCTCCAGTCCATCGAGTCGTAGTCCGGGTGCCAGTCCGGCTCGTTCTGCACGGACGTGACGTCGATCGTCACGCCCTGGTTGCGCATGTACTGGACGTAGCTGTTGAGGTGGTTGGCGTAGTCGTCGTAGTAGTCGGTGCGCAGCTTGCCACCGTTGATCCGGCTGTTGTTCGTCTTCCAGGCCGCCGGGGCGGTCCACGGCGACGCCATGATCTTCACGTTCGACCCGTACGACTTCGCCGTGCGCAGCGCGCTGACCTGGGTGCCCCACTCGCCGGACACCGGCGAGATGCCGGTACGCACGATGGACAGGCCGAGCTGGTTGGGGCCGAGCCCGACGAGCGTCTGCGTCTCGGCCGTCGACCAGGCGCCGCCCCAGATCGACACCGCGGCGCCGAACCCGTCGATGGTCTGGTAGCGGCTGGCGGTGTCGACGGTGATGTCCGCCGCCCCGGTGGGCGGCGGGGTGCTCGGTGAGGTGGTCGGCGAAATCGTCGGCGACGTGGACGGCGAGGTGGACGGCGACGTCGGCGTCGTGCCGCCGGTGCAGGTCACCCCGTTGAGCGCGAAGCTCGTCGGTGCGGGGTTGCTGCTGGTCCAGGCCCCGTTGAAGCCGAACGACGTGGTGCCGTTGGTGGGGATGGACCCGTTGTAGTCGACGTTGCGGGCGGTGACAGCCGCTCCGCTCTGGGTCACCGTGGCGTTCCACGCCTGGGTGACGGTCTGGCCGGCGGCGTAGGACCAGGTGAGCGTCCAGCCGTTGACCGGGTCACCGAGGTTGGTGACTGTGACGTTCGCGCCGAAGCCGCCCTGCCACTGCGACGACACGGCGTAGGTGACCGCGCAGCCGGCGGCCGCCGCCCCGGCCGGCAGCGCCGCGGCCATCGCGGTCGACGCCAGCAGGACGGCCCCGGCCGACAACACCGCGGTACGGGTCGTTCTGTGCCTTCTCATCGGACCTCTCTCCTCGATCGGTCGGCTCAGCGCTGGAGGGTGAGCAGTCCGGGTCGGTAGGGCAGGAGGCCGTAGTCGCCGCCGGAGTTGGGGGAGCGGCCCTGGTAGAGCAGTTGGAGGTTGCAGGGGTCGACGGTGAAGGTCTGGTCGGCGGTGGTGCGGATCAGTTCGCCGTGGCTGATGTCGTTGGTCCAGGTGGCGCCGCTGTTGGCCTTGCCGGCGAACGGGTTGGACTCGGTGGCGGCCTGCGGCGTCCACGATCCGCCCAGGCTGGTGGCGGTGAAGGACCGGAAGTAGCGGCCCTGGGAGCCGATGGCCTCGACGATCATCAGGTAGCGGGTCTGGCCCTGCAGCTTGTAGACCTGCACGGCCTCGAACAGGTTGTTCGTGGAGTCCGACATGATCGTGGTGTAGTTCGATCCGAAGCTGCCGGGGAAGTTCCCGATCGGCATGCTGGAGCGGTAGATCTTGCCGTTGTCACCGGCGAAGAACAGGTACATGTTCTGGTCGTCGGCGATCAGCGTCTGGTCGATCGGGCCGGTTCCGGAGCCGGAGATGCTGCCGGTGAACAGCGGCTGCGCCGACGACCATCCGTTCGGGTTCGTCGGGTCGTTCGACGTGCGGTAGGAGAAGGCGGTCGGCCCCCACTGGTAGGCCAGAACCCAGATGTTGCGGGGCGCGAAGTAGAACAGGGTGGGCGCGACGGTGCCGGACGACATCGCGTTCTGCGACGCCGAGGCCATCTGCGACCAGTTGGAGAACAGCCCGAAGTTCATCGACCCCCACCTCGTGCCGGTGTCGTGCGTGGTGGCGTAGACCAGGTGCTGACCGTTGTAGGGCACCACCGTGAAGTCCTTCAACGACACCCAACCCGAGCGCGGCTGCGCCAGCACACCGGTCGAGGACCACCGGTACGACGACGGCAGGCTGCACGTGTTACCCGGCGGGGGCGTCGTGGGCGGCGCGGTGGTCGGCGGCGCCGTGGTGGGTGGCGCGGTGGTCGGAGCGCCGGTCGGGCCGCCGGTCGGCGTGGTGGTGCCGCCGGTGCAGGTCACCCCGTTGAGCGCGAAGCTGGTCGGCACCGGGTTGCTGCCGGTCCAGGAGCCGTTGAATCCGAACGACGTGCTGCCGTTCGTCGGGATCGACCCGTTGTAGTCGACGTTGCGCGCGGTCACCGCGGACCCGCTCTGGGTCAGGCTCGTGTTCCACGACTGGGTCACCGTCTGCCCGGCGCCGAAGGACCACGTCAGCGTCCAGCTCGACACCGGGTCGCCGAGGTTCGTGATGGTGACGTTGGCGCCGAAGCCGCCCTGCCACTGCGACGGGATCGCGTAGTTCACCGAGCAGCCGGCGGCGGCCGCGCCGGCGGGCAGCGCCACGGCGACGGTCGCCGACGCGAGCAGCGCGGCACCTGCGGACGCCAATATGGCATTGACTGATCTGGATCTGGGCATGAACTGACCTCCTGCGGGGGCGGCGGCTCTGGCATTGGCGGTGGCGATTGTGTTGTGAGCGTTAACAGCCGCGTCAGGGATGTTACGGGAGCGCTCCCACGCACTCAACAACCCATTTCCGCACCCACCGAATCAGAGCCCACCCCGGCGCCCATCCCGCACCCACCCCGCACCCACCCCGCGCCCGCACTCCCCGCCGCGCGCCCGTGCGCGCCGATCATGAAGTTGGCCGCAGCCAATGCGGACAAATCCGCGGTCCAACTTCATGATCGGCCGGGCCGAGCCGAGCCGAGCCGGGCCGGGCCGGGCAGGGCCGGGCAGGGCCGGGCAGGGCAGGGCGGGGCCGGGCGGACCGAGCCGGGCGGGCGCGGCGGGGTGGGGGAGGGGGGAGGTGGGTCAGGCGGGGGTGCAGGGGGTGTTCTCGGCGGCGCAGGCGGCGGGGGCGTCGTGCTGGGGGTCCGGGTCGCGGACGTCGAACCGGATGGTGGCGGACTGGCCGCCCGGCAACGCCCCACCGGTGAACGTGACCACGGTGCCGTTCTGGGTGGCCTCGGCGCCACTCACACTGCCCACAGTGGCGCCGTCGTGCAGCGTCACGGTGACCGTCCAGCCCGGACGCGGCGCCGGGCCGGGATTGCGCAGCACCACCTCGCCCCGGTAGCCGAAGACCCGGTCGTTCACCGTCTCGTACGTCGCGGTCAGCGGTGCCGCGACCACAGTCGAGGGCGTCGCGCTCGGCGTACGGCTGGGGGTGGGCGACGGCGTCGGCGAGGGTGACGCGCTGCGGCGGCTGGCGCTGGGCGTGGGCCGCGCGGTCGTGGGGCGCGCGGAGGGCGTGGCGCTGGACGGCATGACCAGCGATGTCGTGGGCGCCGGCGCGGCCGGCGCGGGCGGGTCGTCGCCGGTGGCCCACACCGTCGCCCCGGCCGCCGCGGCGACCAGCGTGACCGCGCCCGCCGCCAGCAGCGCCCGGCGCCGCCCGGGCCGGCGGGGCTCGTCGCCGAGCAGCCGGACCACAGGTAGTTCGGCGGTCAGCCCGCCCTCGGCGCGGCGCAGGTCGACGTTCTGGAACGCCAGCCAGTCGAGAATGGCCGGCAGCCGTCCGGTCACCGCCTGCTCGTGCTGCTCGGCACGGGCGTCGGCGTCCCAGTCGCCCTCCTCGAGGACCTCGCGGACGGACAGCCGGGTGCCGTGCGCGGTGGGGGTGAGGTCGCAGGCGAGTCGGGTGGCCCGGCCGGCCTCCCGGCAGCGGACCACCAGCCGGTCCGGTGCGCGCAGCTCGACGGTCTCCACCTCGGTGTCGCCGTCGTAGCCGGGCAGCGCGGCGGTGGCCAGGATCCACCGCTCGGACCCGGGCGCGCTGTCGGCGAACCACTTGGCCAGCAGCGCGCGTTCCGTGAGCGCCCGCCAGACCCGGGCGGGCGGGTGGAACAGGTCGACCTCGGTGACGATCTCGATCACGCGGAGACTCTAGGGCCTGTGTCAAGGCCGGTGTGGGGCGCTGTCGCCGTCGTCGCGCCAGCGGGCGCGCCAGGCGGCTTCGCTCTCCTCGGCGCTGGCCTTCTCCTCGTGCATCAGCCGGCGCAGCGCGGCCCGGCCGTCGGCGAAGATCACCAGCTCGGCCGCGACGAGGGCCACGCAGATCGCGGTGAGCAGGCCCAGCGCGCCGAGCGCCGGGAGGTGCCGGCCGACCGGCAGTGCCGCGGCGAGCAGGACGAGGGTGCCGAGGCGGGTCCAGGACAGTGTCCGCAGCGCGCGCCACTGGAACGCCGTGTTGGCGGCGAGGTAGAGGAGCACGCCACCGAACAGCAGCGGCACGGCCGGACCGTGGCCGCGCTCCATCGCACCGCCCGCCGGGTCGGTGACGATCCGGACCAGTTCCTCGGCGCCGATCGCGAACAGGATCACCCCGGCGATCATGGGCAGGTAGAGGTAGGCGTACGCGTCGCGGGCCAGGGTCACCCGGGCGTGCCCCTGCGCGGCGTGCAGCGCGATCCGGGCGGCCGGGCCGATCATGTCGAAGTGCGCCCACCAGAGCGCCGCGGTGAACAGGATGCCGAAGATCGCCGCCGGGATCGCCGGCCAGGTCACGGGCTGGCCGAGCAGGTTGCCGCCGACGCCGACGGAGATGACCGACTCGCCGAGCGCGATGATCAGGATCAGGTCGTACCGTTCGGTCCAGTGCTCGGCCGAGGTGATCTTCCAGCCGTCGGTGCCGGCCAGCAGACCGCTGCTGTACTGGATGGCCACCACGGCGATCCACAGCCCGTCGCGCAGCCACGGACCGACCTCCGGGGGTACGCGCGGGGGCAGCAGCGCCGCCACCAGCAGCAGGGTGGCGGTGACCAGCGCCTCGGGCAGGAACAGCCGCAGCTTGCGCCGGGCCGGCGGGTCGTCACGCGTGGCGTACCAGTACAGGGCGGTGTGCACGAACCGGATCACCACGTAGCTGATCGTGACCAGGATCGGTCCGGCGCTGCCCTTGTCCAGGTCGCCGAACGTCTGCGGCAGCGCGAGCGCGAAGGTGAACAGCGCGATCATGCCGACCACCATGAGGATCGGCACGAAGCCCTCGCCGAGGCGCAGCCGGGCGGCGACGGCGCTGTGAACCACCCAGCACCACCACAGCACGGCGAGCACCAGCAGCGCGTGCAGCAGCTCCCTCGGGGTCACGTTCGCGGCGGTGGCGCGCGTGATGATGAAGAAGGACACCACGAAGACGAGGTCGAAGAAGATCTCGAACCGGTCGACCCGGGTGGCGGGGGCGACGCCGGTCGCCGGCCCGAGCCCCTTGCGCCACCGGTCGCCACCCACCGGGCGAGTGTGTCAGCCCAGGTCAGGCGGGGTGCCGCTTTCGCCGGCCATTCCACCGCCCCGACCGGGAGCGGGCGGCCGGGGAGCGCTCAGCCCGCGGTCGGGGCGGCCAGGGCGAGCACGTCGCGCAGCACGTCGCGCAACGGCCGCCCCGGGTGTTCCAGCCACTCGTGCGCGGCGATCCGCAGCGAGGCGAGGAACGTCGCGGCGACGATCCGGGCCCGCAGCGGCGCGTCGGATCCGGTCAGCCGGCGGGTCAGTTCGGCGGCCATCTCCCGCTCGAGGGCCGCGTACGCGGCGACCTGGTGGGCGGCCAGGCTGGGGTGGCCGTGCAGCTCGCGGCGCCGGTTGAGCCAGGGCTCGGCCGGGTCGTCGAAGCCGTCCTCGGCCTGGGCCAGGGCGGCCCGGGTCAGCGCCGCCCACGGCGACAGTTCGGCCGGCTGGTCCGCGACCAGCGTGAGGAGCCGGCGCAGCCGCAGCGTGTCGCCGTGGAAGAGGGCCTCCTCCTTGCCGCCGAAGTAGTTGGAGAACGTCCGCCGGGAGACGTTCGCGGCGTCGGCGATCGCCTCGACGGTGATCCGGTCGGGGCCGTGCGCGACGGCGAGGGACAGCGCCGCCTCGTGCAGCGCCAGGCGGGTGGCCGCCTTCTTCCGCTCGCGCAGCCCGGTGCACTCCTCCATGCGTCCAGCGTAGGTGACCCATTTCTCAATGGGCAAACTTGCCTACAGGGCAAGGTTTAGTGTTGATTGCTTGAGGCAACGAAGCGGCCACCCCGTATCGACACACCTGGAGGACGCGCGCATGAGCGCACCCACCGCGACGGCTGAGGCCGCCCCCATGAGCAAGCGGAAGACGCTGGAGGCGCTCAGCGGTCTGCTGCTGGTGCTCTTCGTGGCCATGCTGAGCAGCACCGTGGTCTCGACCGCCCTGCCGAAGATCATCGGAGCGCTCAACGGCTCGCAGACGCAGTACACCTGGGTGGTCACCGCCACCCTGCTCACCGCCACGGCGACCACCCCGATCTGGGGCAAGCTCGCCGACCTGTTCAACAAGAAGCTGCTGATCCAGATCGCCATCGTGGTATTCCTGGTCGGCTCGGTCGCGGCCGGCTTCGCGCAGAGCGCCGGGCAGCTCATCGCCGCCCGCGCCTTCCAGGGCATCGGCGTCGGTGGCCTCCAGGCGCTGGTCCAGGTCGCCATCGCGGCCATGATCCCGCCGCGTGAGCGGGGCCGCTACAACGGCTACCTGGGCGGCGTCATGGCGCTGGCCACCGTCGGCGGCCCGCTGCTGGGCGGCCTGATCGTGGACACCTCCTGGCTCGGCTGGCGCTGGTGCTTCTTCGTCGGCGTACCGGTCGCGGCCGTCGCGCTGTTCCTGCTCCAGATCACCCTGAACCTGCCCACCGCGCGCCGGGCCAACGTCAAGATCGACTACCTGGGCGCCGCACTCATCGCCGCCGGCGTCAGCGTGCTGCTGATCTGGATCTCGTTCGTCGACGACTCGTTCGCCTGGGCCTCCTGGCAGACCGGCGCCATGGTCGGCGGCTCGGTGCTGCTGCTCGCGCTCGCCGTCGCGGTGGAGGCACGGGCCGCCGAGCCGGTGGTGCCGCTGCACATCGTCCGCGAGCGCACCACCGCCCTGGCGATCCTGGGCAGCCTCGCGGTCGGCATGGCGATGTTCGGCGGCGCGGTCTTCCTCGGCCAGTACTTCCAGATCGGCCGCGGCTACAGCCCGACCGAGGCCGGCCTGCTCACCATCCCGATGATGGCCGGCGTGCTGATCTCCTCGATCGTGGCCGGCCGGATGATCACCGCCACCGGGAAGGTCAAGCCGTACATCGTGTTCGGCGCGGTCGTGCTGGTCGTCGGGTTCGCCATGCTCGGCACCATCGACCACGAGACCTCGCTGGTCTTCGTCGGCCTCGCGATGTTCATCGTCGGCGTCGGCGTCGGCATGACCATGCAGAACCTGGTGCTCGCCGTGCAGAACACGGTCGCGCTCAAGGACATCGGCGCGGCCAGCGCCAGCGTCGCGTTCTTCCGTTCGCTCGGCGGCACCATCGGTGTGTCGGTGCTCGGCGCGGTGCTCGCCCGCCGGGTCAGCGACCGGATCACACACGACCTCGCCGCGGCCGGCATCCCCGCCTCCGGCGGGGGCGGCGGCAGCACGCTCAACCTCGACGCGCTGCCCGAGCCGGTCCGGCAGATCGTGCGGGCCGCGTACGGGGACGCAACGGGGCACATCTTCCTGATCTCGGCCGCCATCGCGGTGGTGGGTATCGTGGCGGCGCTGCTGCTGCGCCCGGTCACCCTGCGTTCCAGCCTCGATCTGCCGGACACCGGCCGATCGGTGGCGGTGGGAGCGGACGCCGTCGACGGCGCGCCCGCCTTCGACGAGGTGAGCGTGGACTCGGCCGGCCGGGAGGAACACGCCCGCCGCTGAGCCCGTACCCCCAGGGCCGTCGCCGACCCCGGCGGCGGCCCTGGCCCATGCGGGGACGAACCGAAGGAGGAGCCGTGGACGTCACGCGGACCGCGCCCGCCCGCCTCGCCGCATGGCAGCGGGCCGCGCGGGAGCTGGCGCTGGTCGCCGTGCTCTTCCTGGCCTACAAGGCGGGCCGTCAGGTGGTGGCCGACCACGCCGGCGTGGCCCTGGCCAACGGTGAGTGGGTCTGGCGGCTGGAGCGGCTGCTGCGCCTGCCCGACGAGATGCTCGTGCAGGGGCCGCTGCTGTCGCACGAGCTGCTGGTACGCGTCGCCAACTCCTACTACGCCTACATGCACTTCCCGGCCACCGTGCTCTGCCTGGTCTGGCTCTGGCTGCGCCGCCCGGCCCACTACCTGCGCCTGCGGCGCGCCCTGGCGTCGCTCACGGCGGTGGCGCTGGTGCTGCACGTCTGCGTTCCGCTCGCGCCGCCGCGGCTGACCGCGCTCACCGGACTGGTCGACACCGGCACCCGCTACGGCCCGAGCGTCTACGGTCCCCCCGACACCGACCAGCTCAGCAACCAGTACGCGGCCATGCCGTCGCTGCACGTGGGCTGGGCGCTGGCGATCGCGTTGGCGCTGATGGCGGTCACCACCGGACGCCTCCGCTGGCTCTGGCTGCTCCACCCCCTGGCGACCGCGCTCGTGGTGGTGGTCACCGGCAACCACTACTGGCTCGACGGCGCCGTCGCGGTGGCGCTGCTCGTGGCGATCCTGGCCGTCCTGCCGCCGCCCGCGCCGGAACCGCCCACGCTCCCGTCCGGACCGGTGCGCCCGCACGTGGTGCCGGCGCCCCGGCGGTCGGGCCGCCGCCGGAACCCGAAGGTCCCGGCGACGGCCGACGTGCGGCTGCGGCCACCCGGCCGCGGCTGAGGGCTCCTCAGCGCACCGTGCAGACCGTGCCGTTGAGGCGGAACGCCCCCGGCGGCACGTTCGGCCCGCTGTACGCGCCGACGAAGCCGACTGTCGTGCTGCCGCCGTCGGCGGCGAGCCGCCGGTTGTCGGCGGTGGGCGTCACCCGGACGGTGCGGCCCTGCTGGTCCCAGGTGGCGCTCCACCCGCTGCTCACCTGCTGCCAGGCGGTCGGCCAGGTCCAGGTGAGCGTCCAGCCGTCCACGGCCTTCGCGCCCGTGTTGACGACCTCGACGTTCGCCACGTACCCGTTGCCCCAGTCGTTGTCGTCGTCGAACCGTACCGCGCAGGAGCTCTCGGCGGGGCTGCCGGTGGCGAACGTCAGCGGCGGCGACGACCAGGAGACCCGCCCGGCGGTGTCCCGGGCCAGCACGTTGACCGTGTAGCGGGCGCCCGGTTCGAGGTTGCCCACCGTCAGCGACGTGCCGGCGGTCTCACCGAGCTGCTCGCTCACCGCGCCGTACTGCCGGTGCACCTCGTACTTGGCGATCGGGGACGCGCCCGGCGTGGCCGCCGGCCAGGAGATGGTCGCCGCGCGGTCGGTCACCGCGCCCGCCGTCGGCCGGCCCGGGGCGCCGGGCCTCCCGGCCGAGCTGCCGGCCGGTCGCAGCACGAGCGTGGTCAGCGAGTACGGCGGCAGCGTGCGGGTGCTCGCGTCGCCCGAGCGGCCGGTGCTGATCCCGGTCGCGCCGTTGGTGAGCGTGTGCACCGTCGGCGCCTCGTCGGCCGGGGTGAACCCGGCGTAGTCGAGCGCCACCGGGTGGGCGTTGTCCGGGTCCTTGTTGAGCAGCAGGACCGCGACGCTGCCGTCCGGCCGGCGTACCGCGTGCGCGGCGACCAGCGGCTCGTCCGTCCCGGCCCGGACCAGTTGGTCCCCGGGCCGGACGAACAGGTTCATCATGGACAGCGCGTGGTACGGCGCGAACGGGGTGTTGAACGCCGGCTGGCACACCTCGCCGTCGCTGGTGCAGTTGCCGCTGGACAGCAGCCCGAAGTCGCCGTAGTCGGTCTGCCCGGCCACCTCGGAGACGGTGCCGATGCCGTTGTGCACGTTCCACCACTGCACGGTGAACACACCCTGCTCCAGCAGCCCGCTGTAGGCGTCGGCGAGGAACAGCGCGCCCGGCGCGGTGGTACGGCCCGCGTCCACGTTCAGCTCGGTGAAGCTGATCCCGATCCGGTCCGCGCCGGGGCCGGCGTACCGGGCGATCTGCTGGCGCAGCAGCCAGGCCGCGTCGGGCAGGTGGTTGGTCCGGGCCAGCGAGTCGGCGGCGTTGCCGCCCGGGTACCAGTGCACGTCCACGAAGTCGATCTTCGGACCGGCGATGGAGAGGACCGTCTGGTTCCACGGGCCCGGGTCGGAGCCGGCGGTGATGCCGTCCGGCCAGTTGCCGGGCATGGTGAGCACCGCGCCGACCTTGATGCTCGGGTCCACCGCCTTCATCGCGTCGGCGTACTCGACCACCAGCCGGGCGTACTGGGAGGCGCTCTTGTCCGGGTGGTCGTCGGCCTCCCAGGCGGAGCCGTAGTGGCCGTTGCCGTAGTTCTCGTTGCCGACCGTCCACCACTTGGCGCCGTAGCCCTTGGTGACGTTGGCGTAGCGGACCCATGCCGCCGCCTCGGCGGGCGTGCCGGTGCCGTAGTTCGCGATGATCATCGGCTCGGCGCCGACGCGGCGGGCGCCGGCCATGAACGTGTCGAAGTCGGTGTTCGGCGCGACGTAGCCGCCGGGCGCGGTGTGCGTTTCCCAGTGGTAGATGTCGGCGTACGAGCCGCCGGGGTAGCGCAGCATCTTCACGCCCGCGGCCTTGAGCAGGTCGGACGTCTCGGCGCTGCCGAGCTGCGCGTCCCAGATGGCGTGGTTGACGCCGAGCGCGGTGGCCGGGACGGTGGCCAGCCCGGCGCGGGTGTTCACGGTGACGGTGACCGGGTCGGTGGGTTCGGCGGCGGCCGGTCCGCCGGCGGTGCCGAGCGCGGTGGCGAGCAGCAGCAGGCCGGCCGCGAACGCGGTGGGTCTTCTCATCCGGGGATGTCCTTCGGGGGAGTGGGACGACGGGGAGATGCCCGGTTCTGCGTCGTCCTCCCGGAGCGCGACGGCGGCGGGATGCCCACGAACGACGATCGGCTCCGCGCGGCGAGCCATCGATCAGGATCATACGCCCGGCACCGGGGAGTGCAGGGCTTAATTTATAGACAGGAGTCTTTACTGTTAACAATGTTTAATTTATGTTCGGGGCACCTTCCGTTCCCCCCGAAGGAGTTGCCACCATGCGCCGAAGAATCACCCTCCCGCTGCTCACCGCCGGTGCCGTCACCGGGACGCTGGCGCTCGCCGCGCCCGCGCAGGCCCACGGCTACGTCTCCTCGCCGCCCAGCCGCCAGGCGCTCTGCGCGCAGAACCGGGTCCCCGACTGCGGCCAGATCAAGTACGAGCCGCAGAGCGTCGAGGGCCCCAAGGGCCTGCGCAACTGCCACGCCGGCATCGCCCAGTTCGCGGTCCTCAACGACGACAGCCGCAACTGGCCGGCCACCTCGGTCGGCAGCAGCGTCACGTTCACCTGGGTCAACACCGCCCGGCACGCCACCGCCAACTGGGAGTACTGGATCGGCGGCACCCGGGTCGCCGTGGTCGACGGCGGGGGACGCCAGCCCGGCGCGACCGTCTCGCACACGGTCAACCTCGGCGGCTTCTCCGGCCGGCAGAAGCTGCTCGCCATCTGGAACATCTCCGACACCGCCAACGCGTTCTACTCCTGCGTCGACCTCCAGATCGGCGGCGGAGGCGGCAACCCGACCCCGTCACCCACCCCGACGGCGGCGCCCACCACCCCCGCGCCCTCGCCCACGCCCACCCGGACCAGCACCCCGGCGCCGGGCGGTACGTGGACCGCCGGGCGGGCGTACCAGGTCGGTGACACGGTGACCTACGACGGCCGCACCTACCGCTGCCGCCAGGCGCACACCGCCATCGCCGGCTGGGAGCCGCCGAACGTACCGGCGCTGTGGCAGCAGATCTGAGCCCGCGTAGCCGCGCGGCGGAGCCGGCCGGTCCCCGGCTCCGCCGCGCGTCCGCCGCCACCCTGCTCGGCGTGGTGCTGGCCCTGCCCGGGTGCGGCGGGCCGCCCGCCGCTGATCCGTCCCCGCCGGTCCCGTCCGCCACGGCGTCGGCCCCGGCCGGCGCGGACGGCACCACCAGCGGGATCGACGCGTTGTTCCTGGCCATGATGGTGGCGCACACCGAGCAGACCCTGGAGATCGTCGGCGTCGGCCTCGACCGTGCCACCGACCCGCGGATCCGCACCCTGATCGCCGCCGTCCGGGCCACCGAGACCGACGAACTCGCGACCATGCGCGGCTGGCTGCGCGAAGCGGGCCCGTCGGCCGCCGCCGCGGCCGCCCGGCACGACCACTCCGGGCACAGCGACGCCGCCGCCGGACTGGCCCGGCTGCGCGCCGCCGCGCCCGCCGACGCCGACCGGGTGCTGCTCGACGTGCTCGGCCGGCACCAGCGCACCGCGGCCGACCTGGCCCGCGCCCAGGTCGCCGCCGGGACCAGCGAGCGGGTACGCGACCTCGCCCGCCGCATCGACCGCTCCCGTACGGCCGAGGTCGAGCTGATGGCCGGCCTGGGTTGAGCGGCAGGGCCGCCACCCGTTCGCGCCGCTCGGACGAGGCATGACCTTCGTCACGGTCACCGCCGCCGGTCAGGGCCTCGACAAGACTGGCGAATCGGCGCGCACCTGCCCTTTCCGCGAGCCGACGGAGCACGTCCGAGCCGGTGACGCGGCGGCTCCGGGCACCGCGCTGGTTCGCCCCTCGGCAAAACCGGCCGCGTCTCGTCGCAGGTCATGGCTACGCTGTCGCCCGGACGCCGCCCGCCGCGCGTTCCGCCCGCGCTCCACCGACGGCGCGCGGCGCCGCCACCGCCACCTTCGTGCCGGACCGGATTCCAGGAGACCGTCAGTGACCCAGCAACCCGTCGCGACGTCGACGAAGCTCGACGCCGCCGTACTCAAGGTGGCCGGCGTCGTCGTGCTCGGTGCGATCATGTCGATCCTCGACGTGACAGTCGTCAGCGTGGCGCTGCCGACGTTCCAGAGCGAGTTCGACGCCACGTACGCCCGCGTCGCATGGACCATGACCGGTTACACACTCGCGCTGGCCACTGTCATCCCGCTCAGCGGCTGGGCCGCCGACCGGTTCGGCACGAAACGCCTCTACATGGTGGCGCTGGCGCTGTTCACCATCGGCTCCGGGCTCTGCGCCACCGCCGACTCGATCGGCGAGCTGATCGCCTGGCGGGTCGTCCAGGGCCTCGGCGGCGGCATGCTCATGCCGCTCGGCATGACGATCATGACCCGGGCCGCCGGCCCGCACCGCATCGGCCGCCTGATGGCGGTGCTCGGCATCCCGATGCTGCTCGGCCCGATCACCGGCCCGATCCTCGGCGGCTGGCTGATCGACGTGGCGAGCTGGCACTGGATCTTCCTGATCAATCTGCCGATCGGCCTGGTCGCGCTCGTCTACGCCCAGCTGGCGCTCCCCAAGGACAACGCCGAGCCGTCCGAGTCGTTCGACTTCCTCGGCATGCTCATGCTGTCGCCGGGTCTCGCGCTGTTCCTCTACGGCATCTCCACGCTGCCCGAGACCGGCACCGTCGCCGACACCAAGGTCTGGCTGCCGATGCTCGTCGGCGGCGCGCTCGTGGTCGCCTTCGTGCTCTACTCGTTCCGGCCCCGGCACCCGCTGCTCGACCTGCGGCTGTTCCGCAACCGCAACCTGACCATCGCCGCCGTCACCATGTTCGTGTTCATCATCGCGTTCATGGGCGCCGGCCTGCTGTTCCCCAGCTACTTCCTCCAGGTGCGCGGCGAGACGACGCTGACCGCGGGCCTGCTGATCGCGCCGCAGGGCATCGGCGCGATGCTGACCATGCCGATCGCCGGCATGCTCGCCGACAAGGTGCCGGTCGGCCGTACGGTGCCGTTCGCGCTGGTGCTCATCGCGGCCGGGTTCTTCACCTTCACCCAGCTCGGCACCGACACGTCGTACTGGCTGCTCTGCGGCTCGCTGTTCGTGATGGGCCTCGGCATGGGCGGCACGATGATGCCGATCATGACCTCGGCGCTGAAGACGCTCAGCGCGGCCGAGGTGGCGCGCGGCTCCACGCTCGTCAACATCCTCCAGCAGATCGGCGGTTCCGTGGGCGCCGCGGTCATGTCGGTCATCCTCACCAGTGAGCTGAACGGCTCGCAGCCGATCCCCGGCGTCACCGACCCGGCCACCGGCGCCCCGCTGACCGAGGCCCAGCTCGCCATCGCCGCGCAGCAGCAGCCCGAGCTGCTCCAGCAGTTCCCGGTGCCGCCGTCGCTGATCGAGCGCGGGCTCGACTTCGCGGCGAACTCCTTCTCCACCACGTTCTGGGTGGCCTTCGGTCTGGTACTGCTGACCTTCGTCCCGGCCGCGTTCCTGCCCCGCCGCCGCGAGCCCTCCCACCTGCTCGACGGGGACCCGGGCGAGGACAAGCGTCCGATGCCGGTCCCGATCCACTGACCGCCGCCGTGACCCGGGGCCGGACGCGTTCGCGTCCGGCCCCGGGCCGTTCCGGCGTCGCGATCCGCCACCCCGGCCAGGGCCGACGCCTAGGATCGGAACCGGAACCGGAGGAAGGCGGGCCAGCGTGAGCGCAGACGACGACGCGCAGCGGTCGGCGCGACGGCGCAACCGGCTGCTGCTCGCGGGCCTGCTCGCCGTCGTCGGGCTGATCCTGCTGCTGCTCGGGCTCACC
Organism: Micromonospora sp. WMMA1947; assembly: GCF_027497355.1. Classification (NCBI taxonomy): domain Bacteria; kingdom Bacillati; phylum Actinomycetota; class Actinomycetes; order Micromonosporales; family Micromonosporaceae; genus Micromonospora; species Micromonospora sp. WMMA1947. The sequence continues at coordinate 5,249,718 of NZ_CP114909.1, read as the reverse complement.
GTCGCCACCGGCACCGTCGCCGGCGTCGAGGTGGTGCTCGCGCTGTTGCTGCTGGTGACCAGCTACGCCATCCAGCGGGTGGCCCGCCGCGAGACCGTCTACCGCGACGAGCGGCGCTGACCGGCGCGGCGGTCCGGCCGGGCTAGGCTGCCTCCGTGGATCACGAAGACCGCATCGCGCTGTTCCTCGACTACGAGAACCTGGCCCTGGGCGTCCGCGACCATCACGGCGGCCGGCCGTTCGACTTCCGGCCGATCGCTGACGCGCTCGCCGAGCGGGGACGCGTGGTGGTGCGCCGGGCGTACGCGGACTGGTCGTACTTCGACGAGGACCGGCGGATGCTCACCCGCTCACACGTCGAGCTGATCGAGATACCGCAGCGGATGGGCGCCTCCCGCAAGAACGCCGCCGACATCAAGATGGCGGTGGACGCGGTCGAGCTGGCGTTCGAGCGCGGCTACATCTCCACGTTCGTGATCTGCACCGGCGACAGCGACTTCACCCCGCTCGTGCACAAGCTGCGCGAACTCAACAAGCGGGTGATCGGCGTCGGAGTCGAGAAGTCGACCTCCGCGCTGCTGCCGCCGGCCTGCGACGAGTTCCTCTACTACGACCGCCTCGAAGGCGTGGACGTACCGCCGCCCGCCGCCCGCCGGTCGCGCCCGGCCCGGCCCTCGCCCGCGGAGCCGGCGCCCGAGCCGGTGGCGGAGACCCCGGCCGAGGACGATTCGGCGCGGGATGTCGACACGCTCGCCGTGCAGCTCGTGCAGACAGTCGCCGGCATGCAGGGCAGCTCCAGCGGCGACGTGACCGCCTCCGCGCTCAAGCGCGCGCTGCTGCGCAAGGACCCCACGTTCAGCGAGTCCGACTACGGCTTCCGGACCTTCGGGGAACTGCTGCGCCACCTCGCCGCGCACAACGTGGTGGAGCTGGCCGCCGGGCCGGCCAAGGGCGACCCGGAGGTTTCGCTCCCCGAGCAGGGCGACCGGGAGGTCGCGTTCGGGCTGCTGCGCTCCGTGGTGGTGGACCTCGCCGCGGACGGTGGCGCGGTGGCGCTGTCCGGCCTGAAGGACCAGCTCCGGCGCGCGCGGCCCGACTTCAGCGAGAAGAAGCTCGGCTACCGCAGCTTCCTCCAGTTCTGCAAGGCGGCCGCGACGGGCGGAGCGGTGGAGCTGCGCTGGAGCCCCGACGACGGCGACTACCTCCTGACCCCCCACACCCCCTGACACGCCTCGCCCTCTCGCCCCCGGCCCTCGCCCCCGCGATCTTGCACTTTCGGCCCTCCGAAAGCGGGACGAATCCCTCATTCCCGGGGCCGAAAGTGCAAGATCAACGGAGGGTGTGCGGGTTGGTGTCTGCCTGGGGGCCGGCGCCGACTTGGATGGCCAGACCGAGCCGCAGGCCCACCAGGTCCAGGAGGGTCTGCGGCTCGGAAGACGCGGTCGGGCTCGGCTCGTCCGTGGGACCGGGCCCTCCGGTCGGGTCCGGGTCGCCCGTCGGGCTCACGGTCGGCGCCGGGGTCACCGGGTCGGCGGGTGGCGCGGTCGGTTCGACGGGTGCCGGCGGGCGGTCGCCGGGGTGCGTCGGCGGCGCCCCGGCGACAGGTGGTGCGGTGGTGAGGACCCGCCCGCCCGGCAGGGTGACCGGGTGACGCTCCGGTCGCGGCGCGGACCGGGTCGGCCGGGGAATCGGCTGCGACGACGGGTCGGCCGGAGTCGCCGTGTACGGGGCCGGAGGTGAGGGAGTCGCGGCGGGAGCGGTCGCCGGATGGGTCGCCGGTCGGTGCGCCGGATCGGTCTGCCCGGCGGTGGCCGTCCAGGTGCCGGCGGAGGTGACACCCAGCAGCACTGCCACAGCCGCGACGCCCGCTGCCGCCAGCCGCTGGGGGAGCGCCCGTTCGGCCGGGGCGTCCCACGGGCCGAGCGGCCGGGGTGGCCGGGGCCGGGCAGCCCGGTGCGCGGACCGCAGCGCCTCGACGTCCTCGACGACCGCCTGTCGCGTGCCGGTGGCGCCGGCGTGGGCCAGAGTGAGGTAGAACCGGGCGTTCGCCGCACCAGGTGCCGGTACGCGGAGACCCGCCGGGGTGCCACCGTCGGCGCCGTGCAGCAGGGTGACCGGGCGGCCCGGGTGGTGCCCGAGGCCGTGCAGCTCCCGCAGGGGCCAGTCCCGCCGGACGTCGTGCCCGGCGAAGGCCACCCGCCGGTCGGTCACCACGGCGGCGCCGCTGTCGACCACGCGCAGTCCCGCCGGTAGCGGACCGTCGGCCGGGTCGAGGCAGCCCGCGAGTGTGCGGCCCGGCACCGGCAGCCCGGGCAGGTGCCGGGCGGTGGCCTCGACCAGGTCGACGGTGGGCAGGATGCGGTAGACGATCTCGCCGTCGTCCAGCGGCACCGGCAGCGGGGTGCCCGGCAGCGCGCAGCCGTGGAAGCCTGCCGCCTCCATCGCCAGCCGGTCGAGGTGTTCGGCGTGCCGGCGCCAGATCCGGGCCGCCGCCTCGTACGCCCGGCGCCGGCGCTCGTTCTCGCGCCGGGCCCAGGCCAGCCGCCACCGCGGATGAGCCCCGATCGCGTCGTGTCGCCTCGCCGTCACACCTGGTACAACGGCCCTGCTCGGGACGCGGATACGTGAGCGCGGCTATCGTCCGGTTTGGCAATGGTATGCCCGCGATTAGACTTCGGGCATGCCGCGGATCGTCCAGTTGCTGGCCTCGCCCGTACACCGGTACGTGGGCCGCCCGGCGGACGGACCCGCCCCGGCACCACCGGGTGAACTGGTCGACGAGGTGCAGGTGCGCGCCGGGCTCGGCATCGTCGGTGACCGCTACTTCGGCCGTCCCGCGCACCGGCAGGCGAGCGTCACGCTGATCGCACGGGAGTCGCTACCGCCCGGGGCGGACCTCACCCAGTTGCGGCGCAACGTGCTGACCGACGGCATCCCGGTGGACGAGCTGGTCGGGCGCGTCCTCACGCTCGACTCCGGTGCCGGCCCGGTCCGGCTGCGGGTGCACCGGGCCGCCCCGCCCTGCGCGTGGCTCGACGTGGTGGTCGCACCCGGTACGTGGAAGGCGATGCGCCGCCGTGGTGGCGTCCGGTGCGCTCCGCTCTCCGACGGCGTCCTGCGGGTCGGGCCGGTCTCCGTGTCCGTCGACGACTGACAGCGGGGGAACTTTTCCCACCCGCCGGCCGACCAATCGAGGGCGGCCGGCACCCGGCGCCGGCAGGAGGGACGCCAGGAATGAACCGAGCGGGGTCCGTTTCCGTACCGTCCGGCATGAGCATGCCGGACCGGCGGGCCGGCCGCGGATGAGCCCGGACGCCGACGACGAGCAGGTGACCGGGTGGGCCCGTCGTGCCGCCCGGGGAGACCAGCTGGCCGCGGCCGCGTTCGTCCGGGCCCTCCAGGCGCCGGTGTGGCGGTTCCTCGCCCACCTGGCCGGGCCCGCCGAGGCCGATGACCTCGCCCAGGAGACGTTCCTGCGCGCGTTGCGCAGCCTGCCCGGCTTCGCGGGCCGGTCGTCGGCGCGTACCTGGATCTTCACCATCGCCCGCCGGGTCGCGGTGGACCACGTGCGGGCGGCGACCGCCCGGCCCCGCGTGGCGGCGCTGCCGGACTGGCAGGCCGCCGCCGAGGCGGCCGGCGCGGTGACCGGCGGCGGGGACGACGGCGTGGTGCTGCGCGGCCTCATCGCCACGCTGCCGCCGGACCGGCGGGAGGCGTTCGTGGCCACCCAGGTGCTCGGCCTGTCCTACGCCGAGGCGGCCGAGGTGTGCGGCTGCCCGGTGGGCACCATCCGCTCCCGCGTGGCCCGTGCCCGTGAGGACCTGGTCGCCGCCTGGTCCGGCGACGCCCGCGACCGCCGGGCCCGCTGAGGCCGCGACCGCCGGGACTCGCCGGGACGGCACTGCGGGATCGCGGGAACGCAAAGGCCCGCGGGAACACGGGTCCGCGCGGAGAGGCAGAAGGCCCGCGCGGGGACGCACCGGCTCCGCGCGGACCGTCAGGCGGCGCGCCGGTCGCGGGCCTGTGCCGGGTACGGGCCGGGCGGCACCAGCCGCAGCGCCGGCGCGGCCGGTTCCTCGGCCGGCAGCGCCCACCGCGATCCGTCCGACCGGCGCTGCCCGGGTGGCGTGTCGCCGGGGCGCCGGCCGAGCCGGGACAGCACCAGCATCACGGCCCAGCCGACCAGCAGGAAGCCGTGGCTGACCAGACGGGTCATCGCCACCTGCCCGGTGATCAGGTCGTTCACCGACAGCAGCACGAGCGTGGCGACGAACGCGCTGAGCATCGGCAGCAGGCCGGACGGGGCGGACCGGCGCGCGGCCACGTAGAGGAACCCGGCGCCGACGGCGACGTTCCAGGCCGCCGACTCGTGCCACAGGTGCTGGCCGGAGACGTGTGCGTGCGCGACGACCGCCTCCCGTCCGATCTGGGCCAGGCCGAGCACGAGCTGCACCGCGCCGAGCAGGCCGAGCGCCCCGCGCAGGCCGAGCGTGATCCGGTGGCGGCGGCTGGGCCGGGGCGGCGGGGCGGCGGCCAGGACCGCGTCGACCAGGTCGGGTACCCGTGGGGCGAGCTGCGTACGGGCACGCCGGGTCACCGACGCGGCGGTGTCGAACCAGGCGCGGCAGCCGGCGCAGCCGGTCAGGTGCGCCTCGGCCGCCTCGATCTCCGACCCGGACGCCTCACCGTCCAGCTGTGCCGACAGGATCTCCCGCCACTGCTCACACACCATGTAGGGATAGTCGTCCGGACGGTCCGCCTGGTTCCCGGCGGGGTGCGGGTCACGTCTCGCCCAGCCGGGACTTCTGCACCTTGCCCATCGCGTTGCGGGGCAGCGCGCCGACCAGCCGTACCTGCCGTGGCCGCTTGTGCGCGGACAGCTGCCGTGCCACGAAGTCGATCAGCTCGGTCTCGGCCACGCCGTCGCCGACCACGTACGCGGTCACCTGCTGCCCCAGGTCGGGGTGGGGCGTGCCGACCACCGCCGCCTCCCGGACACCCGGGTGGGCCAGCAGCGCGTCCTCCACCTCGCCGGCCCCGATCCGGTATCCGCCGCTCTTGATCAGGTCGGTGGCGGCCCGGCCGACGATCCGGTGGGCGCCGTCCGGGTCGACGGTCGCGACGTCGCCGGTGCGGAACCAGCCGTCCGCCGTGCGGGTGGCCGCGTCGGCGTCCGGCCGGTTCAGGTAGCCGTCGAACAGCGTGCCGCCGCGTACCTGGAGTTCGCCCATGGCCGTGCCGTCGGCGGGCAGCGCGCCGCCGTGGTCGTCCACCACACGCGTGTGCACGCCGGGCAGCGGCACGCCCACCGTGCCGGGCCGCCGGGGACCGTCCGCGCGGGCGCTCAGCGTCACGAGGGTCTCGGTCATCCCGTACCGCTCGACCGGCCGGTTGCCGGTCAGCCCGGCCAGCGCCGCGAAGACCGGCTCGGGGAGTGCCGCGCTGCCGGACACGAGCAGCCGGGCGCCGCGCAGCGCCCGCGCCGCCGCCGGTTGCGCCGCGATCCGCGACCAGATCGTGGGCACGCCGAAGTACATCGAGGCGCCGGCGGCCGCGTACCGCTCGGGGTGCGGCCGGCCGACGTGGCGCAGCGGGCTGCCGACGCGCAGCGGGCCGAGCACGCCGAGCACCAGCCCGTGCACGTGGAACAGCGGCAGGCCGTGTGCCAGCACGTCGTCGGGGGTCCAGGCCCAGGCGTCGGCGAGCCCGTCCAGGCAGGCGGCGATCGCTCGGCGGGACAGCACCGCGCCCTTCGGCGCGCCGGTGGTGCCGGAGGTGTAGAGGATCAGCGCGGTGGCCGCCGGGTCGGGCTCGGGATGCGTGGTGTCCGAGCGCCGGGCCAGGTCCAGCGGCACGACCGGCGGCGCGCCGGCGTCCGGCGTGCCCGGCGTGGCCAGCAGCAGTTCCGCGCCGGAGTCGCGCAGGATGTGGTCGCGTTCCATCGGGCCGGCGTCCGGTGGCACGGGCACCACGGCCGCGCCGGCGAGCAGCCCGCCGACCACGCCGACCACCGTCTCCAGGGTCGCGGTGGCGGGCACCGCCACCCGGGCCGCGCCGCGCAGGTCGTCGGCGACCGCGCTGGCCGCGCGGCGCAGCTCCACCCAGGACAGCGACCGGTCCTCCACCCGGACCGCGCCCGGACGGTCGTCTGTGGTCTCGGCGAGCCGGCTCAGCAGCGACACGGGCACACCCCTTTCCCGGTACGTCCCCGAGGTGACCGTAGCCGGACGGGCAACCCCGGCCGGGTGGGCCGTCAGGAATGTGTCATCGTGGTCGGCGGCGAGGGAGGGGTGGCATGTCGGGTCCGTTGCGCGGGGTGCTGGTCGCCGACTTCTCCCGGATCCTCGCCGGGCCGTACGCGACGATGCTCCTGGCCGACCTGGGCGCGGACGTGGTGAAGGTGGAGGCGCCGGGCGGCGACGACACCCGGGGCTGGCGCCCGCCGGTCCGCGACGACGTCTCGACCTATTACCTGTCGGTCAACCGCAACAAGCGCTCGCTGGTCCTCGACTTGACCGACCCGGGTGACCTGACGCTGGCGCACCGGCTCGCCGACCGGGCCGACGTGCTGATCCAGAACTTCCGGCCGGGCGCGCTGCGCCGCTTCGGCCTCGACCACGACACGGTCACCGCCCGCAACGCCCGCCTGGTGTACGCCTCGATCAGCGGCTTCGGCGACGCCGGTGGCGCCGACCTGCCCGGGTACGACCTCATGGTGCAGGCCGCCGCCGGCCTGATGAGCCTCACCGGGGACGCGGACGGCCCGCCCTACAAGGCCGGGGTGGCGGTGTTCGACGTGATCGCCGGGCTGCACGCGGCGGTCGGGATCCTGGCCGCGCTGCGGCACCGGGAGTCGACCGGGCGCGGGCAGCACGTCCGCGTGGACCTGCTCTCCTCGGCGTTGTCCGGGCTGGTCAACCACACCAGCGCGTACGTCGCCGGGGCAGCGGCGCCGCACCGGATGGGTAACGCGCACCCGAGCATCGTCCCGTACGAGCCGCTGCCCACCGCCGACGGCGACCTGGTGGTGATCGCCGGCAACGACGGTCAGTTCCGTACCCTCTGCCGGGTGCTCGGCGTGCCGGAGCTGGCCGACGACGCGCGGTTCCGCCGCAACGCCGACCGGGTCGCGCACCGCGACGAGCTGCGGCCGCTGCTGGTGGCGGCGCTGTCCCGGCGCGGCAGCGCGCACTGGTTCGCCGAGCTGCGTGCCGCCGGCGTGCCGTGCAGCCCGATCAACTCGGTGGCCGAGGGCGTGGCGCTGGCGGAAGGGCTGGGCCTGGAGCCGGTGGTGACGACCGGCGGCGTGCCGGGGATCCGGAACCCGATCGGCCTGTCCGACACCCCGCCCCGATACGACCTGCCGCCACCCGACCTCGATGAGCACGGCGCGGCGCTGCGGGCCTGGCTCGCCACGGAGTGAGCCGCCCGGCCGGTACGTCAGAGCGTCTCGACCAGGCGGAAGCGTTCCAGCACGGCCGGGGTGTCGTCGTCCACTGTGAACCCGGGGTCGCCGAGCCAGCCGCGGTAGTCGTCGCCGTGCCAGAACCTCTCGTGGCCCTCCCGCCACGCGGCGACCGTCTCGAACCCCTCGCCCTCGTCGCGGGCGTGGTCGAGGTCCACCTCGCCGAGCGGGGCGACGCGGACCTCGACGAGTTCGATCACCGCGACTGGCCGGCCGGCGGAGTCGATCACCGCCGAGCGGGTGCCGACCTCGGGCAGCGGCTCGCCGTCGATCTCGTAGTCCTGCAGCAGGCCGGTGGTGGTGGTCTTGCTCCCGTCGAGCACCGCGGCGACGAGCTGGTCGCGCAGCGGACCGGGAAAGGCGAACTCGAACGTGGGCAGCTCGGCGTCCATGCGCGGCAGCGTAGCCGGGTCACGCGGGGCGGGCGACCACCTTTCGTGGCGCCCGGCCCCTTCAGCCCGGCGGCGGCAGCGTGCGGTCGAGCCAGTCCAGCAGCACCCGCTCGTACTGCGGGGAGATGCCGTCCAGGTCCTCGGCCTCGCCGAGCGTGGGGGAGTGGTCGCAGCCGGCCAGCCGGGCCACCGTCAGCTCGGCGTCGCGGGCCGTCCGCCGCCACACCGCGAGGCTGTCCTCGATCGGGATCCACGCGTCCGTCTCGCCGTAGCAGAGCAGCACCGGGCCGGTCAGCCGCGCCAGCACCGGTGCCGGGTCGTAGTCCATGTCGGTCCAGGTGCCGGGCGTGGCGGGCAGCTCGTCGGGCAGGAACGCCAGCGGGAACCACCGCCGCCGCGCCGCCGCGTCGATCGCCGCCTGCGCCACCGGGCGCGGCACCTCGCCACGCTGGAACCCCTCGGCGACGCGCCGCAGCTCGGCCAGCTCGGCCAGGTCGGCCGCGCCGTAGCCGTTGCGGCGCAGCTGCTCGGCGGTGCCGTAGCGCATCTGGACCGCCGGGCTCACGCCGCTGCACCCGACCAGGACCAGGAAGCCGACCGGGTGCCGGGTCGCGGTGAGCGCCGCCGCCCACGCGCCCTGGCTGAACCCCCAGAGCCCGACCGGGGCCGTCCCGACGTGCCGGCGCAGCTCGGTGAGCGCGGCGGAGGCGTCGTCGGCCTGGTCGGCCAGCGGCACGTCGTGCCCGTCGGCACGGGGGCGGCGGTCGTAGCGCAGCACCGCGACCCCGGCCGGCGGCAGCAGCCGGGCCAGATGCTCGTAGAGGAAGTGGGACCGCTGCCCGGCCTGCGAGCCGTGCAGCACCACCAGGCCGCCGCGCACCGGCCCGGACGGCAGGTCGAGGACCGCCGGCAGGCCCGCCGCGCCGACAGTCGTCTCCATGCCGGGCAGTGAACCACGAAGCGCCCGCCCCCGGTGGTCCCGGCCGCCGTCCGGGACACCCGCGTGCGTACGCTGACCAGGTACGTCGCCGACCGTGGAGAACCGCCATGACCAGCCCCGCATCCCGTACCGTCCGGGTCGCCCGCCCCGGCGACGTGGCCGCCCTCGTCGACCTGATCGAGTCGGCGTACCGGGGCGAGCGCAGCCGCCAGGGCTGGACCCACGAGGCGGACCTGCTGGCCGGGCAGCGCACCGACCCGGAGATGGTGACCGCGGCGGTCACCGGCCCGGACGGCGTGGTGCTGGTCGCCGAGCAGGACGGCGACCTGGTGGCCTGCTGCCAGCTGGAACGCCGCGACGACCACGTGTACTTCGGGATGTTCGCTGTCGCCCCCGGCCGGCAGGGCGGCGGCCTGGGCCGGGACCTGCTGGCCGAGGCCGAGCGCTACGCGGCCGAGCAGTGGCACGCCGGTGAGATGCGGATGACCGTGATCGTCCAGCGCGACGACCTGATCGCCTGGTACGAGCGGCGCGGCTACGTCCGCACCGGCGAGCGGAGCCCGTTCCCGTACGGCGACGAGCGCTTCGGCGTGCCGCTGCGGCCGGACCTGGCGTTCGAGACGCTGCGCAAGAAGCTCGGCTGACTCAGCCGGGCCGGTCGACCAGTGCCACCAGCTTCTTCGGGGCCAGCACGCAGAAGCTCTCGGTGAGCAGCTCGGCGACCTCGGTCCAGTCGGTCTCGGCGTCCAGCCGCAGGCCGACCACGTCGGCGGCCCAGTCCGGCTTGAAGAAGTGCGGACCGGCCGCGAGCAGCCCGGCGATCTCGTCGCCGGGGGAGCGGAACATCATCACGCAGACCGGCTCGTCGGTCGCCGCGGCTCGCGCGTACGCCGCCTGGTGGCCCGGGTCGACGGTGAGCACGTGGGCGAAGGTGCGGCCGCGCACGCGCCAGCGGACGCCCACCCAGGCCGCTTCCTCGTAGGTCTCCGGCAGGCCGAGGCAGATCGGCCGCAGGCGGTCGAGGTGCTCGGGTGGGACGTCTCCGGGGCCGGTCATGCGCGCAGGTTAGCCGCGGCCTCCGACATTCCGGCCGCACCGGCGTGCCGCCTCGCCGCCGTGCCTGCGGCGGGGAAATGTCGTAGCCGGGGAGTACGACAGCGATGAGTTTCGGTGAGCCGCACGGTCAATGCGGGGAGAACCCTCGGACGAGAGGACGAGACATGAGCGGCGTACGAGTACTTGTCGGCACGCGCAAGGGCGCGTTCATCCTGACCTCGGACGGCAAGCGTGGCGACTGGACCGTCGACGGGCCGCACTTCGGCGGCTGGGAGATCTACCACCTGACCGGGTCCCCTGTCGAACCGGACCGGTTGTACGCGTCCCAGTCCGGCGGCTGGTTCGGGCAGCTGATCCAGCGCTCGGACGACGGCGGGCGGAACTGGACGACGGTCGGCAACGACTTCGCCTACAGCGGCGAGGTGGGGGAGCACCTCTGGTACGACGGCACCCCACGCCCGTGGGAGTTCAAGCGGATCTGGCACCTGGAGCCGTCCCGGCACGACCCCGACACGGTGTACGCGGGCGGCGAGGACGCCGCCCTCTACCTGTCCACCGACGGCGGTCAGAAGTGGTCCGAGCTGACCGCCCTGCGGCAGCACCCGACCGGCCCGTCCTGGCAGCCCGGCGCGGGCGGGATGTGCCTGCACACGATCCTGCTCGACCCGGCCGACCGGGACCGCATCTACGTGGCGATCTCGGCGGCCGGCGCGTTCCGCAGCGACGACGGCGGCGCGAGCTGGCTGCCGATCAACAAGGGTCTGCGCTCGGGCGAGATCCCGGACACCGACTCCGAGGTCGGGCACTGCGTGCACCGTCTCGCGCAGCACCCGTCCCGGCCGGACACGCTGTTCATGCAGAAGCACTGGGACGTCATGCGCACCGACGACGCCGGCGCGAACTGGCGGGAGGTCAGCGGCGACCTGCCGACGGACTTCGGCTTCCCGATCGCGGTGCACGCGCACGAGCCGGAGACGATCTACGTGGTGCCGATCACCAGCGACTCGCTGCACTACCCGCCGGAGGGCAAGTTGCGCGTCTACCGCAGCCGTACCGGCGGCGAGCACTGGGAGCCGCTCACCGAAGGGCTGCCGCAGTCGCACTGCTACGTCAACGTGCTGCGCGACGCGATGGCCGTCGACACGCTCGACCCGTGCGGCATCTACTTCGGCACCACCGGCGGTCAGGTCTACCACTCGGCCGACGGCGGCGACACCTGGGCGCCGATCGTGCGGGACCTGCCGGGGGTGCTCTCGGTCGAGGTCCAGGTGCTGCCGTGATCCGGGTGGTGCTGCCGGCGCACCTGAAGAACCTGGCGCACGTCACCGGTGAGGTCCGCGTCGAGGTGGCCGGGCCGCCCACCCAGCGGGAGGTGCTCGACGCGCTGGAGGCCGCGTACCCGATGCTGCTCGGCACGATCCGCGACCGGCACAGCGGGAAGCGCCGGCCGTTCGTCCGCTTCTACGCCTGCGAGCTGGACCTCTCCAACGACTCCCCGGACGATCCGTTGCCGGAGGAGGTGGTCGCGGGGAAGGAGCCGTTCATCGTGCTCGGCGCGATGGCGGGCGGTTGAGCGGCACGGCCGGCGGTTGAGCGGCACGGCAGGGAACCGCGCTCGTCACCGCCACGTCTGACCGGCATGACCCGTCACGGAACCGGAACCCGGACGCTTGGATGGACGATGGCCGCCGCGCTGGCCCTCGCCGGCTGCACCGCGTCACCGCCGGCCGCCGACCCGCCCACCGGACGGGTCGTACCGGCCGGCGGGCTGCGGCTGGTGGCCTTCGACGGCTGCGACGAGGCGCTGCGGCAGCTCCGTACGGCCGCGAAGGCGGCGGTCGGGCCGTGGGGCCTCGGCCCGGACGGCTTCATGCAGTTGGACGTGAAACGGGCGGGGGCGGTCGGCGGCGCCGCCGAAGGCGCGACGTCGGCGTCCACGCCCGACTTCTCCGGCACCAACGTGCACGAGGCAGGCGTGGACGAACCGGACCTGGTCAAGACCGACGGCCGGCGGATCGTCACGGTCAACCGGGGCGTGCTGTCGGTGGTCGATCCGGCGAGCCGCCGCGTGACCGGCCGGCTGGCGCTCGACACCGACGCCTGGCAGTCGTCCGGCGGCGAGGGGAGCCTGCTGCTGCACGGCGACCGGGCGCTCGTGCTGCTGCACGCGGGTCGGATCGTCAAGGGCCCGGTCCCGGACGGGCACAACCGCCCCGTCAGGACCTCGCAGGCCCGGCTGGTCCTGCTGGACCTCGTCGGGTCGCCCCGCGTGGTGGGGGATTACCGGATCGACGGCCTCCTGGTCGACGCCCGGCAGGTCGGCGCGACCGCCCGGGTCGTGGTCCGGTCCTCGGACCGGCTGAATTTTCCCCACCTGCCCGGCCGCCGGACCGACGCCCAGCGGATCGCGGCCAACCGGGCGGTCATCGACAAGGCCACGCTCGACGACTGGCTGCCCCGCTACGAGATCCGCGACGGCGTGCGGACCGTCGGGACCGGACGGATGGGCTGCGACCGGGTGAGCCGTCCGGCCGGATTCTCCGGCGCGTCGATGGTGACGGTGCTCAGCTTCGACCTGGGCGCGTCGGCACTCGGCGCCGGTGACCCGGTCACCGTGTTCGCCGACGGTGACACCGTCTACGGCAACGGCCAGCGCCTCTATGTCACGAACGACAAACGCCTGCGGATGTGGCGTGGCGGGGGGTCCGGGGCAGGTGATGCCGGCACCGAGATCTACCAGTTCGACACCGCGGCGGGCACGCCACGCTTCGTCGCCGCCGGGTCCGTGCCCGGCTGGTTGATCAACCAGTACGCGCTGTCCGAGTGGGACGGTCACCTGCGAGTGGCGACCACGACGGGTGACACCTGGGGCCGGAGAACGTCGTCGCAGTCCGCCGTCTACGTGCTGCGCGCCGACGGTGCCACGCTGAAGCGGGTCGGCGCGGTGACCGGCCTGGGCAAGGGCGAACGGATCTACTCGGTGCGGTTCGTCGGCGGCACCGGCTACGTGGTCACGTTCCGGCAGACCGACCCGCTGTACGGTGTGGACCTGCGCGACCCGGCCGCACCCCGGGTCACCGGCGAGCTGAAGATCAACGGGTATTCGTCGTACCTGCACCCGGCCGGCGACGGCCGCCTGATCGGGATCGGACAGGACGCGACGAACCAGGGACGGGTGACGGGCACCCAGGTGTCGCTGTTCGACGTGGCCGACCCGGCCCGGCCGGCGCGGATCGCTCAGCACCATGTCCCGGGCGGCTGGTCCGAGGCGGAGAACGACCCGCACGCGTTCCTGTACTGGCCGCCGGAGCGCCTGGTGGTGATCCCGGTGACCCGGCCGGGCGTGGTCACCGACCGCGCCGACGGCGTCAAGGGCACCCCGTCCGGCGGCGTGCTGGCGTTGCGCGTCGGCGACAAGGGCTTCACCGTGGCCGGTGCGGTCGACCACCCGGGCGTCCTGGCCGGCGACGGCAGGGAGTGGGCGCCGATCCGCCGCTCGCTGATGGTCGACGGCGTGCTCTGGACGGTCTCCGACGTCGGCCTCAAGGCGACCGCCCTGTCCGGCATGACCACCCTGGCCTGGGTGCCGCTGACCTGACGCCGACGACCGGGCCTCGCCGCGACCACGGCGAGGCCCGGCAAGGTCATTGTTCCAGCGCCGCCTCGGCCGCCGCGACCTGCGGCCCCACCCGCATCGCGTACGCGACCACGCCGCCGAGCAGGAACGTCGTGGCGGTGACGGCGGCGATCCGGTTGCCCGGTTCCTGCACCATCCACAGCGCGACCTGCCGCCATTGCGGCCCACCCGGCGCGGTCAGGAACGCACCCAGCGCGGCCCAGGCGGTCGGCACCTGCCAGGCGGCCCGTGCGCCGGCGAGCGCGGCACCGAGTCCGACCAGCCCGATCAGGCCGCCGGTGTTGCGGGCCAGCACGGACAGCGGCCCGAAGTCGGCGCCGAGGACGCGGGCGGCGGCCAGCAGGCCGACCACCAGTGCGCCGTACCCGAGCAGGTGCCCGGCCCGGCGTGGCGCCCACTGCCACGCGGCGGTCCGCTCCAGCGCCGGGTCGGTGCCGGCGAGCGTCGGCCCGAGCGGCGCCACCGCCAGCGCGGTGGTGAGCACGGCGAGGCCGGCGGGCACCTCGGGGCGGTCGGTGAAGGCGGACCAGGCGACGGCCATCACGGCGACGGCGACAGCCGATCCGGCCAGGGCGGCGGGTATCCGGCGGGACCGCACGTACAGCGGCAGCCAGCGGGTCACGGCGCGGCCCGTCCGGTGAGCGCCGGCATCAGGTCCGGCTCGCACCGCGCGGCCGCGTCCCGCAGCGCGGTGACCCGCCGCAGCTGCTCCGGTTCGGGCAGCGCGCGCAGTTGCCGCACCCCGGCCCGGATCTCCTCCTGCTGCTCGTCGGCGTACCGGTATCCGGTCCAGGAGTCCCACAGCCGCACCGTCTCGGCGTCGAGCAGCCAGGCCGCGACGATCGCCGGAGCGATGTCGTCCCCGCTGCGCCCGCAGCCGGACCACATGGTGCCACCACCCAGGGCGATGCGCTCGGCCACGTCGGCAGCCCGCCCGGTGTCCGGGTCGACCTCGAGGAGGAACTGCACGGTGCCGGGTGCGGGCTTGGGCCGGTGCCACTGCTCGCTGTCGTTGCTGCCGATGGTGTCCAGCCGCACCTCCACGGCACGGGTCGGCGCGCCCGGCAGCTTCGCCAGCGCCTTGAGCCCTCGGCGGGCCTCGGTGGTGACGTCGGGCAGCAGGTGCGCGTTGACGGCGGTGACGCAGACCTGCGGCGTGCCGTCGGCGCAGACGTAGCGGCGCGCAGACTGGTCGAGCTGCCAGATGCCGGCCGGACCCGGTGCGCTGATCAGCAGGAGTCCCGCGACACCGGCGGCGAGGCTCGCCGCCGCGCCGGCCCGGAGCGGCCACGACCGGCCCGCCGTCAGCAGCAGTCCGGCGAGGACCAGCCCGACACCCAGCGCCAGGCGGCTGAGCAGCAGCCGGTCGGACAGCGTCTCCCACGGCGTGTCCGGCGGCCAGGAGATCATGAGGGACGCGTTCGTCAGCCGGCTACCGGCCGGACCGCCGAGCATGGCGGTGCCCTCCTGCGCCACCAGGCCGGCGGCGGCCAGCAGCGGCGGCAGCAGCGGTGAGGACCACAGCCGGCCCGCTGCCACACCGACCCAGGCCGCGCCGGCGAGCACCAGCACGTCGACAAGCGGCCCGGCGAGCCCGCGTACGCCGAGGTAGGTGCCGCCGGTGGCGATCACCGCCGCACCGCCGGCGAGGACGAGCAGGTGCGCGGCCGCGACGGCGACGCCGAGCGCGGTCATAGCGGGCAGCGCGCGTTGCCAGCGGGGCCGGCCGGTGCTGTTCATCAGCTCGTCGGCGCGGGTACGCCGGTCCCGGCGGCCCAGCACCGCGCCACCGGCCAGCGCGAGTGGCATCAGGAGGAACATGCCGGAGGCGTGCACGTAGCCCAGCCGCAGCCACTGTCCCTGCCAGAAGCTGTACATGCTGGCGGCGCCGAGGATCCCGATGGCGAACAGCAGCACCGCCACGGCGGGCGCGTTGGAGCGGCGCAGTTCGACGCGTACCTGTCGGATCATCACGCACCCCGGTGCTGCTGGAGGAGGTACGAGTAGCCGCGTTCGGCGGCGCTGTCGCCGACGCCTCCGGTCTCGCCGTGGCGGACCAGGTCGGCGGGCAGGCCCTGGAACACGCGGGTGCCGTGGTCCATCAGGATGACGTCCGAGCAGGCCGCCACCACGTCCTCCACCAGGTGGGTGGAGACCAGCACGCAGGCGTCCGCGCCGAGTTCGCGGATCAGCTCGCGGAACTCGACCCGCTGCTCCGGGTCCAGGCCGACTGTCGGTTCGTCGAGCAGCAGCAGGTCCGGTTCGTTCACGATCGCCTGGGCGATGCCGGCCCGGCGCAGCATGCCGCCGGACAGCGACTTGAGCTTGGCGTCGGCCCGGTCGGTGAGGCGTACCCGGTCGATGGCCCGCTGCGCCGCGCCCGGCACCGCGGCGGCGGGCATCTCCCGCAGCCAGGCCACGTACTCGACGTACTCCCGCACGGTGAACCGGGGGTAGTAGCCGAACTGCTGCGGCAGGTAGCCGAGCCGGCGGCGCATCGGCCGCAGCTCACGGGTCGTGGCGGCGTCCGCGCCGAGCAGCCGCAGCGTGCCGCCGTGCGGTTTGACCACTGTGGCGAGCGCGCGCATCAGGGTGCTCTTGCCGGCGCCGTTGGGGCCGAGCAGCCCGTGCACACCGGTGCCGAGCGTCAGGCCGAGGTTGTCGACGGCCAGGTGCCGCCCGGCCTTCACCGACAGTCCCACCGCCTCGATCCGCCAGGCGTGCCGGGTCGGCGCCACCTCGTCGGCGCTCACTGCGCGTACCAATGTCGTCTCCTTCTCGGGGCAGGGTGGTCCGCGGCGCCGTCGGGGCGCCGTGGCGTGGTTCCGGGGGCCGGCGTCAGCCGGCGGGCCGCCGCAGATGCTCGGCGCGCAGCGCGGTCAGCACTGTGAGCACGACGGCGGCCGCCGCCCAGGCGGGCATGGTGGCGGGCCGGAGCAGGGTCTCGGTCGCGGCGGCGGCGCGGGCCGCGTCCGCGTCGCCGGTGAACGACACGGCCGCGACCGCGGTGAGCCAGCCGCCGCCGAGGACGGCGGCGGCGAGCGGCACGCCGACACGGCTGCCGAGCAGCAGCGTCGCCGCGGTGAACGCCAGGCAGGGCAGCAACCACAGCGCGGGGTTGCGGCCGACTGCCAGCCCGGCCACCGCGAGCACGGGCGCGACCAGGAGCAGAACCGCGAGGGTACGGCGCAGCAGCAGTTCCAGCCCGGCGCGGGCGGTGCCGGCGACCACCTCCCAGTTCGGGTTGGCGCGGCGGGACCAGGCCACCGCGAGCCCGGCGAGCGGCGCCACCGGCGCGAGCAGCAGCACCGCCGACGGCTGATCCGGGTAGTTGCGGTCCAGCAGCACCGCGGCCAGGATCGCCGTGCAGGTCATGGCGGCCCAGGCCAGCAGTGACCAGTCGGTCCAGCGCAGCCACCACCGGCGCAGCGGGCGCCGCCGTGCCGGTCGCGGCCCGGTGCGGGCCTGTTCCAGGATCGTCTCCCGGGCGTCGCCGAGCAGCGCGCGCAGCGGCGGGGAGGCCAGGTCGCCGAGCCGGTCGCGGCACTCGGCGCAGCCCTCCAGGTGCACCTCGATCGTCCAGGCAGCGGCGTCGTCGGGGGTTCCCGCGGCGTACGCGGCCAGTGCGGGCGGGGGAACGTGAACGGTCATGCCAGTGCCTCCCGGAGCGCGTTGCGGGCACGCCGCGCCCGGCTCTTCACGGTGCCCTCGGGCACCCCCAGCAGGACGGAGGTCTCCCGGACGGTCAGCCCGTCAAGGACCATGGCGGCGAGCACCGCCCGCAGCTCCGGCGCCAGCGCGTCCAGCGCGGCGCCCACCTCCGAGCCGAACGACCCGGCGAGCGCCTCGTCCTCGGCGGCCGGCGCGCTGCGCACCGGCAGCACGTCGGTCGGCACCTCCTGCACGCGGGCGCGGCGGCGCAACGCGTCGACCAGGCGCCGGGCCGCGATGGTCCAGATCCAGCCGGCGGCCGAGCCACCGGGCGCGTCCGCGCCGCCGGAGGGGCGGAGCCCGCTGAACGAACCGGCGGCCCGCCACACGGTCAGGTACGTGTCCTGGAGGACCTCGGCGACGATGCCGTCGTCGGCGCACCGCCGCCGCAGCCGGATCGCGAGCCACGGCGACGTCCGGCGGTACAGCTCGTCGAACGCGTCCAGGTCGGCGCGTGCGACCCGCCGCAGCAGCCGCTCCTCGTCCTGTTTGCTTCCTCCCACGCCTAGATGGTCGTTCACGGCACCTCCGACGGATCACGGCGCGGCGTGACCTGGGTCACACCGCGCCGTGGGAGGCAGTCCGTCACTCCGCCGCGGCGAACGGTCCCTTCGGTCCGAACGCCAGCGCGGCGAACCGCTCGCCGATGCGGCGGTCGGCGGCCGGGTCGGGGTGCAGCTCGTCGGGCAGCGGCAGTTCGGCGTAGTCGGCCTCGCCGTACAGCTCCAGCCCGTCGAGGTAGTGCAGGTTCGGGTCGGCGCCGGCCCGGGACGCCACGATCCGGGCCAGCTCGGCGCGGATGACGCGCAGCGTGAGCCGGCCGGATGCCACGTCGGCCGGGTCGCCGGTGGCCCGGAACCGCACCCGTCCGTCGACGAACTCGACAGCGCCCGGTCCGGGTGTGTCCTCCTGGATCGGGCACAGGATCGACGACACGACAAGCAGCGGGGTTTCCGGATGTCCCTCGCGGATGGTGTCCAGGAAGCCGTGCACGGCCGGGCCGAACGCGCGCAGCCGCATCAGGTCGGCGTTCACCACGTTGATGCCGATCTTGACGCTGATCAGGTCGGCCGGGGTGTCGCGCATCGCCCGCGCGGTGAACGGGTCGAGCAGCGCGCTGCCGCTGAACCCGAGGTTGACCAGCTCCACGCCGGCCAGCGTCGCGGCGATCGCCGGCCAGGTGCCGGTGGGGCTCTCCGCGTCCGAGCCGTGGCTGATCGAGCTGCCGTGGTGCAGCCACACCCGGCGGTCACCAGTGCCGGCCGGCTCGACCGGCGCGTCCGTGCGCAGCGCCACCAGCTCGGTGATCTCCCGCTGCGGCAGCCAGATCACCACCTCCTTGTCGGTGGCGGGCAGGTCGGTGAAGCGCACCGTGCCGACCGGCCCCGGCTCGATGCCGGACGTGCCGGTGGCCAGGTCGATGGTGAGCACCTTGCCGCCACCGGCGGTGGCCTGACCGGCGAGGCGGCCGTCGACGACCAGGTCGTAGCGGCCGTCGGGACGCGGCCCGGTGCCCCGGTAGACCATCTTCATCGGCAGGACGTCCAGTTCGACTGTGGTGGCGCGGGTGCGGAACACCAGCCGTACGCCCGAGGGCATCGCCTCCGCCGTCATCAGCTGCGGGTCGATGTTCTGCGCCCGGGCCCACGCGGGCAGCCGGTGCGGCAGCACCCCGTCGGCGGTCTGTTCCAGGTCGAGCGCGCCACGCAGCAGGTCGGAGGTGATCGGAGTGGTGAGGTGCGGGGATGCCATGATCCCGATCCTGCCCCCGGATCCGGAGGGCGGCCACCTGATTTATCCGACAGGCCGGACTCGTGACGCCGGGTCAGTCGGTCAGCACCCGATCCACGTACCGGTCGATCATGGTGGCGAGGACCCGGTCCGGGTCGGTGGCCCACACCTCGGCGTTGAAGATCTCCACCTCGACGTCGCCGGCGTATCCGGCGGCCTCGACCGCGCGGCGCAGCGGCGGGAAGTCGATGTGCCCGTCGCCCATCATGCCGCGCCCGAGCAGCACGTCGGCCGGCAGCGGGGTGAGGAAGTCGCAGATCTGGAAGCTCGCGATCCGCGCCCCGGCGCGGGCGATCTGCCGCCACACGTCCGGATCCCACCAGACGTGGAACGTGTCCACCACCACGCCGACCTGCTCGGCCGGGAACGCCTCGGCCAGGTCGAGCGCCTGCCCGAGCGTGGACAGCACCGCCCGGTCGGCGCAGTACATCGGGTGCAGCGGCTCCAGTGCGAGGCGTACCCCGCGCTCGGCGGCGTACGGCGCCAGCTCGACCAGCGCGTCGGCCACCCGCTGCCGGGCACCCACCAGGTCGCGGGAGCCGGGCGGCAGGCCGCCGACCACGAGCACCAGGCAGGCGGCACGTAGCGCGGCGGCCTCGTCGACGGCGCGCCGGTTGTCCGCGAGCGCCCCGGCCCGTCCGGCGTCGTCGGCGGCGGTGAGGAACCCGCCCCGGCACAGCGACGACACCCGCAACCCGGCGTCGGCGACGAGCCGCGCGGCGGCCGGTACGCCGATCTCGGCCACCGGCTCGCGCCACAGCCCGATCGCCGGGATGCCGGCGCGCACACAGCCGCCGACCGCCTCGGCCACGGACCAGCGCTGCGTGGTGCGCTGGTTGAGCGACAGGCGCGCCAGCCGCGCGTCGGCGGTCATCCGGGCACGCCCGCGACGTCCAGGTACGCGCGCATCCGCCGTGCCGCCAGCTCCGGGTCGCGCAGCAGCCCGGCGGCGTCGGCCAGCCGGAACGCCTCGACCAGGTGCGGGACGCTGCGCCCGGCGTGCAGGCCGCCGACCATGGTGAAGCCGGGTTGCCGCCCGTTGAGCCAGGACAGGAACGCGATGCCGGTCTTGTAGTACGGCGTGGGCGGGGCGAACAGGTGCCGGGACAGCGGCACCGTCGGGTCGAGGACGGCCCGGAACCCGGCCGGGTCGTCCGCGTCGAGCCGGCCCAGCGCCGCCGACGCGGCCGGGGCGATCGCCGCGAACGCGCCGAGCAGCGCGTGGCTGAACCGCTTCCCGTCGCCCTCGATCAGCTCCGGGTAGTGGTAGTCGTCGCCGGTGTAGACCTTCACCTCTGGTGGCAGCAGCTCCCGCAGCCGCACCTCCCGCCCGGCGTCCAGCAGCGACACCTTCACCCCGTCGACCAGGTGAGCGTGGGCGTGCACCAGGGCGGCGAACGTCGCCGTCGCCTCGTCCAGGTCGGTCGAACCCCAGTAGCCGGACAGCGCCGGGTCGAACATGTCGCCGAGCCAGTGCAGCACCACCGGCCCGCCCACCTCCCGCAGCACCAGCTCGTAGACGCGCAGGTAGTCCTCCGGGCCGCTGGCGAGCGCCGCGAGGTGCCGGCTGGCCATCAGCACCGGCGTGGCGCCGCACTCCTGGACCACTGTGACCTGCTCGGCGTACGCGGCGACCACCTCGTCCAGGGTGCCGGGCGCGCCGGTGAGCTGGTCGGTGCCGGCCCCGGCGACGATCCGCCCGCCGCAGGCGGCGGCCTCGGCGGCGCTACGCCGGATCAGCTCGCGGGTGGCCGCCCAGTCCAGCCCCATCCCGCGCTGCGCGGTGTCCATCGCCTCGGCCACCCCGAGGCCCCACGACCACAGGTCACGCCGCACCGCGAGCGTCGCGTCCCAGTCCAGCCGCGCCGGGCGGCCGGGGGAGTTGTCGGCGTACGGGTCGGCGATGACGTGCGCCGCCGCGTACGCGATCCGGCTGGCCGGTGGCGCGGCTGGCCGGCGCCACGATGGGGGTTCCCGCAGCGTCAGCCGCTCGGTGCCGCCGTCCGGCGTCGGCAGCGTGATCCGCGTGCTCACCGGGGGATCTCCTCGATCGTCACCCGCCGCCCCTCGCGGGCCGAGCGCAGCCCGGCCTCGGCCAGTTGCACGCCGCGCGCGCCGGCGAGGAAGTCCCACGGGAACGGCTCGTCGTCGACGACGTGCCGCAGGAACGCCTCCCACTGCACCTTGAACGCGTTGTCGTGCTCGCCGTTGTCCGGCACCGTCTGCCACTGCGCGCGGAACGGCTCGGTGACCGGCAGGTCGGGGTTCCACACCGGCATCGGGGTGGCGCCCCGGTGCTGGATGCGGCAGTCGCGCAGCCCGGCCACCGCGCTGCCGTGCGTGCCGTCGACCTGGAACTCGACCAGCTCGTCGCGGTGCACCCGGACCGCCCAGGAGGAGTTGACCTGCGCGACGATGCCGCCGGCCAGCTCGAAGATGCCGTACGCGGCGTCGTCGGCGGTGGCCCGGTAGCGGACGCCGGTCTCGTCGACGCGTTCCGGGATGTGCGTGGCGGTGACGGCGGTGACGGCGGTGACCGGGGCGATGATCTGCTCCAGCACGTAGTGCCAGTGCGGGAACATGTCCAGCGTGATGCCGCCGCCGTCCTCGGCGCGGTAGTTCCAGCTCGGGCGCTGCGCGGCCTGCCAGTCGCCCTCGAACACCCAGTAGCCGAACTCGCCGCGTACGGACAGGATCCGGCCGAAGAAGCCGCCGTCCACGAGCCGCTTGAGTTTGCGCAGGCCGGGCAGGAACAGCTTGTCCTGTACGACGCCGTTGCGGACGCCCTTGGCGGCGGCGAGCCGGGCCAGCTCCAGCGAGGCGAGGAACCCCTCGGCGAGCGGCTTCTCGGTGTAGACGTGCTTGCCGGCCTCGATCGCCGCCCGGATCGCCTTCTCCCGCGCGACGGTGACCTGCGCGTCGAAGTAGATCTGGTGGGCGTCGTCGGCGAGGGCCGCGTGCAGGTCGGTGGTGTACGCCGACAGCCCGTGCCGGGCGGCGATCCCGGCGAGCCGGTTCTCGTCGCGGCCCACGAGGGTCAGCTCGGGCCAGATGCGGCTGCCGTCGCGGGCCGGCACGCCGCCCTGCTCCCGGATGGCGAGCAGGGACCGGACGAGGTGCTGCCGGTAGCCCATCCGGCCGGTGACGCCGTTGAGGATGATGCCGACGGACCTGCGTTCCACTGTGCCTCCCCGGCGTTGAATGCGCTTTCAGTAAGCGCTTTCAGGGTGCTACCGTAGCCACGCCGGAACACCGGGTCAAGACGTTCCGCAGGGAGACGCATCGATGTCGCACGTGACGCTGGAAGACGTGGCCCGGGCGGCCGACGTCTCCCTGGCCACCGCCTCCCGGGCGCTCAACGGGCGGCGGGTCACCCCCCACCTGCACGACCGCGTCCTGGCCGCCGCCGCGCGGCTCGCGTACACCCCGAACGCCCACGCCCGCGCGCTGGCCGGCGGGTCCCGCCGCAGCGTCGGCGTCGTCTGCCACGACGTCACCGACCCCTACTTCGCCGCCGTCGCCGGTGGCGTCATGCGGGTCGCCGCCGACAACGACCTGCTGGTCATGCTCGCCAGCACGTTCCGCGACCCGGAACGCGAGATCGCGTACGTGTCGATGCTGCGCGCCGAACGCGCCCCGGCGATCCTGCTCATCGGCTCCGGCTTCGAGGACCCCCGCTGGGAGCGGGCGATGGCCGCCGAGCTGGCGCCGTACCTCGACGGCGGCGGCCGGGTCGCGGTGGTCAGCCGGCACCGCACCCTGAAGGTCGACAGTGTCCTGCCGGAGAACCGGGCCGGCGCCGCCGAGCTGGCCCGCGCGCTGCTGGGCCTCGGGCACCGCCGCTTCGCGGTGCTCTCCGGCCCGCCCGAGCTGACCACGGTCGCCGACCGGATCGGCGGGTTCCGCGACGAGCTGACCGCCGCCGGTGTGGCGCTCGACCCGGGCGCCGTGGCCGAGGCGGCGTTCACCCGCGACGGCGGCTACCGGGCGATGACCGCGCTGCTCGACCGCGGGCTCGACGCCACCTGCGTGTTCGCGTGCACCGACGTGATGGCCGTCGGCGCGTACGCGGCGTTGCGCGACCGGGGGCTGTCGGTGCCCGGCGACGTCTCGGTCGCCGGCTTCGACGACATCCCGGTCGTGCGTGACCTCAGCCCGCCGCTGACCACTGTGGCGCTGCCGCTGCACCGGCTCGGCGAGGAGGCGATGAAACTGGCCCTGACCGAGAACGCCGGTCGGCGCCGCCGGATCGTCCGCCTGCCCGGCGAGGTGCTGATGCGGGCCAGTACGGCGCCGGTCGCCTGAGCCCGGCCGGTAGGGTGCCGTCATGATCGAGGACAGCCCGTGCCGCTGACGAACCCCTGGCTGACCGGGCCGGCGCCGACGAGGAAGCTGGACCGGGACCGCCTGGAGGAGCGCATCCTCAACCTGCTGTCGTCGCAGAACATGTGCGTGCTCGCCACCGCCGGGCCGGACGGTCCGCTGGCCACGCCGGTGCGCTACTACCCGCTCGACTTCACGCTGATGTTCACCGCCGCGCCGCGCTCGCCCAAAATGCGCAACATCGCCGCCGACCCGCGGGTGTCGGTCGGGGTCTTCGCCCCGCTGGTCGGGCTGGCCAGCAGCCGGGGCGCGCAGGTGTTCGGCACCGCCCGGGTGCTCGGCCCGGAGCACCCCGAGCGGGCCCGCCACTGGGCCGCGTTCCGCTGGGAGAACGAGCACGCCGAGCGGGGCCGGTCGCTGTCCGAGCCACCCGAGGACCCGCTCGTCGTGATCGAGGCCGATCGGATCGTCTACACCGAACACTGGCTTCGCCGCGAGGGGTACGCCCCGCGCCAGCACTGGCGCCGCTGACGCCGCTGCCGGACCGTTCCGCTACCGGCCACCGGGGGAGCGGGTGGCGCGCAGCAGGTTGCCGGCCAGGCGCAGGTCCGCGCCCTCGACGCGGGCCAGCACGTCGATCCGCTCCACCGTGACGGGTGACCACAGCGGCTCCGGGAACGCCGCGCGCAGGGCGTCGGCGTCCAGGCCCCAGCCCTGGCCCGCCTCGGGCGACACCGCCAGCACGTACACCGCCCCGCCGGGCGCGGTCAGGCGCGGCAGCAACGCCAGGTAGTCGCGTACGGCAGCGCCCCGCCGGTCCAGCGAGTGCAGCAGCCCGGAGTCGAACACCGAGTCGTACGGCACCGGCGGCACCGGGATCACCGTGGCGTCGCACACCTCGAAGCGCACCGGCAGTCCCGCCTCGGCCGCCTTGGCCCGGGCCTGACCGATCGCCACCGGTGAGATGTCGACGCCCGTCACGTCGTGGCCGCTGCGGGCCAGCGCGAGCGCCAGCTCCCCGGTGCCGCAGCCGACGTCGAGCACGCGCGGGCCGCGTACCCCGGTGTCGAGGACGGCGGCGAGCGCCGGCTGCGGTCCGCCGATCTCCCAGGGCGGGCGGTCGGTGTCGCGGTAGAGGCGGTCGTAGTGGACGTCGTCCGGCTCGTCGGTCATCGCGTACCCCCTCGGTGCGTGACAGGTGCCGAGCGTGTCACGTTCGACGGCGGTCCGCGCGCCCGCCGGGGCCGGTGGTGAGCCGGTCCCGGCGGGCGCGATGGGGCGTCAGAACCGCAGGCGGCGCAGGTAGCGGTAGCCGACCTCGGCGGTCCGCTGCGGCGTCACGTCCGGGGTGTCGTTCTCCACGATGTACTCCATCACCTGGTGCCCCCGGAAGATCCGCGCGAAGTCGATCATCCCGGTGCCCAGGTCGGCCATGTCGCCGGTGGCCGGGTCGCGGTCCTTGACGTGGTACTGCAACACCCGCTGCGGCGCCGAGCGGATCACGTCGAGCGTGAAGCCCTCCGGGTCGTCGACGCCGTCGCCGGAGTTGATGCCGCCGGTGACCGCCCAGTAGATGTCGATCTCCAGGTGCACCAGGCGCGGGTCGAGTTCCTCGGTCAGCACGTCCCACGGCCGCCGGCCGTTGCCGAAGTCGATGGTGAACTCGTGCGCGTGGTTGTGGTAGCCGTACCGCAGACCGGCCTTGCGCGCGGCGGCGGCCTCGACGTTCATCTGCTCCGCCCAGCGCTTCCAGTCGTCCTCGCGGTCGGAGTTCAGGTACGGCACCACCATGAACCGCTGGCCCAGCGTCCGGGCGTTCGCGATCTTCTGCTCCAGCGCGGCGGCGTCGGCGGCGATCCCGTCGTGGCTGGAACTGGCCTTGATGCCGGTGCGGTCCAGGAAGCGGCGCAGCTCCCGCGCGGTACGCCCGAAGTAACCAAGCGCCAGCTCGACCCGGGGGTAGCCGATGCGGGCCAGGTGCGCCAGCGTCGCGTCGTATCCCGGCGAGCCGTTGAGCGCGTCGCGGACCGTCCAGAGCTGAAGGCTGATCAGCTCCTTCGGCACCGGACGCCGGCCGTGGTGGTGCCCGCCGCCGGCCTGCGCCGCCGTCGCGCCGAGCCCGGTCGCCAGGCCCACACCGGCCAGCGCGGCGAGGGAGCCACGCAGCAGACCACGCCGATCAAGCGACCGCTCCAGCGCGGCCTGTCCGTCATGTCCGTAGCACATGGTCGTACTCCTTCCTCAAGGTCGGGCGGACGGGACCAGGACGACCTGGTCGGTGCCGGTCAGCGCGGGCAGGCCGTCGCTGCCGCTGTCGGTGTAGCTGGCGACGAAGACGCCGGTGAGGTTGTCGGTCTCCGGGTCGTGGCCCTCCGGGACGGTGGTGGTGATCGAGCCGGTGCAGCCGCTCGCGGTGGTCTGCGGGTGGCCGTGGCTGTCGTGGCCGAGGATGTAGGTGACTGTGACCCGGGCGCAGTCGACCGGCTGGTCGTCGGTCACCCGGACCTCGAAGGTCACCGTGTCACCGAACGAGAACGGCTGCCCCTCGACCGGGTTCACCAGCTCCACCACCGGGGTGGCGTTGCCGACCACGACCCGTACCTCGGTGGACGCGGACCGTCCGGCCCGGTCGGTCACCTTCAGCGTGGCCCGGTAGATGCCGTTCTCCCGGTAGGTGAACGTCGGGTTCGGGGAGCGGGAGTCCACCCGGTCGTCGTCGTCCAGGTACCACTCGTAGCGCAACGCGTCGCCGTCGGCGTCGGTCGTGCCGGCACTGGAGAACGCGACGGTCAGCGGGGTCACCCCGGCGGTGGGCGTAGCCGACGCCTGCGGCACCGGCGTGTGGTTGCCGGTGAATCCGATGTGGTCGATCCGGGCGAGCTGCGCGTCCGGGTTCTCACTGAAGTAACCGTCACCGTACTCCAGCACGTAGAGCGCGCCGTCCGGGCCGAACTCCAGGTCCATCGGGTTGTCGAAGACCACCGAGGGCAGCACCGGCTCGATCCCGGTCACCGCGCCCCGCGCGTCCTGCCGGAACGCCTTGACGTAGTCGCGGGTCCACTCGTGGAACAGCGGCAGCCCGTCGTAGTACGACGGCCAGGCCACCGCGGTACGGCCCCGGGTTGTGCGGATGTCGAAGTCGTACGCCGGGCCGGCCATCGGGCCGATGCCGCCGTCGCCGAGTTCCGGGAACTGCGGCGAGACGCCATAGGTGTACGCCACCTGCGGCTTCTGCACCGGCGGTACCTTGCGCAGCCCGGTGTTGTGCGGCGAGTCGTTCACCGGCGCGGCGCAGTCGAACGGCGTACCGGACTGCCCGGTGGCGAAGTCGTAGTCGACGTAGGGCAGCGCGTCGGTGGCGCAGTACGGCCAGCCGTAGTTGCCGGGCTTGCGGGTAGCGAGCCACTTGCCGTGCCCGGACGGTCCACGGTTGGGGTCGGCCGCGCGCGCGTCGGGCGAGTAGTCCGCCACGTACAGCTCACCGGTGGCCCGGTTCAGCTCGATCCGGAACGGGTTGCGCAGGCCCATCAGGTAGATCTCCGGGCGGGTGCCCGGCGTGCCCCGGCGGAACAGGTTGCCGTCCGGGACCGTGTACGACCCGTTCAGTCCCACCCGGATCCGCAGGATCTTGCCGCGCAGGTCGTTGGTGTTTGCCGAGGTGCGCTGCGCGTCGTACGCCGGGTTGCGGCCGGGCCGCTCGTCGATCGGCGTGAAGCCGCCGGACTCGAACGGGTTGGTGTCGTCGCCTGTCGACAGGTAGAGGTTGCCCTTGGCGTCGAAGACGATGTCGCCACCCACGTGGCAGCAGATGCCCCGGTCCACCGGCACGTCGAGGATCTTCTGCTCGGTGCGCAGGTCCAGCGTGTCCTTGACCAGCCGGAACCGGGACAGCCGCAGGACGCCCTGGAACGGTGCGAAGTCCTCGGCGGTGCCCCAACCGGGCGCGTCGCCCTCGTTGACGCCGGGCGTGGCCGGGTCGTCGACGGGTGTGTTACCCGGCGGCGAGTAGTAGAGGTAGACCCAGTTGTTGCCGCCCCGGCCGAAGTTCGGGTCGACGGCGACGTTCTGCAGGCCCTCCTCGTCGTGCCGGTAGACGTCGAGCGTTGCGGCGATCGTGTTGCGGCCGGTCGCGGGGTTGTGCAGCCAGACCTGGCCGGCGCGGGTCACGTGCAGTACACGGCGGTCGGGCAGCACCGCCAGGTCCATCGGCTCACCGGGGGTGTCGTTGAGGGTGACCTTCTGGAAGTCGCTGTCCGGCGGCGGGGCGGCGGTGCCCGGCGCGGCGGTGGCGACGGTGGGGGTGGCGACGAGGGCCGTGGCGGTCATAGTGGCCACGGCGAGCGCGAATCGTCTGGTCAACTGCCTCTCCTTGCTGGGGACGGGTCGGGCAGGGTTCTCCTTCGCAAGCTGGTGCGGGCGCGGCGGAACGCCATGCCGGGAGGTGGGAGGAGTGGGGGCGAAACGTCAACGCCTGCGGCCGACGCTACAAAAGCCATGTCGATATGTCTATAGCTTTCATTGACTCTGGAAGAACTTTCGTCGCGCGCGGACGAAAGTTGAGTGGCGCGTGGCATGCTCGGATCGTGGCCAGCTACGACGTCGCCCTCGTCCTGCTCGTCGACCCGACCGGCGCGATCCTCATGCAGCACCGCGACGGCAACGCGCCTGTCTCGCCGTACCAGTGGAGCCTGCCCGGCGGCAGCATCGAACCCGGCGAGACACCGGAGCAGGCCGCCCGGCGCGAGCTACGCGAGGAGACCGGCCTGACCGCCGGGGAGCTGCACCTGCTGTGGAGCGGACCCCGCCCGCACGAGGAGGGATTTCCGCACACCGTCACCGTGTACGTATTCCGCGGCAGCACCGACGCCCGGCAGGAGGACGTGGTGCTCGGCGAGGGACAGGCGATGGTGTTCGTGCCCCGCGACCAGGTGCTCGACCGCGACCTGGCGGTGAGCGCCGCGAAGGTGCTGCCGCTGCACCTCGCGGACGCCGTCTAGCGCCCGGTCAGCGCCCCGGCGAGCACCTCGACGAACCGGGGGAGCAGCTCGTCGTCGGGCAGATGGTCCGGGTTGATCTCGGTGACCGACAACCCGGCGAACCGCGGGCTCGCCACCAGCTCCGCCAGCGTCGCCGCCGCATCGCCGAGGCTGAGCCCGAACGGCTCCGGCACGTCCGCCAGCGGCGCGTCCACGAAACGCAGCACGTCCACGTCGAAGTGCACCACGAACCCGTCGGCCGCACCCTCGGCCACCGACCGGGCCCGGCGCGCCGCCGCCCGCGCGTCGGCGTGCACCTCCTCGGCCGGCACGTACGTCAGCCCCAGCTCCGCCACCAGATCGCGCTCGTGGTCACCCGGAGGCAGCGAGTCGCCGTACACCACCACCCGCTCCGGCGACAGCAACGGCACCGCCGGCCCGACACCCGCCACCTCGGGCACCGTCCCCGGCAGGCCCAGCATGTGCGCCAGCCCCATCGCGTCCAGGTTGCCGTTCGCGCGCGTCACCGGCGTGTAGAGATCCGGGCCGCCGTCCACGTACACCAGCGCTGGCGACAGCCCGGCCCGCGCGCAACCGGCGACCAGGCCGACCGTCACGGTGCAGTCGCCGCCGAGCACCAGCGGCGCGCGCCCCCGGCGCAGCGCCGCCGCGACCCGGTCGGCCACCGCCGAGGCGACGGCGGCCACCGCGCCCGCGTTCTGACCCCTGGGGTACGCCGGATCCGGCCGCCACCGGAATCCGGCCACGTCGCCGGCGTCCTCGACGTCGACACCCAGCAGACCGAGCAGGCCGGCGGCGCGCAGAGCGGCGGGTGCGCCCTCGACACCGGGGGTGTGCGCGCCCGCGCTCGACGGCGCCCCGACGACAGTCCACCTACGAGGGTCCATCGCCCCACCCTAACCGCGTGTCAGCGCAGCACGAGCAGATCCAAGGCGTCGACGACCGGGCCGTCGACCGTCCCTGCCGCTTCCCGCAACCGCTCGACGCCGGCGGCGTACTCCGCATCGGTGATGAGCTGAAGCGGCGTGTGCGCCTCCCGGCGCAGGCCGGCCGCCGCCGCCCGCAGCGACGGTGCGGTGACCTGCGGGACCGCCTCGACCGCCGCGGTGGCGAAGCCGGCGGCGGCGAAGGCGCCCTCGACGTCGGCGATGCTCGGGTACGTGTCCAGCACGCGGACCGCCTCGGGGAAGTAGTCGAACAGCGTGATCGCCGCGTGCCGTCCGGCGAACGCGGACCGGATGAGCACCGGGGCACCGGGCCGCAGCACCCGGCGCAGCTCGCGCGCAGCGGTGGCCAGGTCGGGCACGTGGTGGACGACTGTGGACAGCCAGGCGCCGTCCACGCTGCCGTCGGCCAGCGGGAGATGCCCGGCGTCGCCCGCGACGAGCGGCGCGAACACGCAGCGGGCGCGCATCGCCGCCGACGGCTCGACGGCCACGACCTCAAGACCGGGGAACCAGGTGGTGAACGCCCGCGCCCAGGTGCCGGTCCCGGCGCCCAGGTCGAGCAGTCGCATGCCCGGACGCGGGGCGAGGTGCCGGGCGACGGCGGCACGCCAGGCCGTGAGACCGTCGTCGGTGAGATGCCGGGTAGCGGCGAACGCCTCGGCGTCGGCGTCGTGGTACGCGATGCGGGCCATACCCGACAGCCAACGCCCCGGCGGGCCGCCGGGGCAAGCACTGTGACGGGTTACGCAGTGGGCTGGGAGAGGGGCAGAGAGTGCGGTACCGGATCCACTTCGACACCGACCTGCCGGCGGATGCCCTCCGCCGGTTCCTGCTGACCGAGTACGGCATCGCGCCGGAAAGCGTGTACGTGGGGCGGATCGAGGACCGGGCCGTGGACGATCCCCGGCCGGTGGCGATGCTCATCCCGCCCGACGGGGGCGACGGCTTCGGCTGGATTCTCACCGGCGACGCCGACCTGGGTGACGCCACCGGCTTGCGCGAACACGACCTCGCGGTGGCCCTCGCCCGCGCGGTCGGCGTACGGGCGCTCGTCGACGACGGCGGCATCCATCCTGACCGGTGGGTGCTGGTGAGCGCCGACGGCAGCAGCGGCCGGGTGCTGACCGACCCCGACGCCGCCGCCGACGGGGACCTGCGGATCGTGCACGCGCTGGAGCCGATCAGCGGGGAGCCGCAGCTCGCCGTCGTACCGCCGCCGGACTGGGCCCGCGACTGGTGACCCGGCCGAGCCCGGTGAGGGCGGTGCCGTCGTCAGGGCACCGTGGTGGCTGCGGTCATGGCGCTGCCGAAGAACATCATGACGGTGAACAGGATCATCGGGCCGACGAAGACGTAACCCAGGACGAGACCGGCGATCGCCATGCCGTGCCCGGACCGCCTGCCGTCACGGGTCTCACTCAGGGCCAGGTGGCCGAGGATGACGGCGAGGACGCAGGGCAGGCCGAACAGGCACCAGCCGCCGAGCACACCGAGGACGCCGAGCACCAGCGACGCCGTCGCCATGCCCGAGGTCAGCACGGGCCGCACCGGCGGCAGCCGCAGGTCCTGCGGGCCCGGATAGGGCACGGCCGGCACCGGACCATACGTGCCGGCAGGCCCGGACACCGGCGGGTAGGGCCGGGGGACGGCAGACACCGGCGGGTACGGGCCGGCGATCGCCGGTAGCGGCGGCTGCGAGCGGGCCGGATCGTTGGCGGGCTGCGGGTAGGTCATCGGTGGGGTTCCGTTCTTCCGTCGAGGTGGGTGAGCAGGACGCTCACCTCGGTGTGCAGGCGGCGCAGCTCCGCGGCCGTCGGAGCCAGCTCGTAGCAGTGGTGGTGGGCGGCGGCCGACAGGGCCGCCCAGGCGAAGGCGACCCGCCGGGCGACGGCGGGGCCGGGCCCGAGCCGGCCGCGCAGCATCAGTTGCTTCGCCCGGCCCTGCCGGCAGGCGGCGACCATCGGACGGGTGCGCCGCCAGTAGGCGTCGATCCCGCTTTCGAGGGCGAGCCGGATCAGGCAGGCGCACGCCCGCGGCCACCATCCGGCGGACACCGCGGCTGCGCCGAGCGGGCCGGCGCCGCGCAGCATCTGGTCGGCCACCGCCAGGCAGGCCCGGGGCGTCGGCGCGGTCACGACCGCACCTCGGCGCCGTCGCGGGGCGCGGGTGCGGCAGGCGGGGACGGCTGCAACGTCGCCACCAGGTGCCGGACGTCGGAGACCAGCTCGGGCAGGTCGGACAGGTAGGCGCCGTGCACGCCCTCCTTGCACGCCCGGTACGCACCCACCGCCCGCGACCCGTGCCGGCGACCCAGGTACCCGAGTACGTCACCGCCCCGGTCGGCGTCGTCGAACAGCGCCAGCGCCACCGTGGTGGTGAGCCTGCGGGACGCGGCCACGACGGCCGCCTCGATGTCGTCGTGCGGCACACCGCGTGCCACCTGCCGCCGCCACACGACCCGGTGGCAGGCGGCCTCGATCGCCGAGCGGCACAGCTCCGCCACCACGGGCCCGCGTACCTCGGACGCGATCTCCTCGGTGCGGGCAAGCGCGTACGCGTCGTCCAGGTAGCGAGTCACCGGGTCGGAGCCGGGCCTCAGGTTCACCACCGACCGCTCCGCGCGGGTCACCTCGACGATGCGGGACCGGCCGAGGTCGAGCCGCGCGAGCGCGTCGGGCAGCCGGGTGTCGTGGGTGAAGACCACCACCTGCCGCTGCTCGGACAACTCGGCGAGCACCCGGGCCAGCCCGTCCACCTTGGCCGGGTCCATGCTCTGCACGGGGTCGTCGACCACGACGAACCGGAACGGGCTCTCCGGCGCGCAGGCGCGCGGCAGGAACGTGGCCAGCCCGAGGGCCTGCATCTCGCCCTGGCTCATCACGCCGAGCGCGGTGCCGTTGTCCGCGCCGTCCACACTCACCGGGATGACCACCCGCCGCCGGGTGTTCGCGCCGGTCAGGGTCATCGCGCCCAGTTCGACGTTGCTTTCCTGCCGAAGCTGCGCCCAGATCCGCTGCGAGTGCTCCGCAAACGGCGCGACCCGCTGGTTGCGCAGCTGCGTCCCGGTGGCCTTCAGCCAACTCCGTGCCGCCTTCAGCCGGGCGAGGGCGCGCTCCCGCTCCGGCAGCGTCCCGGCCGCCGCGATCCACGTCCGCAGCTGCGCGGCCACCGTCTGCCAGCCGGTGTCGCGCCGGCGCAGCAGATCCTCGGCGTACGCCCGCGCGGTCTCCGCCGCGACGGACACCGCCGGGTATCGGGCGGTCAGGTGGTCGGCCAGTTCCTCCGGCCCGCCCGGCATCTGGCGCAGCGCGGTCACCGCGGCGCGCAGGTCGCCGACCGGCACCCCGTCGGCGTCACCGGCGGGCACGTCCAGGTCGTCGATCAGGTAGTGCGCGCGCTGCCGCAGCGCGGTCAGCCGGGACGCGGCGGCCTGGGCGGCGAGGGTCCGGTCGCGCAGCTCGCCCAGGGCCGCGGCGGCGCGGGTCCGCCAGTCGTCGTCGAGCCGGCCCGTCGCGCAGACCGGGCACGGCCCGTCACCCTGGTTGTCGTGGTGTTCGACGGCCAACCGGAGCAGCTCGGCGCTGCGCAGCGAGGCCCGCGACCGGCCGCCGTCGTGTCGGCGGGCCTGCGCGGCGGCGTCCCGCAGCTGCCCGGCCAGGCGGGCCACCTCGTCGCCGTCGGGCACCCGCACGGCCACCAGCCGCCGGCAGAACGACACCTCCGCGTCGGCGGTGGGTTCCTCCGGCTCGTCGAGGATCCCGGTCAGCGCTGCCAGGTCCGGCTGGTTCACCGCGAGCAGTGCGGCGGCCCGCCGGGCCCGGTCGTCCGGCACCTCGGCGAGCGCGGCGGCGAGGGTGGCGCGCTGCCCGCGTACCTCCTTGACGGCGGCGTCGGCGGGACGGGCAGCGGCCATCAGCCGGCGGTCGGCGTCGGTGATCGCCTCCAGCCCGAGGATCGCGGAGATGGCGTCGAACAGCTGGCTTTGCGTGCCGGCGGTGAGCCGGCCCAGCTCGGCGGCGGTGAGGAACGGACGGTACAGCTCCAGCGGCCGGGCCAGGCCCAGCTCGGCAAGATCCCGATGGGTGCCGCCGGCGCTGGTGATCGTCAGCGCCGCGTCGCCCAGCTCCCCGTCCGACGGCCAGGAACGGACCACCCGGGTGGGCGTCGCGACCCCGTCGACGCGCAACTCGACGGCGATCCGGCACGGGTCGGCGGCGTGCAGGTTGCGCCACCCGGTACGCCACACGCTGTTGCGGTCCGCCCAGCGCGCGCTGTCTCCCGTCAGGGCCAGTTCCACCGCTTCGGCGAAGCTGGACTTGCCGGAGCCGTTGCGGCCCACGACCACGGTCAGCCCCGGGCCGGGCTCGATGGGGAGGGTGCGCTCCGGGCCGACGCCGCGGAACCCGGCGACGGTGACCGACGAGAGCCAGATCCGCTCCCGCGACTCGTCCGCGCCG
The DNA here is from genome assembly GCF_027497355.1 of Micromonospora sp. WMMA1947. Lineage (NCBI taxonomy): Bacteria > Bacillati > Actinomycetota > Actinomycetes > Micromonosporales > Micromonosporaceae > Micromonospora > Micromonospora sp. WMMA1947. The sequence continues at coordinate 5,216,002 of NZ_CP114909.1, read as the reverse complement.
GTGCGCTGCGGCTCCAGTGCGGTCGGCGCGCCGGAGAGCGCCGCGTCCAGGTCGGCCCCGCCGCTCAGCGCGGCGAGGACCACCTCGGCGGTGTCATCGGGCACGCGGTCGGCGGCGAGTCGGTCGAAGATCAGATCGACCAGGGGCTCGGTGTGGTTCATCAGGCAACCTCCTGGGAGGGGCAGGGAAGCGAGCTCGTCACGGCTCGCTGCGGTGGTGATGCGAGGACCGGGGATGTCAGCGGGCCGGGCGCCACTTGCCGCAGCTCTCCGAGTGGAAGGCATAGTCGGAGGAGCGGATGGTGACCTGCACGCGGCGGGCGCCGTTGGTGAAGTAGTTGTCGATCGTGTTGCCCGAGCGGTCCTGCCGCTCCCAGTAGCAGCCGTCGACATCCGTGGTGACGTACGTGCCCGGCTTGATCTCCTTGCCGACGCGGTAGGTGCCGTCCTCGAACAGCCGCCCCTGCGCCGCCAGCTGCGCGTCCGCCCGGCCCTGCCGCACCGCCGCACGCCACTTCCTCGCGTATGGATGGGCGGGGCACAGCGTCAAGGCCGCGTTGATTTCCGGGACCTGCTCGCTGCTTGCGGCGAAGCCCGCCTCGGCGTACACGTCCTCGGCGTCGACCTCCGCGCACATCTGATACAGCACCGCGATGTCGCTGTCGTCGTAGCCGGACGTCTTGTACGCCGCCATCTCGACCGGGCTGACCGGACGGATCTCCTGGCCGGCATCGCAGGACACGGGCTTCACGGCCCAGGCTTCGCTGAAGTCGGGACGGCCGTCCTTGCCGGTGATGACGGTGAACGTCCGGCGCTCGTCCAAGCTGTCCGTGAGGTAGCAGGTGAGAACGAGTGCCTCCTGCTGCGGAATGTTCTTCGGGTCATGCGGGTAGGTGTCGCTGCTGTCCGGGATGCCGTCGCCGTCCTGGTCGGCCAGTGGCGTCGGGCTGGGAGTGGGGGATGCCGCCGTGGCCGACGGCGTTACCGGCGGCGTCGACCGGGCGGCGGGCGTCTTGGCGTCGTCGCCGCACGCGCTGAGGCCGACGGTCGCGAGGGCGGTGGCGAGCAGCAGACCGGCGGGCCGGCGCCGCGGCAGGCCGGAACCGATCCGGCGGGTCCGGTCGGAGTCGGGGAGGAATGTCATCATCGTCTCCAGGCGCGTGCGATCTGCGGATCGACAGCGCGTCGATTCGCTGCTGGGTGGTGTGAAGTCGCGGAGCGGTCAGCGGGTGAGGCTGGCGTGCCAGTCGCGGAGGAACGCCGCCGTGCCCCTTGAGGTGCTGGAGTCGTCGCAGGACCGGCCCGGCCGGCGGCGCACCTGCTCGGCGAGCCGGACCAGGGGCGGCTGCCCGGCCCGCCGGTGCGGTCGCAGGCCGTCGCTGACCACGTATGCGACCCCGCCGCTGCGTCCCTTCCAGATGTGGTCGGTCGCGACGGCTGGTGCCTCCGCCCACCGGTCGGCCGGGCCGGGGCCGCGTTGCTGGTCCGGCTGCGACGGGCAGGCGGTGCCGTGCGCGGTGGCGAGCCGCGTGGCGGTGTCCAGGAGTTGCCCGGCCGAGCTGATCTCGTCGTAGTGGGCGGCGGTGAGCGCGAGGGTCACGGCGTCGCCGATCCGCAGGCAGTCCGCGCAGTCGGCACCGAGGACATAGCCGCGCAGCGGAAGGGCGCGAGCGTGCAGAGCGGCGGGGAGCAGGTTCAGGGCGTGGCGGAACTCATCGGGACGCACGACGCCTCCTGTCGTGTCGAGGGTCAGACCACCTTGATGGAGTCGATCTGGAGCAGCGGCACGGTCGTCGAGCCGCTGATCTGGGTGTCGTAGCTGAACGAGCCGAGGACAATGACCTTGGCGCGGAAGATGTCGTCCTCAACGAGGTCCGCAAGGTCCGTTCCGGAGCCGGAGAGGATGGTGTTGGTCTCGTAGTCGAACTCGTCGGACATCCGCCGGTGGGCGACGTCGGCACGGAACGTGTCGGTTCCGGTCGCCGCGTCGAACTGGGTCACCCGGCCGTACAAGACGTAGTGCTCGCCGATGTGCCCGTCGGGGTTCTTGGCGACGAGCTTTCACTGCCGCGCGGACAGCGTCTTGTAGGACGGCGGCTTCGGCGGCGCGGCAGTCTTCGTCGATGAGGGCGCGGCGCTGGTGGGAGAGGCCTTCGTGGGGGCGGCGGTGGTGGGCGGGGCGGTGCTCGGGCTCGCGGACGCGGCGCCGGCCCGGGGCGTGTCGTCGCCGTTCGTCGCGACCACGGCACCACCGACGCCGAGGGCGACGACGAGGACGATGCCGCCGACGGCCCACGCGCGAGCGTTGGAGCGCGTGGGAGCCCTTGCGGGGCTGTCCGTTTCGGCGAGCGCGGCGTCCCGAGGGGCACCGGTGGCGGGCGGGTCCGCGGCGGCACCGGCGAGGGCGGGTCCGGCTGCGGCGACACGCCGCCCGCGGTGGCGGACTCGTCGGGCGGCGCGGGACTGGACGGGTCGGTCATGACGGTCTCCTTCTGTGAACACCCGGGGGGTGGGTGGGGCGGGCGGGTTGCCCGCCCCGGGTCGGGGAGTGGGTCAGGTGAGGGAGACGGTCACGCCGCCGGAGAACGGCGAGTCGTGCAGCTCGAGCTTGGCGAGCTTGACGTCCTTCGGGATGTCGAAGACGACCACGCCGGTGACCTGGTTGCCGGGGTTGATGTCGTTGAGGAACGTCTCGGCGTTCTTGTTGGCATAGAGGGCGGCCGAGCCGTCGGCGGAGTACTCGGTGCCGTTGGCGGCGTACGCCTTCTGGCTGCTGCCGTCGAACATCTGCGCCTCCTTGCCGATGTTCTTCACGTTGATCGTGACCAGGCAGAACTGGCCCTGCGCCTTGGCGCCGAACGCCGACGAGCCGACCTTGCTGACGCCGCACTTGGCGGACTTGACGGTGAACTCGAACTTGCCGTCGCGGGCCGGCTGGCCGATCTTCGCGGTCTTCGGCTTGTCGTCGCTCTTGCCCGTGTCGGCCTTGCCGCCATCGGTGTCGCCGGCGGCCGCCTCGGTGCCGGAATCGGCCTTGCTGCCGGTGGTGTCGTCGGTGGTGCCGGCGCCGCAGCCCAGGGCGACGAGGGCGCCGGCGATCAGGGCGAGCGTGGTGGTCTTGCGCATCGTTTTCCTCCTGCTGTGAACGTGGCGGCGTCAATAAAAGCATCATCTGTGAACGCTGTCAACAAGCATGATGCTTGACAGATGTGACACACTCCGAACGTGCAAGAGACACCGACAATCACCGCAGCGGAGATCGCCCGGCTCGCCGGTGTCGGCCGGGCCGCCGTCAGCAACTGGCGCAAACGGCACGGCGACTTCCCCGAACCCGTCGGCGGCAGCGCCACCAGCCCCGAGTTCGACCTCGCCCAGGTCGAGCGCTGGCTGCACGCCCAGGGCAAGCTTCCGGAACTCGCCACCGCCGACCGGCTCTGGCGGCACCTCGCCTCGGCCGGCACGTCACCGGCTGCCGGGCTCGCCGCCGTCGGCGCCCGGCTGCTCGCCCGGCAACGCGGCCAGCGCCCCACCCGCCCGGCAGACCCACAGCTGAAGGCGCTGGCGCCGGACGTCGACGCCCTCGCCGACGAACTCGGCCCACAGGGCGCCTTCGACGCGCTCTGGCAACGCTTCTCCGCCCCCGGACCGGCTCGCCCGCACGCCACCCCCGACGACGTGGCCGACCTGATGGCTGGGCTCGCCGCCGTCGCCGGCGGCTCCGTCCTCGACCCCGCCGCCGGCACCGGCGCCACCCTGCGCGCCGCCGTCCGCGCCGGCTGCACCTCCGCGTACGGGCAGGAACTCGACAGTGACCTGGCCCGGCTGGCCGGACTGTGGCTGGCGCTGCGCGACGTACCGGGCGAGGTGACCACCGGCGACTCGCTCCGCGCCGACGACTACTCCGGACGCATGTTCGACGCGGTCGTCTGCCACCCGCCCTTCGGTGCCAGCAACTGGGGCGACGAGGAACTCGTCCACGACCCCCGCTGGATCGTCGGCACGACCCCACGTACCGAACCGGAGCTGGCCTGGGTCCAGCACGCGCTCGCCCACCTGCGGCCGGGCGGCCACGCCGTACTCCTCATGCCGCCCGCCGTGGCCGGCCGACGACCCGGCCGCCGCATCCGCGCCGAACTGCTGCGCCGCGGCGTGCTGCGCGCCGTCATCGCGCTGCCGCCGGGGGCGGCGGCGCCGCACGGCGTACCCCTGCACCTGTGGGTGCTGCGCCGCCCACCGGCCGACGCGCCGCCACCGGCGCGGACGCTGCTCATCGACGCCGCGACCGGCGACCACCCCCGGATCCTCGACACCTGGCGGTTCTTCGCCAACGACGGCGAGATCGATGAGCCCGGGTACGCCCGCGCCGTCCCGGTCATCGAACTGCTCGACGAGGAGATCGACCTCACCCCCGCACGTCGCCAGCCCGCCGTCGCGGGCGAGGCGACAGGCGAACATCTGGTACGCACACGTGAGCGCCTCGCCGCCGTCGTCGCTGACCTGCCGACGCTGATGCCGCAGGTCACGCCCGTAGCCGACGAGGCCCAGGGGGAGTTCCTCACGGTCGGCGAGCTGGTCCGGGCCGGCGCGTTGCAGCTTCTGGGGCCAATCCGAGGCGCTGCCTCCGGCGACGACGGTGAGCTTGCCGGCGACGGCAGGCCGGTGCTGACCGTGCCGGACGTGTTGGGCGGCGGTGAGCCGTCGGGGCGGGACGACGGGCGGCTCGGGCAGGAGATCGCGCTGGCCGGCGGGGACGTGGTGGTGCCGATGATCGCGCGGCAGCTCGTCGCGCGGGTGGTGACGGCTGAAGGCGTGCTGTTAGGGCGCAACCTGTATCTGCTGCGGCCGAATCCGGCGGCGCTGGATTCGTGGTTCCTGGCCGGGCAGTTGCGGACGTCGACGAATGAGCGGCAGGCGTCGAGCCTGTCGGGGACGCTGCGGCTCGACGTGCGGCGGGCGCAGGTGCGGCGGGTGTCGCGGGAGGAACAGGAGCGGTACGGGGAGGCGTTCCGGCGGCTGCACGAGTTCGAGTCGGCAATCCGACAGGCCGCCTCACTGGGCGCGGAACTCGCCCAGTTGACCGCGGACGGACTGGCCCGGGGCGGGCTCGCACCGGCGGCACGACGTGCGTACCAGCGGAAATCGCCGAAGGGGCACTAGCTCCTTGATCGAACAACGTTGTACGGTCGTGCGTCCGCCGGGCTCCGGTCCGGCGGTCGGGACGGCAGTTCGGTTGGGTGTCATCGTGAGGGGGCGGGATGACGCTGGGCACCATCGGCGGCTTCGAGTTGGTCAAGCCGCTGGGCTCGGGCGGGATGGGTGAGGTGTTCTTCGCCGTGTCCCCGACCGCCGATCGTGTCGCGCTCAAGGTGATCCGGAAGCACCTGATCGAGGAGCCGACGATCCGGGACCGATTCGCCGCCGAGGTCGACAGTCTCAAGCTGGTGTTCGGCTCGCGGATCGCCCGCCTGGAGAACGCCGACCCCTACGGTGACCCGGCGTGGCTGGCCGTGGAGTACGTGCCCGGCGCGACGTTGCGGCAGCACGTCGACGCCCGTGGCCCGCTGCCGTTGCCGCTTGCCGCCATGGTCGGCGCGATGCTCGCCGACGGGCTGGGCAAGGTGCACCAGGCCGGTCTGCTCCACCGCGACCTCAAGCCGCAGAACATCATCCTCGGTCCCGACGGCCCGAAGCTCATCGACTTCGGGCTGGCGATCCTGATCGACCGCAGCGACTATCTGACCGAGCCGGGCGCCCTGGTCGGCACGCCCGCCTACATGTCACCGGAGCAGGTACGCGGTGAGCGGGAGCTGACCGCGGCGGTGGACGTCTACGGGCTGGCGGCGACGCTGGTGTTCGCCCTGACCGGTCACGGCCTCTACCCGCCGACCAACTCGTGGAACCTGCTGCTGCGCATCACAGAGCCCAGCGACCTGCCCGACCTGTCGGGCGTGCCCGCCGAGCTGACGCCGTTGCTCGGCGCGATGCTGGCCCACGACCCCGACGCCCGGCCCGGCCTGGACGACGTCGGTGCCCGCCTGCTGGCCGTCGCCACAGCGAGTAGCGGCAAGACAGCGTCCGGCCTGCGTCAGGAGGTCGCCGGCCTGACCTATGACGGGGACACTGAACTGCTCGTCCCAGCGGATCTGCAGGATCCCCAGCGGGACCCGGAGGACACCTCGGTCGAGCCCGAGGACGACACAGTGCCGGTGCCGGACCCGAAGCCCACCGTGGTCGACCCGGAGCGACAGACCGATTCCGGCCCCGACGTCACATGGCTGGTCGAGAGGATCCGCCGCCAGTACGCCCGACGCTCGACCCTGTAGGAAGGCTCCACCGATGACCACCTCCCAGGACGCCACCTTCGCCCCGGGCTCCCGCATCGTCGTCCGGGACGAGGAGTGGCTTGTCCGAGGCGTCAAGACCGGCACCGCCGACGGCATCATGATCAAGGCTGTCGGGGTGTCGGAATTCGTCCAGGACGTCGAGGCGACATTCTTCACCGGCCTCGAGGGCATCACACCGCTGGTTCCCGAGCAGACGGAACTCGTCGTGGACACCTCGTCGCGGTTCCGGCAGAGCAGGCTGTTCCTGGAAGCGGTGCTGCGGCGTACGCCACTGCCGCGCACCGAACGCGGCCTCGCCCTCGCCGACCGGTTCCTGCTCGACCCGCTCACCTACCAGCAGCGCCCGGTCGAACTGGCCCTGTCCGGCCTGCGCCCGCGCATCCTGCTCGCCGACGTGGTCGGCCTCGGCAAGACCTTGGAGATCGGGCTGATCCTCGCCGAGTTGATCCGCCGGGGCCGGGGCGACCGGATCCTGGTGGTGTCACCGCAGCAGGTGCTCGAACAGTTCCAGCGGGAACTGTGGACCCGGTTCGCCATCCCGCTGGTGCGACTGGATTCGACCGGAATCCAGCGCATCCAGCAGGAGATCCCGGCTGGCCGGAATCCGTTCACCTACTTCAAGCGGGCCATCATCTCCGTCGACACGCTCAAGGACGCCGCCCAGTTCGGCCACCACCTCGACGCCACCACCTGGGACGTCGTGGTCATCGACGAGTCGCACAACCTCATCAACAAGGGCACCAAGCGCAATGAGCTGGCCCGCCGGCTCGCCGCGAAGACCGATGCCCTGCTGCTCGCCAGCGCCACTCCGCACAACGGTGACAAGGAGTCGTTCGCGCAGCTGATCTCGCTGCTCGACCCGGCCGCGATCGCGAACGAGAAGCAGTACGAGGCCAAGGACATCGCCCACCTCTACCTGCGCCGTACGAAGATCAGCCCGGAGGTGCGGGACCAGATCGGCGACCGCTGGGCCGACCGGGGCCCGTCCCGGGCGGTGTACTGCACGGCCGGCCCGATCGAGGAGCAAATCTTCGACGAGCTGACCGACGTGTGGCTGGCCGGCAAGTGGACCGACGAGGCGGTCACCGGGCAGCACCGGCTCTTCCCGTACACGTTGTTGAAGTCTTTCCTCTCCTCGCACCGGGCGCTGCACGAGACGGTGACCAACCGGCGCAAGAAAGCCACCGGCGCCGAGCGCGCCGCGCTGGACCGGCTCGCGGAGCTGACTTCGGCGATGACCGACCACGACTCCAGCAAGCTCGTAAAGCTTGTCGAGGAGTTGAAGAAGATCGGCGTGGGCAGGGGCAGCGACACCAGGGCGGTGGTGTTCTCCGAGCGCGTTCCCACCATCAAGTGGCTGGCCGAGACGGTCCCGGGCATGCTCGGCCTCAAGCCGAACGCCGTGCGGGTGCTGCACGGCGGCGTCGCCGACCAGGACGAGCAGCGCATCCTCCAGGAGTTCGAGCTGGCCGGCAGCGAGGTGCGGCTGCTGTTCACCGGCGACGTCGCCTCCGAGGGCGTCAACCTGCATCAGCAGTGCCATCACCTGATCCACTACGACATCCCGTGGAGCCTGATCCGGATCGAGCAGCGCAACGGCCGCATCGACAGGTATGGGCAGAAGCACCAGCCGCAGTTCCGCGCGCTCATCCTCACCTCGGAGCGGGACGACGCCAAGGACGACCGGACGGTCTCCGAGAAGCTGCTCGACCGGGAAGCGGTGGCCCATCGCAGCCTGGGCAGCGTCGAAGCCGCAACTGGTCTCTACGACGCCAAGGCCGAGGAGGACCGGCTGGTCCGCGACCTGCTGGCCGGCAAGAGCATCGACGAGTCCTACGAGGCTGCCCACGCCGAGATCGACGTGATGGCCGACCTCTTCGGAGATGTCGGCACCGCCCCCGTCATGACGGACGTTGCCGTGGCCCGGGTGCCGAAGCTCTTCGACTCCACCGAGGACTTCGTTGACGCGGCGCTGCGGGAAATCTACGAGGACCGGCCCGAGGACCACATCGACCTGCGCCGGGAGGACGAGTTGCTCACGTTCCTCGCCCCCGACGACCTGGTGCACCGGCTCACCGACCTACCCCGCTCCTACCTGCGCGCCCACCGTGAGGGCGAGGACCTGCGGCTGAAGGTCACCTTCGACCGCACACTCGCCCAGCGCAAGCTCGACCAGGCCCGGCAGAGCAAGACCCCGATGTGGCCGGAGATCGCCTTCCTCAGCGACGTCCACCCGATGGTCGACTGGCTCGTCGACAAGGTGCTCATTCGGCTCGGCCGCCAGCAGGCCCCGGTGTTAACCGCCGACGTGACCAAGCCGACCTACCTGATCCAGGGCGTCTACGCCAACCGCCTCGGCCAGCCCACAGTGGTGCAGTGGATGGCCGTCTCCGGCCTGCCCGCCGCGCCGGAGATCCGGCCGATGGACGAGGTGCTGCGCGAGGCCAACGTCGGCCCGGCCATGGTCAACCGCGCGGAGGCCCTGGCGCTCGACCCGTTCCGTCAGCTCCTGCCGCAGGCCGTCGCGGCAGCCCGCCGGCACCTTGAGGCCGAACGCGCCGAGTGGGATGCGGCGAACGCCGAACCGTTGGAGCACTACCGGCGGCGGCTGCAGACCTTCGAGCAGGCCAGCATCTTTGACGAGCTGCCCGCCTCGCACCGTGCGAAGCGCCGTGAACGGGCGCGGAACACCGTCGCCGAGCAGCACGATCTGCTCGATCGTCTGGAGACCGCGGGGGATCCGCTGCTGCGGGTTCTCGCCGTCCTCGTCCCGTCCCCGGAGAGTGCCGCATGAGCTTCGAAGCGCTGACCAACCGCGGCGAGTACCTTTCCGCCCACTACCTCGCCGAGATCCTGCCCACCACCCTGAAGAGTGGCCTGCTCAAGCAGTGGGCCGAGCGGGAGAAGGCGGGCGACCAGACACCGCGCACCGGGCTGCGGGGCCTGCGCCGACCCTACTTCGACGCGAAGACGGAGCTGGCCGACGACGAGTTCTTCGACCCGGAGCGGCTGCGCAAGCTGCACCAGGACATGCTGCGGGCCCTCGGCTTCGAGCCGCAGCCGCAGACCATCACCGTCGAGCGCGCCGGCCAGGAGCATCAGATCACTGTCGCGCACGCGGAGCTCACCTCCGCGCACGGCATCGTCGCACTCGGCTGCGGCTGGGCCGTCGACGCCGAGGCCGCGCAGGACCCGGACGACGCCGGCCGCCTGCTCGCCCCGGTCACCCTGAACGGCACCGAGACGATTGACACCGGTGCCAAGCTCGCGTCGTGGCTCTTCGCCGCCGACGACCCGAAACCCCGGTACGTCCTGATCCTCAGCGGCGGCGTGGTGACCCTCGCCGACCGCACCGCCTGGGGTGAGGGCCGCTACCTGGCCGTCAGCCTGGACACCGCCTACGCCCGCAACGACGACCGGGAGTACGACGTCGTCGCCGCGCTGTTCGGCGCCGACTCGCTGCGCCCGCCCGCCGAGGGCGGCACCGAACCCCTCGCCGATCTGGTCGCCGGCTCCCGCCAGCACGCTGTCGGCGTCTCCAGCGAGCTGCGCGAGGGCCTGAAGGTCTCCGTCGAACTCATCGCCAACGAGGTCCTCGACCGCATCCGGCAGGCCGGCTACCAGCCGCAGGACGTGATGGAGCTCGACGAACTGGCCAGGGAACTCGGGCGGGAGGCGTTGCGCTACCTCTACCGGATCCTGTTCCTGCTCTACGCCGAAGCCCGGCCCGAACTGGGCGTCCTGCCGGTCAACGACCGCGAGTACGTCGAGGGCTACAGCCTCGCTCGCGTCGGTGACCTGGTCTCGCGCCGGCTCGCTCCCTCCGCCGAGGGCGGCTTACACCTGTACGAGTCGCTGGACCTGCTGTTCCGCATGGTCAACGACGGCCACCGCCCGCGTGCCGGGGCGGACGTCGACGACAAGGCCAGCGAGGGGGAGGGGCTTCGCTTCGAGCCGATGCGCTCGGACCTGTTCCTGCCGGAGAAGACCAAGCTCATCGGCCGGGTCTTCGCACCGGACGGCGACGAGGACGACCCGGATGCGCCGATCATCGACACCCGGCTGCGCAACAAGGTCCTCTACCAGGTGCTGCGCCGGCTCATGCTGACCAAGGGCGCGAAGCGGCGCCGCGGTGGCTTCATCTCGTACGCCCAGCTCGGCATCAACCAGCTCGGCGCCGTCTACGAGGGCCTGATGTCCTACACCGGGTTCGTCGCCACCGAGCAGCTCTACGAGGTCGCCAAGGGCGGCGACCCGAAGGACGGCTCGTGGATGATCCCGGCCTCCAAGGCAGACGAGTACGAGGACAGCGTCTTCGTCTACAAGGAGGACCCGTACACGGGTGTGCGCAGCCGGGTCAGCTACGCCCCCGGCGCGTTCGTCTACCGTCTCGCCGGCCGGGACCGGCAGACCAGCGCCTCCTACTACACCCCGCAGTCGCTGACCGAGGTCACCGTCCAGCTCGCCCTGAAGTACCGCCTCGACCAGGACGGCACCACCACCCCGGCGCGGGAGCTGCTGGACTGGACGATCTGCGAGCCAGCGCTCGGCTCCGGCGCGTTCCTCAACGAGGCGATCAACCAGGTCGCCGCTGAATACCTACGCCGCCGCGCCCGCGAGCTGAAGGTCGACCTGGACCCGGAGCAGTACCACCTCGAACTCCAGCGGGTGAAGGCGTACATCGCGCTGCACAACAGCTACGGCGTCGACCTCAACCGCACCGCCGTCGAGCTGGCCGAAGTCTCACTCTGGCTGAACGTCATGCACGCCGGCCTCCAGGCGCCCTGGTTCGGCCTGCACCTGCAACGCGGCAACTCCCTCATCGGCTGCGGACGCAAGACCTACGAACCGAAGCAGCTCGCCGACAAGTCCTGGCTTACCACGGCCCCGGCGGAGAAGCCGTTCCGGGACGGGCCGATCGACGAGGACACCGTCCACCACTTCCTGCTCCCCGCCGACGGGTGGGGCGCGGTCGCGGGGGAGAAGGAGGCCCGCGAGCTGGCGCCGGCCGAAACCGCCAAGCTCAAATCCTGGCGTACGGCGATGAAGCGGGTGCCGTCTGGCAAGGGGAAGAACTCGCAGGTCAAGCGGTTGCAGGCGCTGGCCGGGCGGGTCGAGTTCCTGTGGGGGCTGGTGCAGCAGCGGCTCGCCATCTCCGAGCGGGAGATCCGCCGCGACATCGCCGTCTGGGGCGCTGACGACCTGCCGCCGGTCACCGGGGCGGTGCCCCGGGAGAAGATCCTCGCCGACCTCACCGCGCCCGGCACGCCGTACTGGCGGCTCAAGACCCTGATGGACGTCTGGTGCGCGCTGTGGTTCTGGCCGCTGGACAAGGTCGGCCTGCTCGACGGCTCGGACCTGGCGGCATACCCGGCCGCGCCCGTCCAGGTGTCGCACGTCAAGGACATTCCGGCGTACGAGGAGCAGGTGGTATACGAGACGCCGGACATCTTCGGCAACGTGGAGCCACGGCAGATGACCCTGCCGACCAAGGCGACCGGCACCCGCCGGATGACCGTGGCCGAACAGCTCCGCAAGCAGGTGCCGCTGACCAACCTGGACGACTGGCTGACGTTCGCGGAGGCGCTGGTCGGGCGCAGCGACGTGGACGAGAACACCGAACGCTTCTACGGCCGCAAGCTCGACAGCCTGGCCGAGATGAGTGAGCTTGAGCAGAAGCTCGACGGGGTGATCGGTGTGGACTCGCCGTGGATGCTGGCCGACCGGTTCCCGTGGCTGCTGGCGGCCGAGCGGATCGCGGAGCAGCAGGGCTTCTTCCACTGGGAGCTGACGTTCGCGCAGGCGTTCGCCAAGGGCGGCTTCGACCTCCAGGTCGGCAACCCGCCGTGGGTACGTCCAATCTGGGATGAGACGCTTGTGTTGGCGGAGTTGGATCCCTGGTTTGTGCTCTCCGGAAGACAGTCGACGCAGCAGTGGCGTGAGCGGAAGAAGCAGACCCTCCAAACTCGCCGATGGCGGTTCCTGCTTCGGGAACTAACCACGAATGTCGGCGGTGCGCGGGCCTTCGGATCGCCTGGAATGTATCAGCTCTTGGTCGGCACACAGCCGGATCTCTACCGAGCCTTTATGGTGCGGGTGTGGGGTAACCAGGCTCCGAGAGGGATGGCGGCGCTAATCCATCCTGATAGTCATTTCAGTGGTGCAAACGAAGGGGTTTTACGTGAGGCAACGTACCGCCATCTCCGGTTCCATGCTCACTTCTCAAACCGCAAACAGCTATTTCCAGAGATTCAAGGAACGCGCCAATATGGCGTGAATGTCTATGGATGTCAACAAGACATCAACTTCGTTCACGCCAGTTGGCTGTTCCATCCGATGACCTTGGTGGAATCGCTTTCGCATGATGGCTCCGGTGATCGTCCCGGCATCAAACACAACGGGGCGTGGGAGCTCCGGCCGCATCGATCTAGGTTGACCACTGTTGATGAGAGGGTGCTTCGCGAGTGGAGTCGGCTTCTCGGAGACGATAGTCTCCCTGTAGTTCGAAGTCCGCTGCTATATCCCGTGACATTAGACGAGCAGGGGGCCATCTCTGCTCTTGCTGCCGTTGGCCAGCGGCTGGGCTGGCTTGGCCCGCGCATAAGCGGCGGATATCATGAGCGAGGTTCTAGGGAGGCGGGTGTTATTCGTGAGGAGAGCGCGAGCCCTGTGCACTTCTCGGATGTCATACTGCAAGGACCGCACTTCTCCGTTGCGCTGCCCTTCTACAAGGTGCCCAAGGTTCCCTGTAACAGTATTCAGGACTGGCATTTGGTTGATCCAGCGAAGCTGTCTTCATCAGCAGTTCCTTCAACCAACTATGTCCGCGCTTGTAATCTGAGCCGATACCATGGGCTTCAAGATCAGTGGGACGGTCGCCGATACACGGACTACTACCGCATTGCATGGCGCCGGCGGATATCCTTCGACGGCGAAAGGTCCCTTTTTGCCGCGCTTATTCCCCCTGGACCCGCGCACGTCGACTCCGTGCACTCGCTGGCCCTTCCGACGAACCGCGAGACAGTCATGAACGCGGGTTTCTGGGCGGCGTTGCCCTTGGATTACATCCTCCGAGTAACCGGCCGTGCGGATCTTCGTGGAGCTGACGCAGCAAACATGCCGGGCGCCCTGGTTGATCACCCGTTGGCGAACGCTCTGCTGCTTCGCGTTTTGCGCCTAAGTTGCCTGACTGAAGCTTACGCAAAGCTCTGGGAGGAACTGTGTGACTTTGATCGGCTGTCGCGCGAATCGTGGGCACTGGACTGGCCTGGCCTAAGTCCGCTCGCTACCGCTAGAGCAGAGTGGACTCGGGAAACTGCTTTGCGAACCGAACGCGCTAGGCGTGCTGCCTTGGTGGAGATCGATGCCCTAGTTTCGGTGTGGCTTGGCGTAACCGCCAATCAACTCGTTGCAATCTATCGCTCGCGCTACCCCGTTTTAGCAGATTATGATCGCGGGGCGTGGTTCGATTCAAAAAGCCGAAAAATAGCTGCCAGCCACAGCACCTTCGGCTTCGGTCAGACAAAGGAGCATCACGAACAGTTGATGGCGTACTTGGACGATCCCGAGCGGAACCGGCCGCCCGAGGGGTATGCTGCGCCGTTCTACAAAGCTGATCGGGAGAACGAGTATCGGCAGGCGCATGCCGTATTCAGTAAGCGGCTTCAGGATGCGATTGACGCGGGCTGGCGGTCGTAGTCCTTCCCCTTCTCACCCTTTGAGAACAGATGGCTCCGAGCAACCATCAGAAGCACCAGGCTGGGCGGCACCTTGCAGTGGCCGAGGCGCTGTTGCAGGGCTATTCGGCGAGCCGCGAGGGTCCGCAGACGTTTGTGAAGATCAACGGCAGGCGGGCAGCGGTTCAGGCCGCCGCCCAGGGCGCATGGATGATTGCAGACGTGTACAAGGCCACGGCTGCCTCGATTGACTTCACGTCCTAGTGGATGTCACCGACGGGCGGCGGGACTTCTACGTCGTGCCCGGAGCCGACCTGCGCAGCGGGAATCGATGAGCGGCACCAGGAGTTCATGTCGAGAGTCGGAGGCGTGCGCCCGCGTAACCCCGATAGTCGCCACACTGCTATCTACCCAGCCCAGGTGGTGGCGTGGCGGAGCTGTTGGTCGCTGTTCGACCGGGCAGCGAAGCCTGAGGGCGACACAAGCCCCTGAGCGACAGTACGACGGGAGCGCCTCCGGCATCTCTGCTGGCTGCGCTCCCGATGGCGACGTGGTTCAGCGGCCGGTCTTGGTGGCCCGGACGAAGCTCATCCAAGTGGTAGGGGAGAAGGTGAGAGCCGGCCCGGCCGGGTCCTTGCTGTCGCGTACGGCGACGAGGCCGGGGAGGTTGTCGGCGACCTCGACACACGCGCCGCCGTTGTCGCCGCTGCGGGTGCTCTTGCGCCAGTGGGCGCCGGTCAGGTTAGCCATGGTGAACCTCTCCGATGATCTTGTTGATCAGATGCCTCGATTGTTGCTCATCGAGGGCAAGCAGATCGAGGCTGGCCCACACTTTTTCGTAGGCGGCGATCTCATCGGGACGGTCGAGGTAGAGGGCGCCGGTGAGGGATTCGCTGTAGACGACAGACGGCTCCGGGGTGGTCCGGTTGGTCAGCGGGAAGTCGAGCATCATGAAGGTCCCGGCGAGGGCTCCGTAGTGCGCTCCTGCGGACAGGGGCAGGATGCGGACGGAGATGTTCGGCGACTCGGAGAGGTCGAGCAGGTGTCGTAGTTGATCGGCCATCACCGCTCGGTCGCCAACTTGCTTGATCAGCAGCGACTCGGCGAGCACGGAGCTGAGCGTGGGTGCCTTTGGCAGGCGTCGCCGCAGGAGACCCTGTCGCTGAAGTCGCACACTGATGAACTGCTCCAAGTCGTCATCGCTCATGTCCGTGCGGTTCTGGAAGACGCCTCGGGCGTACGCCTCGGTCTGAAGGAGACCGGGGATCAGCGACTCGTCATACCCGCGTAGGCGGGAGGCGGCGGATTCCAGGCCGACGTACAGCTCGAACCAGTCGGGGATGGCGTCGCCGTAGGAGTGCCACCAGCCCTTGGCCTTGGTCTCGTTGGCCAGGGCGACGAGGGCGGTGGTCAGCTCGGGGGTGGCGGCGTACAGCTCGCACATGGCCTTGACGTCGACGGCGCGGGTGGGGCCGAGGCCGGTCTCGATGCGCCACATCTTCTGCCGGCTGCACTGCATGGCCTCGGCCGCGCCGTCGAGGGTCATGCGGGCTTCGGTGCGCAGGTCGCGTAGCGCTCGCCCGAGCTGTCTCCTGGGGACTGTCGAGCCCATGTCGTCGGCCATCGGCCACCCCTTTCTTGTTGCGTTTTGTTACATCCGGACGCCATCGGTGAAACGCGGAACGGTTATCTGAAAAGCGCTTGCCTTGCGCTTCGTGCTGACGAAGCGACTCACGTGTCTGACCATACAAGACACCCCCGACACCAGTCATCATCACGCAATTCCCATGAGCGGCTGCCTCTTCCGTTGCGCAACACTGCCGGGCCTTCCCGTGGAACGTCTCGCGGCTCCGGAAAAGAAAATCGGCGCAGACCGCGGAAATCGTGGCCGTAAATGTTGCTCATTCACCGGGAACTGTCCCAGGATGGCCAGTGCGGCGGCCGAGGTGCCCCCGAATCGGCCGCCGCGCTCCCCAAGCAACCCCTCACCGACCAGCCCGGATGCCGTACCGCTGAGCGAAGCTGCGGTGTTCGGGCGGGGTGGGTCGGCCCGTGCGGGGAGGGCGGGTGGACCCACCCCATCCACGACCAGGAAGGCAGGCACCTATGACCGTCCGCAACCAGAGGCCGTTCGCCGAGGGCGCCGGGACGACGTACCGCTCCCGCGCGTACCCCAGTCTGCTGCCGTGGCAGGTGCGTGAGCGCCGCTTCCCGCCCGCCCGGCTCGGGCGCCGCGGCCTCAACCCCGATGAGGTGTACGCCTTCCTCGACCGGGTCGCCGTTGACATGGCTGCCGTCTACGACGCGCTGGCGCAGAGCCGGCGGGAGACCTTGCGGATCAAGGTCGCGCTGCGCCGGTGGCAGTCCGAGCAGGCCGAGGGCGGTCGGCGGTGAGCGGACGGTACGTGATTCACCTCCCGGTCGTCGCCGCCGACCTGCCGGCCGCGCAGCGGCTGGCCCGGGTCGTCGGCCGGTGGATCACCGTGCTGCCGATGATGGACCCGGGGGAGATGACCGTCTCCGAGGAGGACAAGCAGTCCCTGCGGCACCGCGTCTTCTGCGATCTGCGGATGCCGGGCGGTCGGCGCTGCGTGCTCCGCGACGGCCACGACGGCGAGTGCTCCCGCCGCCTGCGCCGCTGACCTGCAAGGTAACGCGACTGTGGCCTGAAAAGTGAGCGGTCATGAAGGCACGAGAAGCCAAGCCGCCGCCGCAACGCCTATCCGCTGGCATGACTATTCTTCGGAACCGTGACCGCAAAACAATTACGACACCTAACTCTACAAGACCACGACGCGCTATTCACGCTCATGCAATTCCCATGCCGGGGCCGTGAAGACGACGTACTTCCGAAAACCGCGAATGCGCACCCGTATATCTTCTGACAGTCATTCCGGCCGGGCGTGGTGATGATTGTCAGATGCCGAAGTGCCGCGCGCGGTGCCAGGACAACACCCTCTGCAAGAACCCTGTACGGATCGCGGGGATTCGTTGCCACAAGCACCCCGGGATGCCGGAGGCGGGCCCACGGCATCCCAAGGAGAGGAAGACGCGGGGGAGTGCCCGCGCGTCACACCCGAGGCGGCGGGTCACCGGCATGAGCGCCGCGCCCCGAGGCGTAGGCGGTGGTGCCAGGGACCGTCGCGATCAGGAGCGGGTCCAGAAGGCCGCCGAATTCTGCGCCACCGTCCTCACCGACGGGTGGGTCGAGGTCGTGTCGGACCGCGCCACGGAGTACGTGACCGAGGAGACCTGGAAGCGACTCTTCAGCCGCCGGCGGCGGAGGCGGTGCAAGCTGCTGGCACGCCTGGCCGGGGCGATCCTGGCGGGCAAGAAGAAGCTGCACGACCTGGTCGGAGCGGTCGCCGCCTGGCTTGCCTCACTCCTGGGCGGAAATCGGGTCGTGCAGTCGTTCGCCCGCGAACTCGCGTCCCGCATCCCGCTGCCATCGGACGCCAAGATGGTCGCGACGGCCCGGGGACTACAGGTGGCTGGCGTGCTCTTGTGCGTGATCAACGGGGACGACCTGACGAGATGCCAGTGCTTCATCGACCTTGCGCTTGAGGAGACCAAGACTCAGGTCAAGAAGATCCTCGTCGCCGCGCTGGAGGACTGGACCGACCTGGCGCAGTTTCCGGCCAAGCCCTCCGTTGTCGAGCGCGGCGCGTACGGGACGGCCGGTGGCTGACGGCAGCGCGTACCCCCGTTATGGCCACGACGGCGGGGGCGGGCCGAACGCGCGGCGGCTGGCCTTTACCGCGAGGGTGGCCATAGCGGCGTTGGCACCGCCACCGATCAACGCGCCGATCCCGAACGGCGCCACCCGCCCGAGAACGATGATTCCCTGCTTGGTTCCGTACTTCGTGATGAAGTTCTTGCCCAGGATCTTGTTGATCTGCCGCAACGTTTCCAGCGGCACCTTCGCGACGACCTGGCGGCCCCAGTGTTGCCCCGTGCGCTCAGCGACCTTGGTGATGGTGGCGGAGCCGGATCCGCCGAGCATGATGCCCATGACGATGGTGCGGCGGCGTTCGATTTCGTCGATGCCGACTCCATGGACTTCGGCGATCGAGAGCGCGAAGAGGGCGCTCAGTTCGAGGGAGGAGAGCACCTCGCCGGCCGACAGCGCCAGGGCGATGCCCGTTCCGACGCCGGGCGCGGCAGCAGCCCCGCCGACCGCGGCGCCCGTACCGGTCAAGGCGCTGACGTACATCCGCTCCAGGTTGCGGATCACCTCCTCAGGTGTCGCCTCCGGGTTTCGCTGGCGGCCCGGGCGATGTTCTTGCGTACCAGCGGGCTTTGAACGGCGATGGCCTTGTCCAAAAGGTCGAGGACCCGCTGCCCGGGTACGGCTGCTTCCGAAACCGATCCGTCGAGGGCATCCGAGGTCATGCCGGGAACTCCTTGGGGTCGAGGCGCGTGGGGTGGGCGGTCTGAGCCACGTCGCGCTCGGCCGCAGTGGGTCAGGCTACGCGGGCGCACCTGGCCGCCGATAGATCAGAAGCGTCCGTCCACTCGGTACAAAAGGCCACTCGGCGACCACGTCATGTTCATCCGCTCCCACCGATGTCACCTTGACACCATCGGTCGTCGCGCCGGGCCGCTGTATCGGCTCGGCGCAACGGTTCGGCGGCTGATCTGAACGGTTGGCGTTGTCAGGAACAACGGCACGACCCGAGTGGTGAAGGCACGACGCCACACGCAAAGCAGGCGTCGGGGCGCGGAGTCCGCACGGTCCGAAGCGGGGGCGGAACCTGGATCCTTCGGGGCGGTGGCGTGGGCGCGGGTGGGCTCGGGGGGAGGGACTTCCGGGCGGCCTTGACCTGCTTTTCGGTGGCCCCCTGCCAGCCGCGCGCTCTGACCTCCTGGGTCAACCTCTTTGTGCCGAGCCCGGGGCGGCTCGCCTGGACTTCGCGGACCACGTCCGCCAAGGTGGGTCGCTCGCGGCTGGGTGTGCCGGTCTTCGCCGGCTTTCGGGTGGCGGGAGAGGGCGAGACCACCTCGATGGTTCCTCGGGCCTTCGACTTCGGCGGGGGAGGGTCGGTGGGCGGGTAGATCATCGTGATGGTCCCGCCGTCCTTCGTTCTCGTCTTCGCCGGCTTCGGGTTCGCGCTCGGCGGCGTGGTCGCCGTCGTGGTTCCTCGTGACTGCGAGCTCAGCCGGGCCGGGTTCGCACGCAGCGCCTTGCGTATCTGCTCTTCGGAGACGTCGAGCCAGCCGCTTTGCCGGAGGTGCCGGACGAGCGTCTTGTCCTTGATGCCGGGCATCCGGCGCTGGAGCTCGCGGGCGGCATCCGCCAAACCGCGTTGGGTGGGCACTGTGCCACGAAGGCTGCCCGGCGAGGTGGATGCGGAACGGCGCGAAGGGCGGACAGCAGCCGGCCGCTCCGACGGCTTCAACCGGTCGAGCCAGGAGTCGGGAGTGCGGTCAGGCCGGTCGTCGTTGTCCCAGTCGCGCCGGAAGTCGGCCGAATCGCGGCCCTCCGCGTTAGCATACCAGTCGCCGATGGTGCGCCGCATGACCACGGTGGCCTCCGATGTCGTCGGGTGCGTGACCACGTATGTGAGGCTGTCGACACTATGGCGGACGTGCTGCGGCGGGAATTCACCGAACGTTCTGGCCGGATGACGAACGGCTCCTTCGTTCGTACGGCGATCTGACTGATCCGCATGATTGGTCGATCACGATCAACGGGCGTCAACCTTTTGCGTACGGTTGTAGGTTGTTCTGCATCTCGGATGCTGGCTTTGCGCGCCGGTGAAGTGGTCTCAACGAGATGTGGGTAGAAGGTGTATGGCGTCGGGCGGCCGGGACGGACATCGCGAAATGACCTACCCGCGGTCTAGCACGAAACCGGTTCGTCGAGGGCGGTCGCCCTGATCAGTGCCTCTCTGCGCGTCGCACGGCGAGGACCGTGCCATCGCGGCCGACCGACAGCACCCCGCCGTTCAGCGGGGTTCGCGCCCACTGGCGAAAGGTTTGCGGTGCTGCGCGGAAATACGCGCCGAGCTGACCGTCCGCGAGCTGCCGGTAGAGGCTGCTCTCCACACCGCGGAAGACCTCCAGAATCTCGCCGTCCGGCAGGGGCGCTCGGTAGCGGGTGCCCTCCGCTCGCAGACCGTTGGGCAGCCGGAGCGTACGCGCAGTGCTCGACGCCCACGGCAGGTCGATCTCGAACAACGTCTGCTGGCCGAGATCGGGCTGTTCGTCACGCTGGCGAGGTGTCGCGTACGCACGCGCGGTGCCGTTGTCCCCCGCAAAGAGAAGTGCCGTCGCCGCTGCGGCGCGGGTCAGGATCTGGGTGAACCAGCCACGCCGCTCAGCGGGAATGTCGAACACGTCGGGGCGACCGGGGGGCAGATCCTCGGCAGGGGAGACGTCCGAAGCCTCGGCCCGGAGATCGGCGTCGGCCGGCACCTCCCAGGTGCGGGCCTCGTCGGGCGGTGCGGGTTGCGGCCGCCAGTCCTGGTCGCCGGGTGCACCACCCAGCAGCTCGTCCAGCTCGTCGTCCGCGCCCGACCACAGCTCGTCGTCCCCCGGCGGGTCAAGCACGTACGAGGTGATCCGTGTCCGGGACAGGTAGGAGGCCACCATGAGCGACGGCTGGCTGCGCCCGCCCACCCGCAGCGCGTCCACCTGGACGGCCGCGCGGGCAAGCTGTCCATGAGCGAAGCCCGGGGACTGGTGGGTGCCCTTGCACTCCAGGACGACGATCTTCATGCCGTTGCGCCGGCCGGAGCGGTGGTGGCCCAGCAGGATGTAGTCCGGTCGTTTCGTGGTCCTCGGCGTGGTGGCGACCTCGCCCACGCCGTCGAGGAAGCCGGCCTTCAACGCCACCTCCGCGTCGACGGCGTGGAAGTCCCAGCGCGGATACTGCCGTCGCAGCACCTCCTTCGCCACTACCAGGGCCAAGCCGATGCCCAACTGCTCCGACTGGGCCACCTTGTGGTGATGAACGACGTTGCCAGCATGCTGGGACAACGCGAGATGACCATCGCGTACGTCCAGCGTCGCGCAGTAGCGGACATGGGCCCAGTGTCGGGCCACCTGCGCCAGCGGCGACGCGGTCAGGAACGTGGTGGCCACGCCCAGTTCGTGCAGCACCTGTGCCGGACTGGTGCGAATCGCGGCACCGATGCGGATCCACGTCGGCGGCTTGCCGTAGCGGTAGGCGTCGTTGTCCCGGGCGCGTTCCTTGGCGTACGCGAGCACGTCGCTGACGAGTTGCTCGGAGGACTCGGCCGCGAGTGTCGACTCGGCACCGAGAGAGCGCACCAGTGATTCGATCTTCACGCTTACCCCCAGGGTGAGGCACAGCGTTCGTCTCGGACACCCAGGGTTGCCGATCAAATGCTCACTGTCAATGCGGTCGGAGTGCCGCGCGCAGAGTTCTGGTTGGTCTGGGCAGTCCTGGGCGGTGGCAGCCCGGCGTCAGGAGCAATGGCGCGGTCCCAGGGGCGAAGGCGCCAAGCCGCAGGCGAGGCGGGCGTCAAGATGCTACGGAGGTGGAAGCGGCTACCCCGCATGGGCGCTCGTGGCGATTTCGGCGACGAGGTCGAACAGCCGATATTCCTACAGTCTCATTGACACCATCCGGAATGGACCGGTAGCAGTATTGGGCACGGCTTCCGCGCCCGCGCGGCTGAGCTGCATCGTCCCCGGGGAGATTACTTGAAGGCGAACGAGACGACCGTCCGAAACCTGCTGCAAGGCGAGAAGCAGTATGTCGTACCGCTCTACCAGCGCCGCTACAGCTGGAAGCGCAAAGATCTCGCACAGGTTTGGGCTGACGTGATGCGGGTGACGGAGGTGAGTGACAACGCCACACACTTCCTCGGTTCGGTGGTCCTCGCGCCGAGTCCGGCTAACACGCCGACCGGCGTGCAGAGCTGGCTCGTCGTGGACGGGCAACAACGGTTGACGACACTGAGTATCCTGCTGTGTGCGATTCGGGATCACGTTCAAGAGTCCGACGCGCAGCTAGCGGCCAAGATCGACGACATGTACCTGTTCAACAAGTATGCGTCGGGGATGGAGCGATACACGCTTCTACCCACGAAGGCCGACCGAGCGGCGTGGTTGGCGCTCGTGGAAAGGGACCCCGGTGCTGGTGGTGAGGATCGGATCGGCGAGGCCTATCGCTTTTTTCGGGCCGCGCTCGTCCAAGCCGACGACCCGGACGATGACCATGATCTGATTCGGATCGAGCAGGCGGTAGCGGCGAGGTTGAGCCTCGTGGAAATCGCCGCCCACCCGGATGACAACGTCCACCGCATCTTCGAGTCACTCAACTACACCGGCCAGCCTCTCACCCAGGCGGACCTGCTGCGAAACTACCTCTTCATGCGCCTGCCCGCTCGGGGTGACCACGTCTACGAACGGCATTGGCTGCCTCTTCAGGAGTTGCTCACGGATAAGCAGCTTGAGGACCTGGTCTGGCTGGACCTGGTGCTCCGTGGGGACGACCGCGCCACCCAGGAGGCGATTTACCAGTCGCAGCAGCTGCGCCTCGGCCAATTGTCCGGTGAGGCCGCGATCGAGGAGTGGATCATCGATCTCCACCACAAAGCGCGCCTGTTCCGCAAGATTCTGAAGCCGGGCGAAGTCGCAGATCCGATCCTGCGGCGGGCGTTGGACCGGCTCGACCGCTGGGGTGCGGCAGTGGTCCACCCCATCGCTCTCTATGTCCTGCTGGCGCACGAGGCGCGCCGCCTCAGCTCGGTCGAAGCCGCTGATGCACTACGGGTCGTCGAGAGCTACCTGGTCCGTCGCATGATCGCGGGCATCGCCAGTGCCAACACCAATCGAATCTTGATGTCGCTGGTCAAGGACCTGGGAGAACAGGTCCCCTCGGCCAAAGCGATCACGCGGGCGCTTTCAGGGGTCCGAAAGAAGTTCCCCACCGACCAGTACATCCGCGAAGCCGTGCTGGTGAACAGCTTCTACTGGCTGGGGCGCGGTCCGCAGCGCAGCTACGTGCTGCGCTGTATCGAGGAGGACTTCGAGCACAAGGAGCCCATCAACTTCGACACCGCGAAGGTCACCATCGAGCACGTGTTGCCGCAGTCCCTGACGGACGAGTGGCGGGAGATGCTGGCTCCCGACCTGGAGGCCGACGAGACGGTCGAGGAACTACACAGCTCTCTGGTGCACACTCTCGGGAATCTCAGCCTGACCGCGTACAACCCCAAGCTGGCCAACGACGGATTCGAGGCCAAGAAGAAGATCCTCCGCGACAGCGGACTCGCGATGAATCGTGAAATCGCTGACTCGCCCCGGTGGGGTCGAACGGAGATCCTCGCGCGTGGCCGAGCCCTCGCTGACCGAGTCCTGCTCATTTGGCCGGGCCCCGACGAATCGGCCGCGGTGACTCCACCCAGCCCACGCTGGTCCCTGATGAACCAGGCTCTTGCCAGCATTCCTGCCGGCCGCTGGACCAGCTACTCGGACATCGCGGAGGTGATCGGCGTATTCCACCGCGCGGTTGCCGGACGCCTCGCCA
This sequence comes from Micromonospora sp. WMMA1947, assembly GCF_027497355.1. Lineage (NCBI taxonomy): Bacteria > Bacillati > Actinomycetota > Actinomycetes > Micromonosporales > Micromonosporaceae > Micromonospora > Micromonospora sp. WMMA1947. The sequence goes on along the minus strand of NZ_CP114909.1, from coordinate 5,192,481 downwards.
GTGTCCAGGTTCCGAACGCCCACCGAGTCTTGAAGATCGACGGCGCCATCTCGGCAGACTTCCGCTGGCCCGACCCTCAACGCCGAGACGACCCACGGACCGTGTTGGAGGCCGAGGGTGTGCGCTTCGACCATGCGGGTCGGGCGGCAGCTGACCAGCGGATGACCGCCACCGAACTAGCGCGCGAGGTTGGTCTCGACACCAGCGAAGACGGGGAAGGCGAGGAGCCGGCAGCCGCATAAAGAGCCTGCCCGCCGGCGTCGAGGTGATCGATGCTGGCGGGCAGGAATGCGAAGATGCGCTCCCGACTACTGCCTGTCGCGAATCTGACTTATGCGTGGTTCAGCCCATCCGGCAGGTCAGAGCCCGGTAAGGGGTGAAGTAGCATGCGGCGGTGATCCGCTCATGAGACCGACGATCGCCGCCGACACCCTGCGCCAGACCCTCACCCAGTACCTGACCACGACCTTCGGTCTGACCGAGGACGACGTACGCCAAGGCCTGGAAGGCTTCTTTTCTCACCAGCAGCAGGGCATCTTTCGCGGGCCGTACCTGCGAATCCGCACGCCCTTCCGCCCGGCGGCGGGTGACTGGCGCGCGTGCCTCGACTGGGCGCCGGCCGACTTCACCCCCTACCTGCACCAGGCGAAGGCGTTCGCCCGGCTCTCGACTCGGGGCAAGGCGGCCGAGCCGACCCTGATCACCACCGGCACCGGCTCCGGCAAGACGGAGTCGTTCCTGATCCCGGTGCTCGACCACTGTCGTCGGCAGCGCCAGCAGGGGCGGGTCGGTGTCAAGGCGATCCTGCTCTACCCGATGAACGCCCTGGCGACCGACCAGACGCAGCGCATCAACGATCTGCTGACCGATCCGGCGCTGGCGGGGATCACGGCCGGCCTCTACATCGGGGACGTCGCGGCCATCGAGTACCGCCACGTGATGACGAAGCGGTCGGAGATGCGGCGGACCCCGCCGGACATTCTGATCACTAACTACAAGATGCTGGACCTGCTGCTCCAGCGCGGTGACGACCTGCCGCTGTGGGAGGGCGCGGAACCGGCATACGTGGTGCTGGACGAGTTCCACACCTACGACGGCGCCCAGGGTACGGACGTGGCGATGCTGTTGCGCCGGCTCGGTGCCGCGCTCGGGCTGGCCGAGGCGGACCGTCCGCTGGGTGGCATCTGCCCGGTTGCCACCTCCGCCACCCTGGGTGAGGGCGGTGGCCGGGACGGCCGTACGGCCATCCGGGAGGTCGCCGAGCAGGTGTTCGGCGTGGCCTTCGACGCCGATTCGCTCGTCGGTGAGGACCGCTACGAGCCCGGCGAGTTCATGGAGCATCAGGACTTCGGGCTGCCCCTGCCCACCCCGGAACAGCTCGCCGCCGTCGACGACCGGAACCCGGGGTTCATGGCCGAGGTCGCCGAGCTGGTGGTCGGCCAGCGCTGTGCCGACGATCCGCGACGTCTCGGTGAGCTGTTGCGCCGGCATCCGCTCACCAAGGCGGTGCTCGACTCGCTCCAGGCCCGGCCCTGCACTCTCGAAGAGATCATCGACGTGCTGCCCCGCAAGAACGCCACTGGCTGGGGCAGCGCAATGAAGACACGGCCGGAGGTGACCGCCAAGGCGCTCGCCCGGTTCGTGGGCCTGCTGTCGCTCGCCGGGAACCCGGAGGTACCGGGTCGTCCGCTGCTCAACATCGAGACGCACCTGTGGGTGCGGTCCGTCTCGCGGCTGCTGCGCGGCACGTCCCGTCAGCCTGCCTTCGGCTGGTACGGCGAGCCGCCCCGGGAAATCGACCCGTACGTGCCGGACGCCGACGTCGTCATCGCCGACAACCGCTACCCGCGCCTGCCCGCTGTCTACTGCCGGCACTGCGGACGGTCCGGCTGGATGGCGCTGTCGCCGGAGAAGGACCCGCAGGAACTGGAGACCGACCCGGACAAGATTTACCGAGCCAGTGTCGGACGGGACAAGCGCCGGGTCCGCGCGCTGATCGCCGCCACCGACGACGAGATCCAGCAGCGTACCGGAGGGCTGCTGGTGCTGGAGTACGGTCGGCGGGTCCGCCCCTTCGACGAGCAGCGCGACCGGGTGCGGTCCGACGACACGCTCGTCGTACTCGGCGACCTCGGCGCCATCGACGCGGCGGAGAAGGACCGTTGTCCGTCCTGCTCGATGGACCACGGCATCCGGTTCCTCGGCGCCGGGCTCGCCACGCTCGCCTCGGTGGCGATCACCCAGCTGTTCACCGGCGGCGAGCTCGACGAGCACGAGAAGAAGACGCTGCTGTTCAACGACTCGGTGCAGGACGCCGCGCACCGTGCCGGGTTCGTCGCCAACCGGTCGTACGCCTTCTCCCTGCGCTCGCTGCTCGCCAGCCGCCTGCGGCCCGGACAGTCGGTGGGGCTGGACGACCTCTTCGTCGAGATGATCGAGAAGGCCGCCGAACCGGAGATCCTCTCCACTGTCGTCCCACCCGACCTGCACGATCGGCCGGACGTCGACAGCCTGCTCGCCGGTGAGCACAACGGCACCCGGGAGACCTGGTCGCTGATCAGCGAGCGGCTCGTCTTCGCCACCGTGATGGAGACCGGTCTGCGTTCCCGCCAGGGACGCACCCTGGAGCTGACGCGCAGCGTCGCGGTCGAGGTGGCCCTCGACGATCCCGCGAAGGCCACCGCGATCTGTCGCGACGTGCAGAGGACCGCGCCGGGCCAACTCGGTGGCACGCCTCCGGACGACGCTCGCTACCTCGCCTTCCTCCGCGGCCTGCTGGAGCGGCTGCGCACCCGCGGCGCGATCTACCACGAGTGGCTGGTGCCATACCTCAAGCGGGGCGGCACCCGGTGGCAGGTGTGGGGCGGCCGGCCCGCCGGCATGCCCGCCTTCCCGCGCGGCGTCTCCGCACCTGCCTTCCTGCTCGCGACGCCGAAGTCGAAGTCCGAGTTCGACGCCATCACCGCGCGGGGCAACTGGTATCAGGACTGGACCTCGCGCTGCCTTGGCGTGGATCTCGCTGCGGCCGCTGCCTACTTGTCCAGCCTGATGCCGGCGTTGGCCGCCGCCGGCATCGTCGCGGTCGGCGACACCGAGGACGGCAACCAGGTGTACGGCCTGACGCCCGGCCACCTGCGCGTCACCCGGCTCGACGACGACGCCGCCAAACGAGCGGGGGTTGCCTGCGACACCTGCCACTGGCAGCAGACGGAACACCCGGACCGGGTGGCCGGATGGGTCGGCCAGCCCTGCCGGCAGTACCGCTGCCGCGGCCTGCTGCGGGCCGCCCACGACGACACCGCGCCGGACGACTACTACCGGCGGCTCTACCTGGAGAGCTCGGTCTTCCGGGTCGTCACCGGCGAACACACCGGCATGCTCACCCGCGCCCAGCGGGAGAACGTGGAGAAGCAGTTCCGCGACGGCCGGCGGTACACCGACCCGAACGTCCTGTCCTGCACGCCCACCCTGGAGATGGGCATCGACATCGGCGCGCTGTCCGCGGTTGTGCTCGCGTCGCTGCCGCACGGCCCGGCGAACTACGTACAGCGGGCCGGCCGGGCCGGCCGTAAGAGCGGCAATGCTCTCGTGCTCACACTCGTCGGCCGCAGTGAGCGGGACCGCTACTACCTGACCGAGCCGAGAGACATGATCGCCGGGCAGATCGTGCCGCCCGGCTGTTTCCTGTCCGCCGTGGAGATCCTGCGCCGGCAGTACCTCGCGCACCTGATCGACCTGGCGGCGCGCGGCCGGCTCCCCGGGGTGCTGCCCATGCCGCGCCGCGCGCACGTACTCTTCGGCCCGAGCGGTTGGCTCGCCAACCTCGCGGAGGCGGCCCGGCGCGACGGCGTCGACCTGGTGACGGGCTTCCTGGCGCTCTTCGGCAACAAGGTCCTGACCTCCGCTGTCGAGGAGTTGCGGGAGTTCGCCGTCGACGGGATCGTCCACCGGGTCAAGGAGGCGGACGAGACCTGGGAGCTCCGGTTGGCGGACCTGCGACGTCGGCTCCGGGAGATCGCCAAGGCCCGTGCCACGCTCGTACCCAGCGACCCCGATCACGCCCGCGAGATCCGGATGCTGAAGGCGGAGGAAGCCGCTGTCCGCCGTCGGCTGCGCGATGTGAGCGCCGCTGCCGCCCACGGCACGCTGGTCGAGTTCGGGCTGCTCCCGAACTACGCGCTCATCGACAGCCGTACCGATCTCGAAGCGACACTGACCTGGGAGGAGCAGGTCGACGGTGACCGCCGGTTCCACAGCGAGCTGCGCGAGTACGCACGCCCGGCCCGTCCGGCCCTCGTCGAGATCGCCCCCGGCAACAGCTACTACGTCCGGGGCTACAAGCACGAGATCTCCGGGCTCGACGTCGGCCCGCCCGACCGGCCGACATACGAACAGTGGCGGATCTGCGCGCAGTGCGGGTACGTGCGTACCCACCTGGCCAAGGAGGACACCAGCGCATGCCCGCGCTGCGCGGACCGGGGCATCGCCGATCACGGCCGGTTGTTCCAGGTGCTGCAGCCGAAACGGGTCTACAGCCGGGACAAGCGCGACGACGCCCGCATCCGGGACGACAGCGACGACCGGGACCGCCGCTTCTACGCCACCACCGTCGCCGTCGACATCGACCCGGCCAAGGTGGGATCGTCCTGGCGGCACGCGCACGACACCTTCGGCGTCGACTACAGCCGCCACGCGGTGATCCGCCACTTCAACCTCGGGGCCCAGCGCTACGACCGGGCTGCCGAACTATTCGCCGGCGAGGAGGTGCGGATCAACAGGTTCCACACCTGCACGTCCTGTGGCGGCACCACCGTTGACGGAGCTCCGGTGACCGGCCAGCAGCTCGCCGCGCAGGCCTCGGGTGCCACGGTCATCCAAGGGGCTGAACACCACCGACCCTGGTGCCCGTACCGGCGGTCCGCCGCCGGGCCTGACACGCACGTCGACCTGGTCCTGGCGCACGAACTGGAGACCGAGGCGCTGCGCATCCTGATCCCGGCAGCGACCGCGATGGTGCAGGAGCGGTTGCTGTCCTTCGCGGCGGCGGTCCGGCTCGGTATCGCAGCCCAGTACGGCGGCGAGCCCGCCCACCTGCAGACCGTCTCGGCCACCATGCCGGATGGCCAGAGCGACGGCACCCGCAACTTCGTCGTCGTCTACGACACCCAGCCGCAGGGCACCGGCTATCTGCACCGCCTTGCCGAGCCCGAGGAGTTCCGGGCCGTCCTGCGGCTTGCCCGCCGGCAGATCGCCGACTGCGAGTGCCGCAACGAGGCGAAGCCCGTGTGCCACAGGTGCCTGCTGCGGTACGCCCGCAACGAGCACTTCGCGCTGATGAGCCGCGACGAGGCGCTGGGCATGCTCGACAAGCTGCTCGACAACTGGGGTGTCGAGGAGGGCACCCGTACTGACGAGATCTCGCTGATCCATCAGGTGGAGAGTGAGCTGGAGTTGCAGTTCCTCACCAAGCTGCTGGCCCTCGGCGAGACGCCGGGCTCGGGGCTGCGCATCGACCGGCGGCGGGATCACGACGGCGCCCGGATCGCTGACCTGCGATTCGTCAGCGACGGCGGGCAGAACGTCACACACTGGCAGATGAAGCTGCAGAACACCGTCCGCGGTACTCGGCCGGACGTGCACTTCACGCGCCTCGACGCGCCGTCCCCGGAAGTGGCGGTCTACCTCGACGGGTTCAAGTACCACGCCTCGCCGCAGTACAACAGGCTGGCCGACGACGCCGACAAGCGCGCGCGCCTGCGTGCCCACGGCTATCTCGTCTTCGCCGCCACCTGGGACGACGTCAAGGCGTGGGGAAGCAGCGACGGGTCGGGCCGGTGGACGCCGTACGGCGGCGTCTCCAGGCAGACCGCCCGCGAGCGGTACCGGCAGTTCCTGCCCGGCGCCGACCCGGACGAGTTGGAACAGGCCGTCTGGACCAACCCGATCGAGCAGCTGATGCGGTTCCTCGCCGAGCCTGACCTCACCCGGTGGCAGCGGCGTGCGGAGGCCGTCCTGGCGGGCCTGCTGAAGCAGGCTCGGGACAACTCCACCACCGACTCCAGTGGTGTCGCGCAACGAGTGGTCGCTTCCCTCCGGGACGAGCCGCTGCCCGGTGCCGCCGCGGCACGGCACATCATGGTGGCCCGTGCGCAGGACAACACCGGCTGCCTGATAACCGTCGTCATGGATGCCCGCACCAAGCCGCTGCCCACGTGGTCGGCGCTCGCCTTGGTCAACGATCTGCCGGGCGCGATGGCCGACGGTGGACACAAGGCCCGCTGGGCGGCGTGGCTCACCTGGGGAAACGTCATCCAGTTCCTCACGCACGGCGGAGGTGACGCGGGGCAGCTCGCGGTTTCCGCCCTGGACTCGTTCGACCCGATGTCGCTGGCCGTCACCGAGGGCACCGGGCTCGTGTCGGCGCAGCGGGCTCTGCCACTGGACGAGGAGACTGCCACCTGGCTCGGTACCGCGCCGCAGTCGCCGGCCGGCGGGACGGAACCGGTCGAGGACGAGTCGCCTTGGCACGACGTCCTGCGCTACATGGACCGCGAGGAGAGCACGCTGGAATTGCTGGTGCAGCAGTTGGCGCGGCAGAACCTGCCCGCCCCGGTCGTCGGCTACGAGCTGGGTGATCAGGCATGGCCGGCCGAGCTGGCCTGGCCGGCGCGGCGGATCGCCATCGTGCTGACCGGCGCGCCCGGCGACCCGGAGACGGAGGACCGCGACCGGGCGTACACGGAAGCGGGCTGGCATGCGCGTACCGCACGGGAATGGTCGGCCGAGGAACTGGCGGCGCAGCTCGCGGCAACGAGTGGGGGAGAGGACTGATGAGCACCGGAGCGATGCTGCGCATCCTGGACCGCGCGGACAAGGAGGTCATGAAGTTGACCCGCGCCGACATCGGCGCGGTGTACGAGTTCATGCACAAGTTCCGCAACAACCCGGACAATCCCGGGCTCAAGCTAAAGTCGCTCAACGGTGACTCGCGACTGATGTCCGCTCGGGTCAGCCGTGACTACCGGGCGCTCCTGCTGCACATCGCCGACCGGGACTACCTGCTCGTCGCGGTCAAGCACCGGGGCGAGGTGTACGACGACCTGTCGCGTTACGCGTACCGGATCAACCGGGTGACAGGTGGCATCGAGGTCGTCGACCTGGCACCGGTCGGGGACAGCATCGTCGGGCGGGTCATACCACCGGAAGCCGAGCCGACGCTGACGCAGAAGCCGCTCTTCGACTCCTACAGTGACGCCCAGCTCCTGGAGCTGGGCGTGTCCGAGCCGCTGCTGCCGCAGATCCGGGAACTCACCACCGAGGCCGAGCTGCTCGAACTGCTTGATCGTGCGCCGCAGCTCACCACAGATGTCCTCTTCGCGCTCTTCGACGGCAAGCCCTACGAGGAGGTGCTCCAACAGGTCACCGAGCCGGTACGCGCGGACGAGCCGGTGGACCCGGAGGACTTCGAGGCGGCCGTGCAGCGCCCCGCGACGCAGGTGACGTCAGACGACGAGGCTCTGCAGGCGATCATCGGCGAGGCGTTCGAGCGCTGGCAGATCTTCCTGCACCCGACGCAGCGGAAGCTGGTCGAACGCAAGTACAACGGCCCGGCGCGCGTCGGTGGGGGCCCGGGCACCGGCAAGACCATCGTCGCGCTGCACCGGGTGGCCCATCTTGCCCGGCACCTGCCGCCGGGGACCGACAAACCGATCCTGCTGACCACCTTCAACCGCAACCTCGCCGCCGATCTCCGGACCCGTCTGCTGGCCCTCGGCGGTCAGGAACTGGTGGCCCGGGTGGACATCATCAACATCGATCGGCTGGCCAGCCGCGTCGTGACCGAGGCGAAGGCGGGCGCGAACCGCAACGTCGTCAGCGACAATCAGGTGCCCGACCTCTGGGGTGAGTTCCTGCTTGAGGCCGGCGCCTCCGGTTGGGACGCGGACTTCCTCGCTGCCGAGTGGACACAGGTGATCCTCGGCCAGGTGCTGAATTCGCGCGCCGAGTACTTCAAGGCGCGCCGGCCCAACCGGGGTCGCAGCCTCACCCGGATGGAACGGGATCAGATCTGGCAGCTGACCGAGCGGTTCACCTTGTGGTTGGAGGCCCGCGGCGTCTGGACCTGGCGCCAGGTGGCTCAGCGGGCGGCGCGCCTGGAGATGGACCGGGCAGCGGAGTCCGGTGAGTCGTCCAGTGGGTTCCGGCGCCCTCGCTACGGCCACGTCGTGGTGGACGAGGCGCAGGACCTCAGCGCGGCCCACTGGAAGATGCTGCGTGCCATGGTGCCCCCGGGTCCCGACGACCTCTTCCTCACTGGTGACACCCATCAGCGCATCTACGACAACCACGTCACGCTCGGCAGCCTCGGTATCAACATCCGCGGTCGGTCGTCCCGTCTCACCTTGAGCTATCGCACCACCAGACAGATCCTCGCCGACGCGCTCCAAATCATGACCGGGGAGGTGTACGACGACCTGGACGGAGGCGAGGAGGACCTGGCGGGCTACCGTTCCCTTCTGCGGGGTGCCCGGCCCGTGTTCCACGGTGCCGCGACCTGGACGCAGGAGCAGGACTTGATCGTCACGCAGCTACGATCCTGGGGCGATCCGGTCGACGGGTCGCTGGCTATCTGCGTCCCCACCCGGGAACTGGCGGCCGACGTGCTAAGCCGGGTTGCGGCAGAAGGGCTGCCCGTCGTGGAGATCGGCCCGGATGGCCCGAAGCAGCCGGATGGCATCCATGTCGGCACGATGCACAGGTTCAAGGGCCTTGAGTATCAGCGCATGATCATCGCCGGGGTCAGTGACGGTCTGGTGCCCCGGCAGGTGATCAGCCGGTACCGGGACAGCGATCCGAAGCGATACCAGCGGGAACGCCAGCGCGACAGGTCCCTTCTCTTCGTCGCCGCCACCCGACCCCGCGACGAGCTGGCGGTGTTCTGGCACGGCACTCCGAGCCCGTTCCTCACCGCCCGTCTCGTGCAACGACAGGCGACGTGAGAGTCTGCCGGTGGTGAGGTCGGGGCCGACGTACGACAAGGGAGAGGCGGCAGGTGCAGGCGGGGGACCGTATCGCTGATCGCTACGAGCTGACGTATCCGATCGGTCGTGGGGGAATGGGCCAGGTCTGGGCCGGCTACGACGAACGTCTCGACCGGCCGATCGCGGTCAAGTTCCTTCGAACGAGCGAAGTGCCCGAGGACGAGCGCGAGGTCGCGGTCAAGCGCTTTCGGCGGGAGGCACGGGTGACCGCCCGTCTCGACCATCCCGGTGTGCCGGTCATCCACGACCTCGGCCGACACCACGACGATCTCTACATTGCCATGCAGCTCGTCCGTGGCTGCCAGCTGGCCGATCTTGTGGCGGAACGCGACCGACTGCCGGTGGAGGAGGCCGCGGCGATCGCCGTGGAGATCACCTCCGTGCTGGCAACCGCTCATGCCGCCTCACTCGTGCACCGCGACCTGAAGCCGCAGAACGTGATGGTCACGCCCTCGGGCGCGGTCAAGGTCCTGGACTTCGGAGTCGCCGCGCTGCTCGGGCCGGCTGAACAGTCCCGTTTGACCGCCACCGGTCAGACCCTCGGTACCCCTGCCTACATTGCGCCGGAGCAAGCCGCGGGTGGGTCGGTCGGCCCGGCAGCCGACCTGTACGCGCTCGGGTGCATCCTGTTCGAGATGCTCACCGGCGTGCCACCGTTCGAGGCCGGCAGCTCTCTGGAGATGCTGCACCGGCACATGCGATCGCCGGTCCCGATCGTCACCGAGTACCGAGCGGACGTGCCGGACGACTTGGCACATCTTCTGTTCTGCCTCCTGGCCAAGGACCCATCGGATCGGCCGGTCTCGGCTGGCGAAGTCGGACAACTCCTTGCTCCCTTCACTGGCGAGGGACGAGCCTTGGTGCCGAGCCCTCCCGGCATCGATCCGGTCGCCACCGCCTCCGCGAAATCTATGGCGGCGCAGCCACCCACGAGAACGCTCGCGGATGTGCGGTCGCAGATCGGGGAACTGGCCGAGCAGGAGCGGTTCGTGCAGGCGGCAGAGCTACTCACGGGGGTTCTCGCCGCCGGAACGGCCGTTGAGGAGCAGGTTCCGTTGCGGTACGACCTCGCCAACCTGCACCTGCTGGCCGGCGACTACCGGCAGGCGCGGCAGGCATTCGACGATCTCGCGGAGGACCTGAACCGCGTGGGCGGGTACCCCGACCTACTAGAGGACTGCCGGAACAACGCGGCCGTATGCCGGGCTGAGCTGGGCGAATCCACCACGTCCTGACGATACCCACGGTGAGCACACGCTGATGATGCTTACGTAGGGCGTGGCAGCGACAGCCTTGAGCGGCCGCCGCTCGTCGCATCACGGGCCGATCTGCGCGGTGCCGTTGCGACGCCCGGCAACGCCACCGCGCTCGGACGTCCGGTCGCACGGACGTCTACAGTCTCAGCCGTGGAACAGCCGGAATTGGTGATGGTGCGTGAGCCCGACCGGCCTGACGAGCCGGTCCGGATCGGTACGGTTCTGTCGAAGGAGGGCAGCCTCTTTCACGTTCGCTGGGACGACGGGTCCGAGGAAAGCGTCCGGCTTGGTGGCCGGATCGCCGGGGCACCCCGCGGCTCACTCCGCCTTGCGTTTCTCCGGGACCGAGCGTCGGCGGTCGCCGCGTTCGAGGCAAACCCGTTCGACGCGGTGACACGGCTGCTGCAGGAGAACGAGAAGGGACTCACCCGCAAGCAGATCAGGGAGAAGCTGACCGATCTGGGCGTCGACATCGGCAGCGGCAGCCCGCGCTGGAGGCGCATCGAGCAGGCGCTCACGAGTAGCGACGAGATCTTGGTTAGCGGCAAGGGCGTAGCCGCCATATTCCAGTCGAAGGTAAAGGCTGAAAGGGCCAGGTCCAGGTCAGAACCGACCAGAATCCTGCCTCAAGCTGAACAGCACGCCCCGGTAGCGGCAGCCGAAGCGATCGGGGGAGCGGCGAACCACGGTTCGGAAGCCTTCGCCCAGCCCGGAGCATCGTCGGCTTCCTCGCCAGGGGCGGAATCCGCCGGACATCCGAATCGGGAGAGCGCACCGGCGGAAGTGATCGATGGCAGCACGACGGCGTCCAGTACAGCACCGGCATCGCTGGCGGCGAGGCTTGCACAGATGATGGGCGAGGACGAGTCCCAACCTTTGCGGCACTACCTGTCAAAGCCGCTAGCAGTCGGTGCACGCTTGCAGAAGCTGACCGGCGAGGAACTCGAAACCCTGCTCGGATCGCTCGCTCCCGACGACGCTCCTGCTCTTGAACTGTTCCTGCTCGTAACGTCCCGATCTTCGTCCGCCGCCGATCGTTCCCTCGATGGCGAGAGAATGACAGATCTGCTGGCGGCGGCTGCTGCTGAGGTCGAAGCGCAGGCAGTGCTGGATCCGGAGATCTCCGTGACCGCAGAAGCCCTGCTGCGGCGTGCCTCTAGCAGCGTCGATCTGCCGACTGCCGCGATTCCGTCGCTAGTCACTGTCGGGCATGCCGTCGCGCTCGGGCGCGGGCCCGAAGCACGGCAGGTGCTCGAAGCGGTGGCGCTGGTTCTGAGCCGACTCTTGAGGAGTCTGTCCCGTGACGAGCGAGTCAGCATTGATCTCGAAGGTCTGGCACCGCTCGTGGCGCCGCTTCCGTTCACCCGCGATGGAGGCCGCGCCGCGCTTATTGCCACCGTGAGTAAGGTGCACAGCAAGAGTGTGCTGAGTGACGCGTGGTGGAGCGGCGCCAGCCTCGACGAACTCGTCGCCTGTGCGAGCGGGCCACTCGGCGCCGTCACCTCACGACCGGAGGTATGCGCTGAATTCCTGTGGCCGCTGATGCTGCGAGAACTGTCTCTAGTCGAGTCGCGCGGGCGGCTTGCGTTCCTGATGGGCGTGCCCAGCGAGTTCTTGGCTGGCGTTTCCGGCGAGGTGCTGGCCGCCGCGCTCCGCCGGGTCGCGGCGATCGACCGCATCGTTGCCGGTTGGGCTGCGGCGCTAACGCAGGAGCAGCGGGTACAGGCCCTGCGCCACGACGCCGAGCAGGCACAGGCAGCCGCCCAAGCGGCGGAAGTGCGGGCCCGAGCGGCCGAAGACCGTATTACTGCCCTCGCCGACCGATGCGCCCAACTGGAGGAGACGCTCCGAGCGGAGCACCGCGAGAGCGCCTCCCTACGAGCTGCACAGGACCGGCAGATTCAGATCGATGTTATTCGTTCATTGGCGACCCTGGCAGCCGAGGTCGAGGAGCTGGCCGCAGGGGAAACCGAGCCGGGAGTTCTTGTCGAACGTGTGCGCGCCTTGGCAATGGGGCAAGCGCTGGAGCCGATCGGGCAGGTCGGTTTCGAAGTGCCCTTTGATCCGACTGCGCATGACCCCATCGTCGGTGTTCCGCAGGATGGAACCGAGGTTAAGGTCATCCGGCCCGGCTACCGCTGGCGGCCGCTGGGTGAAGACGTGCTTATCGACAAGGCGCTGGTGACGACTTAGGAGTACGCATGGGAGGAGCCCACGGCCACGCAGTCGGGGTGGACTTCGGCACGTCGACTTCGTTGGTGGCGACGCGAGCCGGTCGTCGGCCTGTTCAAGTCGCACCGTTGGGCCACAGCACAAGATGGTTCCCCTCCGTCGCCGGCTACCGCGGCGACAAGCTTGTCGTGGGTGAGGAAGCCGATGCACTGCCCAGCGACCAGGTGATCCGATCCATCAAACGGGCCATCACTCGAAACGAGGACAGGGTGGCCGTTTTCGGGCCGGCCGGAACCCTGGAGATCTCGGCAGACGAGGTCATGATCGCCCTGCTGGCGGAGATCGGTGCCCGTGCGACCCGTGCCGGCGAGCCACTGAACCAGGATCGCGAATTCCGGCTGGGCTGCCCCGCCATGTGGGACGGGGCGCAACGGAATCGGCTGCTGGAACTGGCGGAGAAGGCTGGGTTGCCGACAGACGGCTCGGCCTTGGTCGACGAGCCGATCGCCGCCGGCATCGCCTGGGTCAGCCATCGGTACCTCGCCTACAGCGAGCAGCCGGAGGGCCGACTACTCGTGTTCGACATGGGTGGCGGCACTTTGGACATTGCTGTCCTTGACGTCGTGGGCGGTCCTCATCCCGAGATCTCCGTACTGACCGCACTCGGCGCGGAGTACGCCGGTGACATGCTGGACCATGCCATCGCGCGAGATCTGTACGAAGATCTCACTGCCAAGGGGTATGATCTGTCGGGGAGTCGGCATCCCGAGCTGCTCGACGCTTTGGTGATGCGAGCAGCTCGCGAAGCAAAGGTGAACTTGTCCCGGCTGGCGGAGCACCGTGTCGTTCTGCCGTCCCGTCAGCTTGGCGCTGTTCCCGTCCTGACCTACACGCGAGAGCAGCTCGAAGAGGCCTTTCGTCCACAGATGGATGAGGCCGAACGCCTCGTGTGGGCAGCCTTGCGCGCCGCACGGCTGACTGAACGTGAAAGTGGCTCTCCCGAACAGTTGCGCGCATTGGGCCCGGCAGAACTGATCCGCGACGTCGACTACGTACTGCTCGCGGGAGGTATGAGCCGGATTCCATACGTGGGGCGCCGAGTCGGCGCACTTTTCCCCCACGCGCAGGTCTTCGACGACGCGGGCGTCCAAGCCGATGAGGCGATCGTCGCCGGTCTGGCCGACACTGCTGGGTATGACCGGCTCAATTTGCACCGCCCTGGATTCGACTTCATCGTGGAGTGGGACGAGAACGGCCAGACCTGCCAGGAAACCCTGTACGCCGCTCACACCCCTTTCTATGAGGCTTGGCAGGTGCTGTCTGGCCAGGCCAACCTCGGCTACGAGCGGCACGACCATGCTTTCCCTGGACCGAAGCACGGCAGAGGCCGGCTACGCGTGCGTGCAACGACCGGCGAGTCACTCGGGCTGAAGTTCGACGATCAGGTCATGGACGGCATCGGCCTGACCTTCGGACGCAGTATGAGCTTCAAGCTCTACTGTGATGGCCGGATCCTGCTCCGGGACGGTTCGGGTAAGCGACTCGACATGAAAGTCGACCGGTGGCCCGTGATGCGTGGCCGCGACCACGCTCAGCTTGTCCTGCGGAGCGCACAGCGGAACTCCCCGACTCCACCCACGCCTTGGTACATGGAAAAGGAGTGGGCACCGCCTACTCGATGAGCACGACGGCCACCGCCGAGAGTGAAACAGCGAGTTCCCGGTGAGCTGCCAACTCGTGACGGATCTCGTCCTTGCGTGTCCTGAGCTTGCGTAGCCGGCCCTCATGCAGCCGGATGATGCTCGCGCCGCGGCCATCGCGGCGCAGGCCCGCCACCATTTCCTCGGTCTTGCTGATCGCGAGGTCCACTGATCCCTGTTGCGCTCGGATGCGGCCCTGCACAAGGGCTGTATTCTCCTGCCGTCGGACGCGTTCCACCTCTCGGTGCCGCAGCGCCAGATGCCGTTGCGCCTGCTCCCAGAGCCTTTGGAGGTTGGTCGGCGGTGCGGCCGTCGCATCCTCCAGACGGCCCTCAGCAAGCGCGGTCAGCAGCAGGTTGCCGACCTCGTCACGTAGCTCGCCGGTTTCGACATCGATCGCGGTGGCCCACAACTCCACCTGCTTGTGGAGTCCGGTTGTCTCGGCCAAGTCCAGCGTAACGAGGTACCGGCGGCCCTTCGGGATGTCCGGTACCCGGACCGCGCCGAAGCGGGGGAGTGCCAGGGTCTCTCCGCTGAGGATCTCCTGGGCCAGTTTCACCAGCGGATGCCGTGCCGACAGGAGTTCCGCGTCGGACTTGCTGGCGACGTCGGGCCGTAATGTGCAGGGCAGAGGCGTTCCATTCTGCAGCAGTGCTGCCAGTCCGTGAGGCGTGTGCTTACCGCCATCCTCACTGACCCTGCTGGACCGCAACCGTTCGGCGAGCCGAGCTGTACCGATGATCTTGAAGACCCCGTTCTTGTCCAGCTTGGTGCGGCGGCCGCCCGTGCGCTTGAAAAGCTCATCCAGCATGCGCTGGATTTCTGCCGCGCCAATGAATCGGCCGTTGTCTGGGCCATCCTCGGTCAGGCCCTCGACCAGCAAGCCGTCCAGACCGGCCAGGTGCGCCTGCGCGGCGCGCAGATCGTCGGTGTCCTGCGCACGTAGGCGCAGCGCGACACCGACACGCTCCGCCTCCCGTTGCCGCTCCTCCGCGCTCAACCGCGGATCCAGGAGCCGTTTGGTGATGCCGCCCAGCTCATCGCGAAGGATGGGCTCGAGCTCGCCGATGGATCGTTCGAAGACACCGATCCGGTCGTAGAGCCGCTGAAAGATGTCCGTCTCGATCGTGCCGGGAACGTTCATGTTGAGGATGAAGATCTTCTCGTGCTCTTGGCCGAAGCGGTCGAGTCGCCCGATGCGCTGTTCAACGCGCATCGGGTTCCACGGCAGGTCGTAGTTGACCAGCCCGTTGCAGAACTCGAAGTCGAGACCCTCGGAACCCACCTCGCTCAGCAGCAGGATCTCGAACTCTCCCCGTCGAAACTCATCCATGATCCGCTCCCGGTCGGCCATCGCAACGCCGCCGTGCATGACGCGAACGGTGAAGTGCTCGCTCAGGCGCCGCGCGAGATACGCGAGTGTCCGCCGGAAGAAGGAGAAGATCATGACCTGCTGCAGGCCCGCTTCACGAACTTCCAGCAGCCTTGCCCGGAGCTCGTCGTACTTGGTGTCGACCCGCACCGGAATCGCCAGGGTTGGAAGCTGGAGAAGGTCGGCGACGTCCGCTGCGACATCCTCGTCGGCGTCGTCGATCTCCTCGCTGAACAAGTTCGGATTCCGCTCCCGCATCAACTCCTGGGAGGCGGGGATGCAGCTTGCCGCTTGGCGCAATGGCATCTGCATAGCGAAGCCGGGCGGTGTGTTCATTTCCAGAGCCCGGGCCATGTACCAGGCGTAGACGGATTCGTAGTACCTCCGCTCCGGATCGGTCCATCTGACATCAATGGCCTGCGGAACGCGGATCGCCTTCCGGTCAGGGATATCCGCCTTGCGGGTACGGGTGAGAACACGCCCCAACATGTTCAGATCGGCAAGTAGCCGACGTACACGGGCGATCTCTGCGTGACCGAGCGGCCGGTCGACATCGAGCAGTTGCCGCAGGAACCCATAGTCGGGTCGATCGGTCACGGATGAGCCGAACTCCATCGCATCCAGGGTGTTGAGCTGGCTCAGCAGCTTCCGAGGTTCCCGCCGGCCATCATCCAACAGGGAGCGCGCGACCGCGTTGAGGACCTGGTTTGGTTCGAGCTGGCGCTCGAAGGTAGCGGGATCAGCGAAGTTGACTTCGTCGAGGAGATTTATCAGGTTGAAGAGGTCGTTGCTGCCGAGGTTCAGAGGCGTGGCAGACAAGAAGATCAGATAGTCCGACCAGTCGGCCAGGAGCCGGCCCAGGGCGTGCGACTTGCTTCCGCTGTTGCGGAGGTAGTGTGCTTCATCGACGATCACCAGGTCGAAGCGCGGATGCAGCTCCGTGAGTCTTTCCAGTAGATCGCTTGCCGCCCGCAGCGACTCCAGGGAGATGATGCCGCGTAACGGCGGATCCTCGCCGCCGGCCAGCCGCTCGGCGAAGTCGCTCAGATCCCGCGGCTGCACGATGTCGAGCGACCTGTCGAACCGCCGACGCAACTCGGACTTCCACTTCAACGTGAGCACGGCGGGTGCGACGACGAGGACGCGGTCGAGCCGTGACCGTTGCTCCAACTCATTCCAGACCAAACCGGCCTCGATGGTCTTGCCCAGACCGACTTCGTCGGCGATCAGCAGCCGACCGGAAGACGTGGAAACCACTTTGAGGACCGGCTTGAACTGGTACGCCCGGAACATGGTCTTGCTCGACGCGAACGAATACAGGGTGTCGGTCAGAGGGTGCCGTAGCTTCGTCCAGGTCAGCGTCAGCGACAGTCCCTCTGCACCGGCTGGCGTCTGTGCCAGCCAGAAGCTGGGATCGCGTGGATCGCCCTCCTCCAAGACGAGGGCTTCTTCGCTGAACCGTTTGATGTCGCCCTGTATGTCGATCTGGTACTGGTAGCTGCCGGCAACCGGGGTAATTGCCTTGACCCGCCCTAAGACGCCCGCTGCACCCTTGGCCCGCACTATGTCGCCTACCTGGAACAATGAGCGCCCGGCAAATGCGCCCGCGCTCGGCCAGAGCGCCGTGTACAGAAAGGTCGCTGCGAGAAGATGGTCGTCGTCCTCCAGGTAGCGACGCCTTCCACTCGCGGGGGTGGTTGGCCCTTTGCCGCTGCCCACCACTACCGCGTGCCAGATGCCGGCGCGTTGGAAGGCGTAGGTGCCGCGGTGGACGAGGTGATCAAACTGGCCGGAGCCGACGGCACGCGTCTCCGGCGCCAAGCCGAGAATGTCGTCCCGGGCGTCGTCCGCCACATTCCCGACCACCAGACATGAGGCCGGGCTGATCGCGGTCAGCCATTCATAGCGCTGTTCCGGTGGCTCGTAGCGAAGGTCGTCCGGCATGCCTGCTCCCTGTGCTGTCCACGTCGACCCGTCCGATCTTGGCCCTTGACGCCCTTTCCGTATAGGCCCTATTCGTTCCGACCGGACCGGCTGCAGGTACGCCAGCGGCAATCCGGCCGGATGAGTTGCCTCGACTTGGTGGAGAGCACGCGTGACGAATGGGGTCTGACGCGCTGTTCAGGAGACCAGGCCGGTGCGGTACGCGTACACCACCGCCTGCACCCGGTCCCGCAGGTCCAGCGTCGTCAGGATCCGCGACACGTACGTCTTCACCGTCTCCTGGCTGATCACCAACCGTGCCGCGATCTCGCTGTTCGACAGCCCGTCGGCGATCAGCCGCAGCACCTCCAGCTCACGCGGCGTCAGCCCCACGTCCGCCGGCGTGCCCTCGGCCGGGCGGATCCGCGCGGCGTACCGGCCGACGAGCTGCCGCGTCACCTCCGGCGCCAGCAGTGCGGCGCCGGAGGCGACAGTGCGGATGCCGTGCAGCAGCTGCGCCGGTGGGGCGTCCTTGAGCAGGAATCCGCTCGCGCCGGCGCGCAGCGCCTCGTAGACGTACTCGTCGAGGTTGAACGTCGTCACCACCAGCACCTTGACCGGGTGGGCGACGCCCGCGCCGGCCAGCAGGCGGGTGGCCTTGATGCCGTCGAGCACCGGCATGCGTACGTCCATTACCACCACGTCGGGCCGCAGGCGGCCGGCGAGGTCGACAGCGGCGCGGCCGTCGCCGCACTCGCCCACCGCTGCCATGTACGGCTGCGCGTCGATGATGGTGGTGAATCCGGTACGGATCAGCGCCTGGTCGTCGCAGACCAGCACCCGGATCGGCGTGGTCACGACGCGCTCCCGGTGGGGATGCGCGCGCGGACGACGAAGCCATCGCCGGCCCGGCGCCCCGCGTCGAACTCGCCGCCGAGCACCGAGACGCGCTCGCGCAGGCCGGCCAGGCCGCGTCCGCTTCCGCCCGGACCGGCGGCGTCCGTGCCGGGGCCGTCCGTGCTGATCTCCACCGTGATCTCCCGGTCTCCATGGTGTACGCGGACAGCGGTGGGGCGCCCGTGTGCGTGCTTCAGGGCGTTCGTCAGCGCCTCCTGCACCACCCGGTACGCGGCCATCTCCGCGCCGCCGGTCACCTCCGCCGGGGTGCCCTGCTGCGTGAACTCCACCGGTTGCCCGGCCTGCCGGGTCTGCTCCACCAGGGCGTGCAGCTCGCCGACCGATGGTGCGCGTGGCTCCGTACCGTGGTCGGGGTTCAGCACGTCGAGCAGCAACCGCAGGTCGCCGATGGCGCGGCGGCCGGTGTCGGTGATGGCGGTCAGGGTGGTGTCGAGGCGGTCGGGCGCGGCGGTCAGGTAGCGGGCCGCCTCGGCCTGCACCACCATCGCCGTCACGTGGTGGGTCACCACGTCGTGCAGCTCCCCGGCGATGCGCGAGCGTTCGGCGGCGCGGGCGGTCTCGGCGACGTGCCGGCGGCGCTCGGCCTCGGCGGCGCGGCTCTGCCGCAGCCATGACCCGGTGCCCCAGGCGAGCGCCAGCAGCAGATAGAACGTGGTAAAGCCGACCACCCCTTCGGTCGACCCCTGCCGGTCCAGGGCGACCGCCAGAGCGACGTACGCGAGGGAGCCGGCGAGCACCGTGGTGCGGCGGCCTCGGGCCAGGTGGGCGCCCGCGCTCACCAGCGCCACGGCGAGCGCCGTGCCCGCGAAGGTGTGATACGCGCGTACCTGGTCGATCGCGAAGCCGAGGGACACCAGGGCGAGGGACAGCGCCGGTCGGCTGCGGCGCAGCGCCAGCGGAAGGCACTCCAGCGCGATCACCACCACGGTCAGCGCGTCGAACGGCCGGGCGGGCAGGTCGCCGAGCTGCGTACCGATGCCGCGCAGCGGTGGGGTCACTGATGCGAGCGCGATCACCAGCGCGAGCGGGAGATCCCGGACCGTGACGGGCCAGCGCCGCCACGAGTCCGGGAACATCCGTCGGGTGATGATCAGGAGACCGTAACGCTCTCCGCCGGGGCCTCGGCCGCGCGGCGGCACCGCCGCACGATGTGGCCGCGGCGGTGGGCCAGCCAGAGGAAGACCACAGTCAGCGCCGCCCCGGCGGCCACCGTGTAGAGGCTGCCTTCCGGACCGAAGTCGCCGCCGCTGAGCAGCATCGAACCCGACGTGCTGGCATCCAGCAGCCCTTCCGACTCGCCGTTGCCGGAAACGACGACGCCGAAGATGCCGCCGGCGCGAAGTTCCAGCCGAAGTGCAGCCCGATCGGAACCCACAGGTTGCGGGTCGCGGCGTAGCAGGCCGCGAGCATGAAGCCCGCCTGGATCGCGATGGCTGTCGCGCCCCACAGGCTGGCGTCCTGGTTCAGCAGGTGCATCAGGCCGAACAGCACGCCGGTCAGCAGCAACGAGAGCCAGGTACCGAGCCGCTCCTCGACCAGGCGGAACAGCAGACCACGGAACATCAGCTCCTCGGTCACCGCCGCGGCGGCCATGAACCCGAAGATGGCCACCGCGCCGGACACCGACCCGATGCCGTGCACGTGGTAGCCGCTCATCAGGGCGATGGTAGCGATGACCGCCGCGAACATGGCGAACCCGATCAGCATCCCGCGGTTGAGCCGGGTGGCGGCGCCGTCGCGGGCCAGCTCGGTGACCTCGCGTCGTTCGGTTCGGCGCACCACCCACCCGTACACGATGATCGCGGCCGCGGCGGTCGCGACGCCGAGGATCAGGCTGAGCACGGCGTTGTCCTGTGCCGCGACGACCGCGCGGCTGCCGACGACACTGACCGCGACGACGGCCAGGAACTGCTTCCCCACACGCATGACGTTTCCTTCGAGAGGTCCGCGGCCGGAGCGCCGCGGTTCACCGGAAACGCTATGGATTCGCAGGCCGGGAATCGTCACCGTGCGGTGGACACTTGCGGGTAGCTCGCACGGGGGACAGGCGCGGCGGTCGGGGCGTTTTGGAGCGTGCCCTGAGCAGAACCGCTGGCTTCGAGAAGGCTTCGGCGGGCAGGCTGCCGGCATGGCAACGGGCTTCGGCGGTGAGGTGGCGACGTACTACGCACGGCATCGGCGCGGTTATCCGCCCGAGGTGGTCGACGCGCTGGCGGCAGCCTTCCGTCTCGGCGGCGACGACACGGTGGTCGACCTCGGTTGCGGTACCGGTCAGTTGAGCCTTCCGCTCGCCGACCGGGTGGACAGGGTTATCAGCGTGGATCCGGAGCCGGACATGCTGGCCATCGCCCGGCGTACCGCCCTCGACCAGGGCATGGCCAACGCCACGTGGGTACTCGGCAGCGACAGTGACGTGCCCGCGTTGTCCCGGCTGCTCGGCGAGGGGAGTGTCGGTGCGCTGACCGTTGCCGTCGCTATCCACTTCATGGACCGGGACACCCTGTTCGAGGCGACCCGGCCGTTGTTGCGCCCGGGAGGTGGGGTCGCCGTCGTCACCAACGGCGAACCCCTGTGGACGCAGGACACCGAATGGTCGCGTGCGCTGCGCGGATGCCTGGAACGGATGCTCGGTCACCCGGTGACCGGAAGATGCCAGACCGACGAGGACGGGCGTCGGCGCAACCGGGAGGCGCTCGTGCGGGCCGGTTATCGGTACGAGGAGACGTCGGTGCGGTACGAGGCGCCGCTCGCTGTCGACGACATGGTCGGCGGCGTCTTCTCCGCCATGTCGGCCGAACATCTACCGACTGAACAGCAACGCGAGCGCTTCGCCGCCGAGCTTCGTGATGCGCTCGGCGGGAGGGCAGAGGTGACCGAGAGTGTGCGCGTCTGGCTGCAGTGCGGCGTGCGCGACGAGGCTAGCCAACCCGGCGCAGCACGTTGAACGGTCGGCCGGAGAGCCGCGGCCGACCGGCCGACCGTTAGGCTGGCGCTTCCCGGCCGCGCCACCTGGAGTGACACCCATGTCCGACAGCGTCTTCGCGCAGTTCACCGCCGACGACGACCGGCTCGCCGTCGCGTTGCTCGTGCAGCCGGCGATCAATGCCGCCCTGGTGCACAACCGGGTGCCGCTGGTCCGGCACCTGACCCTGGCCAACCGGGGCGCCCAGCCGCTGGCCGACGTGACGGTGACGCTGGAGCTGGTCGGCCCCGACGGTGCCGCCCTGACGCCGCCGTGGACCCGCACGCTCACCGGTTCGCTGCGGCCGGGGCAGAGTACCGGCTGGGACGATTTCCGCGACGTCACCCCGGACCGCGCGCTGCTGCACCGCACCGACGAGGCGTTCCCCGTCGACTACCGGCTCACCGTGCAGGCCGGTGACACCCCGCTGACCCTGGTCGCTCCGTCGCTGGTGCTGGCGCACAACGAATGGTTCAACAGCCCCGCCCTCTACGACAGCCTGGCCGCGTTCGTGCAGCCGAACACCCGCGCCGTTGAGGCGGTGCTGCGCTCGGCGGCGGACATCCTGGTGACGCGGACCGGCTCCGGGTCGTTGCAGGGCTACCAGGACGGATCCGAGCGGGCCGCGGTGATCGCCGCTGCGGTCTACGAGGCGCTGCGCCAACTCGAGATCCATTACCAGACGTTGCCCGCGTCGTTCGAGCACACCGGCCAGAAGGTACGCACGACGGCGGCGGTGCTGGACGGGCGGCTCGGCAACTGCCTCGACCTGTCGGTCACGTACGCGGCGTGCCTCGAGGCGGCCGGGCTGCACCCGCTGATCTTCGTCAGCGAGGGGCACGCGTTCGGTGGTTTCCTGCTGGCCGAGGAGCGGCTCGGCGCCGCCGCGGTGGCCGAGGCGAACCTGCTGGTGTCGCTCGTCGACTCCGGCCGGGCGGTGCCGGTGGAGCTGACCCGCATCGGGCCGGGCGAGCAGTCGGCGACGTTCACCGAGGCGGCGCGCGTCGCGCTCGGGCACTTCCGCGGCGAGACCCACCGGCTGCGCGGCGTGGTCGACGTGCACTTGGCGCACCGTTCCGGGATCCGGCCGCTCCCGTCGGCCGACGAGCTGACCGCGCCGTCCGGCGCCGCCCCGGCCGCCGGTACGAACGCCGCGGTGTCGCTGGACCTGCCGGACGGTGTCGCGGCGGCGACGCTGCGCCGGCTCGCCGACGAAGGTGGCGAACTGCGGCAGTCCTCCGACGGTTCACCGGCCCGCATCCAGCAGTGGCGCAAGTCGCTGCTTGACCTGAGCCTGCGCAACCCGCTGCTGAACCTGCCGAAACGCGGCCGGGGGCTGGACCTGCACGTGCCGGCCGGGGCGCTGGCCCTGCTCGACGACCTTATCCACGACGGCCGCCAGGTGCAGGTCATCCCGCAGGACGACATCAGCGGCGTGCACGAACTGGCCGGTGCCCGGCGGGCCCAGGACCTCGACGCCGACATCCTGACCCGGGAGCTGCGCACCGACCGGCGGGTCTACGGCGCGGTCACCGAGACGCGCTACAAGACCGTCATGCGGGCGCTGCAGCGCGAGGCGCGCACGATGGAACAGGAGACCGGCAGCAACTACCTATACCTGACCATCGGCACGCTGGTGCATCCCCGGGCGACCGGGGGAGAGGCGTACGCGCCGCTGTTCCTGCTCCCGGTGCGCATCGAGGGCGGCACCGGCCGCCGGCCGTACGCGATGGTCATCGACGGCGCGGAGGTCGCCAGTCCCAACCACTGCCTGGTCGAGTGGTTGCGGGTGAAGCACGGCGTGCGCATCCCGGAGCTGGAGACGCCGGCCCGCGACGAGCGCGGCATCGACGTGGCGAAGACGCTCGCGGCGATCAACGCCGGGCTGGTCGACAACCGGTTGAACTACCGCATCGACGAGACCGCCAGCCTGCGGCTGCTCCAGTTCTCGACCTTCCAGATGTGGCGCGACCTCGGCGAGCACTGGCCCCGGTTCCTGGAGAACCGGGTGGTGCGGCACCTGGTCGAGTCCTCGGGCGCAACCTTCGACGACCCGGCGCGGCCGGAGCCCGAGGTCGAGGTGATGGTCGACGAGGCGGAGCTGCACCTGCCCATTCCGGCCGACGGCTCGCAGATGCAGGCCATCGTAATGGCCGAGCGCGGCCAGTCGTTCGTGCTCGAAGGGCCGCCCGGCACCGGCAAGTCGCAGACCATCACCAACATGATCGCCCGGGCTGTCGCCGCCGGCCGGTCCGTGTTGTTCGTCGCCGAGAAGCAGGCCGCGCTGGAGGTGGTCAAGCGCCGGCTCAAGCAGGTCGGGCTCGGTCCGTTCGCGCTGGACCTGCACGGGCGCAAGCAGTCGCTCAACGCGATCCGCCAGCAGCTGCGTGACGCCCTGGAGCAGTACGACACCGGTGGCGACGGCACCTGGACCGCCGTCGAGACCGCCTATCGGACCCGGCTCGGGCCGCTGGCCGACTACCCGGCGCAGGTGCACACCCCCAACCCCGCCGGGATGTCGCTCTGGTCGGCCTACGAGCAGGTCCTCGCGTACGGGGACGGGCCGGTCGCCCCGATCCCGGCGGCCTACCCGCACACCTCCGACGAGGTGCGGGCCGGGGTGGAGCGGACGCTGCGGGAGTTCCCCTCCGCCGCCCGCTCGGCCCGGCTCCGGCCGCAGCACCCGTGGGCGCTCAGCGGCTGCCGCACCCTCGACGGGCTGCACGCCGATGCCCTGGCCGCGATCGCCGCCGACCTGGAGGCCGTCCGCGCCGACGTGGCCGCCCGGCCGCACCTGGCCGCGTTGTTGCGCACCTTCCCGACCCCCGAGGCGGTCGGCGAGGTGCAGGCGGGGGCCTGGTTGGCCGTACGCGGACTGCTGCCCGACCGGGAGACCACCGCGCGGGCCGGCGACCGGCGGTGGGACGAGGCCGTGGCCCGGCTCCAGGCGGAGCTGGCCGCCTTCCACCAGAACTTCGCCGGTGAGCTGGCCACGTTCCGGCCCGACGTGTACGCCCGCCCGGAGCTGGCCGCCTGGCACACCGAGGCGCAGGAGGCGGCCAAGAAGCTGTTCGGCAAACGCAAGCGCCGGCAGGCGGTGGCCGACCGGCTAGCCGTGTACGTGGTCGCGGGCGCGCGCCTCGACGTCGAGCAGGTCGAGGTGAGCACGGGACGTCTCGTCGCCGCCCAGGCGCAGTCGGCGGCGCTGCACCGGCAGGCTGCCGCGCTCGGCGGGCTGCACCTGCCCGGCTGGCAGCCCACCCACCTGAATGCGCTACGGCGGCTGGCCGAGGCGGTGGAGGCGACCCGCGTCGGCCGGGCGCTGCTGGCCCGGCACCCGCAGGCGTGGGAGCTGTTCCAGCGGGGCGTCACCGACGCCGACGCGACGCTGCTGGACCGGGTCGCCTCCCGCTGGCGGGCCTGGCGCGGGGTGCTGCGCTCGGCGGAGCCGGAGTTGGCGCTCTGGGCGGCCGGCGGGCACTGGTGCGACGCCTGGCAGCGCGACGGCGGCACCTGGCTGCACGAGCTGCGGGCCGAGGAGCTGTTCCCCCTGCGCCGCTGGGCCACCGTGCTCGGGCACGCCGACGTGCTGGCCGCCGCCGGCCTCACCGAATACCGTGACCTGCTGCTGCGCGCCGACGTGGGCGGGCGGGTCGCCGAGGAGGCGTACCGGCGAGGGCTCGCCGCGACGAGCCTGGCCGAGCGGCTTCGGGCCGGTGGCCTGCAGTACTTCGATCCGGACCTGCACGACGACGAGATCGCCCAGTTCGAGTCCGCCGCCGGGGAGTTGCGCGCTGCCCTGCCGGAGCGTCTGCCCTCGGTGCTGGTGGGCCGCCGGCCGTTCAGCCCGTCCGACCGGCGGGGACGGTTCGCCGACTTCGCCGCCGAGCTGCGCCGTAAGCGCGGCGGCCGGTCCTTCCGGGAGCTGTTCGAACGCTATCCGGACGCGGTGCTGGCCCTGACCCCGTGCGTGCTGGTCAGCCCCGCGTCGGCGGCCAACTTCCTGGCCCCCGGCGGTGAGCGGTTCGACCTGGTCATCTTCGACGAGGCGTCGCAGATCCGGGTCGCCGAGGCGGTCGGCGCGATGGGACGGGGGCGGGCCGTGGTGGTCGTCGGCGACAGCCGGCAGATGCCGCCGAGCAGCTTTATGCAGGCCAGCCACGCCGCCGACGAGGTCGACGACAGTCCGGAACCGGTGCTGGAGGACCTGGAGAGCATCCTCAGCGAGGCGGTCGAGTCGGGGCTGCCGCAGCGGTGGCTGTCCTGGCACTACCGCAGCCACGACGAGTCGCTGATCGCCTTCTCCAACCGCTACTACTACGACAACAAGCTCTCCAGCCTCCCGTCGCCCGGCAGCGCCGGCCACGCCGGCATCACCTGGCAGCGGGTCGACGGCCGGTACGACCGCGGCGGCACCCGCACCAACGAGGTCGAGGCCCACGCGGTTCTCGCCGACATCCTCCGCCGCCTGCACGCCCCGGCCACCGCCGGCCAGTCCATCGGCGTGGTCACCTTCAACATCCAGCAGCGCGACCTGATCCTGAACCTGCTGGAGGACAGCGGCGACCCGCTGGTGCGGGACCGGCTGTCCGCCGACGCCGCCGAACCGATCTTCGTGAAGAACCTGGAGAACGTGCAGGGCGACGAGCGGGACGTGGTGCTGTTCTCGCTGGCGTTCTCCACCAACCCGGACAACGGTCAGCTCCCGCTGAACTTCGGGCCGCTGAGCCAGACCGGCGGCGAGCGCCGGCTGAACGTGGCGATCACCCGCGCCCGCCGGCAGGTCGTGCTCTTCTCCTCGTTCGATCCGTCCGACATCGACCTGACCCGCACCTCGGCGGTCGGGACCCAGCATCTGCGCGCGTACTGCGAGATGGCCGCCGCCGGCGTGGATCGGCTCGGTGACCTGACCGCCGATCACGCCGAGCGGCGCAACCGCGTCCGGGACGAGGTGGCCGCCGCACTGCGTGAGCGCGGCCACGAGGTACGCACGGGCCACGGACTGTCCGACTTCACAGTGGACATCGCCGTACGCCGGCCGGGCGCGCCCCGGTGGCAGGTCGCGGTCATGCTCGACGGCCCCGACTGGAGTGCCCGCCCGACGGTCGCCGACCGCGACGGCGCACCGGCGCTGCTGCGCACCATCATGGGCTGGCCGGAGGTGGTCCGGTTCTGGCTGCCGGCGTGGATCCACGACCGGGCCGCGCTGCTGGACCGCGTGGACGAGGCCGTCGAGCGGGCGGACGCCCCGCGGTCCGAGCCGCCGCGCGACGCGCCCGAGGTCCCGGCGCCCCGCGCACCCGAGCCGCCGGACCCGCCCGTCGTGCCGGACACCGTCCACGCCACACCGGAGACCGTCTTCCCCACACCGGAGACTGCGGCGCCCGTACCGGTCACCGGCCTGGCCGCCGCGCCGTCGCCGACCGGCACCGCCCCGGCTGCCGACGTCGTCGAGGTCCGGCCCTTCATCCCGTACGTCCCGACGCCGCTCGGCGACCAGGGCGACCTCGACCAGCTCGGTACCGACCAGCGGGTACGCCGGCTGGTCCGGGACGCCCTATGGGAGATCATCGAGGCCGAAGGGCCGATCGAGCAGCACCGCCTGGCCCGGCTGACCCTGGCCCGGTTCGGATTTCTGCGCACCCGCGAGGACCGGCGGCTCGCCGTGCTCGCACTCGTCGACGCCCGCCGCCTCTACGACCACCCGACCCTGGGCCGATACGCCTGGCCGGAGGGGACGGATCCGCGATCATGGCAGGCGTACCGCGTCACCCAGTCCAGCACCGACCGGGCGTTCGAGGAGGTGCCGCCGGAGGAGATCGCGAACGCGCTCGTCCACGTCCTGCGCGAGGTGACGAGCATGGACGAGGAACGGCTGCTGCGAGCCGGACTGGAACGCCTCGGCTACCGGCGGCGCACCGAGAAGATCGACCGGCTGCTGCGCTACGGCCTGCACGTCGCGGTCACCGGCCGGCGGATCCGCCACGACGAGGAGGGACGCCTCACCCTGGGCTGAGCGGCGTCCGGCTGACGCCGCTCAGCCTGAATCCACCGGTGGTTGGTGAGATGGGCGTGTCGGTGCGTGGGATTGACTGTTGCTGATGGGTGGGAGTGCTGGGCAGGGTAGGTCTGCCGGTCTGCCCGGCTTGCTCCGTGGTCCTGGTCGTGGTGGTCGGTGTTGGTGTGGTCAGCCGGCGGGTGGGGGCAGGCTGCGGATGCGGTGCAGGGCGTTGAGGAGCGTGTCGGCCCAGGGCCAGGCGCGGGGTAGGTGCAGGTGGAGGCGGCGGGCGGTGCGGGTGAGGCGTGCGCCGACGGTGTAGATCTTGCGGCGGATGGTCTTCGCCGTGACGCGGGGCAGGCCGAGGCCGAGGCGGGCGGTCCAGCGGGTCAGGTTGTGGGCGATGGTGTTCAGGACCAGCCAGGCGGCGTTGCCGCCGAAGCTTTTGGTGGGCAGGTGGGCCAGGCCCATGCCGTGTTTGAGGTCGCGGATGGCCAGTTCGACTTCGGCGTGGCGGCGGTGGTCGGCTTCCAGGTCGAGCATCGGTCCGTCGCGGTCGGTGATGAACGGGTGGTAGTCGTAGACGGGGAACAGTGCCTGCTGGGTGGCGCGGCCGGTGTTGCGGGCCAACGCGTCGGTGCAGGGGGTGCGGCGCACGATCAGCCGGACCGGGGCCGGGTCGGGTCGGTCGTGGCCGCGGGTGTCCTGGGTGAACGGGGTCCAGGCGATCTCGGTGACGGCGGCGCCGGGTAGGAAGTAGTCGATCGGGGTCCACGCGTCCTCGTCGATGGCGGGGATGACGTGCTTCAGGTTGCCGATCATGCGGGCGCCGATGGAGAACCGCACCCCGGCGGCCCGGCAGGCGGCGACCACGTCGTGCAGGTAGAACCCGGAGTCCATCCGCAGAACCAGTTCCCCGGCTGCGCCGGCGGCCCGCATACGGCCGATGGTCTCCTTGATGAACACCGGCGCGGCGGTGGCGTCGTTGGACCGGCCCCTTCGCAGCCGGGCGTGCGCGACGTCGCCGGTGCCGGCGATCACCGCGAGCAGAGGGTGATAGCCCCGCCGGCCAGTGCGCATCACCTCCCGCGCGCCGGCCTTGCCCAACCCGAACGTCTCACACAGCGTGGAGTCGATGTCCACCGTCACCGACTCGGTCAGGCCAGGTGACGCCCCCACGGTCACCGCCCGGGCCAGCAACCGACGGGCGACCACATCGAGTTGCCGGGCGTGATTGAACCCGAACGCCCGCAGAAACGACCCGACCGTCGAGGGCGCCGCCACCCGGTGACCTAGAACCGCCTGGGTCGACCCCGCCCGCAACGCGGCCACATCATCGATGCAGTCCCCACCGGCCAGCAGCGAGTGGATCACCGTCAGGCACTTGTCGTCCGGATGTGCGCCCAGACTGCCCGGCACCGTCACATGCTCCCGCAACAGCCCCGGCAGACCCAGCCGCTGCCCCAACGACGCCGCCACCAGCAGACCCGCATCCGACACGGCATTACCGTCATCCGCGCTGACAACGAGCCGATCCAAGCTGTGCGATGCTGACACCACGAGGGTGCTCCTTGCGTAGGTGAATCATTGGTGTGGTAACCACGATTTTCCCTGCTCAGGAAGCACCCTCACTCGTTCAACACGCCCTACCCCGACCACACCCCGGTGGATTCAGGCTCAGCGGGCCAGCCGCGTGATGGCCGCCACCGACCGGTCCACGTCCGCCTCCGTCGTGATCGCGTTCGACACCGAGATCCGCATCAGCCGCCGTCCCCGCCACGTCGTCCCGCCCACCCAGCACGTCCCGTCGGCCTGCGCCGCGGCCACCACCCGGTCGGTGCGCGCGTCGTCGCCGAACCCGACCAGCACCTGGTTGAGCACCACCTCGTTGACCACCTCGAACCCGGCCGCGCCCAGCCCGTCGGCGAATCGCCGGGCCAGCGCGCAGCACCGTTCGACGAGCGCGGCGACGCCGTCGCGGCCCAGCTCCCGCAGGCCGGCCCAGACCGCGAAGCCACGGGCGCGCCGGGAGGACTCCGCGGTCAGATCGGCGCCCGCGGGCACCCCACCGGAACCCACGAGGTACGCGGCCGCGAGCGACATGGCTGCCGCGTGCGCGTCGGGCCGGGCGCAGAACGCGAACGCGGTGTCGTACGGCAGGTTCAGCCACTTGTGACCGTCGCAGGCCCACGAGTCGGCCGCCTCCAACCCGTCGACCAGGTGCCGGGTGGCGGGACTGGCAGCCGCCCACAGCCCGAAGGCGCCGTCCACGTGCGCCCAGCCGCCGTACCGGTGGACCAGGTCGCAGGCGCGGCGCAGGTCGTCGCACGCGCCGGTGTTCACGTTGCCCGCCTGCAGGCACACGATGGTCGGGCCGGGACCGGCGTCGCGCAGCGCCGCGGCGAGGGCGTGCGGGTCGATGGCGCCCTGCGGGCCGGTCGGCACCGGGCGCAGCGCGTCGGCGCCGAGGCCGAGCAGGCGCAGCGACCTGTCGATGGTGGCGTGCCGCTCAGCCCCGGCGAACACGCGTACCGCAGGTGCGCCGGACAGGCCGCGCCGTTCCACGTCCCAACCGGCGTCGGTGAGCACCTGGTGGCGGGCGGCGGCGAGCCCGGCGGTGTTCGCGGCCTGCGCGCCGGTGACGAAGCCGACCGATGCGGTCGCCGGGATGCCCAGCAGCTCCTTGAGCCAGGTGCCGGCTGCCGTCTCGGCGGCCACGGCGGCGGGGGAGGTGACCGCGTTGAACGCGAGCTGGTCCCAGCCGACGGCCAGCATGTCCGCGGCGGTGGCGGCGGGGGAGGCGCCGCCGACGACGAAGCCGAAGTAGCGCGGCCCGGCGGTGGCCACCAGGCCGGGTTCGGCGGCGGCCACCAGGTCGGCGAGGACCTGCCCGGGCGGGGTGGGCGCGTCCGGCAGCGGGCCGGCGAACGCCGTGGTCAGCGCGGCCTGGTCGACGGGTACGCCGACCGGCCGGTCCGGCAGTGACAGCCGGTAGTCGGCCGCGTGGTCGGCGGCGCGCCGGAGCAGGTGCCTCAGCTCGTCCATCGCCGCACCCTAGCCGAGGGCGCGTTCCGTCCGAGCGGCCCTCATGGACGGTCCTGACCGCCGGTCACCCCGAGTGCGGCGTGGAGCCGGTCCAGATGCGCGGCGACCGGCCCGACAGTGAGCAGGCCGCTGCCCGCCCCGGCCAGCTCTCCCGCCGCCGGGGCGAGCGCGCTCCGCGCCCGGAGCATCGCGTCCCGGTCGTCCAGCGACACAGCGGCCCGCGCGATGAGGCACCACAGCGCCTCCAGCAGCAGGTCACGCGGCGGGGCCGGGATGCGCCGCAACGCTCTCGCGGCTTCGTCGCGGCGGCCGTCGGCGAGCAGGAGCAGCGGGCGGACCCAGGGCGCGTACGGGCCCCAGTCGGTGCCGGCCGGGAAGTCGGCGGGCCGGTCGTGCCACACCCGCAGGCAGAGCAGCGCCAGCGGCAGCAGCCCGCGTTCCACGCCGGGCATCCCACACCCGGCCAGCCCGGTCGCCCAGGACCGGTACGCCGCCTCCGCGTCCGGGTACGCGGCGCCGGTGGCGGCGGTCCGCATGGCCCGGTAGCCGCCGGTGAACACGCCCACCAGGGGGCTCTCGTGCCGGGCGGCGAGCCGGTCCGCCGCGTCGGCGTGCGCGTCGGCGGCGGTGAAGTCGGCGAGCGCGCCGCGCGCCTGCACCCGGATCAGGTGCCCGAGGATCTCCACTGTGGGCAGCCCGTGGCGGGCGGCCAGGGCGACCAGTTCGGCGCCGATCGCGTCCCGCTCGGCGGCCAGCCCGGCCCGGTGGAACGTCTGCATGTACACGCCGTTGAGCGCCTGGGCCAGCAGCGCCGGGTCGGCGACGCGCCGGGCGATCGCCTCCGCCTCCCGCGCGGCTTGCGCCGGGCCCGGCGACGCCGTACCTCGGGACTCGATCGCGACGGTGGCCAGCAGCCGGGCGCGGGTCGTCTCCGGCGCTTCAGGGCCCAGGCCGGCGAGCGCCCGCTGCGCCGCCGCGACGACCCGGGCGGCCTGCGCCGGGTCGTCGGAGCGGGTCCAGATCGCGGGTACGTCGTACCCGCCGATCACCCGCGCGGTGAACTCCGGGTCGCCCAGTTGCTCGGCCGCGGTGATGGCCGCCTCGCGCTGGTCCCGGGCGGCCTCCAGTCCGCCCGGCCCGGTCACCGCGAGGCTGCGCAGCAGCCCGACTGTCGACTCCAGCCGGGCCCGCGCTCCGGGCACCACACTGCGCTCGTACGCCGCCGCGGTCTCCGCCCACACCCGCGCCGGGCCGGTCGGTTCGGGTTCGGCCTGGCGCAGCAGGTCGGTCTCCAGCCGCCGCAGCCGCGCTCCGGGGTCCAGGCCGAGCTGGTCGCGCAGCAGGTCCCGGGCCCGGCGCAGCACGGCGAGCGCGTCGGCCTGCCGCCCGGCCCGGTAGAGCGCCGACGCCAGCAGCGCCCACCCGTCCTCCCGCCACGGGTGCGCCGCGACGTGCGCGTCGAGATCCGGTACGGCGTCGGCGGCCCGGTCCAGCGCCAGCAGCGCCTCGGCCCGCCGCTCGACGGCGGTGAGCCGGATCTGGTCGAGCCGGGCACGTTCGGCGTGCGCCCACGGCTGGTCGAAGTCGGCGTACGCGGGGCCGCGCCACCAGCCCAGCGCCTCGTCGAGCCGGTCTAGCGCCGCGCGGGGCAGCGCGTCGGCGACGGCGGCGACGGCGTCCTCGAACCGCCAGGCGTCGACGGTGTCCGGGTCGGCGCGCAGCGCGTACCCCGGTCCGTCGGTGACCAGCAGCCGGGCCGGCTCGCGGGGCGGACGGTGCGGTTCCAGGCGGCGGCGCAGCGCCGCGACGAACGTGCGGACCGCGCCCACCGCACCGGCCGGCGGGTCGTCCCACAGGTCGTCGACGATCTGCCCGACCGGCACGGTCCGGCCCCGGGCGGCGACCAGCCGCGCCAGCACGGCCCGGTGCCGGGGCCCCTTCAGGTCGACCGGCTCGCCCGCGTCGTCCCAGGCCGTGACCGGACCCAGCACACCGAAACCGACAGGCACCGACCCCTCCTCGACAGGGGTCACCGTATCGCGCTCATCGGTTGCTCATCGGGCGCCGCCACGCTGGTCAGGTACGACGAGACGAAAGAGGGATTC
This sequence comes from Micromonospora sp. WMMA1947, assembly GCF_027497355.1. Taxonomy (NCBI): domain Bacteria; kingdom Bacillati; phylum Actinomycetota; class Actinomycetes; order Micromonosporales; family Micromonosporaceae; genus Micromonospora; species Micromonospora sp. WMMA1947. The sequence goes on along the minus strand of NZ_CP114909.1, from coordinate 5,159,989 downwards.
GAGATGAGCACCGCCATCGCGGGATTCGACTACCAGCGCGTTCCGGTCGCCGAGGGTGTGGCGCTGAACGTGGCGGTGGGAGGCACCGGCAGCCCGGTCGTGCTGCTGCACGGCTTCCCGCAGACCCACCTGATGTGGCGGCACGTCGCCGCCGACCTGGCGGGCGAGCACACGGTGATCTGCCCGGACCTGCGCGGCTACGGCACCAGCGACAAGCCGGCCGCGGACACCGAGGACACGTACAGCAAGCGGACAATGGCCGCCGACGTGGTGGCGCTGGCCCGCGCGCTCGGCCACGAGCGGTTCGCGCTCGCCGGGCACGACCGGGGTGCCCTGGTCGCGGTCCGGGCCGGCCTGGACCACCCGGACGCGGTCACCCACCTGGCGTCGCTTGATGTCCTGCCGACCCTCGACATGTGGGACGTGCTGCACGGCGTGTCCGCGTCTGTAGCGTTCCACCTCTACCTGATGGCCCAGCCGCCCGGCCTGCCCGAGCAGATGATCGCGGCCAGCGCCGACGCGTTCTTCGGGCACTTCCTCGACGCCTGGGCCGGTGACCCGGCGGCCATGCCGGCCGAGGTGCGCGCCGAGTACCTGCGGGCCTCCCGCGAGGCAGTCGACTCGATCGTCGCCGACTACCGGGCGTCGGCCGGGATCGACGTGGCGCACGACCGGGCGGACCGGGACGCCGGCCGGCGGCTGACCATGCCGGTCACCGTCATCCAGCAGGACTGGGGCGCCGCGCTCGGCTACGACGCGGCGGCGGTGTGGCGGGCGTGGGCACCGGACCTGGAGCACCGCACCACGACGGCCGGGCACTTCATGGCCGAGGAGGCGCCGGGCGAGATCACCGAGGCGCTGCGCGCGCTGCTGAAGCGCTAGGTACGGCGGTCCGGGCGCGCGTAAGGCGCCCGGACCGTCCGCCCCCGTCCGCTCAGCCGGCCCGTCTCCGTACGTGCCACAGGCCGAGCGCCGCCAGCAGACCGGCCGCGCCGAGGTGGAGCGCCAGCTCGATCCACTGGAACGCCCAGAACCGGCGGTTCGGCTGGTAGGCCATGTCCACGTGCAGGTCGAGCGCGCCGAGACAGACCGCCGTGTCACCGAACGTGCCGGTGGCGCCGGTGCGCGGCGGCTCGCGGAAACAGGTGCCGAACGCGGCGTCGGAGAGCTGCCGCCCGTCGGCGGTACGCAGCGGGCTGATGTCGGTGACCCACGCACCCGGTACGTCCAGCCCGCCGACGACCGGTGAGCCGGTGATGCTGCCCAGGTTGCGGGCCCGGTTGACCGCCTCCGCGGTCATCGGCACGGTGACCCGCTCCGGCGGCAGGTAGTGCGGGCGCAGCAGGTTCGGCACCGCCAGCTGCACCACGACCACGGCCAGGAACACCACCGCCATGGCCGGCAGGGTGCGGCGCAGCAGCAGCCCGGCCACCACGCCGAGGACGAGGCCGAACACGGCGTACCCGACCGGCGCGACGCCCCGCGCGCCGAACAGCACGGTGCTGAACCGGTCGCCCGCGACCCGGTCGACGGGCGAGGCCGCCCAGGTCAGCAGCGCGCCGAGCAGCCCGGCGACGAGCGCGGCGGCGGCCGACAGCACGGCGAGCTTGACCGCCAGCCAGCGGCGGCGCGGCACGCTCTGGTTCCACACCAGCCGGTGCGTGCCCTGTTCCAGTTCCCGGGCCACCAGCGGCGCGCCCCAGAACGCGCCGATCAGCGCGGGCACCAGCGCGAACCCGCCGGCGAGGAACAGCATCGTCTGCCCGTACCGGCCGGGCAGCCGGGCCGGATCCGGTACGGCCCGGATGTCCGTGCCGAGGCGCAGCAGGTAGGCGGCGGCCAGCACCAGCAGGACCGCGCCGGCGAGCGCCGGGAGGCGGAACTGCCGCAGCGTCAGCCGGATCACCTGGTCACCGCCGGGCGGGCGGCGGCCCGGGAAAGGTACGCCAGGACCAGCTCCTCCAGCGTGACGGGCGCGCCGTCGCGTACCGCCGGGCCCCGGACCACGACGCGGCCGGGCTCGGCCCAGACCACCTCGGCCCCGGCGGGCGCGGCGGCGGTCCGGTGGTGCGTGGCGAGCAGGTCCGGGACCGGTCCGGCCACCTGGACGCGGGCGGCGCAGAGCACGACCAGGTGGTCGCAGACCTGCGCCACGTCGCCGAGCAGGTGCGAGGAGAGCACCGCCCCGGCGCCGAGTTCCCGCACGAAACCGGCCAGGCCGTGCATGAACTCGCGGCGCGCGAGGGGGTCCAGCGCGGCGGCCGGCTCGTCGAGGATCAGCAGCTCGGGACGCTTCGCGGCGGCCAGCGCGAGAGCCAGTTGCGCGCGCTGGCCGCCGGAGAGCCGGCCCGCCTTCTGCGCCGGATCGAGGCCCACCTCGTCGATCCGCCGCCCGGCCAGCGCCGCGTCCCAGGACGGGTTGAGCCACGCGCCCATCCGCAGGTGCTCGGCGACGGTGAGGGAGGCGTAGACCGGTGTGTCCTGGGCGACGAAACCGACCCGGGCCAGGTGCGCGGCGTCGGCGGCCGGCGGCGAGCCGAGCACCGTCAGCGAACCCGAGGTGGGTGCGATCAGCCCACAGGCCAGTTGCAGCAGCGTGGACTTGCCGGCGCCGTTGGGGCCGACCAGGCCGACCACGTGCCCGCGCGGGACGCTCAGGTCGCAGTCGGCAAGCGCGGTGCGGCGGCCGTACCGTTTGGTCAGCCGCTCGGCGTGCAGGGCGAGTGGTGGATGCATGCTGCTCATCCTGGGCACGCCGGGACCGGCGGGCATCGGTCCGGAGCAGGGTCCGGCGCGCGACGGACCCTCCTTTCGGCCGGTTCGGCCCGGCCGTCGATCTCCTAGCGTGCTGGGCATGGCTACCGAACGGCTCACCCGGGTGGCGGCGACGGCGGGACTCGCCGTGGTGCTGCTCGCCGCGATCGGCGTCCAGGCGGTGGCGATCGCCGCGAGCTGGGGCCTGCGGTACTGGCTCGCCGGCGGCGCGGCCGCCGTCGTGGTCGGCGTGCTCGCTCTGGTACGCCACAGGCAGCGCGTCGTCACCGCCACCGCCGGCCTCGTCGTCACCGCGTCGGTGGTCGCCGCCGCCCGGCTGGCCGACCTGCCGACCGAGCCGGGGCCCGCGCTGGCGCTGGCGTCGGCGGTCCTGGTCGGATCGGCGGTACGCGCGTTGCCGCCGCTGCCCGCCGGACTGATCGCCGCCGGTGGCCTCGCGGTGGCGGCCGGGGCGTGGGCGGCGGCCCGGCCGGGCGCGGGCGGTTCCGGGGTGGTCGCGCTCAACGCCCTGTGCTGGCTCGGCGGCGCCGCCACCGGGCTCACGCTGCGGCTGCTCGACGAGCGGGCCCGGGCCACGGCCGAGCGGGTACGCCGCGACGAGCGCCTGGAGTTGGCCCGGGAACTACACGACGTGGTGGCCCACCACGTCACCGGCATCGTGGTGCAGGCGCAGGCCGCCCACCTGGTCGGGCGGCGTGATCCGGCGCGCGCCACGGCGTCGCTGGCCGGGATCGAGGCGGCCGGCGGCGAGGCGCTGCGGGCCATGCGCCGCCTGGTCGGGGTGCTGCGCGACACCGCCGACGCGCCCCCGGCCTCGGCCGGGACCGAGCAGATCGAGGAGCTGGTCGAGCGGTTCCGCCGGCAGGGCCCGCCGGTGCGGCTGTGGCTACCGGAGGAGACGGCCTGGCCGCCGGAGGTCACCAGCACCGTGCACCGGATCGTCCGGGAGGCGCTGACCAACGTGGCCCGTCACGCCCCGCACGCCGGGCAGGTCACTGTGGACGTGGTGCGGGAGCCGGACGCGGTGGTTGTCGAGGTGACCGACGACGCGTCCGGCGCGCCCGCCGAGTCCCGGGGCGGATACGGACTGATCGGCCTGCGGGAGCGCGTCGAGGCCCTCGGCGGCACGCTGCACGCCGGACCGCGCCCCGGCGCCGGGTGGTCGGTGCGGGCCTCCGTGCCGTGCGGGCGGCAGTGATGGCGATCCGGGTGCTGCTCGCCGACGACCAGGCGATGGTGCGCGGCGGGCTGCGGCTCATCCTGGAGGACCAGCCCGACATCACAGTGGTGGCCGAGGCGTCCGACGGCGTCGACGCGGTCGCCCAGGCCCGCCGGCTGCGTCCCGATGTCTGCCTGGTGGACATCCGGATGCCGCGGCTCGACGGGCTCCAGGTGACCCGGGCGCTCGCCGGGCCCGAGGTGGCCGACCCACTGCGGGTCGTCGTGGTCACCACGTTCGACCTGGACGAGTACGTCTACGGCGCGTTGCGCGGGGGAGCGGCCGGGTTCCTGCTCAAGGACGCCGGACCGGCCCTGCTGGTGGAGGCGGTCCGGGCGGCGCACCAGGGCGACGCGCTGGTCTCCCCGTCGGTGACGGTCCGGCTGCTGCGCCACCTGACCCCGCCCGCACCATCCCGCGACGACCGCCGCCCGGCGTTGTCCGAGCGGGAGGTCGAGGTGGTGCGCGAGATCGCCCGGGGCCGCACCAACCTGGAGATCGGTGCCGAGCTGTTCATCTCGCTGAGCACCGTCAAGAGCCACGTCTCCGCGGTGCAGACGAAGCTCGGCCTGCGCAACCGTACCGAGATCGCGGTCTGGGCGTGGGAGCACCGCGTGGTCGACTGAATCCGTTGGCGGACGCCCTACCGTACGTTGTACGTTAGTGGCCGTCGTCAACGGAGGGGGACAGACGTGGAACACGCAATCCTCGCGGAGGGCCTGCGCAAGCGGTACGGGGACAACGTGGCGCTGGACGGCTTCGACCTGCGGGTGCCGCCGGGCACCGTGTGCGGGCTGCTCGGCCCGAACGGGGCGGGCAAGACCACAGCCGTGCGCATCCTGGCCACGCTGCTGCGCTTCGACGCCGGGCGGGCCGAGGTGGCCGGCTACGACGTGGCGGGGCAGGCCGACCGGGTGCGTCACCGCATCGGCCTGGTCGGCCAGCACCCGGCGGTGGACGAGGCACTGAGCGGCCGGGAGAGCCTGGTGATCTTCGGGCGCCTGTTCCACCTGGACCGGGCCGCTGCGCGACGGCGGGCCACCGAACTGCTCGACCGGTTCGGGCTCGCCGACGCGGGCGGACGGCCGGTCCGCACGTACTCCGGTGGCATGCGCCGCCGCCTCGACCTGGCCGCAGGCATGATCCTCGCGCCGTCGGTGCTGTTCCTCGACGAGCCGACCACGGCGCTGGACCCGCGCGGGCGCAACGAGGTGTGGGAGGCGGTACGGGACCTGGTACGCGCCGGCACCACGGTGTTGCTGACCACGCAGTACCTGGACGAGGCCGACCAGCTGGCCGACCGCGTCTGCGTGCTCGACGCCGGGCGGGTGATCGCCGAGGGCACCCCTGATGCGCTCAAGTCCCGCCTCGGCGGCGACCGGATCGACCTGGTCGTCCGCGACGCCGCCGACCTGGCCACCGCCGCCGCCCGGCTGCGCGCGGTCGCCGTGGCCGAACCGGCGCTTGATCCGGACCGGCGGGCGGTCAGCGCCCAGGTCGGCGACCGGGCCGGCGCGCTCACCGAGGTGCTGCGCGCGCTGGACGCCGACGGCGTGGTCGTGGCCGACGTGGCGCTGCGCCGGCCCACTCTGGACGAGGTGTTCCTCCAGCTCACCGGCGCGTCGGCCGCCGCCCGTACCGGCGTGGAGGTGACCGCGTGACCGCGACGGTGAACCCGGCCCGGCGTCCGTCCCTGGCCGGTGACGGCCTGACGCTCACCGGGCGTGCGCTGGCGCACTGGCGGCGCGAGCCCGGGCCGCTGATCGGCTCGCTGGGCTTCGACATCCTGATGGTGCTGATGTTCGCGTACCTGTTCGGCGGCGCGCTCCAGGTGCCGGGCGGCGGCAGCTACCGGGAGTTCCTGATGCCCGGCATGTTCGCCATGACCATGGTCTTCGGCATCAGCATGACCACCATGGCGGTCTCGGCGGACCTGGACCGGGGCGTCACCGACCGGCTGCGGTGCATGCCGGTGTCGCGGCTGGCGCCGCTGCTCGGCCGCGCTGTGGCCGACCTGATGTTCGCGGTGGTGACGCTCGCCGTCATGCTGCTCGTCGGCCTGGCCGTCGGCTGGCGGGCGCGCGGCGACCTGGGCGACACGCTCGCCGCGTTCGGGCTGATCCTGCTGCTGCGGTTCGCGCTGGTCTGGGTGGGCATTTTCCTCGGCCTGACGGTGAAGGGGCAGAGCGCGGTCACCGCCGTGCAGACGCTGGAGTTCCCGCTCGGCTTCCTGTCCAGCGCGTTCGTGGCGCCGTCCACGATGCCCGCGTGGCTGGGCGCGGTCGCCGAGTGGAATCCGCTGTCCGCCACGGTCGGCGCCACCCGGGAGCTGTTCGGCAACCCCGGCTGGGGCGGCGACTCGTGGGTGGCGGCGCATCACCCGCTGCTGGCGGTGCTCTGGCCGCTGGCGCTGGTCGCGGTGTTCCTGCCGCTGTCGCTGCGCCGCTACCGGGCGCTGAGCCGCTGAGCCGGGGCCCCGGGGGCGGCGCGCGGCCGCCCCCGGGGCGCCGGTCACGGACCGGTGAGCACGACCAACTGGCCGGTGGCCCGGGTCATCGCGACGTACCGGTCCACCGCGCCGGCGATCCCGTCGCCGAACGACTCCGGGTCGACCAGCACCACCAGGTCGAACTCCAGCCCCTTGGCCAGTACGGGGCTCAGGGACCGGACCCGGTCCGTCGCCGGGAACCCGGGATCGCCGATGACGCACGCGACGCCCTCACCGTGGGCGGTGAGCCAGCCGTCCACCACCGCGCGCAGCTCGGCGCGGGCGCCGTACCGCACCGGGGCGCCGTCGCGGATGGACGTGGGCACGTTGGCATCCGGGAGCACGGCCCGGATCACCGGCTCGGCCGCCGCCATCACCTGCGCCGGGGTGCGGTAGTTGACGGTCAGCGTCGCCACCTCGACCCGGTCGAGGCCGACCCGGGTGAGCCGCTGCGGCCACGACTCGGTGAACCCGTGCCGCGCCTGCGCCCGGTCACCGACCACGGTGAAGCTGCGCGACGGGCAGCGCGCCAGCAGCATCTGCCACTGCGCGTCGGTCAGCTCCTGCGCCTCGTCCATCACGACGTGCGCGAACGGCCCGGCCAGCAGGTCCGGATCGGCCACGCTCAGCGCGCTTTCGTCGACCAGGCTGGTGCGCATGTCCTCGCCGTACAGCATGGTCATCAGACCCTCGCCGTCGTCGTAGGCGTGCGACGCGATCAGGGCGTCGACCACCGTGTCCATCTCGGCGCGCTGCGCGGCCAGCACCGCCTCGTCACGGCGCCGCCGCAGCGACGCCTCCGGGTCGCCGACGCGCCGCCGGGCCGCGTCCAGCCACGGCAGGTCGGCGACCGTCCAGGCCCGGGGGTCGGCCCGCCGCAGCGTACGGATCTCCTCGACGCTCAACGAGGGTGCGCACCGGCGCAGGTAGGCCGGAACCGACCACAGGTCGGCCACCACGTCGAGCGGGTCCAGCAGCGGCCACGCCCGGCCGAACGCGGTGGCCAGTTCCCGGTCGCCCCCCAGCGCCCGGCGGACCGCCTCCTCCGGCTCGTCCCCCCGGTACTTCTCCACCAGGATCGTGAGCAGTTCCTCCCACACGTCGTCACGGGCCTCGTTGTGCGGAACACCCGGACCGGCCGCCTCGAACGCCGTCGTCCAGTCGTCGGCGGTGAGCCGCAGCTCGGCGTCTCCGACGCCGACTGTCATCCCGGTCGTGGGCGGCTCCTCGTAGAACCGGACCGCGGCGTCGACCACCCGCACCACGTCCGCCGAGGCCTTCAGCCGGGCCACCTCCGGGTCGGTCTCCGGCGCCGCCGCCGCACCCTCCGGCACCAGGTCGGCCAGGGTGCAGATCTGCACGTCCTCCTCGCCCAGGCTGGGCAGCACGTCGGAGACGTAGTTCAGGTACGGCTGGTGCGGCCCGACCACCAGCACCCCGCCCCGGCGCTCGCCGAGGCGCGGGTCGGCGTGCAGCAGGTACGCGGTGCGGTGCAGCGCCACCACCGTCTTGCCGGTGCCGGGACCGCCGTCGACCACCAGCGCGCCCCGGGAACCGGCCCGGATGATCGCGTCCTGGTCGGCCTGGATGGTGCCCAGCACGTCACGCATGCGCGCCGACCGGGTCGCGCCCAGGCTGGCGATGAACGCCGACTGGTCGTCGAGCGCGGCGTGCCCGGCCAGAGCGTCGGCGGTGAACACCTCGTCCCAGTAGTCGGTGATCCGCCCTCGGCTCCACCGGTACCGGCGGCGGCTGGCCAGGCCCATCGGGTCGGCGTGGGTCGCGCCGAAGAACGGCTCGGCGGCGGGGGAGCGCCAGTCCAGCAGCAGCCGGCCGCCCGCGCCGTCGGTCAGGCCGAGCCGGCCCACGTACACCGGGTCGCCGCCGTCCGCGCCGACCATCCGGCCCAGGCACAGGTCCAGGCCGTAGCGGCGCAGCGTACGCAGGCGCGCGCTCAGCCGCCGCACCTCCTGGTCCCGGTCGACCGCCTGCCGGCCCCGGCCGCCCGCGGCCCGGCGTGTCTCGTCGAGCCGGTCGGTCAACTCGGCGATCGAGCGGCGCAGGCTGTCCGCGATGGCCGCGAAGTGCCGCTCGTCGGCGGCGATCAGGTTCGGGTCGGCCTTGGCCGACAGACGCTCGGGAAGATCGAAAACGCTCGTGGCAGGCAGATTCAACTCGTCTCCGATCACGGGCACGGCCGAGCCTCCGCTCCTCGCGGCTTTTCGAATGGCTCGGCAATGGGTTACGGCCGGCAATTGTGCGCCGTCACCCCGGTCTTGCGCCAAGACCGGGGGTGCGCTATATGTTGGTAGTGGCGGGAGAACCCGCCATTCTTTTTGCCCGAACAATTCTCGGGCCGCCTTTTTCGCGTCCCGCCGACGGCCGCCTGCCGGCGCGGCCGGTAGGATGACGGCACCATGTCGAAGGAGCGCCGGCGCAAGGCCGATCCCGCCCGCAGCCTGGCCCTTCTCTGGCGTACCCGGGAGCCGGCCAGCCGTGGCGCCGGTCCCGGTCTGAGCGTCGACCGGATCGTGCGTACCGCCGTCGAGATCGCCGACGCCGAGGGCATCGACGCGCTCACCATGCGCCGGGTCAGTGAGGCGCTGGGCGTCGGCACCATGTCCGTCTACACGTACGTGCCGGGCAAGGCGGAACTCCTGGACGTCATGGTGGACACCGTCCTCGGTGACCTGCCGCGCCCGTCCGACGTGCCGGGTGGCTGGCGCGGCCGGCTGGAGCGCATCGCGCGGGACAATCTCGCGCTCTACCGGGCCCACCCGTGGCTGCTGCGCGCCGAGACCACCCGCCCGGTGCTCGGCCCGAACGTACTGGCCAAGTACGACTACGAACTGCACGCCGTCGCGGACATCGGGCTGGACGACGTGGAGATGGACGCGGTGCTCACGCTCGTGCTGGGGCACGCCAAGAACGCGGCCCGGGTCGCGCTGGACGTGGTCGAGCTGGAGCGGGAGACCGGGATGACCGACGACCAGTGGTGGCAGACGCACGGGCCGTGGCTGGAGAAGTTCATGACCGCCGGCAGCTTCCCGCTCGCCGCGCGGGTCGGTACCGCCGCCGGGATGGCGCACGGCGCGGCGTACGGGCCGGATCACGCCTTCGAGTTCGGTCTGCAGCGGGTGCTCGACGGCATCTCCGTGGTGGTGGCCGATCGTGCCGCCGGTGAGCCGGAGCGCGGGAAGACCTTGTAATCCTACTAGTTAAGTAGGAAACTCTTACCGGGGTCGATGATCCCCCGTCACCCCTCGCCTCCGGCTGCCCTCCGTCGCCCGCGCGTACCCGTAGGAGCCCCTCATGAGCAACGCGCCCACGCCACCCGAACCGCCCACCGCACGCACCTCCCGGCTCGCCCTCAACGAGGACTGGGCCGCCACCGTCCTCGGCCTCGCGCTGCTGCTCCTGGTGCTGGCCGGCGCCATCCCCGCCGGGCTGGTGCCGTGATGGCCGCCACCCCGGAGCCCGCCGTCCGCAGCACCGCCGCCGGGCCGTCCGTGGCCTCCACCGAGGACGCCCCGGCCGCCGCGACCTCGGTGGACCGGCCGGACGGTACGCCGTCGATCGCCCCGCCCCCGGCCGACCTGCGCTCCGGCGCGTTCTGGGGCTGGACCGCACTGGGTCTGCTGGTGGTGCTCGGTCTCGCCGCGCTCACCCGCTACCTGGAACAGAACGTGCCGCTATGGGCCGAGGGCAGCGCGATCGAGGACGTGGCCGGCGCGGTCGAGTACCCGGTCTACGCGATCCTGCTCGGCCTGCTCGGCAACCTCGTCGTCACCGTGTCCGGCCTGCGGGACCGGATCTCCGCCGCGTTCCGTACCGAGTTCTTCATCAAGACCGGCCTGGTGCTGCTCGGCGCCTCGATCAACCTCGCCGTGATCGCGAGCGCCGCCGGTCCCGCCATCGCCCAGGCGCTGCTGCTGATCAGCGGCGTGTTCCTGTTCACCTGGTGGCTGGCCGGGCGGTTCGGCCTGGACGAGAAGCTGCGGGCGCTGCTCGCCTCGGCGGTGTCGATCTGCGGAGTGAGCGCCGCCATCGCTGCCGCCGGCGCGGTGCGGGCACGAAGGGAACAGCTCGCGTACACGGCCAGCCTGGTCATCGCGTTCGCGCTGCCGTCGATCTTCCTGCTGCCCTGGCTGGCCGACGTGCTCGGCCTCTCCGACGCGGTCGCCGGCGCCTGGATCGGCGGCAACATCGACACCACCGCCGCCGTCACCGCCGCCGGCGCGCTCGCCGGTGAGGACGCGCTGCAGATCGCCAGCATCGTCAAGGTCACCCAGAACGCGCTGATGGGCGTGGTAGCGGTCGCCCTCACCGCGTACTTCGCGCTGCGCGTGGAACGCCGCCCGGACTCCCCGCGCCCCGGGCTCGGCGAGCTGTGGCGCCGGTTCCCGAAGTTCGTCCTCGGGTTCGTCGCCGCCTCGGTGATCGCCACCTGGTACCTCGACGCGGCCGGGTCGGACGGCAAGGCCACCATGGCGATCGTCACCGACCTGCGCGTCTGGTTCCTCATCCTGGCGTTCGTCAGCATCGGCCTCGAGGTCCGTGTGTCGTCGCTGCGCGAGGCCGGCTGGCGGCCGGTGACCGTGTTCGGCGCCGCCACCGTGTTCAACCTGGTGCTGGCGCTCGGACTGGCGTCGGTGCTGTTCCACGGCTTCACGGTCTGACCGGTCCCGCCCGTACACCTTGGAGGAACACCGTGACCGAGCCCGCCGACACCCCGGTCGACGCCGACGTCGAGGCGCTGCGGACGCTGCTGCGGCACCAGGCCAGCACCGTCACAGTGGTCACCGCCGCCGGACCGCCCGCGGCCGGGTTCACCGCCACCTCGTTCACGGCGGTGTCGCTGCGACCGCCGATCGTCTCGTTCTGCCTGGACCTGGGCTCGTCGAGCTGGCCGGTGGTGTCCCGGGCCCGGCACGTCGCGGTGCACCTGCTCGGGCACGGCCAGCACGAGGTGGCCCGGACGTTCGCCACCAGCGGGATCGACAGGTTCGCCGGGCCGACCCGCTGGCGGCCCGGCCCGGAAGGGGTGCCGGTCCTCGACGACACACTGGCCTGGCTGCTGTGCCGGGTGGTGGACCGGGTGGTCGTCGGGGACCACGCCGTCGTGCTGGCCGAACCGGAACTGCTGCGGCACGCCGACGTCGGCTCGCCGTTGCTCTACCACAGGGGACGGTACGCCGGCCTGGCCGACACGACCGACCCCGGCGACCGCCGCTCCGCCGCGTGAGCGCCGGCCCGCCGCGACCAGGCGGCGGGCGCTACCGGGGGCCCGGCGTGTCCGGGCTCCCGGCAGCGGCGGCGGCGTAGCGGCGGGCCAGGCGGGCGAACGCCTCCCGCAGCTCCGGCGGCCCGACCACCTCGATGTCGGCGTCGTAGCGGCCGAGCACGGCGGCCAGCCCGGCCCACGACCAGGCGCCGAGCACCAGGCGGCAGCGGTCCGGGCCCAGCTCCTCGACGACTCCGTCGCGGGTCCACCCGGACACCACCCGGGCGGGCAGGTCGAGGATCACCTCGCCCCGGCAGGGCCAGTCGCCCGGCCCGGTGGCGCCCTTGAACCGCCCGGCGACGTACGCGGCCACGTCCCCGCCGGGCAGCTCACGGGGCGTGAACCGGGGGCCGGTGGGCGTACGCGGGCTGATCCGGTCGACCCGGAACGTGCGCCAGTCGTCACGGTCGAGATCCCAGGCGACGAGATACCAGCGCCCGCCCCAGGTGACCAGGTGGTGCGGCTGCACCCGGCGCGGCGGCCGGTCCGGATCCGGCGGCGCGGTGGACACCGACTCGTAGTCGAAGCGCAGCTCCTCGCGGGCGTGGACGGCGGCGCTCAACGTCATCAGCAACGCCGGTTCCACCCGGTGCCGGGCGGGCGTACCGGCGCGTTGCACGTCGACCACCCGCAGCGCGTCGACCCGGTGCCGCAGCCGCGGCGGCATCACCTGCCGCACCGTGGTCAGCGCCCGCGCGGCCGCCTCCTCGATGCCCGTTACGCCGCTGGCCGCGGTCTGCAACGCCACGGTGAGCGCGACGGCCTGCTCGTCGTCGAAGAGCAGCGGCGGCAGCGCGGAGCCGGCGCCCAGCCGGTAGCCGCCGTCCGGGCCCTTGGCGCTCTCGATCGGATAGCCCAGTTCACGCAGCCGGTCGACGTCGCGGCGCACGGTACGCGGGCTGACCCGCAGCCGTTCGGCGAGCAGCGACCCGGGCCAGTCCCGTCGCGCCTGCAACAGGGACAGCAGCGAGAGCAGCCGGGCGGAAGTCTTCGGCACGACACGCATTCTGCCGCGAGAAGAGGACACTTTCTGACCGCTACGCCTGCGAGGGTGGACCCGTACCCGATCAGGACCGGAAGGAACGATGACGATGACCGACACCACGACGACCCCCACCACCACGACCCCCACCACCCTGGACGCCGAGCGGGCCGACTTGCTGGCCGAGCTGGCCGACGCGCGGAACATGCTGATCAACACGGTGCGTGGCCTGACCGACGAGCAGGCCGGGCAGAAGCCGACGGTCAGCGCGCTCTGCCTGGGCGGGCTGATCAAACACGTCGCGTCCACCGAGGAGGCGTGGCTGCGGTTCGTGGTCGAGGGCCCGTCGGCGATGTCCTTCGCCCTGCCCGAGGGCGTCACCTGGGAGGACTTCATGTCCGGCCAGGCCCGCGAGCTGCCGCAGTGGGCGATCGAGCGGGGACGGGACTTCCAGATGCTGCCCGAGGACACGCTGCCGGCCATTCTGGACCGGTACGCCCGCGTCGCCGCCCGTACCGAGGAGATCGTCGCCGGCGTCGAGGACCTGTCGGCGACCTGGCCGGTGCCGGACGCGCCGTGGAACGAGCCGGGCTCGGTGCGCAGCATCCGGCGGGTGCTGATCCACGTCATCGCCGAGACCACCCAGCATGCCGGGCACGCGGACATCCTGCGCGAGAGCATCGACGGCCAGACCACCACCTGAGCCGGCCGTGACAGTTCTCGACCGGCGTGCGCTGAACCGGGCCACGCTCGCCCGGCAACTGCTGCTCGACCGCGCCGACCTGCCGGTGACCGACGCGGTGACGCACCTGTGCGGGTTGCAGGCCCAGGAGCCGCAGGAGCCGTACGTCGGGCTGTGGTCGCGGCTGCGGGCCTTCGACCCGGCGGTCCTGTCGGACCTGCTGGTGCGCCGCCGCCTGGTGCGTACCCATCTGATGCGCCGCACCGTGCACCTGCTCGCGGCCGGCGACGTGCTGGCCTGGCGGTCCCGGCACGACGCGATGCTGCGGCAGCGGGTGCTCGGCGTCTACCGCGGCGAGTTCGACGGGGTCGACCTCGACGAACTCGCCGCGGCGGCCCGGGAGGTCCTGGCCGACGGCGAGCCCCGCACCACCGCCGAGATCGTGGCGGCGCTCGCCGCGCGCTGGCCGGCGACCGACCGGCGGGCGCTCGGCGAGATCGTGCTCGCGCTGGTCCCGGCCGTGCAGGCGCCGCCGCGCGGACTGTGGCGGACCACGGCCGGCGTCCGTACCGTCGCTCTGGCCCGGTGGCTGGGCCACGACACCGACCCGGCCGCGCCGGACGGCGACGACAGGGCCGGGCGGGCGCTGGTGCGGCGCTACCTGGCCGCGTTCGGGCCGGCCGCGTCGGCGGACCTGCGCGCCTGGTGCGGCCTCGCCGGGCTGCCCGCGGCGGTGGCGGCGGTCCGCGACGAGCTGGTGGCCTTCCGGGACGCGCGGGGCCGGACCCTGCTGGACCTGCCGGACGCGCCCCGGCCCGACCCGGACACCCCCGCGCCGGTACGGTTCCTGCCCGCCTTCGACAACGCCGTGCTCGGCTACCACGACCGCAGCCGGATCATCGACGACGCCTACCGCAACCTGTCCGTGGCGGGGGCCCGGTTCGTGCTCGTCGACGGCCGGGTCGCCGCCACCTGGACGGTCGACGCGGGCGTCGTGGTGGTCACGCCGCTGCGTGCGGTCACCCGCGCCGAGCGCGCGGCCGTCACCGCCGAGGGCAGCGCCCTGGCGTCGTTCCTGTCCGAGGGCGACAACCAGGGGGTACGCGCCGCCGCGCGCTGACCGTGGGCTGCCGGTCAGGCGCGCGTCGCGCGGCCCATCCGGGTGACCGCCTCGGTGAGCACGGCGGGGGAGGTGGCGAAGTTGAGCCGCACGAAGCCAGCGCCGCCGGAGCCGAAGACGTGCCCGGAGCTGAGCGCCACCCGGGCCCGGTCGAGGAACATCCGCGCCGGCCCGGCCAGATCGCTCGCCACCCCCGGTCCGTCGCCCGCCTCGGTGGGCACGCCCAGGTCGCGGCAGTCCAGCCAGGCCAGGTACGTGCCCTCCGGCGGCCGCCACGACACCGCCGGCAGGTGCTCGGCCAGCAGCGACCCGAGCAGCGCCCGGTTCGCGTCCAGGCCGTCGAGCAGCCGGTCCAGCCACGGCCCGCCGGCCCGGAACGCGGCCGTGTGCGCGAGCACCCCGAGGTGGCTGGGGCCGTGGCTGACCTCCTCCGGCATCCGGGCCAGGTCGTCCGCCGCGTCCGGCCCGGCGACCGCCAGCGCCGCCTTGAGCCCGGCCAGGTTCCACGCCTTCGACGCCGACAGCAGCGCGAACGCGTTCTCCGCACCCGGCACCGTCAGGTACGGGGTGAACCGCGCTCCGGGCAGCGCCAGCGGCGAGTGGATCTCGTCGGACACCACCCGGACGCCGTGCCGGGCGGCCAGCTCGGCTACGGTGGCCAGCTCGTCGGGGCGGTGCACCACACCGGTCGGGTTGTGCGGGTTGCAGAGCAGGAACGCCGGCCGGTCGCCGATCGCGCGGGCGCGCCGGAACGCCTCCTCCAGCGCGGCCGGGTCGAGCCGCAGGTCCGTCCCGAGCGGCGCCTCGAGCACCTGCCGTCCGGCGTTGGCGACGAACGCGTAGAACGGCGGGTAGACCGGGGGAGTGACCACCACCGCGTCACCCGGGCCGGTGACCAGGCGCAGCACCTCGACCGTACCCATCATCACGTCCGGCACCAGCGTGGCCCGGCCGACCGGGAAGTCGGCCCAGCCCCACCGCTGCGCGGCGAACCCGCCGACCGCCTCGGCGTACGCGGTGCCGTACGAGTAGCCGGTGTCGCCCAGCTCGACCGCCCGGCGCAGCGCCTCGGCCACCGGCGGCGCCAGCGGCACGTCCTGCTCGGCGACCCACAGCGGCAGCACGTCCGGCGGGTACAGCCGCCACTTCACGCTGGTGCGCTGCCGGAGCTGGTCGAGCGTGAGCCGGGTGAGCGGGTTGCCGTCGTCGGCGGAAACGACCATGCGCCCCACACTAGGTTCCTCCTACGATCGCCCGATGACCCACCCGGCGTACCCGGTGCGCACGTCCCGGCTGCTGCTGCGCCCGGTCACCCTCGACGACCTCGACGACGTGCACGCCTGGCAGCGCCGCCCGGACGTGGTCCGCTGGATGGCGGGCGCCGCGCCGCGTACCCGGGCGGAGTCCCTGGCGTCGGTGACCGCGATGGCCGGCGAGGACGCGCTGCGCGCGGAGGGCGACTGCCTGACGCTCGCCGTGGTGCGCGACGGGCGGGTGATCGGTGCGGTCGAGCTGGTCTGGCGCAGCGCGACGGACCGCACCGCCGAGCTGGGGTACGTCTTCCACCCCGACCACGGCGGCCGCGGGCTGGCCACGGAGGCGGCCGGGGCGCTGCTGGACTGGGGTTTCGGGGAGTTCGGGCTGCACCGGGTGGTGGCCCGCTGCCACGCGGACAACGAGCCGTCGGCGCGCCTGATGGCCCGGCTCGGGATGCGGCGGGAGGCGCGGCACGTGCGCAGCTACCGGTTCCGGGACGGCTGGGCCGACCAGCTCGTCCACGCGATCCTGGCCGACGAGTGGCGCCGCGGCTGAGCCGCGGGATCAGGAGACGGCGACCGGGTCGCCGACGCGGATCTCGCCGGTGCTCAGCGGCACGAGGCGGACGCCGAACCACGTCTTCCCGTCGTGGCGCCGGTGCCGGGACAGCGTGCGGATCGGTTCCTTCCCGCTGGTGAGCGTCTCCGGGTCGATGAGCGTCACCGAGCAGCGGTCGCAGCGTTCGGAGAACCGGAAGTCGACGGTGCCGATGCGCACCCGCGTCCAGCCGTCCTCGGCGAACGGTGCGAACGGCCCGTCCAGCACCACCGTCGGCCGGAACCGGGCCATCGCCAGCGGCTCCGGCGCGGGCTCGCCGCGTTCCAGCGCGCCCTCGACGATCCAGTCCCGCAGCCGCCGCAGCGACGGCGCCGTGGCGACAAGCAGCGGCCCGGCGTCGGAGAGGTTCAGCGGATCACCGGGCCGGCCGCCGTGTTCGGGCGACATCGGCCGGCGGCGCGGATCGTCCAGCCAGGCCAGCCGTACGGGCCGGCCCAGCCGGGCGGAGAGCCAGTCGTGGGCCTCGTCGGCGGCGAGCCGGACCGTGTCCAGCCGCGACACGTCGGTCGGGACGGCCGGCCCGTCGACCGGTTCGGCGACTGCCAGCGTCGAGCCGTCGCGGGCGGTGAGCGTGATCGACCCGGGGCCGGGCGCGGCGGTCAGGCCGAGCAGCGCCGGCAGGGCGGTCGAGCCCACTTTGCCGCCGTCGGGGCGCAGCACCACCCAGCGGCGGTCGTGACGCAACCCCCACGGCTGCACGTCGGCCCGGTCGACGTCGACGCCGCCGAGGGACTTGACCGGGTACAGGTGGATCGAGGCGAGCCGCATCACCACTCCCTCAGCCGATCTTGGGGGTGGCGCGGTCGATGATCGCGGCCAGGTCCAGCCCGCCCGGCAGCGTCCCGTACGCCTGCCCGTGGTCGCCGTCCAGCCGGGACGCGCAGAACGCGTCCGCGACCGCCGGGTGGCCGTGGCGCACCAGCAGCGCGCCCTGCAGCACCAGCGCCAGCCGCTCGACCACCCGCCGGGCACGCAGCTCCAGGTCGGTGTGGTCGGCCAGTTCGTCGCGCACCCGGCGCACCGCGGTGTCCAGCCGGGCGTCCGCCCCGGCCGCGGCGGCCACCTCCGCCTCGTACGCGGCGAGCACCTGCGGTTCCCGGGTGAGCGCGCGCAGCACGTCCAGCGCGGCGACGTTGCCGGAGCCCTCCCAGATCGAGTTCAGCGGCGACTCGCGGAACAGCCGCGGCATGCCGGACTCCTCCACGTAGCCGTTGCCGCCCAGGCACTCCAGCGCCTCGGCGGCGTGTCCCGGCCAGCGCTTGCACACCCAGTACTTGCCGACGGCGAGCGCGAGGCGCTTGAACGCGGTCTCGCCGTCGTCGCCGCGCGCCGACCGGTCGGTCGCGCCCGCCAGCCGGACCATCAGGACGGTGGCCGCTTCGGACTCGACCGCCAGGTCGGCCAGCACGTTGCGCATCAACGGCTGGTCGGCCAGGTAGGCGCCGAACGCCCGCCGGTGCGTGGCGTGGTGCACGGCGGTGGTCACGCCGTGGCGCATCCCGGCCGCCGCGCCGATCACGCAGTCGAGCCGGGTCAGGTTGACCATGTCGATGATGGTGCGCACGCCCCGGCCCTCGTCGCCGACGCGCCACGCCACCGCGTGCTCGTACTCGACCTCGGCGGAGGCGTTGGAACGGTTGCCGAGCTTGTCCTTGAGCCGCATGAGCCGCATCGGGTTGCGGGTGCCGTCGGGCAGCACGCGGGGGACCAGGAAGCAGGTGAGGCCGCCGGGCGCCTGGGCGAGCGTGAGGAACAGGTCGCACATGGGCGCGGAGGTGAACCACTTGTGCCCGACGAGCCGGTAGCTGCCGTCCGGCTCGGGGTGGGCGGTGGTGGTGTTGGCGCGTACGTCCGAGCCGCCCTGCTTCTCGGTCATCGACATGCCGGCGAGCAGGCCGCGCTTGGTCTGCGGCGGGCGCAGACCGAAGTCGTACTCGCGGGTGGTGAGCAGCGGCTCGAAGCGGGCGGCCAGGTCCGGGCTGTGCCGCAGCGCGGGCACCGCCGCGTAGGTCATCGAGATCGGGCAGCCGTGCCCGGCGTCGGGCCGCCACAGGTAGAAGCCGGCCGCGCGGGCGACGTGCGCGCCGGGCCGGTCGTCGGCCCACGGCGCGGCGTGCAGGCCGTGCCCGACAGCGGTACGCATCAGCTCGTGCCAGGACGGATGGAACTCCACCTCGTCGATCCGGTGGCCGTACCGGTCGTGGGTGCGCAGCACCGGCGGGTGCTCGTTGGCGAGCCGCCCGTGTTCGGCCGCCTCCTCGCCGCCGGCGAGCCGGCCCAGCTCGCGCAGCCCGGGCAGCGCCCAGCCGGCGCCCTCGCGGTCCACGCCGTCGCGCAGCGCCGGATCGTCGGCGGTGTCGTGGCCGACCATCGGGGGAACCTGGTTGACGACATCGTGTGTGGTCACGGCGGCAACTCCCAGCGGCGGTGGCGGATCGGGTCGGGGCCCGGATTGAACCACCGTTCACTCCGCACCGGCAACACCCCGTCGACCAGTCAGTTTGGCTGGATTCGTTTGACATCATCCGGCTCGGAGATAAGACTCGCCGAAACTTTCTTTTGTCCGGGAAGTGGCAAGGGGGGCCTGTGTCCAGGAACAAGCTCGGCGTGTTCGGCGCCGCACTCACCCTCACCATCGGTGTCCTGTCCGGATGCACCGGCGGCGAGGCGGTCGACGTCGGCGGCGGGGGGAACGCCGGCGGCTCCGGCGGAGTCCTCAACGCCGCGATCGGCGGCGAACCCGACCAGCTCGACCCGCACAAGACCTCCGCCTACTACAGCTTCCAGGTGCTGGAGAACGTCTACGACACACTCGTCGAGCCGGACGCCGACCTGAAGATGGTGCCCTCGCTGGCGACGAAGTGGACCACCAGCGACGACCAGCTCACCTGGACGTTCACGCTGCGCGAGGGCGTCACGTTCTCCGACGGGTCGCCGCTGACCTCCGAGGACGTCGTCTACTCGTTCGAGCGGATCATCAAGGAGAAGCTGAACAACGCGTACAAGTTCGCCACCGTCAAGTCGGTCACCGGGCCGGATCCGACGACGGTGGTGGTGACGCTGAGCGCGCCCACCCCGAACCTGCTCGCGAACCTCGGCGGGTTCAAGGGCGTGGCGATCGTGGAGAAGTCCAACGTGGAGTCCGGCAAGGTGAAGACCGCGCCGGTCGGCAGCGGCCCGTTCACGGTGGCCGGCTACACCTCCGGCGACAGCATCAAGCTGGTGCGCAACGACGCCTACTGGGGTGAGAAGCCGAAGCTCGACGGCGTCACGTTCACCTTCGTCAAGGACCCGACGGTGGCGCTGCAGAACCTGCGCAGCGGCCAGGTCCAGTGGACCGACAACCTGCCGCCCCAGCAGGTGAAGTCGTTGCAGGACGGCGACGACCCGGTGGTGAGGTCGGCGGCGTCCACCGACTACTGGTACGTGGCGCTCAACGAGGCCCGCAAGCCGTTCGACAACCCCGAGGTGCGGCGCGCGATCGGGTACGCGCTGGACCGCGAGGCGATCACCAAGGCGGCCAAGTTCGGCCTGGCCACCGTCAACCAGACCGCCATCCCGAAGGACAGCGCGTTCTACTACGACTACGCGCCCTACAGCCACGACCCGGGCAAGGCGAAGCAGATGCTCGGCCAGGCCGGCGTGGGCAACCTGACCATGGACCTGATGGTCACCAGCGAGTACCCGGAGACGGTCACCGCCGCGCAGGTCATCGCCGCGCAGCTCAAAGACGTCGGCATCACCGTGAAGATCCGTACGCTGGACTTCGCCCAGTGGCTCGACGAGCAGGCCAAGGGCAACTTCGACGGGTTCATGCTCGGCTGGCTCGGCAACATCGACCCGGACGAGTTCTACTACGCCCAGCACCACAGCGGCGGCACCTTCAACTTCCACAAGTACAAGAACCCGGCGGTCGACAAGCTGCTGGACGACGCGCGCACCCAGACCGACCAGGGCGCCCGCAAGCAGGCGTACGAGCAGGCGGCGAAGCAGATCGTCGACGACGCCAGCTACCTCTACCTCTACAACCCCGACGTCGTGCAGGGCTGGTCGAAGAAGGTCTCCGGCTACGAGGTGCGCACCGACCGGGCGATCCGGTTCCGGTCGGTCGCCCTGGCGAAGTGATGGCCCGCTTCGTCCTGCGGCGGGTACTCCAGTCGGCGGTCGTCCTGCTCGGCGTGACACTCGTGGTGTTCCTGCTGCTGCAACTGGTGCCGGGCGACCCGGTCCGGGTGGCGCTCGGCACCCGGTTCGACCCGCAGACGTACGACGCGCTGCGCGAACGCGCCGGCCTCGACCAGCCGCTGCCGGTGCAGTACGCCAGCTACCTGGGGCACGCGCTCACCGGTGACCTGGGGGTCAGCTTCCGCACCGGTCAGCCGGTGAGCGCGATCGTGCTGGAACGGCTGCCCGCCACGCTGTCGCTCGCGGTCACCGCCGTGGTGTTCGCGCTGCTGGTGGCGTTCCCGCTGGGCATCGTCGCGGCGGTCCGCAGCGGCTCCGCCATCGACCACGCCGCCCGCGTGTTCAGCCAGTTCGGCGTCTCGGTGCCGGACTTCTGGATGGGCATCATGGGCATCCTGCTGTTCGCCGGGGTGCTCGGCTGGCTGCCGCCCTCGGGCTACGTGGCGCTGACCGACGACCCCGGCCGGTGGGCCACCCACGTGGCGCTGCCGGCGGTCACCGTCGGCCTGGTCACCGCGTCGATCCTCACCCGGTTCATCCGCTCCTCGGTGCTGGAGGTGCTCTCCGCCGACTACGTGCGGACCGCCGAGGCGAAGGGGCTGCGCAACCGGGTGGTGATCCTGCGGCACGTGCTGCGCAACGCGCTCATCCCGGTCGTCACGGTGGTCGCGGTGCAGCTCGCGAGCCTGCTCGGCGGCGTCATCGTCATCGAGGTGCTGTTCGCCTGGCCCGGCATCGGCCGGCTCACCTTCGACGCCGTCCAGGCCCGCGACTATCCCGTCCTGCAGGGCGCGGTGCTGCTGGTGGCCGCCCTGTTCCTGCTGGTCAACCTGCTGGTGGACATCCTCTACGCCCGCCTCGACCCGAGGATCACGGTCAAGTGAGCGCCACGACCGAGAGCACCGCACGCCGCGTCCTGGACGCGCTGCGCCGCGACCCGCTCGCCGTCGGCGGCACGCTCGTGCTCGTGCTGCTGGTCGTGGTCGGGGTGGCCGGCCCGTGGCTGGCCCCGGCCGGCGTCAACGACGTCGACGTGGACCAGATGCTGCGCCCGCCCAGCGGCGCACACCCGTTCGGCACCGACGAGCTGGGCCGCGACGTGCTCAGCCGGGTGCTCGTCGCCGCCCGCGTGTCGCTTCAGGTCGGGGCGGTCAGCGTCGGCATCGCACTGGTCGCGGGCGTGACGCTCGGGCTGTTCGCCGGCTACTACCGGGGCTGGCTGGACAGCGTGCTCATGCGCTGCATGGACGTGTTGTTCGCGTTCCCGGTGCTGCTGCTGGCGGTCGCCATCGTGGCGGTGCTCGGCCCCGGCCTGCTCACCGCCATGGTCGCCATCGGCGTGGTCTACACACCCATCTTCGCCCGGATCACCCGCGCCGGCGTGCTCTCCGTACGCGAGCAGGTGTTCGTCCGGGCCGCCGTCTCCATCGGCGCGTCCGACCTGCGCATCATGCGCCGGCACGTGCTGCCGAACATCGCCGCCCCGCTGATCGTGCAGACGTCGCTGTCGCTGGCGTTCGCGATCCTCTCCGAGGCCGCCCTGTCCTTCCTCGGCCTCGGCATCCAGCCGCCCGCGCCGGCCTGGGGCCGGATGCTGTTCGACGGGCGCGGCTTCGTCACCGACGCGTGGTGGCTGGGCGTGTTCCCGGGCGCGGCGATCTTCCTCACCGTGCTGGCGTTCAACCTGGTCGGCGACGCGTTGCGTGACGTGCTCGACCCGCGCCAGCTCACCCTGGGCGAGGCCCGCAGGAGCACCCCATGACCGAGCGCACCGAACCCACCGAGCGCACCGAACGCATGCCGAGCCGGCGTCAGCGGCCGAGCACCGACTCGACGGTGCTGTCCGTGGACGACCTCACCGTGACCGTCGGCACCCGCCGTGGCCCGGTCCGTGCCGTCGCCGGGGTGTCCTGGCAGGTGCGGCCGGGGGAGACGTTCGCGCTGGTCGGCGAGTCCGGCAGCGGCAAGAGCATGACCCTGCTCGCCGCCACCGGCCTGGCCCCGCGCGCCGCCACGGTCACCGGCCGGGTGCGGCTGCTCGACACGGAGCTGACCGCGTTGCCCGACGACCGCCGCCGCAAGGTTCGCGGCCGGCACGTCGGCTTCGTCTTCCAGGATCCGATGACCTCGCTCAACCCGGTGCTGCCGGTGGGGCGGCAGGTCACCGAGGCGGCCGAGGAACACCTCGGCCTGACCCGCCGCGCCGCCCGCGACCGGGCGGTGGAGCTGCTGGAACTGGTCGGCATCCCGTCGGCCGCGCGGCGCGTCGACGCGTACCCGCACCAGTTCTCCGGCGGCATGCGCCAGCGTGTCGCCATCGCCATGGCGCTCGCCTGCGAGCCGGACCTGCTGATCGCCGACGAGCCGACCACCGCGCTCGACGTCACCACCCAGGCGCAGATCATCGAACTGGTCGCCGACCTGCAGGCACGGCTGGGCACCGCCGTCGTCTGGGTCACCCACGACCTGGGCGTCGTCGCGGGCATCGCCGACACCGTGGCGGTCATGTACGGGGGACGGATCGTCGAGCAGGGCCCCGTCGACGCGGTGTTCGACACGCCCACCCATCCGTACACCCGGGCGTTGCTGGCGGCCCGGCCGGACCCGTCGCGGCGCGGCGAGGACCTGGTCGCCATCCCCGGCTCGCCGCCGAGCCCGCTGGACCTGCCGCCCGGCTGCGCGTTCTGGCCGCGCTGCCCGGTCCGCGCCGATCCCCGCTGCGAGCACGAGCTGCCCCCGCTGACGCCGGTCGGCGACGGGCACACGGTCCGTACCTTCTACCGTGGAGAGGCCGGATGAGCGCCGACACCCCGGACCTGGTCGCCGAGCTGGACGACCTGAAGGTGCACTTCCCGACGCCGGCCGGAACGGTCCGCGCGGTCGACGGCGTCAGCCTCGCCGTACGCCGGGGCGAGACGCTGGGGCTCGTCGGCGAGTCGGGCAGCGGCAAGTCCACCGCGGGTCTGGCGCTGCTGCGGCTCGTCGACCCGACCGGCGGCCGGGTCCGGGTCGCGGGCGCGGACGTGACCCGCTGGTCGCGCCGCCGCCTGCGCGCGACGCGCCGCCACGTGGCGATGGTCTTCCAGGATCCGCAGGCGTCCCTCGACCCCCGCCGTACGGTCGGCGACAGCATCGCCGAACCGCTCGTCGTGCACCGGCTCGCCACGTCCGCCGCCGCCCGGCGGGCCCGGGTCGCCGAGCTGCTGGACCTGGTCGGCCTGCGCGCCGACACCGCCGGCCGGTATCCGCACGAGCTGTCCGGCGGCCAGCGCCAGCGGGTCGGCGTGGCCCGGGCGCTGGCCGGCGAGCCGGACCTGATCGTCCTGGACGAGCCGATCGCCTCGCTCGACCTGAGCGTCCAGGCGCAGATCATGAACCTGCTCCGGCACCTGCAACGCGACCTCGGGCTCACCTACCTGTTCATCGCGCACGACCTGGCCGCCGTCGAGCACATGAGCGACCGGATCGCGGTGATGTACCTGGGCCGCATCGTCGAGACCGGCCCACCGGAGCGGATCTACCGGCGCCCGGCGCACCCCTACACGGCAGCGCTGCTGTCCGCGGTGCCGGTGGCCGACCCCCGCGTCGAGCGGGAGCGCCGCCGGATCGTGCTGACCGGCGACATCCCCAGCCCGGTGGACCCGCCGAGCGGTTGCCGCTTCCGTACCCGATGCCCCCAGGCCCGCCCCGCGTGCGCCGAGACCGACCCGGCGCTGGCCGAGGTCGGTCCGGGCCACGAGGCCGCGTGCCTGTTCCCGCTCGACGCCGAGCGCGACGGCGGTGCGGGCGCGGGCGGCGCGACGGAACGCGCCGACGTCGCCGGCACGCCGTAGGCTGCCGCCCATGGCGTTCACCACCCGGCCGACGCTGCGCGGGACGTTCGGCATGGTCTCCTCCACGCACTGGCTCGCCAGTCAGTCCGCGATGGGCGTGCTGGAACGCGGCGGCAACGCCTTCGACGCCGCGGTGGCCGCCGGGTTCGTGCTGCACGTGGTGGAACCGCACCTCAACGGCCCGGCCGGGGAGGTGCCCGCGATCCTCGCCACCGCGGCCGACCCCACGCCGCGGGTGCTCTGCGGTCAGGGCCCGGCCCCGGCCGCCGCCACCGTCGCCCACTTCCGCTCGCTCGGCCTGGACCTGGTGCCCGGCGCCGGCCCACTCGCCGCGGTCGTGCCGGGCGCTGTCGACGCGTGGCTGCTGCTGTTGCGCGACCACGGCACCCGCACGCTCGCCCAGGTGCTGGAACCGGCGATCGGCTACGCCGCCGCCGGTCACCCGCTGGTCGGCGCCGCCGGGCAGACCGTCGCGCGGGTCCGGTCGCTGTTCACCGACCACTGGCCGACCTCCGCGCGGCAATGGCTCCGCGACGGCCGCCCGCCCGCGCCGGGGGAGATGGTCACCAACCCGGCGTACGCGGACACGCTGCGCCGCCTCGTCCACGCGGGACGGGCCGCCGGCACGGACCGGGAGGCGCAGATCGAGGCGGCCCGGCGCGCCTGGCGGGAGGGTTTCGTCGCCGAGGCGATCGACGCGTTCAGCCGGCTGCCGTTCCGCGACTCCAGCGGGCGTGCCCACGCCGGGCTGGTCACCGGCGACGACCTGGCCGGATGGTCGGCCACCTGGGAGGCGCCGGTCACGCTGGACTGGCACGGGCACACGGTCGCCAAGACCGGCTTCTGGGGCCAGGGCCCGGTGCTGCTGCAGACCCTGGCCGTCCTGGACGCGCTCGACGACCCGGCGGTCTACGATCCGTCCAGCCTGGACGGCATCCACGCGCAGGCCGAGGCGCTGAAGCTCGCGTTCGCCGACCGGGAGGCGTGGTACGGCGACACCGACGTGCCGGGCTCCGCGCTGCTGTCGGCGGAGTACGCCCGTTCGCGGGCCGCGCTGGTCGGTGACCGGGCGTCGGCCGGGTTGCGCCCCGGCCGCCCGGTGGGCGAGCCGCCCCGGCTTCCGTCCCACCTGCACGCCGACGTGCGTCGCGGGGCCGTTCCGCAGGACCCGAGCACCGGCGAGCCCACGGTCCGGGCCGACGGCGTGACCCGCGGCGACACCTGCCACGTCGACGTGGTGGACCGGTGGGGCAACATCATCTCTGCCACGCCCAGCGGCGGCTGGCTGCAGAGCTCGCCCACCATCCCGGAACTGGGCTTCCCGCTCGGCAGCCGGTTGCAGATGTGCTGGCTGGAGGAGGGGCTCGCGTCGACGCTGCGGCCGGGCCGGCGACCGCGTACCACGCTCAGCCCGACGCTCGTGCTGCGCGACGGCGAGCCGGTGATGGCCTGCGGCACGCCCGGCGGTGACCAGCAGGACCAGTGGCAGTTGCTGTTCCTGCTGCGGCACCTGGCCGGCGGGCAGGAGTTGCAGGAGGCGATCGACGCCCCCACGTGGCACGCCACGAGCTTTCCGGCGTCGTTCTATCCGCGCGAGGTCGAGCCCGGCGTGCTGGTGCTGGAGGACCGGATCGACCCGGACGTGCTGGCCGGCCTGCGCGCCCGCGGCCACACCGTCCGCCTGTCCGACCCGTGGAGCCTGGGCCGCATGTGCGCGGTGACACGCGACCCGCGCACCGGCGTCCTGTCCGCCGCGGCGAATCCTCGAGGCGCCCAGGGCTACGCCGTAGGCCGCTGACCCACCCTCCCACCGCCCCGCCCCGCCCCGCCCCGCCGACTATCCCCGCCGATCTTGCACGTGTCGCCCGGGCATAGCCGGCATAACGGGTGGGCGGCGGGCCGAAAGTGCAAGATCAACGAGGAGGGGCGGGGCGGGCGGGGGAGGGGCGGGGTCAGGTGTCGATGCGGGTGATGTTGCGGATCTTGTTGGCGGCGTCCAGCGCGGCCACCTTGTACGCCTCGGCCAGCGTCGGGTAGTTGAACACCGCGTCGAGCAGGTAGTCGACGGTACCGCCGCAGCCCATCACCGCCTGCCCGATGTGGACGATCTCGGTGGCGCCGGTGCCGAACACGTGCACCCCGAGCAGCCGCCCGTTCTCGGGTGACACCAGCAGCTTCAGCATCCCGTACGAGTCGCCGACGATCTGGCCACGGGCCAGTTCCCGGTAGCGGGCGATGCCCACCTCGAACGGGACGGACGCGTCGGTCAGCTCCTCCTCGGTCTTCCCGACGAAACTGATCTCCGGGATGGTGTAGATGCCGATCGGTTGCAGGTCCGACATGCCGCGCGCCGGTTCGCCGCAGGCGTGCTGCGCGGCCAGCCGGCCCTGTTCCATCGAGGTGGACGCCAGCGCGGGGAAGCCGATCACGTCGCCGACGGCGTAGATGTTCTCGACGCCGGTGCGGTAGTCCGCGTCGACGGTGATCCGGCCCCGGTGGTCGGCGGTGAGCCCGGCCGCCTCCAGCGCGAGGTCGTCGGTCTGCCCCTGGCGCCCGGCGGAGTACATCACGGTGTCCGCCGCGATCTTCTTGCCGCTGCGCAGCACGCAGAGCGCGGCGCTGCGGTGCTTCTCCACGGCGGCCACCTCCTCGCCGAAGCGGAAGGTCACCGACAGGTCCCGCAGGTGGTACTTCAGGGATTCGACGATCTCCTCGTCGCAGAAGTCCAGCATCCGCGGGCGGCGCTCGACCACAGTCACCTTGGTGCCGAGCGCGGCGAACAGGGACGCGTACTCCATGCCGATCACGCCGGCGCCGACCACGACCATGCTGCGCGGGACGGCCTGGAGGTTGATGACGCCGTCGGAGTCGACGATCGTCCGGTCGTCGAAGTCGACGCTGTCCGGGCGGGCCGGGCGGGTGCCGGCGGCGATGACCGCCTTGTCGAAGCTGACCCGGGTCTCCCGGCCGGAGCCGGCGTCCACCCACACGGAGTGGGCGTCGGCGAACCGGCCGGTGCCGGTGATCAGCGAGACCTTGTTGCGGGCCAGCTGGTTGCGGATGACGTCGGTCTGCCGGGTGATCACGTGCTGGGTGCGGGCGGCCAGGTCGGCGACGGTGATGTCCTCCTTGACCCGGTAGCTGCTGCCGTAGAGGTCGCGCTGGCTCAGCCCGGTCAGGTAGAGGACGGCTTCGCGCAGCGTCTTGGAGGGCACGGTCCCGGTGTTGATGCACACCCCGCCGAGCATGTCGCGGCGGTCGACGATCGCCACCCGGCGGCCCAGCTTGGCCGCGGCGATCGCCGCTTTCTGTCCACTCGGTCCGGAGCCCAGCACCAGCAGGTCGTAGTCATACACGAGCGCCAGCCTCGCAGGGTCTGGCAAGAGGCGCCAGCGGCGGGGCTCCGCGCCGGGGGTGGAGCGTGGAGCCCCGCCGGCTCAGCGGCCCTGCAGGGACCGGACGTTGTCGCCGAACGTCCAGCCCTTCGACCCGTCCCAGTTGACCGACCAGGTCATCAGGCCCTTGAGGCGCCCCTGGTAGGTGTTCCACGCCTGGGCCACCAGCGCCGGGCCCATGTAGCCGCCGCCGGCGCCGACCTGCGCGGGCAGCCCGGGGACCTGCCGGTCCAGCGGTACGCGGATGGTGGTGCCCTGGATGACCAGGCCCGCGTCGAGGCAGTTGGTCTGGGCGACGAAACCGGCCACGGTGCCGGCCGGGTACGAGTCACCGGCGCAGCCGTACATCGAGCCGTTGTAGTACTGCATGTTCAGCCACCACAGCCGCCCGTTGTCGGCGTACTTCTTCACGATCGGCAGGTACGCGCCCCAGATCGAGCCGTAGGTGACGCTGCCTCCGGTGACGTACGCGGTCTCCGGCGCCATGGTGAGCCCGAAGCCGGCCGGCATCTGGGCCAGCACCCCGTCGATGATCCGGATCAGGTTGGCCTGCGAGGGGGAGAGCTGGTTGATGTTCCCGCTGCCGGTCAGGCCGGTCTCGATGTCGATGTCGATGCCGTCGAAGTTGTGCCGCTTGAGGATCGGCACGACGGTGGCGACGAACCGGTCGGCCACCGCGCTGGAGCTGAGGTCGATGCCGGCGGTGGCGCCGCCGATGGACAGCAGCACGGTGAGCCCGGCGGCCTTGGCCTGGCACACCTGCGCCGGGGTTGGCACCTTGACGCCGGCGTCCATGCCGTCCTCCCAGAGCACGGTGCCGTCGGCGCGGATGACCGGGAACGCGGCGGTCACCACGTTGTAGCCGTGTCCGGTGATCCGGGAGTCGGTGATCGGGATCCAGCCGAGCCCGGGGTGCACGCCGTTCGCGGCACCGTCCCAGTTCTCCCAGTAGCCCTGGAGCACCCTGCCCGACGGCCGGGACCGCAGCGCGCAGGTGTCCCCGCCCGGCGTCGTCGGGGTCGGGGAGGCGGTCGGCGTCCGCGTGGGGGAGGCCGTCGGAGAGGCGGAGGGGGTGGGCGACGGCGGCCGGGTGGTCGGGCTCGGCGACGGCGTGCCGCCGGTGCAGGCGCCGAGGTCGGTCCAGAGGGCCGGTACGGCGGCCGGGTTCCAGCCCGCGCCGGCCGGCGGGGTGTGCGTGACGAGCGCCTGGTAGAGCCGGCCGCCATAGGTGGCGCGGCTGCCGGCGGTCCAGGTGACGCCCTCGGCCCAGACCGGCGCGTCACACGCGACGAGCGTGCCGACGGCGCCGGCCGGGGTGGCGGCGGTGGCGGGCAGGGCGGCGGCGGTGGCGGCGAGCAGCGCGACGCCACCGAGCAGAGCGGTCATCCCACGTCCGAGTCGCATGACATACCTCCTCATCGATGCGCCGGAGGTTATCAGTTAACTTTGTTAAATGTAAATGCGGCGTACCCTGTCACCACCCGGTTCACGGCGTGAAGCAGGAACGCAGGCCGCCGCGAGCGGCCGGGAAGGACGGCGGCGGACGTGGACGCCAGACGCACCACGGTGCGCGACATGCGCCGGGCCAACCGGTCGGTCCTGCTGACCCGGATCTGGCTGGACGGCCCGCTCAGCCGGCACGAGCTGGGCCAGTCCACAGCGCTCAGCCTGGCGAGCGTCAGCAACCTGGTCGGCGAGATGATCAACGAGGGTCTGGTCGAGGAGGCCGGCTCGGTCGAGTCCGACGGCGGCCGCCCCCGGGTCCTGCTGCGCGTCGCGCCCGGCTACGGCTACCTGGTCGGCGCCGACGTCGGCGAGACCCGGGTCCAGGTGGAGCTGTTCGACCTGAGCATGACCGCGCTGGCCAAGGCGGAGTACCCGATCACCGCGGCCGATCCCGACCCCGAGCGGGTCGCCGCGCACCTGCGGCACGGCCTCGCCGCGGTCATCGACCAGGCAGGCGTCGACCCCGCCGCCGTGCTCGGCTTCGGCGTCGCCGTCGCCGGCACCGTCGAGCGCACCGCCGACGCCGTGGTGCACGCCCAGACGCTCGGCTGGGACGGCGTCCCGCTCGGCGCGATGCTGCGCGCCGGCACCGACGTACCGGTGCACGTGGACAACGGCGCGAAGACGCTCGGCCAGGCCGAGATGTGGTTCGGCGCCGGCCGCGGCGTCCGGCACGCGGTGGTCGCCCTGGTCGGCTCCGGCGTCGGCGCGAGCGTGGTCGCCGACGGCGTCGGCTACCGGGGCGCGCACAGCAGCGCCGGGGAGTGGGGCCACACCACCATCGTGTACGGCGGCCGCCGCTGTCGCTGCGGCAACCTCGGCTGCCTGGAGGCGTACGTCGGGGCGGAGGCGGTGCTGGACCGGTTCCGCCAGGCCAAC
The DNA here is from genome assembly GCF_027497355.1 of Micromonospora sp. WMMA1947. Classification (NCBI taxonomy): domain Bacteria; kingdom Bacillati; phylum Actinomycetota; class Actinomycetes; order Micromonosporales; family Micromonosporaceae; genus Micromonospora; species Micromonospora sp. WMMA1947. The sequence goes on along the minus strand of NZ_CP114909.1, from coordinate 5,129,766 downwards.
CGGGGCCGCCCGGCACCCGGCGCGGACGAGGAGTCCGCCTTCGGCGAGCTGCTGCGTTCCACCGGCCGCACCGCCGCGAAGGTGGTCGACGAGACGGTCGGCTACCTGGGCGCCGGGGTGGCGAACCTGGTGAACCTGTTCAACCCGGAGCGGGTGGTGCTCGGCGGCTGGGCCGGGCTGGCCCTGGGCGAACGGCACCTGCCCGCGATCCGCGCGGCGACCGCCCGGCACGCGCTGCGCCAGCCGTACGCGCAGACCTCGATCGAGCTGTGCCGGCTCGGACCGGACGCGGTCGCGATGGGCGCCGCCACCCTGCCGATGACCCGGCTGCTGCGCGACGGCGGCGTGCCCCGCGACCCGGCCGCCCGCCCGGGCCCGGCGTGGGGTCCGGGCCGCCGTCACTGACCTGACCGGCCCTGCCCCCACGCCGGACGACGTCAGCGCTGCCCGCGTACCCGCCGCACGGTGTCGCGGTACCAGAGCGCGCTGCGCTTGGGGGTGCGGCGCTGCGTGTCGTAGTCGACCCGGACGATGCCGAACCGCTTGTCGTAGCCGTACGCCCACTCGAAGTTGTCCAGCAGCGACCAGGCGAAGTAGCCGCGCACGTCCGCGCCGGCGGCCCGGGCGCGGGCCACCGCCCGCAGGTGCTCGGTGAGGTAGCCGACCCGGTCGTCGTCGGCGACGAACCCGTCGGCGTCCGGCTCGTCGTCGAACGCGGCGCCGTTCTCGGTGATCACCATGGGCGTGCCCGGGTAGTCGCGGTGCAGCCGCACCAGCAGGTCGGTGAAGGACTCCGGCACGATCTCCCAGTCCATCGCGGTACGCGGCAGGTCGCGGCGGACCACCCGGCGTACCGGCTTGCCGTCGTCGTCGCGGTCGCGGCCCTGCTCGTCCACCCCGGAGTGCAGCTGCCCGAAGTAGTAGTTGACGCCCAGCACGTCGATCGGGGTGGCGATGACGTCCAGGTCGCCGTCCTCCACCGGGATCCGCACGCCCTCGGCGGCCAGGTCGGCGATCACGTCGCGCGGGTACTCCCCGCGCAGCACCGGGTCGAGGTAGAGCCGGTTGCCCAGCCCGTCGGCGGCGCGCGCCGCGTCCCGGTCGGCCGCGCTGTCGGTCGCCGGGTCGGCGGTGGCCAGGTTCAGCGTGAGGCCCAGCTCGATCGGGGACCGGGCCGCCTCGCGCAGCCGCCGCGTCGCCAGCCCGTGCCCGAGCAGCAGGTGGTGCGCCGCGGCGATGCCGTCGCCCAGGTCGCGCCGGCCCGGGGCGTGGTTGCCGTAGGCGTACCCGAGCATCGCCGAGCACCACGGCTCGTTGAGCGTGGTCCAGGTGCGGACCCGGTCGCCGAGCGCGGCGAAGACCAGTTCCGCGTAGTCGGCGAACCGGTACGCGGTGTCCCGGTTCGGCCAGCCGCCGGCGTCCTCCAGCTCCTGCGGCAGGTCCCAGTGGTAGAGCGTCACCCACGGCTCGACGCCCCGGCCGAGCAGTTCGTCCACCAGCCGGTCGTAGAAGGCCAGCCCGGCCACGTTCGCCGGGCCGCGCCCGCCCGGCTGCACCCGGGGCCAGGCCACCGAGAACCGGTACGTGTCCAGCCCCAGGTCCGCGATGAGCGCGACGTCCTGCGGCATCCGGTGGTAGTGGTCGCACGCCACGTCGCCGTGGTCGCCGTTCGCCACCGCGCCCGGCACCCGGCAGAACGTGTCCCAGATCGACGGGGTGCGGCCGTCTTCGGCCACCGCGCCCTCGATCTGGTACGACGACGTCGCCACCCCCCACCGGAAGGTCGGCGGCAGCGTGTCGATCGGGTCCGGACCGGTGACTGACGACGGGCGGGTGAGGTCGGTGTCCATGGTTCTCCTCGCGGTTGGCGGGTGGTGGTGTCGGGCGGGTCAGCGGGACAGCGGCGCGACGGCCGGGTGCAGATGGCACGCGACGGCCCGCGCCGGGTCGTCGACGCGCGGCGCGCCGAGCACCGGCACCTGCTCGTCGCACCCGTCGAACGCCTTCGGGCAGCGGGGGTGGAACGCGCACCCGGACGGCATGGCACGCAGGTCCGGCGGGGAGCCGGGGATGCCGGTCAGTTCGCGGCGCGGCCCGTGCAGCGCCGGGAACGAGTGCAGCAACCCCTCGGTGTACGGGTGCAGCGGTTCGGCGTACAGCCGGGCGGCGGGCGCCTCCTCGACGATCCGGCCGCCGTACATGATCGCGATGCGGTCGGAGAACTCGACCAGCAGCGACAGGTCGTGGGTGATGAACAGCACCGCGAAGCCGAGACGTTCGCGCAGCTCGGCGAGCTGGCCGAGGATCTGCCGCTGCATCACCACGTCCAGCGCGGTGGTCGGTTCGTCCATGATGACCACCTGCGGTTCCAGCGCCAGCGCCATCGCGATCATGACCCGTTGCCGCATGCCGCCGGAGAGTTGGTGCGGGTAGCTGTCCAGCCGGTCGGCGGAGATGCCGACCAGGCGCAGCAGATCCTTCGCGCGGGCCAGCCGGCCCGCCGCCGTGCTCTTCGGCTCGTGCGCCCGGATCACGTCGAGCAGCTGGGTGGAGACCTTGTGCACCGGGTTGAGCGAGTTCATCGCGCCCTGGAACACGATCGACGTCTCCGCCCAGCGGAACTCGCGCAGCTTCGCCGGGCTGAGCGTGAGCACGTCGACCGGCGGGCCGTCGGCCGGGTGGTAGATCACCTGGCCGCCGCTGACCACGCCGGGCGGGGGCAGCAACCGGGTGAGTCCGTACGCCAGGGTGGACTTGCCGCTGCCGCTCTCCCCGGCCAGGCCGAGCACCTCGCCGCGGTGCAGCGTCAGGTCGACGTCGCGGACCGCACGGACCGCGTCCGCGCCGACGCCGTAGTCGACGCACAGCCCGCGGATCTCCAGCACCTGGTCGCTCATGGGGTCGCGTCCTCTCGGGTGGGGTCCGCCGGCCGCCGCATCGGGACCGGCGCCGGGTTCGGCGCGAGCACCGGGGTGAACCCGACGCGCATCGCGACGGTGCGGCCGTCGGCGGTCCGGATCCGGGTCCGGCCGCCGGTGCGCAGCCGCGGGCTGACGAACTCGTCGATGCCGAAGTTGATCAGCGCGAGCGCGGTGCCGAGCAGCGCGATGGCCAGCCCGGCCGGCACGAACCACCACCAGGCGCCCTGCGCCAGGGCCTGCTGCCCCTGGGCCCAGAACAGGATCGTGCCCCAGTTCCACGACGTCATCGACGAGACGCCGATGAACGCCAGGGTGATCTCCGACATCACCGCGAAGATGACGGTGCCGACGAAGCCGGAGGCGATGATCGCGGTCAGGTTCGGCAGGATCTCGAAGCCGATGATCCGCCAGGTCCGCTCGCCGGTGGCCCGGGCGGCCTCGACGTAGTCGCGGCGGCGTAACGACAGCGTCTGGGCGCGCAGCACGCGGGCGCCCCAGGCCCACGACGTGAGGCCGATGATGAGCGCCACGAGCGTGTCACTGGCCTGGTCGACGAGGGACGTGACGATGATGATCAGCGGCAGCGCCGGGATCACCAGGAACACGTTCGACACCGCCGACAGGCCCTCGTCGGCCGCGCCGCCCAGGTAACCGGCGGTCACGCCGATGAGGACGGACAGGATCGTGGCGAGCACGCCGGCGGTCAGGCCCACCACCATCACGCTGCGCGCGCCGACCAGGATCTGGCTGAAGATGTCCTGCCCGAGATGGGTGGTGCCGAACCAGTGCCGGGCCGAGGGCGCCTGGAGCACGTCGGCGCTGCGCGCGTCCGGGTCGTACGGCGCGATCCACGGCCCGATCACCGCCAGGAGCACGTAGACCCCGAGGACTGCGAGGCCGGTCGCGGCCTTGGCGTTGGCGACGAAGCGGAACCGGCGGCGGCGCGCCCGGGCCGACGGCTGCGCCATCGCCCCCTGGCCGGGGATGACCTGCTCGATGCTGGACGGGGAGAGTGTCATCGTTCAGCTCTTTCGGGTCCGCGGGTCGAGGAGCAGGTACGCCACGTCGGCGAGCAGGTTCGCCACCAGCACCGAGATCGTGATGATCAGGAAGATGCCCTGCATCAGCGGGTAGTCCTTCGCGCCGACGGCCTGGAAGAGCTGGAACCCCAGACCCGGGTACGAGAAGACGATCTCCACGAGCAGCGTGCCGCCGACGATGAAGCCCAGGGACAGCGCGAACCCGGACACGTTCGGCAGCAGCGCGTTGCGGGCGGCGTAGCTGAGCGCCACCCGGCGCTCGGACAGCCCCTTGGCGTGCGCCACGGTGATGTAGTCCTCGCTCGCGACGGTGACCATCATGTTGCGCATGCTGAGGATCCAGCCGCTCATCGACGACACCAGGATGGTCGCCGCGGGCAGGATGCTGTGCTGGATCGCGCTCGGCACGAAGTACGCGTCGAACGCCGGCACCAGGCCCGGCTCGTAGCCGCCGGAGGAGGGGAAGAAGCTGCCCGGCCCGGCGAACAGCGCGATCGCGACCAGGCCCAGCCAGAAGTACGGGATCGAGGACAGGAACGTGGTGGCCGGCAGCAGCCCGTCGATCCACGAGCCGCGCCGCCAGCCCGCGCCGACGCCGAGCGCGGTGCCGAGCAGGAAGCTGACGATCGTGGTGACGCCGACCAGGCCGACGGTCCACGGCAGGCTGCTCCCGATCACCTCCGACACCGGGGCGGGGAAGAACGTGAACGACAGTCCCAGGTCGCCGCGCAGGAGCTGTCCCCAGTAGGCGACGTACTGCTCCCACAGCGACCGGTCGGAGTCCAGCCCGAACAGCACCCGTAGCGATGCGATCGCGTCGGCGCTGATCCGGCCCTGGTTGCGGGAGATCAGCGACTGCACCGGGTCGCCCGGCACCATCCGCGGGATGAAGAAGTTGAGGGTGATCGCCGCCCAGGCGGTGAACAGGTAGAAGGCCACCCGTTGCAGCAGGAACCTCACCGCGTCGCCTCCGTCCCGGCCGTGTCGGTTCCGCTCTTCGCCGCCGCGACGGTCTCGGCGTCGAACAGCCAGCACGCGGCCCAGTGCCCCGGCGCGTCGTCGACCGGGATCGGTGGCGGCAGGTCGGTGGCGCAGCGCGGCATGGCCGCCGGGCAGCGCGGGTGGAACCGGCAGCCGGCCGGCGGGCGGATCAGGCTCGGCGGCTCGCCGTGCCCCCGCTCGGCCGCCGCCGCGCCGTCGCCGCCCGCGCCGGTGATCCGCTCCGGGTCCGGCGCCGATTCGATCAGCAACCGGGTGTACGGGTGGGCCGGGCGCTGGGTGACGGTCTCGCTGTCGCCGCCCTCGACCATCCGCCCGGCGTACATGACGATCGTCTCGTCGGCGAAGTAGCGGGCGGAGGCGATGTCGTGGGTGATGTAGAGGATCGCCAGGTCGAGCCGGTCCTTCAGGTCCTGGAGCAGGTTGAGCACGCCGAGGCGGATCGACACGTCCAGCATGGACACCGGCTCGTCGGCGAGCAGCACCTCGGGGTCGGCGCCGAGCGCCCGCGCGATCGCCACCCGCTGGCGCTGCCCGCCGGACAGCTCGTGCGGGAACGCGTCCAGGTAGCGCTCCGGCGGGGTGAGCGCGACCCGGGTCAGCAGGTCGGCGAGCGCCTTCTCCAGCCCGTCCGGGCCGGTCCCGGCGTTGCCGTGGATGCGCAGCGACCGGGTCAGGTGGTAGCGGACCGTGTGCACCGGGTTCAGCGAGGCGAACGGGTCCTGCAGGATCAGCTGCACCCGGCGCACGTACGCCCGGAAGCGGCGCCCGCCGCGGACCCGGGTCGACTCGCCGTGCAGGCGGATGTCGCCGGCCGTGCGCGGGTAGAGCTGGGCCAGCAGCCGCGCCACTGTGGACTTGCCGGAGCCGGACTCGCCGACGAGCGCGGTCACCCGGCCGCGGCGCAGCGCGATCGATACGTCGTCGACGGCGTGCACCACCGCCGGGGTGCGGGAGAGGAGGTCACGCAGCCGCCGGCGGACGGGGAAGTGCTTGGTCAGGCCGACGGCCTCCAGCACCACCTCGTCGGCCGGCGCCGGTGCGCTCTCGGTCAACGTCATGCCGCATTCCTGTCTGGGGTTGCCGGTAGCGAGGGGCGGGCGCCGCCGGCCCGGCCGGGCGATCGTGGCCGGGCCGGCGGCACCGGGTCAGCCGTTGGCCGGCTCGAGGTGCAGCACCACGTCCACCGCGTTGGGCTGGGTGGGCTGGAGCGCGCCGTACGGGTTCGAGTCGTCCGGCCAGCCGGTCCAGTTCTTCGTGCTGTACGCGCCGCCGATGTTGTCCGCGCCGACCGGGATCATCGGCATCTGCTCGACGAAGATCTTCTGCAGGGTGGCCATGGCGGTGGTGCGGGTGGCGTCGTCGGTGGCGTTGGCGTACGACACCAGCGCGTCGGTGGCCTCCTTGCTCTGGAACCGGCCGAAGTTGCCCGCCGGGGAGGCGGTGCCGATCGGCTTGAGCACGCGGCCGTCCATGATGGTCCGGTAGATGTCGTACGGCGTGGCGCCGCTCTCGGTCCACCGGAACGTGGCCTCGAAGTTGCCCTGCTCGACGTTGCGGAACCAGGCGTCCTGGTTGGCCTTGTCGACGGTGGCCGCGATGCCGATCTTCGCCAGGTTGCCCTTCACGATCTCCAGGCTGGTCTGGTAGTCGGACCAGCCGGCCGGGTCGGTGAGCCGGATGGTGACCGGCTTTCCGCTCTTGTCCTTGAGCGTGGTGCCGTCGAGCTTGTAGCCGGCGCCGGTGAGCAGCGCCTTGGCGCCCTCGACGTCGACCTTGTGCTCCTGGCCCTTGTACTCGGGCGCGATGAACGAGTCACCGGCCGGGCTGGGCAGACCGGTGACGCTCTTCACCTCGGGGTGGAAGTAGCCGGCCTCGGCGGTGGTGAAGATGTCCGCCCGGTCGATGACCATGTTCATCGCCTTGCGCAGCGTGGGGTCGTCGAACGGCTTCTTCGTGGTGTTCACGTAGAGGCCGTGGATGCCCAGCACCGGCGGCGCCCACATCTTGTGGTTCTTCTGGTCCTTGGCCACGAACACGGTCTGGTAGTTCGGGATGAAGACGAAGCTCCACTCCGACTCGCCGTTCGCCAGCGCGGTGGTCTGCGCGCTGTTGTCCGTGTACGAGGTGTACCGCAGTTCCTTGACCTTCGGCGGGTCCTGCCAGTAGCCGCTGTCGCGCACGGAGAGCGTCGTGGTCGCCGGCGTGAACGACTTCAGCGTGTAGGGGCCGCTGCCGACCGGCTGCTTCACCGGGTCGGTGGCCGGGTCGGCGATCTTCTCCCACAGGTGCTTGGGCACGATCGGCACCCGCCACAGCACCTTCTGCTGGTTGACGAACTGCGGGCTGGCCATCGAGATGGTGACCTCGTTGCCGCTGGCGACGGCGTCGGTGTACGGAACGCCCTGGTCGTTGAGGGCCGGGAACTTCTTCACCAGGTTGTAGGTGAACGCGACGTCCTCGGCGGTGACCTTCTGCCCGTCGGACCAGGTGGCGTTCTCGCGGATGGTCACCTTGACCGACTTGTAGTCCGACGACCACTCGGCCTTGGTGGCCAGCCACGGCTTGAACGGCTCGGCCGGCTTGACCGGGTTCCACATCATCAGCGGCTCGTAGATCTGCCACCGGTAGCCGAGCGACGCGCCGGCCGAGGTGGTGAGGAACGGGTTGTTGTTCTCCGCCTGCGGGCCGTTGGGCATGCCGACGTTCAGCACCGTCGCGGCCTGCCCGCTCTTCTTGTTCGCGTTCGGGCTGTCGCCGCAGGCGGCGGCGCCGGTGACCATCGCGCCGGCCAGCGCGAGGGCGAGGAGTTGCCGTCTTCTCATGGAGGTCTCCCTCGGTGGTCCCGCATTTCCTCGGGCGGGATGTGGTGGATGGAGGGTGTGCGGTGGAGCCACCGGCGGGCGGGCCCGCCGGCGTGGTCGCCGGGTGCGGCGGGGGTGGGGGTCAGGTGACGTGGGCGTCGATCGGGTCGCTGGTGTTCTCGTCCGCGCCGGTCGAGTCGCGGGCGGCGAAGCCGGTCGGGATGACGGTCGGGGTGTCCGGCAGCGGGGTGCCGGCGAGGTGGCCGATGAGCAGCCGGGCGGCCGCCGTACCCATCTCCCGCAGGGGCTGGCGCACGGAGCTCAGCGGCGGGTGGGTGTGCCCGGCCAGCGGCAGGTCGTCGAAGCCGACCACCGCCACGTCCTGCGGGACGCGCCGCCCGGCGTCGCGCAGCGCCTGCAACGCACCGGCGGCCGACAGGTCGTTGTGGGCGAAGACGGCGTCGAACGGTACGCCGTCGGCGAGCAGCCGCCGCACCGCCGCGCGCCCGCACTCGAAGGTGAAGTCGCCCTCCACCACGCGGTCCGGCTCGATCGGCACGCCCGCGTCGGCGTAGGCGCCGGCGAACCCCGCGAGCCGTTCCCGGGTGCAGCCGAACCGGCGCAGGCCGGTGACGACAAGCGGCCGGCGCCGGCCCAGCGCCAGCAGGTGCGTGGCGGCGGCCCGGGCGCCGTCCTCGTTCGTGGTCCGCACCGACGGGAAGCCGGGCTGGTGGCCCCGGTCGTCGATGAGGATGACCGGCAGGCCGCGCCGGTGCAGCTCGGTGATGTAGTCGAGCGTCCCCTCCGGTTCGACCACCAGCAGGCCGTCGAACGACTTGGCCGAGACCTGGGAGGCGAACCGGCGCATCGACTCGTCGCCGTGGGTGCAGGTGAACAGCAGCATGCCGTAGCCGGCGGCCTCGACCACGTCGGCCGCGCCCTGGAGGACCTCGCCCATCCAGGGCCAGGTCAGCGCCGGCACCAGCATCCCCACCACCCGGGTACGGCCCCGGGCCAGCCCGACCGCGCGGGCGCTGGGTACGTACCCGAGGTCGCTGATCACGGCGCGGACCCGGTCGGCGGTGCGGACGTGCACCTCGCCCTTGCCGTTGAGCACCCGGGAGACCGTCGTCTTGCTCACCCCGGCGCGGGTGGCGACGTCGGCGATGGTGATCGGCACGTGACGCTCCCGGATCGCAGGGATGAGCGGGGTGTTTCGGAACCGGTTGCGGAAGCGGTTCCGTGGCAGTCAACCCAAGTGGCGTCGGTCCCGTCAATCACAGATGAGTAACGATGTACTCCTAAGTTCGAGCCTTGAAAAAAGTGTCCCGGCTGGGCGTCTGCCGATCACGGCGATGAACAGGGTCGATGCCTTGTTTCCCGGCCCTCGGCCGTCCGAAATGGATGGTCAGGGGCGGGCGTACACGTCGCCCGAGTTGACCTCGTCCGGCAACGCGCGCAGGTACGCGGCCACAGCGGCCGCCTGGTGCCAGCCGGGCAGCGCGAACCGCATCTCGTCACCGAGCGCCACGGTGAACCGGGTGAAGCCGAGCGCGGTGAGCCGGTCCAGGCAGCGCGCCGTCAGCACCCGGGTGATGGTGGTGAACTCGAACGACAACGCGGGGACCGGCCGGCTCAACCCGGCCAGCACGGCGTCCTCGAACCCCTCCACGTCGATCTTCACGAACGCCGGCACGCCGTACGCGGCCACGAGCGCGTCGAGCGTGGTGCCGGGCACCTCGATCCGGGCGTCCCAGGTCTCGCCCTCCCAGCCGGGCGCGCCGTCGGCGGCGCGGACGAACCCGGGGGAGGCGGTGGACACCGTCGGGTTGGCCGAGTTCACGTGCAACCCCACCGGCCCGGCGGTACGCCCGCACGCCGCCTCCACCACCGTCACCGCGTCGTCGCCCGCGTACATCTCGCGCAGCGCCCGCGCGCACAGCGGCTGCGGTTCGACAGCCACCACGCGCGCACCCAGCCGGCGGAAGCTGCCCAGCCGGTCGCCCACGTGCGCGCCCACGTCGAAGACCAGGTCACCGGCGCGGACCAGCGGGGCGTAGAACGCGTCGAGCGCGGCGTCGCGCACCGGGTCGCCGTGATAGAAGTCCAGCGAGCGGCGCAGACCGGACATCTCCGGGTCCGCCTTGAGCGTCTCGATCACCCCGTCCCGCACCCCTCCGACGCTAGCCAGCAAACCCGCCCCGCGAGCCCCATTCGCGTCCCTCCAGCAACCACCCCATCCTCCTAGGACGCCGTAGAGGTGGTGCGCCAGGCCCTCGGCAGATCTTGGTACGAGACGGCCCCAATGAGGGCCTTTTCGTACCAAGATCTGGAGCGTTCCCAGGAGTCGGGACGCGTATCCCGCCAATTGGTCGTGCGCTCGCTGCCGGAAGGGTGCCGACCGGTGGGTGGAACGTCATGGGTGTCAAACACGGGCGGAGACGCCCATGACGTTCCACCCGCCGGGGGCGGCGCGGGCGCGCGGACCGGAAGGGGAGGGACGGGCAGACGGACAGGCGTCGACAACGGCTGGAAGCTGTCCCGGTGTCCGCCGGCCTGCCCGGCGCAGCAGACCTCGCCCGGCCTCGACCCGGCGGCACCGGGGCCGGGGAGCGGGTTACGGGGTCTCGACGACCTCCTGGCCGAGCGGCCACAGCGCCGCCGGGACCAGCTTGAAGTTCGCCACCCCGAACGGGATGCCGATGATCGTCACGCAGAGCGCGACACCGGCGAGGATGTGCGACAGCGCCAGCCACCAGCCGGCCAGCACCACCCAGAGCACGTTCGCCAGGCCGGAGGGAAGGCCGGCGCCCGGCTTGGGCACGATGGTGCGCCCGAACGGCCACAGCGAGTACAGGGCGAGCCGCAGCGAGGCGACGCCGAAGGGGATGGTGACGACGAGGACGAAGCAGATCAGGGCGGCCACGCCGTAGCCGAGGGCCAGGAAGAAGCCGCCACCGAAGACGAGCCACAGCAGGTTCAGCAGAAAACGGATCACCCCTCCATGATCGCTCGCCCCCGCAAGCGGGAGCCGCGGGAATACCGGCGTGACCGCCGGGTAGAGGAGGGCGTGATCGAGTCCGAGCCGTCGTGCCTGTGGCGCCCGGGCGCACGGGCGGTGCCGTGACCGCTGTCGTTCCGGTGGCGCGCCGGCACGTCCGGGAGGCGTACGAGCGGCTGCGCCGGTATGTCATCGTCGGGCGGTGGTGATCCGGGGCGGCGGCGCCGTCATGGTGCAGGCCGGCAGCACCGCCGTCCTGCTGGGCACAGTGGAGCCCAACGCCCCGGACCTGGCCGTGCCGCGTACGGCGAACGCGCTCGCCGCCCCCCTGGAGCTGCTCCAGGCGTCGGGCATGACCAAGATCGAGGCGGACCGGACGGCCGGTGTGTGTGAGCACCGGACGGGCTCCCGTCCGCACCCGAACGAACATTAGGCTGCGGCTGTGGGAATCGAGGAGCTGTACCCGGCCGCACGGCTGTCCGACGCCCAGCGCGCCACCGCCGCGGCGGGCCTGGACGCGCTGCTGCTCACCCCCGGTTCCGACCTGCGCTACCTGACCGGCTACGACGCCCGCGAGGGCGAGCGGCTCACCTGCCTGGTGCTGCCCGCCGAGGGCGAGCCGACGCTGATCGTGCCGGTGCTGGAACGGCCGGACGCCGAGGCCGCACCCGGCGCCGGGTTCCGGATCGTCGACCACGCCGACGGCACCGACCCGTGGCCGCTCGTCCGCGCGGCGCTACCGGGGCCGGTCCGCGCCGTCGGGCTGGCCGACCGGATGTGGGCTCAGCAGGTCCTCGCGCTGCGCGACGTCCTGCCCGGCGTGGCTCAGCGGCTCGCCTCCGAGGTGCTGCGCGAGATGCGGATCCGCAAGTCGCCAGCCGAGGTGGCCGCGCTGGCCGAGGCGGGTGCCGCGATCGACGCGGTGCACCTGCGGATGGGGGAGTGGCTGCGCCCCGGCCGCACCGAACGGGAGGTCGCCGCCGACCTCGCCGCCGCGATCCGGGCCGCCGGGCACGCCGCTGTCGACTTCGTCATCGTGGCCGCCGGCCCCAACGGCGCGAGCCCGCACCACGGCACCTCGGACCGCCCGATCGGCGCCGGTGAGCCCGTGGTGGTCGACATCGGCGGCACGATGCCGTCGGGCTACCGCTCCGACTGCACCCGCACGTACGTCGCCGGCGGCCCCGCCCCGGCCGAGTTCGCCGACTACTACGCGGTGCTGTGGGAGGCGCAGCGCGCCGCCGTGGCCGCGGTCGCGCCGGGAGTGACCGCCGAAGCCCTCGACGCGGTCGCCCGGGACGTCATCACCGCCGCCGGTTTCGGCGACGCCTTCCTGCACCGCACCGGGCACGGCATCGGCCTCGACGGCCACGAGGAGCCGTACGTGGTGACGGGCAACCGCTTGCCGCTCCAGGCCGGCATGGCGTTCTCGGTCGAACCCGGGATCTACCTCGCCGGGCGGCACGGCGCCCGGATCGAGGACATCGTCGTCTGCACGCCCGACGGCGGGCAGCGGCTCAACGCCACTCCCACGGAGCTGGTCGCGCTCTGACCGCGTGCCGTGGCGGTGCCGGTCAGCCCGCGTCCAGGGCCACCAGCCGCTCCCGCAGTTCGTCGACGACCGGGTGCTCCGGCACCAGGGCCGCCAGGGCGTCGGCCAGGGCCCGGCCGGGGGCGAGGTGCCGGTAGTCGCGCAACGTGCCGAGCGCCGCGAGCAGTTCCAGCCGCGCCGGCCCGGGCCGGGACAACTGCTCGCGTACGCGCAGCGGCAACCGCGCGTACGCCTGCGCGCGGAACGCCGGGTCGGTCATCCCGGGCACCTCGAGGAGCAGGTCCACCAGCTCGCTGTCGTTCAGCGGTGACGACGCCGCGGTGGCCGTGCGGGGCCGCGGAACGGGGTGCGCCGGTGGCCGGACCTCGTCGTCGGCCAGGTGCCACAGCGCCTGCCGCAGGACGACGTAGGACCGGTGCTGGGGTGAGTCCGGCCGGACGATGCTGAAGTGGTCACCGGGCAGCACACCGGCGTCCGGGAAGACGCTGCGGGCCGACGCCGGCGGCACCACGGCGTCGCTCTCGCCCGCGAACGCCAGCACCCGCATCGACGGCTCGGGCACGTGCACGAGCCGGTGCAGCACGGCGCGCTGGGCGTCGAGCACTGCGGCGTTGAGCGGCCTCAGTTGCCGCTCCTGCGGGTTGCGCAGCAGCGTCCGGCGTGCCGGCAGGCCGAGGTCGGACCCCGCCGTCGGGCAGGCGTACATCAGCAGGAGGCGGAGGCGGCCCAGGTCGGGGTCGTTGTCGGTGAGCATCCGGGCCAGGGCGCGTTGCGCCACCAGTCCGCCCTGGCTGTGCGTGACCAGCGCCAGCCGGGGGCGGTCGGCGAGGTCGTGGCGCAGGAACGTGCGCAGGCTGTCGGCCACCTCGTCGAACGTCGGTATCCGCCGCAGTGGGTGCCAGGCCAGCAGCGGCGAGGCGTAGCGGAAGGCGTGGGTCTCGACGTCGCCGAGCGCGGGGTCGCCGCGGATCAGATCGCGGAAGGCGGACCAGACGTGGTCCGAGGAGAGGAATCCGTGGACGAACACTGTGGTGGTGGCCACGACGTCACGCTAGCATCGTGCCGCTCGTGGACGGTGGTCCGAAAGCCGTCGCGCGCCACGCCGTGGCCAATCGGCAAGGCGACCGCTGTCGAGGGCCGCCAATATGGATAATGACTCCCCGTGAATCAACCGTACGCAATCGACGTCGACTCTGAACTTGTCGACCTCAACGCGGTCTCGTTGGACCGCCTTCCTGAGCTTGACCAGGAGATTCTCGGTCCGGTCATGGGCCGGCTGCTGCGTCGTGTCGACGATCCCGAGAGCATCACCAGTGGTTACAATCCGCAACGACTCGACTGATATCGGCCGTCCGGGTGGAGGACGCATGACCGTCACGCTGCCGTTGGCCGAGCCGGTGCGGCACCGGCTCGGCCGCCACCACTTCGGGGCCCTGGCGGCGGGTGGCGGCGACGCCGGCACCGTCGACGAGCTCCTGGCCGCCGAGCACAGCTGGCGGCTCCTGCAACTGCGCGCCGTGCTGGACGCGGTGTCCGCGACACCGGAGGCGGCGGGTCCGCTGCCTCCGGTGGCCGACGCCTGGGCCCTGCTGGTGGCGGCGCAACGCCACGCCCCGGACGTCGTCGACCGGCTGCTCACGCATCCACACGTCGGCACCTGGGCCGGCTACGTGCTGCGCCGGCTGCGCGGCTCCGCAACCACCGCCGAGGGTCCACTCTGGGTGGACCTCGGCTACCTGCACGCCCTAGCGGCCGCCGCCGGCGTACGCGCGGGCCTGCCGTCGTTCACGCTGCGGGTGCCGGTCCGCGACGGGTTCGCCGCGTTGCCCACGCTCGGTGGCGCCGTGCTGCCGGCCGGGCAACGGTGGAGCGTGGCCGAGGTGGCAGCCGCCGGTGGCGAGGCGACCGTCGCGCTGGACGGTCACCGGGTCGCGTTCCACGGCGACGGCGGTGGGGCGGACGGCTGGTTCGCGCTGCCCACCGTCCGGGCGGAGGCGGACGGGCAGACGCTGACCGTCGCGCTGGACTTCCTCGACCCGTACCGGAACCTGCGCAGCCCGACCCCGCCGGACCTGGACACGGTCGCGGCGATCGACCGCTGGCGGACGCTGCTCACCCAGGCGTGGGACCTGCTGGTCCGGGTGTGCCCGGAGCGGGCGGCGCCGATCGCCCGCGGCCTGTTCTCGGTGGTGCCGCAACGCCCGGCGGAGCGGTTCCGCACCATGAGCGCGTCCGCCGGGGACGCGTTCGGCAGCATGCTCATCTCCGAGCCGGAGGACGCGCCGGAACTCGCTGTCACGCTGATCCACGAGTTCCAGCACATCAAGCTCGGCGGCCTGCTGCACCTGACCCCGCTGACGACCGGCGAGCCGTCGCAGCGGCTCTACGCGCCGTGGCGGGACGACCCGCGCCCGCTGGGTGGTCTGCTCCAGGGCGTGTACGCGTTCGTCGGGATCACCGAGTTCTGGCGGGCGTACCGTCCGGTGGCCACCGGCGCGGCGCGGACCGTGGCGCACTTCGAGTTCGCCAGGTGGCGGCGGCAGGTCACCGCGACGCTGGCGGCGCTGCGCGCCCGGCCCGAGCTGACCGACGTCGGCCGGCATCTGCTGGACGGCCTGGCCGCCACCGCGGAGACCTGGTGGTCCGAGCCGGTGCCGGCGGAGGTGCTCGCCGCGGCCGACGCTGCGGTCGACGACCACCGGGCCCAGTGGCGGCTGCACCACCGGCGTCCCGACCCGGCGGCGGTGCGGGCGTTCGCGGCGGCTCGCGAGGCCGGCGACGCCCGTCCGGACGACTACCCGGAGCCGCCGGTCGAGGCGGACCCCGGCGCGCGGCGGCTCGACACCCGCGCGGTGCTGCTGCTGTGGCGGCTCACCGACGCGGAGGGCTTCGCGCGGTTGCGTAAGGACCCGTCGACGGTCGGTGAGCAGGTCACCGGTGCGTCCGCGGCCGACCTGGCCTACGCCGCCGGTGACCTCGGGCAGGCACACGAGCTCTACCTCGCGGAGCTGGCGACCGGCTCGGCCGGCCCCTCCGCGTGGGCCGGGCTGGGACTGACCACCGCCGCGCTGGGCCACGCCCCGGCGGCCGAGGCGCTGCGCAGCCGGCCGGAACTGGTCCGGGCCGTTTACCACCGGGTCGCCACCGCGTCGCCCGTCGACCCGGTGGACCTGGCGGCCTGGGTGGGGCCGTCTGCCGGGTGACACCACCGTCCACGGTGGCGGGGAGCCCGCCACCGTGGACCGTCGGCTACAACGGCATCGGGTCCAGGTCGCAGTTGCCCCGGACGGTCGGGTCCAGGCCGGCCCGGGTCGCCGGGTGCGTGTCGCCGAGCGTTCGGCGGAACGTCGGGCCGATCTCGTCGAGCAGCGCCCGACCCTCCGCCTCCCGGCCCAGGGCGATCAGGTCCATCGCCAGGTTGCCCAGCGCGATCAGCGTGGTCGGGTGCTCCGGGCCGAACACCTCCCGCGCCCGCTCCACAGTCGCCTGGTCCAGCTCGTACGCGGGCTGGTGCTCGCCGAGCACGTAGAGGTCGTTGCCGAGGTTGATGGACGCGGCCAGGACCAGCGGATGGTCCCGGCCCAGCCGGCGGGTGAGGACCGCCAGGCCCGCCTCGTTCACCGACCGCGCCAGCGTGGCGTCCCCGCGCAGCCGGTGCACGATCGCCAGGTTCGCCCGGGCCGCCACCGTGTACGGGTGCTCGTCACCGAACAGCTGCCGGTAGTGCTCGCCGATCTCCTCGCTGAGCTGCGCCGCGGCGTCCAGTTCGCCGGTGGCGCGCAGGTCGACGGCGAGACCGAACGCGGCGAGCAGCGTGTCCGGGTGGGCCTCGCCGTAGCGGGCGGCGAAGCCGTCACGTACCTCCTGGGAGAGGGCGCGGGCGGCCACGTGGTCACCGGCCTTGCGCACCGCGGAGGCCAGCCGTCGGCGGGCCAGCAGCGTCTGCGTCTGGGCGCTGCCCCAGACCAGTGGCAGCCGGTCCACCACGTTCTGCATCTCGGCCCGGGCGGGCAGGTACTCGCCCAGTTCCCGGCGATCGATGATGAGGTTCAGCTGGGATTCCAGCGTCTGCGCGTGGTCCTCGCCGAACAGCAGCACCCGGTGCGCGTAGGTGGCCTGGTCGACAGTGAACGCCCGCCGCATGTCGCCGTTCAGGCGCAGGCTGACGGCGAGGTTGTGGGCGGCGTTGAGCGTGCTCGGGTCGTCCTCGCCGAGCAGCACCACGTGCCGCCGGTAGACGTCCTCGTCGATCTGGAGGGCCTGCGCGAAGTCCCCGGCGACCCGCAGGTCGGCGGCGACCGCGCCGAGGGCGCTCAACAGCTCCTCGGTGTCCTCGGCGGTGGCGCTCTCGTGGTCCCGCAGGATCCGGGTGTTCAGGTCGGCGGCCTCGGCGTGCCGGCCGAGCCGGTAGAGCATGAACCCGAGCCACTGGCCGATCCGCAGGGTGGTCGGATCGGTTTCGCCGAGCCGTTCCCGCCAGGTCTGGTAGGCGTGCCGGGACAGCTCCAGCGACGCCTCCATGTCGCCCCACCAGTAGAGGTAGCGGGCCTCGTTGTAGACCAGCTGGTGCACCCAGCCCTGGGCGGACTCGACCGCGCCGGAGACCAGCACGTGCGGGTAGAGGTCGGCGTAGCTGGGCCAGTTGCCAGGCGTGTCCGGGTCGTTGCGGTCGCCGGTGGCGAGCAGCCGGTGGGCGCTGGCGCGCATGGCGTCGCGTTCGGCGGCGGTCATCCGGTCCAGGAGCACCGCCTGGATCAGCCGGTGCATCTGGATCGAGTTGGTGCGGTGGATGACCCGGGCCAGCGCGTACCTGTTGATGTCGCGGATCGCCCGGCCGAGCCGCATCGGGTCGCGCAGCGCGCCGTTGAGGTCGGGGTGGATGTCGGCGTTCTGCGCGCCGCTGAACAGCGTGCGCGGGATGGGTTCGGGGGCGAGGAAGGAACACACCTGCAACAGCCGGAACGCGGCCGGGTTGGCGACCACCAGACGGTCCAGCGAGACGTTCCACGCGGCGGCCACCGGCAGCTGGTAGTCCATCGGGGGCGCCTGTTCGAGCAGCTCGACCCGCTTCTCCTCGAACAGCCGCAGGTACTCCTCGGCCGGCATGCCGGTCTCGGCGCGCCAGGCGGCGGCCTGCTCCAGGGCCAGCGGCAGGTCGCCGAGCGCCTCGGCGAGCTGGTCGGCCTCCTCGTCGGTGAGTTCCGGGCCGCGCCGGCGGAGCAGTTCGATGCTCTCCGTACGGGTGAAGACGTCCACCTCGAGCGTGCGCGCCATGGAGGCCCACTGCGGGTTGCGAGAGGTGATCATGATGCTGCCGGAGCCGCCGATGGGCAGGTACGGCAGGAGCACCTCGGGGCTCTCCGCGTTGTCGAAGATCAGCAGCCAGCGTGGGTAGGGCCGGCCCAGCCGCAGCGCCTCCTGCACGGCGAGGCGGGCGCTGCTCACGTCCGGCCCGGCGGTCAGGTTCATCCGGTGGGCCAGCTCGACGAGCGAGGCGCCGATCTGGGTGGCGCGTTCGGCGGGGATCCACCAGATCAGGTCGTACTCGCCCTGGTGCTGGTAGACGTACTCGACGGCGAGGTGCGACTTGCCCACCCCGCCCATGCCGTGCAGCGCGTGCGGCAGCACCGCCGTGGTGCCGCCCTTGATCTGCCGGTGCAGCAGGGCGAGCAGGTCGGCGCGGCCGGTGAAGTTCGGGTTACGGGGCGGGACGTTGCCCCACACGGCGGGAGTCCGGCCGGGGGTGGTGGCGTCCACTGGGGTCGACGACAAACCGGCTCCTTCAGCGGGGACGCTACGGGGGACGTCGGCATCTTCGCCTACCGCCATGATGACATTCGTGCCCCGCGATGCGGGAGTGTCGCGGACGTCGGGTTCGCCCGGCGTGTCCCGCTCGATCGCCGTGCGCAGCCGCCGGGCCCGCCCCAGGTAGCGGCCGGACAGCGCGCGCAGCACCGCGGTCTCGATCCGGGCGTCGGCGACGGACCCGGCAGAATCCAGCGGGACACCGTCCGGGTCGGACAGCACCCTGCCCCACGCCGCCAGCTCCGGCCGGTCCGGGCCGAGCCGCGCCGCGAGCGCCCGCCACACCCGTACCGTCTCGGCCCGCCGGCCGATCGCCAGCAGTTCCTCCCGGACCCCGGGCCGGAAGTCGACGCCGGGGCGGCCCGGTCGTGGCTCGACCAGCGGGCCGGTGAACACCTCGGCGAGGTGCACGTCGCCCGCCTCCGGCACCACCTCGCCGCGGACCGCCGCGATCGACGCCGGGTCCAGCGGCGCCGCCGCCAGCCCGGTGGCAAGCCGCAGCGCCGGCGGTGACGCCCAGGAGACGAACTCGCGTACCGCCGCGGCCGGATCCCACCGCTGCGGCGGGCGCCAGTCGGGCGGCTGCGGCGGCCTGGCGTACGCCAGCACGGCGGGCAGATCGACCCAGCGCGGATGGCGTCCCGCGACCAGGTCCACCCAGGCGGCCAGCCAGCGGGTCCGCAGCTCCACCACTGGTACCGGGATCGCGTCGGGGTCCGCCGGCCGGCCGAGGTCGGCCAGCGCACGCAGCGGGTCCGGCTGCCGCCACCACAGGCGGGCGTTCGGCACCCCGGCCCGGGGCGCCCGCAGGCCCAGACGCTGCGCGGCGAGGCCGCCCCGGTGCCACATCTGCTGTGGCAGCAGGTGGACGACGGCAACCGGGTGGCGCTGCGCCCACGCGTGCACGTGCGGCAGCGCCGCGCCGGTCCGCCACGCCGGGGCCGCCCCGTCGGAGAGCACCAGGACGATCCGGTGCCGCCGCACCACCGGAAGGCCCGCCGCCGCGGGTACGGGCGGACCGGCGCGGCCCCGGCGCAGCAGGACCTCCTCGGGGCGGGTTCCGCCGGTGGCGAGGCGGCACACGCGTACGTCGTGGAAGGCGACGTGCCGGCGCAGCAACGCGGCGAAGGTCCGCACCCGGGCCGACCAGACCGTCATCGACGGGTGCTCGTCCACCACGAGCACCACGTCCCAGCGAGCCCGGGCGGCGCGTCGCAGCACGGGCCGGACCAGTCCCGCCTCGGCCTGCGCGGCGGTGGCCTCCTCGTCGTACACGATCAGTTCCCGCGACGAGACCAGCCGCCGGAAGGGACGCAGCACCTCGGCGAGCGTGTCCTCGCCGGGGGCCGTGCCGGTACCGGCCGGGCCGACGGAGAGCCGGGCCGGCAGGGTCATTCCGGGTCCGCCGTCGGCCCGCCGCGCCACAGCACCTCGGCGAGCCGGTCCCAGTCGGCCTCGCCGCCGTCGATCGAGGCGAGCTGCACCGCGTCGAGCAGTTGGTCCAGGGTGGGCGCCTCCGGATCGCGTTGCCGGTCGAGGAACGCCCGCACCAGCCCGGCGGCGGCCGGAGGCCGCTCGGCGAAGTGGGCGTCCACGATGCCCAGCAGGGTCGCCTCGTTCGGGTCGGCCAGCCGCAGCCGCAGGCAGTGGCGCAGGAACGCGGGCGGGAACGCCCGGTCCTCGGTGCAGGTCATCACCACCAGCGGGAACTCGTGGCACCGCACCCGGCCGCCGCGCACTGTGGCGCGGCCGCCCGGGTCGGCCGTGTGCACCGTCACCTCGGGGCTGCGCGGCGCCGCCCGGACCAGCTCGGGAATGGCGAAGCCGCCGTCGTCGAACACGGTACGCAGCTGCTGGGGGAGGTCGATGTCGCTCTGGTCCAGCTCGTCGATGAGCAGTACCCGGGGCGTGCGGTAGGGCAGCAGAGCGGTGCCCAGCGGCCCGAGGCTGAGGTGCTCGCCGAGTTCCTCCCCGACGGACCGGCCGGGGCTCTGCCCGGCCCGGACCCGCCCCAGCGGGTCGTGCTGCCAGAGACCGGCGCGGACCGTGTCGTGCGTGCTGACCGGCCAGTGCAGCACCCGGCCCAGGCCCAGCTCCCGGGCGACCCGGTAGGCCAGGCTGGACCGGCCGGACCCGGCGCGGCCGGTGACCAGCAGGGGACGGCGCAGCAGCAGCGCCGCGTTCACCACGTCCACCTCGCGTGGGTCCGGCCGCCGGGTCCGGACCGGTCCGAGCCGACGCTCGAGGTCCGGGTCCTCGGCGGGCGCCGGCGGCTCGTCCGGCCCGCCGTCGAAGGTGCGCCAGCGCGGCGGGGCGGGCCAGCGCCGGTCCCGCTCGGCCGGGTCGAGCGGCTCGCCGGTGCCCCGGTAGATCCGCCAGTCGGTGGTCCCCGGCGCGCTCATGCCGGCCGTCCCAGCCGGTCGCCGGGCGGGTGCAGCTCGGGGGTGCGGTCCGGGTCGTCCCAGAGCACCACCAGGTGGCGGCCGCTGTGCCGGTCGGCGTGCGGCTCCAGGGCGAGCGCGTCCAGTCGCGCCTGCCGGGCGTGCACCGGGAGGCGCGCGATGCGTCCGTCGGCGGTCATGTCCCGGATCTCCTCCCAGAACTCGGTGTCGGACGGGCGGGCGCGATGCCAGACGATCACCGGCAGGCCCGCCCGCAGGGCGGTCATCACTTCCTTGAAGCCGAGCGGGTTCCCCGGCGTCGGCGCGGCGCTGAGCAGCAGCGTCGACCAGCGCGGGTCGGCGGTCAGCTCGGCCTCCAGGCGGGTGAGGTACGCCGCGCCGTCGGGGCGGCTGCGGAAGAGGCGGCTGTGTGCCGGCTCGGCCTGGAGGTGTTCCCAGCGGCGGCGCCAGGCCCGGTGCCACTCGGGCTGACGCAGCCGGTTGAGGCTGCGGACGACCACCGGGTAGTCCATCGCCAGCACCTTCTGCTCCAGGTGGGCGCTGGCCGGCTCCTTGCGCCACCACGCGACGTCCTCGTTGAGCAGTTCCACCGGCAGGACCAGCTCGACGGCGACGTCGGCCCGCCGGTCCGACCACTCGATCTCCATCTGGTGGACGATCCGCTCCACCGTCGACTCCAGGTCGGCGTGGGCGACGTCGGTGAGCTGGCCGTGGCGGCGGGAGTGCCAGCCCTGCGCACCCTGCCACTGCCGGTAGTGGGAGACGGTGTAGACGGTGCTGCCGGGGGCGAGGTCCGGCTCGACCTGGATCACCAGGTAGACGTACGGCTCGGGGGTCCGGTCACCGGCGTTGACCCGGGCCCGCCGCAGGTCCAGGTCCTCGGTCAGATCCAGCAGGCTGGCCTGACGCCGGTTGCGCTCGCGGATCAGCCGGGCCGTGGCCCGGTCCACCTCGTACTCGAGCAGCACCAGGAACAGCATGTTCGGGGGCAGCCCGTGCGCCGGCGCGTTCTGCCCGGTCAGGTAGACGAAGACGTCCCAGGCGCTGACGCACCACGACGGGGGTGTGGCCGTCTTGTGGTCGGTGGCCCGCTGGTAGAGCCAGCCGAGCGAGTCCGGGCGGTGGGCGGACAGCGCCGGTCGCAGTTCGGTCCAGTCCTCGACGGTCAGCAGCTCGACCGCGTCGATCTCGTGGCGCAGCCGGTGCAGCGGGCCGAGGTGGGCGGCGGCGGGCTCGAAGAACGCGAGCACCTCGATCAGCGTGGCCAGGTCGAGCAGGCAGACGCGGACGATCTCGATGCTCTGCATGCGGGGGTTGTCGTAGTCGTTGACGCCGTGGTCGGACAGCCGCTCGCGGAGCTTGCCGACGAGGAGCCGGCGGCTGTCGGGCTGGTGGAGCAGGTGCATCCCGGACAGCAGGTCGACCAGTTCCCCCTCGATGTGACGCCGGGGGTCGGCGCCTGGGGACGGATGCTGCGTCATGTGCCATCCGGTTCGTCACGCGGCGGGTGAACAGTGCCGGCCGGTGGGGCCGCGACGGCACGGCGACGGGCGGCGGCGATGGACGTCCATGATCGCAGCAGGGGAGACCGTTTCACGTCGACTGTCCGGTCCCCGACACCGGCGGCGTATGCCATCGGTACCCTCCGATCGATGCGGCCGAGCACGCACCATTCTGACGGTGCGGTCAAGGGGTGACCACAGGGCGTGTGCGGAGGTGTTCCCGCGCGCGCCCAAACGACCGTTAAGCTGAGAGGGTCCGTACCCCGGACGCCCGCAACGGCTCACCACCACCCCCACGGAGCTCACCGCGCTATGAACGTCGACCGGATCCTCCCCACCGACGAGGCCCACGACCTGCTGGACCTCGCCACCGAACTCGCCGACCGGGAGCTGGCCCCGGCCGCCGCCGGTTTCGAGGCCCGCGCCGAGTTCCCCCGGGAGGTGCTGCGCACCCTGGGCCGCGCCGGGCTGCTCGGCCTGCCGTACGCCGAGGAACACGGCGGCGCCGCCCAGCCGTACGAGGTGTACCTGCAGGTGCTGGAGATCCTCGCCAGCCGGTGGCTGGCCGTGGCCGAGGCGGTCAGCGTGCACACGCTGTCCTGCTACCCGGTGGCCCAGTTCGGCACCGACGAGCAGCGCAAACTCCTGCCCGACATGATCGGCGGGGAACTGCTCGGGGCGTACTGCCTCTCCGAGCCGCAGGGTGGTTCGGACGCGGCGGCCCTGACCACACGGGCGGTGCGCGACGGCGACGCGTACGTGGTCACCGGCACCAAGGCGTGGATCACGCACGCCCGGGTCGCCGACTTCTACAACATCTTCTGCCGCACCGGCGGCCCCGGCCCGAAGGGCATCTCCTGCCTGCTCGCCGACCGGGCCACGCCGGGCATCAACCCGCAGGCCGCCGAGCGCACCATGGGCCTGCACGCCTCGCCGATCGCGCAGATCGCCTTCGACGACGCCCGGGTGCCGGCGGAGCGGCTGATCGGCGGCGAGGGCGCCGGGTTCACCATCGCCATGTCCGCGCTCGACTCGGGCCGGCTGGGCATCGCCGCCTGCGCGGTGGGCCTGGCCCAGGGCGCGCTCGACTACGCCGTCCGCTACGCCCGGGAGCGCCGCCAGTTCGGCCGCGCGATCGTCGACTTCCAGGGGCTCGGGTTCAACCTCGCCGACGCCGCCACCCAGATCTCCGCCGCCCGGGCGCTCACGCTCGCGGCCGCGCGGCTGCGCGACGCCGGCCGCCCGTACTCGATCGAGGCGGCGAAGGCGAAGCTGTTCGCCACGGACATGGCGATGCGGGTGACCACCGACGCGGTGCAGGTGCTCGGCGGCGCCGGGTACGTCGCCGACCACCCGGTCGAGCGGTACATGCGCGAGGCCAAGGTGCTGCAGATCGTGGAGGGCACCAACCAGATCCAGCGGCTGGTCATCTCGCGCGCGCTGGCCAAGGGCTAGCCTGTCGCGGTGACCTTCCCCCGGATCACCGCCGACCCCGACGTCATGGGGGGTGCGCCCTGCGTCCGGCAGTCGCGCATCCCCGTGGCCACCCTGCTGGCCATGATGGCCGAGGGCATGTCCGTCACCGACATCCTCACCGACCTGCCGTTCCTGGACGAGGAGGACATGGCGGAGGTGCTGAACTACGCCGCGGACGCGGTGCGCGACCGGACGGCGCGCTGAGCGTCACCCTGGCGGGCCGGGTGCGGCGTGGGAGCGCTTTTCCGGCTAGGGTGCAGCGCGTGGAGGAGATCGACCGTGCCATCGTCGCCGCGCTGACCGGGGACGGTCGGCTGTCGTACACGGACCTGGCCGAGCGGGTGGGCCTGTCGGTGTCGGCCGTGCACCAGCGGGTCCGCCGGCTGGAGCAGCGCGGGGTGATCAAGGGGTACGCCGCGCGGGTGTCGTTCGAGGCGCTGGACCTGCCGCTGACCGCGTTCGTGGCGATCCGGCCGTTCGACCCGTCGCAGCCGGACGACGCGCCGGAACGGCTGGCGCACCTGCCCGAGATCGACTCGTGCTACTCGGTGGCGGGGGAGGACTTCTACCTCCTGCTGGTGCGGGTGGCCGGTCCGGCCGACCTGGAACGGGTGCTGCAGGAGATCCGCACCTCCGCGAACGTCACCACGCGCACCACCGTGGTGCTGTCCACGCCGTACGAGAACCGGCCGCCGAAGATCAGTGGCGAGCTGACCGGCCGGGGTCGTCCCCGCCCGTCGGCGGAGCCGGCAGGTTCCACCGCCTGATCACCCGCCGGCCGTGCTCGTGACCGAGGACGCTGAGCGTGGCGGTGTCCAGCCGCAGCAGCCCGCCGGCCGAGGGCGGCAACCCGATCCAGCGTGCCCCGAGCACCCGCAGGCTGTGCCCGTGCCCGACGAGCGCGACGTCGCCGTCGTCCAGCAGCGGCGCGACCCGCTCCAGGACGGCGTCCAGGCGGGCGCCCACCTGTTCCGGTGACTCACCGCCGGGGCCGCCGTCGGCCCAGATCGACCAGCCGGGCCGCTCGGTCTGGATGTCGGCGCTGGTGCGTCCCTCGTACTCGCCGTAGTGCCATTCGGCCAGGTCGGGCTCGATCGCGTCGACGGTGAGCCCGGCCAGGGCCGCGGTGCGGGTGGCGCGCTGCCGGGGGCTGGACAGCACCCGGGCGAAGCGCCGGCCGGCGAGCAGAGGGGCCAGCGCGCGGGCCTGCCGCTCGCCGTCGGGGGTCAGGTCCAGATCGGTGTACGAGGTGTGTCGGTGCGCGGCGCTCCAGCTGGTCTCGCCGTGCCGGATCAGCAGGATCTCGTTCACCGGCCCAGTCAACCACGGCCTGGCGGCGTCGGCCGGGCGTCACGCCTTCAACCTATTGTCCTAGGACGTCTTACGCGATGTGCGCCGGTCAACAGCGTTTGACCCGACAGTCACCGGGGACGCGACAAGGGCAAGGCGTAGCCGGATGAGGGAGGGCGACATGAGCTTCACCGACAAGGCGAAGAACAAGGCCCAGGAGATGAGCGGCATGGCCAAGGAGCGGATCGGCGACGTGACCGACAACGAGCGGTTGCGGGCCGAGGGCGCCTCCGAGCAGAGCACGGCGCGCGCCCGGCAGGCCGGGGAGCACGCCAAGCAGGCGGGCCGCGACGTCAAGGACGCCTTCAACAAGTGAGTACGCGAACGGCGGGCCACCTCATCGCAGAGGTGGCCCGCCGTCGGGTGTCCGGGGGTCAGTCGTCGCGGTGCGCGAGCCACCAGGCCTGGCCGGCCTCGGGCAACGTGTCGATCGGGTCGTAGTAGGCGTAGCGCTTGTTCAGCGCCTCCAGGTCGGCCGACTCGATCGAGGTGCGGTAGTTCTTCGTCCAGTACGAGATGCCGCGCTCACGGTCGTAGTCGGTGAGCATGTGCACCCAGCGCTTGCCGACGAACGGCACGTCGCAGACGATCCGCGGGGTGGCGTAGCCGGGCAGGTAGCCCATGATGTCGTGCTGGAGCTGCTGGGCGTGCCAGACCGGGACGCGCCAGTGCTCGGCGTTGGGGATCATGTCGCACATGTAGAAGTAGTACGGCAGGATGCCCGCCTCGCCCTGGAGCGCGAAGCACAGGTCCAGCAGGTCGGCGCTGGTGGCGTTGACGCCGCGCATGAGCACGCCCTGGTTGCGCACGTCGCGGACGCCGACGTCGAGCGCGGTCTGGGCGGCCTTGGCGACCAGCGGGGTCAGCGACTGGGCGTGGTTGACGTGGGTGTGGATGGCCAGGTTGACGCCGCGGCGGGCGGCGGTGCGGGCGACGCGTTCGAGGCCCTCGACCACGTCGGGCTGGAGCCAGTGCTGGGGCAGGCCCATGAGCGCCTTGGTGGCGAGCCGGATGTCGCGGATCGTCTCGATCTCCAGCAGGCGCATCAGGTACGACTCGAGGTTGCGCCACGGCACGTTGGCGACGTCGCCGCCGGAGACGACAACATCACGGACGCCCGGGTGGGCCTTGAGGTAGGTGATGTGGGCGTCGTAGCGGTCGACCGGCTTGAGGGTGAGCTTGAGCTTGTCGACGGCGGGGGTGGAGTTGCCGACGAGGTCCATGCGGGTGCAGTGGCCGCAGTACTGCGGGCAGGTGGAGAGCAGTTCGGCGAGGACCTTGGTGGGGTAGCGGTGGGTGAGACCCTCGGCGACCCACATGTCGTGCTCGTGCAGGCTGTCGCGGCTGGCGTACGGGTGCGACGGCCAGTCGGTGCGGCGGTCGGAGGCGACCGGGATCATGTAGCGGCGGATCGGGTCGGCGAGCAGCGCCTCGGTGCTCATCGGCTGATGCGGCACCATCGTGTTGAGCATCTGCGGCGGCACCAGCATGGACATGGTGGCCAGGGCCTTCTGGTCGGCTTCCAGGTCGGCGTAGAAGGTCTCGTCGACGGTGTCGCCGAGGACGGTGCGCAGCTGCTTGATGTTCTTGACGCAGTTGACCCGTTGCCACTGGGCGCTCTCCCACTGGTCGCGGGTGACGTGGCGCCAGCCGGGGAAGCGGGTCCAGTCGGGTTCGACGAGGGGTGCGCGGCGGTATTCGTAGGGCTGTCCGGCGGCCGGGACGGCGGCCGGCGCGTGGCGGGGCGTCGGGATGGTCTCCACCGGTTGGGTCTGGGTCACGGCCCCTCCTCGTCTGCGTGCGGGTTGATCAACGGATGCGTAGGCTACTGGAAAATCTGCGGTGAAGAAATTAGTCTGCCGGAAGTTTTCCCGCGACGCGAGCCCTGACCGGGGGTTCGGGCGGCTGGACATAGGGGGTCGGCGTGACGTCACCGGTGGGTCTGCACCGAGTCGTGGAACCGGTGGGAGTGCTCCCGCAGGCGGCCTGGCGGCTGGACCCCGACCCGCGCATCGCGGCGAACGAGGTGCGGATCCGGGTCGAGCGGCTCAACCTGGACGCGGCGAGTTTCCGGCAGCTGGCGGAGAAGCACGGCGGCGACGGGGAGAAGGTCCGCGCCGAGGTGCTGGAGATCGTGTCGGCCCGGGGGAAGATGCAGAACCCGGTGACCGGTTCCGGCGGGATGCTGATCGGCACCGTCGAGGAGGCGGGCCGCCGCTCGCCGCTGGGGCTGAAGCCCGGTGACCGGGTGGCGACGCTCGTGTCGCTGACGTTGACGCCGCTGACGATCACCGACGGGCTGGCCCGCTGGGACGGGCGCAGCGAGCAGGTGCCGTGCGACGGGTACGCGATTCTGTTCGCCCGGTCGATCGCGGCGGTGCTGCCGCCGGACCTGCACCCCGAGCTGTCCCTGGCGGTGCTGGACGTGTGCGGGGCGCCGGCGCTTACGGCGCGGGTGGTGGCCGAGCAGGTGGCGCGGCGCTCGCGGGAGGGTGATCCGCGTCCGGTGTCGGTGGCGGTGATCGGCGGGGCCGGCAAGAGCGGGTCGTTGTCGCTGGCGGCGGCACGGCGGGCGGGCGCCGCCCGTACCGTCGGGGTGGTTCCGGTGGACGCGGAGCGGGACGCGCTGACGGCGGCCGGGCTGGCCGACGTGGTGGCGCTGGCCGACGCGCGGGATCCGGTGGGGCTGTCGACGGCGGTGACGACGGCGCTGGGTGTGCCGGCGGACGTGACAGTGGTGTGCGTGGACGTGCCGGGGTGTGAGCACGGCGCGGTGCTGGCCACGGCGGACGGCGGTACGGTGATCTTCTTCTCGATGGCGACGAGCTTCGCGGCGGCGGCGCTGGGCGCGGAGGGCCTGGCGGCGGACGTGACGATGCTGGTGGGCAACGGGTACGTGCCGGGACACGCGGCGCTGGCGCTGGATCTGTTGCGGGCCGAGCCGGGGGTGTGCGGCCTGTTCGAGGCGCGTCTGACGGCAGACTGAGACCATGACGAACCCCTCGACGCTGTATCGCGGCGGAGTGCTGCACTGCCCGGCCGACCCGAGCGCGACGGCGCTGCTGGTGCGGGACGGGCGGATCGCCTGGTTGGGCACGGACGCGGAGGCGCCGCGGGCGGACCGGGTGGTGGAGCTGGGCGGTGCGCTGGTGACGCCGGCGTTCGTGGACGCGCACGTGCACGCGACCGACACCGGGTTGGCGTTGTCGGGGCTGGATCTGTCGGCGGTGCGGTCGGCGGGTGGGCTGCTGGAGGCGGTGTCGGCGTTCGCGGCGGGCCTGCCGGGTGACGCGGTGGTGCTGGGGCACGGCTGGGACGAGTCGGGCTGGGCGGACGCGACGTTGCCGGACGCCGCGGCGCTGGACCGGGCGGCCGGTGGGCGGCGGGTGTATCTGTCGCAGGCGTCGATCCATTCGGCGCTGGTGTCGGCAGCGTTGCTGGCGGCGTGCCCGGAGGTGGCGTCGGCGGCCGGGTACGAGGCGTCGGGGTGGCTGCGGCGCGACGCGCATCATGTGGTGCGGGCGGCGGCGTTCGCCTCGGTGACGCGGGCGCAGCGGGTGGCGGCGCAGCGGCGGGCCCTGGAGCACGCGGCGTCGCTGGGTATCGCGGCGGTGCACGAGTGCGGTGGTCCGGACATCTCCGACGAGGAGGACTTCACCGGGCTGCTGGCGATCTCGGGGGCCGGTGTGCCGGAGGTGTACGGGTACTGGGGTGAGCTGCTGGGTGCGGCGAAGGCCCGGGAGCTGGGTGCGGTGGGCGCGGGTGGTGACCTGTTCGCCGACGGGGCGCTGGGGTCGCGGACGGCGCACGTGTCGGCGGCGTACCTGGACGGCGAGGCGGGGGCGTGCGGGCACGGCTACGTGTCGGCGGAGCAGGTCCGTGATCATCTGCTGGACTGTGCGGCGCACGGGTTGCAGGGCGGGTTCCACGCGATCGGGGACGCGGCGATCGGGACGGTGCTTCAGGGGTTCGCGCTGGCGGCCCGGTCGGTGGGCGTGGACCGGTTGCGGGCGGCCCGGCACCGGGTGGAGCACGCGGAGATCATGAGCAAGGCGCTGATCGCCGGGTTCGTGGAGTACGGGATCGTGGCGTCGATGCAGCCGGCGTTCGACAGGTTGTGGGGCGGCGCGGGCCGGATGTACGAGTCGCGGCTGGGGTTGGCGCGGTCGTTGGAGTCGAATCCGATGGGTGCGATGCACGGTGTCGGTGTGGCGTTGGCGTTCGGGTCGGATTCGCCGGTGACGCCGCTGGATCCGTGGGGGTCGGTGCGGGCGGCGGCGGCGCATCACAACCCGGCGCAGCGGATGAGTGTGCGGGCGGCGTTCGCGGCGCACACGCGCGGCGGGTGGCGGGCGGTGCACCTGGACAACGAGGGTGTGCTGGCGTTGGGGGCGCCGGCGACGTTCGCGGTGTGGGACACCCCGGCGGGCGTGGAGCGGGGGCTGCCGGTGGTGCTGGCCGAGGATCCGGAGTTGCGGGGCGCGGACGATCCGACGCCGCTGCCGGTGTGCCGGGCCACTGTGTTGCGCGGTGACGTGATCTATGAGGAAGGGTCTTCGTGACAGGGAAGCTTGGGCTGGATCCGGCGCTGGTGGCGCGGGCGCGGGAGTTGGCGCGCCGGGCCGGGCAACCGGTGGTGGATCTGGCGCGCAGCCACACCACGGTGTCGGTGGAGCGGGCGGTGCTGCGGCTGGCCGGGGTGACCGGCGCGGACCCGGACGGCATCCCGTGGGTGAACCGCCTCGTGGACGCGGTGGTCGCGGACGTGGGGCTGGGGCACGGGGTGGCGGCGCCGGTGTTCGACGCGCTGGCCCGTGAGGGCATCACGGATGTGACGTTGCTGGCGCAGAAGGCGGCGGCCGGGTCGGTGCGGTTCGCGCAGCCGTCGGGGAAGGCGGCTACGGCGGCGCGGCGGGCGTCGCGCAAGGCGGTCGCGGCGGGGATCCGCAGCATCGATCGGCGGCGCGCGGAGCGGGACCGCCTGGTGAAGCGGTTCGGGGATCCGGCGCGGCGGCCGTGGATCTACCTGATCGTGGCGACGGGTGACATCTACGAGGACATTCCGCAGGCGCAGGCGGCGGCGCGGGCCGGCGCGGACGTGATCGCGGTGATCCGGTCGACGGGGCAGTCGCTGCTGGACTACGTGCCGGAGGGGGCGACCCGGGAGGGGTTCGCCGGGACGTACGCGACGCAGGAGAACTTCCGGCTGATGCGGGCGGCGCTGGACGAGACGTCGCGGGAGCTGGGCCGGTACGTACGGCTGACGAACTACGCGTCGGGTCTGTGCATGCCGGAGATGGCGACGCTGGCCGGGCTGGAGCGTCTGGACATGATGCTCAACGACTCGATGTACGGGATTCTGTTCCGCGACATCAACCCGATCCGCACGTTCGTGGACCAGCGGTTCTCGCGGCAGGTGCACGCGCGGGCGGGGATCATCATCAACACCGGTGAGGACAACTACCTGACCACCGCTGACGCGGTGGACGAGGCGCACACGGTGACGGTGTCGCAGTTGCTGAACGAGTTCTTCGCGCACGAGGCGGGGCTGGCGGACTGGCAGCTGGGGCTGGGGCACGCGTTCGAGATCAACCCGGATGTGCCGGAGTCGTTCCGGTTGGAGCTGGCGCACGCGCTGCTGGCGCGGGAGTTGTTCCCTGACGCGCCGTTGAAGTGGATGCCGCCGACGAAGCACATGACCGGCGACGTGTTCCGGGGCAACCTGCTGGACGGGTTCTTCAACCTGGTGGGCACGATGACCGGGCAGGGGATTCTGCTGGTGGGGATGATGACCGAGGCGGTGGTGACGCCGTGGTTGTCGGACCGGGACATCGCCCTGCAGAACGTGCGGTACGTGCTGGGCGCGGCGGGCGGCCTGCACGAGGACTTCGTGCCGGCGCCGGGCGGGTTCATCCAGGCGCGGGCGCACCGGGTGCTCGGTGAGGCGGTGGACCTGCTGGAGCGCATCGGGGACCAGTCGTTGCTGACGGCGATCGCCGAGGGCACGTTCGGAATCATGAAGCGGCCGGCGGACCGCGGGAAGGGCCTGTCCGGGGTGGCGCGGCACGAGGCGGACTACTACAACCCGGCCACCGAGATCCTGGAGCAGACCCCGTGAGCGAGAAGACGATTGTGCGGCCGTACGGGGACACCACCGGTGACGGCATGGTGCAGGTGTCGTTCACGTTGCCGGTGCCGCACGACAAGCGGGCCGAGGGCGCGGCGGTGCAGCTGGCAAACAAGATGGGCATGGACCCGGCGATGCTGGTGCACGCCAAACCGATCGGTGACGGGTTCACGTTCTTCGTGGTGTACGGGCGGGTGAACCACCTGGTGGACCTGGCGAAGGTGCAGGTGGTGGAGCGTGACTATCCGCTGCTGTCGGCCAAGGAGGTCAACGCGGTGGTGAAGCGGCAGTTGCGCCGCAAGCTGTCGGTGGTGGGCGCCTGCATCGGCACCGACGCGCACACCGTCGGCATCGACGCGATCCTCAACGTCAAGGGCATCGCCGGCGAGAAGGGCCTGGAGTACTACCGGGAGCTGAAGGTCACGAACCTGGGCGCGCAGGTGAGCGTGCCGGAGCTGGTCGAGGCGGCCCGGCGGGAGCGCGCCGACGCGGTGCTGGTGTCGCAGGTCGTGACGCAGCGCGACGCGCACCTGCACAACACGCGGGAGATGTCGGCGGCGTTCCGGGAGGCGATGCCGGCCGGGCGCCGGCCGCTGCTGATCGTCGGCGGGCCGCGGTTCGACGAGACGATGACCGGCGAGCTGGGCGTGGATCGGATCTTCGGCCGTGGCACCACCCCGGGTGAGGTCGCCAGTTACCTCGTCCACGCTTTGATCACCTCCAGGAAGGCGAACACCTGATGAGCGATCCGCGTGTCGGTCTGACAGTCACCCACCGCCGGTACGTGCCGTACTCCCACGCCCACTACGCGGGCAACCTGGTCGACGGGGCGTACGCGCTGGGGTTGTTCGGTGACGTGGCGACCGAGGTGTGCATCCGCACCGACGGCGACGAGGGGTTGTTCGCCTCGTACTCCGACGTGCAGTTCCGGGCGCCGATGAAGGCCGGTGACGTGCTGGAGGTGACGGCGACGGTGACCCGGGTGGGCACCCGCAGCCGCACCGTCGACTTCGCCGCGACGGTGGTGTGCCGGGGCCGCCCGGACAAGGGCGAGTCGGCCGCCGAGGTGCTCGACGAGCCGATCGTGGCGGTCACCGCGACCGGCACGGTGGTCGTGCCACAACGGCCGTGAGCGTCGTCGTCTGCGCGGACGTCGGGTCGACGTACACCAAGGCCGCGGTGGTGGACCTCGACGGCGGCCGGCTGGTCGCGGCGGCTTCGGCGCCCACCACCGTGGGCACGGATGTGCTGCACGGCCTGGACGCCGCGGTCGGCGCGGCCACCGCGTCGGCCGGGGTCGCTGAGGTGCCCTGGTACGTGTGTTCGTCGGCCGGGGGTGGGCTGCGCCTCGCGGTGGTGGGTTACGAGCCGCTCGTGACCGCTCAGGCGGGCCGGCGGGTCGGTCTGTCGGCGGGCGCGAACGTGGTGCACGTGGCTGCCGGGCGGCTCGCCGGGGCGGACGTGGCGGCGTTGCGGGCGGCCCGCCCGGACGTGGTGCTGCTCGTGGGTGGCACCGACGGCGGGGACGCCGACACGGTGACGCACAACGCGACGCGGCTGGCGAAGGCCCGGTTCCGGGTGCCGGTGGTCCTCGCCGGCAACGCCGACGTGCGCGACGAGCTGCACGCGCTGCTGGCTGGTGCGGGGGTGCCGGTGACGGTGGCGGACAACGTGCTGCCCCGCATCGGGGTGCTGGAGCCGGCGTCGGCGCGGGCGGCGATCCGCGAGGTGTTCCTGCGGCACGTCATCGGCGGCAAGAAGCTGTCCCGGGGTACCCGGTTCGCGCGGCTGGTCCGCGCCGCCACCCCGGACGCGGTGCTCACCGGCGTGGAGGTCCTCGCCGGCACGCTCGGCGGTGACCTGGCAGTGGTGGACGTCGGTGGGGCCACCACCGACGTGTACTCGGTGCTCACGCCCGACGAGCGGGACAGCGGCCCCAGTCAGGAGGTCGCGGGGACGCTGTGGCGGGCCCGCACCGTCGAAGGGGACCTGGGCATGCGGTGGAGCGCGCCCGGTGTGGTGCGCGCCGCGGCCGAGGAGCGGCTGCTCGACCCGGCCGGGGAGGCGCAGCTGACGGCCGCGGCGGCGGTGCGGGCCGCCGACCCGGGCTTCCTGCCCGCCGGTGACGCCGACCGGGCCGCGGACCGGCGCATCGCGGCGCTGGCCGCGACGGTGGCGTTGCGGCGGCACGCCCGGGGTGCGGCGACGGGGGAGCGGGCCGGGCGGGACCTGCGGGAGGTGAAGCTGCTCGTCGGTTCCGGCGGGGTGCTGCGGCACGCCGACCCGGGCGACGCGGCGGCGGTGCTCGACGCGGTGCTCACCGACCACGCCGGCGGGTGGGCGTTGCCGCGGGCGGCCCGGCCGGTCGTCGACGTGGACTACGTGCTGGCCGCCGCGGGGCTGCTCGCCGCCGACCATCCGGGTGCGGCGGCGGCGATGCTGCGGCACCACCTCGGCGCCTGACGCACGCCGCGAACAGGGCGCGGAAATCGAGACGCGCCGACGCGACACGCCGTGTCGCAACACACGACAGGCCCGGGTGGGTTGACAGCGGCGGGGGTCTACGCCGTACCGTCTTTGAGTCCTACCACGGGAAGCGGCTGTTGTTCGCTTCGTCCCTTCGTCCGCTGGCCGAGCGACCGGAAGGTTGCGGCGGCCAGGTCCAGCGGGCGGGGGTCGGCGGGGCGGCGCGAACCGGCCGCGGTTACCGGTGTACGGGCAGGGTGAGAGGCACGGCCAGTAGACAACGGCCAGGCGGGGGCAGCCAGTCCACGTCGGGTCGGTCCGAAGGTCGGCGCCGATCGTCTTCGCCCCACCGGCCGGGAAGGGCCTGGGAGCATCGGGGCGCGGCTTCGGCCGCGCCCCGATTTCATCCCCCCGGATACCCCGGTCAGCGGCCGAGCCGCCGGTAGCGGCGCACCGCCGCCGGGGCGGCGAGCGCGATCAGCGCCAGCGGCCAGGCGATCGCCAGTTCCAGTGCGTGCCGGGCGGGCCACGAGTCACCGCCCAGGCCCGGGTTGCCGAACAGGTCCCGGGCCGCCGCCACCGTCGCCGACAGCGGATTCCAGGCGGCGACCGCGCCCAGCCAGTCCGGCATCAGCTCCGGCGCCACGAACACGTTGGACAGGGCGGTCAGTGGGAACGCCAGCGGGAACACCACCACCGCGACCGTGTCCGGGTTCGGCACGAGCAGCCCGAACAGGATGCCCAGCCAGGTCATCGCGACGCGCAGCAGCAGGATCAGCGCCACCGCCGCCAGGGCCGGGCCGACGCCCTCGCGCCACTGCCAGCCCACCAGCAGCCCGCACACCACCAGCGTGGTCATCTCCAGGCAGGCCCGTACGAGGTCGGCGCCGGCGCGGCCGGACAGCAGCGCCGAACGGGCCATCGGCAGCGACCGGAACCGGTCCACCACGCCCCGGCCGGCGTCCACCGCCACCGCCGACGCGGTCGCGCCGAGGCCGTAGAGCATCGTCATGACGAACACCCCGGGCAGCAGGAACTCCCGGTAGCTGCCCTGGCCCGGCACGGTCATGCCGCTGCCGAACACGTAGCCGAACACCAGCACGAACATGATCGGCAGGGTGAAGTAGAGGATGATCTCCTCCGGGGCGCGCACGACGTGCCGCATGTTCCGCCCGGCCATCAGCCACCCGTCGGTCAGCGCCCTCACGACGCCACCCCCACCCGCTGCGCGTCGGCGTGGGCGCCGGTGAGCCGCAGGAACGCCTCGTCCAGCGTCGGCCGGCGCACCAGCACGTCCTCCACCGCGATCCCGGCGTCGTCGAGGGCCCGCAGCACGGCGGTGAGCACGGCGATCCGGTCCGCCACCGGCGCGTCGACGCGCCGCAGTTCGGCGTCCACCGTCGCGGTCGCGCCGGTGGCGCGTTGCACCACCGCCGTGGCCGTGGGCAGGTCCGCCGCGTCGCGGACCACCAG
Organism: Micromonospora sp. WMMA1947; assembly: GCF_027497355.1. NCBI lineage: Bacteria > Bacillati > Actinomycetota > Actinomycetes > Micromonosporales > Micromonosporaceae > Micromonospora > Micromonospora sp. WMMA1947. The sequence continues at coordinate 5,094,848 of NZ_CP114909.1, read as the reverse complement.
TTCCAGCCGGTCGGCGCCGATGCGGGCCTTCAACCGCTCCGGGGTGCCCTCGGCCACGACCCGGCCGGCGTCGATGACGCACACCCGGTCGGCGAGGTGGTCGGCCTCCTGCAGATACTGGGTGGTGAGCAGCACGGTGGTGCCGTCGGCGACGAGTTCCCGCACCGCCGTCCACAGGCCGTTGCGGCTGCGCGGGTCCAGGCCGGTGGTCGGCTCGTCGAGGAACAGCACCCGCGGCGGCACCACCAGGCTGGCCGCGAGGTCCAGTCGGCGGCGCATCCCACCGGAGTAGCCGCCCGCCGACCGGTCGGCGGCCTCGGTCAGCCCGAACCGGTCCAGCAGTTCCTCGGCGCGGAGGCGGGCCCGGCGCGCGGACAGCCGGCGCAGCCGCCCGAACAGCACCAGGTTCTGCCGGCCGCTGAGCACCTCGTCGACCGCCGCGTACTGGCCGGTCAGGCTGATCGCCTCACGAACCCGGTCCGGGGCGGCGGCGACGTCGTGCCCGGCCACCCGGGCCCGGCCGGCGTCGAAACGCAGCAGCGTGGTGAGGATCCGCACCGCTGTGGTCTTGCCCGCCCCGTTGGGGCCCAGCACCCCGTAGACGGTGCCGGCCGGCACGGCCAGGTCGAAGCCGTCCAGGGCGGTGGTGCGTCCGTACGTTTTTCGTATCCCGTCGGCCAGCACGGCCGTCGCGTCGTCGGTCATGGTGTCAGCGTCACCGGCGCCGCTGACCGGGCGCGTACCGCGCGCGCACCGGGCGGCGCCGCGCCGGTCAGCGCCCGTCGACCAGCGCCAGCGCCCGCTGCCGGGGCAGGCCCGCGCCCCCGGCGTACGCGGTGGCGAACGCCGCCTCGCCCAGGTGTTCCCGCAGCGTGACGGCGGTCGGCGTGCCGGCCGGGGCGTCGGCGGCGCCGGTGCCTGCGAGCAGCGCCGCCGCCGCGCCCAGCAGCCGGGCCGCCGACTCGGGGTCGCCGGCGCGCAGCAGCGGCCCGGCCAGCCCGTCGGCCGCCGCGGCCACCACCGGCACGTCCCACACGCCGACGCCGGCGGTGAGGACCTGCCGGTAGTAGGCGCGGGCCGCAGCCGGGTCGCCGGTGGTGTCGGCGAGCTGCCCGAGCGTCACCAGCGCCGCGAGCCGCACCACATCGGCGCCGAACCAGCCCGACGGGCACTGCGCGACGGCCCGTTCGCACAACGTCCGCGCGCGCTGCGGGTCGCCGTCGCGGCGGGCGATCTCGCCGAGGCCCAGATCCGCGGCGGCCACCAGTTCCGGCGCGCCGGCCGGCCCGGCGATGCGCCGCACCCGCCGGTAGTCCTCCGCCGCGCCGGTCAGGTCACCGGCGACCAGCCGCCCGTCGGCGCGGGTCCGCAGCAGTTCCGCCAGGTCCAGGGTGGAGCCGAGCTGCTCGGCCAGCTCCAGGGCCTCCGCCATCGGCGCGGCCGCCGATGCGACGTCACCGGTGCGGTAGGCGGCCTCGGCGCGGGTGGACAGCGTCACGATCATCCCCCAGCGGTCGTCGAGGGCCCGGAAACCGGCCAGCGCGGCGTCCAGCTCGGTGCGGGCCTGCTCGTGCCGGCCGTGCAGCAGACCGACCATCGCGGTGCCCAGCCGGCCCAGCGCCCTGCTCCACGGATCGGTGCCGAGCAGCCGGTCCCGGACGGCCTGCTCGTGCAGCGCCGCCGCGTCCTGCGGCGACGGGGGACCGCTGGCCATGCCGGACAGGTACAGCAGGAACGGATGCCGGGGCGGCCGGGCCATGGTCCACAGGATCCGCGACGCGGTGTCGACCTCGCTGCGCTCGCCGCCACCGGCGAGCGTGGCGACCAGCAGGCCCAGCGCGTACTCCTCGGCGAGGCCGTCGGGCGGGCCGTCGAGCCGGTCGACCAGCCGCCGGGCCAGCGCCGCGCCCTCCCCGCGCAGGCCCCGCAGCCACCAGTAGAACGCCAGCGCCGCGACCAGCCGCAACCCGGTGGCGGTGTCGGTGTGCCGCAGCGCCGCGTGCAGGTCGTCGCGGGCGGCGTCGAGGCGGCGCAGCCACCGGTCCTGGCCGCCGCCGCGCAGGCCCGCGTCGCCGGCCAGCGCCAGATCCAGGAAGTACGCGGCGTGCGCGGCCCGCACCCGCCCGGTCTCGCCGCCCTCGGCCAGCCGGGCCGCCGCGAACTCGCGGATCGTCTCCAGCATCCGGTAGCGCCCGCCGGTGGCCTCCACCAGCGACTTGTCCACCAGGCCGGTCAGCACGTCGAGTACGTCACCGGCGTCCGGCGCGCACACCGCCTGCACCGCGGCCAGGTCGGCCGCGCCGGCGAACACGCTCATCCGGGCGGCCAGCCGCCGCTCCGGGGCGTCGAGCAGGTCCCAGCTCCACCCCACGACCGCCTCCAGCGTGCGGTGCCGGGGCGCAGCGGTGCGGTCGCCGCGGCGCAACAGCCGGAACCGGTCGTCCAGGCGCGCCGCGACCTGCGTCACCGGCAGGGCGCGCAGCCGCGCCGCGGCTAGCTCCAGGGCCAGCGGCAGCCCGTCGAGGGTACGGCAGATCCGCAGCACCGCCGGGGTGGTGCCGGCGTCGAGGGTGAACCCGGGCGACACGTCGGCGGCCCGGTCGGTGAACAGCCGCACCGCCGGGTACGCGGCGGCTGCCCGCGGTGCGGCCGGCCCGTCCGGGGCGGGCAGCCCACCGACCGGGCACAGGGCCTCGCCGGTGAGGCCCAGCGGTTCCCGGCTGGTGGCGAGCACCCGCAGCCCGGGCGCGGCGGCGAGCAGCCGGCCGGTCAGCCGGGCCGCGTCGTCGATGACGTGCTCGCAGTTGTCCAGCACCAGCAGCAGCCGCCGGTCGGCCAGCGCGGCGACCAGCCGGTCGGTGAGGTCGGCCGGGCCGCCGGGGGTGCGCAGGCCCGCGTCGCGCAGGTCCAGCGCGGCCAGCACGGCGGGCGCGACCGGTGCGCCGGGCGCCACGGCGGCCAGCTCCACCAGGCACACCGGCCCGTCGTGGCCGGACGCGACGGTGGTGGCCAGCCGGGTCTTGCCGGCGCCGCCCGGGCCGTGCAGGGTGACCAGCCGTGCCGTACCGAGCAGCTCGTGCACGCGCCGCAGCTCCGGTTCCCGGCCGACGAAGCTGGTGAGCGGGCTGGGCAGCCGGGCGGGCGGCGCGGCGTCGTCGCGCAGCAGCGCCGTGTGCAGGGCGGCCAGCTCCGCCGACGGGTCGGTGCCCAGCTCCTCGGCCAGGATCCGGCGGGCGTCGGCGTAGACGGCGAGCGCCTCGGCGCGGCGGCCGGCGCCGTGCAGCGCCCGCATCAGCAGCCCGTGCAGCCGCTCCCGCAGCGGATGCGCCGCCACCAGGTCCCGCAGCTCGGCGATCAGCGGCGCGCCGGCCGGCGCGAGGGCCAGTTCCGCCTCGACGCGGTCCTCGACCGCGGCCAGGCGCGCCTGACGCAGCCGGGCCGCCTCGGCGTCGGCGAACGGCGCGTCCGTCACGTCGGCCAGGGGTTCGCCGCGCCACAGCGCGAGCGCGTCGCGCAGCAGCGCCGCCGCCCCGGCCGGGTCACCGGCGGCCAGCGCCGCCCGCCCGGCCGCGGCCAGCCCGGAGAACCGGTGCACGTCGACCCGCTGCGGATCGATCGCCAGCCGGTAGCCGGCCGGGCCGAACTCGACGGGCGCGTCGGGCAGCAGCCGGCGCAGCCGCGACACCTGCGACTGCAGCGCGTTCGCGGCCTGCTCGGGCGGCCGGTCGCCGTAGACGCCGTCGATGAGACGCCGCGGCGGCACGGTCCGGCCGGCGTCGAGCAGCAGCAGCACCAGCAGCGCGCGCAGCCGCCCACCGGTGACGGGCAGCACGCTGCCGTCGGCCGCGTACGCCTGGGTCGCGCCGAGCACACCGAACCGCATGCGCCCGATTGTCGCCTGCCGGCGCCGCGTCGGTGGCACGCCCCACACCGGTTCGGCCGACGGCCGGTACGGGCGGGTAGCCTTCGGCCCGTGATCGTGGGGAGAAGCCGGTGACGACGCTGGACCGGGAACAGCCGCGTGCCACCGACGGGGCACCCGGTGACGGCGGCGCGCGTCCCCTGCCGCTGACGCTCGCCGTGCCGGCCGCCGTGCTGGCCGGGGTGGCGCTGCTGCTGGCGTTCCCGCCGTACGGGATGTGGCCGCTCGCACCGGTCGGGGTGGCGCTGCTGGCCGCCGCCGTGCACCGGCGGCGGCTGCGCGCCGGCGCCGGGCTGGGCTTCCTGACCGGGCTGGCGCTGTTCGCGCCGCTGCTGGAGTGGACGAACCTGCACACCGGCTACCTGCCGTGGGCGCTGCTGTCGCTGCTGCAGGCCGCGTTCCTGGCGCTGCTGGGCGCCGCCACCGCCTGGGTGTCGCCGCTGGCGGACCGGCACCGGGCGGCGTGGCCGCTGCTCACCGGCGTGCTGTGGGTGGGGCAGGAGGCGCTGCGCGACCGCGCCCCGTTCGGCGGGTTCCCGTGGGGGCGGCTCGCGTTCAGCCAGGACACCTCGCCGCTGCTGAAGCTCGCCGCGCTCGGCGGCGCCCCGCTGGTCACGTTCGCCGTCGCGGTCGCCGGCGGGCTGCTGGTCGCCGCCGCGTGGCGGGACTGGCGGCGTACGCCCGGGCAGTGGCGGCCGGTCGCCGGGCTGACCGCCGCGCTGGTGGCGCTGCTGGCCGCCGGCTCGGCCGTGCCGACCGGGGTACGCGGCGCGGGCGACACCGTCACCGTGGCCATCGTGCAGGGCAACGTGCCCCGCCTCGGGCTGGACTTCAACGCGCAGCGGCAGGCGGTGCTGAACAACCACGTCGACGCGACGCTGGAGCTGGCGCGGCGGGTCACCGAAGGCGGGCAGGAACGCCCCGACGTGGTGGTGTGGCCGGAGAACTCCAGCGACATCGACCCGCTGCGCAACCCGGGCGCGGGGGAGCGGATCTCCCAGGCCGCCGACGCGATCGGCGCGCCGATCCTGGTCGGCGCGGTGCTGGTCGGGCCCGGGCAGGGTGAGGTGCGCAACGCGGGGCTGCTGTGGCGCCCGGGCACCGGCCCGGATCTGGACCAGGTGTACACGAAACGGCATCCGGTGCCGTTCGCCGAGTACGTGCCGCTGCGCTCCATCGCCCGCAAGGTCAGCTCCCAGGTCGACCGGGTCCGGTCCGATTTCGTGGCCGGTGACCGTCCCGGCGTGCTGAACACCGGCCCGGCTGTGCTCGGCGACGTGATCTGCTTCGAGGTCGCCTACGACGGCATCGTCCGGGACACCGTCACCGGCGGCGCGCAGCTGCTGGTGGTGCAGACCAACAACGCCACGTTCGACGTGGCCGAGGCCCGCCAGCAGCTGGCCATGGTGCGGTTGCGGGCCGTGGAGCACGGCCGGGCCGCGTTGATGGCCTCCACGGTCGGGGTGTCCGGGTTCGTTTCCCCGGACGGACGGGTAGACGGTGCGACCGGGTTCAACACCGCCGCGGTGGTGGTGCGGCAGATGGAACTCGGCGACGGGCGTACCCCGGCGACCACGGCCGGGGTGTGGCCGGAGGTGGCGCTGACGGCGCTGGCGGTCGCGGCCCTGGCCGGCGCGGCCGTGCTGCGCCGCCGCCGGGAGGCCGCTCCCGGCTGAGCCGACGAGAGGCGGTGCGACGGTGGGCGTGGCAGCCGACAGGCGGACGGTCGGCCATCCCGGGGTGGGGCGGGTCCTGGTGGTCATCCCCACCTACAACGAGGCCGACAACGTCGGGCGCATCGTCGCCCGGGTACGCGAGGCGGCGCCGGCGGTGGACGTCCTCGTCGCCGACGACAACAGCCCCGACGGCACCGGCGCGATCGCCGACACGATCGCCGGGAACGACCCGCGGGTGCACGTGCTGCACCGCGAGGGCAAGGAAGGGCTCGGCGCGGCCTACCTGGCCGGTTTCGCCTGGGCGCGTTCCCGCGGCTACGACGCGGTGGTGGAGATGGACGCCGACGGCTCGCACGCCCCGGAGGACCTGCCGGCGCTGCTGCACGCCGCCCGCGACGCCGACGTGGTGATCGGTTCCCGGTGGACGCGCGGCGCGCGGGTGCTGAACTGGCCGTGGCGGCGGCTGCTGCTGTCCCGGGTGGGCAACCTGTACGCGCGGCTGGCGCTGGGCATGCCGGTCAGCGACGCCACCGGCGGCTACCGGGTGTACCGGTCCAGCGCGCTGGACGCGATCGACCTGGACTCGGTGCGGTCCCAGGGGTACGCGTTCCAGGTGGAGCTGTCGCGGCTGGCGCACCGCGCCGGGGTGCGGATCGTGGAGGTGCCGATCACGTTCGCCGAGCGGGAACACGGCGACAGCAAGATGAGCCCGCTGATCGTGGCGGAGGCGCTGTGGCGGGTCACCCGGTGGGGGGTGCGGGACCGTCTGGCGACCGCGCCGTCGCGCCCGGATGCGCTCGCGCGCTGGCCTTGAGCCGGGGCGTGTCATGCTTGAGGGGCGTGATGACCCCGGGCTGATGAGGTGAGATGCGCCGAGGACTGAAGTACGTACCACCGGCCCTGCTGCTGTTGGCGCTGCTGGAGCTGACCGTTTTCGTGCTGGTCGGCCGGGCCGTCGGGTTCGGCGCGGCGGTGCTGCTGGTGTTCGGGGCGTCCCTGCTGGGGCTGGTGCTGCTGCGCCGCGAGGGCATGCGGGCGTGGCGCGGCTTCCGCGCGGCGGCGCAGGCCGGCCGTCCGCCGGGCCCCGAGGTGACAGACGGCCTCGTGGGTCTGCTGGGTGCGCTGCTGCTGGCGCTGCCGGGCCTGGTCAGCGGCGTGGTGGGCCTGCTGTTGCTGGTGCCGCCGCTGCGCCGGCTGGCCGGTGGCGGGGTGCGCCGGGCCACCGAGCGGCGAGTGTCGTCGATGGTCGCCGGTGACCTGTTCGGGCCGCGCCGGGTCCGCGTGTACCGGGGCGCGTCGCAGCCGGCCCCGGAGCCGGCCCCCGCGCCTGCGCCGCAGCCGGTCACCGACCCGGGCAAGGCCATCGAGGGCGAGATCGTCGACCGCTGAGGCGCGGTGTAGACAGCGAAACGCCCCCGGGTGATCCCGGGGGCGTTTCGGCGCGTTACGGACGGTCAGGCACGACCGCGGCGGGTCCGGACCTCCTGGAGCCGCTCGGCGAGGATGTCCTCCAGCTCGGCGATCGAGCGCCGCTCCAGCAGCATGTCCCAGTGGGTACGCGGCGGCTTGGCCTTCTTCTGCTCCGGCTCGGTGCCGTCGACCAGGCGGGCGACGCTGCCGTCGAACTTGCACTCCCAGGTCGTCGGGACCTCGGCGTCGACGGCGAACGGCACCTCGAACTGGTGGCCCTTGGCGCAGAGGTACTCGCGGGTCTGGCGCGGCGCGAGCTCCGTGTTGCGGTCGGATTCGTAGCTGACCGCGCCCAGTCGGCTACCGCGCAGCATGCGCTCGCCCATGATCGACTTCCCCTCGTTCGTGGTGCTGGTCTTCACGTGTAACGACCGGTCACCGCTCGCCCATTCCCCGGCCCACGGCGACAGGGCCGTACGCGGGTCGGGAGAGTCAAGGGTAACCGGCCATGACAGCTGCCCGGCGGGGTCGTCCCCGGCCGGGCCGAATCGGTGGAGTGTTTCGCCTGCCAACGGGGATGTTACCCACCTGTTTGCGCGCCGGAGGTGACGATGAGCAGTGACGCGCCGGTCGGAGCCCGACCACCCGCCGGGAAGACCTTCTTCGGTCATCCCCGCGCGCTGTCCACGCTCTTCCTCACCGAGATGTGGGAGCGGTTCAGCTTCTACGGCATGCGGGCGATCCTGGTGCTCTACCTGACCGCCGCGGTCGCCGACGGCGGCCTGGACCTCGGCGAGTCCAGCGCCAACGCCGTGTACGGCACCTACAACGCCATGGTCTACCTGATGGCGCTGCCGGGCGGCTGGGTCGCGGACCGGCTGATCGGCGCGCGGCGCAGCGTGCTGTGGGGCGGCGTGGTGATCGCCGCCGGTCACTACGTGATGGCGATCCCCACCGGGTGGAGCGTGTTCGCCGGCATGGCCCTGATCGTGCTCGGCACCGGCCTGCTCAAGCCGAACATCTCCACCATGGTCGGCGACCTGTACGAGCGGGACTCGCCGCGCCGCGACGCCGGGTTCTCCATCTTCTACATGGGCATCAACCTGGGCGCGTTCATCGCCCCGCTGATCACCGGCTTCCTCGGCGAGAAGATCAACTGGCATCTGGGGTTCGGTGCCGCCGCGGTCGGCATGACCTTCGGCGTCCTGCAGTACGTGCTGGGCCGGCGCAACCTCGGCGACGCGGGCGCCCGCCCGGCGGACCCGCTGCTCGGCGCGGACCGGCGGCGCGCGCTGACCCGCATCGGCGCGGCGAGCGTCGTGGTGCTCGCCGCGCTGCTCGTGCTGCTGGTGGCCGGCTGGTTCACCGTCACCACGGTGGTCAACCTGCTCACAGTGGTGACGGTGCTGGTCACTGTCGGCTACTTCGCGCGGATCCTCACCGACCGGGAGATCAGCGGCACCGAACGCAGCCGGATGAAGGCGTACGTGTGGCTGTTCGTGTTCGCCGCCTCGTTCTGGCTCATCTACGACCAGGCCGGGTCGGTGCTGAACATCTTCGCCGCCGACCAGACCGACCGGTCGGTGGGCGGGTTCACGTTCCCGGCGTCCTGGTTGCAGTCGGTGAACCCGATCCTCATCATCATCGGCGCGCCGCTGGCCGCCGCGCTGTGGCTCAAGCTCGGGCACCGGGTGTCCACGCCCACGAAGTTCGCCGTCGGCCTGGTGCTCAACGGCCTGTCGTTCGTGCTGATGGCCGCCGCCGCGCGGGCCGCTGTCGGCGGCGACCTGGTCTCACCGCTGTGGCTGGTCGCGGTGTACGCCATCCAGGTCGCCGGCGAGCTGTCGCTGAGCCCGGTCGGCCTGTCCGCCACCACGAAACTCGCGCCGGTCAAGTACGCCAGCCAGATGCTGGGCCTGTGGTTCCTCGCCACCGCCGTCGGTGACGCCATCGGCGGTCAGGTGGCCCGGCTGGCCGACAGGTGGTCCCAGCCGGTGTACTTCCTGACCTTCGGGCTGGCCTCGGTGGTGCTGGGCCTGGCCGCGGTGATGTTCACCCGCCAGATCCGGCGCCTGATGGCCGGCATCCACTGACCGCGCTCACACCGCCGGGGTGGGCGGCAGCGGCAACGGCAGGCCGGGCAGCCCGTCGATGCTGGTCGCGACGTGGTCCTTGCCGGCGAAGTACGCGCTCAGCGACGCGTCGTCCTCCCGGGCGAACCGGCGTTCGTGCAGGTCCCGGTCGGCGTCGTAGGTCATGAACGGCACCGCGTAGCCGCAGGTGTCGCGGATCAGCTCGGCGTGCACCACGATGATCGCGCGCAGGCCGTGCGGACCCGGGTCGATGTCGGGGAAGTGCTTCAGCAGGCCGGGCCAGCGCGGGTCGTCGCGGAACACCGGTTCGCCGCGCCCGTGCACCCGCACGATGTTGGGCGGGCCGGTGAACGCGCACCACATCAGCGTGATCCGGCCGTTCTCCCGCAGGTGGGCGATGGTCTCGGCGTTGCTGCCCGCGAAGTCGAGGTATGCCACGGTGTGTTCGTCGAGCACCGCGAAGCAGCCGCGCAGGCCTTTCGGGGACAGGTTGACGGTGCCGTCACCGGAGAGCGGGGCGGTGGCGACGAAGAACATCGGCTGCGCCTCGACGAAGTCCCGCAGCCGGCCGTCGATGCGCTCGTACGTCTTTCCCATGCCTTCGATCCTCGCCGGAGAGCCGGGTGCGGCGCTGCCCCGTTCCCAGCCCGTGGCCGCTCAGACGGTACGCGTACCGAGCCGCGCCAGCGCCGTCGCGAGATCACTGACCTGGTCGGCGAGCTGCCCGGCGCGCCGCTGCGCGGCGTCCCGGTCGGCCTCGATCACCGCTGTCCGGGCGGCCAGCTCGGCCGCCCGGGCCTCGGCGGCGCTCACCGCCCGCCGCGCCTCGGCCAGCTCCGCGGCCAGCGCGTCCCGCTCGCCGGCGGCGGCGCGCGCCTGCTCAGTCGCCCTTGCCGCCTCGGCCAGAGCGTGCTCGACCGCCGCGCTCGATTCGGCCCGGACCCGCTCCAGCGCCGCCTCGGCGTCGGCGCGTGCCGCCTCGGCGCGGTCCCGCTCGACGACTGCCTGCCGCGCGGTGGCTGCCTGCGCGTCGGCCCGCTCGATGGCGGCCCGGGCCGCGCGTTCCGCCTCGCCGGCTCGTGCCTGGGCGGCCTGCGCGTCGGCGCGGGACTGTTCGGCCCGGTCCAGGGCCTCGGTGGCGGAGCGGGTGGCCCGCTCGGCGTCGGCGCGGGCGGCGTCCCGTTCGGCGGCCAGCTCGGTCGCGCGGCGGCGTTCGGCGTCGCGTTCGGTGCGTACCGTGCGCAGTTCCTGCCGGGCGGTGTCGCGGTCGCGTTCGGCCTGCACCCGCAGCGCCTGCGCGGCGCCCGCCTCGGCGCGGGCGGCGTCGCGGGCCTCCTCGGCGGCGGCGGCCCGGTCGGCGGCGGCGGACGCGGCGGCCTCCGCCCGCTCGGCGCGGTCGGCGGCGGCGTCGCGGTCGGCGTACGCGGCGCGGGCCTGCTGCCGGTCCCGGGCCGCCGCGGCGCTGGCGTCCTCGGCCTCGCGGCGGGCCTCGTCGCGTTCGGCGTGCGCGGCCGCGACCTGCGCCGACGTCTCCGCGCGCAACTCGGCGAGCTGGCGTTCCACACCGGCCGGTGACAGCTCGGCGTGCAGCGCCTCGGTGAGCGTCTCCACGATCTGGTCGAGCCGGTCCACCGCCTCCCAGGTGCGCGCCACCTGCCCGGGCAGGCCGGGGGAGTTGCGGTGGCGCATCCGCGAGTTGCGGGCGGCCCGCTGGCAGGCGCCGTCGTTGTCCCGGCAGTAGCGGAACGGGCGGCCCGCGCCGGCGCGTTGCGGCACGTCGCGTCCGCAGTGGGCGCAGGGTCGGGTGTCGGTGGCGAGCTCGGCGTCCATCGGGGGCGAAGTCTATCCGGCGGCGTCCACGCGGGCCGTGCCGTCGAGGGTGTAGCGGCGCTGCAGCAGCACCGCGACCACCATCACGGCGGCGGGCAGCAGCCCGAAGCCGTAGCGCAGCGCGTCCAGCGCGGCCGGGGACTGGGTCACGCTCTGCCCGGCGGTCGAGGCCACGAACCCGCCGGCGGCGAGGCACAGCGCGTACGCGTAGGGGCCCAGCGCCGCGCCGGTGGCCTCGGTGGCGGTCCACACCCCGGTGTACGTGCCGGCCCGCTCGGTGCCGCCGGCCGCGCGGATCACGTCGGGCAGCATCGAGAACGGCAGCAGTTGCATGCCGGCGAACGCCACCCCGAGCACCGCCACGGCGGCCACCAGCACCGGCAGCCCGGCGGGGCGGCCGACGGCCAGCACCAGCGACCCGGCGGCGAACGCGGCCTGCGCGGCGAGCAGGGCACGTTGCTTGCCGATCCGCCGCGCCACCGCGAGCCAGCCCGGGGTGACGAGCAGCGCCGGTGCGACGAACGCGGCCACCAGCACCGTGGTGAGGCCGGGGCGGCCCAGTTCGTACTCGGCGTAGTAGGGCACACCGGCGAGCACCAGGTGGGTGGTGGTGGACATGGCCAGGTACGCGCCGACCAGCCAGCGGAACTGCCGGTCCCGCAGGCTCGCCGCCAGCGCCCGCCACCCGCCCGGGCCGTGCGGCGGCGCCGTGTCGGCGGCGGTACGGCGCAACCGGCCGATCCCGGCGACACCGACCAGCATCGCGGCGAACATCCCGGCCGCCAGCACCACGCCCATCAGCAGGTAACCGTCGCGGGTGGCGTCGTCGCCGCCGGCCAGCAGCGGCGCGAGCAGCCCGGAGACGAGGATGCCGAGCGTCAGCACCACCATCCGGAACGCCATCAGCCGGGTCCGCTCGTGGTAGCCGATCCGCAGGTCCGCCGGCGTCGCCAGGTAGGGCACCTGGTACGCGGCGAACAGCAGGTTGCCGGCGACGAAGAACACCGCCACCCAGCCGGCCGCGGCGGCGCCGGTGAGCCCGCCGGGGACGGCGAACAGGGCGGCGAACGCCAGCGGCAGCGCGCACCCGGCCAGCAGCAGCCGGCGGCGGTGCCCGCGGCGGGCCTGCTCCACGTCGCAGCGGTGCCCGATCCACGGGTGCAGCAGCACGTCGGCGATCTTCGGCAGCAGCAGCGTGAGCCCGGCGAGCCACGGCGCGACCGCCAGCACGTCGGTCAGGAAGTAGAGCAGCAGCAGGCCGGGCACTGTCACCCAGACACCCATGCCGAGTGAGCCGGTGGCGAACCCGACGAGCGGGCCGCGCGGCAGGGTGACCGCGTCGGAGCGCTGATCCAGCCCGGTCATGGCGGTCTCCTGTCCTCGGGGCGCGCCGCCCCCAATCCAACGGTTGCTGGATTGTAGGGGGAACAATGGCCGGATGACCATGCCTCGCCGCCGGCCGGGCCGGCCCCGCCGCGACGACCAGCGGCCGACCCGTGACCTGGTGCTCGCCGCCGCCACCGCGCTGTTCGCCGAGCGGGGCTTCGACGCGGTCAGCGTCCGCGACGTCGCCGCCGCCGCCGGAGTGGACGCGGCCACCGTCGTGCACCACACCGGCACCAAGGCGCAGCTCTACGACGCCTGCTTCGCCCGCGTGTTCAGCGCCGAACGGGAGGTCATCGAGGCGGCCGGGGAACGCGCCCGGACGGCCCTGTCGGCCGGGCCGCGCGACGCGCTGCGGGCGCTGCACGACCTGGTGGACGTGTTCGTCGACTTCCTGGAGGACCGGCCGGAGACGACCGCGCTGTGGCTGCGCCGCTGGCTGGAGCCGCAGCGGCACGGCGAACTGGACCGCCGCTACGCCGCGCCGTTGTACGGGCTGGTCGAGGAGTTGCTGGTGGCCGCGGCCGGTGCCGGCGCGCTGACCGAGCCGACGCCGCACGTGACGGTGCGTTCCCTGGTCTGGGCGGTGCACGGGCACGTGGTGGCGCTCGCCGCCGGGGCCGGCTCCGGTGCCCGGGAGCGGCGCGAGTTCCGGGCGTTCGTACACCGCTTCCTCGACGCGCTGTACCGGGCCGATCCGGGAGACGCCCGCCCTTGACGCCGGCCCGCGCTCCGGGGATTATCCATCAGTCGTTGGATTAAGGGGGCGGGTATGGCCACACCGAGGGTCGCTGTCGTCGGCGCCGGAGCCGCCGGACTGGCCACACTCAAGGCGCTGGCCGACGCCGGCGTCCCGGCCGTCGCGTTCGAGACGGCGGACACGCTCGGTGGCCTCTGGGTGTACGGCGCACCCGGCTCGCCCGCGTACCGGACGCTGCACCTGAACACCAGCAAGGGGCGTACCGAGTTCGCCGACCACCCGATGCCGACCGACTGGCCGGACTACCCCGACCACACGCGCGTCGCGGGCTACCTCGGCGACTACGCCGACCGGTTCGGGCTGCGCGAGGCGGTACGGCTGCGCCACACCGTCGAGCGGGTCACCCGCACCGGCGACGGCTGGCGGGTGCGGGCCACCGGCCCGGACGGCCCGGTCGATGTCGACGTCGAGGCGGTGGTGGTCGCCAACGGGCACAACCGGGTGCCGAAGCGGCCCGAGCCGTACCCGGGCGAGTGCACCGCCGAGCAGATGCACAGCCACGACTACCGCGGCCCGGAGCAGCTCGCCGGGCGCCGGGTCCTCGTCGTCGGCGGCGGCAACTCCGCCATGGACATCGCCGTCGACGCCTCGTACGCCGCCACGCGCACGCTGCTGTCGTTGCGCCGCGGCGTGTGGGTGGTGCCCAAGTACCTGCTGGGCCGCCCGTCGGACACGCTCAACGGCGCGCTGGCCCGCCGGCTGCCGTGGCGGCTGCGCCAGCGGATCAGCCAGACCATGATCACCACAGCGGTCGGGCCGCCCACCCGGTACGGGCTACCCGCACCGGCGCACGGCTTCCTCCAGGACCACCCGACGCTGTCCGACGCGCTGCTGTCCCGGCTCACCCACGGCGACATCCAGGCGCGGCCCGGCATCGCCCGCTTCGACGGCGACCGGGTCGAGTTCACCGACGGCCGCCACGACGAGGTCGACCTGGTCGTCTGGTGCACCGGCTACCGCGTCGAGATGCCGTTCCTCGACCCGGCGCTGCTCGGCGACGGCGCGGACCGGCTGCCGCTGTACCGGCACGTGTTCCACCTGGACGCCCCCGGGCTGGCGTTCGTCGGGCTGATGCAGTCCACCGGCGCGGCGTTCCCCCTGGTCGAGGCGCAGGCCCGGCTGGTGGCCGCGCGGCTGGCCGGCACCTGGGCGCCACCGGATCCGGCCCGTCAGGCCGCCGCCTGCCGCGAGGAGCTGCGCGCCGCCACCGCCCGGTGGGGGCAGCGCCGCCCGCACATGCGCGTCGACTTCGACGTCTACCTGGCCGAGCTGGGCCGCGAACTGGCCGCCGGCCGTCGCCGCGCCGGAGCGGGACGATGAGCGCGGCAGGCCGGAACCCGGCCGCCGGAGCAGGCGCTCTGGCCGGACGGCGGGTGCTGGTCACCGGTGCCCGGGGTACGTTCGGGCAGCATCTGGGCGCCGCGCTCACCGCCGCCGGCGCCCACGTGGTCGGGCTTGACCTGCACGCCGACCCCGATGCCACCCCTGCGGTGCTCGGCGTCGACCTGACCGACCCGGCCGCGACGCCACCGGCGGTGGCCGCCGCGATCGACCGGCTCGGCGGGCTGGACCTGCTCGTCAACAACGCCGGTGTCGGCGGGCCCGCACCCGCCGAGCTGCCGCCGGACGAGGTGGTACGCCGCCAGATCGAGGTGAACCTGCTCGCCGCCTGGCGGACCACCGCCGCCGCGATGCCGGCCCTGGAGGCGGCCCGCGGGCGGGTGATCTTCGTGGCCAGCCGGATGGCGGTGCTGCCGCTGCCGCTCGCCGCCGCGTACGGGGTCAGCAAGCGGGCGCTCGTCGCGTACGCCGACGCGCTGCGCCACGAGGTCGGCACCCACGTCGGCGTCAGCGTCGTCTACCCCAGCATGGTCGCGTCCCCGATCCACGACAGCACCGTGGCGGCCGGGCTGTCGCTGAACGGAGTGTCCCGTCCGGAACCGGTCGAGGGGGTGGTGGCCGCGATCCTGCGCGCCGCCACGGCCCGGCGCGCACCACGGGACGTGGCCACCACCCGGCGCGGACGGATCGAACTGGCGCTGGCCCGGCACGCACCCGCGCTGGCCGACCGGATGGTGCGCCGTACCGTCGCCGGCAGGTTGGCCGCCGGGGACCTGGACGGTGCGGCGCTGGCCGAGGGCATGGTCCGGCGGCACCGGCAGGACCGCCGGTAGCCTGCTCGCCATGGCCGTCTCGCCCTACATCGCCCGGCTGCGCCGCCACGTCGGCCACGACCTGCTCATGCTGTACGGCGTCAGCGGCGTGGTCACCGACGACGCGGGACGGGTGCTGCTGGCCCGCCGGGGCGACAACGGCCGCTGGTCGATCCCGGCCGGCACCGTCGACCCGGGCGAGCAACCGGCCGACGCGCTGGTGCGCGAGGTCCACGAGGAGACCGGCGTCACCGTGGCGATCGACCGGCTCGCCGGTGTCGCCACCCACCCGGTGGTCTACCCCAACGGCGACGCCTGCGAATACCTGAACATCTGGTTCCGCTGCCGGGCCATCGGCGGGGCGCCGGCCGCCGACGGCGACGAGTCGCTGGCGGTGGCCTGGTTCGCCCCGGACGCGCTGCCCGCCCTGGACGACTGGGCGCGGCTGCGGATCGGCACCGCGCTGACCGAGGACGCCCCGCCCTGGTACGCCGCGCCGGGGCAGAGCCACCCGGCGCTGCGCCAGCCCGACAACCTCTAGCCGAACGCCATCTCGCACGGCCGGTCCGGGGCCAGATCCACCGCACGGTGGCCGCCGGGCGCGTGCACCACCACGCGCTGCGCCACCGGCGACACCAGCCGCGCCCGGATCAGGCCGGGCGCCCAGGTCAGCTCCTCGACGGTGACCCGGCCCCGGCAGGTGACGCCGCGCAGCGTCCCGGCGGGCAGGCCCGGCAGCGGCGCGGGCAATAGCCGCAGCGTCCCTGGCCGGGACTGCACGAGCGACTCGATCAGCACCGCCGGCAGCGCGTGCGCGGCGTCGGCGTTGTACGTCCTCCGGCCCGGGTTGTGCGCGCTCATCAGCGACCGGAAGAACATGTCCGCGCCGACGATCTTGCGCAGGTTCGCCGCGACCAGGTCGCCGTCGCGCAGCCGCGCCGCCGCGAGCGCCCGGTGCAGGCTGCCGTGTGCGGACATGTTCTCGTCGCCGCGCAGCGTCAGCGCCCGGTGCGCGGCGGCGGCCAGCTCCGGTGTGTCGTCCGGATCGATCTCGTGCAGCGGCCACACCGGATACAGGTGGCTGACGTGCCTGTGGTCCTCGTCGCCGGTGCTGCCGGGCCACGCCCACTCGGCGAGCGCGCCGCGCCCGTCGACCAGGTAGCCGGGCGGCCGCACCCCGGCCCACCGGTCCTCGCCTGTGACCTCGGCGGCCAGCCGCAGCGCGTGCCGGGCGGCGGCGACGTCCATGGTGGCGTTGACTGCGACCGGCGCGGTCCGGCCGGTGTCGTCGTACGGGCCGGTCTCCGGCGAGTACGACGGCACCAGCGTCGGCTGCCCGTCCACATCGGTCAGCACGTCGGCGAAGAAGTCCGCCACCTCGGCCAGCCAGCCGGCCACCTCACCCAGCGGCTCACCGGTGACCAGGTGGTGTTCGTGCAGCGGATGCAGCAGCCAGTCCGCGCCGGCGAGCCACGCGGTGAACGGCCAGTCGGGGTGTACGTGGAACAGGTGCCCGTGCTCGCCGTCGGTGCGGCTGGGCGCGAGCAGCCCGCGCGCCCCGTACACGGCCCGGGCGTTGGCGCGCCAGTGGTCCACCTGCGCGGCGACCAGCCGGGCGTGCGCGGCCGTCACCTCCGGCAGCGCGCCCACGTTCGCGCCGGCGAGTTGCAGGTTCAGGTTCGCGTCGGTGGTGAAGTCACCGGCCCACGCGGCGTTCCAGGAGCCCAGCCAGAGCCCGGTCAGCCGGGGCGGCAGCACCCCGCTGGCGCTGAACAGCAGGTACCGGCCGGAGTGGAACAGCCGTTCCAGCAGCGCCGGGTCCAGCCGGTCCGGCGCGGCGGCCTGCCGGGCCAGCAGCTCACCCACTGGTAGCGCCCGGTCGGCGGCGGGCACGCCGAGGTCCAGGCCGACCCGGGTGTACGGGCCGCGATGGCGCGGCACGTGCCGGGCCAGCAGCGCGTCGTAGTCCCCGGCCGCCGCGGCGAGCCGCTGCTCCGATGCCCGGGTCCGCCAGGGCGGCGCGTCGGGCCGGTCGACGAGCGTGGTGAGCAGCGCCGGTCCGCGTACGCGTACCCGGTCGCCGTCGACGCTCACGTCGCCGCGCAGCAGCGTGAGCCCTTCGAACCCGTACGCCCCGCCGGCAGCCGGGTAGCGGGCACGGACCCGCAGGAACACCAGACCGTCACGGCCGTACGCGGCCTGCTCGTACACCACGTCGGCCGGTTTGCCGGGTAGCTCACCCGTCGCCCCGACGACGCAGTCGCCCTGGTCGAGGTGCAGCACCGCGACACCGTCGGCGCGGGAGGCGAAGCAGCGCCGCCGCCCGCCCGACCACTCGACGGTCACCTCCCCGGTGGTGAAGTCGGTGTGGCGCCGGTAGTCGCGTACCGGGCCGGGCGGCGCGTCGACGGTCAGCGCGTACCCGGGGTGGAACGACTGGGTCCACTCCAGCTCCCGGCCGCCGGTGAGCAGCCGGGCGGCCTCGGCGCGGCGTCCGGCGAGCACCAGCGCGCGGATGTGCGGCATCCGGCCGGCCAGCTCGGGCGCGCGGGCGTCCCGGGTGCCGTTGGGCAGGACGAGCCGGTGATGATTGACCACGATCCGCTCGGCGTACGGCTGCCCGTGGACCATCAGGCCCAGCTCACCGTTGCCGGTGAGGAACGCGTCGGTCCAGTCGGCGGCCGGGGCGGTGTCGTGGATGCGGTGCGCCGTCACCGGCCGGCGCTGGTGTCCCGCACGGTGAGGTGCGGTTCCAGCAGCGTCACCTCCGGCACCGCCTCGCCGCTCAACCGCCGCATCAGCAGCGCCACCGCCTGCCGGCCGACCTCCTCGGCGGGCACCGGTACGCAGGTGAGCCCGGACTGCTCGGCCAGCTCGTCCGGGCAGATCGCGACCACCGACACGTCGCGGGGCACCCGGCGGCCCAGCAGCGGCAGCGTGGCGAGCACCGGCCCGACCGCCGACTCGTTCTGCACCACCAGCCCGGTGACGTCCGGGTGGTCGGCGAGCAGCGCCTCCAGGTCGCGGCGCACCGCAGCCGGTCCCTCCTCGCAAGGCCGGGTCACCGCGTCGACGCCGAGCCGCTCGGCGGCGGCGCGTACCCCGGCGCGGGTGCGGTGGGCGAACCCGGTGCCCCGGTCGTAGACCGCGGCGGGCGCGCCGAGCAGCGCGATCCGCCGGTGCCCGGCGGCGGCCAGGTGTTCCACGCACAGCTCACCGGCGCGCCGGAAGTCGAGGTCCACGCAGGCCAGCCCGGTGCTGTCGGCGGGGTGCCCGATCAGGACGCCGGGTAGCGCCAGCTCCCGCAGCAGCGGCACCCGGGAGTCCTCCAGCTCCACGTCCATCAGCAGCACGCCGTCGACGAGCGCGCTGCCGGCGATGCGGTGCAGCCCGGCCGGGCCCTCGTCGGCGGTGACCAGCAGCACGTCGTGGTCGTAGCGGCGGGCGGTGGTGACCACGGCGGTGGCGAAGCGCATCACCACCGGCACCTGCATGCCGGTACGCAGCGGCAGCACCAGCGCGATCACGTTCGCCTTGCGGCTGGCCAGCGCGCGGGCCCCGGCGTGCGGGTGGTAGCCCAGCGCGCGGACGCTGGCGAGCACCCGCACGCGGGTGGTGGCCGAGATGGTGCGTTTGCCGCTCAGCACGTACGACACCGTGCTGGCCGCCACCCCGGCGTGCCGGGCCACGTCGGCGATGGTGACCTGCTCACCGGGGGTCCGCCCGTTCACCGGGCCGCCCCGGAGCGGGAGCCCGCCGGCTCGGCGGTCGCGTCGCCACCGGTCACCGTCAGCGCGCCGGCCAGCCGGATGTCCCGCGCGGACCGGCCGACCAGCACCGAGTGGACCGCGTCCTCCACCACCATCGCGGCCCTGGTCTCGTCCCACCAGGCCAGGTCGGCGGTACGCAGGCACAGCGTCACCCGGGCGGCGCAGCCCGGGTCGAGCGTGACGCGGGCGAAGTCGCGCAACTGCCGCAGCGGCTGCTTGACCCGGGAGCGCCGCTGCCGGGTGTAGAGCTGCACGACCTCGGTGCCCGGGCGGCGGCCCGTGTTGGTGACCTCGACGCTCACCTCCACCTCCTCGCCGGCACGCGCCGCGGCGGTGCTAAACCGAAGGTCAGCGTAGTCGAACTCGGCGTAGCTGAGCCCGTGCCCGAACGGGTACAGCGGCTCACCCCGGTGGTAGAGGTAGGTGGTGTCGGCGCCGATGACGTCGTAGTCGAGCAGGTCGGGCAGTTCGGCGGCGTCGGCGTACCAGGTCTGGGTGAGCCGCCCGCCCGGGTCGGCGGCGCCGAGCAGCACGTCCGCCAGCCCGTTGCCGTGTTCCTGTCCACCGTGGGCGCTCCACAGCACCGCCGGCAGGTGCTCCTGCGCCCAGCCGGCCGCGTACGGGTAGCTGCTGGTCAGCGCCAGCACGGTACGCGGGTTCGCGGCGTGCACGGCCCGCAGCAGCTCCGCCTGGCCGGTGGGCAGCGCCAGGTCGGCGCGGTCCTCGGTCTCCCGGCCGTTGACCATCGGGTGGTTGCCGAGCACCACCACGGCCACGTCGGCGGCGGCGGCGAGCGCGGCGGCGTCGGCGGCCCCGTCGGCGAGGAGCGTCACGGTGAACGCGGCCGGGTCGCCGGTGGCGACGCTCAGCCGTCCGTCCGGTGTGACGCCGACGTGCCGTCCGGTGGCCAGGTGGTGCAGCAGCGCGGAGCCGTCGGGCCGGTGGTGCAGGCGGAACGTCTCGTGGACCACCCAGCCGCCCGGTCCGTCGCGGTCGGCCACCAGGGCACCGGTGTCGTCGGCGCCGACGTACCGGCCGGTGTCCACGGCGCGCAGCGCCACCACGTCCTGCCCCCAGTCGACCACCTCGAACTCGGTCGCGGTGTCGCCGAGCGCCAGCGGGCCGTCGCCGTCGAGGCGTACCGCGCGGTCGCCGGCGTGCAGCGTGATCCGGTCCGTGCCGGGGTGGGTGGTCACCTCGGGCAGCCGTCCGAGCAGCCCGGCGTACGCGCTGATCGTGTACGGCGGGGTGCCGCTGTACCAGTCGGTGAGCACGGCGTCGGCGAGCGGGCCGAGCACCGCGACGCGGGTGCCGGGGCGCAGCGGCAGCAGGCCGTCGTTGCGCAGCAGCACGACCGACTGGCGGGCGGCCTCGCGGGCGAGTTCGCGGTGGGCGAGGCTGTCGAGGGTGTGGGGCGGTACGTCGTCGTGGGGATCGGGGTCCAGGTCGCCCAGGCGGGACCGGACGGACAGGATCCGCCGCACCGCCCGGTCCACGTGGGAGGGCTCGATCAGCCCGCGCGCCAACGCCTCGGTGAGACGCTCCACTGTGGGGGTGCTGTCCTCTTCGTCCTCGGTGAAGCTGTCGATCCCGGCGCGCAGCGCGGCGGCGAAGCCGGCCACGTGGTCGGGCAGGTACTCCTGCACTCCGGCGATGTTGCCGACCGCTCCGGCGTCGCCGACCACCATGATCTCGTCGTCGGCGTAGCCGCGCAGCTCGCCCTCGATCAGCGGGCTCAGGTGCGCCGGTACGCCGTCGACCAGGTTGTACGACGCCATCACGGCCACCGCCGCGCCGGCGGCCAGCGGGGCGCGGAACGCCGGCAGCTCGTACTCGTGCAGCACCCGCGGCGGCAGGTCGCTGGAGGTGGTGGCCCGGTCGGTCTCGTTGTTGTAGCCGAGGAAGTGCTTGAGCGTCGGCGCGGTGCGCAGCCGGATCGGGTGGTCGCCGCGCAACCCGAGCGCGTACGCGGTGGCCAGCTCGCCGGTCAGCCACGGGTCCTCGGACCAGCCCTCCTCGTTGCGTCCCCATCGGGGGTCGCGCAGCGGGTTGACCACCGGCGCCCACACGTTGAGGCCGACGCGGTCCGGGTCGGCCCGGTGTTTGACCCGCACCTCGTCGCCGACGGCGGCACCGACCGCCCGGATGAGATCCGGGTTCCAGCTCGCGGCGAGACCGATCGCCTGCGGGAAGACGGTGGCGGTGCCGAGCCACGCGACGCCGTGCAGCGCCTCGGTGCCGGTGCGGAAGGCGCGCAGGCCGAGCCGCGGCACCGGTGCCTGCCACTGGTGCAGCAGGCCGAGCTTCTCCGGGAGGGTGAGCCGGGCCAGCAGGTCGTCGAGACGGTGGGGGACGGGGTCGGTCATGGCGGGCGCCTCCGGTCGGCGTTCGGGCCGCCGCTCGTCCGTCGAAGCGCTTCGACGGACGAGCCGGTGATGCGGCGACGCGTACGCGAAAAAGGGGTGGTGGTGGGGTCGGCGGTGTCGGCCCGGAGCGGTGGTGAAGCGCTTCGACAACCGCCGAAAAACACGCCGCTTCGCAGGTTGCCCGGTCCCGGAACGCGGCGCTACCGAGGTTGACACCTTCCGGCGGGTGCGGTCAAGGGGTCATCCGGCGGGCAGGCGTCCCGCCTCCACTGTGGCGAGTGCGGCGGTGGCGCCGCCCAGCGCACCGGCGGCCGAGCCGAGCGTGCTGGCCTCCAGCCGCACCCCGGGCGGGACCGGTGTGCGGGCGGCGAGTTCGGCGTGGGCGGCCGGCAGCAGCCACGGCGCGAGCGCCGCCAGGTGCCCGCCGACCACCACCACCTCCGGGTCGAGCAGTCCGGACAGGACCGACACGGCCTGCCCGAGCAGCCGGCCGATCTCGGTCAGCCCGGTCCGTACCGGCTCCTCGCCGGCTCGGGCCAGGGCCTGGATCCGTTCGATCTCCGGCAGGTGGTCGGTGACCGGCCCGTCGCCGGGTAGCAGGCGGCCGATCACCGCGTCCACGCCGAGCAGCGCGGTGAGGCAGCCGCGCCGCCCGCAGTCGCAGGGCGGGCCGTCCGCGGCGAGGGGCAGGTGCCCGATCTCGCCCGCGAAGCCCCGGCCGCCGCGCAGCAGCCGGCCGCCGCTGATCAGGCCCGCACCGATCGACGGGCCACCGGTCAGGTGGATCAGGTCGGCCGTGGCGGCGTACGGACCGTGCCGCCGCTCGGCCAGCACGGCGAGGTTGGCCTCGGTGTCGACGGCGACCGGGAAGCCGGGGTCGCGCAGCGCGCGGCGCACCGACGCGGCCAGCGGCACGCCGCGCCAGCCCAGCGCGGGGGCAACCGGCACGTCGCCGTCGGGGTTCACCAGCCCCGGCACGGCCACGGTCAGGCCCAGCACCGTGCGGTCCGCGCCGACCCGGGTGACGGCGCGCCGGACCAGCGCGACGAGCGCCTTCACCGTCTCCTCGGGGCCGGCGGTGGCGGCGGGGAATGCGCGCCGCCAGGTGAGCACCGGGTCGCCGCCGAGGCCGGCGGCGACCGCGACCATTTCGTCCGCGCCGACGCGCAGGCCGAGCCCGACGTAGCGGGAGCCGTCGAGGACGAGCATGGTGGCCGGGCGGCCGACGCGGTTCTCGGTCAGCCCGGTCTCACGCAGCAGGCCGTGCTCGATCAGCTCGGCGACCAGGCTGGAGACGGTGGCCTTGTTCAGCCCGGTGCGCGCGGCGACGTCGGCCCGGGAGCAGGGGGCGTGCCGGCGCACGTGCCGGAGCACCGCGGCCCGGTTGGTCACCCGCACGTCGCCGAGGTCGGCCGTCGGCCGGTCGATGCTGATCACGTACTGCCCGCCTCCTGCGCCCGGCCGTGGGTTCGGCTACAGCTTAAACTAAATAGGCGCGATTCCGGCCGGGTGGGCCCGGCCCGGGAACCACGGCGCGAACGGCGTGACCGGGATCGGCTCGCCGTCGAGCACCACCCGGCGCGGCGGGTCCGTCCCGACCACGCTCACCTGCCGTACGTCGAGCGGCCCGTCCACCCGGACGCGCAGCGTGTCGCCGTCGCGCACGGCGGTGATCGTGGTGTCGCCGTCGGGGTCCCGCACCACGCTCACGCCGTCGACGCCGCCCCAGGCCACCAGCGTCACGTCCCGGAACGGGCCGGTCCCGGCCGTCGCCGCGGGCGCCACCGTGGGGATCAGCGCGCCGTGGCGCACGTACAGCGGGAGCCGGTCCAGCGGCACGCTCACCCGCAGGTGCCGGCCGCCGGGGTGCCGCTGCCCGGTGTACGCGTCCAGCCAGTCGTCGCCCACCGGCAGGTACACGGCGCGTTCGCCGGAGGGGTCGAGCACCGGCGCCACCAGCAGATCGGGGCCGAGGCGGTACTGCAGGTCGGTGGTCCAGGCGACCGGGTCGTCCGGGGTGTCGACGAGCAGCGCCCGCATCATCGGGCCGCCGGTGCGGGCGCTCGCCACGGCCGCCGACCAGAGGTACGGCAGCAGCCGGTAGCGCAGCCGCAACGCGTCCACCGCGTGCCGTTCCGCCTCGGGCGGGAACTCCCACGGCAGGCGGCTGGTGGTGCCGTGCAGCCGCACCAGCGGGGACAGCGCGCCGAACTGGGTCCAGCGCACATACAGGTCCGGCTCGGGCGTGCCGTGGAAGCCGCCGGTGTCGTGGCTCCAGAACGGCACCCCGGACAGCCCGTGGGACAGGCCGCCGCGCAGCGTGCTGGCCATGCCGGGCCAGGTGGCGTTGACGTCGCCGCTCCACTGGGCGCTGTGCCGCTGCCCGCCCAGGTACGACGAGCGCGCCCACACGGTGCGGTGCCCGGCCACCTCCTCGGTGACGTCGGCGACCGCGTCGTTGAACAGCAGCGCGTACACGTTGTGCAGTTCCACGCCGGTCATGCCGTTGTGGGCGAGCGCGTCGGCGGGTACGCCCTCGGCGAAGTCGGTCTTGAACACCGCGACGCCCTGCGCCAGCAGCGGCCGCAGCAGGCCCTGGAACCAGCGCACCGCGGCCGGGTTGGTGAGGTCCACGATGGCGCCCGCCGGGTAGCTGCCGTGCCAGGTGTCGGCGACGTACGTGCCGCCGTCGGGGTGCCGCAGGAAGAACCCGGCGGCCTCGGCCTCGGCGTAGAGCGGGCTGCCGGTCATCAGGTACGGGTTCATCCACAGGCACACCCGGAAGCCCTGCTCGGTGAGGTCCTTGAGCATGCCGTCCGGGTCGGGGAAGGCGTCGGTGTCCCAGCGCAGGTCCGACCAGTGCCCGGCGACCTGCCAGTAGCAATCCA
This sequence comes from Micromonospora sp. WMMA1947, assembly GCF_027497355.1. NCBI lineage: Bacteria > Bacillati > Actinomycetota > Actinomycetes > Micromonosporales > Micromonosporaceae > Micromonospora > Micromonospora sp. WMMA1947. The sequence goes on along the minus strand of NZ_CP114909.1, from coordinate 5,070,597 downwards.
GGTGCAGCACGTCGCAGGGGACGTACCGCTCGCGGAGGCGCCGGGCCCGCTCCAGCACCCGCTGCTGGCTGTCCGGGAAGAAGCCGGACGAGATCCACGCGCCGAACGCCCACCGCGGCGGCAGGTACGGCCGCCCGGTCAGCGCGTCGAGCCGGTCGAGGACCCGCTCCGGGGCGGGTCCGGCGAGCACGTAGTAGTCGAGCAGGTCGTCCGGGACGAGGATCTGCACGCTGCTGTGGGTGCTCGCGCACACGTCGAACTGCACCGGCAGCCCGCTGTCGACAAGCACGCCGTAGCCCCGGTCGGACAGGTAGAACGGCACGTTCTTGTGCGACCGGTCGGACTCCCCGCCGAAGGCGTCGAAGTTCCACATCAGCGGCCGCTGGCCGCGCTTGTCCAGCGGCGTGAACTTCTCACCGAAGCCGGCGAACCGTTCGTCGCCCGGCGCCACGAAGCTCTCGTGCCAGGCGACCGGCTCGCCGTCGACTGTGGAGCGGCCCAGCGGCAGCGTCCGGCGCCGGCCGCTGATGTCCCGGGTACCGGCGTCGGAGGCGAGCAGCAGCCGCCCGTCCGGGGTGCGGAAGCACAGCTCCCACGGGTCCAGGCGCACCTCGGCGACCACGCCGCCGGCACCGACGCGCACGTGCGTGCCGTCGACGGTCACGGTGGCCGGGTGCGGTTGCGGGTGGACCAGCGTCAGCGCGGCTGCGGACCGGCTGCGGACCGAGAGGTCGTCGGCGAGGCGTACCCGGATGATCCCGTCCCCGGCGGCCTCGATGCGCGCGACGAGCGTGCGGCCGGACGCGCAGGTCGCGGTGAGCGTGACCCCGTGCGCGTCGGTCCCGGCCACAGTGGCCCGCAGCACGTCGTCGGCGCCCTCCTCGCCGGGGGCGCGGACCGGCAGGTCGGGCGGGTCGGCCACGAACGTCTCGTACGGGACCAGCGGCGGGCGGTACGGCATGGGCGTCTCCTCGCGGCGTCCACGGGCGGTCCCGCCAGTTTCTTTGGAAGCCCAACTAACTGTCAATGATCGACGCCATTGACTTTCCTTCTCACCTGTTCCTATTTTGGCCGGGATGACAACTAAAGCGCCGTGGGACGACGGTCCGCTCTGCTACGGCGGGGACTGGAACCCGGAACAGTGGCCGCCCGAGGTGTGGCGCGAGGACGTCGCCCTGATGCGCGCCGCCGGGGTCAACCTCGTCACGGTCGGGGTGTTCGCCTGGTCCCGGCTGGAACCCTCGCCCGGCCGGTACACGCTCGACTGGCTCGACCGCGTGCTGGACCTGCTGCACTCGGCCGGCATCCGGGCCGCCCTGGCCACCCCCACCGCGTCGCCGCCGCCGTGGTTCTCGCTGCGCCACCCGGACGCGCTGCCGGTCACCGCCGACGGCGTCCGCCTGACCCACGGCAGCCGCGACACCTACTGCGCCGCCGCGCCCGCGTACCGCGACGCCGCGCGGAGCATCGCCGAGGTGCTGGCCGCCCGGTACTCGCACCACCCGGCGCTGGCGCTGTGGCACGTGCACAACGAGTACGGCACCACCTGCCACTGCCCGCACACCGAGGCGGCGTTCCGCCGCTGGCTGGCCACCCGGTACGGCGACCTCGACGCGCTCAACGACGCCTGGGTCACCAGCTTCTGGAGCCAGCACTACTCCGGCTGGGCGCAGATCGGCACGCCCCGCGCCACGCAATATCTCGCCAACCCCGGCCAGCTGCTCGACTTCCGCCGCTTCTGGTCCGACACGCTGCTGTCCGCGTACACCGAGCAGCGGGACCTGCTGCGCGCGGCGAACCCGGCGCTGCCGGTCACCACCAACTACGTGCTCGGCGACTGGGTGCCCGTCGACCACGCCCGCTGGGCGCGCGAGGTCGACCTGGTCGCGGTCGACCACTACCCGTCCGCGACCGGTGCCGGCGCGGAGGAGCAGACCGCGTTCGCCGCCGACCTCGCCCGTGGCTGGGCCCGTCACGGCACCGGGCGGCCGTGGCTGCTGATGGAGAGCGCCCCCAACCAGATCCACACCGCCGGGCGGATGCACACCAAGGAGCCCGGCCGGATGACCCGGCACAGCCTTGCCCACGTCGCACGCGGCTCCGCCGGGGTGATGTTCTTCCAGTGGCGCGCCCCGGCCGGCGGCGCGGAACGCTTCCACTCCGCGGTGGTGTCGCACGCCGGCGCGGACACCCGCGTGTTCCGCGAGGCCGCCGACCTGGGCGCCGCGCTGGCCCGGCTCGCCGGGACCGCGCCGGGCCGCGTCGAGGCGGCGGTGGCCATCGCGTACGACGCGGCGAGCGGCTGGGCGTTGCGGCACCCGGGGATGCCCCGCGACGGGCTCGACCACCCCGGCGAGGCGGCCGCCGCCCACCGGGCCCTCTGGCACGCGGACGTCACCGCCGACGTGGTGCCGCCCGGCGCCCCGCTCGACGGTTGCCGGCTGCTCGTGCTCCCCGCTCTCTACCTGGCGTCGGACGCCACAGTCGACTGGGTACGCCGGCACGTCCACGCCGGCGGGCACCTGCTGGTGACCTGGCTCAGCGGCGTCGCCGACGAGCACGGCCGGGTACGCCTCGGCGGCTACCCGGGCGCGTACCGGGACCTGCTCGGCGTGCGGGTGGAGGAGTTCCACCCCCTCGCCGACGACGAACACGTGCCGCTGAGCGGCGGCGGGACCGGCCGGATCTGGTCGGAGACGGTGCACCCGGCCGGCGCCGAGACCGTCAGCGCGTACGCCGGGGGAGTGCTGGACGGGCGGCCCGCGATCACCCGGCACCGCGTCGGCGACGCGTACGCCTGGTACGTCTCCACCCGCCTCGACGACGACACGTACCGGCACCTGCTCACCGAGGCAACAGGGCTCGCGGGTGTGACACCCACCTGTCCGGGCGCGCCGCCGGGTGTCGAGGCGGTACGCCGCGACGACGGCCTGCTCTACCTGCTCAACCACACCGACGAACCGCAGCGGGTGCCGGCCGCGGGGTGCGAGATGCTCACCGGCGCGACGGTCGACGGCGTGGTGACGGTGGCGCCGGGTGGCGTGGCGGTGGTACGCGAGGAGGTCCCGTGACACCGCCCCGGAGGCGGTAGCGGGCTGACGGCGTGGCGCGTACCCCGGTCAGGGGGTGGCGACGGCGGCGCGGGAGCGGTCGGCGGCGATCCGCACCGCGAGCGCCGCCAGCACGGTGCCCATCACCCAGCGCTGCAGACGCGCCCAGCCCGGGCGGCGGGTGAGGAACGCCGACACCGAGCCGGCGCTGAGCACGATCAGCGCGTTCACGGTGAGCGCGACGACGATCTGGGTCAGGCCGAGCAGCAGGCTCTGCACCGCGACGTGCCCGCGCGCCGGGTCGACGAACTGCGGCAGCAGCGACACGTACAGGATGGCGATCTTCGGGTTGAGCAGGTTGGTGACCAGCCCCATGGTGAACAGGCGCCGGGGCCGGTCCGGCGGCAGCGGCGTCGGGGTGAACGCCGACGTGCCACCGGGGCGCAGCGTCCGCCAGGCCAGCCACAGCAGGTACGCCGCACCGGCCAGCTTCACCGCCGTGTACAGCGGCGGGACCAGCACGAACACGGTGGCGATGCCGGCCACCGCTGCGGTCAGGTAGACCAGGAAACCGGCCGCCACACCGAGCAGCGACACCAGCCCGGCCCGCCGGCCCTGGGTCACCGACCGGGACACCAGGTAGACCATGTTCGGCCCGGGCGTGAGCACCAGACCGAGCGCCACCAGGCCGATTCCCATCACCGCACCGACAGTGACCACGCTGCCTCCCCGTTCCCCGCCCGTGCACCGGACCCTACGCCCACGCACCCCCGCCCCGCTCCCGCTTTGTCCCCGCCCCCCTTTGTTCCCCGGCGATCATGAGGTTGGCGGCGACAAATCGGTCGCCGACAGCAGTCAACTTCATGATCGCCGGAGGCTGCGGCGGGCGCTCGGGGCGCCGCAGGGGTCGGCGTCGGACGCGGTGGCGGTGATACTTGTCGCATGTCGATCGTGCTGTCCGCGCCGGCCACCGCGACCGCGCCCGCCCTGCTGCTGCGCCCGTGGCGCGACGGCGACGCCGACGCGCTGATCGAGGCGTACCGGGATCCGGTGCTGCGGGCCTGGACCAGGCATCCGGTGACCGGCCCGGCGCAGGCGCGGCTGTTCCTGCGCCGCAGCCACCAGGGGTGGGCCGCCGGGCACCGGTTCATGTTCGCGGTGCTGGAGGAGGATCGGGTGGCGGCCTGCGTCGTGCTCAAGGACGTCCGCCCGGGCCGCCCGGCCGCCGAGGTCGGCTACTGGACGGCCGCGCCGGCGCGCGGCCGTGGCGTCGCGCCGCGAGCGGTGGAGGCGGTCACCGCGTGGGCGTTCGCCCGGTTCGCCGCCGCCGGGCTGACCCACCTGGAGCTGCTGCACCAGGTCGACAATCCGGCCTCCTGCCGGGTGGCGGAGAAGAGCGGGTACGCCTTCGCCGAGGTGCTGCCGGCCCGCGCGCCCTTCCCCCGGGACGGCCACCGTCACGTCCGGCACCTGGCCTGACCCGGGGCCGGCCCGCGGCCGCGGTCAGGAGCCGAGCAGACGCAGCAGCAGCCGTGGCTCACCCGGCCACGCGTCGAGCAGCACCAGCACCGCCCAGCTCACGATCAGACCGACCGTCGCCACCCCGAGACCGATGAGCCAGTCGCGCACGCCGACACCCCTTTCCGTACCCGGGGCACGCTACGCGGCGGCCCCGCCCGGCGCCCGGGAACAGCCCGGCCCCGCGCGACGCTGACTCTTGTCGGACGGTGGCGGTTATCGTGGGTACGGGAGGTGACGGCGGTGACGACAGGCTGGGAGGCCGCGGTCGAGGCGCAGATCCGCTCGGCCCAGGAACGCGGCGAGTTCGACAACCTGCCGGGCGCGGGCAAGCCCATCCCGGGGCGCGACATGCCCTACGACGAGGGCTGGTGGATCCGCAGCTTCATGGAGCGCGAGCAGATCCCGTCCGACCTGCTGCTGCCCACACCGTTGCAGCTGCGCCGCCGCATCGAACAGCTTCCGGCCGAGCTGCGCGACCTGCCCACCGAGGACGCCGTCCGCTCGTACGTGGCCGCACTCAACACCGAGGTGGTGGCCTGGCTGCGTACCCCGACCGGGCCACGCGTGGTGGTCCGCCCGGTCAACGTCGAGGAGGCGGTACGCCGCTGGCGCGCCGACCGGGAACGCGCCGCGCCGGTCGTCACGGCGCCGGAGCCGCAGCGCGCCACGTCAGCCCGCCCGCGCCGTCGTCGGCGCTGGTGGCGCCGCTGAGAGCGCTCAGGGACGCGCCGCCTGCCAGGTCCACGCGGTCCGTCGCGGCCGGTCGCCCAGCGGCGCGCGGCCGGTCAGCCACCGCAGCACCGGCGCCGGGTCGCCGTCCGGCGCGTCGGGGAACAACCGGCGCACCACCTCGGCGCACAGCCCGGCGGGCGGTGACCAGTCCAGGCCGAGCCCCCGGGTCAGGTCGTCGGTGTGCAGCAGGATCTCGGCCACGCCCATCGCGGCGAACCCGCCCGGATCGCACGGGCCGAAGTGCCACGCCCGGTCCTCCGGATCGGCGGCGTCGATCGTGGCGGCGAGCATCCCGGCCGCGGCCGCCGCGACGGTGAGCACCTCGGCGGGCGCGGCGTCGGCGCGTACCCGCAGGTCGAACGGGAGGTAGCCGCCGTCGGGCCGGCCGGACACCTGACCGGCGTACGCGACCAGGTCGTGCGCGATGTGCGCGGCCGTGGTCCAGCAGGACCAGTCCAGGTCTCCCGCGCGTACCGTCCAGTCGCGGTCGGCGGCGGGCCGCAGCACGGCGGTCATCACGGCGGCGGCGGACCGGACATCCGCGCCGTTCACCGGCGCCGCACCCGCAGCACGCAGGTGAGCATCGGCAGCGTGAACTCCCCGTCGGCCGTCTCCGGCCGGCTCGCCAGGTACGCGCGGATGCGGTCGAGCGCCGCCGCGCGCTCCCGCTCCGGCATGACCAGCATCCCGGCCCGGGTGGCCAGCGTCGCCACGAGCGAGTCGGCGGTACGGCGCTGCCCGTGCGGGAACTCCGCCTGCTCGGGCGAGTCGAACCGTGCCTCGCCCGTCTTCGGCAGGTGCATGGTCGCCGTCGCGGCGCGCCAGCTCGCGCGCGTGTCCCGGGGACCGATGGCGGCGCTGCCACTGACCGTCGCGAGCCCCGCCACCCAGTCGACCCGGTCGTCCACCACGTTCCACAGCCCGGCCAGGACACCGGCGGGGGAGAGGACCCGGGCGATCTCCGGCCCGGCCACCGCCATGTCGAACCAGTGCATGGCGTTGCCGGCGACCACGGCGTCGACGGAGGCGTCCGGCAGCGGAATCGCCTCGGCGCTGCCGGGAAGCGCCCGTACGCCCGGCAGGGTGCGGCGGAGCTCGGCGAGCATCGCCGGGTCCGGCTCCACGGCCGTGACGTCGTCGGTCACCTCGGCCAGCGTGGCGGTGAGCTTGCCGGTGCCCGCGCCGAGGTCGAGCACGCGCGCGCCGGGCGCGGGCTCGAGCGCCCACCGCAGGGCGGCCCGCGCGTAGTCGGGGCGGTGTTCGGCGTACGCGGTGGCCGCCGCGCCGAACGACGAGGAGTGCCGACGTCGTGCGTCTTCGTCCATCCGGTCACCCTAGCGACGGGACGTGTCCCTTGACGTACGAACAGCGCTTCGTGAATACTGGATCGTAGTTCGAGGGGGAGTACCCGACGACCCACGCACCGCCGTCAGTACGGGCCCGGCCCATCCGGATCCCGGCGATGCAGCCGCTGCTGCGAGCGGCCCGGGGAGACCTTCGTCCAGCAGCGCCGGCATCCGCCGGCCGGGCGAGAGGTCTCTTCGCGATGTCCGTGTCCTGGTGGATCTGGGCCCTCCTCATGCTGGCGATCGCGGCGATGCTCGCCGTCGACCTGTTCCTGCACCGCGACAACCACGTCATCGGTTTCCGTGAGGCCGCCGTGTGGTCCGGCATCTGGATCGCCGCCGGCCTGCTCTTCGGCGTCGTCCTGTGGGCCTGGCAGGGCGGTGACGTGGCCGGCACGTACTACGCCGGCTACCTGATCGAGAAGGCACTGTCGATCGACAACGTCTTCGTCTTCGCCCTGATCTTCACCTCCTTCGCCGTGCCCGCCGCGTTGCAGCACAAGGTGCTGTTCTGGGGTGTCATCGGTGCCCTGGCCTTCCGGCTGGTCTTCATCTTCGTCGGCGCCGAGCTGCTCGAGACGTTCTTCTGGACCGCGTACGTGTTCGGCGCGTTCCTCGTCTGGACCGGCTACAAGATGGCGTTCCGCCACGACGAGCAGACCCCGCCGGACCGCAACCCCGTCGTCCGGCTGGTCCGCCGGGTCGTTCCGACCGACCCGGCCTTCCACGGTGACCGGTTCTTCACCCGGGTTGCCGGCAGGCGGGTCGCGACTCTGCTGTTCGTGGTTCTGATCGCCGTGGAGGCGACCGATCTGATCTTCGCGATCGACAGCGTCGCCGCGATCCTCGCCATCACCACCAGCACGTTCATCGTCTGGACCGCCAACGCGTTCGCCATCCTCGGCCTGCGCAGCCTCTACTTCTGCCTCGCCGGGCTCCTGCGCCGCTTCGTGCACCTGCACTACGGCCTGGCCGTGCTGCTCGCCTTCGCCGGCGTGAAGTTGATCCTCTCGGAGACGCCGGTCGGCAAGCTGCCGATCCCGGTGACCCTCGGCGTGATCGTGGCGACGATCGCGGTGTCGATCGGGTGGAGCCTGCGCAGCACCCGTGGTGGCACCCGGTAGCCCGAGATCCCGCGCACTACCATCTGCGCGTGGGCTCCGGCGGGGCATCTGTGGAGGTCGTCTTCTTCGGCACCTCGACCGTCTGGCTGTCCGACGGCACGTCGGAAATCCTGATCGACGGCTTCCTGAGCAGGCCCTCCCTGCTCCGCGTCGCGTTCGGCCGCATCGCCCCCGACCTCGGCCGGATCACCAGCACCCTTGCCCGGGCCGGATTGAAACGTCTCGACGCGCTCTTCGTCGCCCACTCCCACTACGACCACGTCATGGACGCCCCCGAGGTCGTCAAGCATCTCGGCGGCAGACTGTTCGGCTCCGAGTCGACCTTGAACGTCGGACGCGGCGCGGGCCTCGGCGAGGAGTCGATGACGCGGATCGAGGACGGGGACGAGTACAGCGTCGGCGCGTTCACCGTCCGCGTACTCGGCGGCGTTCACAGCCCGGGCAACCGGTTCCCGGGCACGATCGCGAAGCCGCTCGTCCCCCCGGTCAGGGCGAGCAGATACCGCGACGGCGGATGCTTCTCCTTCCTCGTCACCCACCCCGACGGCTCGCTGCTGATCCACCCGAGCGCCAACGTCGTACCGCACGCGTTCGACGGGCTCGACGTCGACGTCCTCTACCTCGCGATCGGCGCACTGGGCGCGCAGTCCGACCGGTTCCGGGACGACTACTGGCGGCACGCCGTGGACGCGACCCGGCCCGGCCTGATCGTGCCGATCCACTGGGACGACTTCTTCGTCTCCCTGGACCGTGGGCTGCGGCCGCTGCCGAGGTTCTTCGACAGGTTCGCCGTGGCCAGGGCGTTTCTCGACCGCAAGAGCCGGGAGACCGGCATCACCGTACGGTTCCCGGAGCCCTTCGAGGTCATCAGACCGTTCGTACGCTAGGTGCCCCCGTCGCACGCGGCGCCTACCGCGAGGCGCACCTCGGCCTGCCGTCCCCGAGACTGGATCACCAGCTGTACGCACGCCGGCTTCGCCACCCAGGTGCCGCCCGTGTAGACCGACCATGCGGCCGACGCGCTCGTGGCCGGGCACGCCTCGACCTGCACCGTGGTCGTCGGGACGGCACCCGGGCCCCACCCGATGCGGGCGCGGTCCTCCCAGCCGGGCGCCACCCGCACCTCCACCGCCGCTCCGGCCCGTACGTGCAGGCCCCATTTGGCGAAGAGACGCGTCGGACCTGGTGCCTCGGACGACGCGTTGGGTTGCACCACAGTCGACGGCACCGTCACGGCGTCGGCCACGACGCGGTAGTGCTCACCGGGAGCCGGTGTCGTGGTGACCGCGTCGGCGCACCGCAGGCGCTGCCCGCCGTCCGGCAGTGGCGGCAGCGGCGTGGCCGGGGCGACGGAGCCGGACACGGCAGGTTCGGGTCGCCGCGCATCGTTCTCGCTCGTGCAGCCGGCCGCCGCGATCAGCAGGCAGGTGGTCACGGCGACGTGACCTCGTCTCCGGCTCGCGGCTCGCACGCCTCGATCCTTCCAAACATCAGCGCCGAGGCAACCCCGCACCGGACGTAGATTATTGGATTTCCAGTAACGCCAATTGTTTAAATAGTCTGGCCAAAAGGGACGAATCGTCAGCACACCATAATGACAGTTATGTGCGCGCGGGTTCAGAGACCGCTGTCGGCGTACGATCACGCCACCGCAGCCGACCCCCAGGAAGCAGGCGATGGTGTTCGACGCGACGCTGACCCGGATCAACGACGGCGTACAGATGCACCACCAGTACGGCCGACGGGAGGACGCCCGCGACCTGTTCGCCCAGATCTGGGACGAGATCGGCGGGGAGCGGGGCGACCCCCTGCACGTCTGCGTCCTCGCCCACGCGATGGCCGACGTGCAGGACGACGTACGCCAGGAACTGGCCTGGGACCGGCGGGCGCTCGCGGCGGCCGACCTGCTCACCGACGAGCGGGTCGCGCAGGCCGGGGTGCCGATGTCGGTTGCCGGGCTGTATCCGTCGCTGCATCTCAACCTGGCGGAGTGCTACCGCAAGCTCGGCGAACTCGACCAGGCGCGGGACCACGTCCGGCGGGCCCGGGAGGGGATCGGCGCGCTCGGCGACGACGGCTACGGGAAGCTGATAAGGGACGGACTCGATCGGCTGTCGCAGGAGCTGGCCGCCCGCGACAGGCCGCAGGTGAATGGCTAGCCGGTGCTCGGTGACGGCGTGACGGCGGCGACGACCAGGTCGACGATGCCGTCGGCGTAGTCGGCGGTCAGTGGGCCGTTGCGCAGCAGCCAGCGGTGGTACAGCGGGCCGAACAGCAGTTCCACCACCAGGTCCAACGCGGCATCGGGCCGGACCTGGCCGGCCTCGCGCGCGGCCTCCAGGCGGGCGCGGACCGCGTTCAACTGAGGACGGAGCAGCCGGTCGCGTGCCTGGCCGGCCAGATCCTCGTCGGCGAGTGTCTCGATGGTGACGGCGCGGGTGGTGGCCGACAGCCGTGGATCGGCGAACTCGGCGACGGTGGCCCGCAGAACCTGGCGCAGGTCGGCCCGCAGGTCGCCGGTGTCGGGCAGGGTGATGACCTCGGGCAGGTCCTCGGCGAGCGCGTCCAGGATGACCGCGCCCTTGCCGCGCCACCAGCGGTAGATGGTCTGCTTGCCGACGCCGGCGCGGGCGGCGATCGCCTCGACGGTCAGGGCCGGGTAGCCGGTCTCGGTCAGCAGTTCCAGGGCGGCGGCGAGGATCGCGCGGCGGGACTGCTCGTTGCGGCGGGCGGGCTGCGGGGTCACGCCACGAGCATACAGCGAGACGAGACGTATCGTCTTGACGGCGCGGCTCCGCCGTGCTCTGCTTGTCGAGCGAGACGGGACGTCTCGTCTCAGCAGAGATCAGGAGTTCACGTGCCGCACATCGCCATGGTCAGCATTCCGTTCCACGGCCACGTCAACCCGAGCCTGGAGATCATCCGTACCCTCGTGCGGCGCGGCCACCGGGTCACCTACGCCAACGACCCCGCCTTCGCCGAGGTCGTCCAGCGCACCGGGGCGGAGCTGAAGCCGTACGCCTCAACGCTGCCCGCCGACGGCGGCGCCGGCATCGACGACCCGATCGCGCAGCTCACGCTCTTCCTCGACGACGCGATCGCCATGCTGCCGCAGCTGCGGGCCGCCTACACCGACGACCGGCCGGACCTGTTCCTCTACGACATCGCGGGTGCGCCGGCCCGCCTGCTCGGCGAGCAGTGGGGGATTCCGGCCGTCCAGCTCTCCTCGACGTTCGTGGCCTGGGACGGCTACGAGCAGGAGATGGCACCCGCCGTGGAGGCGATGCGGGCCGATCCGCGTGGCGCCGACTACTACCGGCGGTTCACGGCGTGGCTGACCGCCGAGGGTTCGTCGGTCACCGACAGCATGGCGTTCCAGGGGCGGCCGGTGCGCAGCCTCGTCCTGCCGCCGGAGGCGCTCCAGCCGAACGCCGACCGGGTGGACCGGTCGGTCTACAGCTTCGTCGGCCCGGTGCTGGGCGACCGCTCCGACCAGGGTTCCTGGGTACGACCGGCGCACGCCGAGAAGGTGCTGCTCGTCTCGCTCGGCTCCGCCTTCACCCGGCAGCCCGAGTTCTACCGCCGCTGCGTCGCCGCGTTCGGTGACCTGCCCGGCTGGCACACCGTTCTGCAGATCGGCACGCACGTCGATCCCGCCGAACTCGGTGCCGTCCCGGACAGCGTCGAGGTCCACCGGTGGGTGCCGCAGCTGGCCGTCCTGGAGCAGGCGGACGCCTTCGTCACCCACGCCGGCATGGGCGGCAGCAGCGAGGGTCTCTTCTGCGGGACGCCGATGATCGCCGTACCGCAGGCGGCCGACCAGTTCGCGAACGCCGAGCAGTTGGCCTCCCTCGGCGTCGCCCGGGTCGTCGACTCGGCCGGCGTCACCGCCGCGGAGCTGCGGGAGGCGCTGCTCGCCCTCACCTCGGACCCCGCCGTGGCGGCCCGCACCGCCGAGCTGAAGCGGCAGGCCCGCGCCGCCGGCGGCGCGGACCGGGCCGCCGATCTGATCGAGGCCGAGCTCGCCGCGGTACGGGGCGGTGCCGCGAGCGGCCGGTGAGGCGTGGTCGCGGCGGCAACCCGGCCGCCGCGACCACGCCCGGTCAGTCCTCCGCCAGCACGGTGAAGGTGAAGGCGGAGCTCGTCGGACGCTTCAGCGGAATGTCGCACTTGACCCGACGCAGCACCTCGGACCGGGTGAGGCCGAACCGGTGCGCGATGAGCCGGTCCGGGCGTACCGGCACCGGGTCGTCGAACGTGACGTTCACCTGGACCGGCCACACGTCGAGCGGCACGACCGGCGCGTCCAGGCGCCACGCGCCGGTCCAGTCCAGGGTGAAGCGGCAGCGCCGGGCGAACGCCGGGTCCAGCAGGGTGGCCGCCACCAGGTCGGGATCGTTGAGGTGGTGGCCGTGCAGATCGACGGGGTCGAACGAACCGACAGTCGCCCGCTCCCGGACGGTGAGCTTGACGGTCCGGTCGCAGGACACGCAGTGCACCAGCAGCCACACGTCCAGCAGCTTGCCGTTGGCGTTGACGCGGAACCGGCCCCGGGCGGCGGTGGCCGACTCCGCCCGGCAGGTGACGCAGCGCAGCGACAGCAGCGGAAGGCGGGTCCGGCGCACGACCCAGGGCAGCACGATATGAGGTTGGGAAGACATGAGACCTGATCTCTGAAGACCTGACGCGAGGCCGATTACGCGCGGCCTCGGACGCTGTGGCCGGGCGCGCGAGGGCAGCCCGGGGAGCCGGCGCGCAACGGCCGGCTACAGGCGTGGGGAACGTGTCAGGTTCTAGAGAGCAGGAGGGGTCACGCGGAATCGTCCTTCTTCGCTGCGACAGGAGTGCGGGAAACGTACGGGACGTCCGGAACCACTCTCAACCCGTTTTCCGGGACCGATGCGTGCCGCATCACTTCACTGACTAAAAGTTTGCACGCTCTGCAAGATCGCTCGTAGTCTCGTGGCGTGACCTCGGATCAGACCCGTCCCGGCCTGCGTGACCGCAAGAAGCGGCAGACCCGCGCCGCCCTCAGCGCCGCCGCGCTGCGTCTGGTCGCCGAGCGCGGCCTGGACCAGGTGACGGTGGAGGAGATCAGCGAGGCCGCCGACGTGTCGGCCCGCACCTTCTTCAACTACTTCCCCAGCAAGGACGAGGCGTTGCTCGGCGACCAGCCGGCCGACCGCGAGGTGCTCGCTGCCCGCATCGTCGCCGCGCCGCCGGAGATGTCCGCGTTCGACGCGCTGCGGCGGGCCTTCGACGAGGTGGTCGAGGCCATCGAGGCCGATCGGGAGGTGTGGCTGCTGCGGCTGCGCGTCATCGCGGCGAACCCGTCACTGCTGCCGCGTCTGATCAGCGGCAACGCCGAGACGGAGCAGGTGATCGTCGCGGCGGTGGCCGCCCGGCTGGGGCTCGACCCGTGCCACGGCCACCCGACGCTCGTCACCACTGTTGCCGGCGCGGTGTTCCGCACGGCCCTGATGCAGTGGGTCGAGCGACCCGACACGGCGACGCTGCGTGAACTGACCGCCGAGGCGTTCGCCGTCGTCGCCGCCGGCCTGCCCGATCCGTCCTGACCCCTCCCATCCGTACCGGCCGCCGCCGTCGCGCGCGGCCGCTCGCACGTGCACACCGACAAGGAGTTCGATGACCACCGCCACTGTTCCACCCGCCGAGACGGGTACGCGGATGTCCCGCCGGGAGGTCCTCCAGGCGTTGTCCGGCCTGATGGTCGGCATGTTCGTGGCGATCCTCGCCTCGACGGTGGTGGCTAACGCGCTGCCCCGGATCATCGCCGACCTCAACGGCAGCCAGACCGTCTACACCTGGATCGTCACCAGCGAGCTGCTGGCGATGACCGCGACGGTGCCGCTGTGGGGCAAGATGGCCGACCTCTACAGCAAGAAACTGCTGATCCAGTTGTCCCTCGGCCTGTTCGTGGCCGGTTCGCTCGTCGCCGGCTTCACCCCGAACGTCGAGGTGCTGCTGCTCAGCCGGGTCATCCAGGGCATCGGCGCGGGCGGCATGACGGCGCTCGCCACGATCGTCATGGCGGCCATGATCCCGCCGCGTGAACTGGGCCGGTACGCCGGCATCTTCGGCGCCGTCTTCGGTGTCGGCACCATCGCCGGCCCACTGATCGGCGGCGTCCTGGTCGACACGTCCTGGCTCGGCTGGCGCTGGTGCTTCCTGATCGGTGTGCCGTTCAGCCTGCTGTCCATCGCGCTGCTGCAGAAGACGCTGCACCTGCCCGTGGTGCGCCGCAAGGTCCGCATCGACTGGCTCGGCGCCCTGCTGATCACCTCGGGTGTGTCCACGCTGCTGATCTGGTCGTCGCTGGCCGGCAACAAGTTCGACTGGGCCTCGGGCTGGACCGCGCTGCTGGTCGGCGGCGGGCTGGCGCTGCTCGCGCTCGCCGTCTTCGTCGAGTCCCGCACCGAGGAGCCGATCATCCCGCTGGGCATCTTCCGCAACCGCACCGTCAGCCTCACCACGATCGCGAGCATCCTCGTGGGCGTGGCGATGTTCGGCGGCACCGTCTTCCTGTCGCAGTACTTCCAGACCTCGCTCGGCAAGTCGCCGACAGCGGCCGGCCTGATGAGCCTGCCGATGGTCCTCGGCCTGCTGGTCTCCTCGACGGTGGCCGGCCAGCTGATCACCAAGTACGGGCGCTGGAAGATGTTCCTGGTCGCCGGTGCCGCGGTGATGACGGTCGGCATGCTGCTGCTGAGCACCATCGACGCGAACACCAGCGTGCCGATGCTCTCGGTGTACATGGCGGTGCTGGGCGTCGGCGTCGGCATGCTCCTGCAGAACCTGGTACTGGCCGCGCAGAACGACGTACCGGCCGCGGAACTCGGCGCGGCGACCTCGGTGCTGACGTTCTTCCGCAGCATGGGCGGCGCGGTCGGGGTCAGCGCGCTCGGCGCGGTCCTGGCCAACCGGGTGACGTCGCTGACCACGGAGAAGCTCGGCCCGCTGGCCACCGGCGGTGGATCGGCCGAGGTGCCCGACCTGTCGGCCCTGCCGGAGCCGGTGCTGCGGATCGTGCAGGAGGTCTACGGCACCGCCACGTCGGAGATGTTCCTCATCGGCGCGCCGTTCGCGCTGCTCGCCCTGGTCGTCGTGCTGTTCATCAAGGAGAAGCCGCTGAACACACTCAGCGGCGACGAGCGCCGGGCCCGCGAGGAGGCGGCGGCCACCGCCGGCATGCACTGACCCGGCCCGAACGAGCGTGGGGCCGCCCCCGGGAGCACCGGGGGCGGCCCCTTCCTTGCGTACGGTCAGCGTTCGGTACGGTCGTTGATCTCGGTGCCGGACTCGCCCGGCATGGCGCCGATCGCCTCCTCGGCGGCCCGGCCGCCGGTGCTCTCGTCGCCCTGCGTCAGCGAGCTGCGGGGCAGCCCGGCCAGGTGCGCCGGGTCCTCGATCGGCTGGGACGGCCACTGGTCCTGCGTACCGTTGGTCACCCCGGCCCGGCGCAACGCCTCGACCAGCTGGTCCGGCGACAGGCGGTCGACCTCCTGTATCCCGGCCCCGCGCGCAATCGCCTGCAGTGTCTTCAGGTCTTCGCTCACGAATGTCTCGGCCATGCCCGAGCCTTCCCGGCGCTCAAGACAAGGAAACCGGCTCTCGCCGACGGCCTGCCCCTACCCGCGTCGATCATGAAGTTGTACCGGACAAACCGGGCGCCCGGCGCCGCCAACCTCATGATCGACGCGAAATGGGAGGTTCGGTCAGCGGCGGGCGGGTTTGCGGTCGGGACGAGGACGGTCCCGTTCCGGGTCGACGCCCACCTGCACGGCGAACGCCGGGTCCACGGCGAGCAGCGGCCTGGGGCCGAACAGGGCCATTGCGGTCAGCAGCGTGCCGGTGTCGCGGCCCTGCCAGACCGGGCGGCGCTCCGGGTCGAGGTCGGCGTGCTCGCGGCGCAGCCGCCGCACCAGCGCGCGGGCGGCGGCGCCGGTCTCCGGCACCTCGGTCAGCCACCAGCCGCCGAGCGCGGTGGCCAGGCAGCACAACAGCAGCCCGGCGACGGAAGCCGGACCACCGGCGGAACGCCCCTCGACCGCGCTGTCCACGAGCCGGGTCAACCCGACCGCGGCGACCGCGAACAGCGGCACCGTACCCAGCGCGATCCGCCGTCGCTGCGCGCGCGTGAGCAGCCAGCCGTCGCGGACCAGCCGCCCGACCGTACGGCGCAGCGCCCGGCCCACGTCCGGATCGGCGAGCACCGCCGCCCAGGTCTGCGGACGGCGCAACGCCGAGTGCAGGGCGCGCACCAGCGCGGGCGAACCGGCAGGCGGGCGCCCCTGCGCCTGCAGGGTGGCGAGTTCACCGATCTCGACCCCGCCCGCGCGGCGCAGCGCGGCCACCCCGACCTGGCAGGCCAGCAGCGCCCGATCGGTGAGGTACGCCAGCTCGACCCGGTCGGGCGTCGCACCCCGCGCGTGGCGGCCGGTCAGTTCGCGTACCGCCAGGGCGATCACGACTGCCACGGCGACCGCGCCGAGGTAGTCGAGGAGGAAGATCGGCCCGCTGACTCCCCAGAGCATGACGGCAAGTATCTCAGGAGCCGTGGCGTACCTCGGTGTCCCAGATCTGCGACCACGGACGCCGCAGGCCCCGGGCGACGAAGATCGGCTCGCCGTTCTCGTCGTTGTCGACGTCGACCCGCTGGTCGACCCGGCCCGCCTCGGTGACCTCGGTGAACCAGGCGCGCAGCGGCTCCGGGCGGGACCAGCCCACGACGATCACCACGTCGGCGTCGTCGGGCGGCCGGCCGAACGTGGCCATGCTGTTGTGCCCGGAGTACGCGCGGGGCAGTCCCCGGGCCGGCCCGTACCGGGCCAGCGCGCCGGCCTCGCCGTAGTTGCCGGTCAGCACCACCGCCCGGTCGCGCTCGGCCGGAGGCAGGGCGCGGTGCACGGCGGCCACCGAGTCGGCGAACTCGGGCCAGCCGATCGTCTCGCCCGCGTCGTAGTTGGCCGCGACCACGAACCCGGGCAGCCGGTCGGCCGGCAGCGTGGGCAGCAGCAGCACCGCGCTGCTCGCGGCCATCAGCACGACGGCGGTGACCAGCACCGCCCGCCGCACCCGGGCCGCACCCCGCCGCGCCCACTCGACGGCCGCCACCACCCCGGCGGCGGTGAGCACCAGCAGCAGCGGCGCGTCGTAGTAGCCCTTGCCGCCGGCCACCACCACGATCGCGACCACCACCACCCACGCCCAGGCCAGCGACCGGTACGCCGCCCAGGACGGCCGGCGCAGCAGCGCGACCAGCCCGGCGACCCACACCGGAACCGCGAACGGGCTGATGATCAGGAACTGGAGCACCACCGCGTCGACCCGGCCGCTGTAGGAGCTGTCGCCGCCGGCGATCGACGACGCGACGTCGAGCTGCGGGAACCCGTGCGTGGCCTGCCACGCCGCGTACGGCACGGCGAGCAGCGCGGCGACGCCCGCTCCGGCGAGCACCCACCGGTCCCGCAGCAGCCCGCGCGGCCCGGCGATCAGCAGCCCGGCGACCAGGCCCACGCCGAGCAGGGCGGGCAGCGGCTTGTTGAGCAGGCCGACACCGAGCGCGAGCCCGGCGCCGAGCGCCCACCGGGTGTCGCCGGTGCGCAGCATCCGTACCACGCAGAGGGTGGCGGCCAGCCACACCAGCAGGTCGACGCTCGTGGTGCTGAGCAAATGACCGCCGGCCAGGACGATGCCCGAGGCGGCGGCCAGCACCGCCGCGGCCGTCTGGGCCACCCGGTCGGCGCCGAACTGCCGGGCGATCGCGGCGACCAGGACCACCGCCGCGCCGCCGATGAACGCCGACGGGGTACGCAGCACCACCAGGTTGCCCGGTGCGATCGTGTCGGCCAGCCGGGCCAGAGCCGGCACGAGGGGCCCCTGGTCGACGTAGCCCCAGTCGAGGTGCCGGCCACAAAGCAGGAAGTACAACTCGTCGCGGTGGTAGCCGTAGCGGCCGGCCAGCGACAACAGCACGGCGGTGAGGACCCCGCCCACCACCAGGGGCGCGGCGGTACGCGGTCCGGCGGTCGGCGGGCCACCGGGCGCGGCGGCCTCGCTCCGATCGATGTCGGCGACTGATTCGGCCACCCGTCCATGATGGCCCGGGCCGGGGGTCCGCCGGTGCCCCGCCGCCCTCGGCCGGGTGGACGGAAACCGGTGGCCGGACGGCCGGGGCGACAGCTAGCGTGCCCGCCGATGCTGATTCGTGACTACACAGGTGCCGACTGGGGCCAGGTCCGGCCGATCATCTCCGATGTCGTCACCGCCGCCGACACGTTCGCGTACGACCCGGACTGGCCGCCGGAGACGTTGCGGGAGGTGTGGGTGGAGCGCCCGCCGGGGCGTACCTCGGTCGCGGTGGACCACGACGGCGCGGTGTGCGGCACCGCGAAGATGGGCCCGAACCGGCCCGGGCCGGGGTCGCACGTGGCGACCGCGAGCTTCATGGTGGCGGCGCACGCCCGCGGCCGGGGTGTGGGCCGCGCGCTGTGCGAGGAGGCGCTGGACTGGGCCCGGCGGGAGGGTTTCGCCGCGATGCAGTTCAACGCCGTGGTGGAGACCAACACGGCGGCGGTGGAGCTGTACCGGCGGCTCGGCTTCACGGTGATCGGCACCGTGCCGGAGTCGTTCGCCCATCCGACGCGGGGCCTGGTGGGGCTGCACGTCATGCACCGTCGGCTGTGAAGCGGCGGCGTCTTCCTGTCGGGGGCCGGGGATAGGTTGACCGCGATTCCCGGTCCGGAAGGACGTGCGCCATGACCACGCTCACCGACCGCCCGCGCACCGCGTTGCTCGTCATCGACGTGCAGAACGGCGTGGTGCGCGGCGCCCACGACCGTGACCGGGTGGTCGCCACCATCGCGGGCCTGGTCGACCGGGCCCGCGCCGCCGACGTTCCGGTGGTGTGGGTGCAGCACCGCAGCGACGACCTGCCGCCCGACAGCGAGCAGTGGCGGATCGTGCCGGAATTGTCGCGCCGCGACGACGAGCCGCTGGTGCACAAGGCGTACGGCGACTCCTTCGAGGACACCGACCTGGAATCGGTGCTCGCCGCCGCCCGGGTGGGCCGGCTGGTCGTGACCGGCGCGCAGACCGACGCGTGCGTCCGCTCCACGCTGCACGGGGCGTTCACCCGCGGCTACGACGCCACGCTCGTCGGCGACGCGCACACCACCGAGGACCTGTCCGCCTACGGCGCACCGCCGCCAGCGCAGGTGATCGCCCACACCAACCTCTACTGGAGTTTCCAGACCGCGCCGGGGCGCACGGCCGGCACCGTCGAGGCCGCCGACGTGGACTTCACGGCCTGACCCGCCGGCACCGGACGTCACGGCGGCGACCGGGGCGGCGGCCGGAAAACGCCTCGCCGGATCCGGCGGGTTGCTGACAGGCTGCCCGCCATGACCGCTCATGCCCTCGCCGGGGCGCTCGCCGACGAGCGCCGCCGGACCGTGTTCGCCGCGATCGTGCTCGGCGCCCGGGACGTGCCGTCCGTGGTGGCCCGGACCGGCCTGCCCGCCCGCGACGCCGCCGTGGCCGTCCGCCGTCTCACCGACGCCGGTGTGCTCGCCGACGACGGGGACGGGCTGCGGGTCGACGCCGAGCGGCTGCGCGAGTTCGCCCGGGCCGGGGCGGCGTCCCCGGCGGCTCCGGCCGCGAACCCGCGCGAGACGATCCTGCGCACGTTCCTGCGCGACGGCGCGCTCACCCGGCTGCCCGCGCAGCGGGGACGCCGTCGCGTCCTGCTGGAGCACATCACCGAACGCACCTTCGAGCCGGGACGCCGTTACCCGGAGCGGGAGGTGGACGACGCGCTGCGCCGGTGGTGCGAGGGCGGCGAGGCCGACCACGTGACGCTGCGCCGCTACCTGATCGACGACATGCTGCTCACCCGCGAGCAGGGCGTCTACTGGCGGACCGGGCCGTGAGCGTCTGGAGCACGCACGTCGCTCATCCGGGCGAGCCGGACGCGACGCTCATGCTGCGCGAGTACATGGTGGAGATGGTGCGCCGCTGGTACGGCCGTCCGGAGCGGCCCGACGAGGTGGACGCCGCGCTGGCCGAAGACCCGAGCGACGACCTGGCCCCGCCGACCGGGCTGCTGGTGCTGGCCCGCCGCGACGGGCGGCTCGCCGGGTGCGCCGGGCTGCGGTGGCAACCGGGCTGGGCCGAGCTGACCCGGGTGTACGTGCGCCCGGAGCACCGGGGCGCCGGTGGCGGTGCGGCGCTGATCGCCGCGGTCGAGGCGTACGCGACCGCCGGCGGGGCGAGGCGGATCCGGCTGGACACCCGCTCCGACCTGGTCGAGGCCCGTGCCCTGTACGCCCGCCACGGCTACCGGGAGATCCCCGCCTTCACCAGCGGCCCGTACGCGCAGCACTGGTTCGAGAAGGCGCTCGCGGGACGAGTTGACGACCCGGCGGAGGCGCGCTAAAACGGAACCAGGAACTTGAGTCACTAGGACTCAACTTGAGACCTTGGGCCAGGAGAACCGAGGAGGCAAGAGCCATGTTGATGCGTACCGACCCGTTCCGCGAGATCGACCGGATCGCCGAGCAGTTCTTCGGCACCACCGCCCGGCCCGCCGTGATGCACCTGGACGCCTACCGCGACGGTGACCACTTCTACGCGGCGTTCGACCTGCCCGGCGTGGACCCGGACAGCATCGACTGCACGGTCGAGCGCAACGTGCTGACCGTCCGCGCCGAGCGCCGTCGCCCGACCGGCGAGAACGTCGAGCTGGTCGCCGCCGAGCGGCCGATGGGCACGTTCACCCGGCAGCTGTTCCTGGGCGACACGCTCGACACCGACCGGCTGGAGGCCGGCTACGACAACGGGGTGCTGACGCTGCGCATCCCGATCGCCGAGCGCGCCAAGCCGCGCCGGATCGCCGTGAGCACGCCGGCCGAGAGCAACGGCCACCGTCAGCTCACCACCGCCTGAGCACGTCACGCCGACGCGGGGGAGGCCGGAGCGCCGGCCGACCCCGCGTCTGCTCGCCGGCGGCTCAGCGCGCCTCGTCGCCAAACACCCCGGCGGCTGAGAACCTTTCTCACATGCTTCGCCCCGAGGTGCTGCCCCGCGCCCGCGCCGCCGCCCTGCCCGCCGGCCCCGCCGACGTCACCGAGGCGTGGCTGCGCAACCGGCGCCTGTCCGAGCACACCCGCGACGCGTACCGGCGTGACGTCACCGGCTGGCTGAGCTGGTGCGCCGAGCGAGGGCTCGACCCGCTGCGGGCCACCTTCCTCGATGTCAACGCCTACGGCCGGGAACTGGAGTCCACGCCGCGTGGGCGCGACGGCCGGACGCTCACGCCGGCCACCGTGGCGCGCCGGCTGTCCGCGTTGTCGAGCTGGTACGACTTCCTGGCCAAGCTGGGCGCGGTCACCGCCAATCCGGTGTCGGCGGCGGACCGGCCCCGGGTGGACCGGGACCACTCCGCGACCGTCGGCCTGACGCCGGAGGAGGTCGACGCGCTGATCGCCGCCGCTGAGGCCGACACCGGCCCGGCCGCCGCCCGCAACCGGGCCGCCGTCGCGCTGCTGGCCGACCTGGGGCTGCGGGTGGGGGAACTGGTCGCGCTGGACGTGTCCGACCTGGGCACGGAACGCGGTCACCGCAGCGTCCGCTTCGTCGGCAAGGGCGGCAAGGTACGCCGGCGCGCGCTCACCCCGGGCACCGCGTACGCGGTCGACGCCTACCTGGCCGCCCGGGCCGCCGCGCAGGGTGTCACGGTGCCGGAGCTGACCGGCCCGCTGCTGGTCACCGCCACCGGTGGCCGGATGGACCGGCATGCCGTGTTCCGGCTGGTGCGCCGCCTCGCGCAGCGCGCCGGGATCGCCGCCTGGGCGAAACTGTCGCCGCACTCGCTGCGCCACGCGTTCGCCACCACGGCCCGCTCCGAGGGGGTGCCGCTGGAGGACGTGCAGGACGCGATGGGGCACGCCGATCCGCGTACCACCCGCCGCTACGACCGGGACCGGCACAACCTGGACCGCGATCCGGCGTACGCGATCTGGGCGGCCCGCGCGCGCCGTCGCGGCTGAACCGTCACCGGACGCGATGCGGGCCGCGGTGCTGCGCGGCCCGCTGCGCCGACCGGTCAGCCCTGCGGACGGGGGCAGAGGCAGAACGGCTGCCCTATCGGGTCGAGCAGCACTGTCCACCGCTCGCCGCCGGGCTGGAACCCGGGCCGGGTCGCGCCGGCCGCCACCAGCTCCTTCTCCGCGGCCGCCACGTCGTCGACGTAGAGGTCCAGGTGGTAGCGCTTGCCGCCGCTCTCGTCCGGCCAGGCCGGGGGCGCGTACCCGGGCACCAGGCCGAAGCCGATCGACGTGCCGTCCTTGACGATCATGGCGTACTCGGCCTCGCTGTGGGTGATCTCCCAGCCCAGCGCCGTGGCGTAGAAGGCCGCGTGCGCGGCCGGGTCGGAGCTGTCGAGGCTGATCATGGCGATGTCGGCATTGACTGTCATGCCGACAGTCTGCCCCCGGCCCCTGACATCTCCGGCCCGCCACGAGCGCGCGTCGCAACCGCCTGCGCGGCGCGTCCCGGTTGCCTACCGTCGACGGTGATGGGCAGGCAGCAGGAGTGGCACCACACGGCCCGGCGACGCCGGCCGCTACGCGCGGGCGTGCTGATCGCCGGTCTCGGCGTGGGCACCTGCCTGATCGGGGTGGCCGGTCTGGCGGCGTGGAACGCGCAGGTGGTGCTCCAGTCCGACGGTCCGGTGCGGGAGACCGCCGACGGGTTCTTCCGCGAGGTCGCCTCCGGTGACACCGACGCGGCGTACGAGCGGCTGTGCGCCGAGGCCCGGGGTAGGTGGAGCAAGACCGGTTTCGGCAGCTGGGTGCGGACCCCGCCGCAGGTCAGCGGTTACGAGATCGTTGACGTGTCGGTGGCGACCCGGTCCGGCCGCCCGCGCGGGACGGTAGTCGTGCGGATCAACCGCGACGGTGGCGGCAGTGAGGAGCGGGAGTTGCCGGTGGTGCCGGAGGGCGGCGGCTGGCGGGTGTGCGGAGATCCCTTCTGACCACCGGACGTCACCGCAGGCGCGGCTCGATCCAGGCGGCGTCGTCGCACCCGCTGAGCCCGACGTTGTCGACCCGCAGGGTCAGCCGCAGCGCGCCGGTGACCGGAACGTCCAGCGCGGCGGTGCCGCCCAGCCCCAGATCGCGTCGGAAGACCACCTCGCCGTCGACCAGGACGGTGAACCGGGCGCGGAACGAGTCCTGGACGTCGTCGGGCACCCCGACCGTGGCCCGGAACGCGGCGAAGCGCTTGCCGAGGTTGAACGACTCCGACTCGTCGTCGGTGGCGCTGCAGGTCGACGCGACGAGGCTGTGGTCGTACCGTTTGCCGTCGACCGTCTCCGCGCGCTGCTCCCAGCCGTTCCCGCCGTCGACAGCCGGCAGGTCGAACAGCCAGGTGCCGGCGGCGACGACGGGCGATGACGCGGCGCCGGTGGTGGCCGCGACCGGGGTTCCGGTGGCCGGGGCCGCCGCACCGGTGGGTGCCGCGCCGGCTGGTGTCGTCGCCTGGGGCGTGGGCCGCACGGCGTAGCCGAAGATCGCCGCGCCGGCTACCGCGACGGCCAGGCCCACCAGCGCGGACCGGTCGACCGGTTGCCCCAGCCGGCGTACCACGAGATAGCCGCCGGCCAGGACGGCGCCCGCGCTGGCGGCCAGGACGATGGGCCGGCCGCCGCCGGCGAGCAGCGCGGCCACCGCGGCCACGTCGGCGATCACGCCGACGCCCTGCGGGAGCAGCCGGGCGGGTCGCGGGGCAGCGGTCTGCGCCGGCGTCGCGGCATCGATGTCGGTGCGCACGGACCGTTTGTACCAGGCGGGTGCCCGTCAGGCGCGCGGGCCGAGGTCCCCGGAGCGGTAGTGCCGCCGGCACAGCACCTGGTAGCGCACGTCGGCGGTGTCCACGGTGTCGCCGATGACGACCTGCGCGCCCTCCCGGACCACCCGGCCCCCGACCACGCGGGCGTTGAGCAGCCCTTCCCGGCCGCACCAGCACAGCACTTCGACCTGGATCCGGGCCACCTCGTCGGCCAGTTCGAACAGCCGCTGCGCGGCCGGGAACAGGCAGGAGCGGAAGTCGGTGGCCAGGCCGAAGGCGTAGACGTCGACGTCGAACCGGTCGACCAGTTCGGCCATCTGCTCGATGTGTTCGAGGTTGTAGAACGACGCCTCGTCGCAGATCAGGTAGTCGACCCGTACCCCCTCGGCCCACGCGTCGCGGACCAGGACGCGCAGGTCGAGGTCGTCGGTGACCTCGACGGCCTCGTGGGCCAGGCCGATGCGGGTGGTGACCTGCGGGCCCAGCGAGCGGTCGATGCGGGTGGTGACCAGGCCGCGGCGGCCCTGCCGGGCGTGGTTGTGGTTCATCTGCAGCGCCATGGTGGACTTGCCGCAGTCCATCGGCCCCCAGAAGAACTTCAGCGCGGCGGCGTGCAGCGGCCGGCCGTCGACGCCGCGGGCGGCGGCGCAGCCGGCGGCACGGTCGTCGCCGGGCCCCGGCAGGGGGCGGGCCAGGCAGGTCGGGGCGGCGTCGTCTGTCACGTCGGGGCAGCCTAGTCCATCGACGCCGCCTGATCCGGCCCGCGATGATCCACAGGCCGGACGGCGCGGCGGCTCAGAGCACCCGGGGCGGGGTGTTCCCGGCGGCGATGATGGCCCGGCGCATCGGCACGGCGGCCAGCAGCGCGAACCCGACCACGAAGAAGATCAGCAGCGAGACCAGACCCACCCGGTACGACGAGGTCAGCTGGAAGACCAGGCCGAACGCCAGCGGGCCGAGCCAGCTGGTGCCCTTGTCGCTGATCTCGTAGAAGCCGTAGTACTCGCCCTCCTTGCCGGCCGGGATGAGCTGGCTGAACAGCGACCGGCTCAGCGCCTGGCTGCCGCCGAGCACCAGACCGATGCAGCCGCCGAGGATCATGAACGGTACGGGCGCCTCGGCCGGCAGCCGGAACGCGGCGATGATCACACCGGTCCAGAGCACCAGCGACAGCAGCACCGTCTTCCAGGCGCCGATGCGCTTGGCGAGCGCGCCGAGGGCGAGCGCGCCGCCGAAGGCGAGGAACTGCACCAGCAGGATGGTCACGATCAGGGTGCTCTGGTCCAGCCGCAGTTCCTCGGTGCCGTACTGGCTGGCGAGGGTGATGACGGTCTGGATGCCGTCGTTGAAGACCAGGAACGCGAGGAGGAAGAACAGCGTCAGCGGGTACGCCTTGATCTCGCGCAGCGTGCGCCCGAGCTGCCGGAACCCGTCGGTGAGCACGTTGCCGCCCGCCTGCAGGGCGGCGGCGGTGGGGTGTTCGCGCAGCCAGCGCAGCGGGACCAGGGTGAACGCGGCCCACCACACGCCCGCCGACACGATCGACCAGCGGGCCAGGTCCAGGGTGCGCTGGGCGTTGCCCTCCTCGCTGAGCATCGTGACGGCGACCAGGTTGAGCGCGAGCAGCAGGCCGCCGCCGAGGTAGCCGATGGCCCAGCCGCGGCTGGAGATGCCGTCGCGCTCGTCCGGGCCGCCGAGCTGCGGCAGGAACGAGTTGTAGACGACCACGGCGGCGCCGAAGGAGATGTTCGCGATCAGGAACAGCGCGCCGCCGAGCAGGTAGCGCTCGCCGGTGACGAACGCGAACGCGATGGTCGCGCCGGCGCCGGTGAACGCCGCGGCGGCGAGCAGCCGCTTCTTGTGCGCCGACCGGTCGGCGATCGCGCCGATCACCGGCAGCACGAACACGGTGAGGAAGACCGACAGCGAGATCAGGTACGGGTAAAACGAGCCGGCCGCGACCTTGATGCCCAGCGGGTACACGGCGCCGTCGCAGCTGTCCGCGCCCAGTTCACAGCCGGCGGCGAGTTCGGTGACGGTGGTCAGGAACGGCCCGAGGAAGACGGTGATGACTGTGGTCTGGAACGCGGAGTTCGCCCAGTCGTAGAAGTACCAGCCGGTGCGCTCGCGGCGGGTGCTGCCCGGTCCGGCGGGGTCGGCGACGGCGGGGGTGACCGTATCGGCCATCGGGGTCGTCCTCGGGGGCTCAGGCGGCCCAGTGGCCGCGACTGCGGTAGACGTCACGGAGCACGCTGACGTGATCGGTCATGATGCCATCCACCCCAAGATCAAGTAAGTGGTGCATCTGGGCGGGTTCGTCGATCGTCCAGACGTGCACCTGCAACCCGATCCGGTGGCAGTACGCGAGAAACCGCCGGTCCGCCACCGGCACCCGCCCGAAGGAGACGGGCACCTGCGCGGCGACCACGGACGGGGGCAGTCGTAGCGGCCGTCCGTGCAGCGAGGCCAGCCGCAGCCGGGCCACGCCGCGCATGCCCAGGCTGGTCGCGACCGTCGGCCCGGCCAGCGCCCGCAGCCGGGTCAGCCGGGCGTCGCTGAACGAGGCGAGCAGCACCCGGTCGCCCGCGCCGGCCCGGGTCACGGTGGCGACGGTGGGCGCCACGCCCTCGTCGGACTTCACGTCGATGTTGAACCGCACCTGCGGCCAGGCGCCGAGCACCTCGTCCAGGCGGGGCACCAGCGCGGCGCCGCCGACGCGTACCGAGGACAGGTCGGCCCAGCGCAGGTCCGCGATGCGACCGGGTTCCCCGGTGACCCGGCGCAGCGTCGGGTCGTGGAACACCACAGGTACGCCGTCGGCGGTGGCGTGCACGTCGGTCTCCACGTACCGGTATCCCAGAGCGACGGCACGGGCGAACGCGGCGGCGGTGTTCTCGTCGCCGTCGGCCGCGCCGCCGCGGTGGGCGAACGCCAGCGGTGCGGGCGCGTCGAGGTAGCCGGGACGGGGCTGCACGCGGGCAGTATGCCCGTCCAGGTTGGCGCGCACATGGCCGGGAGGTGAAATTACCTATCCTTCCCTATCGCGGCTAGGATAGGGTGCGATGAGTAACGACATGTATTCGGTGGAGCAGGTCGCCGACCTGCTCGGCCTGCACGTGCGCACCGTGCGCGGCTACATCCGCTCCGGTCGGTTGCGGGCGACGCGGATCGGCAAGCAGTACCGGATCGCCCGCGCGGACCTGGACGCGCTGACCGGCCGGCCCGCCCCGGCCGCGCCGGCACCGGGGGCGGAGGTGTCGAGCGTCGTGCGGCTCGACGGCGTCGACCGGGTCGCCGCCGACCGGCTCGGCACGCTGGTGCTGGCCGGTGTGAACACCCACCACGACCCGGACCGTCCGCTGCGGGTGCAGACGGTCCACGACGAGGAGCGGCACCGCATGACCATCGTGATCCTGGGCGACCTCACCGCCACCGCCGACCTGCTGCGCCTGCTCGACGGGGTGCTCGACGGCGGCAACGGCCTGCTCGCCGGCGGGGAGCGCGACCGTGGCTGACCTGATGCAGGAGCGCGCCGGCGAGCAGGTGCTGGTCTGCGACCCGGACGGCCCGCCGATCGCCACCGAACGCGACGCGCTGGACCTCATCGGCGCGGCGTTCCTCGGCGCGACCGTGGTGGCGGTGCCGGCCGCCCGGCTCGACCCCGACTTCTTCGCGCTCGGCACCCGCTTCGCCGGTGAGGTGATGCAGAAGTTCGTCAACTACCGGCTGCGCCTGGCGATCGTCGGGGACATCTCCGAGCACCTGGAGCGCAGTGGCGCGCTGCGGGCGCTGGTGGCCGAGTCCAACCGGCACGACCAGGTGTGGTTCGTCCCCGACCTCGACGCGCTCGACGCCCGCCTGCGCGCCACCCCCTGACCCCCGCCCCACCTCGCCCCCGCCTCGCCGCGCCTCGCCGATCTTGCACTTGCGGCCCTCGTCGGGGGCGGATTGCCGGGTTTGCCCGGGCACCGAGTGCAAGATCAGCGGCGGCCAGCGGGCGCGGTCGGCGCGGTCGGGGCGCGGGGTCAGCCGGGCTGGGCGCTGGGGCCGACGGCCGCGTCGCGGGTTCCGGGCGGCGGGTAGGGGCGCTCCGCGAGCAGCCGGGCCAGGTGGGCGCTGTTGAGCGCCAGCGCGGCGGTGGTGCGGCCGGTCGTGTCGGGCTTGGGGCGGGCGTCGACGTAGTCGGTCTTGTGCAGCGCCTCCCCGACCCAGTAGGTCGCCCCGGCGGCCGGGCAGGTGAACCCCACCTCGTTGAGCGCCTGCTGCACCTCGGCGATGGTGTGGTGCGCGCCGTCCTCGTTGCCGACCACCGCCACCCCGGCGACCTTGCCGTAGGTGCGCAGGCGGCCCTGCTCGTCGGTCTCGGACAGCTCGGCGTCCAACCGTTCGAGGACCATCTTGGTCACCGACGCGGGCTGGCCGAGCCAGATCGGCGTGGCGATGATCAGAATCTGGGCGGCGAGCAACTTGGCGCGGATGGCGGGCCAGCCGTCGCCGTCGCCCTCGTCGACGGAGACCCCGAAACGCACGTCGTGGTCGACCACCCGGACGATCTCGCCGTCGACGCCCTGATCGGCCAGTGCGTCGAGCACCTCCTGACCGAGCACCTGCGAACTGGACGTCGCCGGGGAACGCTTCAGGGTGCAGTTGAGTACGAGTGCGCGAACAGCGGTCATAGCCGGGTCCTCTCCGCCTCGGGAGTGCGGGGACTTGATACCCGCGACCGGGGCCGGGATGCGTCAGCCGGCGCGGTGGCGGCGGTGCGCCCGTGCGGTGTCGACCGGCCGCCCGGGGTCGACGTGACGTGGCAGGTCCGGCTCGTCGGGGCGCAGCGGGACCAGGTCCTCGGTGATCGCGTCGATGATCCGGTCGGTGGCCTGCCGGGCCGCGCCGGGGGAGCCCGACCGCAGGTCGTCGATCGCCACCGGGGCGCCGAAGTGCACCCGGATGACGGGCCGGCGCACGAGCGCCCGCGCCACGCCGCGCAGCATTCCCTTGGGCGCGCGGTACGGCAGCACCTCGTGCGAGCCCCACTGGGCGACCGGTACGACGGCGGCGCCGCTGGCGAACGCGAGCCGGGCCGTGCCGGTCTTGCCCCGCTCGGGCCACATGCCGGGGTCGAGCCCGATGCGTCCCTCCGGGTAGACGAGCACCACCGAGCCGCCGGCCACGGCCTGGGCGGCGACCTCCAGGGAGCGGTGCACCGCGGCGGTGCCCCGGTCGACGCGGATGTGCCCGGCACGGCGCATCAGCGCGCCGATGACCGGGGCGCGGAACAGTCCGCCGGTGGCCATGATCCGGGGCGCGACGCGCCGGACCCGGCAGGCGGCGGCGAGTACGACCGGGTCGAAGGGGCTGATGTGGTTGGCGGCCAGGACCAGCGGGCCGTGGCGCAGCGCGTCGGGCACGTCGCCGGTGACCTCCAGCCGGCCGACCAGCCCGACGGCGGCGCGGGCGAGCGTCTGCGCGCCCCGCCACAGCAGCGGCGCGCGCCAGAGGGTGCTGTTCATCAGTGCTGGATGGTCGCACGAGCCGCAGCGACCCGGGCACCCGCCACGGTGATCCCGGGACCGGCAGGTCCTCCGGCAAGGGTGATCAGGGTCATTGGTCCCGGGCCGGGTGGGGCCCTGCGGCCCTGCTGCTTTCTCTACGACGACGAGTAGTATCTACTACGTCTCGTAGTATGCACAGCTGGGGGTTTTCTGGTGGACGCGTTGGACGTCGCCCGCTGGCAGTTCGGTGTCACCACCGTCTACCACTTCTTGTTCGTGCCGTTGACCATCGGCCTGTCCGTGCTGGTGGCGATCCTCCAGACCATGTGGCACCGCACCGGCAACGAGCGGTACCTCAAACTCACCAAGTTCTACGGCAAGCTGTTCCTGATCAACTTCGCGATGGGTGTGGTCACCGGCATCGTGCAGGAGTTCCAGTTCGGCATGAACTGGAGCGACTACTCCCGCTTCGTCGGCGACATCTTCGGGGCGCCGCTGGCCATCGAGGCCCTTGTCGCGTTCTTCCTCGAATCCACGTTCATCGGCCTGTGGATCTTCGGCTGGGACCGGCTGCCCAAGCGCCTGCACCTGGCCTCGATCTGGGCCGCCGCGATCGGCACCAACCTGTCGGCGTACTTCATCCTCGCCGCGAACTCGTTCATGCAGAACCCGGTCGGCTTCCGGATCAACCCGGAGAGCGGCCGCGCCGAGCTGACCGATTTCGTCGCCGTGCTCACCAACAAGGTCGCCCTGGTGACCTTCCCGCACACCCTGGCCGGCGCGTTCCTGGTCGCCGGGTCGCTGATGGTGACCGTGGGCCTGTGGCACGTGATGCGCAACCGCGACAGCGCCGACACCGGCGCGTACCGCTTCGCCACCAAGCTCGGCTCCTGGACGGTCCTGGTCTCCTCGGCGCTGGTGATCCTCACCGGCGACATCCAGGGCAAGATCATGACCGAGGTGCAGCCGATGAAGATGGCGGCCGCGGAGGGCCTCTACACCACCGAGAGCCCCGCCTCGTTCTCCGTGCTCACCGTCGGCAGCCTCGACGGCAGCCGCGAGCTGTTCGCCATCAAGATCCCGTACCTGCTGTCGTTCCTCGGCACCGGCGACCCCAACGGCACCGTGCAGGGCATCAACGACCTGCAGGCCCAGTACGCCAGCCAGTACGGCCCCGGCAACTACGCCCCGATCATCCCGGTCACCTACTGGAGCTTCCGGTTCATGATCGCCTTCGGGCTGGCCGCCGCCGCGATCGCGCTGCTGGTGCTGTGGAGCCAGCGCAAGGGCCGCACCCCCACCAGCAAGTGGCTGCTGCGCGCCGGCCTGGTCATGCCCGTGCTGCCGCTGCTCGCGAACTCCTTCGGCTGGATCTTCACCGAGATGGGCCGTCAGCCGTGGATCGTCTTCGGCGAGATGCTCACCCGTGACGGCGTGTCCCGCAGCGTCTCCCTGACCGAGGTGCTCACCTCCTTCACCGCGTTCACGCTCATCTACGCCGTCCTCGCGGTGGTCGAGTTCAAACTGCTGGTCCGCTACGCCCGCGCCGGCGTCCCGGACGTCACCCCGCAGACCGACGACGACACCGACGACGCCGAGCGCCCGCTGGCGTTCGCCTACTGACACCCCGGAGCCCAACCGTGGAACTGACTACCGTCTGGTTTCTCCTCGTAGCAGTGCTCTTCACCGGCTACTTCATCCTCGAAGGCTTCGACTTCGGCGTCGGGATGCTGCTGCCGGTGCTCGGCCGCGACGACCGGCAGCGCCGCGTCCTGATCAACACCATCGGCCCGGTCTGGGACGGCAACGAGGTGTGGCTGATCACCGCCGGCGGCGCCATGTTCGCCGCCTTCCCCGAGTGGTACGCCACCCTGTTCTCCGGCTTCTACCTGCCGCTGCTGCTGATCCTGCTGGCCCTGATCGCCCGCGGTGTCGCCTTCGAGTACCGCCACAAGCGGCCCGAGGCGTCCTGGAAGCGCCGCTGGGACCAGGCCATCTTCTGGGGCTCGGCGATCCCGGCGGTGCTGTGGGGCGTGGCGTTCGCCAACATCTTCCGCGGCGTGCCGCTGGACGCCGACCACGAGTACGTCGGCGGCCTGGTCGACCTGCTCAACCCGTACGCGCTGCTCGGCGGCCTGACCACGCTGGGGCTGTTCCTCACCCACGGCGCGGTGTTCCTGGCGCTCAAGACCACCGGTGACATCCGGGAGCGCGCCGGCGCCCTCGCCGTCAAGCTCGGTGTCGGCACCGCCGTGGCCGCCGTGGCGTTCCTGAGCTGGTCGCTGACCATCCGCTCCAGCGCCGCCGCCGTCGTGCTCGCCGTCGGCGCCGCCCTCGCCCTGCTCGGCGGTCTGGCCGCGGCCAAGGTACGCCGGGAGGGCTGGGCGTTCACCGGCACCGCCGTGGCGATCGCGCTGGCCGTGGCGACGCTGTTCGCCGCGCTGTTCCCGAACGTGATGCCGTCCACCCTGGACGCGGCCGGCACGCTGACGGCCACCAACGCGGCGTCCACCCCGTACACCTTGAAGATCATGACCTGGGTGGCGGTGATCTTCACGCCGATCGTGCTGGCGTACCAGGGTTGGACGTACTGGGTGTTCCGCCGCCGAATCGGGGTACAGAACATTCCGCAACACTGATCGACCTGTGGGCGCAGGGGTACGCGGGGCCGGTGCGAGGGGGTCGCACCGGCCCCGCGGGGCGTTCAGCGCGCCTCGCGCAGTTCCGCCAGTCGCGCCTCGATCTCGGCCAGCTCGGCGCGCAGCTTCTCCGCCTGCTGCTCGGCCTCGGCCCGCTCGGCGGCCAGGATCTGCTCCACCGCCTCCTGCACCCCCGGTACGTCCACCAGCGCCACCATCCGCAGCGCCTCGGCCGGCTTCACCACGTACGGCCGGGCCAGCGCCTTCGCGCCCTGCTGCGCGGCCACCGTCCACTCGCCCTCGGCGTACGCGAGCGTCACGGTCAGCCCCGGCGGCGTCTTCGGCTTGGCGGCCTTCACCGCCCGCTTCGCCGGCTTCGGCTCCGCCGGCGGCGCCTCGGTCTTCGGCTCCTCCCGCCGCGGCGCCGGCACCCGCGGGGTGTCCAGCACGAACGCGGGCTCCGGCGCGGCCGGCGGCTGCTCCGGTTCCGGCTTCGCCTCGGTGGCCGGCCGCCGCCCGGCGCCCTTGGGGGCGATCGCCACGTCGGCGGGGGAGAACGGCAGCTCGTCGCGGCCGAACCGCACCACCACGAACTCCTCCGACGCCTCCGGGTCGGTCAGCTCCACCACCTGCCCGAGCTGCCCGGCCATCTGCCCGGCCGCCTCGGTGAACACCACCCGGGGCTTGCGGCCCGCCGCAAGGGCCTCCCGGATTCCCTGAACCTCGTCAGTGGACAAACCCTGACCCGCCATCACGCCCTCTTCCGTACACCTGTCTGACGCAGCCTTGATACCAGCCGGCTGCGACACCTCGATGATCAGCCCCCGAGGGCCCGCAGCGCCGCGTCGGCGTGCTCGTTCATGTTCAGCTCGTTGTGCACCACGGCGAGGACCCGCCGGTCGGTGCCGATCACGAACGTCATCCGCCGGGTGCTCAGCGCGCCCAGCGGCAGCCGCCGCCGCACCCCGAACGCCCGCGCCACCGACCCGTCGGCGTCGGACAGCAGCGGGTAGTCGAACCCGTGCCGGCGGGCGAACTCGGCCTGCCGCTGCACCGGATCCCGGCTGATCCCCACGCGCTGCGCGCCCACCGCCGCGAACTCCGCCGCCAGGTCCCGGAAGTGGCAGCTCTGCGCCGTGCAGCCCCGCGTCATCGCCGCCGGGTAGAAGAACAGCACCACCGGCCCGGCGGCCAGGAACTCCGACAGCCGCCGCGGCGTGCCCGTTTCGTCCGGCAGCGTGAAATCCTCGACCAGGTCACCGACACCCACCGCGTCACTCATGACGTGAGGATATGTAGACATCGGCGATCCCGCTCCGTCGTACCTGGCGAGCGGCGGGGAGGCACCGCCGCACGACGCGAAGGACAGACAGTGAAGTACGTGATCATGATCCACTCCAACCCGGAGCCGTGGGGCCACCCCACCTCCGAATACCTCGCCGCCCACCAGGAGCTGCCCGCCGAGGTACGCGACCGGCTCAACGCCGACTTCGAGCAGGTGATGACCGAGCTGCACGCCAACGGGGAACTGGTCGTCGGCGAGGCGCTCGCCGACCCCCGTACCGCGCGGCTCTACCGGTGGGCCGACGGCGCACCGCTGGCCACCGACGGCCCGTACTCCGAGGCGAAGGAACACCTCGCCGGTTTCTTCCTGATCGACGTCGAGGACCAGGCCCGCGCGGAGGCCGTCGCCGCGAAGTTCGCCGGCCCGGGCGAGACGGTCGAGCTGCGGCCCCTGATGTGGCCGGGCGGCTCCGATCAGTGAGTCCGCGGCGCTCGCGGACGTGTGGCGCCGGGAGGCGTCGCACGTCCGCGCCGCGCTGCTGCGCCGATACGGGCAACCCGACGCCTGCGAGGACGCCGTCCAGGACGCGGCGGAGGCCGCAGCCGCCCGGTGGCCGCTCACCGGCGTCCCCGACGAACCCCGCGCCTGGCTCATCCAGGTCGCCGCACGGCGCCTGATCGACCGGATGCGCGCCGAGGAGGCCCGGACCCGCCGCGAGCGGCTCGACGCGGTCCGGCAACCCGGCGCCGGCGTCGTACCACCCGTCGACGACGACACGCCCGTGACCGGCGCCGACGACATGTTGCGGCTGCTGTTCCTGTGCTGCCACCCGGCGCTGAGCCGCCCCTCCCAGGTCGCGTTGACCCTGCGCGCGGTGGCGGGACTGCGGGTGGAGCAGATCGCCGCCGCCTACCTGGTGCCGGCCCGGACCATGACCCAGCGGCTGAGCCGGGCCCGCGCGACGCTGCGGGAGGCGGGCGCCCGGTTCACGATGCCGCCACCGGACGCGCTGCCCGACCGGGTGGCAGCCGTGCTCGACGTGTGCCACCTGGTGTTCAGCGAGGGCTACACCCGCACCTCCGGTGACCAGCTCGTCGACGTGGAACTCGCCGAGGAGGCGATCCGCCTCACCCGGCAGGTCCACGCCGCGCTGCCCGACCACCACGAGGTCACCGGCGCGCTGGCGCTGATGCTGCTCACCCACGCCCGCTCACCCACCCGTACCGACGCCGCCGGTGACCTCGTGCCGCTGGCCGACCAGGACCGCGCCCGCTGGCGGCGTGACCTCATCGAAGAGGGCGTCACGCTGCTCGGCCGGGCCCTGCCCCACGGCCCGGTGGGCCGCTACCAGCTCCAGGCGGCCATCGCCGCCGTGCACGCCGAGGCACCGGCCTTCGGCGACACCGACTGGCTGCAGATCAGCGTCCTCTACGACATGCTGAGCCGGGTCGCCCCCAGCTCCTTCGTCACGCTCAACCAGGCCGTCGCCGTGGCCATGGCGCACGGCCCCGACGTCGGGCTGGCGCTGCTCGAACCGCTGCTGGCCGACCCGGCGATGCGCCGCCACCACCGGCTGCACGCCGTGCGCGCCCACCTGCTCGAACTCGACGGCGACGCGCAGGCCGCCGCCGAGCACTACCGGCTGGCCGCGCGGCTGACCGGCAGCCTGCCCGAACAGCGCTACCTCAACCGGCGGCTGGCGCGCCTGACCGGCTCCTGATCGCGGTCACCGCCACACCCCGGCCACCTCGGCGGCCACCGCGTCGGCCTGCGCGAAACCCGCCCGCGCCGACGCCGCCCGCCGCGCCGGATCCAGCACGTTGCGGCCGATCGCCGTCCGCGCCGCCCGATCCGGCGCCACCACCGCCACCCGCGCCCCCGCCTCCCGCAACGCCGCCACCTGCGCCGACAGCCGCGGCATCGGACCCACCGCCGCGCTCGTCGGCGCCAGCACCACCACCCGATCGCACCCGGCCGCCAGGTCCGCGTTCACCGGCGAGCGGACCCCGCCGTCGACGTAACGCCGGCCGCCGACGGTGACCGGCGGCCACACCCCCGGCACCGCGCAACTGGCGCCGACCGCGTCCACGAGCGGCACCCCGCTGTCCGCGTCGAACACCACGAACTCACCCGACGCCGCGTCCACGGCGGTGACCAGCAGCCGCGCCGCCGGCCACTGCGGCGACGGCAACCGGGCCGCGATCACCGCCCGCCGCGACTGCTCCGACGGGGTACGCGCCGACAACGCCATCGCGCCGATACGCGCCCGGGCCCGCGCCGCGTCCCGGCCCCGCCCACCGGCCCACGCCCAGCGCAACAGCACCCCCGCCCCGAGCCGGGCCGGCACCTCGTCGCGCGGCGGCCGCAACTGCGCCGCGTACAACTCCGCCACCGGCGTACCCGAACGCACCTGCGCCCCGACCACCGACCCGGCCGACGTGCCCACCACCAGATCCGCCTCGTCCAACGGCAGCCCGTGCCCGGCGAGCCCGGCCAGCAGACCCAGCTCCCAGGCCACCCCGGTCACCCCGCCGCCACCCAGCACCAACGCGCGCCCCATGTGACAGTCCTCTCCACCCCGGATGGTCCCGCCCACGGTAACGTCGCCCCCACCGCCAGGCAGGGGAGAAGGGCATTGACCTCCGTCACCATCGTCACCGGGGGAGGGCGCGGCATCGGCGCGGCCACCGCCCGCCGGCTCGCCGCCGACGGGCACGACCTGGTCATCGGCTACCGCACCGATCACAC
Organism: Micromonospora sp. WMMA1947; assembly: GCF_027497355.1. Classification (NCBI taxonomy): domain Bacteria; kingdom Bacillati; phylum Actinomycetota; class Actinomycetes; order Micromonosporales; family Micromonosporaceae; genus Micromonospora; species Micromonospora sp. WMMA1947. The sequence continues at coordinate 5,034,790 of NZ_CP114909.1, read as the reverse complement.
CGCCGCCGAATCCGTGGCCGCCGACGTGCGCGCCGCCGGCCGCCGCGCGGTCACCGTCGCCGCCGACACATGCGACCCCGAGCAGGTACGCCGCATCTTCGACGCCGCCGACCGGCTCGGTCCGCTCACCGGCCTGGTCAACAACGCCGGCGTCACCAGCCCGATCGGCCCGTTCACCGACCTGCGCGTCGACGACCTGCGCGACGTCGTCGACGTCAACCTCATCGGGTACGTGCTGTGCGCCCAGCAGGCGGCCCGGCGGCTCACCGACGGCGGCGCCATCGTCAACGTCTCCTCGGTGGCCGCCACGCTCGGCTCACCCGGCGAGTACGTCCACTACGCCGCCGTCAAGGCCGCCACCGACACCCTCACCGTCGGGCTCGCCAAGGAACTCGCGCCGCGCGGCATCCGCGTCAATGCCGTCGCCCCCGGCATCATCCGCACCACCATCCACGCCCGCTCCGGCGCGCCCGACCGCCCCGACACCGCCGCCGGCCGGATCCCGATGGGCCGCGCCGGGGAACCCGAGGAGGTCGCCGGCGCGATCGCGTACCTGCTCGGCCCGGACGCCTCGTACACCACCGGCGCGGTCCTGCGCGTCGGCGGCGGCCTCTGACACGACGGCGGCCCGGGGGTTCCGCCCCCGGGCCGCCGCGTCGCGTCTCCTAGTCGGTGAACAGCTTCGCCGCCGTGATCACCGTCTGCACCACGCCGTAGCCCAGCAGCACCGACACCACCAGCCACGACACCACCAGGCGAACCAGCTGCCCGCCACCGCTGTGCTCGTTCACGATCCGCTCCTCTCCGTCGCACCCGGTGCTGTTCCGTCCCGACCCGACGCCGGCTCGTGGTAGCGCTCCGGCACCGGCCGCACCAGCACGTTCGCCACCAGCCCCACCGCCAGCACGCCGACCATCGTGAACAGCGCCGGCCGGTACGCCGCCGCGGTCAACGTGCCCGGCTCACCCTGCGCGTCGAGGAACCCGTTGACGATCAGCGGCCCGGCCACCCCCGCCGCCGACCACGCGGTCAGCAGCCGGCCGTGGATCGCGCCCACCTCAAACGTGCCGAACAGGTCCCGCAGGTACGCCGGAATCGTCGCGAACCCACCGCCGTAGAACGACAGGATCACGGACGCCAGCAGCACGAACAACGCCGTCGCGGTCTGCCCCACCAGGGCCAGCAGCAGGTACAGCACCATGCCCACACCCAGATACACCATGTAGATCGGCTTGCGGCCGATCACGTCCGACGTGGACGACCACACGAACCGGCCCGCCATGTTGAACAGCGACAGCAGCCCCACGAACCCGCCGGCCGCCGCCACCGACACCGCCGAGGTCCCGTTGTCCCGGAAGAAGTCCTGGATCATCGGGCTGGCCTGCTCCAGGATGCCGATGCCGGCCGTCACGTTGCAGAACAGCACCACCCACAGCAGCCAGAACGACCGCGTCTTCACCGCGTTGGCCGCCGACACGTTCGCCGTGGTCACCAGCGGCTTCTCCGCCACCTGCGACGGGTCGAACCCGGCCGGGCGCCAGTCCGGCGCCGGCACCCGCACGTTGAACACCCCGAACATCATGATCACGAAGTAGCCGATGCCGAGCGTGACGAACAGCCACACCAGCGCCGACCCCGACGCCGTGGAACCGCTGTTCGACGGGTCGTAACCCGAGTCGAAGAACGACAACAGCTGCCGGGACAGGGGAGAGGCCACCATCGCCCCGCCACCGAACCCCATGATCGCCAACCCGGTCGCCAGACCCGGCCGGTCCGGGAACCACTTGATCAACGTGGAGACGGGGGAGATGTACCCGATCCCCAGACCGACCCCGCCCAGCACCCCGTACCCCAGGTACAGCAGCCACAGCTGCCCGGTCGCGATGCCCAGCGCCCCGACCAGGAACCCCGCCGCCCAGAAACACGCCGAGACGAACATGGCCTTACGCGGCCCGTTCGCCTCCACCCACGTACCGGCCACCGCGGCCGAAAGCCCCAGCATCACGATCGCGATGCTGAAGATGACCCCGATCGCCGTCTGACTCGTGTCGAAATGCGCGATAAGGGAGTTCTTGTACACGCTCGTCGCGTACACCTGCCCGATGCACAAATGGATCGCCAGCGCCGCCGGGGGGATCAGCCAGCGGCTGTACCCCGGCGGCGCGACGGTGTGCCGACGATCGAGTGCGGAAAGCATCGTTGCTTCCTCCGTCCAGAAGGCGAGACCACCGGAGTTCATGCCCCCACCACACGCTGCGCCCAAACCCGCCCCGCGCCCGGCGGTCGGAACCGTGAGCCGAACGGTCACCGCCGCGCCCGCCCGTCATCGCACCACGACTACCCGTCACCACACCGGGAGATGCGACGATGACCGGGTGAAGATCCTGTCCATCCAGTCGTCGGTCGCCTACGGCCACGTCGGCAACTCCGCCGCCGTGTTCCCGCTGCAACGCCTCCGACACGAGGTCTGGCCGGTACTGACCGTGCACTTCTCCAACCACACCGGCTACGGCGCCTGGCGCGGCCCCCTGCTCGCCCCCACCGACGTCGCCGACGTCATCGCCGGCATCGCCGACCGCGGGGTGCTCGGCACCGCCGACGCCGTGCTCTCCGGCTACCAGGGCGACCCCGCCGTCGGCGCCGTCATCCTCGACGCCGTCGCCCAGGTCAAGGCCGCCAACCCGGCCGCCGTCTACTGCTGCGACCCGGTCATGGGCGACGTCGGCCGCGGCATGTTCGTCCGCCCCGGCATCCCCGAGTACCTGCGCGACACCGTCGTCCCGCACGCCGACATCGTCACCCCCAACCAGTTCGAGCTGGAGTTCCTCGCCGGCCGCACCACCGACACCCTGGACGACCTGCTCGCCGCCGTCGACACCGTGCGCGCCACCGGCCCCCGCCACGTCCTGGTCACCAGCGTCCTGCACGGCGACCTGCCCGCCGGGCACCTGGAAGTCGTCGCCGTCTCCGACGACGGCGCCTGGGCCGTCACCACCCCGCTGCTGCCCATCGCCCCCAACGGCGGCGGCGACGTCACCGCCGCGCTCTACCTCGCCCACCTCGCCACCACCGGCTCACCCCCGACCGCGCTGGAACGCACCACCAACTCGATCTACGCGGTACTCGAGGCGACCCTCGAAGCCGGCACCCGCGAACTGCAACTCGTCGCCACCCAGGACGCCATCGCCGACCCGCCCACCCGCTTCACCGCCCGCCGGCTGCGCTGACCCCGGTCCGGGTGCACCCGCCGTCGCCGCGACGCCGCCGGGTGCACCCGGCGGCGACTCGCCGCTCGAACAGGTGGACGACCCCACCGGCGAGCAGGCAAGATGCGGACGTGCCACCGGACCCGGTCACCGACGACCCCGCGTTCGCCCAGCGCCTGCGCGACCTGACCCGGCTGCGCCGCGTCCGCGACCGCATCGACCGCGAATACGCCAAACCCCTCGACGTCGAAGCCCTCGCCCGCGGCGAACACATGTCCGCCGGGCACCTCAGCCGCCAGTTCCGCCAGACCTACGGCGAGTCCCCGTACGCGTACCTGATGACCCGCCGCATCGAACGCGCCATGGCCCTGCTGCGCCGCGGCGACCTCAGCGTCACCGATGTCTGCTTCGCCGTCGGCTGCCAGTCCCTGGGCACCTTCAGCACCCGCTTCACCGAACTCGTCGGCGAACCACCCAGCGCCTACCGCGCCCGCCACGTGCCCGACACCGCCGAACCACCCCCGTGCCTCATCAAGCAGGCCAGCCGACCGATCAGAAATCGAGAAGCCCGCCCTGGCCGCCCACCGTTAGCGTGACCACCATGACGATCACCATCCACTACGCGTTCCTGCCACACACAGGCGCCGACGACGCCCTCGCCTTCTACCGCGACGTCCTCGGCTTCGAACTGCGCAACGACGTCGGCTACCAGGACATGCGCTGGCTCACCGTCGGCCCACCCGACCAGCCCGGGACCAGCATCGTCCTGCACCCGCCGGCCGCCGACCCCGGCATCACCGACGACGAACGCCGCACCATCCTCGAACTCATCGCCAAGGGCAGCTACGGCGCGCTCACCCTCGCCACCGACGACCTCGACAGCCTGTTCGACCGCCTCCAGGCAAGCGGCGCCGACGTCGTGCAGGAACCCACCGAACAGCCCTACGGTGTCCGCGACTGCGCCTTCCGCGACCCCACCGGCAACCTCATCCGCATCAACGAGCTGCGCTGAACCATGACCGACGCACCCCGCCCCCGCGCCCAGCGCCGCAAGGACACCACCCACCGCCTCGACCACGACGTCGACTGCTGGGTCGCCACCGCCGACCCCGACGGCACCCCGTACCTCGTGCCGCTGTCGTTCGACTGGGACGGCGACACGCTGCTGGTCGCCACCCCGGCCGACAGCCCCACCGGCCGTAACCTCGCCACCGGCCGCGTCCGCATCGGCATCGGCCCCACCCGCGACGTCACCATGATCGACGGCGACGTGGAAACCCTCGCCATCGACGCCCTGCCCACCGAACGAGGGGACCGCTTCGCCACCCGGACCGGCTTCGATCCCCGTACCCTGACCACGCCCTACCGCTGGTACCGCGTCACGCCACGCCGCATCCAGGCCTGGCGCGAAGCCGACGAGCTGCCCGGCCGCACCCTGATGCGCGACGGCCGCTGGCTCGACTGACACCCGCAACACCGGACGGAGACACCATGAGCAAGGCCACCACCGGCCTGCACCACGCCGACAGCCACGACGTCATCCGCGTCCACGGCGCCCGCGAGAACAACCTGCGCAACGTCGACGTCGAAATACCCAAACGCCGCCTCACCGTCTTCACCGGCGTGTCCGGCTCCGGCAAGAGCTCGCTGGTCTTCGGCACCATCGCCGCCGAGTCCCAGCGCCTCATCAACGAGACCTACAGCGCCTTCGTCCAGGGCTTCATGCCCACCCTGTCCCGTCCCGAGGTCGACGTCCTCGAAGGCCTCACCACCGCCATCATCGTCGACCAGGAACGCATGGGCGCCGACCCCCGCTCCACCGTCGGCACCGCCACCGACGTCAACGCGATGCTGCGCATCCTGTTCAGCCGCCTCGGCGACCCCCACATCGGCCCGCCCAACGCCTACTCGTTCAACGTCCCCTCCGTCCGCGCCGCCGGCGCCATCACCGTCGACCGCGGCCCCGGCAAGACCCAGACCCAGAAGGGCACCTTCAACCGCCTCGGCGGCATGTGCTCCCGCTGCGAGGGCCGCGGCGCCGTCACCGACTTCGACCTCACCGTCCTCTACGACGAGAAGCTGTCGCTCAACGAGGGCGCCATCACCATCCCCGGCTACAGCATGGACGGCTGGTACGGCCGCATCTTCCGCTCCAGCGGCCTGTTCGACCCGGACAAGCCCATCCGCGACTACACCAAGCGCGAGCTGAGCGACCTGCTCCACAAGGAACCCACCAAGATCAAGGTCGACGGCATCAACGTCACCTACACCGGCCTCATCCCGGCCATCCAGAAGTCGATGCTCGCCAAGGACGTCGACGCCATGCAGCCGCACATCCGCGCCTTCGTGGAACGCGCCGTCACGTTCACCACCTGCCCCGACTGCGACGGCACCCGCCTGGCCCCGGAAGCCCGCTCCTCGAAGATCAACGGCATCAACATCGCCGACGCCTGCGCCATGCAGATCAGCGACCTCGCCACCTGGGTACGCGACCTGCACGAACCCTCCGTCGGCCCGCTGCTCAAGGCACTGGGGGACACCCTCGACTCCTTCGTCGAGATCGGCCTCGGCTACCTCAGCCTCGACCGCCCCGCCGGCACCCTCTCCGGCGGCGAGGCCCAGCGCACCAAGATGATCCGCCACCTCGGCTCGTCCCTCACCGACGTCACGTACGTCTTCGACGAACCCACCATCGGGCTGCACCCGCACGACATCGCCCGCATGAACAACCTCCTGCTGCAGCTGCGCGACAAGGGCAACACCGTTCTGGTCGTCGAACACAAACCCGAGACCATCGCGATCGCCGACCACGTCGTCGACCTCGGCCCCGGCGCCGGCACCGCCGGCGGCACCATCTGCTACGAAGGCACCGTCGCCGGGCTGCGCGCCAGCGACACCACCACCGGCCGCCACCTCGACGACCGCGCCACCCTCAAGGACAAGCTGCGTACGCCCACCGGCGCCCTGCCGATCCGCGGCGCCCGCACCCACAACCTGCGCGACGTCGACGTCGACATCCCCCTCGGCGTCCTGGTCGTGGTCACCGGCGTCGCCGGCTCCGGCAAGAGCAGCCTCATCCACGGCTCACTGGCCAAGCGAGAGGACGTCGTCAGCGTCGACCAGACCGCCATCCGCGGCTCCCGCCGCAGCAACCCGGCCACCTACACCGGCCTGCTCGACCCCATCCGCAAGGCCTTCGCCAAGGCCAACGGCGTGAAACCCGCCCTGTTCAGCGCCAACTCCGAAGGCGCCTGCCCGACCTGCAACGGCGCCGGCGTCATCTACACCGACCTCGGCATGATGGCCGGCGTCGCCAGCACCTGCGAGGACTGCGAGGGCAAGCGCTTCCAGCCGGCCGTCCTCGAATACCGCCTCGGCGGCCGCGACATCAGCGAGGTCCTCGCCATGTCCGTCAACGAGGCCGAGACGTTCTTCAGCGACGGCGAGGCCCGCACCCCGGCCGCCCACACCATCCTCGACCGGCTCGCCGACGTCGGCCTCGGCTACCTCACGCTCGGTCAGCCGCTGACCACCCTGTCCGGCGGGGAACGGCAACGTCTCAAGCTCGCCACCCGGATGGGGGACAAGGGCGGCGTGTACGTCCTGGACGAGCCCACCACCGGCCTGCACCTGGCCGACGTCGCCCAGCTGCTCGGCCTGCTCGACCGGCTCGTCGACGCGGGGAAATCCGTCATCGTCATCGAGCACCACCAGGCCGTCATGGCACACGCCGACTGGATCATCGACCTCGGTCCCGGCGCCGGGCACGACGGCGGACGGATCGTCTACGAGGGCACCCCGGCCGACCTCGTCGCCGCCCGGTCCACACTCACCGGCGAACACCTCGCCGACTACGTCGGCGCCTGACCACCGCGCCCGCCGTGCACGCCATGCCGGACCTGCGGTCGGTCGAGGACGCCCGGGAGGGGGAGGAGGGGAGAGACGCCGGTTCTGTTCCTCCGAACCGCGCCGGGACGTTCGGATGATCACCAGAACACGGCGCCCGTGCCACCATGTAGGGCCCTTCCCGTCACCGGCCACAAGGGATGAGGTCCGGCATGGAGCTGCGCAAGACCCGACAGACGCTGTGGAGCGGCCTCGCGATCTTCGCCGTCGGCGTGGCCCCGCTGCTGTACCTGACGCCCTCGTCAACCGTGAGGTGGGTTCTCGTCCTTCTCTGGCTGCTGGCGGCCGGCGTGTTCGTCGCCTACCAGCTCAGGCCGTTCCGGTTCCGCATCGGAGCCGACGGACTGGACCTGCGCGTCGCCGGGCTCAACCGGCTGGTGGCGTGGGCCGAGATCGACTCGGTCGTCCTCGACCAGCCGCTGCCGTCCGGTGGCCGGAAACAGAGAGCCGCATCGGTGTTGCTGGTGCCGGCCACCGCATCGACCATCGACCGCAGGCTCACCGGCCGCAGCCCCGTCGACGGCCGGCCGGCCCTGGTGCTCATCCATCTCCCGACCAGGTGCGGCAGCCGCCGGGTGAGGTGGCAGCCGCCCTGGCCCACTTCGGGGGAAGCCGCTTCACCGACGCGCGGCAGCAAGTTCCGCACCGGCACGACGCGCCGGACCTGGATGGGCTGAACGTGTTGGCCGAGCTGATGCCGCGAGCGCAGAAGGCGCTCGACTCGGGCGACGCGTCGCAGCGGCAGGCGCTCAAGGCAGAGGTCGACGCGGCACTCGCGCGACGACGGCCCGCAGCGCCGGCCGGAGACGGCGAGCCCCGACTGGACGACGTCCTCAAAGCGATATCGGACGCTCTCAGCGCCACGGACGAGGACGCCAAGCACTCCTGATCCCCTCCGGCGTCCGGGTTCGATAATGTACATTATGTCAAGTAACCCGGGTAAGGGCCTCCCCGGGCGCACCCGGAGCATGCGACCGCCGACCGCGGCGAACGCAAGCCGTCGGCGCAGGGACACCCGGACCGACGTGTGGCCGACCGGCGACGTCGAGCCGCTGGCGCGCTCGTAGCGCTGTCGCAGCACGAACCACGCGTCGGGCTCGGTCACGCGCACCGCAGCCGGCATGCCACTCACACGCCCCCACGCCTCGTCGATCATGAGGTTGGCGGCAGTCGGCGTCCACTTTGTCGCCGCCAACTTCATGATCGACGAGTCGGGCGAGCCGGCGAGGCGGGTGCCGGGTCGACGCTGGTCCGGGCACTGTCTGCGCGACCGCCCGCAATGGAGTCCCCACCTCCCCTTGCGGACACCGAACGGGCGCGTCGACTCGAAGGCGGGATTGGGCCACTCTCCCCCGGCGGCCACTTCTGGCGGGAACGCGAGAATCATGCATAATATCCCTTATGCATGACAAACCGGACGAAACGGTAAGTGCTCTGATCGAGGAGTTCCTGACCGCCCGGGCCACCCGGAAGCCCTCCCCGCACACCCTGGCCGCGTACCGCAGGGATCTGACCACGGTGGCCGAGCTGGTCGCGGCGGACGGTGACACCACTCCCCTCCCCCTGGACCGGCTGGCGGTCAGCGCCCTCTCCCCCCGCGTGATGCGCGCGGCGTTCGCGCGGTTCGCCGCTCCCCGCGCCGCCGCGTCGGTCCACCGCGCCTGGTCGACATGGAACAGCTTCTTCACGTTCCTGGTGGCCGAGGGTGTCGTACCGGGAAATCCGATGCCGGCGGTGGGGCGGCCCCGCACGCCTCTCCCCCGGCCCAAGCCGCTGCGGGGCGAGGACACCCCGGAGGAGCTGCTGTCGGCGGTGGCGCGCGCGGAGGGCCGGCAGCGCGATCCGTGGCCGGAGCGCGACCTGGCGGTGCTGGCGCTGGCGTTGTGCGCGGGATTGCGGCTGTCGGAGCTGCTGGCGCTGCGGGTGTCGTCGGTGGCCGGGCGCGACGGTGAGCGGCGGGTGGACGTGGCGGGTAAGGGTGGGCGGCCGCGTACGGTGCCGATCGACGACGCCGTGGACCGGGTGCTGGTGGGTTACCTGGACAGCCGGCGGCACCGGTTCGGGTCGCGCAGTGTGCGGCCGGACTCGCCGTTGCTGGTGGACCGTCAGGGTGAGGCGTTGCGGCGGGGCGGTCTGCAGTACCTGGTGGAGTCGTGTTACCGGCGGGCGGGCATTGGTGACCGGGTGCCGCGGGGTGCGCGGTTGCACGCGTTGCGGCACACGTTCGCGACGCGGTTGGCGGAGGACGGGGCGAGCGCGGCGGAGATCATGCGGTTGCTGGGGCATGCGTCGTTGGCGTCGTCGCAGACGTACATCGAGGTGACGGCGGGTCAGCAGCGGGCGGCGGTGGCGGCGAACCGTACCAATCGGGCGTTGTCGGGGTTGGCGCCGCGGCGGTGACGGTCGGCGCGAGGGGTGGTGCGCTGGCAGGATCGGCCGGATGCGGGTGGATGCGGCGCGTGCGGTGGCGGTCGGGTGGGTGCGGGAGCGGATGCGGGCGGATCCGTCGATCGAGGGGGCGTTGTTCAGCGGGTCGACTGTGGGGTTGCCGGGCGACGCGCTGCTGCCGGTGTGGTCGGACGTGGACGTGTTGCTGGTGCGCCGGGAGCCCGGTGTGAAGGTGGGCAAGTTCGTGCACCGGGGGGTGCTGCTGGAGGTCAGCACGGTCACGTGGGAGGAGTTGGGCGGCCCGGAGGATGTGCTGGGGTCGTGGGTGTTCGCGCCGATGTTCCGTACCGATGGGGTGATCGCGGATCCGTCGGGCCGGCTGGGTGCGGTGCGGGAGCGGGTGGCGGCGGGGTTCGCGGATCCGGTGTGGGTGCGGGCGCGTTGTGCGGGTGTGCGGCGGCGGATCGAGGGCGGGTTGCGGGCGGTCGACGCCGAGCGGTCGACCGCGGAGCAGGTGTTGGCGTGGGTGTTTCCGACGTCGTTGCTGGCGGTGTGGCCGGCGGTGGCGGGGCTGGCGGATCCGACGGTGCGGCGGCGGTACGTGCGGGCGGATCGGGTGTTGTCGCGGTTCGGGTTCGCGGATCGGTATGCGGGGTTGCTGGACACGCTCGACGGCGGCGGGGCGGGTGTGGACGCGTCGCGGGTGCGGGAGCACCTGGACGGGCTGGCGGTGGTGTTCGACGAGGCGTCGCGGTTGCCGCGGGAGGGGTTCGCGTTCGGGGCGGATCTGGGTGCGGCGGGCCGGCCGGTGGTGTTCGACGGTGCGGCTGAGCTGATCGCGGCGGGCCGGCATCGGGAGGCGATGTTCTGGGTGCTGGTGACGTACGCGCGGTGTCATGTGGTGTTGGGGGCGGTGGCACCGGAGCGGGAGCGGGCGTTCGGGGCGGTGCTGGCGGATCTGGGGGTGGCGTCGGCGGCGGATCGGCGGCGGCGGGCGGACGCGGTGCTGGCGGCGTTGCCGGGGTGGCAGGCGGTGGTGGATGCGGTGGCGGCGGAGGCTGTGGCAGGCTGAGGGGCAACGCGACTGGCGGCACGGGGATGGGTGAACCATCGGGGAGCTCGTCGTGGGGGTCGACCGCCTGGGCCTCCGCGGGCGAGGTGTCGTATGTCTTCTGCGCGGTTGTTGCCGGGTGCTCCGGTGGCGGAGCGGGTGTTGTCGGAGGTCGCCGCGTCGGTTGCGGAGCTGTGTGCGGCGGGGGTGACGCCGGCGCTGGCGACGGTGCTGGTGGGTGACGACGACGCGAGCGCGGGTTACATCCGGATCAAGCAGCGTCAGGCGGCGGAGCTGGGTTTCGTGTCGCCGCACGTGCATCTGCCGGCGTCGGCGTCGCAGGCGGATCTGCATGCGGTGCTGGCGGATTTCAACGCGGACGCCACGGTGCACGGGGTGCTGGTGCAGTATCCGATCCCGGGTCATCTGGACTACGACCGGGCGTTGGCGGTGCTGGATCCGGACAAGGACGTGGACGGGATGCACCCGGTGAACATGGGTCGGCTGGCGTTGGGGTTGCCGGGTCCGTTGCCGTGTACGCCGGCGGGGATCGAGGCGTTGCTGGCGTTCCACGGTGTGCCGGTGGCGGGCCGGGAGGTGGTGATCCTGGGCCGGGGTGCGACGTTGGGGCGGCCGTTGGCGATGTTGCTGGCGCAGAAGCGGCCGACGGCGAACGCGGCGGTGACGGTGGTGCACACGGGGGTGGCGGACTGGCCGCGGTACACGCGGCGGGCGGAGATCCTGATCGCGGCGGCGGGGGTGCCGGGGATCGTGCGGCCGGAGCATGTGCGTCCGGGTGCGGTGGTGGTCGGCGGCGGGGTGCGGTACGAGGGGCGGCGGCTGCTGCCGGATGTGGACGAGTCGTGCGCGGAGGTGGCGGGGGCGATCACGCCGCGTGTGGGCGGGGTGGGTCCGACGACGGTGGCGATGTTGTTCCGTAACGCGGTGGAGGCGGCGCGGCGGCAGAGTGGTCTGGGCTGAGTGGTCAGCCGAGGTCGACGACGAGGGGCCGGTGGTCGGAGATGGTGGCCAGCGGGGTGTGGACGGCGGTGACGGCCGGTAGCCGGTCGAGGGCGTGCCGGTCGGCGAGGATGTGGTCGAGTTGGACGCGGGGTTGCCCGGCCGGGTAGGTGGGGCGCCGCGCGAGGGGCTGCCAGCGGCTGATCGCGGCGGCGGGCCCGGCGGGCAGGTTGAGGTCGCCGAGCAGGATCCGGGGTGCGGGCAGGGTGCGCAGGACGCGGACGACGCGGCGTAGCTGCCAGACGTTCCAGCCGGGCACGAAGGACAGGTGGGTGGCGGCGACGGTGAGCGGGCCGTGGGGGGTGTCGAGGACGGCGGCGAGTACGACGCGGGGTTCGTCGCGGAGCAGGACGAGTCCGCCGCCGGGGCCGGGTGCGTAGATGGGTGAGCGGACGGGGGCGGCGCGCAGCCGGGTGACCTGCCAGGAGCGGACGGGGTGGCGGCTGATCAGGCCGATGCCGTAGAGGGGTTCGCCGTGGCCGTCGTCGTCGTGGGTGAGGGGGCGGAACTGTTCGCCGGGGGTGCCGACGACGGCGGCGGCGAAGCGGTGGTGGTCGGCGTGCAGGGCGCGGGCGGCCACCGCGGTGAGGTCGAGTTTGCCGCTGCGGGTCTGGTCGCGGTCGACTTCCTGCAGGGCGAGGACGTCGGCGTCGAGGTCGGTGACGGCGGCGGTGAGCCGGTCGGGGTCGACGAGCCCGTCGGTGAGGGATCGGCCGTGCAGCAGGTTGAAGGTGGCCAGGCGCACCTGGACACCCTACGTCGTCGTGGGAGTCTTGCCGGGTGCTGAAACTGTTGTGCTGTTCGATGCTGGTGTTCGTGGCGGTGGGCTCGGTGGGGGTGTGGTTACGGCGTCGCCGGGGGCGGTGAGGCTGGCCACAGGCGGCGTCGTGGCTGGTGGTGGCGTGGGCAGAATGCGGCGGTGGATGCCCTGTCGTTGACGACGTTGCTGAGCGCTGCCCTGCTGGCCGGGTGGGTGGACGCGGTGGTGGGTGGCGGCGGTCTGTTGTTGTTGCCGGCGTTGCTGGTGGCGGCGCCGGGTGTGCCGGTGGCGACGGCGTTGGGCACGAACAAGCTGGCGGCGATCTTCGGTACGTCGACGGCGGCGGTGACGTATGCGCGGCGGACGAAGCTGGACTGGGCGGTGGCGGGTCCGGCGGCCGGGTTGGCGGTGTTGACGGCGGGCCTGGGTGCGGCGTTGGCGGGTGCGGTGCCGGGTAGCGCGTACCGGCCGGTGGTGCTCGTGGTGCTGGTGGCGGTGGCGGTGTTCGTGCTGGCGCGGCCGTCGCTGGGTGTGGTGGCGTCGCCGCAGCGGCGGACCCCGAAGCGGGTGGTGGTGGCGGTGGCGGTGGCCGGTGTGGGCATCGCCCTGTACGACGGGTTGATCGGGCCGGGTACGGGGACGTTTCTGGTGCTGGCGTTCACGGCGATTCTGGGTTCGGATTTCGTGCACGCCTCCGCGATGGCGAAGGTCGTGAACGCGGGCACGAATCTGGGTGCGCTGGTGGTGTTCGGGTTGACCGGGCACGTGTGGTGGGCGTTGGGCGCGGCGATGGCGTTGTGCAACGTGGTGGGGGCGGCGGTGGGCGCGCGGATGGCGTTGCGGCGCGGTGCCGGGTTCGTGCGGGTGGTGCTGCTGGTGGTGGTGCTGGCGCTGGTGGCCCGGCTGGGTTACGACCAGTGGATGGCGGGCTGATCGCGGTGGCGGTGCGGGCGGAGCACGACCGGGCGGTGCTGGCGGGTCTGCTGGGCCGGGATCCGGTGCTGCACGCGTACCAGTTGGGTGATCTGGACGATTTCTTCTGGCCGTACACGTCGTGGTTCCGGCGTGACGACCAGGTGGTGCTGCTGTATCACGGGGTGGAGTTGCCGACGTTGCTGGCGTTCACGGCGCCGGATCGGGTGGCGGGGCTGGCGGGGTTGCTGGCGGAGGCGGCGCCGGTGTTGCCGGCGCGGATGTGGGCGCACCTGTCCCCCGGGCTGGAGGCGGTGGTGTCGCGCTGGTTCGTGGTGTCGGAGGCGGCGGCGCATCACCGGATGGTGCTGACGGATCCGGGGCGGCTGGCGGCGGTGCCGGCGGTGGGTGAGCCGTTGGGTCCGGCGGACGCGGCGGAGCTTTCCGGGTTGTACGCGGTGGCGTATCCGGGGAACTGGTTCGACGCGCGGATGCTGGAGACGGGCCAGTACGTGGGTGTGCGGGAGCGTGGCCGGCTGGTGGCGGTGGCGGGGGTGCACGTGTTCTCGCCGCGGTGGCGGGTGGCGGCGCTGGGGAACGTGACGACGCATCCGGATGTGCGGGGCCGGGGTCTGGGTGCGGGTGTGGTGGCGGCGTTGTGCGCCCGGCTGCGCGCGTCGGTGGATCACGTGACGTTGAACGTGCGGGCGGACAACGCGGCGGCGGTGCGGCTGTACGAGCGGTTGGGGTTCTCCCGGGTGGCCGGGTTCACCGAGTGCGCGTTGACGTCAGCGGCCGCGGCTGGGTGAGTCGAATCGGCCGGCGCGGATCTCGCGCAGGGCGCGGCGGCGGGTGTCGCCGCGCAGCGTGTCGACGTAGAGGCGTCCGCGCAGGTGGTCGGTCTCGTGTTGCAGGGCGCGGGCGAGGAAGCCGCTGCCGGTGACGGTGAGCGGTTCGCCGTGCTGGTCGTAGCCGTGGACGGTGGCGTGCAGCGCGCGGGGCGTCGGGAAGTACAGGCCGGGGATGGACAGGCAGCCTTCCTCGTCGTCCTGGAGTTCGTCGGACACCTCCAGGGTGGGGTTGACCATGTGGCCGCGGTGACCGTCGGCGTCGTAGACGAACACCTGGGCGTTGACGCCGATCTGGGGTGCGGCGACGCCGGCGCGGCCGGGTGCGCCGAGCAGCGTGTCCATCAGGTCGGTGACGAGGGCCCGCAGTTCGGCGTCGAAGGCGGTGACGGGTTCGCTGGGGGTGCGCAGCACGGGGTCGCCGATGATCCGGATCGGGCGCATAGTCATGTCCGGAAGGCTATCCGTTGCTTACCGGTTCCGGGTGTCCGCTGCGGTGTCGAGCAGGCCGGTGTCGGCGATGCGGTCGCGCAGGGGGCGGCGGCGCAGGGCGTCGAGGACGGCGTACAGCTCGTCGGCGAGCGGCACGGGCAGTTCGGTGTCGAGGTGACGTACGGCGGCGGTGGTGGCGGCCCATTCGGCTTCGACGGCGGGCAGCAGGGCGCGGGCGCGGTCGGTGAGGGTGACGATGCGGTGCCGGGCGTCGGTGCCGGGGCGCAGGTCGACGAGGCCGGCGCGGCGCATCTGGGCGACGGTCTGGCTGGCGGCGGAGTGGGTGACGCCGACGCGGGCGGCGAGGTCGCGGATGGGCAGCGGGCCGTCGGCGACGAGCGCGCGCACGACTGGTGAGTAGCGGGGCCGGTAGTCGGTGAGGCCGAGCCGGTCGTGGACGGCGGCGACGTCGCCGTCGAGGACGTCCAGGACGTGGCGTAGCAGGGTGCCGAGGGCGTCGCGGTCGGGGGCGGTCACGTCCACTAATGTAACAGCGCTGTTGTATCTGACTCGGGGAGGCCACTGATGTATCCACCGATCGAGCCGTACGCCCACGGCATGTTGGACGCCGGCGACGGGCAGCACGTGTACTGGGAGACGTGCGGCAACCCGGACGGGCGGCCGGCGCTCGTGGTGCACGGCGGGCCCGGCTCCGGGGCGGGCGCGTCCTGGCGGCGGCTGTTCGACCCGGCCGCCTACCGGATCGTGCTGTTCGACCAGCGTGGCTGCGGGCGCAGCACTCCCCCGGCGTCGGATCCGGCCACCGACCTGTCGGTGAACACCACCGCGCATCTGCTGGCCGACATGGAGGCGCTGCGCGTACACCTGGGGATCGACAGGTGGCTGCTGTGCGGCGCGTCGTGGGGGTCGTCCCTTGCCCTGGCGTACGCGCAGCGGCACCCGGATCGCGTCAGCGCGCTGGTGCTGTTCAGCGTGGTCGCCAACACCAGCCGCGAGATCGAGTGGGTGACCCGGGACATGGGCCGGGTCTTCCCGCAGGAGTGGGCGCGGTTCCGCGACGGCGTGCCCGAGGCCGACCGCGACGGTGACCTGTCCGCCGCGTACGCCCGGCTGGTCGCCGACCCGGACCCGGCCGTGCGGGACCGGGCGGCGCGGGACTGGTGCGACTGGGAGGACGTGCACGTGTCCCTGGCCGGCGGGTACGCGCCGAGTCCCCGGTTCGCCGACCCGGTCTTCCGGTACGGGTTCACCCGGCTGGTGACGCACTACTTCGCCAACCGGGGTTTCCTGCCCGACGGGCAGCTGCTGCGCGAGGCGGGCCGCCTCGCCGGCATTCCGGGGGTGCTGGTGCAGGGCCGGCTGGACGTCAGCGGTCCGCCGGACATCGCCTGGCAGCTGACCCGGGACTGGCCGGACGCGCGGCTGGAGATCGTGGAGTCCGGCGGCCACGGCGGCGGGCACGGCATCAGCGAGCGCGTGGTCGCCGCCCTGGACTCCTTCGCCGCCGCGGGCTGAGCCGCCGCGCGGCCGCCAGCTCCCGAGCCGCCGCGCGCGGCCCGCCGGCGCCCGGGCGGCCCGTCAGCCGGCGAGCAGGGCGCGGATCGGGGCGGCCTTGGCGGCGGCCTCGGCGACCTCGGCGGCCGGGTCACTGTCCCAGGTGATGCCGCCGCCGGCCCACAGGTGCAGCAGGTCACCGTCGGCGGCGGCGGTGCGGATGGTCAGGCCCAGGTCGAGGCGGTCGGGGCCGACCCAGCCGAGCGCGCCCATGCTCGCGCCGCGTCCGACGGGCTCGAGCGCGGCGATGCGGGCCAGGGCGGCGCGTTTGGGTGCGCCGGTGACCGACCCGCCGGGGCACACCGCGCGCAGCAGGTCGGCCAGGCCCAGGCCGTCGGCGGGCGCCGCCGACACCGTGGACTCCGCCTGCCACAGGTCACACCAGCGGCGTACGGCGAACAGCTCGTCGACGCGCACCGAGCCGGTACGGGCCACCCGGGCCAGGTCGTTGCGTTCCAGGTCGACGATCATGACGTGTTCGGCGCGTTCCTTGGCCGAGGCGAGCAGGTCGCGGCGTCCGGCGGCGGTGGCCGGGCGGGTGCCCTTGATCGGGCGGGTGACCAGCCGGCCGTGCTCGACGGCGATGAGGGTCTCCGGGGAGGCGCAGCCGAGCGCCCAGCCGGGGCCGTGCAGGGTGCCGCCGTAGCGGGCGCCGGGTAGCGCGGCGAGGCGGGCCAGCGCGGGGCGCGGGTCGCCGCGGTAGCCGGCGGCGGCGTGGCCGACGACGTTGACCTGGTAGACGTCGCCGCGGGCGATGGCGGCGCGGACCGCGCCGACGGCGTCGGCGTGCGCGGCCGGGGTCCAGCTGTCGCGCCAGGGCCCGAGCCGACACGGCGCCGGGGCCGCCGGCCGGGGCGCAGCGGGCATGTCGGTGTGGTGGTAGACGACCACGACCAGGTCGGGCAGCGCCGGCGCGGGACTCGGCGCGCCGGGCGACACGCCGATGGCGTACGCGCCGGCGGCGGCGGACAGGTACAGCGCGGCACCGCACACCGCGGCGTCCGGGTCGTGGCGACCGGGCCGGGCGAGGTCGACGCGGTCGACGCCGTGCGCGGCGAGGAAGCGTTGTGCCAGGTCGGCGGGGTCGCCCCCGTCGCCGATCGACCAGTGCAGCCGGGCGGTCTCGACGAGCCGCCGGCGGCATCCGGGAGGCGCGCCGGGAGCATCGACCTCCACCAGTGGGAGCGCTTCCACGACGTCCGGGCGGTTACGGGTCATCCGTTCAGCCCATTCTGGGTGAACAAGACGCATCCTTGCTCGTTGCCGCTCAGTTTTCCTTGGTACTGTGCGTCACTGGTCATGTGAACCATGACACAGTGCCCCCACAGTCCGGAGAACCCGATGTGTCAGCACCAGCCCACCTGCCCCTCCGCCGACGCGACCGACCGAGAGGCCGCCCGCGTCCTCGCCTGCTTCCCTGAGCAGGGCTGGAGCCTGCTCTGCAACGGTGTCATCGTCTTCGAGGACACCGGTGAGCTGCTCCCCGACGGGCGCACCATCGCCCCGCACCGGGGTCCGGCCCGCCACGCCCTCGTCGCCTGAGCGATCACGCAGCGTCAGTGAGCGTACGCGCCGGTCATGACCGGCGCGCGCACCGGCCGGGGCGGCGACAGCCCACCGCCCCGGCGTCCGCCGCTCAGTCCTCGAACGCCTCCGGCGCGGGACACGAGCAGACCAGGTTCCGGTCGCCGTACGCGCCGTCAACGCGCCGCACCGGAGGCCAGTACCGGCCCGCCCGGTCCACACCCGCCGGATAGGCGCCCACCGACCGCGGGTACGGGTGCGGCCACTCGTCGGCCGACACCATCGCCGCCGTGTGCGGCGCGTTGGACAGCGGGTTGTCCCCCGCCGGCCACTCCCCCGAGCCGACCTTGTCGATCTCCGCCCGGATCGCGATCATCGCGTCGCAGAAGCGGTCCAGCTCGGCCAGGTCCTCACTCTCGGTCGGCTCCACCATCAGCGTCCCGGCCACCGGGAACGACATCGTCGGCGCGTGGAAACCGTAATCGATCAGCCGCTTCGCCACGTCGTCGACGCTCACGCCGGTCGCCTTGGTCAGCGACCGCAGATCCAGGATGCACTCGTGCGCGACCAGGCCCTTGTTGCCGGCGTACAGCACCGGGAAGTGCGCCCGCAGCCGCGCCGCCACGTAGTTCGCCGCGAGGACCGCCACGCCGGTGGCGCGGGCCAGCCCGTCGGCGCCCATCATCCGCAGGTACGCCCACGGGATCGGCAGGATCCCCGCCGACCCGTGCTTGGCCGCCGCGATCGCCGGCCGTCCGTCGGAGCGCGCTCCGAGGGGGTCACCGGGCAGGAACGGCGCCAGGTGCGACCGCACCGCCACCGGGCCCACGCCCGGGCCGCCACCGCCGTGCGGAATGCAGAACGTCTTGTGCAGGTTCAGGTGCGACACGTCCGCGCCGAACCGGCCCGGCTTGGCGAACCCGACCAGCGCGTTGAGGTTCGCGCCGTCGACGTACACCTGCCCGCCCGCGTCGTGGACCTTCGCGCACAGCTGGGCGATGCCGGTCTCGTACACGCCGTGCGTCGACGGGTACGTCACCATGATCGCGGCGAGCGCGTCCCGGTGCTTGTCGATCTTCGCGTCGAGGTCGACCAGGTCGACGTTGCCGTCGGCGTCGCAGCCGACCACCACGACCCGCATGCCGGCCATCACCGCCGACGCGGCGTTGGTGCCGTGCGCCGACGACGGGATCAGGCACACGTCGCGGTGCCCCTCGCCGCGCTCCCGGTGGTAGGCGCGGATCGCCAGCAGTCCGGCCAGCTCACCCTGCGACCCGGCGTTCGGCTGCACGCTGACCGCGTCGTAGCCGGTGACCTCGGCCAGCCAGCCCTCCAGCTGCGCGATCAGCTCCCGGTACCCGGCGGTCTGCGTGTCCGGCGCGAACGGGTGCAGGTGCGCGAACTCCGGCCAGGTGATCGGTTCCATCTCGGTGGTGGCGTTGAGCTTCATCGTGCACGACCCCAGCGGGATCATGCCCCGGTCCAGCGCGTAGTCGAAGTCGGCCAGGCGACGCAGGTAGCGCAGCATCGCCGTCTCCGAGTGGTGGCTGTGGAACACCGGGTGGGTGAGGAAATCCGACGTGCGGGCCAGGCCGTCCGGCACTGCCGCGTCGGTGTCGCCGTCGAACCCGGCGACACCGAACGCCGCCCACACCGCCTGCAGGTGCGCGGCCGTGGTGGTCTCGTCGCAGGAGATGCCGACCCGGTCGGCGTCGACCAGCCGCAGGTTCACGTTGCGTTCGGCCGCGGCGGCCACCACCTGCGCGGCCCGGCCCGGCACGGTCGCGGTGACGGTGTCGAAGAACGCGACGTCCGCGACCTCGACGCCGCCGGCGCGCAGGCCGGCCGCGAGCCGCGCCGCCGCCTCGTGGGTACGCCGGGCGATCGCGCGCAGCCCGTCCGGGCCGTGGTAGACGGCGTACATGCCGGCCATCACCGCGAGGAGCACCTGGGCGGTGCAGATGTTGCTTGTCGCCTTCTCCCGGCGGATGTGCTGCTCGCGGGTCTGCAACGCCAGCCGGTACGCCGGGTTGCCGTCGGCGTCGCGGGACACCCCGACCAGCCGGCCGGGCAGCATCCGCTCCAGGCCCGAACGCACCGCCAGGTAACCGGCGTGCGGACCGCCGAAGCCCATCGGTACGCCGAAGCGCTGGGTGGTGCCGGCGGCGATGTCGGCGCCGATCTCGCCCGGCGGGCGCAGCAGCGTCAACGCCAGCAGGTCCGCCGCGACGGTCACCAGCGCGCCCGCGCCGTGCGCCGCCTCGACCAGCGCCCGATGGTCACGGACCGTGCCGGACGCGCCCGGGTACTGCAGGTGCAGGCCGAAGAACTCCGCCGGCAGTTCGTCGCGCTCGACGTCGAGCACGCGCACCTCGATGCCGAGCGGCTCGGCCCGGCCGGCGATCACCGCGACGGTTTGCGGCAGCGCGTCGGCGTCGACCACGTACACCGGGCTCTTGCTCTTGGACGCGCGGCGGGCGAGCGTCATCGCCTCGGCCGCGGCGGTGCCCTCGTCGAGCATCGACGCGTTCGCGACTGGCAGCGCAGTCAGGCCGGACACCATGCTTTGGAAGTTCAGCAGCGCCTCCAGCCGGCCCTGGCTGATCTCCGGCTGGTACGGCGTGTACGCGGTGTACCAGGCCGGGTTCTCCAGCACGTTGCGGCGGATCACCGCCGGGGTGTGCGTACCGTGGTAACCCAGGCCGATCATGGACACGGCGACGGTGTTACGGGCGGCCAGGGCGCGCAGCTCGGCGATCGCCTCCCGCTCGCTCGCCGGGGCGGGCAGGTCCAGAGTGCCGTGCCAGCGGATCACCTCGGGAATCGCGGCGTCCATCAGCTCGTCGACGGAGCTGTATCCGACGGTCTCCAGCATCCGGCGCTCGTCGTCGCGGCCGGGACCGATGTGCCGGTCGGCGAACTGCTCTGCGGTCATGCGCTGCGCTCCTTGATGGGGGCGAGGTCGACGGGTCGGCCTCCCCCTGAGTCGCGCTGACGCGCTCCACAGCGCCTGCCCACGTGGTCCTTTTGCCTGAGAGGTTCCGGGGAGAATCTGCCCCTTCGGCGCCGTCGAATCGACGGTCTCTCCCACGTGGGTGGTACCGGCACCCCCAACGCTACCAGCGGGCGTGTTTCCGGCTCATGTCCCGGGGGTTGATCACACCGGCGCCGGGGCCGCCGCGCACCGGTCGGCCAGCGCCCGCAGGGTGGCGCCCAGCGGCGCGTCCAGGCGCAGCGCCGCGTACCCGTCGCCGCGGGTGACGCCCTGGTTGACGATCGCCACCGGGATGCCGTGGCGGGCCGCGCGCAGCACGAACCGCCGCCCCGACATCACCGTCAACGACGACCCGAGCACCAGCAGCGCCCGGGCCCGTTCGACCAGCGCGAAACAGTCGGCGACCCGCGGCGCGGGGACCGTCTCGCCGAAGAACACCACGTCCGGTTTCAGCATGCCGGTGCCGCACAGGCCGCAGTCGGCGGTGCGGAACCCGGTCACCGCCTCGTCGGGCAGGTCCACGTCGCCGTCGGGGTTGACACGCGCCACCCGCGCGTCGAATCCCGGGTTCGCCTCCGACAGGCGCCGGTGCAGCTCGTCGCGGCCGGTGGCGTTGCCGCAGTCCAGGCACGTCACCTCGTCGAGGCGGCCGTGCAGCTCGATCACACCGGTGGCGCCGGCGGCGGTGTGCAGCCCGTCGACGTTCTGGGTGATGATGCCGCCGAGCAGCCCGGCCGCCTGCAACCGGGCCACCGCCCGGTGCCCGTCGTTCGGCTCCGCCCGGGCGATCATCTGCCAGCCCAGGTGGCTGCGTGCCCAGTACCGCCGCCGCGCCAGCGGATCCCGGGTGAACTCCTGGTACGTCATCGGGGTGTGCCGGCGGGCCGCGCCGCTGGGCCCCCGGTAGTCCGGGATGCCCGACTCGGTGGACAGGCCCGCGCCGCTGAGCACCACCACGTCACCGGCGGCCACCAGCCGTGTCAACTCCTCGAACGCCTCACTCACCCGTCCATGGTCCCTCGCCGGCCCCGCGCCTCCCACCCGCTCACCCGACCGCTCGCCCGCCCGGTGCCGTCGATCATGAGGTTGGCGGCGGTCCGGCCCGGCGTGTCGTACCGCCAACCTCATGATCGGCGGCCCGTCGCCCGGCGAGGCCGCCGGGCCCGGGCTAGGTTGAGCGCATGCGCGTCGTGATTGCCGGAGGGCACGGGAAGATCGCCAAACTGCTGGAGCGGGAACTGGCCGGACGCGGCGACACCGCGCTCGGACTGATCCGCAACCCCGACCACGCCGCCGCGCTGCGCGCCGCCGGCGCCGAACCGGTCGTCTGCGACCTGGAACACACCGACGTCGCCACCCTCGCCGGCCACCTCACCGGCGCCGACGCGGTCGTGTTCGCCGCCGGCGCCGGACCCGGCAGCGGCGCCGCCCGCAAGGACACCGTCGACCGCGGCGCCGCCGTGCTGCTCGCCGACGCCGCCGTCCGCGCCGGGGTACGCCGCTACCTGCTGGTCTCCTCCATGGGCGTGGACAACGCACCCGCCGAGGGCACCGACGACGTGTGGGCGGCGTACCTGCGCGCCAAGAAGGCCGCCGAGGACGACGTCACCGCGCGGGACCTCGACGTGACGGTCCTGCGGCCCGGCCGGCTCACCGACGACGAACCCGAAGGCCGCATCACCCTGACCCGGCACGCCGGATCGGGCGCGATCAGCCGCGCCGACGTGGCCCGGGTGCTGCTCGCCCTGCTGTACGCCCCGGCCACCGCCGGACACACCCTGGAACTCGTCGGCGGAGACACCCCCATCGCCGAAGCGGTCGCCGCGGTCGACGCCTGACCCACCGGGTACGTCCCGGCCCGCCCGCCGCCGCGGCGGACCGGGACACCGGATCAGCGCTGGTGGCGCGACAACGCCGGCTGCGGCGCGCCCCCGCCGCCCTGCGGCAACTCCCGGGCGATCCGCTCCATCGTGCGCGACAACTGCTCACTGCCGTCGTCGAGGTGCCGGGCGGCCGCCTGCATGTGCGAGATCATCATCTCGCCGAAGATCCGCAACGCCTCACGCGTCGCCACCGAGTCGTCGAAGCCGCTGCCGGCGGCGCTGCGGTACTCCGTCACCGCCCGCTCGGCCTCCCGCTTCGCCTCCTCCGCCGCCGCCCGCATGTAACTCTCGTACTGGGTACGGGCGTACTCGGCGACCCGGCGGGCGTAGTCGTGGGCCTGCGCGATGATCTGCTCGGCCTCCCGCTGCGCCGCCGACAACAGGTTGACCTCCTTCGCCGCCGGCGCCACCGCCGCCTCGGCGCTCGGAATCACCCCGTGCCGATGCAGCTCCAGATGGTCGTTGAGCCGCTCGTTCTCCGCCCGCAGGTTCGCCACCTGCGCCGCCAGCAGATCCAGCTCGTCGGCCACCTGCAACCGGAACCGGTCCACGTCGGTCTGGTCGTAGCCGCGCCGGGTGAACGCCGCCGACCCGAACTCCCACCGCCGGACCCGGTCCGAGGTCAACCGCACCTGCACCGGACCGGACACCTGCTGCGCGTCGTAACTGCTGATCGGACCCGCGCTCACCGGTCCACCTCCGTTCGCGGCTGCGGGGCTCGCAACACCGGCTCACTCCTCGCGCTCACCGGCCCACCTCCGTTGTTCCCGGCCCCTCGGCGCCGGTCATCGTCCGCCACGCCGGGCCGTACCAGTGCTTGCCGTAGCCCTCGTGATGCACCTGGCCCGGCTGGTAGCCGGCGCCGGTGAACGCCGCCACCGAATGAGCCACCATTTCGTCGGACCCGCACACGTACACGTGCCGCGACCGCCAGTCCCCGTCGGCGAGCACCCGGTCGGCGATCCGCACCGACTCCCCCGGCCGGGCCGGATCCGCACCCGCCACGTACGACACCCGCAGCCACGGATGCGTCGCCGCCAGCTTGTCGATCGCCTCGCTGTCGTAGAACTCCGCCCGCGAACGGGCACCCACATACAGGTCCACCCGCCGCCCCGAGCCCTCCGCCGCGACCTGCTCCACCAGCGCCTTCACCGGCCCCCAGCCGGTACCAGCGGCCAGCAGCAGCAGATCCGACGACCCGGCCTGCCACAACGTCAACCGGTCCCCCACCGGCGACGCCAGGTGCAGCTGGTCACCGGCCGCGCACCCGTACACCAGACGCGACGACACCACACCACCCGGCGCGGCCCGCACGTGCAGCTCCACCGTGCCGTCCGGGCGCGGCGCGTTCGCCGGCGAGTAGTACCGCCACGACCGCACCGCCGGATGCGACACCCCGATCGACTGGCCCGCCGTGAACGGCAACAGGTACTGCGGACGCACCGTCAGCACCGCCACGTCGAACGTGCGCTGCTCGTGCGTCAGCACCTCCGCCACCCACCACGGCGGTGACTGCGACTCCGCGGCCTGCGCACCCTCGGTCATCACCTGCGCCACGAGCCCGTACGCCGCGGTCCAGTCGGCGGCCAGCTCCTCGGTCCACGCGTCACCGCAGAAGTGCCGCAACGTGGCCAGCAGCGCCTCACCGACCGCCGGGTAGTGCTCGGCGCGCACCGCGAACTTGCGGTGATCCGCGCCCAGGTCCCGCAGGAACCCGACGAGCCGGTCAACCTGGTCCACGTGGGACACCACGTGCCCCAGCGCCGCCACCAGACGGTCCCGCTGCCCGGCCATGTTCGTGGGGAACATCTGCCGGGTCTCCGGATGCGCCAGGAACAGCGTCGAATAGAAGTAGAGCGGCACCTGGTCGCCGTGCGCGGCGACCAGGGACCAGCTCTGCTTGAGCCGTGCGACGTCCACGCTCAGGCGTCTCCCGCCGACACGACCTGCTCCCGCACCTGCCCGAGCACGACCTGCACGTCAGCGATCACGTCCGCCGGCACACCCAGCTCGACCAGCGTCGCGGTCAGGTGCTCACCGACCTTCGTGTAGTGCTCCCCGGTGATGCGCAACGGCTGATGCGCCTCGGCCAGCCCACGGCCCGCGTACTCGTTCGGACCACCCAGCACCACCGCCAGCATCAGCGCCAGGTGCCGCCGCTGCTCCACCATGTCCACGTCGGAGAAGTAGCCGGCCAGATCCGGATCGGCCAGCATCTTGTCGTAGAACAGCTCCACCGCGGCCTTGACCGCCGCCGCGCCGCCGATGCGCTCGTAGTGGGAGATCGGGGTGGTCTCGCTCGTCACCGTCATGCTCGGTCCTTCCACCAGGGGTCCGCGGGCAGCGCCGCGGCAGGGGCTCGCCGTCCGGCGCGGCGTCACACAGCGTTCCGCCGTGATCCCGACACGCCGACGACCGGAACGGACCATAGCGCGCCCGCCACGGCACTTCACGCCCGCCCTGTCCGGATCCCGACAACTGTCAACCACGGACAGTGAGCAAAACGGCCGAAGCCGATTGACGTATCGCGGCAGACCGGACACGAACCGTCATCGCGAACGGCGTACGGTCCTTTTCGGACATCGCCCGCGCGCATGCCGTGACCTGCGCACATTCCCGGCCACCCCGAACCGCTTTCCCCGCCGGCCCCGGCCCAGGGCGGAGGACCACACCCCGTCACCAAAACACGAATCGCACCGCACCCTTTTTCGGGCGCGGCGCGATCCCGTCAACGAGACGCGACGCAGGTCACCCGGCCCGGCGCCGCGCCCGGCGCGCCGCCAGCTCGTCCCCCACCGACTCCGGCTCCGGCTCCACCGCCGGCACGGCCGGCTCCTGCCCGCCCACCGGCTCCGCCGGCAGATGCGACAACGAACCCTGGATCTCCTTGAACGCGCCACCGATCGCGATGCCGAACACGCCCTGGCCACCCTGCAACAGGTCGACCACCTCCTCCGGCGACCGGCACTCGTACACGGTCGTCCCGTCGGAGATCAACGTGATGCCCGCCAGATCGTCCACCCCACGCGACCGCAACGCCTCGATCGCCCTACGGATGTTCTGCAGCGACACCCCGGCGTCCAGCAGCCGCTTCACGACCTTCAACACCACCAGGTCGCGGAACGAGTACAACCGCGACGTCCCCGAACCCGACGCGTCGCGCACACTCGGCACCACCAGCGCCGTACGCGCCCAGTAGTCGAGCTGCCGGTAACTGATCCCCACCGCCGAACACGCGGTCACACCCCGGTAACCGACCTCGCCGTCACCGGCCGGATCGGCCCCCACACCCGCCTGCCGTTCCGCACCCGGACCAGAATCCCGCGGCTCGTGCATCGGACCAACCTCCCCGCGCCCGTGGCGGTGCCGCGTCGATTCCCCGTACGCGCACCACTCGACACGGCAACCCTAACGCCGCCCCCCGGACTTCACCCGCAGGAAACACCGCGACACGCCGCGCCACCACCGCGGCGGGACACCTCAACCCGCGAAGTCCTCCGGACGCACCTGCTCCAGGAACTCCCGGAACTTCTCCACCTCGTCCTCCTGCTCGTCCGGGATTACGATCCCCGCCTCACTGAGGACCTGCTCCGCACAACGAATCGGAGCACCCACCCGCAACGCCAACGCGATGGAGTCACTCGGCCGCGCCGACACCCGCACACCGTCACCGAGGAGAAGATCCGCGTAGAACACGTTCTCCTTCAACTCGGTGATCTCCACCGCCCGCAACGGCGCCTGCAACGCCGCCAGCACATCCCGCAGAAGATCGTGCGTCAAAGGCCGGGCCGGCTTGACCCCCTGCTGCTCGTAAGCGATCGCCGTCGCCTCGACCGCGCCGATCCAGATCGGCAGATAGCGGTCCCCCTCGACCTCCCGCAGCAGGACGATCGGCTGGTTGCTGGGCAACTCCACCCGAACTCCGACCACGCTCAGCTCGCGCACCGCCGCCTCCGTGTCGTCGTCACCTTGCACCGCGCCCGTCCCTGCACGGTACACGGACCAGGACACGGGAGTCCCACGCGCTACGTGCACCACGCCTCGCCGGACGGGCATACCCCGGCAAGCCTACGACACGCTCCGCCGACCAGATCTTTCCGCGCCACCCACGACGAAGGGCCGGGCGCCCACAGCACCCGGCCCCTCGCACCGACCTCACCGGCCCAACGTCGACCGCAGCCCCACCCGCACCAACGCCGCGTGCAACCGCTGCGACAACGCCACCAACTCCCGCGCCGTCTCCGCCGCCCGCGCCCGCGCCGCCGGATCGCTCTGCCGCGCCAACGGCGCCACAAGCTGCGCGAACAACCCGACCTCACGATCCGCCGCCGACCGGAACGCCCGCAGATGCCGAGGCTCCAACCCGTACGCCGCCAGACCCGCCACCGCACTCGCGATGATCAACGCATCCGCGTCGTACCACCCCGGCGGATCCGGCACCAGCACACCCAGCCGCTCCAACTCCGCGAGCGTCGACTCGTCCACACCACTACGAGCGATCAGACCCGCCCGGTCCAGCCGCACCTCCGACGACTCGGCCGACTCCGCCGGCTCCCGGCCCGGAACCTCACCACCCGGACCCACAGCCACCAGATTCGGCCGCCCCCGCCCCGGCGACGGACCAGACCCGTCCCACTCGGCCAACTGCTCCCGGATCACCCGCAACGGCAGGTACTGATCCCGCTGCGCGGTCAATACGAACCGCAACCGCGCCACGTCGTCCCAGCCGTACTTCCGATAACCCGACGGCGTCCGCTGCGGCTCCACCAGGCCCTCGGCCTCCAGAAACCGCAACTTCGAGATCGTGACGTCCGGAAACTCCGGCCGCAACTGCGCCAGCACCTCGCCGATACTCATCAGCGCAGGCGCACGCGCCGCCCCGGACGGCGTCGAAGCCGCAGGCTCGTTCACCCCCGGCCGGCCTCCTCCTCCGGGCGCGGACCGGCGATGAACACCACCCGGAACTTGCCGATTTGCACCTCGTCACCGTTGCTCAACGTCGCCGCCTCGACCCGCTCACGATTCACGTACGTGCCGTTCAGGCTGCCCACATCCCGCACCGTGAACGTCCCACCGTCACGGTGGAACTCCGCGTGCCGCCGCGACACCGTCACGTCGTCCAGGAAGATGTCACTGTCCGGGTGCCGCCCACTCGTCGTCACATCGTGGTCCAACAGGAACCGGGCACCCGCATTCGGACCCCGGCGAACCACCAGCAACGCCATACCCGGCGGCAACGAACCGGACATCCGGCTCGGCACCACATCGGTGTCCGGCCCCTCCAGCACTTCGTCGAGCGAACCGAGATTGAGCGTCGAAGTGACGTCGAGCGGGGGGAACTCGTCGTCTGGGCGCGTCATGGGACCACCTCACGGATCTGTTCGGTCGGCGTCAGGGAATGGCGGGACTGGCCGCCGGGCAACACCACACCCGGCGGCTGGCTCCCCGTGCCCGGGAAGGCGCATTCCGCAACGCTCAAACTGTTGGTTCTCGGTCGACTGGGCGAGCCTAGCCAGCGCCGAAATGCAGGGCAACCGGACGCGCGGAACCGCGCCGCCGCCCGGAACAGCACGAACTCAGCTCTCGGTGAGCTCGCGGTACGCATCGGCGGTCAGCAAACCCTCGACCGCCGCCGGATCGTCCGGAGTGATCTCCACCAACCACCCCGCACCGTACGGATCCGTGTTGATCACCTCAGGGGTGTCGGCCAGCGCCTCGTTGCGCGCCGCCACCGTGCCACTCAACGGCGCGTAGATCTCCGACACGCTCTTCGTCGACTCGATCTCGCCCAGCGACTCACCCGCCGCCACCACCGCACCGGCTTCCGGCAGCTGCACGAACACGATGTCACCCAGGGCGTCCTGCGCGAAGTGCGTGATACCGACGCGGACGACACCACCGTCACCACCGACCACCCACTCGTGCTCGGCGGTGTACCGCAGATCCTCAGGAATCACCAACTGCGTCCTTCGTCATCGGTGCACCGGAGAAACCGGCGCGGCCGCGACCGGTCAGGAGACCGGCCGGGCGTGGTCCAGCTTGATCGGCGCGTGCAGCTGCGAAACCTCCACAACCTCACGATCCTCGGACGTCACGTTACCGCCGCCGTCCCGCACCGATGCGACCACCCCGCCGGGAATGTTCAACGCCGTACGCATCGTCGCCGGATCACCGATCACCATGATCGTGAACGGACCCGTCAACCGCCGCCCGTCCACCACCAGCGCACCGTCCGGCCCGTCCACGAAATACGTCGACGCGATGATCCGCGCCGCCGTACCGTCCGCACCCTGGATCTGCATCGCCTCCGCGCCCGCACCCCGCAGCTCCTGCACCGCGTCCAGGATCCGCGTCGACGACACCGCCTTCGCCGGCCCCGTGAACCGCACCTCAAGACCCGGACCCACCGCCGGCAACGTACCCGC
The DNA here is from genome assembly GCF_027497355.1 of Micromonospora sp. WMMA1947. NCBI lineage: Bacteria > Bacillati > Actinomycetota > Actinomycetes > Micromonosporales > Micromonosporaceae > Micromonospora > Micromonospora sp. WMMA1947. Next base: position 5,005,865 of record NZ_CP114909.1, on the reverse strand, counting down.
CAGGATGCCCAGCTCGTCCGCCCGCCGCGTCGCCTCCTCCAGCGCCGCCTGCCGGCCCTGCTCACCCGAGCGCAACTGCCGCTGGCTCTCCTCCAGCAACTCGATCTCCTGGCGCAGCCGCCGCTCCCGCGAATCCAGATCAGACGAGATCCGCACCAGGTCCTCCTCCCGCGTCGCCGCGAGCGTCGGATCCGTCGACGTCGTCTTGAACTGCACCACCAGCGTGAAACCCAGCAACGCCAGCAACACCGCGATCATCGCGCCCGCCGACGAGAACCGCCGCGCCGCCGACGGCGCCGCCGCCCCGGCCGACGCACCCGGCTCCGGCTCGGACTCCGGCACCGCCTCCCGCTCCGCGGGCTCCACCGCCTCGTCCGGCACCGGCTCCACCGGCGCCAACGGGCTCAACTCGTCCGGATCGGGCGCGTCCGGGCGCGGATCCGGCTCACCGGCCGGACCCGACGGCCGCGCCGGCTCCCCCGGCCGCGGCCACCCCGTACCCGTCTCCCTGTGTTCCTCGCTCATCGCCACAAACCTACGCCCGGAACAGGTGCCGGCGGATCGCCGCCACATTTCCGAAGATGCGCACCCCGAGCACGACCACCACACCGGTGGACAACTGACCGCCCACGCCCAACTGGTCACCCAGATACACGATCAGCCCCGCCACCAGCACGTTCGAGATGAACGACACCACGAACTGCTTGTCGTCGAAGATCCGGTCCAGCTTCGCCCGCACCCCACCGAACACCGCGTCCAACGCGGCCACCACCGCAATCGGCAGATACGGCTGCAACGCCGCCGGCACCGTGGGGTCCAGATACACCCCGAGCACCACACCGGCGAGCAACGCCAGCACCGCGATCATCGGCCACCTCCCGAGGGGCTGGAAGAACCACCCGGGCCGGACGACCCGGGACTCGACGAACCGGCGGCACCCGAACCCGAGGGACGCGCACTCGCGCTCGGACTCGGGGTCGCCGGAGGCTCGGCGTAGCGTAGCCGCGGCTGCGGCGCCGCCGGCAGGGTGAGGTCGTCGGCCCGCTTCACCCCGAACGACAGACCCGTCGTCCGCGCCACCTCACGCATCAACGCCGCCGCCCGGCTCTGGTCGAACCGGTCCCGCATCGACCGCGGCCCGATCGCCTGCACCTCGTACGGACCCGTCACCGGCCGGTAGTCCACCAGGATCGCCTCACCCGCCGACCGGATCGTCGACGTCGCCGTCAACCGCTGGCCGTTCACCGCCACCGCCTCGGCACCCGCCGCCCACAACGCGTTCGCGACCTTCTGCAGATCCGAATACAGCACCCGGGACGGACCCGCGTCACCGGTGGTCACCCCGTCCTGATCCGCCGCCGCGTCGGCCAGCCGCACCACCACGCCGTCCCCGCGCACCCGGGCCAGGCCGGTACCCGCCTCCAGCGTGCGCAACCGGGACGCCTGCGAACCGCTCAACGTGGCGTCCCGCTGCCGCCCGACCTCCTCACGCAACTGCTCGGCGCGCTCGGTCAACCGGTCGGTCTCCGCCTCCCGGCCCTTGATCTCGGCGACCAGCCCTGCCCGCGCCGTCGCGCGGCTCGGCTCCTCCGCCACCGTCTCCCGGTACGCCACCGCGAACAGGAACCCGATCACCGCCAGCACCACCAGGCTCACCGGCCGGCCCAGCACCTGCCGCACCCGCGACACCGAGCCCGTCGCCCGGCGCGCCGCCGCGTCCCCGTACCCGGGGTCCAGCGGATTGCGGAACAGCTCGGTCAGGAAGTCCGGCGCGTACACCCGGGTGGACGGGTCGCGCTCCTTGTCCCCGTCCCGCGACGGCGGAGTGGTCATGCCGCCGCCTCCGCGCGCTGCGCCCGCACGAGGCGAGCGGCCTGCACCACGTACATCGCGCCGGCGACCCAGTAGAGGACGAGGCCCCACCACGCCAGCCCCCAGCCGATCGCCCCGGCGGCGGTGCCGGCGTCCGGCACCGCGTCGGCCAGCAGCAGGATCGGGAACGCCGCCAGCAGCAGGAACGTCGCGGTCTTGCCCACGTAGTGCACCGGCGGCGGGCCGTAGCCGTAGCGGCGCAGCACCCCGAGGGACACCAGCAGCAGCAGTTCCCGGGCCAGCAGCGCCCCGGTGAACTGCCACGGCACCACCTCGCGGGCGGTGAACGCGAGCAGCGTGGCGAGGATGTAGAGGCGGTCGGCCAGCGGGTCGAGCAGCTCGCCGAGCCGGCTCACCTGTCCCAGGCGGCGGGCGATCCAGCCGTCCACCCAGTCGCTGGTGCCGCCGACGGCGAGCACCGCGATGGCGGCGACGTCGGCCCGGACCACGAGGAACAGGTAGAGGAAGATCGGCACGCCGACGAGCCGGACGAAGCTGATCAGGTTGGGCAGCGTGAGGACGCGGTCTCCCACGACAGTGGTCCCGGAATCCGGTTGCTCCGCTGGAGCCGGCCGACGCGACACCGAACCCTCCCTTCGCAGCACGGTCCGGCAGCCGGATGAACGGCCGCTGGAGGGACGTGCGCGTTGCCGGCCGGTCAGACGCCGGCGCCCTCTGTGATCCCGGGCTGGGACCTCCCCGACGCGGCCCGCCCTCGTGGTGATCACGGGCCGCCCAGGTGCGCTGCCACTATATCGGGCTCGCCCTTCTCCCCCGGGTGCCGTGCTGCGTCGTTGCTCAGGGGTGTCACGGTGGGGACCGTCACACCCGCTAGGGCATCCTAGGACACTAGTCGAGCAGCTGGGGACGGTGCGCGTGGCGGGGTGTGAGGTCAGGCGGAGCGGGCGGTCGAGTCCGAGCCGGCCTGCGGGGTGGTCATCGTCGCGGCCTGGCTGAACGCCACCAGGGCCAGCAGCAGCTCGTGCTGCACCCGGTTGGGCATCCGGTCCAGCACGGCCTGCACCGCCCGGTGCCGCCGGTCCTGGAGGTCGCGCAGCAGCGTCTCCGCCGCCGCGGTGGGGATCAGCCGCACCTCCCGCCGGTCGCGCGGGTCCGCCACCCGGCGCAGCAGGCCGACCGCCTCCAGGCGGTCGCAGAGCCGGCTCGCCGACGACGGGACCACGTCCAGCAGCTCGGCCAGCCGGTTCACGTTGGTGTCCGGATGCGACACGATCAGCGACAGCACCCGCAGCTGCGTGGGCGAGACGCTGACGGTGTGCCGGGACGTCGCGGAGTCGAGCACACCGATGAGCGCCTCCGCAGCCGATTCGATGGCCGCGGCAAGATTCGGAGGTCGCTCCACTCGCTGTCCCCTGCGATCGTCCCGCTCGTGTCCGCTCCGCCGCCCCCGTCACTGCCCCGTCACGTCGCCGGACCGGCTGGAGCCGCGCCAGTCCAGGCAGACGACGACCGCGTCGTCACGGAGGTCCGCGTCGGCATGGTACGCATGCAGTTCGCGCATCACCGTACCAACTGCCTCGGTCGCCGGCTGCAGCCGAGTCGACCGCATCGCGCGCGCCATCGCCCGCACACCGTACGGCTCCTGGTCGTCGGGCTCCGCCGCGTACACCCCGTCGCTGACGACGAAGAGACGATCGCCCGGCTCCAGAGTGAACTCCTGCACGTCGTAACGCGTCTCGGCGAACATGCCCAGCGGCAGCTGCTGCTCCAGCGCGATCGGCGTGACGCGGCCCCCGCGCAGCCGCAGCAGTTGCGGTGAACCGGCGTCCACCGCCCGCATCACGCCCCGGCGGCTGTCCAGCTCCAGCAGCAGCGTGGCCACGTGCCGGCTGCCCCGGTGCTGGTAGTAGATGGTGTCCGAAGCCAGCTCCGCCTGCTCCACCAGGCTGCCGCCGGAACGCCTGGCGTTGCGCATGGCGTTCACCGTCATCGCCGTGAGCATCGACGCGGCCAGCCCGATGCCGGTGCCGTTGAGCACGGTGAGGGTGAGCCGGTCGCCGTCCACCGACCAGTCGAAGTGGTCGCCGCCCACCGTGTACGCCGGTTCGAGCTGCCCGGCGAGCAGCGCGTCGCCGATCCGTACGCTGCGCCCCGGCAGCAGATCCCACTGCATCTCGGCGGCCATGCTCAGCCGCTCCCGCCGCCGGGCGCGCCGGTAGCGGTCGGTCTCCCGGTCGGCCGCCCGGATCGCCACGGCCAGCTCCCCCGCGGCGTCGCGGGCCGCCTCCACAGTGGCCGCGTCCGGGTCGCCGGGCAGATCCACCATCAGCACGCCGAGCCGCTCCCCCCACACCGACAGCGGCAGGTAGGCGCGGCAGCGGCCGTCCTCGACGACGTCCAGCACCGGCTCCTGGCTGCTGAAACAGCGCTGCGCCACGCTGTGGGCCAGCAGCGGGCCGCCGTCGGGCACGTCCGGGTCGAGCACCGGCCAGAGCCCGCTGGCGCGGTAGTCGGCGACGAACACCTCCGCCCGCGCGGCCCCGAGCGTCTGGCGCAGCACCGCGTCCGCGGTCTCCGCCAGCTGGTCGGGTGACGCCGTGCGCAGGGCACGCGACACCGATCCGGACGCCTCCGGCATGCTCATCCTCCGATGACGACTATTGCTACAGGGCAAACATCATACGAAGGTGCCCGAACGGTGAACGCCCCGCCTCGGCCGCGCGTGACCCGACCGGCTCAGCCGGCTCAGCCGGCCTCGCGCAACGCCAGCGCGCCGTGGAACGCGTCCGGCACCGGCTCCGGCTCACCCGCCGGCCGCCACCGCGCCACCGGCACGATGCCGTCGCCGGTCGGCTGCCAGCGGCCCAGCAGCGGCGCGAACCGCTCGGGCGCCCGCATCCGGAACGCCGGACCCATCATCGCCAGCGCCTCGGGGTGCCCGGCCAGCTCCTCGGTGTCGAAGTCGATCGCGAGCCGGCTGCCCGGCGCCACCGCCTGGTACAGCTCGTCGAGCGTACGCGCGAGCGTCTCGTCGTCCAGGAACGCCGCCAGCCCGAGGAAGACCACGCCCACCGGCCGTCTCCCCCAGCCCGGGACGAAACGGTGCAGCAGCGCCCGGTCGACGGTCCCGATGTCGGTGGCGTCGCCGTAGCCGTACCCGGCCCGGTCGCTGCCGGCGAGCAGACTCCGGCCCAGCCGGACCGTCTCCGGGTCCACGTCGGTGTAGAGGACCGTCGCCTCCGGCGCGACCTCGTGCACGTTGCCGCAGGTGGGGGCGCCCGCGCCGAAGACCAGGAAGCCGTTCACCCCGTCGGCCGCCATCGCCCGCACGGTACGGCCGAGAAAGCCGCGCAACGACCGGAAGATCGCCGCACAGGGCCCGTACGCCGCCTCGAACGCGGCGGCCGCCGCCACGTCCACCGGGCGGTGGTGCCGGCCGCCGAGCCAGTAGTCGATCATGCGGGCGGTGCTCGGTCCGTCCGGCTGATCCATCGACGGGGCTCCCTCCCCTGGGCGCTGCACCCGAGCGTACCCACCGGGCGACCCCGCGCGGTATCGCCCCGGGCCGGCCACCCGGGCCGCGATACTGGCCGCGGGAGCGCCGGCCACGAGGAGGTACGGGTGAACTCGGCGAACGGGGCCGCGGTGGTGGTCGGGGTGGACGGCTCCGAACCGGCGACCCGGGCGGTGCGCCTGGCGGCCCGGGAGGCCCGGCGGCGTAACCGCCCGCTGCGGGTGGTGCACGGTTTCATCTGGCCGTTGCTGCGCGTACCGGTCTCCGCGCCGGCCGGGTCACCACCCGGCGCCGGCCTGCGCAACCAGGCCGAGCAACTGGTCTCCGACGCGGTCGCGGCGGCCGAGGCCGAGTCGCCCGGGCTGCGCATCACCGGCGAGATCATCGACGGGGAGGCGGCAGCGGTGCTGCTCGGCGAGTCCCCCACCGCCGCCGTGGTCGTGCTCGGCGACCGGGGCCTGGGCGGATTCGCCGCGCTCGTGGTCGGGTCGGTGGCGGTGCAGGTCGCCTCGTACGCCGACTGCCCGGTCCTGATCGCGCGCGGCACGGACCACGAGGGCGGCCCGGTGGTGGTCGGCGTGGACGGCTCCACGCTGTCGCGCGCCGCCGTCGAGTTCGCCGCGGAGACCGCGTCCGCGCGCGGCGCCGCGCTGCACGTGGTGCACGCCCGCCCGGCGAGGCGCGGGCGCGACGACGAGGCCGAGGAGGGCGAGCGGGTGCTCGCCGAGGCGCTCGCCGGGATCGGCGAGCGGTGGCCGGACCTGCCGGTACGCACCGAGGCGGTACGCGCCAAGCCGGTCGCGGCGCTGACCGCGGCGTCGGCCGGGGCCCAGCTCGTCGTGGTGGGCCGGCAGGGCCGGGGCGAGCTGGGCGGGCTGCTGCTGGGCTCGGTGAGCCAGGGGATCCTGCACCGCTCCGCCTGCCCGGTAGCGGTGGTCCGGGCCCCGGACTGAGCGGCGGACCCGCCGGCCGGCCGAGCGGCGGGTCCGCCCGCAACGGTTGGTCCCGGCCCGGGCGGGTAGACGCCTGAGTCAGCCGACAGCGATCCGGAGGAGGCAGAGATGCCAGGACCACGGCCGGGCAGCAACGCGTACGACAAGCAGCGGGCACGCCTTCGCGACCTCGTCGAGCAGTCCGGACGGGCGTCCGACAAGGAGGCGAACCAGGTCGCGAACCGGATCCTCCAGGACGACAGGGGGCAACGCGGCGTGGTCCGGGGCGAACGGACCTACGGCCCCAAGGGCAACCGGGAACCGGGTGACCCGAAGTGAGGACGGCAGCGGTTGTCGACGGCGCCATCGCGGGCGCCGTCGGCAGCGCCGTCCTCAACGCGGTCTCGTACCTCGACATGGCGTTGCGGGCCCGGCCGGCCAGCAGCACCCCGGAATCGGTCGCCGGACGGCTGGCCGACGTCACGCACGTCGACCTGGGCCCCGGCGACGAGGCGGCGAACCGCCGCTCCGGTCTGGGACCACTGCTCGGGTACGCCACCGGCATCGCCGCCGGCGCCGCGTTCGGCGTGGTCGCGGCGAGTCGGCGGATTCCGTTGCCGGTGGCCACGGTGCTGCTCGGCGGCGGCGTGATGGCCACCTCGGACGGCTCGATGACGGTGCTCGGCGTGACCGACCCGCGCACGTGGCGCCGCACCGACTGGGTCTCCGACCTGATCCCGCACCTGGCGTACGGGCTGTCGGCCGCAGCCACCTGGCGGCGGCTGCGGCCGACAACGGCTCGCGGTTAGCTCTCGTCGTCGGCGACCGGCTCACCGGCCGGGCCGTACGGCGACACCTGTCCCCTGGGGACGGGCCGTCCCGCATCCGCGTTCGACGTGCCCCGGCTCCGCGAACGGCCGCCCGCCCGGGTGGCCGTCTTGCGGCTGTCCTGGCTGGTGGCGCCGAGGTCGTTCCGGCGCAGTTCCTCCTGCTGCGGCTTGACCACGGGTCTCTCCTTCCGGTGGGGCGCACGGCCGTCGACCGCGCACCCGGCCCGCGTACCCGCCGCCGGCTCGCGCATTCCGGACGGGCCCGGGGGTCTGGCCGGGGCCGGGGCGGGTAATCCGGGTGGATGCCAGACGATCGCAACGTCGCACGGGCCCTGCTGGACCGGCAGTCCCGCACGTACGCGGAGGAGGCCGGCATCGCCCTCGCGGACCGGCCCGGCCCGCTCTACCAGTTGCTGGTGCTCACCACGCTGCTGAGCACCCGGATCCGGGCCTCGGTGGCGGTGGCCGCCGCCCGGGAGCTGTTCGCGGCCGGCTACCGCACCCCGCAGGCGATGGAGGCGGCGAGCTGGCAGGACCGGGTCGACGCGCTGGGCCGGGGCCACTACCGGCGCTACGACGAGCGGACCGCGACCATGCTCGGCACCGGCGCCCGCCTCTGCCTGGACCGCTGGCACGGCGACCTGCGGCGGCTGCACAAGGAGGCCGGCGCCGACCGGGCCGTGCTGCGCCGGCTGCTCACCGAGTTCCCCGGCATCGGCCCCACCGGGGCGGACATCTTCCTGCGCGAGGCGCAGTCGGTGTGGCCGGACGTGTGCCCGTACGCCGACCGGCGCACGCTGGCCGGGGCGAAGCGGCTGGGCCTGCCGGCGAGCCCCGGCGACCTGGTCGGCCTGGTCGGCGAGGCCGACTTCGGCCGGCTCGCGTCGGCGCTGGTGCGGGTGGCCCTGGGCGAGGAGTCGGCGGGCGAGGTGAGCCGCAGCGCCGCCACGGCCCGGTGACTACTTGGCCGGGCCGGGCTTCGTCAGGTTCCAGGCCAGCAGCGAGGCGAGCAGCGCGAGCAGCACCACGCCGCCGGAGACGCCACCCTCACCGCCACTGTCGCGGCTTCCGGTGAAGCCGAAGTAGATCACGGCCAGCCCGGCCAGCACGGTGATGAACGTCCGCATTCCTCGGTCCTTCACGCCCGCACCGTACGACCGGCGGCGCGGGCCGGGACGCGGATCGGGCGGTTGTCCCCCGTCCGGGTGTCAGTCCGGGGTGCGCCCGACGGCGGGGCCGCGCAGCCGGACCCGGCGGATCGCCCGTCCGGCCACCTCGACCACCTCGACGGTGAGGCCGGGCAGCCGGACCCGCTCCCCCGGGCCCTCGGGCAGCCGGCCCAGACCGGCCAGCACCAGCCCGGCCACCGTGGTGTACTCGCGCGACAGCGGGAACGTGACCCGTACGCCCACGTCGGGCAGGTCGTGCAGCGGGAAGTCGCCGGGCAGGAGCAGCGCGCCGTCCGGCTCCCGCACGGCGCGGCGCACGTCCCGGTCGGTCTCGTCGTACAGCTCGCCGACGACCTCCTCGAGCAGGTCCTCCATGGTGACCAGGCCGTCCACGCCGCCGTACTCGTCGACCACCAGCGCGAGCTGCTCGTGCCGCTGGCGCAGCTGCCGCATCGCGTCGGCCACCGGCAACGTGCCCGGCAGCAGCACCGGCGGGCGGGCCCGGTCGCCGACGCGCGCCCCGTCGGCGTCCACCAGGTCGCGGATGTGCACGGTGCCGCACACGTCGTCGAGCCCGCCGGGTCCGATCACCGGCGCCCGGGACCGGCCGGTGGCCGCGAGCCGCCGCATCGCGTCGGCCGCCGGCAGGTCGGCGGGCAACGTGGTCACGTCGCGGCGCGCGACGAGGATCTCCCGCAGCGTACGGCCGGCGATGTCGAAGGCTCCGGCGAGGATCTCCCGCTGCTGGGCGGACAGGCCGCGCTGGCTGACCAGCATCTCCCGCAGCTCCTCCTCGGTCACCTCCTGCCGGCTGGCGCGCGGGTCGCCACCGGCGAGCCGGACCAGCAGGTCGGTGGAGCGGCCGAGCAGCCACACCGCCGGCCGGGACAGCCGCGCCAGCAGGTCCAGCGGCCCGGCGCTGATCAGCGCCCACCGTTCCGCGGTCTGCATGGCGAGCCGCTTGGGTGCCAGCTCCCCCACCACCAGGGTGAGGAACGTCAGCAGCAGCGTCACCAGGAACACCGCCACCGGGCGGGCCGCCCCGCCGAGGAACCCCAGCGGGCCGACGAGCGGCTCGGCGAGCGTCACCGCGGCGGCGGCCGAGGCGAGGAACCCGGCGAGCGTGATGCCGAGCTGGATGGTGGCCAGGTAGCGGTTGGGTTCGCGGGTGAGCCGGCTCAGCCGCGCACCGGCCCGCCCGGAGCGCGCCAGCCGGCGCAACTGCCCCTCCCGCAGGCTCACCAGCGCCATCTCGCTGCCGGACAGGGCGGCGTTGACGAGGATCAGCACCAGCACCAGCGCGACCTGGACACCCATCAGTCCGTCTCCAGGTCGTCCAGCGAGATCGCGTGGGTCATCAGCCAGCGGGCCAGCGCGGCCATCCCGAACAGCCACAGCGGCGCCGACTCGGTCGGGCCGTTCGTGGCGTAGATGGCGAACCGCAGGTCCGGTGCCCGGTACGCCTCGATCCGCCACTTGTGGTTCTTGTCCCGCCAGACTGCGGAAGGGTCCATGGCGTCACGGTAGGTGACGGCTCGGGCCGGTGGCGCCGGATGGCTCAGCCCGGCGGGCGGACCACCTCGCGGGCGTCGTCGGGCAGCCGCCGGGTGGCGCCGCGCCGGTCCAGCAGTTCCAGCAGCGGCACCGCCACCCGGCGGGTGGTGCCGAGCGCCTGCCGGGCGGCGCTGAGCGTGAACGGCTGCGGCAGCCCGGCGAGCACGCGTACCGCGTCGTCCGGGGCGCCGGGCAGCAGCACCACGTTCTCGGCGAGCTTCAGCAGCGCGCCGGCGCGTACCGCGGCGCCGATCTCGCGGGGGCCCAGTCCGAGGTCGGCCAGGTGGTGCGCCTCGGGGGCCTGGAACGGGCGGTCGCCGTACTCGGCCCGGACCCGGTCCACCGCCCGGGCCACCGGGTCCGGCAGGGTGTGCTGCCCGGCGGCGGTGACCAGGCCGTCGCGCAGCCGCAGCGGTGGGCGCAGCAGCGCCGTGACCAGGGCACGGTCGGGCAGGTCGAGGCGGTGGCGCAGCACGTCGACGGGTACGCCCGCGGCGAGCGGATGCTCGGCGGCGTACCGGGTGACCTCCTCGGTGAGGCGGCGGCCCAGGTCCCGCCAGTGTTCGGGGTCGGCCAGCCACTGCCCGGTCACCGGGGTCGCGGTCGGTGGCACGCCCATCCGGGTCAGGTCACCGGCGCGGACGAGCCGCCGCCGGCGCAGCTCCCCGGCCAGGTCCGGCCGTCCGTCCAGGCCGGCCAGCACCGCGGCACGGGCGGCCGCCGCACCCCGGCGGCGCAGCGGCGGCGGGTCCACGTCCAGCACTGTCACGCCGCCCGCGACGTGGTGCCGGCCGGGGTCGCGCAGCAGCGCCCGGTCCCCGATCAGCAGCGGCAGCGGGCGGTCCAGGCGCAGCCGTACCGTGTCCGGGCCCAGCGGCCGGACCCGGGCGGGCACCGCCGCCGAACCGGCGTGCAGGGTGAGCGTGGCCGGGAGGTCGGCGGCCGGGTCGCCGGACAGCCGCACGTCGAGCAGGTCGGTGCGCCCGAACCGGCCCGGGGTGAGCAGCGCGTCGCCGCGCCCGACCCGGTCCCGGGACAGGCCGCGCAGGTTCACCGCGACCCGGGCCACCGCCTCGACCTCGGCATGCGCGACACCGAGGGAGTGCAGTCCGCGTACCCGCACCGTCTCCCCGGTGGCGGCCAGTTCCAGCTCGTCGCCGACGCGCAGCCGGCCACCGCCGAGCGTGCCGGTGACCACCGTGCCGCTGCCGCGCACGGTGAACGCGCGGTCCACCCAGAGCCGCACCGGCGCGTCGGCGGCCGGGCCGGGCAGCCGGGCGGTCAGGCGGTCCAGGGCGGCGCGCAGCTCGGGCAGCCCGGCGCCGGTGACCGCGGAGACGGGCACCGCCTCCACCTCACCGAGCGAGGTCGCGGCGATCTCCTTGCGGGCGCGTGCCGTCGCCGGCCCGGGGTCGGCCAGGTCCGCGCGGGTGACCGCGAGCAGCCCGTACGACACACCCAGCGCGTCCAGCGCGGCCAGGTGCTCGGCGGACTGCGGCATCCAGCCCTCGTCGGCGGCCACGACGATCAGCGCGGCCGGGACCGGGCCGACACCGGCGAGCATGTTCGGCACGAACCGCTCGTGCCCGGGTACGTCGACGAAGGCGATCGTGCCGCCGGACGGCAGTGTGGTCCAGGCGAAGCCGAGGTCGATGGTCATGCCGCGGCGGCGTTCCTCCGCCCACCGGTCCGGTTCCATCCCGGTCAGCGCCCGCACCAGCGTCGACTTGCCGTGGTCGACGTGCCCGGCGGTCGCCACCACCCACATGCCGGTCAGTCCTCCACGCTCAGCACGGCCGCGCGGACCCGGTCGTCGGCGTCCTCCGGCACGGCGCGCAGGTCCAGCAGCAGCCGGCCCTGCAGCACCCGCCCGAGGACCGCCGGCTCGCCGGTGCGCAGCGGCTCGGCGTACCGCTCGGGCAGGCTCAGCGCCCACGAGTCCAGCTCCACGCCAGGCGCCCCGCCGCCGCCGACCACCGCGGCGCTGGGCACCACCTCGGCCTTGCAGCCGTCTTCGCCGAGCCGGTCCCGCAGCCGCTCCAGCCGGTCCCGCAGCCGGACCGGGTCGGCGTGCAGCGCGTCCCGGGTGGGTGTGGTGGGCGCGTACAGGGTGGCGGCGAGCGCGGAGAGGGTGAGCTTGTCGACCCGCAGCGCCCGCGCGAGCGGGTGCCGGCGCAGCCGCTGCACCAGGTCGGCGTCGCCGAGCAGCAGACCGGCCTGCGGTCCGCCGAGCAGCTTGTCGCCGCTGGCGGTGACGAGGTGCGCGCCCGCGCGCAGTGTGGTGGCGGCGTCCGGCTCGGCGGGCAGCAGCGGGTCCGGCGCGAGCAGCCCGGACCCGATGTCGACCACCACCGGTACGCCGAGCGTGGCCAGCTCGGCCACCGGCACCGCCGACGTGAAGCCGGAGACCACGAAGTTCGACGGGTGCACCTTGAGCACGAAGCCGGTCCGCTCGCCGATCGCCGCCTCGTAGTCGGCGCGGGTGGTGCGGTTGGTGGTGCCCACCTCGCGCAGCCGCGCGCCGGTGCTGGCCAGCAGGTCGGGCAGGCGGAACCCGTCGCCGATCTCGACCAGCTCACCGCGGCTCACCACGATCTCCCGGCCGGCGGCCAGCGCGGTCGCGGCCAGCACCAGCGCCGCCGCGCCGTTGTTCACCACGTGCACCGCCCCGGCGTCGGGCACCGCGGCGGCGAGCGCGTCCAGCGCCTCCCGGCCGCGCCGGGCCCGCCGCCCGGTCCGCAGGTCCAGCTCCACGTCGGTGTGCCCGGCGGCGGCGACCAGCGCGTCCACCGCCGACGGGGCGAGCGGGGCGCGGCCCAGGTTGGTGTGCAGCACGACACCGGTGGCGTTGAGCACCGCGCGTGGCGTACGGCCGGGCAGGTCGGCGAGCGCCGCGTCGCGTACCTGATCGGGGGTCAGCTCGCCCCGGCGGGCGCGGTCCTGCGCGCGGACGATCGCGGCCTTGACCCGGTCGCGGCCGAGCGTCGCGGCGGCGGCGGCCAGCGCGGGGTCGGCGAGCAGCGCGTCGGTGCGCGGCACCCGCCGTCGCGGGTCGACCTCACGCATCGGTGCACTCCCGGGAACGGTTTGGCGGAGACGGACGGGAATCGAACCCGCCTGGCCCGGGTCCCGGACCACACCGGTTTTGAAGACCGGGAGGGGCACCAGCCGCCTGAACGCCTCCACGCAGCAGTCAACCACAGCCGCCGCGCGGCCGCCCGGGGAGGTGTCAGACCTGGTCGGCGGCCCGCCGGTCGGCGCGTTCGCGCTGCGGCACCACCGTGTACCGCGGATCGCGTGCCGAGGCGACGCCGCCGTGGAAGATCCCGAACCGGGTGCACACCGACGCGGCGATCAGCGCGCCGCCGGACAGCGCGGACAGCACCCGGCTGCGGCGACCGACCAGCGCGCCGACCACACCGGCGGCGGTCAGCGCGCGGCCCGCGCGCAGCAGCTTGCCGGGTGTGCCCTGCGTGTAGGGCTCGCTGAGCAGCCCGAGCCGGTTCTCCACCCGGTGCGAACCCCACAGCTCCATCGCCGCGCCCGCGACCGCGAGACGCCGCGCCGGGCCGGCCTGCGCGCAGGGCGCGGCCACCAGCCCTACACCGGCACCGCTGGCCAGCGCGCTGCCCGCGAAGATGGCGGGCAGTTCCGGGTACGCCTCGTGCCACGACGGCACCGCCGTGTCCGCCAGCAGCACCCCGGTGTACGTGGCGAGCGCCGGCGCGGTGACGGCGGCGACCACACCGGCGGCGTGCCCGGCCGGGGGCAGCAGCCGGCGGCCGAGCCCCAGCACGCCGTGCTCGGGCAGCAGCGGGGCCACCTCGGCGACCGCGGCGGCCCCGGCGGCCGGGCCGAACACGCTGAGGATCCAGGTGCCCACCGACATCGGCGAGGTCACCTTCGCCACCCGCAGCATGTGGTGGAAGCGCGACGGCCGGCCCAGGTCGTTGATCAGGAAGTAGGTGCTCGCGCCGACCCCGGCCAGCGCGGCGACCCGGCCGGCGCGGCGCAACGCCGGGCGGCCGGTGAGCTGCCCGCCCGCGGCCAGCAGCGACGAGCCGGCGGCGAGGCCGCCGGTGAACAGGTACGCGGCGATGTCCCACCGCCACACCGGCGGCTTGAGGACGGGTCGGCCGTAGTAGGAGGTGAACTCGGCCGGCGGCACGGTGAGCTGCTCCCCGCCGCCCTTGCCGCCCTTGCCGCGGCGTCGGCGGGGTGCCGCGTCGCGGGGCGGGTGCGGGGGCAGGCCGGCGTCGCGGGAGCCCGCGTCGGTGCGGCCCATCCCGGGACCGGGCGCGGTGGCCCGGCTGCCGTTCTCCCGCTCGGCGGCGCTGCCGCGGCCCGCGCTCAGCCGCTCGAGACCGCCGTGCGGCCCGGCGGGGCGTTCGGCGGACAGGCGCTCGCGGAAACGGCGGAACAGGTCACCGACCGGGCGGTCCGGGCTCACGACGATCCTCCGACGAACGCGGCGACGGCGGCCGCCGCCATGGTCAGCGCGGCCAGCCCGGCCCGCTTCCACATCTTCGGCAGGTCCCGGGTGGTGACCACCGGGTCCGGCGGCAGCCCGTAGACCTCCGGCTCGTCGAGCAGCAGGAAGAACGCGCCGTCCCCGCCCACGCCGTCGGTCGGGTCGTGGCCGTAGAGACGTGCCTCCGGCACACCCCGCTCGTGCAGCGCGGCGACCCGCGTGGCGGCGCGTTCCCGCAGCTCGTCGAGCGGGCCGTACTGGATGGACTCGGTCGGGCAGGCCTGCGCGCAGGCGGGTGTCATGCCCGCGCCCATCCGGTCGTAGCACAGCGTGCACTTCCACGCCCGGCCGTCACCCTTGCGCTGGTCGATCACGCCGTACGGGCAGGCGGAGATGCAGTAGCCGCAGCCGTTGCAGATGTCCTCCTGCACCACCACCGTGCCGAACTCGGTGCGGAACAGCGAACCGGTCGGGCACACGTCCAGGCAGGCCGCGTGCGTGCAGTGCTTGCACACGTCGGACATCATCAGCCAGCGGAAGTCGGTGCGGCTCTCCACGCCGGTGGCCCGCCCGGGCGGCTGGGTGCCGGGCATGCCGAGGAACTCCGGACCGGCGGCCATCCGCGCCGCCGCCTCCGGCTGTCCCGGCGGCAGGCCCGGGTTCGTACCGGTGTCGGGGGCCGTGCCCGCGCCGACCGACGCCGACGCGGGGCTGACCGCCGGGCCGGTCGGGTCGCCGGCGAACGGCGGCGTGCGGTGCCCGGCCGGGCGGGGCTGCTCGATGAACGCGACGTGCCGCCACGAGTTCGCGGTCAGCGCGCCGGTGTTGTCGTACGACATGCCGAGCAGGTCGAAACCGGAGTCCGGGACGCCGTTCCACTCCTTGCAGGCCACCTCGCACGCCTTGCAGCCGATGCAGACGCTGGTGTCGGTGAAGAAGCCCATCCGGGGCGGCGCGTCGACCCAGCCCGCGTCCGGGGCCGGGTCGAGCGGGCCGTACAGGCTGTTGGCGTCAGGCATCCGGTTCCCCGTCCTGGTGCGCGGCGGGCGACCGCTCGTCGGTGCTGCCGGCGGCGTCGTCCCCGCCGCCGGCGTCGGTGGTCACCACGGGGATCTTCCGGTCCGGCGTCATCCCGGCCCGCCGCTGGTAGTCGCCGACCAGGTCGAGCAGCGGCGGGCCGGTGGGACGACGGCCGGGCCGGATGTCGCAGGTGCCGACCTTGCTCTCCTGGATGAGGACGTTCGGGTCCAGCGTGATGCCGAACAGGTCGTTCGCCGAGTCGCCGGTGACCAGACCCTCGGTGCCGAAGTGGTACGGCAGCCAGACCTGGTGGATGATCCGGCCGTCCACCCGCAGCGGGGTGAGCCGGTCGGTGACCAGCACCCGCGCCTCGATCACCGCGCGGCCGCTGATCAGGTGCGCCCAGCCCAGGTGGTCCAGGCCGATCTCGCCGGCCAGTTCCGGGGACACCTCGACGAACATCTCCGGTTGCAGCTCCGCCAGGCGCGGCACGGTACGGCTCATCCCACCGGCCGTGTGGTGCTCGGTGAGGCGGCTGACCGTGAACACGTACGGGAAGACCTGGCTGTGCGGCTCCGGCGGGCTCGGGTTCATCCGGTTGACCGGGTGCTCGTAGATCTTGCGGGTCGGGTTGGCCTGCTGACCGTAGAGCGGGTTGCGCATCGGCGACTCGGCCGGCTCGTAGTGCGTCGGCAGCGGGCCGTCCAGGACACCGGTCGGCGCGTACAGCCACGCCTTGCCGTCGCCCTGCATGACGAACGCGTCGTCACCGGCGAGCCCGGCCGGACCGGAGGCACCCTCGGGCGGCCGGTACGACGGCGGCTTCGTCTTCTCGAAGTCCGGCACGTCGTAGCCGGTCCACTCGCCGGCCTCCGGGTCCCACCAGACGTACTTCTTGCGCTCGCTCCACGGCCGGCCCTCCGGGTCGGCGGAGGCGCGGTTGTACAGCGTGCGGCGGTTCGCCGGCCACGCCCAGCCCCACTCGGCCGCCACCCAGTCCTGCTCGTGCCGGGACCGGCGGCGGGCCGCCTGGTTCACCCCGTCGGCGTAGACGCCGGAGTAGATCCAGCAGCCGATCGCCGTGGAGCCGTCGTCGCGGGCCTCGCCGAACGCGTTGAGCGGGCGACCGGTGGCCACCTCGTACCCGTTGATCTCCTTCAGCACCGCCTCGGCGCTCGGCTCCGCGTGCGGACCGTGCGTGGGGTAGTCCCAGGCCAGGTCCAGCAGCGCGCGGTCGCGACGCTCGGTGGAGCCGGCCAGCTTCTCCCGCAGCACGCGGCCCAGGTGGTAGAAGAACCACAGCTCGGAGCGGGCGTCGCCCGGCGGGTCGACGGCCTTCTCTCGCCACTGCAGCAGCCGCTGCGTCTGCGTGAACGTGCCCTCCTTCTCCACGTGCGAGGCCGCCGGCAGGAAGAACACCTCGGTGCGGCACTCCTCCGGCACGATCTCGCCGGTGGCGACCTCCGGGCTGTTCTTCCAGAACGTGGCGCTCTCGATCATGAACAGGTCGCGGACGACGAGCCAGTCGAGGTTGGCCATGCCGAGACGCTGGGCCCGGCCGTGCGCCGAGCCGACCGCCGGGTTCTGGCCGAGCAGGAAGTAGCCCTTCACCTTGCCGTCGATCATGTTCAGGACCTGCTGGTACGTGCCGTGGTCGCCGGTCATCCGGGGCATGTAGCCGTAGCAGAAGTCGTTCTCCGGCGTCGCCGCGTCACCCCAGTACGCCTTCAGCAGGCTCGCCGCGAACGCACGCGAGTTGCCCCAGAAGCCCTTCTGGCCCGGGCGCCGGATGCTGTCCACCCACTCGTCGAACGTCGGGTGGTCGGCGTGGTGCGGCATCGGCAGGTAGCCGGGCAGCAGGTTGAACAGCGTCGGGATGTCGGTGGAGCCCTGGATGCTGGCGTGCCCGCGCAGCGCCAGGATGCCACCACCCGGGCGGCCCATGTTGCCCAGCAGCGTCTGGATGATCGAGCCGGTGCGGATGTACTGCACGCCGACGCTGTGCTGGGTCCAGCCGACGGAGTAGACGAGCGCGCCGGTGCGTTCCCGGCCCGAGTTCTCCGTCCAGGCGCGCGCCAGCTCCAGGAACTTCTCCTCCGGGATGCCGCACACCCGGGCCACCATCTCCGGGGTGTAGCGGGCGAAGTGCCGCTTCAGGATCTGGTAGACGCAGCGCGGATGCTGCAACGTCTCGTCCCGTGGCGCCTGCGGCGGCACCGGCTCGCCGTGCGACTCGTGCTCCAGCCCGGAGGCCGAGTCACGTTCCTTGCCGGTGCCCCGGATCCGGGCGCTGTCCTCCTGGCCCTCGTACTGCCAGCTCGTGTGGTCGTACGAGCCGGTGTCCGGGTTGTAGCCGGAGAACAGGCCGTCCAGGTCCTCGGTGTCGGCGAACTGCTCACTGACGATGTTGGCCGCGTTGGTGTACGCCAGCACGTACTCCCGGAAGTCCAGCTCGTTCTCCAGGATGTAGCGCACCACGCCGCCGAGCAGCGCGATGTCCGTGCCCGCACGGATCGGCAGGTACGTGTCGGCGAGCGCGCTGGTACGCGTGAACCGCGGGTCCACGTGGAAGACCTTCGCGCCGCGCTTCTTCGCCTCCATCACCCACTGGAAGCCCACCGGGTGGGCCTCGGCCATGTTCGAGCCCTGGATGACGATGACGTCAGCGTTGACGAGGTCCTGCTGGAAGTCCGTCGCCCCGCCGCGACCGAAGCTGGTCCCCAGACCGGGGACGGTGGCGGAGTGTCAAATACGGGCCTGGTTCTCGATCTGGAGTGCCCCCATCGCCGTGAACAGCTTCTTGATGAGGTAGTTCTCCTCGTTGTCCAGCGTCGCGCCGCCGAGGCTGGAGATGCCCAGCGTCCGGTTCAGCGGGCGGCCCTCGTCGTCGACGTCCTCCCAGGTCTCCGCGCGGGCGGCGAGGATGCGGTCGGCGATCATGTCGAGCGCGACGTCGAGGTCGAGGTCTTCCCACTCGGTCGCGTACGGCCGGCGGTAGCGGACCGTGGTCGGGCGCAGCGGGCTGGTCACCAGGCTCTTGCTGGCCGAGCCCTTCGGGCAGAGCCGGCCGCGCGAGATCGGGCTGTCCGGGTCGCCCTCGATCTGGGTGACCTTGCCGCCGGAGTGGAAGACCCGCTGCCCGCAGCCGACCGCGCAGTACGGGCAGACCGAGCGGGCCATGCCGTCGGCGGTCTCGGTGCGGGGGGCCAACTCGGCGGAGCGCGCCGACTGGGCGGCGGCGCCGCGACCGAGCGGGTCGGTGCCGGTGAGTTGCCGGTAGACCGGCCACCCCTGGATGAACGTCTTGAACCCCATCCGCGCACCCCCTCTCCGTCGAGAACGGCTCACCTCTGCCTGTAACCCTAGGCCAGCGAACCAGGGCGTGCGACTCGAGCCCACAGACACAGCCGCCCCGGCCGGGTGGCCGGGGCGGCTGTGGGCGTCGGTGTGCATGTCGCCTCTCGGCGAGTGGCGCGACGCGGCTCCAGCCGAACGGTATTCCGCGAAGGCAATTTAGGTGAGGCCCGGGGACACTGAACACACCGACGCTCTGCACAACGGTACCGGGGTCACGGTTCTTCCGCTCGTTCCTCGTGACCCCGGTCACCGCCGGGTCAGCTGTTCCAGTGCTCGGCCACCAGGTCGGCGGCCTGCTGCTCCCACTGGGCGTAGTGGTCCGGGTAAGCGGACACCTGGACGGTCTGGGCGGCGACGGTCAGCGGCATGTCCTTCCAGCCGTCGACCTGCTTCAGGCCCTTGAGGAACGCGGTGGTGGAGTACTCGGGGTCGGTGATCTGCTCCACCGTGCCCCAGCCGCTGGACGGACGCTGCTGGAACAGGCCCTGCGAGTCGTGGTCGTTACGGTCACCCAGGTGGCCGAGGTTCTCCAGCTTCGACTCCTGCAACGCCGTGGCGATGGAGACGACCGCGGCGCGTTCGTCCATGCCGGCCTTCTTCGTCGCCGCGATGATCGCCTTCACGTTGGCGGTCTGCTCGTCGTTCAGGTCGATGTGGGACTGGGTGCCCTGCACGCCGTGCGGGATCAGCGCGGCGCTGTCCAGCTTCGCGGCGGCCTGGGTGGTGGTCACGGCCGTGTCGCGCACCGGGGTGCCGGCGTCGTGATTGAGAGGACCGGCGGCGAGGCCACCGGCGACGGTCAGACCGGCGATACCGAGGATGCTCTTGCGCAGGATCGTGTTCATGGTGGGCTCCGTTCGGGGGTCGACGCCCGCGCCGAGGGGGTTCGGGGCGGGTGCGAGCACCGTCAGGCGCTCAAGAGAGGTTCTTGGGGGGATCTCCGGCGTCCTGCTCACGCGGCCCGCGCCGGGGGGTGGCGTACGGGGCTCACTGGCGGCGCCGGAGCCATGTTCAACGACCGCCGGCCCGGGGTCATTCCCGGGTTCCGCCGCCCCCCTGCCGGGGCGCCGGGGGTGCTGCTGCGGTCGTTCACCAGGTATAACGCCCCGGCCCCGCCCCGGATTCCGCCACCCGGGTGTCCCCCACCACCCCAGATCCCGACACCCGGCGCAAGGTGTCCCCGGCACCCGGCACACAACGGACACGCCCCGCTCTCCACTCCGACCGACGCACCCACCGGCCGCTCGCGCACGCCCGTCTCGCCGCATCCCGCCCCACGTCGCGCCCGCCAACGCCCGGGCCACCCCTGCGGGGTCGATCATGAGGTTGACGGCACCTCGTGTCCGGTTTGTCGCCGCCAACCTCATGATCGACTGCAAGGTCAGGAGGCCGACGGCAGACCCGCCGGCCCCGAGCGGATGTCGCCGATCTCGGTGGAGGGCCCGCCCGCGAGAGATCTTGGTACGGAACGGCCCCCACAGGGGCGAGGACGTACCAAGATCTCCATCCGGCAGGGCGGGCACCGACGCGAGCAGGCCTCGGCGCACCCACCCACCGTCGGAGATCTTGGAAGAAAACGGCCCTCATGGGGCCCAAATCTTCCAAGATCTCCGGCGGGAGCGCGGTCGACAAGCGTGCGGTCGATCATGAGGTTGGCGGCGACAAAACGGACACCCCGTGCCGTCAACTTCATGATCGACGCGACAAGGGGCGGGGGGCGCGGAGGGGGAGGTGAGGAAGGGACGCGGGGAAGGGGCCGGGTTGGGGTTACCCTGATGCCATGTCGGTCAGCGCGCACGCGTACCTCGCCCGTCCCGGGCGACCCGCCGTGGTGGCGCGCACCCTGGACGAGCTGACCGGTCCCACCACCGGCATCGTCGAGCTGCCGGTACGCCTGATGTGGAGCAGCGAACGCGCCTTCGACCTGGGCGACCCGGACGAGTTGCTCTGGATGTACGAGAACGTGCTGCGCGAGACGACCCGGGTGGAGGACCTGCGCGAGCTGATCCACGCGGGCACGTTGCGCCGGCTGTGGCCGCTGCTCAACCTGCCTCGGGGCGTACGCCTGGCCTGGGAGGGCCGGCACCGGAGCCTGCGCGCCGCGTGACCCATCCGCACGACTTCTACCGGCAGGTGGCCCGGGTGGCGCTGGCCGCGGCCGGCCCGCACCGCTTCGTGCTCGGCGGCGGCGTCGCCTGGGCGGCGCACGGACTGGTCACCCGCCCCACCGAGGACGTCGACCTGTTCGCCGACGTGGAGGGCGCCGCCGCGGCGGCGGCCGACGGGGTACGCGCGGCGCTGGAACGGGCCGGGTACCGGGTGGCCGAGGTGGACCCGGGCGGGCTGGGCGAGGTGTTCGACGGTTTCGAGCGGGACCTGCGGGACTTCGTGGTGAGCCGGGACGGCCGGCAGATCCGCCTGAGCCTGGCCCGCCTGGACCGCCACCGCAGCCCGGTGGTGATGGACCTCGGCCCGGTCATGGACGTGCGGGACCTGATCGCGAACAAGACCGCCGCGCTGGTGAACCGGCGGGAGGTACGCGACTACATCGACGTCTCCGCCGCACTGGACCGGTACAACGTGGCGGAGCTGCTGGAGCTGGCCCGGCAGGTCGATCCGGCGCTGGACGACGAGGATGTGCGCGCCGCGGGGCGCTATCTGGACGGGCTGGCCGACAGGCGGTTCACCCGCTACGGCCTGGACGCGCCGCAGATCGCCGAGGTCCGCCGCCGGATGGCCGCCTGGCCCCGCTGAGCAGCGGAACCAGGCGGCCGAGCGCGGGACCGGAAGGCCACGACGGCACCAGCCGGGGCTGGCTCACTTCGTCGGTCGGCCACCCGTCACGCCGAGGATCTCGCCGGTGACGTAGCTGGACTCCTGCGAGGCGAAGTAGACGTACGCGGGCGCCAGCTCGGCCGGCTGACCCGGACGGCCCAGCGGCGTGTCGGTCCCGAACTGCTTCACCTTCTCCTCCGGCATCGTGGCCGGGATCAGCGGCGTCCAGATCGGACCGGGCGCGACCGCGTTGACCCGGATGCCCCGCTCGGCGAGGTTCTGCGCGAGCGCCTTCGTGAAGTTGGCGATGGCCGCCTTGGTGGTGGCGTAGTCGAGCAGCTGCGGCGACGGGTCGAACGCCTGGATCGACGACGTGTTGATGATCGTCGAGCCTTCCTTCATGTGCGGCACCGCGAACTTGCAGAGCCAGAACATGGCGTACACGTTGGTCTTGAAGACCCGGTCGAACTGCTCGGTGGTGATGTCGAGCAGGCCGTTGTCCTGCGACATCTGGTACGCCGCGTTGTTGACCAGGATGTCGACGCCGCCGAGGTCGCGGAGCGCCTGGTCGACCAGGGCGCGGCAGTTGGCCTCCTCGCGCAGGTCGCACCGCACCGCGACGCCGGTGCGCCCGGCCTGCTCGATCAGGGCGACCGTCTCCTGGGCGTCCTTCTCCTCCTCGTCGGCGAGATACGTGACGAGCACGTCGGCGCCCTCGCGGGCGAAGGCGATCGCGACGGCCCGGCCGATGCCGGAGTCACCGCCGGTGATGATCGCGCGCTTGCCGCTGAGCCGGTCGCTGCCCCGGTACGACTCCTCGCCGTGGTCGGGCTTCGGCCCCATCTCCTGCTCGTTGCCGGGCGGCGTCTGGTGTTGCGACGGCTGCCCGTCGCGCTGTCCGTACTGTTCGGCCGGGTGCTGCTGGGTGAACTGGTCCTCGCTCATGGATGCGCCCCTACCCCGGTGACCGGCGCGAAAACAGCAGCGTGTGACCGGAAGGGAAACAATTCGGGCCGGTGTGGCGCAGGCGCCATGTGGTGGTTATGGTGCGCAACGGCGCCCACAAGGCGCGTACCCCCATTCGGAAAGGCACCTCATGACCTCCTCCTCCGGCGCCTCCCGGCGCCAGGTGCTGGCCGTCGCGGCCGCCGCCGCGACCGCTCCCCTGCTGGCCGGCGCGCCCGCCGAGGCGAAGCCGAAGCAGCCGAAGACCTGGGACCTGACGATCCTCGGCACGTCGGACACCCACGGCAACGTCTACAACTGGGACTACTACAAGGACGCGGAGTTCGACGACAGCAAGCACAACGACGTCGGCGTCGCGAAGCTCGCCACCCTGGTCAACCAGATCCGCGCCGAGCGCAAGGGCAAGGCGACGCTGGTCCTCGACGCCGGTGACACGATCCAGGGCACGCCGCTGGCGACGTACTACGCCAAGCAGGAGCCGATCACCACCACCGGTGAGACGCACCCGATGGCCCGCGCCATGAACATCCTCCGGTACGACGCGGTGACGCTCGGCAACCACGAGTTCAACTACGGCCTGCCGCTGCTGGCCACCTGGATCGAGCAGCTCGGCTTCCCGGCCCTCGCGGCGAACGCGCTCAACGCGAAGACCGGCAAGCCGGCGTTCCTCCCGTACGTGATCAAGGAGGTCAAGCTCGGCGGGCACGGCGCCCCGAAGCTGCGCGTGGGCATCCTCGGCCTGACCAACCCCGGCGTGGCCATCTGGGACAAGGGCAACGTCGAGGGCCGCCTGGTCTTCGCCGACATGGTCGCCACCGCCGCGAAGTGGGTGCCGGAGATGCGCCGCCGCGGCGCCGACCTGGTCGTCATCTCCGCGCACGGCGGCGACAGCGGCACCTCGAGCTACGGCCCGGAGCTGCCGAACGAGAACCCGACCGCGCTGATCGCCGAGCAGGTGCCCGGCATCGACGCGATCCTGTTCGGCCACGCGCACAACGAGGTGCCGGAGAAGTTCGTCACCAACCTCACCACCGGCGAGCGGGTCCTCACCTCGGAGCCGTCGAAGTGGGGCCAGCGGCTGACCCGGATGGACTTCACGCTGGCCCGGGAGAAGGGCCGCTGGACGGTCACCGCCAAGTCGGCCACCACGCTGAACACCAACACGGTGGCCGAGGACCCGGCGGTGCTCGCGGCCGTGCGCGGCCAGCACGCCACGACCGTGGAGTACGTCAACCGCGTCGTCGCGCAGTCCAGCATGGAGCTGTCCGCTGCCGAGTCGCGGTACAAGGACACCCCGATCCTGGACTTCATCAACCACGTCCAGACCGAGGTGGTCACCGAGGCCCTCGCGGGCGGCGAGTACGCGGGCCTGCCGGTGCTGTCCATCGCCGCGCCGTTCAGCCGTACCGCGGTGTTCCCGCAGGGCGACGTGCGCATCCGCGACGTGGCGGGCCTCTACGTGTACGACAACACGCTGGAGGCGGTCGTGCTGACCGGCGCCGAGGTGAAGGCGTACCTGGAGTACTCGGCGAAGTACTTCGTCACGCTGCCCGCGGGTGCGCCGGTGAACCCGGAGACGATCAGCGACCCGGCGGTGCCGGACTACAACTACGACGTGTTCTCCGGCATCGACTACGACATCGACATCGCCGAGCCGGTCGGCCGGCGGATCACCCGCCTGGTACTGGCCGGCACCGACACCCCGGTCGCGGCGGACGCCCGGTTCGTGGTGGCGGTGAACAACTACCGGCGCAGCGGCGGCGGCAACTTCCCGGGCATCGTGAAGACCCAGGTCTACAACGCCCAGCAGGAGATCCGCCAGCTGCTCATCGACTGGGCGCAGGCCAAGGGCGTCATCGACCCGGCCGACTTCTTCGTGCCCAACTGGAAGCTGGTCCGCGAGGGCGTGCCGGTCTTCTGACCGTGCGGGCGGCGGGGTCCGGGCGGGTGCCCGGGCCCCGTCAGCCGCCCGCGCGCAGGTGCCACTCCGACTCCCCGCCGACCGGGTCCGGCCGGTCCGGCGGGGTCTCGGTCTCCACGGACCCCGTCAGGTCGTCCGGGCGTACCCGGGCCGGCAGTTCGCCGAAGCGGACGTGCCGCAGGAACGCGTACTCCTCGTCGGTGAACGACTCGGCCGGCTCGGTCATGACCGCATTGTGCGCCCGCCCCTCCCGTCAGCGCATCAACCGTCACGGCACGGGTATGCCGCCGCGACGACCCGACGAGGTGGAGGAGACATGCGCGCAGTACGGATGACCGCACCCGGGGTGCTGGAACACACGGAGGTGCCCACACCGCAGCCCGGCCCCGGTGAGGTGCTGCTGCGCGTCGGCGCGGTCGGGGCCTGCCATTCGGACCTGCACATCCTCGAGGCGCCGGCCGGGGTGTTCCCGACCCCGATGACGCTGGGACACGAGATCGCCGGCACCGTCGACACGATCGGCGCCGGGGTGGACGGCTGGTCGCCCGGCGACCGGGCCGCGGTCTACGGGATCATCGGCTGCGGCCGGTGCCGGGCCTGCCTGCGGGGTGAGGAGAACCGGTGCCGGGTCACCCCGGTCGGGGGCATCGGGCTCAGCCGCGACGGCGGGCTGGCCGAGTACGTGGTGGTGCCGGTGTCCCGGCTGCTGCCGATCGGCGACATGGACCTGACCCAGGCGGCGCCGCTGACCGACGCCGGGCTGACCCCGTACCACGCGGTGGAGCTGGCCCGGCCCCGGCTGCGGCCCGGCACGACCTGCGTGGTGATCGGCATCGGCGGGCTCGGGCACATGGGGTTGCAGATCCTGCTCGCCACCACCGCGGTGCGGGTCGTCGCGGTGGACACCAGCACCGCGGCGCTGGACCTGGCCGGCCGGCTCGGCGCCCACCACACGGTGCAGGCCGGCCCGGACGCGGTGGACAAGATCCGCGAGCTGGTCGGGCCGCCACCGGACGGCGCGGACGTGGTCCTCGACTTCGTCGGCGCCCAGCCCACACTGGACACCGCCCGTCAGGTCGTCGCCACCGGCGGGCAGATCCTGCTGGTGGGCCTGGCCGGCGGCACGCTGCCGGTACGGCCGGTCGCCGACGAGCCGCCACCGGTGCCGTTCGAGGCCGGTGTGGTGGTGCCGTTCTGGGGCACCCGGGCCGAACTGCAGGAGGTGATCGCGCTGGCCCGCGACGGCCGGCTGCGCGCCGACGTGCAGACGTTCCCCCTCGCCGAGGCGCCGCAGGCGTACGAGGCACTGCGCCGGGGCGACGTGCACGGGCGGGCCGTCATCGTCCCCTGACCGGGGCTCCTCAGCCGTGCTGGAAGACCGGGGCGAGCACCTCGGCCAGGCGTGCCTTGACCGCGTCCCGGTGCGGCTGCGGCAGCGGCTCGTCGTGGCGGCGCAGCCCGATCCCGGTGTCCAGCAGCACGTAGAGCGCCCGCAGCGTCCGCATGCTGTTCGAGGCGTGGGCCGGGGTGGTGCCCCGGGGCAGCGCGGCGTAGCTCGCCGCGACCGGGTCCAGCCAGCAGGTCGGCGCCGTGGGCCACCGCGTGCAGCCAGCCGAGCTTCGCGTCGTACCCGCGCAGGTCCGTCTCGGCCGGGTACCAGGCGCGGAACGCGGTGAGCCAGGCCGGATCGAGGTCACCCCGGCTGACGATCATGTCGAGCACCAGCGGCGCGAACGTGCGGGCCTGGATCTCCGGGTCGGTGAACCGCTCGGCCATGATCGCGCCCAGCTTCGCCCGGTGGTCGGCGTCGATGACGTCCCGGGCTGTCCAGGTGCGCAGCACCATGTACGGTGCGCCGTCCCGGACCGCCGGGTCGGGATCGCGCAGCGCGGCGGCGAGTTCGGCGACGAGGTCGTCCAGGTCGCGGCCGTCCGGCACCGCGTAGTCGCGCTCGCAGACGAGATCCCAGTCGGTCACCGGGTCAGGCTAACCGGCGGTTGCCCGCGCCCTCGCGGGCAGGCGGTCGAGCAGCGCCAGCCCGGCGCGTACGGGCCGCCGGTCGAGCATCTCGGCGAAGCTCGCCCGCCCCTGGCAGAACCGCACGAACATCCGCCAGCCGGGCGGGCTCGCGAGCATCGCGTGGAACACGTCGGGCCGCCGCTCGAACGTCTCCAGCAGCCGGTGCCCGGCGCGCATCTCGGGTACCAGCCGCCGGTCGACCTCCCGGGCGTACGCGTCGAGGTCACCGGCGGCCACCGCCTCACCGGCCAGCCGGCCCGAGCGCAGCGCGTAGCTGATCCCCTCCCGGCTCCACGGTTCCAGCAGCCCGGCGGCGTCCCCGGCGACCAGCACCCGGCCGTGGCGCAGCGGAGAGTCCCCGGTGCGGCAGCGGGTCAGGTGACCGGAGTCGTGCTCCGGCGTCACCCCGGACAGGCCGAGCCGGGCGGTGAAGTCGCGCAGGTAGGCGCGGGTGCGGTCGCCGTCGCCCCGGGCGGAGATGACACCCACCGTGAGCCGGTCGCCCTTGGGGAACACCCACGCGTAGGAGCCGGGCAGCGGCCCCCAGTCGAGCAGCACCCGGCCGCGCCAGCGCTCCCGTTCGGCGCCCTCCACCGGCAGTTCCAGTTCCAGCCCGAGGTCGACCTGGCGGAAACGGACACCGACGTGGCGTGCCGTCACACCCGAGGAGCCGTCCGCGCCGATCACGGCACGCGCGCGTACCGTCTCGCCGCCGGCCAGACGCAGGCGTACCTCGTCGGTGTCCTGCTCGACGGCGCGGACCGCGACGCCCTCGCGGACCTGCGCCCCGGCGGCGACGGCGGCGGCGCGCAGCCGGTCGTCGAACTCCTCCCGGCGGATCATGGTGACCAGCGGCGCGGGGTGCCGGCGGGTGAACGCGCGTCGCCCGTCGCGGGTGAACGTGACCCGGTCGACCCGGTCGTGGGCGGGCACCTCGACCCGGTCGGCGGCCTCGACGAGCGAGGTGCCGATCAGGCCGCCACCGCAGGTCTTGTACCGGGGATGGGTGGCCCGTTCGACCACCAGCGTGCGGACGCCGGCCCGGGCGGCGGCGTGCGCGGCGGAGAGTCCGGCCGGCCCGCCGCCGACCACGACCAGATCCCAGATGATCACTGGTGCAGCCTAGGGCACCGTTTCGCGGGAGCGCCGGTACGACAGTCGTTCGGGTGGGCATCATCGCCGCCCGCCCGGGTAACCGCCGGTCGCCGGCCGTCCGCGGGTCGGGCGGTCCACGCCGAGGAGGGAAGCGATGCCTCAGGTCCAGCTGTCTGCGGTCGAGGAACGGGTCTACCAGGCGGTGTCCGCGCTGGAGGTGCAGGGACACGTCCCCTACCCGGACCTGATCGCCCAGGAGACCGGGATGACCGAGGAGGAGCTGCGCGAGCCGCTGCACTCGCTCACCGAGCGAGGGCTGCTGCATCGCGAGGACTCCCCGATGTCCGGCCTGGACTTCGGGCCCCGGTGGTGCGCGCGCCAGATGGCGTGATCGGGTCGTTTGCCCCACCGGGTGCCGGGTAGCGATCGGAGTCGGATGATCGACGGTCAGTGGGGGGCACGATGAGCGAGGGCCGGTCGTCGACGGCGGTGCCTGCCACCGGGTACGACGACCGGCGCCGCTGGCGCGCGCTGAGCGTCGGCCTGATCGCGGCGTTCATGACGCTGCTGGACGTCAGCATCGTCAACGTCGCGGTGCCGTCGATCGACCGGGCGCTGCACGCCACGCCGAGCGACCTGCAGTGGGTGCTGTCCGGGTACGCGCTGACGTTCGGCCTGGTGCTGGTGCCGGCCGGGCGGTTCGGCGACGCGCGCGGGCGGCGTACCGCGTTCGTGGTCGGGGTGGGCCTGTTCACGCTGACCAGCGCGCTGGCCGGCCTGGCCCGCTCGCCGGAGTGGCTGGTCGTCGCCCGGCTCGTCCAGGGCGCTGCCGCCGGTGTGGTCAACCCCCAGGTCAGCGGCATGATCCAGGAGTTGTTCCGGGGCGCGGACCGGGGCCGGGCGTTCGGGCTGCTGGGCGCGACGATCGGCATCTCCACCGCCGTCGGCCCGCTGCTCGGCGGGCTGCTCATCGAGCTCGGCGGCGCCGAACACGGCTGGCGGTGGGTGTTCTTCGTGAACATTCCGGTCGGGATCGTGGCGATGCTGCTCGGCTGGCGGCTGATGCCGGCCCGGGCGACGAATCCCGCCGGTCGGGGCCGGCTCGACCCGGTCGGTGTGCTGCTGCTCGGCGCCGGGGTGACGGTGATCCTGCTGCCGCTGGTGCAGCGGGAGCAGTGGCGCGGCCCGGGCAAGTGGCTGCTGATCCCCGTCGGCCTGCTGCTGCTGGCCGGGTTCGCGCTCTGGGAGCACCGGTACGCCCGCCGCGCGCAGCCCCTGTTCGACCTGCGGCTGTTCACGGTGCGCTCGTACACGCTGGGGGCGCTGATCGGCCTGATCTACTTCGCCGGGTTCACCGCGATCTTCTTCATCTTCACGCTCTACCTCCAGATGGGCCTCGGCTACAGCGCGCTGGTGGCGGGCCTGGCGATCACCCCGTTCGCACTGGGTTCGGCGCTGGCCTCCGCGCTCGGCGGCCGGGTGGTCACCCGGTACGGCCGTCCGCTCGTGGGGATCGGCCTGCTCGCCGTGGTGGTCGGGCTGGTCGCGACCGACCTGGTGCTGGCCGGTGGGCCGCACGAGAACGTGCCGTTGCGGACCGCGCTGCCGTTGCTCGTCGCCGGGCTGGGCAGCGGCCTGGTGATCGCGCCGAACCAGACGCTCACGCTGTCCGAGGTGCCGGTGCCGATGGCCGGCAGCGGCGCCGGGATGCTGCAGACCGGGCAGCGGATCGGGTCGGCCGCCGGCATCGCCGCGGTGGGCGCGCTGTTCTTCTCCACACTCGCCGACGACCGCGGCGACTGGAGTACGGCGTTCCGCCACTCACTGCTGCTCGCCGCCGGGATCGTGGTGCTGGCGCTCGGCGCCGCCGTGGCGGACATCGTGCTCGGTCACCGGCGGTCCGCGGGCCGCTCCTGATCGGCGGCGGGCAGCAGAACGGTGGTGAGCAGCCGCCGGGTGCGGCCGGGTCCGGGGCCGAGCGCCGCGTACTCGGCGAACAACTCCCGGAACCGGGTGACGAAATCGGCGGTCTCGGCGTCGGTGGCGTGGAACGCGTTCTGCCGGTAGCCGGCCACGTCACGGGCCAGGTCGGCGTCGCCGCGGTCGAGGTAGCCGTCGAAGTCGGCGAGCAGACCCGCGACGAAGGTGAGGAACGCCTGCCGGTGCCGCTGCGGGCTCATGGCCCGTGCCTCGTCCGGGCCGACCGACGCGGCGGCCTCGACGAGCCGGTAGGTGCGCTCGACCGCGCCGCGGGCCCGCCGCTCGGCCACCGTGTGCAGCACGCCGTGGTCGGCGAGCGTGGCGACCTGCCGGTAGAGGGTGGCCGGCGGTACGTCGCTCAGTTCGGTGCGCAGGTCGGTGGTGGTGAGCGTGCGGCCGCCCAGGAACGCCTGGACGATACGCAGCCGGACCGGGTGCATCAGCAGCTCCACGGTGTCGAGTGCCACAGTGGCTCCCCTTTTTGTTATCGCCTCCGGTAATGTTCTCACTGACAATAACAGAAGCGAGGAGTTCGCCGATGGCCACCATCGACCTCACCCCCGACCGGATCGACGTCCGGCTGACCTCCGCCGAGAAGATCTGGGCTCTGCGCGGCGACCTGTCGTTCCCCCGATCCGCCGTCACCGGCGCCGTCGTCGTGCCCGACGGGGCGCGCGCCACCCGTGGCATCCGGGCACCCGGCCTCGGCGTCCCCCGCACGCGCAACGTCGGCACCTGGCGCGGCCGGGCCGGCAAGGAGTTCGTCAGCGTCCGCGGCGGCCAGCCGGCCGTCCGCATCACCCTCACCGGCCAGGCGTACGACTCCCTGCTCATCGGCGCCGACGACGCCACCGCCCTGGCCGCGGCGGTGCTGCCGTGACGATCGACCGTCCGCTCGCCGTCGACTCGGGCGAGCACCGGCTGTCCGGCACGCTCACCCTGCCCGACGGCGCCGGGCCGCACCCGGTGGCGCTGCTGCTGCCCGGCTCCGGGCCGATCAACCGCGACGGGGACCACCGCCGCCTGCCCCTGGGCATCCAGCGGCACCTGGCCGCCGCGCTCGCCAGGGCCGGGATCGCTGCCGCCCGGTACGACAGGCGGGGCGTCGGCGAGAGCAGCGGTGAGTTCCTGCGTACCGGCTTCCACGACAACGTCGACGACGCGGCAGCGGTGTTCGCGGCGCTGCGCGACGAGCCGGCCGTGGACGCCGGGCGGATGTTCCTGGTCGGGCACAGCGAGGGCGCGCTCACCGCTGTCGCGCTCGCCGCGCGCGGCGTCCCGGTGGCCGGCCTGGTCCTGCTCTGCGCGCCGGGACGCGCCGGCGCCGAGGTGCTGCGCCGGCAGGCCGGGCGGCTGCTGCCCACGCTGCCCGCGCCGGTACGCCTGGTGCTCCGGCTCACCCGCACCGACCTGGTGGCGAAGGTGGCCCGCAACCACGAGAAGATCCTCGCCACCGACAAGGACGTGGCGTGGGTCGGCGGACAGCGGCTCAACGCCCGCTGGTTCCGGGAGTTCCTGCGCTACGACCCCCGGCCGGACCTCGCCCGGATCGACGCCCCGATCCTCGCGCTCACCGGCGACAAGGACCTCCAGACCGACCCGGCGGACCTGCCGGTCGTCGCGGCGCACGCGGGCGGGCCGGTGCAGACTCAGGTGCTGCCCGACGTCACCCACGTGCTGCGCCGCCGGCCCGGCCCGCCGTCGCTGCGGGCGTACCGGGACGAGGCGAAGCAGCCGCTGGACCCGTCGGTGGTCGAACCGGTGCTGTCGTGGCTCGCCGCGCACAGCGGCTGAGGGCACACGAAAGGCCGGCACCCGGATCGGGTGCCGGCCTTTCGTGTGCGTCTTACTTGTTCCAGTGCTCGGCGACGATCTCGGCGGCCTGCTTCTCCCACTGCGCGTACGCGTCGGGGTAGGCGCTGACCTGCACGGTCTGCGCGGCCTCGGTCAGCGGCATGTCCTGCCAGCCGTCGACCTGCTTGAGGCCCTTGAGGAACGCCAGCGTCGAGTACTCGGGGTCGGTGATCTGCTCCGGCGTACCCCAGCCGCTGGACGGCCGCTGCTGGAACAGGCCCAGCGAGTCGTGGTCGTTGCGGTCACCCAGGTGACCCAGGTTCTCCAGCTTCGACTCCTGCAGCGCGGTGGCGATCGAGACGACCGCGGCCCGCTCGGGCATGCCCGCCTTCTTGGTGGCCGCGATGATGGCCTTGGCGTTGGCGAGCTGCTCGTCGTTCAGGTCCACGTGCGACTGCGTACCCTGCGGGCTCACGCCCTGGACCGCGACGGCGGCCGGCGTGGCGGTCTCCGCCGCGTGGGCGGCGACCGGACCGGCGAACACGCCACCGGTGAAGGCGAGACCGGCGATACCGAGGATGCTCTTGCGCAGGATCGTGTTCATGGTGGGCTCCGTTCGGGGGTCGACGCATCGGGGGGATGCGTGGGCACCGTCAGGCGCTCAGAGAGGTTCTCGGGGGGATCCGGCAGCGCGAAGCGTGCCGGGTGCATCTGCAACGACCGGCGGCCCCGGACCATTCCCGTCGGGCGGGCGCTCGGTGGCGCCGCTGCGGTCGTGCACCGGGTTACAACGCCGCCCGCCCGCCCCCGATTCCGCCCACGGAGTGCCGCCCACCACAGCGGATCCGGACACCCCGCCCACAGGTCCGCCCGTCCCACCCAGCTCCCCGCCGATCTTGGAGTTGTGGCGCCCAGGATGTCCGTTATCCGAGGTCTGCGAGGTGCCAGAAGTCCAAGATCGACGAGAACGGCCGGCCCCCGGGGAGGGGCCGGCCGTTCGCTACGGGTGGGTCACCAGACCTGCTGGACGATGTCCGCCGCCTGCTCCTCCCACTGCGCGTACGCGTACGGGTAGGCGGACACCTGGACGGTCTGCGCGGCGGTGGTCAGCGGCAGCTCATGCCAGCCGCCGACGTTCTTCAGCGCGTTGAAGAACGCTTTGCTGGAGTACTCCGGGTCGGTGATCTGCTCGGACGTGCCCCAACCGGACGACGGGCGCTGCTGGAACAGGCCCTCCGAGTCGTGGTCGTTGTTAGCGCCGAGGTGACCCAGGTTGTACAGCTTCGACTCCTGCAGCGAGGTCGCGACGCCGATCACGGCGCCCCGCTCCCCCACGCCCGTCTCCTTGGCCGCCTCGACGATGGCCTTGGCGTTGTCGAGCTGCGCGTCGTCGAGCGGGATGCGCGACTGCGCGCCCTCGACGCCGTGCGGCACGAGCTTCTCCTTGGCCGGCCGGTCGGCCCGGGTCGGCACCTTGTCCAGGCCGGTGGTCTGGCCGGGCTTGACCGCCTCGGTGGAGGTCTTCTTGCCGGTGGCCAGGTCGATGGCGGCCTTGGCGCCGGCGTGCGGCCCGCTGGTGACCGGTGCGGCCACGGCGACGGGTCCGACGGCCAGGCCGCCCAGGACGGCCACGCCCGCCACGCTCAGCGCGGCACGGCGGTTCTTGGCGACGGCGACGGTCTTCGTGACGGCGTTCTTCGCCACGGCGGTCTTCGCGATGGCGGGGAGCCATCGAGTGAAGTGCTGCTTCACGATGGTTGCCCTTTCGATCGTTACGACGCGCTCCGGGGTGAGCGCCCCTCGAGGGACTACCGCCGGGTAGGTGTTTGGGTTCCGGCGGTACGGGGGACACAACGAGCCCGCAGTGTCGGTCATTCCGGAAATGCCGGGCAGGGCCGAGGCTGCGGTCCAGGTCACCCGGGATTCCGGGCAGCAGGGCCGCTCAGGGGCGGACCGGGACGATCAGGCCGGACCGCCGAACCGGACCAGGACGTGCCAGAGCTGCTTGAGGTGCTGCAGGGTTACCGCCGCCGGCCCCCGGTCGGCCCAGCGCTGCGGCTCGCGTACCACCGACGCGGCGGCCCGGCCGACGAGCGCCGCGTGCAGCTGCTCCCCCGGCCGCCCGAACTCGGCTGCCACCCGTGCCGCCAGCGGCGGGATGTCCGGGCCGCGGAACTCGGCGTCCACCCCGTCGACCGGCAGCACGAACCCGGGGTGGAAGCGCAGCGCCAGGCCGTGCCGCGCGGCGATCCCCTCCAGGCGCCGTCCCACGTCGGTGCCCCGGAACGACGGGTCGACCACGAGCGCCTCGACGTCGCGGGACAGGTTGATCTCGCCGTGCACCTGCGCCTCGATGTAGTCGTCCAGCGCCCGGCCGACCCGGCCGGACTCCCCTTCCCGGCGGCGCAGCAACGCCCGCAGCAGCGTGCCGGTGTCCGTGCCGGCCACACCTAGGGCGACGCCGGTACCGGCGGTGGCGGTCAGCAGCGCCGCGAACACCGGCTCGAAGACGTCGACGGTGCCGAACTCGGTGGGCTCGACGTGGCTGTCACCGAAGGTGAACGTGGCCCGGGCCAGCACCTCCGGGCGCAGCCGCAGGTGGCAGGAGCCGAACCGGGGGCACGCGCCGTCGGCGTGGTCGAGCAGGTTCAGGCCGCCGTACTTCGGGCGCTCCGCCGGAAGAACGCCGGCACGCTGGTACGCGCCGCCGAACATCGCCTGCTCCCACACGTCCCGGTCGCCGCCCGGATACGCGGTCAGCCCGCCGTTGGAGATGCCGGTCTCGAACTGGCTGCGGTAGACGCCCTCCTCCTCGAGGGCCTCGACCACTGTGCGGCCGTCGCGCAGCACCCGGTCCGGGTGGAAGTTGAGCGTCAGCCGCCCGTACCCGGTGATCGCGGCGACGACCTCCTCGTACCGGTAGGTGGTGCCGGAGGCGGCGAGGTGGCGGGCGATGACGGCGAGCGCCGCCGGGCGGTCGCGCAGCGCGACGTCGCGGACGTGGCGCAGCGCGGCGGACTGGGCGTCGGTGAGGGTGGCGACGGGCACGGGCCCGAGTATCACCGGGCCCGACATCGCGCGGCCACCCGGTTTCCCGGCCGGGACGGCGCCCCGCCAGGGCCGGGACGCGCGAGCGGGCCCGGACCGGATCACTCCGGCCGGGCCCGCTCGGGCGTGTCCTCAGTGGCCCCGGGCGATCCACTCGTCCAGGTGCGGCGCCTCGGCGCCGATCGTGGTGTCGTCGCCGTGCCCGGTGTGCACCACCGTCTCCGGCGGGAGCGTGAGCAGCCGGGTACGGATCGACTCGACGATGGTGCCGAAGTCGCTGTACGACCGGCCGGTCGCGCCCGGTCCACCGGCGAACAGGGTGTCGCCGGTGAAGACCGCGCCCAGGTCGGGGGCGTACAGGCTGCACGCGCCGGGGCTGTGGCCCGGGGTGTGCATCACCCGCAGCGTGGTGCCGCCGACGCTGATCGTCTGCCCGTCGGTCAGCTCGCCGTCCGGTGCCGTGTCCGGGTGCACCATGTCCCACAGCACCCGGTCGGCCGGGTGCAGCAGCACCGGCGCGCCGGTGGCCCGGGCCAGCTCGGGCGCGACGCGGACGTGGTCGTCGTGGGCGTGGGTGGCCACGATCGCGACCACCCGCCGGTCGCCGATCACCTCGCGGATGGCGGCCACGTCGTGCGGCGCGTCGAGGACGACGCACTCGGCGTCGTCACCGATCACCCAGACGTTGTTGTCCACGTCGAACGTCTGGCCGTCCAGCGAGAACGTGCCGGAGGTGACGGCGTGGTCGACGCGGGCGGTCACGGGAAGACCACCACCGAGCGCAGCACGTCGCCGTGGTGCATCCGGTTGAACGCCTCCTCGACCTGGTCGAGGGCGATCTCCTCGGTGACGAAGGCGTCCAGGTCCAGCCGGCCCTGCCGGTACAGCTCGGTCAGCATCGGGAAGTCGCGGCTGGGCAGGCAGTCGCCGTACCAGCTGGACTTGAGCGCGCCGCCGCGGCCGAAGACGTCCAGCAGCGGCAGGTCGACGGTCATCTCCGGGGTCGGCACGCCGACCAGCACGACGGTGCCGGCCAGGTCGCGCGCGTAGAACGCCTGCTTCCAGGTCTCCGGGCGGCCGACCGCGTCGATCACCACGTCGGCGCCGAAGCCGCCGGTGGCCGCGCGGATGGCCTCCACCGCGTCGTCCTCGGAGGCGTTGACGGTGTGGGTGGCGCCGAACTTGCGCGCCCAGTCGAGCTTGCGGGAGTCGGTGTCCACGGCGATGATCGTGGTCGCGCCGGCCAGGGCCGCGCCGGCCACCGCCGCGTCGCCGACGCCGCCGCAGCCGATCACCGCGACCGAGTCGCCCCGGGTCACGTTGCCGGTGTTCATGGCCGCGCCGAGGCCGGCCATCACGCCGCAGCCGAGCAGGCCGACGGCCGCCGGCCGGGCCGACGGGTCGACCTTGGTGCACTGCCCGGCGTGCACGAGCGTCTTCTCGGCGAACGCGCCGATGCCGAGCGCCGGGGTCAGCTCGGTGCCGTCGGTGAGCGTCATCTTCTGCGTCGCGTTGTGGGTGGCGAAGCAGTACCAGGGGCGGCCCCGGCGGCAGGCCCGGCACTGGCCGCAGACCGCCCGCCAGTTGAGCACCACGAAGTCGCCGGGGGCCACATCGGTGACGCCGTCGCCGACCTGCTCCACGATGCCGGCGGCCTCGTGGCCGAGCAGGAACGGGTAGTCGTCGTTGATGCCGCCCTCGCGGTAGTGCAGGTCGGTGTGGCAGACGCCGCACGACTGGATGCGGACCACCGCCTCGCCCGGCCCCGGGTCCGGCACCACGATGGTGGTGACCTCCACGGGCGCACCCTTGCGCCGCGACACGACTCCCCGGACTTCCTGGCTCACAGTGCCTCCCTTGTAGCGTGCTTCTGCACCCCGAACCTACCGCTGATCATGACCCGCGAACCAATGAAGCCCGCCGGATTGTCCTGGTCATGACCGGGTACCCGGTGTGCCGGTTCTACCTGGTGGGACGGGAGTGATCATGAGGCTGTCGCATGCGCCGCTGCGGGTCGCCATCGGCGCGTACATCCTGAACTCCGGGCTAGGGAAGCGGGCCCTGGAGGGTGAGGCCGCCGCGGGCATGCACGGCATGGCGGTCGGCGCGATGCCGCAGCTGCGGCAGATCCCGCCGGACCGGTTCGCCAAGCTGCTGTCCCGGGGCGAAACGGCGCTCGGCGCGGCGCTGCTCGCGCCGTTCGTGCCGTCGCTGCTGGCCGGGGCCGCGCTCACCGCGTTCGGCGCCGGGCTGGTGCAGCTCTACCTGAAGACGCCCGGCATGCGGGAGGGCACCAGCCTGCGGCCGAGCCAGGAGGGCATCGGCCTGGCCAAGGACGTGTGGCTGGTCGGCGCGGGGCTGACCCTGGTGCTCGACTCGCTGGTGCGGCACCGGCCCTGAGCCGGTCGCGCCGGGCTGCCCGCGTCCTCAGGCCGTCGCCGGGACCGCCGCGGCGGCCCGCTCGCCGGCGAGCCGGCGACGGGCGGCGTTGCGGTAGCGCAGCACCTGCGCCGCGCCGAGCGCCCAGAGCAGGAACTGGACGGCGAACGCCCAGCGGAACGCGGACAGCGGCGGCGCGTCCCGCCCGGCCGGGGTGGCCAGGTCGAGCACCAGGCCGACGGCCAGGATCAGCGCGATCGAGGCGACGAAGCCGCCGACGTTGACGATGCCTGTGGCACTGCCGATGCGGTGCACCGGGTTGAACGTGCGGGCGTAGTCGAACCCGATCATCGAACCGGGTCCGTTGACCGCGAGCACCACCACGAGCGCCACCAGCAACGCGTGCGGTGCCGGGCCGGGCCAGGCCAGCACCACCCCCCACATCCCGGCGGTGGCGGCGGTGATGGCGAAGACCAGCACCGAGCGGTGGAACGGGTAACGGCCGCACAGGTGTGCGAGCACCGGCCCGCACACGAGCGTCACCATCGTCATCAGGGTGAGCAGCCCGGCCGCCGCCGTGGGCGAGAAGCCCTGTCCCTGCACCAGGAACGGGTAGCCCCACAGCAGCGCGAACACCGAGCCGGAGAACTGCGTGACGAAGTGTGTCCACAGGCCCAGCCGGGTGCCCGGCTCGGCCCAGGCGTCGGCGAGCTGGCGGCGCACCGTGGCCAGGTCGGGGGCGAGCGCGGTGGCGTGCTCGGCGTGCGGGGTGTCGCGGACCGCGACGAGGACCATCAGCACCACCGTCGCGCCGAGCGCGGCGGCGGTCAGGAACGCCGGGGTCCAGCCGGCGCGGTGCAGCAGCAGCACCAGGGGTACGGCGCCGAGCACCGCGCCGAGCTGGCCGACGGTGCCGGTGAGCTGCACCAGCAGCGGGTTGCGGCGGCCGGGGAACCAGAACGCGACGATGCGCAGCACGCTGATGAACGTCATTGCGTCACCGAGGCCGACCAGCACCCGCGCGGCGACCGCGGCCGGTACGTCGGTGGCGACGGCGAACAGGAGCTGCCCGGCCACCATCAGCGCGCCGCCGGCCAGCAGCAGCCGGCGCGAGCCGTAGCGGTCCAGCAGCACGCCGACCGGCACCTGCATGGCGGCGTAGACGGCGAGCTGGGCGACGGAGAACGTGGCGAGCGCGGCGGCGTTGATGTGGAAGCGGTCCGCCGCGTCGACCCCTGTCACGCCGAGGGAGCTGCGGTGGAACACGGCCGTCAGGTAGGCGGTGACGGCTACCGCGTACACCAGGGCGGCGGGCCGGCGACCGCCGCTCACCGCAGCGTCCCGAGCATCCGCGCGGCGGTGTCGATGTGCGCGGCGACCGCGTCGTGCCACGCCTGCGGGTCGTCGCCGTCGAGCGCGGCGAGCTGACCGGCGTGCTCGGCGAGGGCGACCTCGGCCCAGCCGGGCGAGAGCCGGAAGCTGGCCTCACCCATCCGTAGCTGCCGGTCGCGCAGCCGGTGGTACAGCTCGGCCAGGATCTCGTTGCCGGCCGCCTCGACCACCGCGGCGTGGAACGAGCGGTCGGCCGCCATCAGCGCGGTGAGGTCACCGGCGGCGTGCGCGCGGCGCATCTCGTCCAGCCGGCGGGCCAGGTCGGCGCGCAGCGCGGCGCGGCGCGGCCAGACCCGGTCGGCGGCGTGCAGCTCGACCAGCCGGCGCGCCTCGATGACGTCGGCGATCTCCCGGGCCGACACCGGCCGGATCAGCGCGCCGCGTTTCGGGTAGAGCCGGACCAGCCCTTCGGTCTCCAGCCGCAGCAGCGCCTCCCGGACCGGCGTGCGGGACACCCCTGTCGCCTCGGCGATCTCGCCCTCGCTGACGAGCTGGCCACCCGGGTAGACCTGTTCGAGGATCGCCTGCTTGAGGTGCCGGTACGCCCGCTCGGCGGCGGACGGCGCGGTCCGGCTGGGATGCGTCATGTATCTAAGCTTGCTCCCCCGGTCGCCCGGGCGGTCCGGCGCGGGCCGGGACAGTGGCGCGGGCCACGGTCAGGCCCACAGCTCCCGCAGCAACGCCTCCACCTCGGCGGTCCGCTCGATCTGCGGCATGTGCCCGGTGTCGCGGAACAGGTGGCTGCGCGCGTTCGGCAGCCGGGTGCGGGCGTACGCCAGGTGCGCCGCGGGAAGGATGAGGTCGCGCTCACCCCAGACGAGCAGGGTGGGCAGGTCGAGCGCGGCCACCGCGTCGAGCAGGTCGGTGCGCCACTGCGGGCGTACCCCACGCCAGGTGCCCAGGTCGCGGACCAGCTCCAGCATCACCCGGGCCGCGTGCGGCTGCCCGGCCACGGCGAGCGCGAGGGCGAGCCGCTCCTCGGTGACGTACGCCGGGTCGAAGAAGATGGCCCGCTCGGTCCGGCGGATGATCCTCGGATCGGGGCGCAGCAGCAGGCGGGCCAGCGGGCGTACCGCGAGCAGCCGCAGCGCCACCGTCACCTCGCGGCCGAAGCCGGCGCTGTTGAGCAACGCCAGGCTGGCGACGCGTTGCGGTTCGTCGGCGGCCAGGCGCATGGCCACCGCCCCGCCGAGGGAGTTGCCGACCAGGTGCGCCGGGCCGGTCACCCCGGCTGAGTCCAGGAAGCCGGCCACCGCGGCGGCCAGCGCCGCAAGCGTGTGCGGGCCGTCCAGCGGCGCGGAGCCACCGTGCCCGGGCAGGTCCGCCGCGAGCACCAGGTGGTCGCGGGCCAGCGCCGTGTGCAGGGCGGTGAAGTCGTCGAGGGTACGGCCGATGCCGTGCAGCAGCACCACGGGCGGGCCGTCGCCGCTGATCCGGCAACGCACGCGCCGCCCGTCGACGGTGCGCTCGCCGGCCGGCGGCAGGGCCACTGTCACGCCGTGCGTCCGGGTTCCCGCGCGGCCTCCTCGCCGGTCCGGGCGGCCGGGACCGGCGCGTCGGCCCCGCTGGTCGGCACCTCGGCCCCGCCGACCGGCACCTCGGCCCCGCCGACCGGCACGTCGGCGCCGGCCCGGCCGGCGGGCGCCTCGGTCCGTGGCGCCGGCGCCTCGGTGACGGCCGCCGCCGGGCGGGACGGGCGCATGCCCAGGGCGAGCACCCTGCCGTACCCGGCCGGCGCGACGCGGGCGAGCAGGTCGGGCAGCTTCGCCGACCAGCCGATGAGCACCCGGCCGCGGCGTCGCTGCGCCCCGCGCAGGATCACCTCGGCGGCGACCGCCGGGTCGATGGTCAGCAGCTTTTCGAACTGCTTGCGCCCGGCCTCGTACTCCTCCCGGGAGACGCCGCTGCCCACGCGGGCGCTGGCGGCGATCCGGGTGCGGATACCGCCCGGGTGCACCGACGTGACGCCGATGCCGTCGTCGACGAGTTCGTGCCGTAGCGCCTCGGTGAAGCCGCGCACGGCGAACTTGCTCGCCGC
This sequence comes from Micromonospora sp. WMMA1947, assembly GCF_027497355.1. Classification (NCBI taxonomy): domain Bacteria; kingdom Bacillati; phylum Actinomycetota; class Actinomycetes; order Micromonosporales; family Micromonosporaceae; genus Micromonospora; species Micromonospora sp. WMMA1947. The sequence goes on along the minus strand of NZ_CP114909.1, from coordinate 4,965,778 downwards.
GTACGCGGCCTGCCCGGCGGGCGCGATCAGGCCGAACAGGCTGGACACGTTCACCAGGTGGGCGCCGGGTTCGGCCTTGAGCGCGGGCAGCAGCGCGTGGGTCAGGCGCACCACCGCCCGGAAGTTGATCTCGATGACCCAGAGGAACTCCTCCAGGGTGACCTCGTCGAAGCGCCCGCCCAGGGCCACGCCGGCGTTGTTGATCAGCAGCCGGATCCGGGGGTGCGCGCGGTGGATCTCGGCGGCGACCCGGTCGGTGGCGTCGGCGTCGGCCAGGTCGACCACGTGGGTCTCCACCTGCCGGTCCGGGTATGCGGCCCGGATCGCGGCGACGGTGGCGGCCAGGCCGTCGGCGTCCCGGTCGAGCAGCACCAGGTCGGCGCCGCGCCGGGCCAGCCCGTGCGCCAGCGCCGCGCCGATGCCGCTCGCCGCGCCGGTGAGCACCGCCGTGCCGCCGGGGAGGACGAGGTCACGCATCGGTTCCTCCCGAGCTGGTGGCGGTCGCGGCGGGTCGGCCGGCGCGGTCGAACCGTACGCCGTCGGTGAGCGGGCCGTGCCGCATCAGGCGTACGTCGCGGGGGTAGTTCTGGTGCAGCCGCCACGGCGCGTGCGGACCCTGCTTGGGCAGCTGGTCGACGGCACGCAGCACGTACCCGGACTTCAGGTCGATGATCGGTTCGAGGTCGTCGGTGTCCGGGGCGAGCGGCGTGACGATCTGCCGGCCGGTGTCGTCGAGGTGACGCAGCAGCCGGCAGACGTACGTGGCGACGAGGTCGGCCTTGAGCGTCCAGGAGGCGTTGGTGTAGCCGATGGTCATGGCGAAGTTCGGCACGCCGGACAGCATCATGCCCTTGTAGGCCACCGTCGAGGCGAGGTCGACCTCGGCGCCGTCCACGGCGAGGGTCATGCCGCCGAGCGCGAGCAGGTTGAGGCCGGTGGCGGTGACCACCACGTCGGCGGGCAGCTCCTCACCGGAGGCGAGCCGGATGCCCCGCTCGGTGAACGTGTCGATGGTGTCGGTGACCACCGACGCGCGCCCGGCGCTCAGCGCGGCGAACAGGTCCCCGTCCGGCACCACGCACAGGCGCTGGTCCCACGGGTTGTAGCGGGGCGAGAAGTGCCTGTCGACGTCGTACCCGGACGGCAGGCGGCCCTTCGCGGCGCGGCGCAGGAACCGCTTCACCACACCGGGGGCGCGGCGGCTGAGCTGGAAGTTGGCCACGCCGAGCGTGACGTTCTTCCACCGGGCCACCGCGTACGCGGCCCTCGGGGACAGCCAGCGCCGCGCGGCGTCGGCGAACGGGTCGCGCGAGGGCAGCGCGATCACGTACGTGGGTGAGCGCTGGAGCATGGTGACGTGCGCGGCCCGCTCGGCCATGGCCGGGACCAGGGTGACGGCTGTGGCGCCGCTGCCGATCACCACGACCCGCTTGCCGGTGTAGTCGAGGTCCTCGGGCCAGTGCTGCGGGTGCACGAGCGTGCCGGCGTACCGCTCGACGCCGGGGAACCGCGGCGTGTAGCCGGAGTCGTAGCGGTAGTAGCCGGAGTTGGTGAAGAGGAACCCGCAGGTGAGGGTGACGTCCTCGCCGGTGTCGTCGCGGTGGGCGTGGACGGTCCAGCGCGCGGTGGTGCTGTCCCACTCGGCGCGCACCGCCCGGTGGTGGAAGCGGATGTGCCGTTCCACGTCGTACTCGCGGGCGGTCTGGCGCACGTACGCCCGGATGGAGTCGCCGTCGGCGATGGCCTTCGGGTCGGTCCACGGCTTGAACGAGTAGCCGAGGGTGTACATGTCGGAGTCGGAGCGGATGCCCGGGTAGCGGAACAGGTCCCAGGTGCCGCCGATGGCGCCCCGGGCCTCCAGCACCGCGTAGGTCTTGCCGGGGCATTCGCGTCCGAGGTGGACGGCGGCGCCGATGCCGGACAGGCCGGCCCCGACGATGAGGACGTCGACGTGGTCTGCGGCCATCGGTTTCTCCCGTTCGCACCGGCGGTGGACCGGACACTATCCATCGCCGTCGACCGCAGTCAACACCGTGTCGAGTCGAATCGACATGGTGTCGAGCGGGTGTAGCATCAGCCGACATGACGACCGCCCGTACGCCGACCGGCGCCGCGCCGACGCGCGGGCGGCGGGCCGGCCGGTCCACCGGCGACGACCGGGAGACCGCGATCCTGGCCACGGCCGAGCGGTTGCTGGCGCAGCGCCCCTTCGCCGACATCTCCATCGACGACCTGGCCCGCGGCGCCGGGATCTCCCGGCCCACCTTCTACTTCTACTTCCCGTCCAAGGACGCGGTGCTGCTCACGCTGCTCGACCGGGTCACCGAGGAGGCCGACGCCGCCGCCGGAGGCGTGTTCGAGCGGCTCGCCGAGGATCCGCGCGCCCACTGGCGGGAGCTGATCGCCCGGTTCCACGCCACGTTCGGCGGGCACCGGGACGTGGTGCTGGCCTGCGCCCAGGTGCGTGGCACCAACGCCGAGGTGCGGCGGCTCTGGGCCGAGGTGCTGGAACGCTGGGTCCGCGCGGTGCAGGCCGCGATCGAGGCCGAACGCGCCCGCGGCGCGGCCCCGGACGGGCTGCCCGCCCGGGACCTCTCCATCGCGCTGAACTCGATGAACGAGCGCGTCTGGTACGCCACGTTCGCCGGGGACGGCCCGGCGGTGGCCGAGCGGGACGTGGTCGACGTGCTGCTCGACGTGTGGCTCACCGCGATCTACCGGACCACCACGCCGCCGGTCACGCCGTCCGGCGGAACTCCATGATCCAGTTGGTCTCCCAGGTGCGCTCGCCGTCGGTGGAGAACGCCTGCTCCCAGCGGCACGAGTCGGCGGTGATCGCCGACCAGATGAACCGGCAGCGCACCGGCCGCCCCTCGTCGGTGTCGTCGGCGTAGAACTCACCGGCGCCGTCGGTGAACCGGCCCACCACCGGCGGCAGCTCCAGCACGCCCCGCGCGCTGTGCATCCAGTAGATCGACCACAGCCCGGTCGACGGGTTCCGGACGTGCACCGTGGAGCCGGAGAAGCCCCGGCTCGGGCAGCGCATCTCGTCGAAGCTGCCGGCGCCGTCGAAGAACGAGCGCGCCTCGCTGACACCGGCGAACTCGTCCCAGTCGTCGGCGCCGACGTGCCGCTGCCGCAGGCGCCGGTTGGTCACGTCCCAGGTGCCGACGAGGAAGTCGAAGTCGCCCATCAGCTGCCCACCGGCCCCTGCGCCCGGGCGTCGGCCAGGTAGCCCGCGAGGTCCGGCCGGTCCGGCGCGAGCACGTGCCGGATCCAGGCGACGCGCTCGTGTTCCAGCACGCCCAGTTCCCAGACGCAGCCGACGCCGGGGCGGGTCAGGTCCACGAAGTGCGCCGGGTCGTCGTCCGGGCAGTCCAGCGCGGGCTGCCCGGCGATCGCGATGCGGCACTCGACCACGTTGTCGAAGAACCAGCTGTACGCCAGCAGGTACGCCCCGGTGTCGGCGCCCCGGTGCAGCACCACCCAGCTCGCCGGCGGGGTGGCGCCGTCCGGGCCGGGCAGCAGCTTCGGCAGGTACGCGTACGCGGCGTCGACCACACGCGGTTCGAGGCGGCGGTCCGGCTGGTCGATGTGGTAGCGCTTGACGTGCCGGCCGGCCACCTCGACGGCCCCCGGCACGGTCAGCTCCTTGTCGTGAAAAGCCATGCGGGCACGCTAGGACCGCTCCCCTGACAGCTAGTGTCAGGAGAATGCGGGCCAGTCGACTCCTGTCCATCCTGCTGCTCCTGCAGGCGCACGGCCGGCTCACCGCCGCCGACCTGGCCGCCCGCCTCCAGGTGTCGGCGCGCACGATCTACCGGGACGTGGAGGCGCTGCACGCCGCCGGCATCCCGCTGTACGGCGAGGCCGGGCACGACGGCGGCTACCGGCTCGTGGAGGGCTGGCGGACCCGGCTGACCGGGCTGACCGCCGAGGAGGCAGACCGGCTGCTCTTCGCCGGGCTCCCCGGGCCCGCGGCCGAGCTGGGCTACCAGTCGGTCGTGGCCGCCGTACAGCTCAAGCTGCGGGCCGCGCTACCCGCGCCGCTGGCCGACCGGGCGGCCCGGCTGGAACAGCGGTTCCACCTGGACACGCCGGGCTGGTACTCCGACGGCGACCCGTCGCCACACCTGGCCGAGGCCGCCGACGCGGTGTGGCGGCAGCACCGGGTCCGGGTGCGGTACCGGGGCTGGCGGGGCGAGACGACCCGCGTCCTCGAGCCGTACGGGCTGGTCCTCAAGGGCGGGCGCTGGTATCTGGTCGCCGCCCGGCCGGACCGCGCCGACCCGGCCACCTACCGGGTCAACCAGATCCTCGACCTGACCCCGCTGGAGGAGACGTTCGAGCGACCGGAGTTCGACCTGCCGGCCTGGTGGCGCGCGCACGTGGTGGAGTTCCGGGCCGGGCTGCACCGCGACGAGGCGCGCATCCGGCTGTCGCCGCGCGGGTTCGCCCGGCTGCGTGAGGTCGGCAGCGACGTGGTGGTGACCGCCGCCGAGGCGAGCGCCGGCCCGCCCGACGCCGCCGGCTGGGTGCACGCGGTCATCCCGATCGAGTCGCTCACCCACGCCCACGGCGACCTGCTCCGGCTCGGCGCCGACGTGGAGGTCCTCACCCCGGAGACGCTGCGCGCCCGCCTGGCCGAGACCGCCGCAGCCCTGGCCGCCCTCTACCCCCCACCCCCGCCCGCCCCCCATATTCCCCGTTGATCAAGGCGTTTGTGTCCTTGGAGGAGATCGACTCGGACCCGAACTCCTTGATCAGCGGGGCGGGGTGAGGGCGCGACGGGCCTCGGCCACCGTCGCGAGGGCACTGTCGATGTCGGAGGGTGGGGTCGCGGCGTAGCCGAGGACCAGGCCGGGCGGCTGCGGGCGCTGGCCGTGCCACGACAGCGGGTGGACCTTCACGCCCCGGCGCAACGCCGCCGCCGCCAACGCCCGGTCGTCGATGTCACCGGGCAGCGTGACCATCAGGTGCAGCCCGGCCGCCGCGCCGTGCACCACCGCCCCCGGCAGGTACGCGCCGACCGCGCGGATCATCGCGTCCCGGCGGCGTACGTGCCGATGGCGCAGCAGCCGCAGGTGCCGTTCCAGCGCGCCGGACTCCATCAGCTCGGCCAGGACGAGCTGCGCCAGCGCCGCGTTGCCCAGATCGGCCGCCCGCTTCACGGCCACCGCGTCGGCGTGCAGCGCGGGCGGCACCAGCATCCACCCGATCCGCAGGGCCGGCGCGAGCAGCTTGGAGATGCTGCCGACGTAGCAGACCCGGTCCGGCGCCATGCCCCGCAGCGCCGGTACCGGCGGACGGTCGTAGCGGTGCTCGGCGTCGTAGTCGTCCTCCACCACCAGGCCGCCGTCGCGTGCCCACCGCAGCAGCCGCCGGCGCCGGTCCCCGTCGAGCACCACGCCGGTCGGGAACTGGTGCGCCGGGGTGAGCAGCACGGCCGGCGCGCCGGACCGCTCCAGCTCGTCGACGCACAGGCCCCTGTCGTCCACCGGGACCGGCGGGGTCGCCAGCCCGGAGTACGCCAGGTGCTGCCGTACGCCGAGGGAGCCGGGGTCCTCCACCGCGACGGTGTGCGTACCCCGATCGCGCAGCACCCGCGCGAGCAGGCCGAGCGCCTGGGAGACCCCGGACACGATCACCACCTCGGCCGGGTCGGCTCGGATGCCCCGGCCGCGGGCCAGCCAGTTCGCGACCGCGAGCCGTAGCGCGGGCGTGCCGGCCGGGTCGCCGTAGCCGAGCGCGGCGGGCGTCAGCCGGTGCAGGACGTTGCGTTCGGCCCGCAGCCAGGCCGCGCGGGGAAAGGCCGCCAGATCGGGTACGCCGGGCGTCAGGTCCACCTCGGCGGGTACGGCGCGCAGCTCGTCGAAGGCGTCGAGGCCGGGCCGGCCGGCGAACACCTCGGCCGCTTTCCTCGGCCGGGGCGGCCGGGTCACCACGGCGGCCGGCGAGGCGACCACCACCGTTCCGGCCCGGCCACGCCCGGCCACCTGCCCGTCCTCGGCCAGCCGCTGGTACGCCTCGGTCACCACGCCCCGGGAGACACCCAGCTCGGCGGCGAGCACCCGGCTGGCCGGCAGGCGGGTGCCCACCGGTGCGCGGCCGTCGGCGATCGCCGATCGCAGGCGGGCGGCCAGCCAGTCCGCGCGGCCACCCGGCGGCGCCTCGCCGACATCGAGCTGGAGGAAGTCCGCACCGGGCGCTTTGGACTCCTTGATCACGACAGCTTTGGCCCTGTCCATCGGACCATTATGGCCACAGGCTGGACCGCATGACAGTCGCATTCCTGCTGACCACACTCGTCGTCGCGATCACGCCGGGTACCGGGGTGATGCACACGCTCGCCACCACCGTGGCCGGCGGACGCCGGGCCGGCCTGGCCGCTGCCGCCGGCGGCACGCTCAGCCTCGTCCCGCACGTGATCGCCGCCGTGACCGGCCTGGCCGCCCTGCTGCGCGCCGGCACCCCGGCGTTCCGCGTGGTGACCTGGCTGGGTGTGGCGTACCTGCTCTGGATGGCCTGGTCGGCGCTGCGCGACCGGGGCGCGTTCGCCCTCGACGGCGACCGGCCCCCGCGCCCGGCGGCGGCAGTGTTCCGCGACGGGGTGCTGATGAACCTGCTGAACCCGAAGGTGACGGTGTTCTTCGTGGCGTTCCTGCCGCAGTTCGTGCCGCCGGACGCGCCCGCCGCCACCGTGCGCATGCTCGCCTGCGGGCTGGTGTTCATGGCCGTCACACTGCTGGTGTTCGCCGGGTACGCGCTCCTGGCCGGCGCGTTGCGCCGCCGGGTGCTGTCCCGGCCCCGGCTGACCGCGCTGCTGCGGCACGCCTTCGCCGGCAGCTTCCTCGCCCTGGGCCTCGGCCTCGCGTTCACCGCCTGACCCGTACTCGCTCGCCCGTAGAAGGAGTCTTTCCCGTGCGCTTCCGGCACTCCCCCGAGATCTGGTCGGCCTCTCCGGAGCTGACCTGCGGCGTCCTGCACGCCGCCGGTGTCACACCCGACGCCGACGTCACGCCGCTGCTGGCCGGGTATCTCGGCGCCGCCCGGGACCGGCTCGCCGCCGGGCCGGAGGGTGGCTTCCCGGAGATCCAGGCGTGGCGTCGCGCGTTCGCCCGGATGGGCTGCCCGCCGACCCGCTACCGCTGCGCCGCCGAGTCGCTGCTGCGCCGCCTGCGGCGGGACGGGGACCTGCCCCGGCTGCACCCACTCGTCGACCTCGGCAACGCGCTCTCGGTCCGGTACGCCGTCCCGGTAGCAGTGCTCGACCTGGCAGGGATCGACGGCGACCTGACCGTACGCCCGGCCGACGGCACCGAGTCCTACCTGGGTCTCGGCGGGGAGAGCGAGCAACCCGCGCCGGGCGAGGTGATCTTCGCCGACCAGGGCGGACACGCGCACGCCCGGCGCTGGTGCCACCGGCAGAGCGGCGCGTCAGCGGTACGAGCAGGCACCGCCGAAGTGCTGGTGGTGGTCGAGGCGATGCACGAGGGGGCGGCGCCGACCGTACGCCGGATGCTGGACGAGTTGGCCGCGGCGCTGGCCGAGCAGTGGCGCGTGCCGTCGCGGACGGCGCTGCTCACCGCTGACGCGCCCCGGTTCGCCGTGCCGGTCCGGACGGGCTGACGCCGGCCGATTCGGTGCCGGCGCGCGGATCGCGGGCGCCGGCGTGGTCAGGCGTCGGGGTCGGTCCGGTCGCGCGCCATCAGCGCGTCGAACTCCGCCGGGTCGACCGGCTCGCCGTGCAGCTCGCGCAGAGCGTCGGCGAGCCGCGCGTCGCCGGTGCCCCACCAGCGCCGGGCGAGATCGGCGGTGCGGCCGAGCGAATCCTCCCCCACCCGTTCGGCGCGCAGCTCGGCACGCATCATGCGCAGGAAGTGGACTGTCACGGCATCGGAGTCATCGGCGATCACGCCCGTACCCTAGCGAGCGGGTCCGACGAAACCGCCGGGTGAGCCGGGGTCGTCCGGCCGGTTGAGGTCGCCGCCCGCGGGTAGTGCGCGGACATGCCCGAACGATACGAGGACTACGACCGCGTCGCGATCGTCACCGGCGCGGACTCCGGCATCGGCAAGGCGTGCGCGGTGGCGCTCGCCGAGCTGGACCTGACCCGGCTCCCCGAGGCGGCGGCGGTCATCGACGAGCTGGCCGACCGGCTCGGCGGCCTGGGCGTGCTCGTCAACAACGCCGGCACCGGCCTGTCCGAGCCGTTCGTGGACGTGAGCTGGGCGAAGTGGCGCGAGGTGCTGGCTGTCGACCTGGACGGCCCGTTCCTGTGCTCGCAGCGGGCCGCCCGGCGGATGCGCGCGGCCGGACGGGGCGGCCGGATCATCAACATCACCGGCGTGCACGAGCACGCGCCCCGGGTCGGCTCGTCGGCGTACTGCGCGGCGAAGGGCGGGCTCGGCCTGCTCACGAAGGTGATGGCGCAGGAACTGGCGGCCGACGGGATCACCGTCAACGCGGTCGCGCCGGGCGAGATCGCCACCCCGATGACCGGGCAGGAGGACGTCGACCCGTTCACGCAGCACCGGCCCGGCGTGCCGGTGGGACGTCCCGGTGACGCCCGGGAGGTGGCGGCGGTGGTGGCGATGCTCGCCTCGCCGGCGGCGGCGTACGTGACGGGGGCGTCGTGGGCGGTGGACGGGGGGATGCTGGTGATGGGGCCGCAAGCGTCTGCCCTCGCTTCTGATTCGTGGCGTTCCGTCTAGCGGTCAGCCGCCGGGCGCGGGGGCAGCGGGCGGCCCGGCCCGTCACTACGGTGCGGAGGATGCAGAGTTCCGATCCGCTGGTGGCCGGCGTCGTGCACGAGGCGCCCGGCTCGACCGTACGACTGCGCCCGGTGGCCGAGGACGACCTGGCGATGCTGCGCCGTTTCGCTGTCGAACCCGGGCTGATCGGGCTCGACTGGGCCGGCTTCCGGGACGCCGCCGCGCCGGCCCGCCGCTTCGCCGAGGACGGCTATCTCGGCGAGCAGGTGGGCGGCCTGATCGTCCAGGTCGAGCCCCCCGACGTCGCGGCCGGATTCCTCAGCTATCGCCAGGGCCAGCACGGCGGGCGGGCACCGTACTGGGAGATCGGCATCGTGCTGCTGCCCGAATGGCGCGGCCGGGGTCTCGGCTGGCGGGCCCAGGCGCTGCTCTGCGACTACCTGTTCAGCCACACCCCGGCGCAGCGCATCCAGGCCGGCACCCATCCCGAGAACGTTGCCGAGCAGCGATCGCTGGAGAAGGCCGGCTTCCAACTGGAGGGGGTCTTGCGGGCCTGTGAGTTCCGGGCCGGCGCCTGGCGGGACGGGTGGCTCTACAGCCGGCTGCGCGACGACCCGTCACCGCTGTGACCGCTCGGCGTCCCCTGGTCAAGGTGCGGGCTCGGCTCCCATGACCGCATCGAATGGTGTTTGCCTCTCCGGGTAGTGGCAGGCGGTGAGTTGTGTGCCGCCGTCCCGGGTGGTCAGCGCGGGTTCTTCGGTGGCGCAGTGGTCGGTGGCTTTCCAGCAGCGGGTGCGGAAGCGGCAGCCCGATGGCGGGTTGAGTGGGGTGGGGACGTCGCCGGTGAGGCGGATGCGGCCGGCGGGTCCGAGGGTGGTGACGTCGGGGATGGCGGACAGCAGGGCCCTGGTGTAGGGGTGCTGGGGCCGGGTGTAGATGGTGTCGCGGTCGCCGATCTCGACGATCTTGCCGAGGTACATGACGGCGACGCGGTGGCAGAAGTGCCGGATGACGGCCAGGTCGTGGGCGATGAACACGAACGCCAGGTCCAGGTCGCGTTGCAGGCTGCGTAGCAGGTTGATGACCTGCGCCTGGATGGATACGTCCAGCGCGGAGACGGGTTCGTCGGCGACGATGAGTTTCGGTTTCAGGGCGAGGGCGCGGGCGATGCCGATGCGTTGGCGTTGCCCGCCGGAGAACTCGTGCGGGTACCGGTTGTAGTGCTCCGGGTTCAACCCGACGAGTTCGAGGAGTTCCTGGACGCGGTGTTTGACGCCGCCGGGTGGGGTGATGCGGTTGACCTGCAACGGCATCGCCACGATCCGCCCGACCGTGTGGCGCGGGTTCAGTGAGGCGTACGGGTCCTGGAAGATGATCTGCAGGTCCTGCCGCAGCCCGCGCAACTCACCACGTTTCGCATGCGTGATGTCCCGCCCCGCGAACGCGATCGACCCGGCGGTCGGCTCCAGCAGGCGCACGAGCATCCGCCCGGTCGTGGTCTTCCCACAGCCCGACTCCCCCACCAGCCCCAACGTTTCGCCCGGGCGCACGTCGAAGTCCAACCCGTCGACCGCCCGCACCGCACCCGTGGCACGCAGGCCCTGCCGCACGGGAAAGTGCTTCGTCAGACCGCGCACCGACAGCAGCGGCTCGCCCGCGAGCCGGACCGCGCCGCCCGCGTCGTTCGCCGCCGCCGAGACGGCCACGATCGCCGCCTGCCCGTTCGTCACACCGTTCATCGGGCCACCCCCACCTGTGCGACCTCGTCCCGGTAGATCCGCTCCCGCGCGGCGACCGGCAGGTGACACGCCGCCAGGTGCCCCGCCTCCCCGGCCGGGCCCAGCTCCGGTACCTCCGCGCGGGACCGGTCGCCGTTCACCCCGGCCCACCGGCAGCGCGGATGAAACGCGCACCCCGACGGCAGGTTGATCAACGACGGCGGGTTACCCGGGATCGGCACCAGGTCCGCGTCCGCGTCGCCGTGCAACGACGGCACACTCGACAACAACCCCCACGTGTACGGATGCTGCGGCGCCCGCAACACCCGCTGCACACTCCCGTGCTCCACCGCCCGACCCGCATACATCACCAACACGTCATCAGCCACCTGCGACACCACACCCAGATCGTGGGTGATCAACACGATCGCCGACCGGAACTCCTCCTGCAGATCCGCCAGCAGATCCAGGATCTGCGCCTGCACCGTCACGTCGAGTGCCGTGGTCGGCTCGTCGGCGATCAGCAGATCCGGGTCGTTCACAAGCGCCATCGCGATCATCGCCCGCTGCCGCATCCCACCGGAGAACTCGTGCGGATACTGCTCGAACCGCCTGGCCGGCTGCGGAATCCCGACCCGCCCCAGCATGTCCACCGCCCGGCTGCGGGCCTCCCGCTTCCCGGCCCTCGGGTGGTGCACCCGGTACGCCTCCGCGATCTGCCTACCCACCGAGTAGTACGGATGCAACGCCGACAACGGATCCTGGAAGATCATCGCCATGTCCCGGCCCCGCAGCCGCCGCATCTCCTCCTCACCCAACCCCACCAGCTGACGCCCACCCACCCAGATCTCCCCCGAGATGGCCGTCCGCTTCGCGTTGTGCAAACCGAGAATCGCCAGCGACGTGACGCTCTTACCGGAACCGGACTCCCCCACGATTCCCAGCGTGCGACCCCGCTCCACCGCGAACGACACCCCGTCCACCGCCCGGACCACACCGTCCTCGGTGTCGAACCGCACCCGCAGGTCCTCGACCCGCAGGTACGGGCCCTCGCCGCGACGCGGCGCCGGAAGCTCCACCATGTCCGTTCCCTCCCGTCAGCTCAGCCGGACCCGTGGGTCAATCACCGCGTACAGCACGTCGACCACGATGTTGGCGACCACGATGAACACCGCGGCCAGCAGCACCGTCGCCATCACCACCGGCAGGTTGAGGAACTGCACCGCCTCCACTGTCGCCTTGCCGAGACCCTGGAGGCCGAAGATGGTCTCGGTAATGAACGTGCCGCCGAGGCTGGTGCCGATGTCCAGCCCGGCGATCGTCACGATCGGCGTGATCGCCGCCCGCAGCGCGTGCCGGGTGTGCACCTTCCGGGCGGGCAGCCCCTTCGCCCGGGCGGTACGGACGAAGTCCTCCGACAGCGTCTCCAGCATCTGGGCCCGGGACAGCCGGGCGTACAGCGCCGAGTTGAGAAAGCCCAGCGTCATCCAGGGCAGCAGCAGCCCGGCCGCCCAGCGCAGCGGGCTCTCGGTCAGCGGGGTGTAGCTGGGGAACGGCAGCAGGCCGGTGGAGTAGACGAGCAGGTAGAGCAGGATCAGCCCGAAGAAGTACACCTGCATGGACGCCCCGGCCAGCGTGACGCCGATGGCGGCGCGGTCGAACGCCGTACCCCGGCGCAGTGCCGACACCATGCCCAGCGAGACGCCGAGGCCGAGCCAGAGCACGGCGCCGCCGAGGACGATGCTGAACGTCACCGGTGCCCGCTGGGCGACGATCTCGGTGACCGGCTGGTTGTTGCGGAACGAGTAACCCAGGCAGGGCGCCGGGCAGTCCTGCCGGAAGTCGCCCTCGCCGTAGGTCCGGCCGGCGAACACGCCGCCGACGAAGTCGGCGTACTGCCGGGGCAGCGGCTGGTCGATGCCGAGGCGGCGCTCGACCTGGGCGATGTCCTCGGCCGTGCAGTTCTTGCCACACATCACCTTCGCCGGGCTGCTCGGCACCGCGAAGAACAGGCCGAACGTGACAAGGCTGATGACGACCAGGGTCAGGGCGGCGACGAGCAGCCGCCGTACGACGAAACGGAGCACGGGAGCACCTCCCCCGGTGTGGGCGCGGGGGCGGCCGCCGTGGCAGCCGCCCCCACGCGGCTGTCACTTCTTCACGTAGATGCCGTTGAGCGAGATGATCCCGAACGCGTCGCTGAGGAAGGCGTTGCCGACCTTCGAGCCGTGCAGCTCGTAGGTGGCGTCGTAGTAGCAGGGCACGACCGGGGCGTACTTCTCCATGATCGTGCGGTCGAGCGCCATCCAGCCGGCGTCCTGCTCCGCGGCCGGCAGGTCGCGGACCCGGTCGATCTCCGCGCTGACCGACGGCTCGTTGAGGTACGACAGGTTCTGGTTGCCCTCGGCCACGATCTCCCGTCCGTCGTAGACCGGCGGGATGACAGTGGAGCCGGTGGGCCAGTCCGAGCCCCAGCCGGTGAGGTACATGTCGTACGGGTTGTCCTTGCGGCCGACCTCGTCGTAGTAGCTGCTGTTGTCGATCGGCTTCATCACGATGTCGAAGCCCATGTCGGTGAGGTTCTTGCGCAGCGCCTCGGCCTGCTGGGTGCGCAGTTCCAGGTTGGAGTGGGCGAGCACCAGCTTCGGCCGCTTGCCGGCGAGCAGTTCGGCGGTCTTGGCCTTGTCGCCGGTGACCGGGGCGTTGAACACGTCGTACGGGACGAACCCGGCGGTGGTGGGTGACATGAGCGTGGTGGCGGGTGAGCCGGCTGCCTGCCCGCCGAGCACCTTGAGCAGCGCGTCCTTGTCGACGGCGTAGTTCAGCGCCCGCCGTACGCTCAGGTCGGTGACCCGCTGGGTGTTGATGCTGAGCACCCAGTTGTACTGCGTCGGACCGCGCACCACCCGGTCGGCGACGCTCGCGCCGGTGGTGCGGGGCAGCACCGACGGCGGCACGTCCGACCAGCTCAGCGACGCCTGGTCGGCCGGTCCGTCGGCCACCAGACGCTCGGCGATCTGGGCCTGCTCCAGGCCGAACGTCATCCGGATCGCGTCCGGGTACGCGTTGCGGATCGGATCGGTCGCCGGATCCCAGTTCGGGTTGCGTTCCAGCTCCAGCGCCACGTCGCGCTGGTAGCTCTTCACCCGGTACGGCCCGGACGAGAACGGCCGCAGGTCGTAGTTGGCGCGGGTGTCCTTCGCCGCCGGCACGGGCGCGCTGGTGGGCAGCGCCGCCGCGTACGGCAGGTCGCAGTGCGGCTGCGGGAACGTGAACCGGATGGTCCGGTCGTCGGGTGTGGTGACGCCGTCGGGCACCGGCTTGCCGCCGTCGTACGGTCCCTTGTAGGTGGCGTTGTACGCCCCGCCCGGGTAGAGCCACTGCTGAATGTAGTGCGGGCCCTCGTTGAGGTTCGCCGCGAACGACCGGGCGATGCCGTGGGCGACGTCCTTGCTGCTCACCGGCGTGCCGTCCTCGTACTTCACGCCGTCGCGCAGCGTGAACTCCCAGACCTTGCAGTCGCCGTTCACGTCCTTGCCGGGGTTGGTGGCCAGGTCACCGACGAGCAGCAGCTTGCCGCTGCCGTCCTCCTTGTAGCCGTTGAGCGGGCGGTACAGCATCCCGCCGGCGACCTGCTGCACGTTGACGTAGTTGCGGGCCGGGTCGAGGTGTTCGAAGTCGGCCGGCTGCATGACGGTGAGGGTGCCGCCGCGGCTCGCCCCGTCGACCGGCTTCGCCGGGCCCTGGTTGTCGGCGGCCTCGTACGAGATCGAGCCGCTCTGGGTCTTGGTCTTCTGGTCGTCGCCGCCCCCGCCGTCGTCGGTGGTGGGGCTGCAGCCGGCGGCGGCCAGCGCCGCCACGGCGAGGACACCTGTCAGTGTCCGGGTTCGTGCGCGCACGATGTGCTCCCTTCCTGCCCGGCGGCCCCCGCCGGCCGGGCACTGATGGCCGTGGGGACTACCGGGTGGAGCGGGGATCCAGCGCGTCGCGCAGCGCGTCGCCGAGCAGGTTGAACGCCAGGACCAGCAGGAAGACCGTCAACCCGGGGAACAGGGTGTACCAGGGGTCGCTCGCGACGTAGCCGATGCTGTTGAAGATCATGCGGCCCAGGTCGGGCGTGGGTTCGGTGACGCCGATGTTGACGAACGCCAGCGCCGCCTCGATGGCGATGAACTGCGGCACCATCAGCGAGACGGTGACCAGGATCGGCGCCCAGATGTTCGGCAGCAGCTGCCGCAGCAGGATGTGCGCGGTGCCGGCGCCGGCGGCCCGGGCCGCGTCGACGAACTCGCGCTCCCGCAGCGAGATCACCTGGCCGCGGACCAGCCGCGCGGTGTACGTCCAGCTGAAAAGGCCGAAGGTGGCGACGATCAGGGCCACCCGGAAGGCGGGCGACGGCGCCTCCCGGTCGGAGTAGAAGCGGTCCTGCAGGATCGGGATGACCGCGAGGGCGAAGATGAGGAACGGGAACGCGAGCGTGAGGTCGATCAGCCAGTTGACGACGCCGTCCAGCCAGCCTCTGGCCCACCCGGCGAGCACACCGACCGCGACACCGATTCCGGAGGCCAGCAGCGCCGAGGCGAACGCGATGAACAACGACGTCCGCAGGCCGTAGACCAGCTGCATCAGGATGTCCCGGCCGCTGCCGGGCTCGAGTCCGAGCCAATGGTCGGAGCTGATTCCGCCGGCGTACCCGATCGGCATTCCGAAATCGTTGAGCCGGTCGACGAACTTGTCGGTCGGGTCGATTCCGGTGAGCCGTCCCAGCAGTGGCGCGCCGAGCGCGACCAGGGCGGCGACGGCGAGTGTGACGGCGCTGGCCCGGGCCGTACGGTCGCGTCTGAGCCGCATCCAGGCGAGCCGGCCGGGTGACCGGCCGACGAATTCGCCGGGCCGGCCGGGCGGGCCGGGAACGGCCTCGACGTCGGGGCCGGGGACGGCCGGTGGGTACGACAGTTCGCTCATGAGCAGTCCTCCCGACGGGGACGAAAACGCCCTGCCACCCGACGGTAAAGCGCTTGGGTACGCCGAAAAGAATCGTTCCGGTAACGGCCGTTCCGGTTGTCGCGCATTGACAACGATCCGGCGTACGGAATGCATCGGCGCAATAACGGCGCGATTCGGTTGTCAGCCTTTCAGGCAGGCGTGCCGCGAATTCGGAATGCGTTGCCGCAAGGCACTCGGGCGGTTGTCAGCCGTTCGGGCATTCCCGTACGCCGATGTCACAGCGGACGGGCGTCGCGGTCGGCCGGCGTAACACTTCGTGACGCTTCGCGTTCACACCGTCCACCTAGGGTTCTCGGCGGTCCGGTTCGCACGACGTACCGGGCCGTCCACCGGCCCTCACCCGGGGCCCCGACGGAAGGACCACCCATGCCCTTCGCCCGACGTACCGCCGCACTGGCCCTGGCCGCCGCGCTCGGCGGCCTCGCCGCGCCGGCCTCCCCCGCGCAGGCCGCGCCGCGCCCCGGCCCGCAGACCCCCTCGGTGCTGCTGCTCACCGTCGACGACGGCGCCGGCGTGCGCGCCACGGTGCTGACCTGCGGGCCGACCGGCGGCCTGCACCCCGACCCGATCACCGCCTGCCGGCTCGTCGCCCGTGTCGACGGTGACCTGGACGCGCTCGACGTGGACGGCGCGCCGTGCACGTCGCAGTACGCCCCGGTGGTCGCCCGCGCCGTGGGCTTCTGGCAGAACCGCCCGGTCGCCTACACCCGGACGTTCGCCAACGCCTGCCTGATGCAGCGCACCACCGCCTCCCTCTTCACCTTCTGACGCCACCCCCACCCCTTCAGCGTTGATCATGAGGTTGACGGCGGTCCCGGTCCGGTTTGTCGCCGTCAACCTCATGATCGACGGAGTGGGCGGGTGGGGTGGGTGGGCAGGTGGGCGGGGTGGGTGCGGAGAATGGGGACCGTGGTGGTGGAGTCGGGCGTGGCGGGCGGCGGGCGGGAGTTGCGGGCGGACTGTTCGCGCTGCGCCGGGGTCTGCTGCGTCGCGCCGGCGTTCACCGCGTCGGCCGACTTCGCCATCGACAAGCCCGCCGGGCGGCCCTGCCCGAACCTGGGCGCCGACTTCCGCTGCGGCATCCACACCGAGCTGCGGCAACGCGGCTTCCCCGGTTGCACAGTGTTCGACTGTTTCGGTGCCGGACAGCACCTCACCGGGCACACGTTCGCCGGCCGCGACTGGCGGGCCGACCCGGCCACCGCGCAACGGATGTTCGACAGCTTCGCGGTGCTGCGGCCGCTGCACGAGCTGCTGTGGTACCTGACCGAGGCGGTACGCCTGACCCCGCCCGGGCCGCTGCGCGACGAGCTGGCCGCCGCGCTGGACGAGACCGGCCGGCTCACCGACGGCACCCCCGACGAGCTGCTCGCACTCGACGTCGACGCACACCGGGACCGGGCCAACCGGCTGCTGTCCCGCGCCGCCGAGCGGGCCCACGCCGGAAAGGCCGGGCCGGACCGCCGGGGCGCGATGCTGATCGGGGTGGACCTGCGCCGTACCCCGCTGGCCGGGGCGAACCTGCGCGGCGCCTGCCTGATCGGGGCCGACCTGCGGGGCGTACGCCTCGGCGCCGCCGACCTGACCGGCGCGGACCTGCGCGGGGCCGACCTGCGCGGCGCGGACCTGAGCGAGTGCCTGTTCACGCACCAGTCGCAGCTCGACGCCGCGCGCGGCGACCACCGCACGGTCCTGCCGCCGGGGCTACGCCGCCCGGCCCACTGGACCCTGACGCTGACCCCGGCCCGCCCCCAGCCCCGGCAGCGCCGCCGCCAGCCCCGCTGACGCCACCCACGCGCGCCCCGCCGCCGACGCCACTCCCGCCGACCCCCGGCCCGCCCGCATCTTGGCACCCGCTCCCACCCACCCCCCGCACCGCGGCGATCAAGGACTTTGTGTCCATTTCCGCCCGCCGCCAGGCCACAAACTCCTTGATCACCCCCTCGGCCGGCCCGCCAGGGCCACCTCGGCGGTGATCAAGGAGTTTGGGTCGGGGTTCAGGGCCGGATCGGGACACAAAGTCCTTGGTCAACTGCGAGGCCGGGACCGGGCGGAGGCGCGTGGGTTTGGTGGGGGTGGGGTGGGGTAGGCGGCGCGGACGACGTCGACCGACGGGAGGGGCCACCGGTGGGGTATCGGGCACGCGACGGTGAGGAGCCGGTCGACCCGGCGCACGCCGAGGACGAGGCCGGGCAGGTTCCGCTGGTGCAGACGGCAGCGGACACCGACGTGCCGGCGCCCGCCCCCGGCACGCCGAAACCGGACGAGGTGACCGAGGACAACGGATCCGGCATGGCGGGCGGCGCCTCCGGCAGCAGCTCGGGCGGCTCCTCGATGCCGACCCACCCGGACGCGGCCCGCTGACCGGCCGCGAGCACCGGCCGAACCCGGGCCACCGAACGAACCCGGCCCGTCGCCAGGGCTCGGGCGACACGAACGTTTGCCGTCACCCGCTGCGGGCAGGAGTGCGACATGACCAGTGAACAGTCCTTCGGCCGCGCCGCCGGCGACGAACCCGACGGCGCTACCGCGTACGAGGCGTCCCTGCGCCCGCCGGGCGAGTCCCTGCACACCACCGACGACACCGGTGACGACTTCGCCGACCTGCCCGCCGAGGACCGGCGCTCGGCACGGGAGGTCAGCCGCGCCGGTTACGACGTGGCGGCCGTCTCCGGCACCGGCGATCCGTCCGAGGAGCCGGAGGAGATCGAGGAGGGCCGGCCGCTGCGCTGACGCGCGCGCGGGGTGGTGGCGGCCGCGCCGGCGCCCCGCGCCTCCGTCATGCCCCGGTTCGCCAGCGCGTCCGCGCGCTCGTTCTCCGGGTGCCCGTTGTGCCCCTTGACCCACAGCCAGGTCACGTCGTGCCGGGAGCAGGCCGCCTCCAGCGCCTGCCACAGGTCGGCGTTCTTCACCGGCTGCTTCGCGGCGGTCAGCCAGCCGTTGCGCTTCCACGAGTTCAGCCAGCCGGTGATGCCGTTACGGACGTACGTGCTGTCGGTGTGCAGGCGTACCGTGACCGGGCGGGTGAGGCTCTCCAGCGCCCGGATGGCAGCGGTCAGCTCCATCCGGTTGTTCGTCGTCGGGGTGGCCTCGCCGCCGCACAGCTCCCGCTCGTGCCCGCCCCAGCGCAGCACCGCGCCCCAGCCGCCGGGCCCGGGATTGCCGCTGCACGCGCCGTCGGTCCAGATCTCCACGACCCGGCCGGTCTCCGCCTCCGCCATGCCCGGCAACCTACCGGGTACGCGAGCGCGCGGGACCACAGGACCCGCCGTGCCCGGCTAGCGTGCCGGGATGACCAGACCCCCGGACTTCGCCACCCTCTGCAACTTCCGTGACCTGGGCGGCCTTCGAACCGGCGACGGCCGCACCGTCGCCCGGGGCCGGCTCTACCGCTCCGACTCACTGGCCAAGCTCGCCGGTGACGACCTGGAACGGTTCGCGGCGCTCGGCGTGCGCACCGTGATCGACCTGCGGTACCCGTGGGAGATCGCCGACCGCGGCCGGGCGCCGGAGAGCCTCGGCGTGACCTGGCACAACCTGAGCATCGAGCACCGGCCGTACGTGCAGGCCGACATCGACCCCGGCGTGGACCCGTGGCGCTACCTGGCCGACCGGTACGCCGAGGTGGCCGAGGACGGCGTGGCCGAGCTGCGCCGGGCGATCGAGGTGATCGCGGACGACGAGCATCCGCTGGTGTTCCACTGCGCCTCCGGCAAGGACCGCACGGGCCTGCTCGCCGCGCTGGTGCTGTCAGTGCTCGACGTGGACGACGACCAGATCGCCGCGGACTTCGCGCTCACCGAGCACGCCACCGACCGGCTGGTCGCCGAGTGGCGGGACCGCAACGGCGGCGCGACGCCGGGCTGGCCGGCGTACGGGCGGGCCCCGGCCGAGATCATCCGGCTGGTGCTGGCCGACCTGCGGGCCGGACACGGTTCGGTGCGCGGCTACGTGACCGGCCGGCTCGGCGTCGGCGAGGAGACGATCGCCGCGCTGCGCGCCCGGCTGCTCACCGGCGACACGAACCCGCTGCTCGCCCAGGGAACCGGCGCGCCGACGCCGGTCGCCCGCTGAGGCCGCCGACGGCCGGCACCGAGCCGCCGGGCATCGTCGAGCAGCCGGGCCTCACCGCGCCGACCGGGGTGACGACGCCACCCACGAGCGCCGGTGCTGGCACCGAGCCGCCGGGCCACGGAAAAGCATGCGACGGACGGCACGCCGGTCTGGCACGCTGCGAGATCGTGGACACGCGGTGGGACGGCCTGCGGGCCGAGGTACGGGCGACGATCAACGAGCTGGTCTCCTCCGGCCGGGAGGCCGGCGTGCAGGTGGCCGCGTACCTGGACGGGGTCGCGATCCTCACCGAGCAGGCCGGGCTCGCCGACACCACCACCGGCAGGCCGATGACCGCCGACACGCCCGTGCACGCCGTCTCCACCGGCAAGGGTCTCACCGCCACAGTGGTGCACGTGCTGGCCGAGCGGGGACGCCTCGACTACGACCTGCCGCTCGCTGCGGTGTGGCCGCAGTTCGCCCGGCACGGCAAGGGCGGCATCACGCTGCGGCACGTGCTCACCCACACCGCCGGCCTGCCCGCGCTGCCGGCCGACGTCACGCCGGAGGACTTCACCGACTGGACGCGCATGTGCGACCTGCTCGCCGACGCGCGGCCGCTGTGGGCACCCGGCGAGCGGCTCGCGTACCACGCGTGGACGTGGGGCTGGCTGCTCGGCGAGGTGGTCCGGCGGGTCACCGGCGCGCCGATCTCGCGGGTGCTGGCGCAGGAGGTGGCCGGGCCCCTCGGCGTGGACCGGGAACTGTTCCTCGGCGTCCCGGAGGCGGACCTGCCCCGCCTGGCCCGGCTGGAGGACGCCGGCCTGTCCGCGCTGATGACCTGGGCCGGGGCCAACCTGCCGCACTTCGACGCGGTCGCCCCACCCGCCGTACGGCCGGACACCGTCATCGGCTCCCGCCCCGACGTGCTGCGCGCCGACGTGCCGTCGGTCGGCACGATGAGCGCCCGCGCGGTGGCCCGGATGTACGCGGCGCTGCTCGGCCCGGTCGACGGGGTGCGGCTGATCTCCGCCGAGCGGATGCGGGACGTGTCCGCCCCGGCGGTCCGCGCGCCGGAGTGGGTGTTCGGGCAGGAGAGCACGTTCGGGCTCGGGTACGCGGTCGAGGACGACGGATCGTTCGGCACCGCCGGCAGTGGCGGCAGCCTCGCGTTCGCGTACCCCGAACTGGGGTTGACGGTGGCGGCGGTGCGCAACCGGCTCGGCGCGGGCGACGGCGACCCGATGGAGGGCTTGCGGACGCTGGTGCGCGACCGCGTCGCCGAGGCGATCGGCTAGCGGCGCAGGCGGGCCCGCAGCCGCCCGGCCGCGTCGCCGAGCACCGCGCCGGTCATCGGCAGCAGCGGGCTGGACCGCATCACCGCCAGGTCCTCCGCCGGGCTGGTCACGCCGTCGAGGAACCGCAGCACCCGCTCCGGCGGGTTGCGGTCGAACAGCCGCTCGAAGAACTCCACCCCGCCGACGTGCCCCCGGTCCAGCGCGCGCAGCGCCACCGCGTCCATCCACAGGTGCCGTCCCGGGTAGGCGGGCGCCGGCACCGGCGGACGGCCGGCGGCGAGCGCCAGGGCCACCTGGTCGGCCTGGCGCAGCATCGCGGAGAACGTGAAGCCGGTGGACGGGCGGGTCGCCCCACCCGCGGTGCCCAGCCGCACCACGCGCGGGCTCGGGCGGGACTCGAACGGGCCGTCGGTCATCGGGATCACGCCGTTCTCGACCTCCCGCACCCGCAGCGCGGTCAGGTCCAGGCCGAGCAGGTCGGCGTACCCGCGCAGCGCCGCGTCGTAGCCCGCGTCGTCGAGCAGTTCCGGCCCGAACTCGGTGTACTCGACCAGCGCGAACCGGTCGTCGACAGGCAGCACGTACCCGAAGGAGACGCCGCGTTGCGGCTGCGGGGTGCGGAAGTCCATCAGCACCGCCCGCTGCGGGTCGAACGTCGGCCGGTCGGCGGCCAGCCACCAGCCGCGGAAGTGCTGCAACCAGCTGGTACGTCCCGGCCGCCTCGGCCGCCGGGGCCGCGAGTCGAGCACCCAGCCGGCCCGCACCAGGTCCCGGCCGTCCGGGTCGCGGACCGTGACCCGCTCACCGTCGTCGTGCAGCTCCCCCGCCGGGGCGCTGATCCGGACCGCGTCCAGCCGCCGCTCGGCCTCGGCAGCCCGGTCGTAGACCGGGGCGGA
Source organism: Micromonospora sp. WMMA1947 (assembly GCF_027497355.1). Taxonomy (NCBI): domain Bacteria; kingdom Bacillati; phylum Actinomycetota; class Actinomycetes; order Micromonosporales; family Micromonosporaceae; genus Micromonospora; species Micromonospora sp. WMMA1947. Next base: position 4,944,092 of record NZ_CP114909.1, on the reverse strand, counting down.
GCGCAGCATGCCGTACCGCAGGGGGTCGAGCGACAGGACGCGGCGGCCGGCGGGTGTGACCACGTCGACCTGCGACCAGCTCGCGCTCAGCAGCGGGTCGAGGTCGTCGCCGGGCAGGCCCCAGAACGCCCAGGTGCGGTCCTGGCCGCGTTTGTGCACCGGGTCGACCACCGCGACCCGCAGCCCGGTCACGCCGTGCCGGTCCAGCGCGGCCAGGACCAGGGACGCGGCGCCGCCGCCGCCGACCAGCGCGAGGTCGACGTCGACCGGGAAGGATGCGTGCATCCGGCCACGCTGCCACATCGGTGGAGGCGGCCACCGGCCGACCCGCGCTCAGGCCACCGGCGCGGGCTTCTGCGGGGCCGGGTCGGCGTAGGCGGCGGCCACCGTCGCCCGGTCGAAGACCCGCCACGTCGCGGCGATCACCGCGACCGCCACGACGAAACCGACCCAGTACGGGGCGGTGATGCCGAACCGGGCGGCCACCACGCCACCGAGCAGCGCGCCGACACAGTTGCCGCCCGCGGCGACGAACAACGTGGTGCTGCCGACCCGGCCCATCAACGCCGCCGGCGTGAGCCGCTGCCGAAGCGAGTTCGCCACGATGTTCCACAGCGCGCTGTGCGCCCCGAACGCGAACAGCGCGAACCCGACCACGACCGCGCTGCGGGACGCGGCGAGCGCCAGGTGCAGTCCCGCCTCGACCAGCAGCCCCGTCCGCACCGTCCAGGTGGGCGTGATCGCGGCGATCAGCCGGTCCCCCACCAGCGAGCCGAGCACTCCGCCCACGGCCATGCAGGTGAACAACGCGCCGTAGCCGACCGAGCCGAGGCCCAGCCGCTCCCCGGCGAGCAGGACCAGCACCGCCACCGCGGCGGTGAGCGTGACGTTGAGCAGGCCGATCAGCACGGTCATGGTGCGCAGCAGCCGCTGCCGCCACAGCCAGCGGAACCCCTCCGCGACCTCCGCCCGCACCGACCGCCGCTCGTCCGGCGCCGGCCCGGCACGGTACGTCCCGGCGAGCAACCCCACCAGGACGGCGCTGAGCGCGTACGTGCCGGCGTTGAGCGCGAACGGCAGCGACGCCGCCAGCACGAACAGGAACCCGCCGAGCGGGCCGGCGATCATGTTCTGCATCACCTGGGTGCCGCCGCCGAGCCAGCCGTTGGCGCGTTCCAGCAGCGAGCGCGGCACCACCGCCGGCAGCACCGCCTGCGCGGCGGTCCGGAATACCACCTCGCCGGTGTTGACCACGAACAGCACCGCGTAGAGCAGCGCGATCCCGGCCCGGTCGGCGAGCATCGCCACCGCCAGCACGACCAGCGCGGCGACCCGCACCCAGTCGATGACCACCATCAGCCACCGCCGGTCCACCCGGTCCGCCAGCACGCCACCGGGTAGCGCGAACAGCAGCCACGGCAGCCACGACACCGCCGCCCCGGCCGACACCACCAGCGGATCGTCGGTGATCGACGCCACGTACAGCGGCGCCGCCACCGTCGCCATCCCACTTCCCAGTGCGGACAGCGTGCTCGCCGTCCACAGTCGGGCGAAGCGCCCGCCGAGCCGTTCCCCCGTCACGGCGAGGCAACCTACCAGCGGCGACGTACGTGGCCGACCGGTTTATCCGGGGCGGCGGGAGTTGAGGCGGGCCGCCTGCCGGTTCAGGTGGTCGCGTTCGGCCAGGCTGGGCGCGCGGCGGGCCGCCTCCGCGTACAGCGCGGCCGCCCGGTCCGGGTCGCCGTCGCGTTCGTGCAGGTACGCGGCGACCGCCGTGTACCGGGGCAGCGTGTCGTCCAGCGCCGCGAGCGCCGCCAGCCCGGCGCGCGGGCCGTCCGCCTCGCCGACCGCGACGGCCCGGTTGAGCCGCGCGATCGGGCTGCCGGTCACGCGGACCAGTTCGTCGTACCACTCGACGATCTGCACCCAGTCGGTCTCGGTCGCGGTGGGCGCGTCGGCGTGCAGGGCCGCGATGGCGGCCTGGGCCTGGAACTCGCCGAGCCGGTCCCGGGACAGGGCGGTCTGCAGGATGCCCACGCCCTCGGCGATCAGGGTCGTGTCCCACCGGCCACGATCCTGCTCGGCGAGCGGCACCAGGCTGCCGTCCGGCGCGGTGCGTCCGGCCCGGCGGGCGTGGTGCAGCAGCATGAGCGCGAGCAGCCCGGCCACCTCCGGGTGGTCGATCGCGGCGGCGAGCTGCCGGGTCAGCCGGATCGCCTCGGCCGCCAGGTCCACGTCGCCGGAGTAGCCCTCGTTGAACACCAGGTACAGCACCCGCAGCACGGTGGCGACGTCACCGGGCTGGTCGAACCGGACCCCGGAGACGGTGCGCTTGGCCCGGCTGATCCGCTGCGCCATGGTGGCCTCCGGCACCAGATACGCCTGCGCGATCTGCCGGGTGGTGAGCCCGCCGACGGCGCGCAGCGTCAACGCGACGGCCGACGACGGGCTCAGCGACGGATGCGCGCAGAGGAAGTAGAGCCGCAGCGTGTCGTCCACGGCGGACACCGGGCCGGGCGGCGGCTCGTCGTCCACGACGTCCTCGCGCCGGCGCCGGGCGGCGTCGGCACGAGCCACGTCGAGGAACCGCCGCCACGCCACGGTGACCAGCCAGCCCTTTGGATCGCGGGGCATGTCGGCCGGCCAGACACGCAGCGCCTCGATCAGCGCGTCCTGTACGGCGTCCTCGGCCGCCGCGAAGTCGGCTCCGCGGCGGACGAGGACACCGAGCACGCCCGGGATGAGGCTGCGCAGCGCGACCTCGTCCATCGGACGGGTCACTCGGTGATGGTGGGCGGTGCGGTCAGGAACGGACGCAGCTCCAGCCACTCGTGGATCGGCTTGCCGCCCTGCCCCGGCGCGGCCGACAGCTCGGCGGCCAGTTCGAGCGCTCGCTCGTAGCTGTCCACGTCGATCACCATCCAGCCGGCGATGAGGTCCTTCGTCTCGGCGAACGGACCGTCGGTGACCGGGGGGCGTCCCTCGCCGTCGTAGCGGACGAACGTGCCCTCCGGGGCGAGCGCCTGACCGTCGACGTACTCGCCGCTCTCCTGCAGCCGCGCCGCGAACTCCTGCATGTAGGTCACGTGCGCGGAGATCTCCTCCGGCGTCCACTTGTCGATCATCGGCATGTCGGTGACCGGGGTGGGGCCGCCACGGTAGTGCTTCAGGAGCAGGTACTTCATGAGTGTCTCCTCGTGCAGTGGTGCGGCCCATTCTGGCCGCGTTCACTCCGGGGACGAAGCTGCCCGTCCGTTCTCGACATCGGTGGCGGAGAAATTTCCGGGTGCCTGGCCGCACGTCCCGTAGGGCGTCCTAGGAGGCTAGTTCTCCAGGAGGCCTCGGGCCGGCCGCCCCCGTCGCGGCGGCCCGGGACCGCCCGTCACCCGGCGGCGGTCCACCGCAGGCCGGTGATCAGCACCGCGCCCGCGACCAGGTGCAGCGCCACGAGCGTCAGCGTCGCCGCCCCGCCCACTCCCCCGCCGAGCGGCCCGAGGAGGGAAACCAGCAGCACCACGGCCGCGACCACCGTCCAGGCGGTCCGGGCCCGGGCGGTCAGCCGCTCCAGCAGGGCCAGCAGCGCCCAGCCGGCCAGCCCGGCGAGCAGCGCGCTCACCACCACGGCCACCGGCGTCACCGGCTGGTCGGTCGAGCCGGTACGCGCGACCAGCTCCACGCCGGCCACCGGCACCGCAAGAACCCAGCCCAGCAGCGCGGCGGCGGACGCCGCGAGCACGGTGAGTAGACGGTCCCGGCGGCGATTCGGGCGGGTGGCGACGGTCGGGATCGTGGTCTCCATCGGTGACTCCTCCACTTCGGGACGACTGCCGGAGACGCTAGGTCCGGCGGGCCGCCGCGCGGATCGGGCCGCGGAGCGGTTCCCGGCTCCGTCGCCGGACCGACCACGGCCCGGATCTCCGTCTGGCGACCGATGAGAAGCGGCGGCCCGGCGGCCTAGCATCCGGACATGAGGTGTGCGTCCCGGTCCCGGTTCCTGCTGCTGCTCGACGGCGGCATCGCCACCGTGAGCCTCGCCGTGTGCCTGCTCGCGCTGCTGGCCTCCGACGCCGGCCCGGACACGACCGGCGCGACCGCCGTCGCGGTCGGCCTCGCCGTCGCGCAGGCCAGCTGTCTGCTGTGGATCCGGCGCCACCCGGGGTACGCCCTCACCGTCGCCGCGCTGGCCGGCGTCGGCCTGGAGGCGCTCTGCCCGCAGCTCGGGTGGCTCGGCCTGGTCGCGATCCCGATGGCGTACGTGGCCCGGCTGCGCCCACCGCGCTACTCGCTCGTCGCGCTCGGTCTGCTGATGGCGCCCACGCCGTGGAAGCTGCTCACCGGCGGCTGGCGGGACCTGCTGCTGGCGGTGATCGCACTGGACCTGGCGTGGGCGCTCGGCGAGTTGCAGCGCGGCCAGGCGCAGCGGCGCTGCGAACGGGAACGGCAGGTCCGCGCGGCCGAACGGGAGCGCATCTCCCGGGAGCTGCACGACGTGGTCGCGCACCACGTCGCGGTCATCGCCGTGCAGGCCGCCGCCGCCGAGGACGTGTTCGACGAGCAGCCGGAGCAGGCCCGCGCCGCGCTCGCCGCGATCGACACGGCGGCCCGGTCGGCGCTCACCGAGCTGCGGGCCATGCTGCACGCGCTCGCCCTCGACGACGGGTCCGATCCGGACGGACCGCAGCCGGGACTGGCGCAGCTCGACGCGCTCGCCGACGCGGTACGGGCGGTCGGCCTGCCGGTCACGCTGCGCCGGGAGGGCGACGGCGAGGCGCTGCCCGGCGGGGTGCAGCTGTCGGCGTACCGGATCGTGCAGGAGTCGCTGACGAACGCGCTGCGTCACGGGCACGCCACACATGCCGACGTCGACGTCCGCTACGGCGACGGGGTGCTGCGGCTGGAGGTCGTCAACGACGGCCCGGCACCCGCCCGCCGGCCCGGTACGTCCAGCGGGCGCGGCATCGTCGGCATGCGGGAGCGGGCCCGGCTGCTCGGCGGCACGCTCGACGCCGGCCCGCTGCCGGCCGGCGGCTTCCGGGTCCACGCGCGGCTTCCGGTCGGGGCGGACCGGTGACCGTGCGGGTGGTGGTCGCCGACGACCAGGAGCTGATCCGCGCCGGGCTGCGTACCGTCCTCGACGCGCGCCCCGACCTGAGCGTGGTCGGCGAGGCCGCCGACGGCGTCGAGGCCGTCGCGGTGGCGACGCGGACGCGTCCGGACGTGGTGCTGATGGACGTGCGGATGCCCCGCCGCGACGGCATCGCCGCCACCCGCGACCTGGTGGCCGCCGGCAACCCGGCGCGGGTGGTCATGCTGACCACGTTCGACCTGGACGAGCACGTGTACGCCGCGCTGCGCGCCGGGGCGAGCGCGTTCCTGCTCAAGGACACCCGCCCGGCCGACCTCGCCGAGGCGGTACGCGTGGTGGCTCGGGGCGAGGCCCTGCTCGCACCCACCGTGACCCGGCGGCTGCTGGACCGGTACGCCGACCGGCTGCCCGCGCCCGCGCCCGCCGGCGACGCGCTCGCCGTGCTGACCGCCCGCGAGCGGGAGGTGCTGACGCTGACCGCGCGGGCACTGTCCAATGCGGAGATCGCCGCCCGGCTGCACCTGAGCACCGCCACCGTGAAGACCCACGTCTCGGCGATCCTCACCAAGCTGGGGCTGCGCGACCGGATCCAGGCGGTGGTGCTCGCGTACGACACCGGGCTGGTCCGCCCGGAGCCGCCCATCCGGTAGGCGCGAAACGGACAGCGGACCCAGACGCGGCGAACCGGGACGGCTCGCCGTCCGGCCTGGCCCGGCATGTCCGCCCTCTCGTGGCGGCAGGGAGCACACCGGACGGCAACGAAGATTTCTCAATTACCCCCAGTGACCGCCGCAACCCTCCTAGTGTTGGCCACACCGGTGCTCGTCACGGAGTTGGCCACCCGAACGACGTCCCACGCCTACAGCGGACGAAAAGTGAGGGAAGACGCGGATGAAGGCACAGTCATTTCTCGGATCGGCGGCGTTCGGCGTGGGCCTCGGCGCACTGCTGCTCCCGGCCGCCGCGCTGGCGGACACCAGAGTCTCACCCGCCACCACCCCGGTCGGCGGCACCGTCGTGCTGACCACCACGTGCAACCCGAACGCCGGTGACGCGATCTTCCGGGTCACCGGCCCGGACCGGGACCAGAACGTCCGGTCCACCACGGCGGCGGCGGGCGGTGGCCTGAGCGCCGAACTGTTCACCGCCGGGTTCACGCTCGGCACGTACACCGTGGCCACCACGTGCGGCGACGGCAGCGACGGCGGCAGCGCCACGTTCACCGTCACCCCGATCGGCGGCGCGCAGGCCGGTGGCGGCGGACGCGACGGCGACACCGGAGTGCTGATCGCCGGTGGCGTCCTGGCCGCCGGAGCGCTCGCCGGCGGCGCGTACGCGGTCATCCGCCGCCGCCGCGCGGACGCCGCAGCCTGAGAAGCACGCCGAGCGGTCCGCCCGCGCCGGAGCATCCGGCGCGGGCGCCGCGTCCCCGTCGAACGGAGGTGGGATGCTGTCGGAGTCGCAGCGCCGCTCGCGCCTGCACACCGCCGTCCTGGTCACCGCCGTCACCGTCGCCGCCGCCACCGGCACCGGGCTGGTCTCGGCCGGGCTCGGCACCACGTCGGCGTCACCACCGCAGCCCGGCGCCTCCGCCGCGCCCGCCACCGAACGCCCCGGTACGGCCGGCCCGCCGCTCCCCCGGTCCACGCCGGTGCGGGTCACCGTCCCGCGCATCGGCGTCGACGCCGAGATCGTCCCGGTCGCCACCGACGCGGACGGTGCGCTCGAGGTGCCGCCGCTGGAACGCCCCGAGGTAACCGGCTGGTACCACCCCGGTCCCGCCCCCGGCCAGGCCGGCAACGCGGTGCTGGTCGGGCACGTCGACTCGCAGCACGGCCCGGCGGTCTTCTTCGACCTCGGCCGGCTGCGCCCCGGCGACACGATCCGGGTGCTGCGGGCCGACGGGCGCACCGCGACGTTCACTGTGGACGGCGTCGGGGCGTACCCGAAGGAGCGTTTCCCCACCGCGCGGGTCTACGGCGGCGACGCGGCGGCGCGGCTCCGGTTGATCACGTGCGGCGGGCGGTTCGACCCGGGTACCGGCAGCTACCCGGACAACATCGTCGTCTTCGCCACCGCGACCCGGTGAGGCTCAGCGCGCCAGGTCGGCCAGTTCCGCGCCGAGCAGGTCCGCCAGCAGCTCCACCCGGCCGGGGTCGTTGTCGGCGGTGATGTTGCGGCTGGGCATCTCGACGGTCATCAGCAGGTAGAGATACAGCCGGTAGAGCCCGAGCCGCCGCCGCGCCCCGGCGTCCAGCGGGAACGGCGCCGCCTCGCGGTAGGCGCGTACCAGCGGGTCGTCCGGCTCGTCCTCGACGCGGCGGAACAGCAGCGGTGACACCAGGTCCATCAGCGGGTCGCCCCACAGGTACCGTTCGCCGTCGACCAGGCCGCTCAGACGCGGCGTGCCGTCCGGCCCGTCGACGGCGAGCACGTTCCCGGCCCAGCCGTCGAAGTGCAGCAGCGCCGGGCGGTCGACCGCGTCGAGCACCGCCGCGTGCCGCGCCACCAGCTCCCGGATCCGGGACGCCGGCACCGGCAGCGGCACCGCCCAGTCCGCGGCGTCGGCGAGCATGTCGTCCACCATGGCCGTGTACGCGTCCCGCCAGGTCGCGCCGGAGGCCCGGTCGCCGTCGTAGCCGTACCGCCCGCCGGTCACCGTGTGCAGCGCGGCGAGCGCGCGGCCGAACTCCGCGCGCAGCGGTCCGACGTCCGCGCCGGCCTGGCTCAGGTCCCAGAGGGTACGACCTGGTAGCCGCGCCATGAGCAGCCAGTCACCCAGTTCGGGGTGGCGACCGTGGTGCAGCAGCTCCGGCGTGGGCACCCCCGGTGCGCGGTCGGCCACCAGGCGCAGGTAGTGCGCCTCCGCGCCGATCATGTCGCGCTCGTAGCGCAGCAGCGGTACGTGCGGCGGCGGACCGACCTTGAGCACCACGTCGCGGCCGTCGGTGAGGCGTACCTGCCAGACGGCGGCGAAGCCGCCCCCGGTCAGCGGGCCGCAGTCGGCCACCTCGGCACCGGGCCCGAGCGAGGCGCTCAGGTAGCGGCGGACCTGCGCGGGTTCCAGGGCACGCTGGGTGGGACTCACACTCATGGTCGAGGAAGCCTACTGGGTTGAGGTGTAAGGAGGGGCCCCCTGTTAACGCCTCCGGTAGAGGAAGGGCCCCTTGTTAACACCTCTCCGCAGCTTGGGAGAATCGTGGCATGGCGAGACGGGGTGAACGGTCGGCGGCCTGCCCGTGCGGCACCGGCCGGCCGTACGCGGACTGCTGCGCCCCGGTCCACCGGGGCGAGGCGACGGCGGCGACCGCGGAGGCGCTGATGCGGTCCCGGTTCAGCGCGTTCGCGCGTGGCGACGCCGCCTACCTGCGGCACAGCTGGCACTCCACCACCCGCCCGGAGCGGCTGGAGCTGGACCCGGGCACCCGCTGGACCCGGCTGGAGATCGCGGAGACCGGGCAGGGCGGCCTGTTTGACAGCACCGGGACGGTCCGGTTCCGGGCGCACTACCGCGAGGACGGCCGGGCGGGCGTGCTGGCCGAACACAGCCGCTTCGCCCGCGAGGACGGCCGCTGGGTCTACCTGGACGCGCTGCCGGAGTGACGCCTCCCCGGCGCCGACGCGGTGCGGCGCATCGCGGCGGGTGTTAAGAAGGGGCCCTTCCTCTACCGGAGGCGTTAACAAGGGGCCCTTCCTTACACCTAAGCGGGGCGCGGGGTGGGCTGGGCCAGCTCGGCGATCTCGCGCGGCAGCTGGGACAGCGCCCGGTTGAACTGGGCCGGCCCGACCACCCGGTGCAGCGCCTGCAACACCGCCCGCGCGCCGCGCTCGGCGTCCGACGGTGTCGCGCCGGAGCGCTCGGCGACCCGGCGCAGGAACTCGTCGTACCCGAAGACCTCGGGATCTTCGACCCGGGCGCGGGCCAGCAGCGGACGCAACTCGTGCGCGAGGTGCGCGGACAGGTCGTCGGCCTCGCCGCCGCTGATCCGTTCGGCGAGCGTGCGCAGCGTCGCCTCGGTCAGCGCGCGGGCCGTCTCCACCGGCACGCCGGCGCGGGCGGACACCCGCGCGTAGAACTCGGGTTCGGCCATCGTCGGTCCTCCCGTCGCAACGGCAGCGTGGCTACCCGCCGCCGGCCGCGGCAAACACGGCCGCGAGCGCCACCGTTCCGGACGGACACGGCCGCGAGCGCCACCCGTCCAGGTGGGCACGGGCCGCGAGCGCCACAGGTCCGGGCGAACGCCGTCTCAGGCCAGGGCCCGCGCCGCCGAGACGATCGCGCCGACGCCGATGCCGGCCCGGTCGAGCTGCTGGGCGGGGGTGCCGGAGCCGGGCAGCCCGCGTACCGCCAGGTGGTTGACCCGGGCGGGTTCGCCCAGGTCGGCGAGCGCCTCCAGCACCGCGGAGCCCAGGCCGCCCTCCGGGTAGTGGTCCTCGACCACGACGAGCCGCCCGCCGGTCTCCACGACGGCTTCGGCCAGGCGCTGCCGGTCCACCGGCTTGATCGAGTACATGTCGATCACGCGCGCGTCGATGCCCTCGCGGGTCAGCTCGTCGGCGGCGGCGAGGCACAGGTGCACGGTCACGCCGGTGCCCAGCAGCGCCACGTCGCCGCCGTCGCGCACCATCCGGCTGCCGCCGATCGGGAACGGCTCGCCGTCGTCGTAGAGCACCGGGTACTTGCCGCGCGTCGTCCGCAGGTAGGTGACGCCCGGGTGGTCGGGCATCTGGGCGACGAGGGCCGCGCAGGAGACCGCGTCGGCCGGGCAGAGCACCGTGGAGCCGGGCACCGCCCGCAGCGCGGCGATGTCCTCCAGCCCCATCTGGGACGGGCCGTCCGGGCCGATCTCCACTCCGGCGTGCGACCCGACGAGCGCGATGTCGGCCCGGGACACCCCGGCCATCCGGATGAAGTCGTAGGCCCGGGACCAGAACGCGGCGAACGTCGCCGCGAACGGCCGGTAGCCGCGGACCGCCATGCCGACCGCCGCGGCGGCGAGCTGCTGTTCGGCGATGAACATCTGGAAGAACCGATCCGGGTACGCGGTGGCGAAACGTTCCGCCCGCGTGGAGTCGCTGACCTCGCCGTCGAGCGCGACCACGTCGGGCCGGGCGGCGCCGAGGGCGCGCAGCGCGTCGCCGTACGCGTCCCGCGTGGCGACCTTCGCCCCGCGCTCGTATCGCGGCAGTTCCGGCTCTCCGTGCTCGGCCGGGGCGGTGCGCGGCGCGGCCGGTGGTTTCGGGCCGGCGACCCGGATCCGCCGGGGGCCGCCCAGCGCCCGGACGGCCCGGTCGGCCAGCTCCGGGTCGAACGGCTTGCCGTGCCAGGAGGGGTCGTTCTCCACCTCGGGTACGCCCTTGCCCTTGACCGTGCGGGCCAGCACCACAGTCGGCCCGGTCGTCTCGCGGGCCTGCCCGTACGCCTCGTCGATCGCGCCCAGGTCGTGGCCGTCGACCACGATCGAGTGGCAGCCGAACGCCTTGACGCGCCGCCGGTAGGTGTCCAGGTCCCACTGCAGTTCGGTGGGGCCGCGCTGGCCGAACCGGTTGACGTCGACGATCGTGGTGAGGTTGCGCAGCCCGTAGTGGCCGGCCTTGTCCAGCGCCTCCCACACCGATCCTTCGGCTGTCTCGCTGTCGCCGCAGAGCACCCAGACGTGCGCGGGTGACCGGTCGAGGTACTGGGCGGCCAGCGCCACCCCGACGCCGACCGGCAGGCCCTGCCCGAGCGAGCCGGTTGCCACGTCCACCCAGGGCAGCACCGGCGTGGGGTGCCCCTGCAGGCGCGATCCGGCCTGCCGGTACGTCTCCAGCAGTTCCTGCTCGCTGATCGCGCCGGTGGCGCGGAACACCGCGTACAGCAGGGGGGAGGCGTGGCCCTTGGAGAAGATCAGGTGATCGTTGCCGGGGTTGCCCGGGTAGGACCAGTCGTAGCGCAGGTGCCGGGCGACGAGCACGGCGAGCAGGTCGGCGGCGGACAGGCTGGACGTGGGGTGCCCGGAGCCTGCCGCCGTGCTGCACCGGATGGCGTCCACCCGCAGTTGGGCGGCCAGCTCCGCCAGCCCGGTCTGCTCCTCGTCGCGCAGCGTGCGCTCTGCTTCCAACGTCACCGCGATCGTCTCCCGGGGTCGCCGATGTCCGGACCCACGCTAGGACGCGAGCGCGACCATTGGTCCCTTTTCTGGCGATTCATGCTCGACCGGTGAGGAGCCAGAGCGCCACCAGCACGTACGGCAGCACCGCGAACGCGAAGGCGGCCGCGTTTCCGACCGCACCGGCGAGCAGCCCGTACCCCGCGTAGAAGGCGACGATGGTCAGGTCGGTGGCCATCCCGGCCAGCGACGTGACGGTGGCCCGGGCCGACCCGGCGATCCGGGCCTGGAGCCGCACGTCGGCGAGCACGGTGGCCAGCTGGAACGCGGCGAACGCGGCCGCGAGCAGCAGGAACCCCGCCGGGTGCCGCAGCAGCGCCCCGGCCGCCGTCGCCCCGGCCGCGAACACCAGCAGACCGGCGTAGCCGCGGTGGGACAGCCGCTCGCCCAGCGGCGCGAGCAGCCCGCCCACCGTCATCCCGGCCCAGACCAGCAGGAGCAGCAGCGGTACGCCCACCTCCGCCGTGCCGGTGTCGGCGGCCAGCAGCCCGGTGTACTCGTCCAGCCCACCCCAGATCGCGGTCACCGCCGCGACCAGCAGCACGGCGGCACGGACGCGACTGTCGCCGCGTACCTCGCGCAGGCCCAGGCGCAGGCTGTCCAGCCAGCCGGGCTCGTCGTCACCCGGCTCGTCCCCTGGTGCGGCACCCCCGGGCGCGACGCTCGGCAGCGCCGGGACGAGTGGTGGACGGTGTTCCGGGAAGCGGGCCGCGACGGCCGCCGCCAGCAGGCAGGTCGCCACGCTGGCCGCGCCGACCGCGAAGTAGCCGCCGAGCGCGTACACCGGCCCGGCGAGCACCCCGGACCCGACCGCGCCGAGCACCTCGGCGGTGCGGGTCCGGCCGATCAGCCGGGCGTACCTGTCGGCCGCGCCGAGGCGTTCCAGCTCGGTGAAGACGAGCGCCTCCAGCGCGCCGGAGCGCAGCGCGCCACCGGCGCCCCAGAGCAGGAAGCCCACGGCGAACGCCGGATAGGACGGCAGCAGCACCCAGAGCGCGAACCCGGCGGCGGCGAGCAGCGGTGCCAGGCAGAGCAGCAGACGGCGCGACACCGCGTCCGCCCACACGCCGGAGGGCACCTCCAGCACGATGCCGGCGGCCGCCCAGAGCGCGAACAGTGAGGAGATCTGCCCGACCGACAAGCCGGTGTCGGCGAACAGGAGCACGTAGAGCGGGTAGAGCAGGACGAGGTCGGTGAGGAACGCGTACCCGTAGAGCGTCGCCGCCAGACGGCGGGTCGCTGGTACGCGGGCAGGTGCGACGAGCATGGAACCTTCCCACGGGACGTGACGGACACCGGTCGGAATGCACGGCGTCCGCGGCGGCCCGCGGCCTCGTCGCTCAGGTGGGCATCAACATCGCCAGGTCATGCCGGAATCCTATCCGCCGCGCGGCGCCCGGGTGGTCCCGCGACGGGCACGAAGCGGGGCGGGACCGTGCGGTCCCGCCCCGGTTCGTCGCGGCTGTCGGGTCAGCGGCGGAACTTCTCCACGTCGGCCTGCGGGATGACCATGGTGGCCTCGCTGTCCGTGGCCTGCTCGGCCGTCGTCTGGCGCGGCGTGGTCGGCTGGGTGCGCTCGGAGTCGGCGTACGCCGGAATGTGCTGCGTCGCCTCCGCGCCCGCCTGCGGCGGCACCGGCTCGGTGGCGTCCGCGGCGGCCGGGGCCGGCGGGGTGCCCTGGTACGCGGGCACCGGCTGAGTGCGGTCCGCCTCGGCGTCGCGGCTCACCGGCTGGGTCAGCTCGGAGTCCGCGTACGGGCCGGTGGCGGCCAGACGGGCCTCGACGTCACGACGGCCGGCCTGGTACGCGCGGGCGTGGGTGGCGATGGTGCGCGACTCCTCCTCGGCCCGGGTCAGCCAGTTCTCCCAGCGGCTCTGCATCGGCCGGACCAGCCCGCCGCCGACGCCGACGACCAGGATGCCGCCCACGGTGGCGAGCACCGCGATCAGCACCGGGGTGGTGACGGTGGTGGCGACGCCGATCTGGTTGAGCGCGGCGATGACACCCAGGCCCAGGATGAACACGGAGGCGAGGTTGGCCAGCACCCGGCCGTACGAGAGGCCGCCGAGCGCGCTGGAGATGATGTCCTTGACCGCGCGGGCGATGGCCGCGGCGACCACCACGATGACGATGGCGACGAACGCCCGGGGCAGCCAGGCGATCACGCCGGCGATCAGGTCGGAGATGGGGTTCGGGCCCCAGATGCCGAACGCGAGCTGCAGCGTGACCAGCAGCACGCCGTAGTAGGCCAGCTTCGCGACGATGTCGCTGGCGTCGTACTTCGAGCGGGCCAGCGCGGTCTTGATCCCGCCGCGCTCGACGGCCCGGTCGAAGTGGACCCGCTCCAGCACCTTGTCCACGAGCTTGAGCACGGCCTTGGCGATCAGCCAGCCGGCGATCAGGATCGCGACGAACGCGACCGCCTTGGGCAGGAACAGCATCACCGATCGGAACGCGTCGCCCACCGCGTCCCCGAAGTTGTCTCTCATCGAAGGGCCTCCACGTGCGTGGTCCAGGTTTGTTCGGGTGGGGCTACCCGGACCCGCGCGCGGGGAAACGCGGTCAGCCGCCGGGGCAGCGGTAGACGACGCGGGTGCTGGCCTGCGCCGTCGACGGTTCGATGATGTTGACGGTGGCGATCCCGGTGGTCGTACCGACGCCGGTGAACGTCCACTTGAGGGTGAGCACCGCGGTCTGCTGTCCGCCGCCGACCCGTTCGGTGAGCACGGCGCCGGGCGGCGCGTCGGAGCGGAACCACTGGTACCGGATCGTCCCGCCGCGCCCGTTGGTACGCACGGTGGCCACCACGTCGACAGTCACGTCGCAGGCGACACCCGCCGGCCGGGGCACCGCGACGGTGACCCCCTCGACCTCCAGCGGGCGCAACCGCTGCCACAGGTAGAGGCCGACCGCCAGCAACAGCACCACGGTGAGCAGCGTGGAGAGCACCGAGACGACGCGACGCCAGACCGGGCGCGGGCGGATCGGGGGTGCGGTGGGCCAGGGCGGCGCGGGCGGCGGCGTCGCCGGCACGCCCGGTCCGAAGCGCAGCTCGCCGCCCGGCGCCGGGACGCCACTCACCGCCCGCGCCTGGCCGGTCCGATCCGGGTACGCACCGGCGCCGGTCGCCGCCGTCCCGGTGGGGTGGCCCCGATGCGGTACGCCGGTGGGCTGCCAGGAGGCGGTCGGCTGCCACGACGCGGTCGGCTCGGCGCCGATGGCCTGGGGCGGTTCCGCGCTCGGACGCGGGTAGACGGTGGCCTGCCCGGTCACGTTTCCCGCGGGAGCGCGCATGTGGACGGTCGCCTCCCCCGCAGCCTGGTCCGGAGCCGGACGCAGACTCACCGTCGGCTCGCCGGCTGGACTGCCGGGGGCCGCACGGAAATGGACCGTCACCTCCCCGGCGTCCTGGTCCGGAGCCGCGCGCAGGTTCACCGTGGGCTCCCCTGCCGCACCCTCCGGTGCCGGACTGGACGACGCTGCGGCCTCCTCGGCTCTGCCGTCCGGGGTGGGACGCAGGGCCACCGTCGGCTCCGCCGCCGCGCTGTCCGGCGCCGGAGGAGGGAGATGGACGGTCGCCTCGCCCGCGTCGTCTGCCCGGCCCGGCCGCAGGTGCACGGTCGGCTCGGCATCGGGCGGCGTCGGCGTGACCGAGGCGGAAAGGTCCGCGGTGCGGTCGTCGGGGATCGGGGTCAGGTGGACTGTGGGTTCGGCGGGTGGCTGGTCGCCCACCGGCCCGGGGAGGTGGACGGTGGGCTCGGCGGCGTCCGCGTCACCGGTGATCGGCAGGGCACGGGTGGGCAGCGCCTCGGTCGGTTCGTCGGGACGGGTCACGCCGGCCGTCCCGGGGACGGGCTGCGGTGCGGGGCAGCGGGCACTGTCGTACTCCTAGCCGGGGGTGCAGTCGTGGTAGAGCGTCACGTACACCGGTGACGCCGAGGTGGTCGTGTTGCCGGCGGCGTCGGCGGCGGTGACCCGGACGGGGATGCGGGCGCTGCGCCTGGGTGTGGACAGCGGGCCGAGCGTGCCGGTGAACAGCCCGCGCCCGGCGGCGGCCATCCGGACCGTGCCGGTGGCGCCGTCGAGGGTGTAGCCGAACGTGACGGTGAGCGCGGCCGGACCGCTGCGGTCGTCGGTGACGGCGGCGGAGACGGTGCTGGTCTTGGTGCCGTAGGGGCAGCCCTTCGGGTCCAGTTCACCCGGGTCGGCGCGGACGCCGTCCACGACCGGCGCGGTCACGTCCGGCGGCGGCGCGCTGGTGCTCGGGGACGCGCTGGGGGTGGGCGAGCCGGTACGGGTCGGCGTCCCGGTCGGGTCGGGGGTGTCCGGCGGCGTGGGCGGTGGTGGCGCGGCGGACGCGCTGGGCGGGGCGGGTGTCGGTGACGGGCTCGGCGTCTCGGCGCCGGTCGGGTCCGGTGTGGGTGCGCCGGTGATGGCGGGAGCGGCGCTCGCCGGGCCGGCGGTGGACGTGCCGTCGTGGGCGGCGTAGCTGTAGCCGGCGCCCCCGGCCAGGACGGCGGCGGCCACGGCGCCGGCGGCCAGGGCGGTACGGGTGCGGCCCTTGCGGAACCGTCCGCCCCGGCCGGTGGCGGTCGTGCCGAGTTCGGTGTGCGCGACGGCGGTGGCGCCCTCGGCCCGGTCCGGGAACGGCCACAGCGCGGCCAGCAGCACTGCCCGCCGGGCCAGCTCGCGCAGCCCTCGTTCCTGCCATTGCGGGCCGTAGCCGGTGCCGGCGACCTGTTCCAGCAGTTCCAGGAACGCCTCGGCGGACGGCGGCCGCTCGTCGGGGCGTTTGGCCATGCCGTGGCGCAGCAGGTCGTGCACCGGCGGGGGTGCCGCCTCGGCGGGGATCGGCGCGCTGGCGTGCTGGTCGCGCAGGGAGAGCAGGTCCGGTCCCTGGTACGGGGGCCGGCCGGTGAGGCACTCGAAGAACGTGGCGGTGGCGGCGTAGATGTCGCACGCCGGGGCGGCCGGGGCGCCGGTCCACTGCTCGGGGGCCATGTAGCGGGGTGTGCCGGACACCGTGGTGTCGGAGCCCTGACCGATCGGCATGGCGATGCCGAAGTCGGCGAGTTTGCTCAGCCCGGTGCCGGTGACCAGGACGTTCTCCGGCTTGTAGTCACGGTGCACGACACCGTGTGCGTGCGCGGCGGCCAGGCCGGCGAGCGAGCCCTTGAGGACGCAGAGCGCGGCCTCCGGCGTGGTCGGGCCGTGTTCGCGCAGCATCTGGCGCAGCGAGACGCCGTCGACCAGTTCCATCACGATGGCCGCGCCGTGCGGGCTCTCCACGTACTCGTAGAGGCGGCTGACGTGCGGGTCGTCGATCTCGCCGAGAAGCCGGGCCTCGGCGCGGAACGCGGTCCGGAACGCCGAGTCCTCGCCCAGGTCGCGGACCAGGTACTTGATCGCGACGGGGGTGCCGGTCGGGTCGTGGGTGGCGAGCACGACGCTTCCCGACGCGCCGGCGCCGAGCCGGCGGACCGGTGTGTATCCGGACAGTTCCCAGCCGCTCATGCGACAGACTCCACGGCGTCCCACGGGCGGATGTCAGGCGCCGCCTCGCTCGTCATTCTCACCGGGCCGGTGCTGCCGGCCATCGCCGCAACGGCTGCTTCCGGTCGCCGGTCGGCGGCCGGGCGCTCGCGCGGCACGGCGCGGCGCGGCAGGTGGTCGGTATCGGACACACCGCCACGAGTACCAGACCCCGGCAACCGCCCCCACCTCGTCGATCATGAAGTTGACAGGAACAAAAAGGACAGACGTCGCCGCCAACTTCATGATCGACGAGAGGGAGCGGGGGCGCGGGTCAGAAGCGGCGAGACGGGGGGATTCCGGCCGGTGGCGGGGTGCGCAGCAGCCAGACGGGGTTGCTCGCGCCTACTATCTCGCCGTCGCGGTCGCGGACCTGGGTGCGGACGTACTTGCCGGCGCCGACGCGCACCGGCAGGTCGTGCCAGCCCTGCCGCAACCGCCGCCAGGGCACCTGGTCGACCCGGACCGCCGGTGTCGGGTCCGCGACACCGGCCCGGTCGACCTCACCGGTGACCGTCTCCAGCGTGGCCCCGGCGGGCAGGTCGGTGGCGCGCAGCCGCACGGTGACGGTGTCCTCGGTGAGCACGGCGAGCGCGCCCATCGCGCTGCGGCCACCCAGTTCCAGGTCCAGCGCGCCCCGGTAGCCGGCCAGGTCGGCGAACCACGCCTGACCGGCACGCAGCGCCGCGACCAGGTCGTCCCGGCCGGTCGAGGCCGCCCACACCGAGGTGACGTTGCGGTCCCGGCCGGCCCGCCAGTCCGTGCCGTCGTGGTCGTCGGTGACCCCGACCGCGGTCAGCGGGATCGCGTTGCGGGCCGCCACGTCGTACGCCCAGAGGTGGTCCTCGACCGGCCGGCGTCCGATCTCGATCAGGTCGACGCCGAGCGCGTCGCGGCTGACCAGCAGGCGGGCCAGGGATTCCCGGCGTTCGGTGTCCAGCGGGTGGTTCCAGCACACCACGCCGCCGTGCGCGTGCAGGAACTCCACCATCCGTTCGGTGGCGTCGACGTCGTTGTCCCGGTACGGCGGGGACGGGAAGCGCGGCAGCGTGCCGTCGCCGCCGAACCAGTTGAGGTGGCGCACCATCGACACCTCGTACGCGCGGTGGTGGGTGACGCCGGGGTACGCGCCGTCGTAGCCGCGCAGCACCTCGGCGCGCAGTTCCTCGCCCGCCTGGCCGGCGCGGCGGGCGCGGTCGAAGACGAGCCGGTCCACCAGGTACGCGCCGCGCGTGCCACCGGCCGCTGTCACGCCGAGGCGCAGCCCGCGCAGCGAGTTGTCCCCGGCGACGATGTCGGGCCAGAGCCGCCGCACGTCGGCGAGCAGGTCGAACGTGTGCCGCCGCCAGGCGCTGGCCGGGGCGGGCAGTTCGACGGTGCCGTGGCGGCCGTCCACCGTGTGCCGGACCGTGTCCACGCCGCCGAGGCGGTAGCGCAGCACGAGTTGCCCGGCGGGCCGGCCGGGTCCGGCCGGGTGGTGCGACAGCGCGAGTTCCATGGTGAGCGTGGCGTCCCGGCCGGCCGCTTCGGGGCGTACGTCGAGGTGCAGTGTGGTGTCGGAGATGTTGGCGGTGTGCGTCCAGTTCCATGCCTTGCCCGCGTACCAGTGGGTGCCGGAACCGGCGGCGACCAGGCGCAGCGCGCGGCCCGGGCCGTCGGGGGCGTCCGGCGCGTCGACGAAGTCGGCGGCCGAGCCGGTCAGCCGTCCCTCGGTGGCGGGCTGCCAGGTCCAGGCCAGGCCGCCTTCGCGTTCCTCCGGGCCGTCGAAGTGGACGACCCGGCGGTGGTCGTGGGCGGCGACCCGGAAGTCGTGGTCGGTCCACCAGAGCACGTCGACGCCGTTGCGGCGGGCCTGGTCGAGGTGGGCGGCGTAGCTGGCGACGCCCTCGCTGAACGAGGCGTGCAGGTGCATCGCCATGCTGATCGGTCGACGGCCGCGCGGCGGGGGCGGCGGCGGGTCGTTCGTGGCGGCCAGCCCGACCGGCACGCCGATCCCGGCGACCACCAGCCCGCCTGCGGCCACGAGCACGCTACGCCGGTCCAGCCGCCCGCGACCCGCCATGCCTCTCCCCCATCCGCCGGGGCCAGCGTACGGGCGGACGGTCAGCGCGGGGGCACTGCCACCCGGGCGGCGAGCGGGCGCCCGGCCAGCCGCCGGATCGTCAGGTACGCCTCGCAGCCGAGGCAGAGCCCGAACGCCGCGTTGAGGAAGGCCGCGGCGAGCGCGGCGCCGGTGGCGGCGAGGCCGAGCGCGGGCAGACCGGTGCGGAGAACTGGAGCAGCGTGACCTCGCCGGGGCGTACGCCGAGGGTGGTGAGGGTGGCCCGGTGCGGCGCGTCGGTGGCCGATGGGCGCTTCCGGACGGCGCGTAGCCGCCCGTCGTGGCGGCGGCGCCACCAGCCGAAGGCGGTGGCGGCCGCGAGCACCGCGACGAGCACGACGATCCCGGTCAGGCTGGGCGACTGCACCGGCCCAGGCTGTCACGGCGGATCACGGAAGACCATGGTCTGTCCCGGTCAGCGGACGTGAGATCGCCTACTCCGGCGATAGGAACGGCCGAGGAGCGTCGCTTTTGTCCTCTGGCGCGACGCGCGAGCTTGGCAATATTCTCCACCACGCGCTCAGTTGCTGCAGTTCCTTTACATCGCCCGGCGCCGGCCGGGCCATCGAGGAGGCGAGATGCACTTCGACCACCCCGAACTGGACCGCCGAACGCTGCTGCGGGCCGGCTTCGGCGCCGCGGCGGTCGCGGTCGTCGGGAGCGAGCTCGCCCTGCCGGCCGCCGCGCAGGCCGCACCGGGCGCGGACCTCGACTGGATCATCAGCTGCGACGAGTGGGCCGCCCGCCCGCCGGCCGACCCGCTGTCGGTCAGCGCGATCCCGACCAACAAGATCATCGTGCACCACATGGCGTTCCCGAACGTCACGGACTACTCCGAGGAGCACGCCAAGCAGCTCGCCCGCGACTGCCAGGACCTGCACATGGACGGCAACGGCTGGTCCGACACCGGGCAGCACTTCACGGTGAGCCGCGGCGGTCACGTCCTGGAGGGACGGCACGGCAGCCTGGACCGGCTGCGCGCCGGAGACCGGCAGATGATCGCCGCGCACTGCCCGGGCGAGAACGGGCGGGCCATCGGCATCGAGAACGAGGGCACCTACGTCACCGAGGCGCCGCCGGAGGAGTTGCTCGACTCCCTCGTACGGCTGTGCACCGCGATCTGCCGGCAGTACGGGCTGCACGCCCACGACATCTTCGGCCACTGGGACTTCCGGGCCACGCTCTGCCCGGGCGCGATGTTCTACCGGGAGTTCCCGGCGCTGCGCCGCGCGGTGTTCAAGCAGCTCGGCACCAAACTCGGCGACGTGCCGGCCCGCCGCTGGCCGGACATCTGGCGGTTCGTCGGCGGCCCGGTGGTCCAGGTCGCCCAGCGCCTGCTCGCGTTCCGCGGCTACATCGTGCCGGTCACCGGCGTGTTCGACGCGGCCACCGTCGCGGCGGTGCAGGACTGGCAGGCGCGCAACGCCATCCCGGTCGACATCGACGCCACGCTGACCGCGCCGACCTGGGAGACCCTGGCTCCGGAGCTGGACCAGAAGTCGTCCGGCGTCCCGGTGGCCGCCGCGCAGTTCATGCTCGCCTCCAAGGGCTACGCCGAGGTGACCGAGACCGGCGAGTACGACCACGCCACCCGCACGGCGGTGAAGGACCTCCAGCGCCTGCACGGACTACCGCCCAACGGCAAGATCAGCACCACCACATGGTGCGCGCTGGTGGGGGGTGTGGTGCGCCAGTCGTTCCACAAGCACTGACGGCGCACCGGCGGGGAGAGCGGTGGGGGTGGCAACGACGCCACCCCCACCGCGTCGTTGCGGGACGGAACGCGGCGAAACGTCGGCATTGACGGCTGGTGAACAACGGCTATCCCGGACGGCAGGGATACGCCGATCATTGCCCGCAGATAGATATGAGTCATTCTCACCTCCGGGCAGGACGCCCGGGCGCGGAGGCCGAGACGCCGTCAGCCGGGCGTACCGAACGGCCCTACTCCGCGTCCCCGGAGGATCGCCATGCCATTACCCGCCATCCGTGCCCGCCTCGCGGCGCTCACCGCCGCCGCCCTCACCGCGAGCGTCCTGACGGTCATCCCGCCGTCACCCGCGCTCGCCGCCACCACGTTCACCCCCGACGACTACTGCCTCGGCCAGTGCGCCGACATCCTGCCCCCGGGGCAGAACGGCAACGCCACACTCGCCGGCATCCTGGCCCACCAGGCGCTCGGCACCCGCCCCGCGCACTCCAGCGACCAGCTCGACGAGTACGCCAACCTGGTCTACAACTACGCCGGGCTGACCGACGAGCAGATCGCCCACTTCTACAACGACGCCTCGTTCGGCGTCCCCGACGCGCAGGTCGAGAGCAGGATCTCGCCGCGCTCGGACGTCACCATCGTGCGCGACAAGGCCACCGGCGTCCCGCACGTCACCGGCACCACCCGCGCCGGCACCATGTTCGGCGCCGGGTACGCCGGCGCCCAGGACCGGCTCTGGGTGATGGACCTGCTGCGGCACGTCGGCCGCGGCAACGTCAGCTCGTTCGCCGGCGGCGCACCCGGCAACCGCGAGCTGGAGCAGAGCGTCTGGGCCAACTCGCCCTACACCGAGGCGGACCTCCAGGCCCAGGTGGACGCGCTGCGCCTCAAGGGCACCCGGGGCCAGCAGCTCTACACCGACGTGGCGGACTACATCGCCGGCATCAACGCCTACATCGACAAGTCGATCGCCGACGACAACTACCCCGGCGAGTACGTGCTCACCGGCGCCGGCAAGCCCAAGCACTTCACCATGACCGACCTGATCGCCACCGCCGGTGTCATCGGCGGGCTGTTCGGCGGAGGCGGCGGCAACGAGGTGCAGTCCGCGCTGGTCCGGGTGGCCGCCCGGGCCAAGTACGGCCCGACCGAGGGCGACCGGGTCTGGGCGGCGTTCCGCTCGCAGAACGACCCGGAGACCGTGCTGACGCTGCACGACGGGCAGAGCTTCCCGTACGGCGCGACGCCGCCCGGCGCCACCAGCGCGGTGCTGCCCGACGCCGGCACCGTGGTCGCCGAGCCGCTCGCGTACGACGCCACCGGCGGGGCCGCCGCCCGTACCGGCAGCAGCGCCGCCACCAAGGACCTCCTCGGCGGCCTGTCCACCCTGCGCACGCACGGCATGTCCAACGCGGTCGTGGTCTCCGGCCGGCACACCACCACCGGTAACCCGGTGGCCGTGTTCGGCCCGCAGACCGGCTACTTCGCCCCGCAGCTGCTCATGCTCCAGGAACTGCAGGGGCCGGGGATCAGCGCGCGCGGCGCCGCGTTCGCCGGGCTGAACCTCTACGTGCTGCTCGGCCGCGGCCAGGACTACGCGTGGAGCGCCACCTCCGCCTCGCAGGACCTGACCGACACGTACGCGGTGCCGCTGTGCACCACCGACGGCAGCACGCCGACGCTGCGCTCCAACCGCTACCTCTACCGGGGCCAGTGCCTGGCCATGGAGGTGCTCGAGAAGCGCAACTCCTGGTCGCCGACGCTCGCCGACTCCACCCCCGCCGGCGCGTACACGCTGCGCGCGCTGCGCACCAAGTACGGGCTGGTGTCCTACCGGGGGCTGGTGAACGGGCAGCCGACCGCGTTCACCAAGCTGCGCTCCACCTACCGGCACGAGGCCGACTCGGCGATCGGCTTCCAGGCGTACAACGACCCGGCGGCGATGGGCAGCGCGGCGGCGTTCCAGGCGTCCGCCGCGAACGTCGGGTACGCGTTCAACTGGTTCTACGTCAACTCGACCGAGGCGGCGTACTACAACTCCGGTTCGAACCCGGTGCGTTCCTCCACCTCCGACCCGAACCTGCCGATGAAGGCGGAGCCGGCGTACGAGTGGGCCGGCTGGAACCCGGACACCAACGACGCCACCTACGCCCCGGCGTCGGCCCACCCGCAGTCGGTCAACCAGGACTACTACGTCAGCTGGAACAACAAGCAGGCGCGCGACTTCGGCGCGGCCGACGGCAACTTCAGCTACGGCGCGGTGCACCGGGGTCAGCTGCTCGACGGTCCGGTGAAGGCGGCCATCGCCCAGCGCAAGCTCAGCCGCGCCGACGTCGTCCGGATCACCGCCGAGGCGGCCGTGACCGACCTGCGCGGCCAGCAGGTGCTCGGCGAGTTGCTGCGGGTGCTGGACAGCACGCCGGTCACCGACCCCGCGCTGGCCGCCGCGGTGAGCAAGCTGCGGGCCTGGCAGCAGGCCGGGTCGCGGCGGGTGGAGACATCGCCGGGGTCGAAGGTCTACCAGCACGCCGAGGCGATCCGGATCTTCGACGCCTGGTGGCCGCTGCTCGCCGCGGCGCAGTTCCGCCCCGGCCTCGGCCCCGACCTGTACGGCGCGCTCGTCGGCGCCCTCCAGGTCAACGAGTCACCCTCGGGCGGTCAGAACGCGGCGCGCGACGGCACCGTGAACTGGGCGTCGCAGGGCCAGGCGCACAAGGGCTCGGCGTTCCAGTACGGCTGGTGGGGTTACGTCGACAAGGACCTGCGGGCCGTGCTCGGCGACCCGGTGGCCGGTGGGCTCGGGCGCACCTACTGCGGCAACGGCAACCTCGGCGCGTGCCGGCAGGCGCTGCTCGACACGCTCGGCCAGGCCGCGGCGGCACCGGCGACCACCGTCTACCCGGGCGACTCGTCCTGCGGGGCGGGCGACCAGTGGTGCGCCGACTCGATCGCCCAGTCCGGGCTCGGCGGCATCACCCACCCGCTGATCGCCTGGCAGAACCGGCCCACGTACCAGCAGGTCGTCTCGTTCCCGGCGCGCCGGGGCGACACGGTGACCAACCTGGCGCAGGGCCGTACCGCCACCGCGTCCAGCACCCAGTTCCTGACCAGCAACACCCCGGCCAAGGCGGTGGACGGCAGCCTGGGCAGCCGGTGGGCCAGCAGCTACAACGACAACCAGTGGCTGCGGGTGGACCTGGGCTCGGCCCGGACGATCAGCCGGGCGGTGCTGCGGTGGGAGGCCGCGTACGCCACCGGCTATCGGATCGAGGTCTCCGGTGACGGCAACTCCTGGCAGCCGGTGTTCAGCACCATTACCGGCAACGGCGGCGTCGACAACGTGACCTTCGCCCCGGTCAGCGCCCGCTACGTGCGGATGTACGGCGTCACCCGGGCCACCTCGTACGGCTTCTCGCTCTACGAGTTCGAGGTCTACGGACGGTAAGGCGCACGCGACCGGCCGACGGGCGCTCCCGTCGGCCGGTCGTCCGCGTCCGGGCAGGTCAATCCCCTCGATTCGAACATGTGTGCGAGGATGGCGGGGTGTCGAGCGAGGCCACCATCCTGCACGCCGACCTGGACGCGTTCTACGCCTCGGTCGAGCAGCGCGACGACCCCCGGCTGCGCGGCCGGCCGGTGATCGTCGGCGGCGGCGTGGTGCTCGCGTGCAGCTACGAGGCCAAGGCGCGGGGCGTGCGCAGCGCGATGGGCGGCCGGCAGGCGCGGCGGCTCTGCCCGGACGCGCTCGTGGTGCCGCCCCGGATGGCCGCGTACACGGCCGCCAGCCGGGCGGTGTTCGAGATCTTCCGGCACACCACCCCGCTGGTCGAAGGGCTCAGCATCGACGAGGCGTTCCTCGACGTGGGTGGGTTGCGGCGGCTCGCCGGAGCACCGGCCGCCGTCGCGGCCGCGCTGCGGGAGCGGGTACGCCGAGAGGTGGGCCTGCCGATCACCGTCGGCGTGGCCCAGACGAAGTTCCTCGCGAAGGTCGCCAGCGGCGTGGCGAAGCCGGACGGGCTGCTGGTCGTGGAGCCGGACCGGGAACTGGCGTTCCTGCACCCGCTGCCGGTGGAGCGGCTGTGGGGCGTCGGCCCGGTCACCGCCGCGCGACTGCGCGAGCGCGGCATCCGTACCGTCGGGCAGGTGGCCCGGCTGGACGAGCCGGCACTGGTGTCGCTGCTCGGCGCGGGCGCCGGCCGGCACCTGCACGCCCTGGCGCACAACCGCGACCCCCGGGCGGTGCAGGTGGGCCGCCGCCGCTCCTCGATGGGCGCGCAGCACGCGCTCGGACGGGGGCCGCACTCCCCCGCCGACCTGGACGCGGTGCTGGCCGGGCTGGTCGACCGGGTCACCGGGCGGATGCGCGCCGCCCGGCGCACCGGCCGCACGGTGACGCTGCGGCTGCGCTTCGCCGACTACACCCGGGCCACCCGGTCGCAGACGCTCGACGAGCCGACCGCGCAGACCGGGCCGCTGCGGGCCGCCGCCCGGGACCTGCTGCGCGCCGCACTGCCCCAGATCGACCTGCGCGGCGTCACGCTGCTCGGCGTGTCGGTGGGCAACCTCGGCGGCGGGCACACCCAGCTCGCCCTGCCCTTAACCGCCGACCCGGGGCCGGCGCTGGACGCCGCCGTCGACGCGGTACGGGACCGCTTCGGCTCGCGGGCGCTGACCCGCGGGGTGCTGCTCGGCCGCGACCCGGGCGTCGAGATGCCCCGGCTGCCGGACTGACCGGCCGGCCTCCTCCCGGAGTAGGAGACGCCCTCCGACCCGTGGCCGCGAACGCGGCCTGCGGGCGGGCGCGACCGGCCCGGGCCGTCACGAGCATCTACAGGCATGACTACCGTACGGAACCGGGCGGCCGGATGGCACCGCCCCCTGATGCTCCTCGTGTCCGCGATGGCGGCGCTCACCGTCGTCGCCGCGGTCGGCGTCGTCGCCGATCCGCGCGTGCTCACCGGCGCGCGCCGACGCTAACCAGCCGGGCTGCCCCGGGCAGGTGCCAGTTGACGCCCGGTGGCCTTCGGCCGGGGCCGCCCGGCGGGCCGGCGCCGGACCGGGCGGCTCATCCGGGCCCGGACCGGTGGACGCGCCTCCGCCTCGCCCGCGCCGGCGGCCCGGCGCACGCTGCCGTTCGCGTCCTCGGGCCGGCAGCCGGTGGCCCGCAGCAGCTCGCTCTGGCCGGTCCGCAGGTCGCTGATCATCGCCTCGCCGAAGGCGCGCACGCCCTGCGACCACGCGCGCCCGGCCAGTTCGGCGCCCTGCCGCACCAGCTCCCGGGTGCCTTCCAGGTCGTCCCCGGACTTGCAGGCCCGCTTCAGTTCCCGCACCGCCTCGCCGAGGCGAGCCACCGCGTCGGGCAGCGCGGGCGGGACCGGTTCGTCGTACTGCAACGCGGTGGCGGACCGTCGGGCGATCGAGCGGGCGTACAGGACGATGCGTTCGAGGTGCTGGGTCGCGTCGGCGTACCTGTGGAACTGGGCGCGGCGGTGCCAGCGGGCGGGCGCGATGGTGACCACCTCCTCGGCCCCGCTGAGCGCGTCGTTGAGCCGCCCGATGTCCGGTTCGATCCCGCGCAGGTCCTCCAAGGCTTGCTGGGCCGCGTCGGCGTCGCGGCGGGTCAGCGCGTGGGCGACGGCGTCGAGTTGCTCGGTGAGCCGGGAGACCACCGGTTCCACCGCCCGGTCCAGCACCCGGATCGGGTTGACCGGCAGCAGCAGCGCCACCACGAACAGGCCGACCAGGCCGCCGACCAGCGCGTCGAAGATGCGGGGCAGTTCCAGGCCGGGCTGCACCGGTGCGAGCGTGGCGATCAGCACCGCCGTACCGCCGGCCTGGCCGACGAGGGCGCCGCCGCGCCCGGCCACCAGCAGCGCGGTGGCGATGGCCAGGGTGACCACCAGACCGGTCTGCCAGGATCCACTGCCGAGCAGCGCGCGCAGCAGGTCACCGACCACGATGCCGAGACCGACGCCGATGAGCAGCTCGAACGTGCGCCGGGCGCGCTGGCCGATGGCGGTGGCGATGGTGCCGACCGCGGCGGCGGGGGCGAACACGTGCGCGCCGGAACCGAGCAGCTCGTCGGCGAGCAGCGCGGCGAGCGCCGCGGCCAGCCCGGCCTGCGCGGAGATCACCACGGTGATCTCGAGCTGGCGCAGCCGGTTCCGGCCGGCCGCGCCGCCCTCGGCGCGGGCCCGGGACAACGCGGAACCGCCCCGCTCGACCGCCCGGTCCAGGGGCGAGCGGACGGTGTCGGCGCGGCGGTCGGCCATGACGGCGGTTACCCGCCTCCGCGCCGGTGAATCGTCGGCCCGCCCCGGCGCGCGGTCGGGTCAGCGGCGGTACGTGCGGTCGAGCAGGTCGAACAACGCGGTCCAGTGCCGCTGGGTGGCCTGCTCGTCGTACATCGGGGTGTCCGACTGGGTGTAGCCGTGGCGGGCGCCGGCGTACACCTCGGAGCGGTAGGTCACCCCGGCGGCGTCCAGCGTCTTCTCCAGCGTGGCGATCTGCTCGGCGGTCATCGACGGGTCGGCGTCGGCGTGCCCGAAGTAGAGCTCGCCGGTCACCGCGCCGAGCGCCAGGTGCGGGCTGTCCGGCGCGTCGGTGACCACCCGGCCGGCGTGGAACGCGGCCACCGCGGCGATCCGGTCCGGCAGCGCCTCGATCGCGCGCAGCGCGTTCGTGCCCCCCATGCAGTAGCCGGTGATCGCCGCCGGTCCCGGCGCGACGTCCGGCCGGGCGGCGAGGAAGTCCAGGTAGGCGGCGGTGTCGCGGGCCACCGCGTCCGGCGTCAGCGCGGCCATCATCGGCCCGATGCTCTCGAACAGGGCGGACCGGCGGCTGTCGTCGGCGAGCGCGCCGAGGTCGATCAGCGGGGCGCGCCCGGCGCGGTGGAACAGGTTGGGGGCGAGCACCACGTACCCGCGGGCGGCGATCGTGGCGGCCATCTCCGCGACCCGGGGCCGCAGCCCGAACGCGTCCATGAACAGCAGGACCGCCGGGAAGGGCCCGCCGGTCTCCGGCGTGGCCAGGTAGGCGTCGGCGGTTCCGTCGGGGGTGGGCACGTCCACGGTCGTCGGCTGCACTGTCGGGGCCTCCTCGCTGCGGGTTCCGGGCTGCACGCTACTACCCGGCCCGGCGGCCGTTTGCGGAGGTCCAGCGCGGGAATCCGGCCATCCCGGCGGAGGAAGGCGGCGAGATGGACCAGGATCAGTTCATCGGCGCGGTGGCCCAGCGGTGCAGCGCGTCCGCGGAGCAGGCCACGGCGATCACCCGGGCGACGCTCACCACGCTGGCCGAGCGGATCGACGGCGGGGAGGCCCGTGACCTGGCCGACCGGCTGCCGGAGGCGCTGCGGGCGTACGCGTTCGGCCCGGCCGAGGACGCCGAGCCGTTCGGGCTCGACGTGTTCGTGGAGCGGGTGAGCGGACGCGCGGACGTGGACGTGGACGCCGCCCGGGACGGGGTCACCGCGGTGTTCGACGTGCTGCGCGACGCCGTCGACCCGGCCGCCTACGCGCAGGTCGTCGCGCAACTGCCGGCCGAGTACGGCGAGGTGGCCGACCAGAGCGCGCCGTACGTGCGGCGCACGGCGTGACGGGGCGCGCCCGATGAGCGAGGACGCGCTGCGCCGCCCGCCCGAGGCCGACGCGCAGGAGCAGCGGCAGGACGAGACGCTCGTCGGCCCACCCGACACGGTCGACGCGGCCGTGCCCGAGGCGAGCGAGGCGGACCTGGCCGAGCAGGGCGCGCTGCGCCCGCCGAGCGACCGGGCGGGTCTGGGCGAGTCGGTGCGCGACGACCTCACCGCCGCCGACGCGGTGGAGCAGAACACCGAGATCCCGCTGCCCGACGAGGAGCACTGGGCCTGACCGGTCAGTGGTCCGGGCTGTCGGAGCGGGCCATCAGCCGCAACGCGTTCGGGTCCAGGCCGATCCGGACCGGCGTCTGCCCGTACGGCTCCCCGTCGACCTCGATGCGGGCCGGCCGGTCGGTCTCCAGCCACAGCTGGCGTACCGCCAGGAACGGCTCGTCGCCGAGCGTGCGGCGGTGGCCGGCCGCCGCGTTGCGCGCCGTCTCGCGCAGCAGCCCGCGCCGGGTCGGCCCGCCCACCGGGTACGCGACCAGCAGCCGGTCGTCGGCGGTGGCGTCGGCGGTGATCGGCCGGCCGGCGTGGAAGCCGCCGTTGGCCACGTACACCTGGTGTGTGGTGAAGGTGTGCTCGCGGCCCTCGGCGCGGACTGTCACGGCCAGCGGCCGGTGCCGGGCCAGCAGCCCCAGCCCGGTCATCGGGTACGCAAGCCGCCCGGCGACCCGCTTCAGCCCCGGCGGCGCGGACTGCATGATGTCGGCGGACAGCCCGATCCCGACGTGGTTGGTGAACCGGGTGTCGCCGATCAGGCCCAGGTCGACGTCGATCACCTTGCCGCCGGTGAGCACGCCGATCGCGGCGTCCAGGTCGAGCGGGACGCCGACGGTACGGGCGAAGTTGTTCGTGGTGCCCAGCGGCAGCAGGCCCAGCGCGACGTCCCGGTGGGCGAGCAGCCGGGCCGCCGCGCCGACGGTGCCGTCACCGCCACCGGTGACCAGCAGGTCCGGGCCCAGGTCGGCGGCCTCGGCGAGCACCCGGTCCAGCTCGCCGGGCCGGTCCACCGGGTACACGCCGAGCAGCGTGAACCCGGCCGCCCGCAGGCGCGCGTGGACGGTGTCGTAGAGGCGCCGGCCCCGGCGGGAGTGGGCGTTGACCACCAGCGCCGCCCGCCGCCGTTCCCGGATCGCCGTCGACAGCTCCTGCTTGGTCCGCACTGTTGCGACAGTAGCCGTCCCGGCGCGGCCGTGGGCCGGTCACGCCGAGGACGTTGACAGGGTTGGTTATCGTCGCGGCGGCCGTGATCGTCGATCTTCGAGGGTGGATGTCCCGATGAACCAGCCGGCAGCGCCGCAGGTGACAGCGTCAGTGCCCCCGCTCACGCCGCCGAGCCGTCCGGGGAGGGCCCTGATCGGGCTGGCCCTGGTCGTCCCGGCGGTGATCGCCTGGATCTGGTCGTACGTCCTGCCCACGCTGTCCACAGTGGCTCGCAGCTTCCAGGCGGACGGGCTGCGCCGCCCGTCCGAATCGGCGGGTGCGGGGAACTACGAGGTCGCCTTCACCTCCGGGTTCGTCGGACAGGTCGGGTTCGCGGTGCTGCTCAGCCTGATCCCGCTGACGGTGGCGCTGCTCGCCGCGCCGCTGCTCGCCGTCCTCGCCGACCGGGCCGGCCGGGCCGCCCGCCTGGTCACCCGGGGCGTGCTGGCCCTGCCGCTCGCCGCGTACGCGCCGGTCGCGGTGTACCTCGGCCGGCGCGCTGAAGGCATCGAGAACGGCACCCTCACCCAGGATCTGCAGTCCCCCCGGGCGTTCCTCGTCTCGGCGCTGGCCCAGGTGACGTTCGGGCTGGTCGTCGCGGTGGCCGCGACTGTCTACCTGAGCGCGCTGCGCCGCCGCGAGCCCGACCAGCGGCCCGCGCCGGCCATGCTGGCCGTCGGCGGGCTGCTCGGCCTGGGCGTCCTCGCCGCCGCCCTGCAGACCTACACCGCCCCGTACATCCTGACCGGCGGCGGGCCGCGCGGCGACTACACGGCGACGCCGGTGTTCACCGCCGCGCAGACCTCGTTCCGAACGATGCGCCTGGGCGTCGGATCGGCCACGTCGACGCTGCTGCTGGTGCTCCTCGGGCTGCTCGGGCTGGCCGCGGTGGCGCTGATCCTGGCGACCCGGCTGCGCATCGAGTTCGACGGCTGGCGCGACCGCCCGGCCGCCCGGGAGGCGGAGTCCTACTCCGGCCGCCGGCCGCTGCTCGTCGGGCTGACCGCTGTCGCGCTCGTCGTCGTCCTCGGCGTGACCGTCTGGGCGTCGCTGCCGTGGCTGCGGAACCTCTCCTCCGACACCGGGCCCCTGCCCCGGGGGGTCGAGACCTCGAACCTGTTCGCCAACACCTGGGTGCCGCCGCTGCTGTCCACACTCGTCGCGGTGACGCTCGCCGCGCTGGCCGGATTCGGGATCGGCGCGCTGCGACCGCTCGGACGCTGGAGCGAACTGCTGCTGGTGCCGTTCGCGCCCTGGTTGTTCGTCGGCGCCGGCCCGCTGGCCATCGCCAATTTCGAACGCACGATGGAGCGCGAACAGCTGGGCCTGTTCCTCGGCCTGGTGCCGCCGACCTGGCTGTCGGTGCCCGCGCTGTTCGCGTTCACGCTGCTGTTCCGGGGCCAGCACGAGCGGTGGCGCTCCGGCGGTGGCGCCGGCCGTACGCTGCTGCTGCCGGCACTGCCGATGCTGGCCGTGACCGCGTTGCTGACCTGGCTGGCGCACGCCCAGTCGCCGCTGTGGGCGACGTTGGTGGGTACGCGTCCGGACAGCCTCACCGCGCCCGCGCTGGTGACGATGATCGCGAGCCGCGCTTTCGGCGGCGGCGGTGAGCTTCCGCTGGGCCTGATCCTGCCGCTGCCGATGCTGATCCTGTTCGTGGTGCTGTTCGTCGCGCTCATGATCGGCTACGTGGATCGGCTCGCCATCCGGGTGGGGCGGCGCAGCGGCGCGGACGCGCCGCCGGTGGGGTCGGGCGAGCCCGTCGGCAAGGTCACCGCATAGGGAAACCCCCGATTACGGCCGGTGACGGCGCGCCTAGCGTCGGGCCATGGCAACTGACGCGCTCACACCGGTCCGGACTGTTCGTTCCCGCCGCGCCCGCCTGGCGCTACCGCTGCTGCTGCTCGCCCTGCTCGCGCCGGCCGGGTGCGACTCCGGCGGGATCGTCGACAGCGGCTCGGCCGACACCGCGGCGGACGAGGACGGCGGCGACACCGACGCGGGCGCGGTGGGCGACGTCCGCCCGCCGTGCCCGTTCACCGCCGCCCAGGTCGCCGAGCTGGTCGACCGGAAGCTGCGCGACGAGGGCAACTGCTCGTTCGGCGACGGCATCGCCCAGCTGGCGGTCACCACCGCATCGGCCGCCGCCGGCAAGGCCACCTACGACTACCAGCACGACCAGGCCGGCCAGCAGTACGAGAAGGTCGTCGACCTGGACCGGGGCGAGCGGGGCTACCTCGCCGTGAAGGACGTGCGCGGCGAGGCGGTGCTGATCGACGGCAAGGGCACGTACACGGTGACCATCAGCAGCTTCGAGGGCGGCACCGCAGGCAACGAACAGATCCTGCGCCGCGTCCTCGACGCGATCCCGGCCTGAGCGGGGGCAGGCGTGCGAACCCGAGGACTGGTCGCGCTCGCGTTGACCGCGACCCTGCTCACCGCGTCCGCCGGTTGCGGCGGCGACGAACCACCGCCCGCCGGTGGCGCCGCGCCCGGTGCGGGCGCGCCGGTGGCGGAGCCGACCGGGGAGGCGCCGGCCGAGCCGAGCACCGAACCGGTGGACGACGCCGCCGGGCCGGACGCCTGCGCGCTGGTGTCCAAGGCCGACGCCGAACGTCTCGCCGGTACGCCGCTGGACGAACCCGTGGTGGCCGGGCAGTCGTGCACCTACACCGGTCCGACAAGCGGGCCGACCGCCCAGGTCGAGGTGTTCGTGGGTGACGGCGCCAAGAAGTACCTCGACATCGAGCGACAGCTCGAGCACGAGATCCGTGAGCTGGCCGGCACGGCCGACGAGGCACTGCTCACCGCGGAGGCGTTCTTCCTGCGCAAGGGCGACCTGTGGGTCGCCGTACGGCTGGTGCGGCTGAACGACCCGCAGGAGAACCGGGCGCCGCTGGAACGGCTCGCCCGTACCGTCGCCGGCCGGATGTGACGGCGGCGGTGCGCAGCCGTCGGCTGCTCGCGGCCGGCGTGGCGGTGCTGCTCGCGGTGACCGGCTGCGGCGGCCCCACACCCGGCCCGGCCGACGCCGCCGACGACGGGCAGCCCCGGTACGGGCAGGCCCCGGTGCCGGGGAAGGACGTCACGCTGCAACCGGACGTGGTGCTGGTCGGCGGCGGCAGCCGGACCGTGCGGTCGGTGAGCCCGGACGGGCTGATCTGGCGGCTCGATCCCGGTGCCCGCGACGCCGACCGGCTCGCGCCCGGCCGGGTCATGTTCCTCACCGGACGCGGCGTGGGCCGGGTGCTCGACCTGGCCGAGGACGGCGGCGACCTGGTCGTCACGATCGGCCCGGTCACGCTCACCGAGGTGATCCGCGACGGCACGTTCGGCGGGGACGGCGTCACCCTCGACAGCCCGACCGTCTACGTGGCGGGTGAGCCGTCGTGGACCCGGGAGGTCGCGGCGGCCGGCGGCACGCTCGGCCGGTCCCGTCCGCTCGCCGTCGCGCCCGCGCAGCCGCCCCCCGCGCCGGGTGGGCAGGCCGCCGCCGGCGCCCACGGCTACCGGGTCCGGACGTTCTGCTGCGCCGGTGGCGTCGGCACGCACTTCACGTACGACGACGGCGGCCTCCGGGTGGCCGGCACCGTCACGCTCACCGTCGGCCGGCCCACGGCGTCGTTCCATCTGGCCATCGGCGCGGGCAAGGTCAACCGGGCCGAACTGGAGATCGGTGGCGGCTTCGGCATCAAGGTGGACTTCACGGCCGGCATCGACGGCGGGCAGAACCACCGCCGCACGTTCCCGGTCCCGGTCGACATCGCGTTCCCGATCGGGCTGGTCGCCGGCCTGCCGCTGTCGTTCACGGTGAACCAGACGTTGGAGGTGGCCACCGCGTTCGGCGCCAAGCGGGGCACGTTCCGCGGCGCCGGGGAGTACGCGCTGGTCGGCAAGCTCGGGTTCGGCTACGTCGGCGGCCGGGTGGGCTCACGCGTGACGGAGGGCTTCGCCCGCCGGGTGAGCCTGCTCGACTCGCTCACCGGCGTGCCGGTCGGCGTGATGGGCCTCGTGGTCCGGCACGGCGTGCGGTTCACCATGGGGATCAGCGCGTTCCTGTTCACCGCCGGGATCTGGTTCGAGCTGGTCACCTCGTACGGCGCCACTATCGGTTCGGCGCTCGGCGCCCCGTACGCGCTGTGCCGGGGCGTCGGGCTCGGTGTGCACGCGCGGTTCGGGATCGGCTACCGGATCCTGGAACCCGTCGTCCAGGTGATCAACAAGTTCCTCAGCCTGCTCAGCCCGTCCCGGGCACCACGGATCCCGCCGATCGTGGCGTCGGGCGGGCCGAGCTGGAGCGCCACCGTGTACCGCAACCAGGAGGTGATCCCGCCCGTCTCGATATGCGGACAGCTTCCGGGCTAGGCCGCGCCGACGCTGGGTTCGCGGGCGCGGCTGTGCCACCATCCCGCCATGGACGCCGCACTGGTCGGCCGCGACGCGGTCGTCGAGCGGGTGTGGCGTGCCCTGACCGCCGGTACGCCGGTGCTCCTCGACGGCCCGAGCGGCATCGGCAAGACCGCGCTCTGGCGGGCGGTGGTCGCCCACGCCGGGCGGACCGGCTGGCGGGTGCTGTCCGCCGCGCCCACCGAGGCCGAGAGCGCGCTGCCCTACGCGGCTCTCGCCGACGTGCTGCGCCCGCTCGCCGACGCGCTACCACTGCTGCCCGCGCCGCAGCGGGTCGCCGCCGACATGGTGCTGCTGACCGGCGAGCACGACGACGCGGTGGACGAGCGGGCGGTGGGCGCCGCCACCCGTACCCTGCTCGACGCGGCGGTCACCGAGGCGCCGCGCGTCCTGCTCGCGGTGGACGATCCGCAGTGGCTGGACCCGCCGAGCGCCCGGGCGCTGCGGTTCGCGCTGCGCCGGCTGACCCGGTGGCCCGCCGTCCTGGCCACCCACCGCACCGGGGACGGCCCGCCGGTTCCGGTGCCGCTCGGACTGGACGACGACCCGACCGGGCGGCACCGGCTGCTGCGTGCCGACGTGCCCCCGCTCACCCCGGCGGACCTGCACCGCGTCCTGGCGGCCCGGCTCGGCGGCACGCTCAGCCGTCCGCTCACCGACCGGCTGGCCCGCGACGCCGACGGCAACCCGCTGCTCGCCATCGAGCTGGCCCGGGCGGTGCTGCGGCTGCCCCGCCCACCGGCCCACGACGAGGACCTGCCCGTACCGTCGTCGCTGCGCCTGCTGCTCGCCGAGACGCTGCGGGCGCTGCCCGGCCCGAGCCGGGACGCGGTGCGGCTGGCCGCGCTGCTGAGCGTGCCGACGCTGCGGGACCTGGCGGCGGCGGGCGTGCCGGCCGGCGCGCTGGACGCGGCCGAGGACGCCGGGCTGGTCGTGGTCACCCCGAGCCGGGTCGACTTCGCACACCCCCGGTACGCGGCGGCGGTGCGCGAGAGCATCCCGCC
The DNA here is from genome assembly GCF_027497355.1 of Micromonospora sp. WMMA1947. Lineage (NCBI taxonomy): Bacteria > Bacillati > Actinomycetota > Actinomycetes > Micromonosporales > Micromonosporaceae > Micromonospora > Micromonospora sp. WMMA1947. The sequence goes on along the minus strand of NZ_CP114909.1, from coordinate 4,909,253 downwards.
GGGGGCCCGGCGACGGCTGCACGCGCTGCTCGCCGGCGCGGTCGCCGACCCGGACGAGCGGGCCCGGCACCTGTCCCGGTGCACAGTGGCGCCGGACGCCGCCGTCGCCGCCGACCTGGCCGCCGCGGCGGCCCGGCAGCGGATGCGCGGCGCGTCAGCGCTCGCCGCCGACTGGTACGCCCGGGCGGCCGAGCTGACCCCGCCGTCCGCCACCGCCGACCGCAACCGGCGCCGCCTCGACGCGGTGCAGTGCCGCATCGACAGCGGCGACTACGCGGCGGCCGGGCGGGCCGCCGAGGCGGCGGCGGGCGAGCTGACCGGCGCCGAACGCGGCGAGGCGCTGCTGTTGCGCGCGCTCGTCGCGTGGTGCGCCGACGACCTGGTCACCGCCGTCCGCGTCGCCGAGCAGGCGCTCGCCGCCGCCGGGCCGGACGGCGACCTGGCCGGGCGGATCCACACGCACCTGACCATGTTCCACGACCAGCCGGAGCCCGCCCGCCGGCACGCGCGGGCCGCGATCGCCCGCCTGTCCGACCGGGACGAGCACCGCCCGCTGCTCACCGCCGCGCTGCTGCTGCTGTTCTTCCACGAGGTACGCGCCGGCGGCCCGGCGCCCACCGACCTGCTGGACCGGGCCCTGTCACTGGAGGACGGTGAGCCGTCCTTCCTGGCCGGTTCGGTGCCGGCGATCTGGTGGAAGTCGGTCGACGACCACGACCGGGCTCGGGCCCGGCTGCACCTGATGCTGGACCTGGCGGTGGCGCGCGGCGACGACCCGCTGCGGCACGAGGTACTCACCCACCTCGGCGAGACGGAGCTGCTGGCGGGGCGCTTCGCCGAGGCCGGTACGCACATCGCCGCCGCCCGTGATCTGGGTGAGCAGCTGGGCACCGGGCTGGTGGGCGAGAGCTGGCTGGCCGGTGTGCTCGACGCGCACCGGGGGCGGCTGGCGCAGGCGGGTGCCGCGGCCGCCGGGCTGCGCCGCGACGACGACCTCGGCGACGCGTGGAGCCGGCGACTGCACCACCAGCTCACCGGGCTGGTGGCGCTGGCCCGCGGGGAGTGGGCCACCGCCGCGACGGCGTACGGCGCGCTCGCGGCCGACCTCGACGGGTCGGGCATCGCCGAACCGCTGGGGCAGCGCTTCGAGCCGGACTGGATCGAGGCGTGCGTGGGCGCAGGTGACCTGGACACCGCCCACGCCGCGCTGGACCGGCTGGCCGGGCGCCACCGCAGGCTGCCGCGCCCGTGGACGACGCTCGGGCTGGCCCGCAGCCGGGTGCTGCTGGCCGGGGCGACCGGGGCGGATCCGGGCGAGGCGCTGGACGCGCTGACGCGGGCCCGGGCCGCGGTGCCGGAGACGGTGCTGCCGCTGGACCGGGCCCGCTGCCTGCTCGCCGCCGGGCGCGCGTACCGGCGGGTGCGGCGACGGCGGGAGGCGCGGGCGGCGCTCGACGCGGCGGCGGCCGAGTTCGACGCGCTCGGCGCGTCCGCGTTCGCCGACCGGGCGCGGGCGGAGCTGGGCCGCATCGGTGCCCGCACTCGGGCCCCGACGGCGCTGACCGCGACCGAGGAGCGGGTCGCCCGGCTCGCCGCCCGGGGCCAGACCAACCGGCTCATCGCCGACGCGCTCTACATCAGCCCGAAGACGGTGGAGGCCAACCTGGCCCGGGTCTACCGCAAGCTGGGCATCGCCAGCCGCGCCGAGCTGGGCGCGGCGATGGGCCGCCCGACGGGCGACTGAGGCGGTCAGGACGCGGCGAGCGCGTCCAGGTGCGCGCCGAGCAGTTCCCGGGCGCGCGCGGGCGGCATCCGATCGGGGTACAGCAGCGCGTGCAGCGCGAGCCCGTCGAGCAGGGCGTGCAGCCCGGCGACCGCCTCGGGGTCGGCGGCCGGTTTCCCGGTCAGCAGCGCGACGGCGAACTCGGCGGCGCGGCGGATGCCGTCGTCCGCGTCGGCCATCCGGGCCCGCGCCGCCGGGTCGGTCTGGGCGCGCGCGGCGAGCAGCAGCCACACCTCGGCCTCGCGGACGCGCTGGCGGTCCAGCGGCAGCAGTTGTTCCAGGATCCGCTGGGCGACCTGGCGCGGGCTTCCGCTGCGGTCGCCGGTGGCGATCCGCTCGGCCGCCTCCGCCTGCACGTGTTCCATGGCGAACACCAGCAGCTCGGTCTGGGTGGCGAAGTAGTGCCGCAGCGCGCTCGGTGACCAGCCCGCCTCGGCCGCGATGCTGCGGACGGTGGCGGCGCCGACGCCGTCGCGGTAGACGACCCGCCACATCGCCCGCGCCAGTTCGGCACGGCGCGCGCCGTGGTCGACGATCTTGGGCACGGGCCCCTCCGGAGGCTGGTTGACGGCCGCTGTTACGGTTATCGCACAGCGTACTAAAAAAGGGGGTCGGATGCTCGTCGCAGTGATCGTCGGATGTGAGGTGGCGTTCTGGGTGGTGCTGCTCGCCGGACTGATCGCCCGGTACCCGCTGCGCCGGCCCCGCCTCGGCGCCGCCCTGCTGATCGCCGTGCCGGTCGTCGACCTGGTGCTGCTGGCCGCCACGATGATCGACCTGCGCCGGGGCGCGACCGCCACCTTCGCCCACGGCCTCGCCGCCGCGTACCTCGGGTTCTCGGTGGCGTTCGGGCACAGCATGGTGCGCTGGGCCGACGAGCGGTTCGCGCACCGGTTCGCCGGCGGCCCTCCCCCGCGCCGGGCCCCGAAGTACGGGATGGCGCGGGCCCGGCACGAGTGGCGCGAATGGGGCAAGGGCATGATCGGCTGGGCGGTCGCCTGCGCGGTGCTGCTCGCCGGCATCGCCGTGGTCGGCGACACCGACCGGACCGCCGAACTGTGGGCCTGGGCCGGCCGGCTCACCGTGGTCATGGCGGGCTGGCTGGTGTTCTGGCCGGTCGCGTACACCGTCTTCCCGAAGCGGGCGCCGCGCGGCGCGTGAGGCTCACCCGCCACGCCCGGTGATCCGGCCTCAGACCGGTTGATGCGCGTCGGTGACCGTCGACCGCCCGGCGGCGGACGGCTCACCGCGCCGATCGACGGCGATCGCGACCAGCAGCAGCCCGGCCAGCGCCGCCAGCGCCAGCGCCGGCGGCAGTACCGTCCCGAGCGCGACCAGCGGCAACGCCGCACCGGCGACGGCCAGCCGGGCCGCACCCACCGGCTGACCGGTCAACCGCCGGAACAGCAGCCGTCCGGCCAGGTAGACGGCCGCGCCGCCGAACAGCGCCACCGCCGCCGAGCCGTTCAGCCGGGGCCCGGCCTGCGGATCGGCGACGTGCTCCAGCACCTGTTCGACGCCGAGCGCCAGGAAGATGACGCCGGCGACGAGCAGCAGATGGGTCTGGCTGTAGGCGTCCGCGGCCATCCGGTCCCGCTGCGCCGCCGGTGCGGTGGCGAGCGTCCGGGCCGCCGCCGGGGACGTGCGGCGAAAGTAGAGCCACCAGAGGCAGACGGTCACCACGAAGGCGACGAGCGCCACGGCGAGGACCGGCGGCTCGGTGACCGCCGAGGCCGCGCCCACCCCCGCGGCCACCAGCGACTCCCCCAGCGAGATGATCAGCACCAGGCCGTACCGCTCGGCGAAGTGCGTCGGGCTGCGCAGCGGCCAGGCGCCCCGGCGGGCGTACGACAGTCGCTGCCCGGCCACCTCGATCGCGAAACCCAGCACCCACAGCGTCGCGTGCGCGGCGCCGTCCAGCAGCGCGCCGAGCAGCAGCGGCACCCAGCCGGCGGCGCTGACGAACGCGAAGAACCGGATCCGGGCGCGCAGTTCCGGGTCACCCGCCGCGGCCCAGTGGAACAGCGTCAGGTGCACCACGCGCAGCACCACGTAGGCCAGCACGACGATCAGCGGCCCGTCCAGCCCCGAACCCGGCGTCCACGCCTCCGGCATGGCGAGCGCGGCCAGGAACAACGCGGCCATCGCGACCAGGAACCCGCCGCGCACCACCCCGACGTCGGCGGGCGTGTGGTTGCCCAACCAGGTGTACGACAGCCACGCCACCCAGAGCAGCACGAGCAGGAGCAGCCCCTTGGCCATCCCGGCCGGGGTCGGGTGCGGCTCGATCAGCGCCATGATCCGGGTGAGCGCGAAGACGAAGACCAGGTCGAAGAAGATCTCGAAGGGGGTGACCCGGCGCTGGTCCGGCCCCGGCCGGGGCGCGTGCAGCCGTCCTCGTACCCGTTCGCGTGCCACGTCCGCCGCCCTCCGCCGGTCCACCTCCTGCGCCGACGGTAGGCGGCCCCGGACGGGCGATCTGGCGATTCCCGCGATCACGCCCGGCTCGGTGCGCCGGACCGGTGCCCGGGCGGCACGACGAGGCGGCGCGGCCGGGTTGTCCGGCCGGGCGGCGGCGGGCAGCTCAGCCGGCGTCGGCGTCCGGCCAGGCGGCGCGGACCAGCGCGGGCAGCACCTCGCCGGCCGGGCCGCGCAGGTTCACCGCGCAGATCGCGTCCAGCGGCGTCGGCACCGGGTTCACCTGCACCACGGGCGCGCCGAGGCGGGCCGCGACGAGGGGGATCTCGGCGGCCGGGTGCACGAGCGCCGAGGTGCCCACCGTCAGCAGCAGGTCGCAGCCGGAGGCCGCCTCGACCGCCGCGTCGAGCGCGGCCGCTGGCAGCGCCTCGCCGAACCACACCACCCCGGGCCGTACGGGCGCGCCGCATCCGGCGCAGGCGGGCGGGGTCAGCGGCCCGTCCCGCGGTTCCGGCGCATGCGGCTCCGGCCCGCCGGGCGGTTCCGCCGCGCCGGAGCGCGGCGGCAGGTCGGGTGGCAGCGGCGCGGGCCGGGCGCAGGCCGAGCAGCGGGGCGCGAACAGGCTGCCGTGCAGGCGTACCGGAGCGGGCACCCCGCCGCGCTCGTGCAGGTCGTCGACGTTCTGCGTGATCACCACGGTGTCCGGCAGCCGGGCCGCGATCGCCGCCACCGCCCGGTGCCCCGGGTTCGGCTCGGCGCGGCGCACCCCGCGCCGGCGTGCCTCGTACCAGCCCCAGACCAGCGCCGGGTCGGCCCGGAACGCCGCCGGGGTCGCCAGCTCCTGCGGGTCGTACCGCTGCCAGAGCCCGGTCTGGGCGTCCCGGAACGTCGGCACGCCGCTCTCGGCCGACATGCCGGCCCCGGTGAACACCACCGGCCGCCGCGCGGCGGCGAGCAGCCGGCCCGCCTCGGCGAGCTCCGGCCCGGTCACACGTCCACCGTCAGCCGCACGTCGACCCGGTCGCCCAGCTCGATGCCCTCGGCCCGGCGCGCCGCGACCCGCAGCGGCACCACGTACCGGCCGTCCTTCGGCCACAGTGACGTCCGCCAGTCGGTGTCACCGATGCGGACCGTCACCGGGATCATGCCCCAGCCGTAGGTGACCGACGCCGAGGCGGCCTCGATCGCCGCGCTCTGCTCGTCGGGCACGGTGACGAAGTGGTACGGCGCCGGGCCGCGCCAGAACCACACCTCGCCGCTGAACGCCAGCTCCATCCGGTCAGGATAGGGGCCGGGCCCGACGAAACGGGAGCAGCCGCAGCCCGGCCGTCGTGACCCAGGCGAACAGCGGGAACACGGCGACACGCTCCATGCCGCCCACACCGATGCCGGTGTCCACCCGGGCCAGGAACAGCACGGTGCCGGCGAGCCCGAGCAGGCCGAGGACCGCGCTGACGGTCCGCAGCTGCCGCAGCAGCGGCGACCGGCCGGCGAGGGCGGCGGCGAGCAGGGCGGCGTTGCCGAGCGCGAAGACCAGCAGCGCGCCGAGCACGTGCCGGTTCTCGTCCACGTCGGCCGGGTAGAGGCCGGCCAGCACGTACCCGGATCCGGCGGCCACTGTCGACGCGACGGCGACGGCCGCGGCGGGGCCCGGGCGCAGCGCCCGGTGTGCGAGCAGCGCGCCGAGCGCGAGCAGCAGCCCGGTGCCGACGAAGACGGCGTTCATGGCCGGATGCCACGGCGAGCAGACCGGGCGGGGCCGGCTGGTGTCCCACACACCGCAGGTCACGTTGCCGAGGTCGCTGATGTTGTGCTCGGCCCAGCTGAACCCGGGCTGGTCCCAGGCCAGGCCGACGACCACGTTGGCGACCAGGAACGACACGGCGGCGAGCAGCCAGCAGGCGCCCGCGAGGCGGTTTCTCATCCGCCGATCGCACCGCCTCGGGGCACCCCGGCGCACGGGGCGTGGCGGGCCGGTTCCGGGTAGGGCCAGACCTACCCGGAGAGGGGCCCCAGCCGGCTGGGTAGGTCTGCGTGGCCTGGCTAGCGTCGGGCCATGACCATCGATCACGGGCTGGCGGCCGCGTTGCGCGGTCGCCGCTACCTGCTCTCCGCGTGGCCGTGGCGGACCCTGGCGTACGCCGCCACGACGCTGCCCCTGGCCGGCGCAGCGGCGCTCGGCGCGGCGGTGGTCGCCGCACCGCTGCTGCTGGTGGCCGGCGCGCTGCGGCAGGGCCGCCCGGTCGACGCCCTGGCGCTGGCGGTGCTGGCCGTGCTGGCGCTGGCGGTGGTGGCGATCGCCCCGCTGGCCGCCGCGCCGGTGGCAGCGATCGAGCGGTGGCGGCTCGGCCTGGTCGACGACCGGCCGGTGACCGCGCCGAGGTGGCGCGGAATCGCCGCCCGCCTCACCACCGCCGACGGGTGGCGAGAGGGCGCGTACCTGGCGGTGCTGGGTGTGGCGGTGCCGCTGGCGTACGGGATGTTCGGTCTGCTCGTGCTAGTGGACGTGGCCCTCGTCGCCGGTCCGTGGCTGGCCGACGGCGAGGACCGCATCGTGCTGGTCTGGGCCACTGTCGGCTCCCCCGCCGAGGCGGTGCCGTACGCGGTCGCCGGCCTGCTGGCGGTCCCCGCGCTGGTCTACCTGGCCGGGTTGCTCGTCGCGGCCCAGGCGGCGGTGGCCCGCCTGCTGCTCGACGGCGCGCCCGGCGGTACCGCGCTGCGTGAGGTGACCCGGTCCCGGGCCCGTCTGGTGAGCGCCTACGAGGCCGAGCGCCGCCGCGTCGAGCGGGACGTGCACGACGGCGTGCAGCCGCGCCTGACCAGCCTCACCCTGCAGCTCGGGCTGGCCCGCCTCGACGTGCCGGACGACTCCCCGGCGGCGAAGCCGCTCGCGGCGGCGCACGAGCAGGCCAAGGAGCTGATGGTGACGTTGCGCGGGATCGTCCAGGGCATCCGCCCGCCGCAGCTGACCGAACTCGGCCTGGCCGCCGCCGTCGGCGACCTGGCCGCACGGTCGGTCGTCCCGGTCACCGTGCACGCCGACCTGACCCGCCCGGTGCCGGAGCTGGTGGAGACCACCGCCTGGTACGTGGTCTCGGAGACGCTCGGCAACGTCGCCCGGCACGCCGGAGCCGGCCGGGCGCAGGTACGGCTGACCCGTACCGACCGCCTGCTGGTGGTGGAGGTGCGCGACGACGGCCGGGGCGGCGCCGATCCGGCGCGCGGCACCGGCCTGACCGGGCTCGCCGACCGGGTGGCCGCGGTGGACGGACGCCTGTTGCTGTCCAGCCCGCCCGGTGGGCCTACCCTCGTGCGGGTGGAGCTGCCGTGCCGTCCGTGACCCGGGTCGTCCTGGCCGAGGACGAGGTCCTGCTCCGGGAGGGCCTGGTGGGCCTGCTGACCCGGTTCGGCTTCGCGGTGGACGCCGCCGTCGGCTCCGCACCGGAACTGCTCGACGCGGTCCGTACGCACCGGCCCGACCTGCTGGTCACGGACATCCGGATGCCGCCGCAGCACCGCGACGACGGCCTGCGCGCGGCCGTCGCGCTGCGCGCCGAACGCCCGGACCTCGCCGTGGTGGTGCTCAGCCAGCACGTGCAGAGCGGGTACGCCGCCGCGCTGCTCGACAGCGGCGACGGCAACCGGGTCGGCTACCTGCTCAAGGACCGGGTGGCCGACGTCGAGGAGTTCGCCGCGACGCTGCGCCGGGTGGCGGCCGGCGGCACCGCCGTCGACCCGGACGTGGTGCGGCACCTGCTGCGCCGTCCGCGCGACCCGCTCGGCGCGTTGTCCCCGCGGGAGCGGGAGGTGCTGGGCCTGATCGCCGAGGGCCACTCCAACAGCGCGATCGCGGCGCGGCTGCACGTCACCGAGGCGGCCGTGGGCAAACACGTGGGCAACATCCTGGCCAAGCTCGGTCTGCCGCCGGACGAGGACACCAACCGGCGGGTGCTCGCCGTGCTCGCCTACCTGCGCGCGGCGGGCTGACCGGCGCCCTACAGGTTCATCGGCACGGGGTCGGTGGCCAGTGCCCGGAACCGCTCGCGCGGGTCCGGCACGAGCCGCCGTTCGGCGAGGTCGAGCAGACCGCCGACGCCGGACACCGAGGCGACGGGGGTGCCGTCGGCGCGGGTGAACTCCTGGCCGATCCGGAACGTCTTGCCCTCGCCCCAGTGGAACTCACAGGTCACGTCGACCTCGTCGCCGCCGCGCAGCTCCCGCAGGTAGCGCACCGTCACCTCCAGCGCGACCGGCCCGACGCCACCGGCGATCAGCTGGTTCTGGCCGATGCCCGACGCGCGCAGGCACTCCCAGCGGGCGTGCTCGGCGTACTGGAGGTAGACCGCCTGGTTGAGGTGCCCCTGCGTGTCGAGTTCGTAGCCGCGCACGGTGACGCGGACCCGGAACGGATCTGCCATGGCGGCAGCCTAACCAGCGGCGCGGACAAAACGGCGTGCGGTCCGGGCCGCGCGGCCCTAACCTGCCCGGCGTGACTCTGGAGATCGTGACCCTGGCGCAGCGGCCCGACCTGGCGCCGCTGCTGGACACCGACTTCGACGGCGCCTGGCCGCCGTTCATGCTCTGGGATCCGATGGGCGCGATCTACTACGGCGTCGCGCACGAGCAGTATCCCGAGTTCGTCTTCGCCGCCGTCGACCCGGCCGAGCCGGGCCGGGCGGTGGCCCGGGGGTACGCGGTGCCGCTGCGCTGGACCGAGAACGAGCTGCCCGACGGCGGCTGGGACCGGGTGATCCAGCGGGCCACGCTCGGCCGGCTCACCGGGTCCACCCCCAACCTGGTGTCCGCGCTGGAGATCTGCGTGCGCCCGGACCGGCGCGGCGGCGGGGTGTCCGGGCTGATGCTCGCGGCCATGCGCGCGGCGGTGGCCAGCGCCGGGTTCGACACGCTGGTGGCGCCGGTGCGCCCGAGCGGCAAGGCCGCCGTCCCGGACGTGCCGATGACCGAGTACGCGGCCCGGCGCCGCCCCGACGGGCTACCGGCCGACCCGTGGCTGCGGGTGCACGTCCGCGCCGGCGGGGTGATCGAGCGGGTCGCGCCCCGGTCGATGACGGTGACGGGCACGCTGGCCGACTGGCGGCGCTGGACGGGGCTGCCGTTCGACACCTCCGGGCCGGTACGCGTGCCCGGCGCGCTGACGCCGGTGCTCGTCGACGTGGACCACGACCACGCCGCGTACGTGGAGCCCAACGTGTGGGTGCGGCACCGCCTCTGACGGATCAGGCCGGCCAGGCGTGACCGATCCCGTCGAGCAGCAGGACCACACCGTCGGTGGCCGCCTCCCGGTCCCGGGAGATCTCCCGGTACTCCGCCGAGGTGGACCAGCGCTCGAAGTCCTCGCGGCTGTCGAACGACAACAGCACCGCCTTCTGGTGCGGCCAGTCGCCCTCCACCACGCGGGGGGCGGTGTCGGCGGCGAGGAGCTTCCCGCCGTAGCGGGCCAGCACCGGCGGGAAGGCGGCGGCATACCTGTCGTAGCGCGCCCGGTCGTGGATGGTGATCTGTGCGAGGGCGTAGACGGTCACCGGCCCAGGCTACCGACCGCCCGAGCGCTCCGGCCTCGTCCGTCGGGCGGATCCCGCGCCGTCGCTAGCCGTGTCAACTGTCCGGTGTGCGCTAGCCATTATGGCCCTGACCTGGGAATAGTGACAGCAGGTCCGCGCGGCGCGGGGGAAAGAGGTGGGGCGCCATGATCGAGCAGGAGACCCAGCCCGAGGCCGTACCCGGGCCCCGGAACGCACCGGAGGGCCTGCCGGTCCCGCCCGCCACGTCGGTTCCCCGCGCGGTGTGGCAGGTCCGCGTCCGCACCAAGCTCGACGACCTGTACCAGCAGCTCGCGGTGCTGGCCACGCACCACCTCGAGCAGGCCGCGGCACTGCGCGCGCAGCTGTCCGGGGTGGAGGCGGTGCTCGGGCGCAGCGGCGTCATCGAGTGGCTGCGCGGCGGCAAGCTCGAGTACGCGTGGCAGACGATCCACTGGGTGGAGCGGGCCATGGTGGGGCTGCGCTCCGCGGACGAGCTGACCGGGCTGCTGCCCGCCTACCGCAGCGCGGCGGCGCAGGTGCTGCCGGCCGACGACAAGGTGCTCACCGACCTCGACACCGTGACCGGCGGAGTGTCCGCGGACCTGCTGCGCGCCCGGGTGCAGGCGCTGCTGCAGCGCTGCCACGCCGTCTCGGACGAGTTCCACGAGTCGGCGCGCCGGCTGCGCAACCGCATGCTGGGGCTGTCGGTGTTCGCCCTGGTGGCGGAGGTCCTGGTGGTGCTGGTCCAGTGGCGCAGCCACGACGTACGGCTGCTGGAGGCGCCGACCGACGCCGGTGGCGTGCCGGCCTGGCGGCTGCTGTTCTTCGTGCTGATCGCCGGTGCGCTCGGGGCGTTCCTCAGCGCGCTGCCCTCGATGATCACCTCACGGTCCGGCGGGCTGCCCTACAAGCTGCCGTTCCAGCAGGGACTGCTGAAGCTCGCCATCGGTCCGCTGGTCGCGGTGGTCGGCATCATGCTGGTCATCGGCGGCCTGGTGGAGACCAGCGTGAGCAGCACCGCCGCGCTGCTGGGCCTGGCGATCGTGTTCGGCGCCGGGCAGCAGGCGGTCACCGCGTTCGCCGACCGCCGGGCGGCCGAACTGCTCGGTCCGGCGGCCAAGAGCTGATGCCGCGCGGGCGGCCGCCGGCCCTGGGTAGCCTGATCCCATGATCTTCATTACCGCCAAGTTCCGGGTTCGCCCGTCCGACGCCGACAACTGGCCGCGGATCGCCGCCGACTTCACCGCCGCGACCCGGGCCGAGCCCGGCTGCCTGTGGTTCGACTGGTCCCGCAGCCTCGACGACCCGACCGAGTACGTGCTGGTCGAGGCGTTCCGCGACGACGAGGCGGGCGCGGCACACGTGCAGTCGGAGCACTTCCGGGCCGCCCAGCGCACGCTGCCGCCGCACCTGGCCGAGACGCCCCGGATCGTCAACGTGACGGTGCCGCAGCAGGACTGGTCGCGCCTGGGCGAGATGGCGGTGCCCGGCGACGCCTGACCGGGCGAACGATCCGGCGCGGGCGGCCGGCCGCGGCGCCCGCGCGGCCGGTCAGGGAATGGTCAGGCCGTACGCGGCGAGGATCTCCAGGATCGGCTGGTAGTAGCTGGTGCCGCCGCTCGCGCAGGTGCCGCTGCCGCCGGAGAGGACGCCGATGACGGTGCCGGTGGCGGCCACGTAGAGCGGGCCGCCGCTGTCGCCCGGTTCGGCGCAGATGTTCGTGCGGATGAGCCCGGTGACGCTGCCCTCGGCGTAGTTGACCGTGGCGTTCAGTCCGGTGACCGAGCCGCACCGTACGCCCGTGGTGGCGCCGCTGCGGCAGACCGCCTGTCCGACGTACGCGCTGCCGGCCGCGGTGACGGTGACCTGCCCGGGGTAGGTGTGGATCGCGCTCGGGTGGGCGACGGCGCCGGTGTAGCGGACCACGCCGTAGTCGTTGCCGGGGAAGCTGCTGCCGGTCCGGCTGCCCAGCACGGTGGTGCGGGCGCTGTCGGCGTACCAGGTGGCGGCCAGGCGGGTGCAGTGCCCGGCGGTGACGAAGTACCAGGTGGTGCCGCTGCGCACGTTCGCGCCCAGCGAGCAGCGCCCGCCGCCGCCGTAGATCGCCTGACCGCCGGCAATCAGCGTGCGCAGCCGCCCGGGTTCGTGGCGCAGCACCGCGCCGGCCCCGTCGGCGGTGCGTCGCAGCGCGGCCAGCTCGCGCCCGCGTACCGTGTCGTCGGCGGTGACGGTGAGCCGGCCGGTGGCCGGGTCGTGGCCCCAGGCGGTGCCGGGCGTGCGAAGCCCGGCCAGGGCGGCGGGCGCGGGCGGCGGTCCGGCGACGCCGGCCCGGGCGACCCCCGGGGTGCCGGCGAGCAGGGCGGCGAGGACGAGTACGACGAGCGCGGACCGGCGCATCCTCCAGGACCTCCTCCATCGTCTACGGTCGATTCGGCAAGCATCGGTCCGCGGGCGCGATCGACTCAACCGGCAGAACCGGCGATTCCCGAAACTTCCGGAGTCGCGACGGGCGGTACGCGCGCGCCCGTCCCCCTGCCCGCCCTCGGCTTCCGCCCCTGGACCGGCCGCCGCGTGCCCCCATGTCGACATATCGAGGTGATTAAGTTTTCGGAACACTTCCGGTAGGCTCCGGGCAGAGATTCGCTTCGATCCACTCACGATGTGCCGGGGAGTCCTCCCCCACCTGGCGCGGCCACCGGGCGGCCGCGCGGAGCCGACGTCGTGGCGGGCGGTGGCCGAGGCGAGCCGATCCCATTGACAGGCTAGAGAGGCGTTTCAGATGGACAAGGTGCTCGCCCGCGGCAGCGGGAGCGCGGCAGCCCGGTCACGCCCGCGGACCGCTGTGGTCGCGATGGTGGCGGGGGCCGCGGTGGCCGCCGCCACGATAGCGATGGCGACAAGTGCCAGCGCCGGCACGACGCTCGGCGCGTCGGCGGCGGAGCAGGGCCGGTACTTCGGCACGGCGGTGGCGGTGAACAAGTTGTCCGACAGCACGTACGTCGGCATCCTCAACCGCGAGTTCAACATGGTCACCGCCGAGAACGAGATGAAGTGGGACGCCACCGAGCCGTCCCGGAACCAGTTCAACTTCAGCGCCGGCGACCGGCTCGTCGCGCACGCCCAGGCCAACGGCATGCGGGTACGCGGCCACGCGCTGCTCTGGCACCAGCAGCAGCCGGGGTGGACGGGAAGCCTGTCCGGCAGCGCGCTGCGCGACGCGATGATCAACCACGTCACCCAGGTCGCCACCCACTACCGAGGCAAGATCCACTCCTGGGACGTGGTGAACGAGGCGTTCGACGACGGCAACAACGGCGCCCGCCGCAACTCGAACCTCCAGCAGACCGGCAACGACTGGATCGAGGCCGCGTTCCGTGCCGCCCGCGCCGCCGACCCCGGCGCCAAGCTCTGCTACAACGACTACAACACCGACAACTGGAACTGGGCCAAGACCCAGGCCGTCTACAACATGGTGCGGGACTTCAAGTCCCGCGGCGTGCCGATCGACTGCGTCGGTCTCCAGTCGCACTTCAACAGCGGGTCACCGTACCCGAGCAACTACCGCACCACGCTGCAGAACTTCGCGGCGCTCGGCGTCGACGTACAGATCACCGAGCTGGACATCGAGGGCTCCGGCAGCAGCCAGGCCACCACGTACGGCAACGTGACCCGGGACTGCCTGGCCGTGCCGCGCTGCAACGGCATCACGGTCTGGGGCATCCGCGACACCGACTCCTGGCGGGCCAGCGGCACCCCGCTGCTGTTCGACGGCAGCGGCAACAAGAAGCAGGCGTACACGGCCGTGCTGAACGCGCTCAACGAGGGCGGCACCCCGCCGCCCACGACCGCGCCGCCGACCAGCACCCCGCCCACGTCGACGCCGCCGACCAGCACGCCGCCGACCAGCGAGCCGCCGACGACTCCCCCGCCGACCGGCGCATGCACCGCGACATTCACCACCAACCAGTGGCCGGGCGGCTTCGTCACCAACGTGCGGATCACCGCGGGCTCCAGCGGGCTCAACGGGTGGGCCGTGTCGCTCACCGTGCCGTCGGGCTCGGCGGTCACGAACACCTGGAGCGCCCAGGCCAGCGGCACCAGCGGTGCGGTGACCTTCCGCAACGTCGACTACAACCGCCAGGTCGGTGCCGGTGGCACCACCGAGTTCGGGTTCCAGGGCACGGGTACCGCGCCCTCCGGCACGCCGACCTGCGCGGCGGGCTGACCGTCGGCGCGACCCGGCACGGGAGCACCGTGCCGGGTCGCGTCCCGGGCGGACACCGGCCCGCGACCGTACAGTGGGGTGGGTCCTGTCCCACCGCCATCGCCGGAAGGACCACAGTGAACCGACGCATCAGGACCGCCCTCGGCGTCGCCCTGACCGCCACCCTCGTCACCACCGCCGCCCCGGCGTCCGCCGCCGCCCACGACCGCCGCCCGAGCGTCATCGCACTGCCGGACGGCTTCCAGCCGGAGGGCGTCGCCGCCGCCGGCCGGTACGCCTGGTTCGGGTCGCGGGCCACCGGCGAGATCTACCGCGCCGACCTGATCACCGGAGCGGGCAAGCAGGTCAGCCCCGCCACCGGCACCCCCTCGCTCGGCCTGAAGGTCGACCCGCGGGGCCGGCTCTTCGTCGCCGGCGGCACCGCCGGGGACGCCCGGGTCATCGACACCCGCACCGGCGCTGTGCTCGCGAGCTACCGGTTCACCGAGGCGCCGACGTTCGTCAACGATGTCACGCTCACCCGCGACGCCGCCTGGTTCACCGACTCGAACCGGCCGGTGCTCTACCGCCTGCCGCTGGGACGCGGCGGCACGCTGCCGCCCGCCGACGGGTTCACCACGCTGCCACTGACCGGCGACTTCCAGCAGACCGGCACCGGCGTCAACCTCAACGGCATCGCGCCCACCCCGGACGGGCGGGCGCTGATCGTCGTGCAGTCGAACACCGGCACCCTGTTCCGGGTGGACCCGGCCACCGGTGTCACCACCGCCGTCGACGTGCCGGGCGCCACGTTCCTCAACGGCGACGGCCTGCTGCTGCTCGGCCGCACGCTGTACGTGGTGCAGAATTTCCTCAACCAGGTCGCCGTGGTCGATCTGAACCGCTCCGGCACCACCGGCACGCTGCGCCGGGTCATCACCGATCCGGGCTTCGACGTGCCGACCACCGTCGCCGCCGCGCTCGGCCGGCTCTACCTGCCGAACGGCCGGTTCACCACCCCGCCGACGCCGACCACCCCGTACACCGTGGTCGCTGTCGACCCGCGCTGACCCGGCTGCCGCCCGCGCCGGCCCACCGGCGCGGGCGGCAGCGGCTCACTCCTCCATCTCCGGCCCGAGCAGGCGGATCTCCTCGATGTCGATGGCCGCCTGGAGCTGCCGCAGCACCGTGTCGTCGATCTGCCTGGTGTTGCGCAGCCGGGTGATCTCCTGCCGCTTGTGGTCCAGCACCCGCAACCGCAGCCGGCGGGCCATCTCCCGCTCCCCCTCCGCCTCCTCGCCGCCCGGGTCGCGGGCGGCGGCCAGGTGGTCCTCGTAGTCGGCGCGCAGCCGGTCCACCGTGTCCTGGGTGGCGCCCACGTCGCTGGCGGCCCGGGGCAGCGCCTCCAGGGCGGCCTCGGTGGCCCGGATCCGAGCCCAGCGCACCTCGTCGTCGCGTTCCCGGTCGCCGTTCAGGCCGGCCCAGCCCACGACGGCCGGCAGCGTCGTGCCCTGCACCAGCATGATCAGCACGATCACCACGACGGTGACGAAGATGATCAGGTCGCGTTCGCGCACCGGGGTGCCGTCGTGCATGGTGACCGGCACGGCGAGCGCCGCGGCGAGCGATACGGCGCCGCGGAACCCGGCCCAGCCCACCGCGGTACGCATCCGGAAGTCGAAGTGCCGCGCCCGGCTCGACTCGCGGCGGTCCACCCGTTGCAGCACCGACACCGACAGGTGCACCCACACCAGCCGGATGGCCACCACGACCGCCGCGACGAGCACCGCGATGCCGAGCGAAGCGGTCGGCGAGTGGCTGGTGATGCCGCGCAGCGAGCGGGGCACCTGCGTACCGAGCAGCACGAAGAGGCCGCCGTTGACCATGAAGGTGGACAGGTCCCAGAACGCGAACGCGGTGACCCGGGAGCGGGCCCGGATCACCCGGGGCGCGGCGTAGGACAGCACCAGCCCGGACACGACGACCGCCAGCACGCCGCTGGCGTGCACCGCGTCGGCGAGCAGGAACGCGACGAACGGGGTGAGGATGCTCAGCCCGCCCTCGCGCATCGGGTCGTCCACGTGCTTGCGGATCAGCACCACGACCGCGCCGACGAGCAGGCCCGCGGCCACCCCGCCGGCCGACTTGCCGACGAACTCGCCGGTGAGCAGCAGCGGCCCGGGCACCGTCCCGCCCGCGACCACGCCCGCCGCCACGGCGAAGAGCACGAGCGCCGTACCGTCGTTGACCAGGCTCTCCGCGCGCAGCGTCGTGAGGATGCCGCGCGGCATCCGTTTGGCCAGGCCGGCCACGGCGGCGGCGTCGGTGGGCGCCAGGACCGCGCCGAGCACCCAGGCGGAGGCCGCCGCCACACCGAGCGCCTGCGCGGTGAACGCGACAGCCGCCATCGTGACGATCACCAGCACGACGGCGAGGCCGACGATCACGACCAGGTTGGCCCGGATCTCGCGCAGGCTGATGACCAGGCTCTCCCGGTAGAGAATCGCCGGGAGGAACAGCACCAGCACGACCTCGGGTTCGAGGATCAGGTTGTCGAACGGCGGCAGCAGGCCGATCAGCGCGCCCATCGCGATCAGCAGGACCGGCGGCGCGACGCTGTACCGGCCGCCGATGGTGGTCCCGACGAGCACGGTGGCGCCCAGCACCGTGATCAGCAGGAGTGCTTCCACGCCGTACCCCCGTCACCGTCCGCCGTCCCCACCGTGCCCTACGGCGGCGGCCCGGCGGGGCGGAATCGGTGATCGCTACTCGAAGCGGGCCGGGTCGCCGGCGCCACGGCGCAGGATCTCCGGCTCGTCGCCGGACAGGTCGACCACGGTGGTCGGTTCCAGCCCGCAGTCACCGGCGTCGACCACGGCGTCGATCAGGTGGTCGAGCCGCTCCTTGATCTCCCAGCCCTGGGTCATCGGCTCGTCCTCGCCGGGCAGCAGCAGCGTGCTGGACAGCAGCGGCTCACCCAGCTCGGCCAACAGCGCCTGGGTCACCGTGTGCCTCGGCACCCGCGCCCCGACCACCCGCCGCCGCGGGTCCTGCAACCGGCGCGGCACCTCGGCGGTGGCCGGCAGCAGGAACGTGTAGCTGCCCGGGATGACGGACTTGACCTGGCGGAAGACCGCGTTGCTGAGCTTGACGAACTGGCCGAGCTGAGCGAAGTCGGCGCACATCAGCGTGAACGGATGCCGGTCGTCGAGCCGCCGGATCTCCCGGATCCGCTCCACGCCGTCGCGGTTGCCGATCCGGCAGCCGAGCGCGTAGCAGGAGTCGGTCGGGTAGGCGATCACCCCGTCGGCGCGCAGCAGGTCCACCACCTGCCGGATCACGCGGGGCTGGGGGTTGTCCGGATGCAGGTCGTAGTACCTCGCCACGCCGGCCAGCCTATGTCCGCGCCCGGCCGCACGCAGGTTTGGCCGGGGCGGTTTCCGGAAACAGGTGGGGGCCGTTCACGACAGGGGGACCGAATCATGTCCGAAGCCAGCACAGACCGCGTCGCCGACCGCCCCGCGGAGGTGACCGATCCGCTGCTGTGGGACCTGGCCGCCGCGGTGGCCGACGCGCACCAGCCGGACGCCGAGCGCGTCTGCGCCAGCCCGAGCTGCGCCGGGGCGGCGTGGCCGTGCGCGGCCTGGAACAACGCGCAGGCGGGGCTGGGCGCGGCTCGCAAGCCGCGGCAGCCCGCCGCGCCCGGGCAGCCGGCCACCTCGCCGCAGTCCACCTCGCCGCGGCCGGTCGTCGCCGGGCAGCCGGGCGCCGGTCAGACCGGTGAGCCGGGCACGGGCACGGCGCGGACCGGCGCGCGGAGCCTCGCCGCCACCGCCGCCTGACTCACCGTAGGCGCACGCTTGAAGCGCCGCCCCCGCCCGTCTCGGCCGGGGGCGGCGCTTCAAGCGTGCCGTCGTGGCTGGTCAGCGGGCTTCGCGGGGTGACCGGAGAGCCCGCGGTAGGCGCGGGAGAGCGCTCTCCCTCGTAACAAGACATTGACGGATCCGTAACCCGAACCTTAATGTCCCTTCTCAAGAGAGCGCTCTCACGACGTCGGAACACCACCCCCGTACCTCGCCTTCTCCTCGTGAAGGGGACCTCCATGACCCTCCTGCGGGACTTCTCCCCCGACCCCGTACCCCCGCCCGTCCCGTCCCCGGCCCGCCGTCGCGGGCTGCGGGCGACCGCCCTCGTCGCCGCCTCCGTGCTCGCCGCCGGCCTGCTCGGCGTCGTGGTCGGCGGTGGCGGCACCGCCACCGCCGGCGCCGTCGGCGCGGGCAGCTACACCGAGACCCGCCCCGCCGGGGCCCTGCTGCCGAAGGGCTGCGGCGCGATCAGCACCAACCCGAGGACCTTCACCACCGCCGACGCGCCGGCCGGCGCGATCCCCACGAACGACTGGTGGTCCTCGCTGATCTGGAAGCGCAACAACTGCACCGGCAGCGAGGTGCTGCACGCGCACCCGCTGGCGGCCAAGGCCGAGACCAACGGGCTCGGGCTGTCGTACACCACCACGCCCGCGATCAGCGGCACCGCGACCGGCGTCGGCGAGTTCCACTACCCGTACACCGAGGACGTCCGCGTCGGGATGCCCGGGCTGTCCGCGCCGGTCGTGAAGGCCGCCGGGTGGAGCGACTGGACCGTCACCGCGGACTGGAGCGACGGCAGCCGCACCATGCGCGCCACCATCGGCCACGGGCTGCCGATCAGCTACTACACGGTCAGCGGCGGCACCGCGCAGCTCACCGCCGCCGGGACGCCCACCGTCTGGCGCAACTCCGGCGCCACCATCGGCTTCACCGTTCGCGGCCACGACTACGTCGCGTACGCCCCGAGCGGCGCGACCTGGACCGTCAACGGCACCGGCATCAGCTCCACGCTGGCCGGCAAGGGGTACTTCTCGGTCGCGGTGCTGCCCGGCGGCGGAGACCGGGCCGCCCTCGCCGACACCTTCGGCCGGTACGCCCACGCCCACGTCACCGGCACCCGGATGAGCTACGCCTACGACCCGTCCGCCGGCACGGTGCGCACCACGTACGCGTTCACCACCACCCCTCGGGAGGGCAGCGAGACGAAGACGGTCGTGGCGCTCTACCCGCACCAGTGGCGCAGCCTCACCGGCGCCACCCCGATCAGCCAGACCTACGTCTCGGCGCGCGGCGCCATGCGGGTGCTCACCGGCGTGCCGTCGTTCACCACCACGATGCGCTTCACCGGCGTGCTGCCGGAGGTGCCCGCCGTGGGCGACTCCAGCGGCGCGGACCTGTCCACAGTCACCGGCTACCTGAACGCCGAGCAGGGCAACCCGGAGGGTGTCAGCGGCCCGGACACGTACTGGGCCGGCAAGGGACTCGGCCGGGCGGCCCGGATCGCCGAGATCGCCGACCAGCTCGGGCAGACCTCGGTCCGCGACGCGGCGCTGACCGCCATGAAGAACCGGCTGACGAACTGGCTCACCGCCGGCTCCGGCGAGACCGGCCAGCTGTTCTACTACGACCGCAACTGGGGCACGCTGATCGGCTACCCCGCCTCGTACGGCTCCGACGAGGACCTCAACGACCACCACTTCCACTACGGCTACTTCATCGCCGCCGCCGCCACGCTCGCCAAGTTCGACCCGGGGTGGGCCGACGACAGCCGCTACGGCGGCATGGTCGACCTGCTCATCCGGGACGCCAACAACTACGACCGCGCCGACAGCCGCTTCCCCTACCTGCGGGACTTCGACATCTACGCCGGCCACGACTGGGCCTCCGGCCTGGCGCCGTTCTTCGCCGGCAACAACCAGGAGTCCTCGTCGGAGGGGATGAACTTCGCCAACGCGCTGATCCAGTGGGGTCAGGCCACCGGCGACACCGCCGTCCGTGACGCCGGGGTCTACCTGTGGACCACGCAGTCCGCGGCCATCTCCGAGTACTGGTTCGACGTGTACGACCAGAACTTCCCGTCCGCGTTCGGGCACAAGACGGTCGGCATGGTGTGGGGCGACGGCGGGTCGTACTCCACCTGGTTCTCCGCGGCGCCGGAGATGATCCAGGGCATCAACATGCTGCCGATCACCGGCGGGCACCTCTACCTGGGCGACTTCCCCGAGTACGTCAAGGCCAACTACGCCGAGCTGGTCACCAACAAGGGCGGCCCGCCGACGGTGTGGCAGGACGTCATCTGGGAGTTCCTGGCCCTCGGCGACGGCGAGCAGGCGCTGCGCAACTTCCGCGCCAACAGCGGGTTCACCAGCGAGGAAGGTGAGAGCAAGGCGCACACGTTCCACTGGATCCGCAACCTGGCCGCGCTCGGCACCGTGGACACCACGGTGACGGCGAACCACCCGCTGGCGAAGGTGTTCGTCAAGAACGGCGTCCGCACCTACGTGGCGTCGAACATCACCGCCCGGCCGCTGACCGTCACGTTCTCCACCGGCGTCACGCTCGCCGTGCCGGCCGGGAAGACCGCCACGTCCGGGGCGTACACGTGGAGCGGCGGCAACGCCACCGGCGGCGGAGCCGTGCCGACCGGCAGCCCGTCGACGTCGGGGCCCAGCCCCACCCCGACCACCGCGAGCCCGACGCCGACCTCCGCGAGCCCCAGCCCGACGGGTACGGGCAGCCCGCTGAAGCCGGTCCGGTACCTACGGTCCGGCGGCGGCCTGGACGGCACCGCCGGCACCTCCGGCACGGTGAACGTGGCGGCGGCGACCGGCAACTCCGACGGCACGCCCACCAACCCGCAGGTGTTCACCGCCACCGGGCTGACCGGCACGTACACCGGCGGGGCGACCGCCTTCGACCTGGCCGTCGACGCGGGCACCGCGGTCGGCAACGGCGTCCAGATCCGGGTCTCCTACGACCTGACCGGCAACGGCAGCGTCGAGCGGGTGGAGACCTACAGGTACTTCGCCACCGATCCGGTCCCGGGTGCGGAGCGCTACCGGCAGACGCAGGGTCTGCTCTCGTCCACCGGCACGCTGGGCAACCTGGCCGGCGGCACGGTACGCGTCGAGGTGTGGAACGCCATCGGCGGCGCGCCCACAATCCTCGGCGTCGGCAACAGCTCGACGGTCACGCTGCCGTACGGCTCCTGACCCCGTGGCACCGGCGCCCCGGCTCACCGCCGGGGCGCCGGGTCACGGCCAGCGGGTGGCGGTGGTCTCGAACAACTCGCTGTCGCTCGCCACCGGAATCACGCACAGCAGGTGCCCGCCCGGCGCCCGCAGCACGTGGCAGTCGAGCCAGCGGGACACCGGCGTGGCGCCCAGCCCGCACAGCCGCTCCACCTCGGCGGCCACGTCGTCGGTCTCGATGTCGAGGTGGTAGCGGGGCGCGTCGCCGACCGACTGCACGGCGGTGACCAGCCCCGGCACCACGTCGGCCAGGCCGGCGAACTCCGGTTCGGCCGGATCGGTGCGCAGGTCCGCGCCGAGCGCGGCGGACCAGAACGCGGCCGCTTCCCCCGCCTCGTCCCGCGGCGCGTCGATGATGAGGGCATACAACCGCGATCGATGCATCGGCCGAGCTTAGCCACGACCGGCGGCACCGGCAGCCCCGCGCGCGTACCGCGCCGAGGTCGCGCTGATCCGCCTGGTGCGCCGACCAGCGGGCGTCACCCGCCGCCCGGTCTCGGCCAGGTCGTCCGGGGCGCCGTCCGCGACGCCCTCTTCGCACGGTATGCCCGTCGGGCCGCCCGTGCCGGGGTTCGCCCGCTCAGGCGCCGAGCCGCGCCCGCAGCCACGCCGGGTCGGGATTGACCACCGCCCGGTCCGGCAGCACCACGGTGGGGACCGTCTCGTCGCCGCCGGTCACCACCCGGACGGCGGCGGCGGCCTCCGGGTCGCGCCAGATGTCCACCCAGTACGCGCGCCGGGCCCGCCCGCCCAGCCGGAGACGCAGCCGCAGGCAGTACGTGCAGCCGGGCCGCCAGTAGATCACCGGCCGGCCGTCGTCAGCGCTGCGCCGACGCGCCTGCGCAGCGGTCAGCGACCGGGGGAACGCCAGCGGCGAGAAGACGGCCGCCAGCGCGGCGAACGCCAGGAACCCCGCCGTCGCCGACACCGGCGTGTCCTGGCCGGCGGCCACCGCCACGCCGACGACCAGCATCAGCGCCGCGAATCGCCAGCTGCGCATCACGAGGTCACCTCGGCCAGCAGCTCCAGCAGGTGCCGGTACGGCTGCCCGGTGGCCCGCGCCAGCCCGATCTCGCAGGTGCGGTTCACCGAGGCGTACCCGTCGAAGGGCCGGGCCGTGACGGCGGCGGCCTCGGCCCGGGTGGCCGACGCGGTCAGCTCCGGATGCAGCAGCCCTCGGTCACCGGCGAAGCCGCAGCACTGCCAGCCCTCCGGGACCACCACCTCGTCGGCGACCGCGCGGGCCACGGTGAGCAGCGCGTCGTCCAGGCCGAGCCGGACCGACGAGCAGGTCGGGTGCAGCGCGAGCGAACCGATCCGGCGGCGCACGGTCAGGCGGGGCAGCAGCGTGCCGGCGGTGTACGCCACCGCGTCCACGACCCGCACGTCGCCGGCGCCGTCGAGCAGCCGCTCGAAACCCTCGGTGCAGGACGCGGCGTCGCTGACCACCGGCAGCGCGCCGTCGCGGCTGGCCGCGCGCAGCACCGGCGGGACGCGGTCGCGCACCGCCCGGTAGCCCTCGGTGAGGCCCTTCGACGACCAGGGGGTGCCGCAGCACAGGTCGCCGATGCCGTCCGGCACGAGCAGGCGTACGCCGGCCCGCTCGGCGAGCGTGAGCAGCGCGGCTGCCACGCCGGTGCCGCCCCGCTCCGGAGCGAACAGGGTGCCCAGGCAGGACGGGACGAACACCGCGTCCGGGTCGTCGGCCCGGTGCGGGCGGCGGGGGGTGCCGCCGCGCGGCAGGTCCCGTTGCCACCGCGGTACCCGGTCCGCGCCGAGCACCGCGCGGGCGGCCCGGGTGGCGGCCTCGGGCAGCGCGGGCGGCAGCGCCCCGGCCAGGTCGAGCCCACGGGCCATGCCCCGGGTGGTGGCGCCCCAGCGGCGGGCCGCGCCGCGCCAGGCGGTCCCCGCCGCCCGGCCGTGCTCCTGCGCGCGCAGCCGCTTGACGAGGTCACCGGTGTTGATCAGCACCGGGCAGGCGGTGGCGCACATGCCGTCGACGGCGCAGGTCTGCACCGCGTCGTAGTCGTAGGCGTCGGTCAGTTCCCGGGCCAGCGCGGTGTCGCCGGCGGCCCGCGCGGCGGCGATCTCCCGGCGCAGCACGATGCGCTGCCGAGGCGTGGTGGTGAGGTCGCGGCTGGGGCAGACCGGCTCGCAGTAGCCGCACTCGACGCAGCGGTCCACCTCCTCCTCCACCGCCGGCACGGTCTTGAGGTGCCGCATGTGGATCTCCGGGTCGTCGCTGAGCAGCACACCAGGATTCAGCACGCCGTCGGGGTCGCAGAGCGTCTTCAGCTCGCGCATCACCTCGTACAGCTCGTCACCGAACTGACGGCGCACGTACGGGGCCATCACCCGGCCGGTCCCGTGCTCGGCCTTTAGCGTGCCGCCGTGGCCGAGCACCAGGTCGACCATCTCCTCGGTGAAGTCGGCGTAGCGCGCCGGGGCCTCACCCCCGTCGAACCGCTCGTTGAGCATGAAGTGCAGGTTGCCGTCCTTCGCGTGGCCGAAGATGACGCTGTCGGCGTACCGGTGCCGCTCGAACAGCTCGGCCAGCGACGCGCAGGTGCCGGCGAGCGCCTCGACCGGCACGGCGATGTCCTCCAGCAGCGCCGTGGTGCCGGACGGGCGGGCGCCCGCGACCGCCGCGTACAGGCCCTTGCGGATGTGCCACAGCGCGGCGCGGGCGGCGGACTCGCCGCTGAGCCGGGCCGGGGCGCTCAACGGCAGGCCGGCGAGCACCGGTTCGGCGCCGGCGACCCGGTCGGCGAGCGCCGCCGGGTCGGACTCCTGCCACTCGGCGAGCAGCGCCGCGTGCCCGCGCACGGCCAGGCCGCGCAGCGCGGCGTCCGCCTTCGGGTCGCGCTGGGCCACCCGCAGGGCGGCGGCATCCAGCAGCTCGACCGCCGCCGGCCCGGCGGCCACCAGCGCCGGCATGGCGGCCATCGCCGCGCCCAGGGAGTCGAAGACCAGCAGGCCCGTCGCGGCGTGCCGGTGCACGGGTACGGTCCGGAACGTCGCCGAGGCGACGAACGCGAGCGTGCCCTCGCTGCCCACCACGAGCCGGGTGAGCAGGTCGGCCGGGTCGTCGTGGTCGAGGAACGCGTTCACGCCGTACCCCATGGTGTTCTTCATGGCGTACTGGGCGCGGATGCGGCGCACCGAGTCGGGGTTGCCGCGTACCCGGTCGCGCAGCCGCAGCAGCCCGGCGTGCAGGGCCGGTTCGGCGGCGCGCAGCCGGGCGTCGGCGTCCGGGGCGCCGGTGTCCAGCACGGTGCCGCTGGGCAGCGCGAGGACCAGCGACTCCAGCGTCCGGTACGTGTTGAACTCGGTGCCGCAGGTCATGCCGCTGGAGTTGTTGGCGACCACGCCGCCGACCGTGCACGCGGACTCGCTGGCCGGGTCGGGGCCGAGCTTGCGGCCGTACGGCGCCAGGCGCGCGTTCACCTGCCGCAGCACCACTCCCGGCTGCACCCGCACCCGCCGCCCGTCGTCGAGCACGCTCAGGTCGCGGAAGTGCCGCCGCACGTCGACCAGCAGCCGGTCGGTGACCGCCTGGCCGCTGAGGCTGGTGCCGCCGGAGCGGAACGTCAGCGGGGTGCCGGTGCGGGCGCCGTACGCCAGCAGCGCGGCGACCTGACCGGCGTCGGCCGGGGTGATCACCGCGCCGGGGTGCAGCAGGTAGTGCGAGGCGTCGTGGGCCATCCGCAGCCGGTCCGCGGCCCGGGTCGCCACGCCGCCGGGCACCACCGCCTCCAGCCCGGCCCGCGCGGACGCGCTCAGCTCCGTCATGATCACCGCACCTCCCCCGGCTCACAGTAGTCACGCACGGCGGCGCTCACCGCGCGGTGATCCGCTCCAGCACCCGCCGCTGGAACGCGCGGGCAGCCGGGCCGGACGGCGGCGTACCGCCCCAGCGGGCCTCGATCGAGGTCCGGATCAGCGCGGCGTCCGGGTCGTCGGCGGCGACCCGCAGACCCGCGTCGACCTTGCCCAGCCACACGCCGTCGCGCCAGCGCACCAGCGTCCGGCAGGCCCCGAGCACCGCGTCCTCCGCGCCGGGGGCCGGTGCGTCGCCGGGTGGCGTGGGCAGCGCCAGCCACCAGCGCAGCGCGTCGGCCAGCAGCGTCCGCAGCGCCTGCGGGGACGGGTCGGCGAACACGTCGGCGGCGGGCGGGCCGAGCAGCGCCAGGCCGGACTGGCGCAGGATGCTGCGGTCCAGCGCGTACCAGAACCGCCCGTCGGCGGCGGGCCGGTCCGCCGGGTCGTAGGTGGCGCGGAACGGCATGGTCGCGCCCGTGTTCAGCTCGACCTCGAAGCCCGGCTCCGCGGTGCCGGAAGCCGCGACGTCTCGTCGGTAGACGACGAGTTCCAGGCCGCGTGCCGGGCAGGGCAGCGACCCGTGCCGCAGCCGGTCCACGAGCAGGCGCTTGTCCGGCTCCGGCATCGGCCCGGCGGCCACCAGCGCCACG
The DNA here is from genome assembly GCF_027497355.1 of Micromonospora sp. WMMA1947. Classification (NCBI taxonomy): domain Bacteria; kingdom Bacillati; phylum Actinomycetota; class Actinomycetes; order Micromonosporales; family Micromonosporaceae; genus Micromonospora; species Micromonospora sp. WMMA1947. Next base: position 4,883,713 of record NZ_CP114909.1, on the reverse strand, counting down.
TCCACGTCGCTGCGGCCCGGCTGGTACGCGCCCAGCCCGACCGACCCGGCGGCGTACGCGCCGACCAGGTCGTCACCGAGCACGTCCCGGGAGCGGCGGAGCACTTCGGCCAGGTAGTCGCGGATGTCGTCGCGCATTCCGGCATCCTGCCCCGGCCCGGGCGCGGTCAGTCCGCCGGGTCCGGACAGCACACGGTCAGCGCGCCCGGGACGACCTTGACCTTGAGCCGTTTCGCCTTGCCCCGGGCGCCGCCGTCCAGCTCGTACGTCTTCGGCGCGTCGAACCGAACCCTGATCTTGCGGCCCCGGGTGATCCGCACGAACGGCGACTCCTCGGAGCGCCCGGCGGCCATCCGGCCCAGCGTGCGCGCCCAGTCCACGGCGCCGCTGGCGGTGGACACGCCGACTTCGAGGGCCCCGTCGTCGGGGCGGGCGTCGTCGAAGGCCGGGATGCCGCCGGTGATGGTGCCGACGTTGCCGAACAGCACGCAGCTCGCCTCGTCGTCGAACCAGTCGGCGCCGTCGACCCGGATCCGGGTCCGTACGCACTCGCCGCGTACGTGCCGCAGCCCGGTCCAGACGTACGCGATCCGGCCGAACCGGCCCTTGAGCTGCCGGTCGGCGTCACGGATCAGGTCGCCGTCGAACCCGGCGCCCGCCATCACCGCGAAGTGCTCGCCGTTGATCCGGCCCAGGTCCAGCTCGCGCCGGCGGCCGTGCAACGCGATGCGTACCGCCTCGGGCAGGTCGACCGGGATGCCCAGGTTCACCGCGAACAGGTTGGCGGTCCCGGCGGGCAGGATCCCCATCGGCACACCGCTGCCGGCCAGGGCGTCGGCGCACCGCTGCACCATGCCGTCGCCGCCCCACACCAGCACCAGCTCGGCGCCGGAGTCCAGCGCCGCACGGACCCGCTTGGGGGCCTTGCGGCTCTTGGGCACCTCGTACCAGAGCAGCCGGCCGACCCCGGCGCCGACGAGGCGGGAGCGCAGTTCGTCGAGCCCACCGCCGAACGTCTTCTTGCGGTGGGCGACGACGGCGACCACACCGGCCGGAGGCGCGGCGGGGGCGGGGGCGGTGTCCGGGCGTTCGGCCGTGCGCGTGTCCATGGCCCGGCTGGTACCCGGACGCCGCGGATCCCACGCCTGCGGCCCCGGCGCGACGCGCCCGACTCGCATCGACGGCGTACTGTGCCCGGACCGCCACGTTCGGTACAGTGCGGTGCGTCGATCCGTGCCGCCGGGTGCGGGTCCGAAAGGTGTGGGATGTCGGGACGGACCGGGTGGGTGGCGCGCTACACGCTGCGCCTCGGTCTGCTGCTCGGCGGCATGGCCGTGGTCTGGGGCGCCCACGAGGTCGCATCCGGCTCGGCCGCCCACGCCGCCGACCGTCCGTCCGGCCCGCTCACCGCCACGGTCGGGGTGCTCACCCACACGCTCGGGACGGCGCTCGGCCTGCCGATGTCCGGAACCGACGACGGCGGCGCGCCCCCTTCCGGGTCCGGCGGCGCCACGGCGGGGCCGACGGCGCCCGCCGCGCCTGTTCCCGACTCCGGCGCGCCCTCGCCGACGCCGGGTGTCTCCGCGCCGGCCCCGGGCCCGGTCCAACCGGCAGCGCCGGGAAAGGCCGAGCCGACAGCGCCTGGTAAGGCCGGACCATCGGCGCCGGGCGCGGTTCCGGCCGCGCCCGCCGAGCCGGCACCGGGCCGACCGGGCGGCGCGGCACCGGTCACCGGCCGGGTGGTCGAGGCGGTGGTGACCCCGGTCCGGGACCACATGCTCGCGCCCGTCGCCGACGGTCTGCGCCCGGTCACCGGCCCGGTGACGGTGGGCGTGCTCGACCCGGTGGCGGACCTGCTGTCCCCGGTCGTGGAGCCGTTGCGCCCGATCCTCGGCCCGGTCTGGCGGGGCCTGGAACCGGTGCTCGACCCGCTGGATCCGGTGCTCGACCCGCTCAGCCCGGTGACCGATCTGCTCGACCCGCCGGAACCCGGCCCGCCTGCGGCACCCGACGAACCCGTGCCCGGCCCGGCCGATCCGGGTACCCCGGTCGTCCCGGCCGACCCGGCCGCGACGCCGGCACCGGCACCGGCACCCGGGCGTGCGCACGACACGCCGCCCCGCGGACCGGTCCTCGCCGCCTCGGCGGCGCGCACCCCCACCGTCGTCGGCGCGCGGTGGGTCGACAGCGTACGCAGCCGGGCACCGGCGACTGTCGGTCCGGCCGCGCACGTCACGACCGCGCCCGCCCTGCCGCTGCCGCTCGACGGCGTCACCCACGGCGGCGGCGCGGTGCACAGCGAGCCGGCCGACGCGCACGCGAACCGCTGGCGGCTGCCCGCGCTGACCCACCGGTACGCCCGACCGGCGGCCGAGCCGCTTCCGCCGTCGCGCACGTCGCGCCCCGGCACCAGACCCGCCTGAGCGGACTCCACAGGCACCACCTCCGATCCGGAGCACGGGCGTGTCCCGCCCGACTGCCGCATGCCGCGGCGGCGCCGCCGACTGTCGTCCGGCGCCCGCAACCGACCCGACAACGCCTGGACAAACAGGAGTTCGTTCATGAGCACTGCCCTGCCCGTCGTCCGCGCCCGATGGTGCGACATCGGCCGGATCGCCGATCTGGTCGCCGAGGCCCTCGCGCCCACCGCGCTGGCCGCCTGGCTCGTCCCCGACACCTCGCGCCGCCTGCCGGTCCTCGCCGCCGTGGCGCGGATCTGGACCGAACACGCGCTGCTGTTCGGCGACGCGTTCCTGCTGCCCGACGGCAGCGCCGCCACCGTCTGGTTCCACCGCTACCGCCCGATCCCCACCCCCCACCGGTACGCCGACCGTCTCGCCGGAGCCGCCGGGCCGGACGGCGACCGGTTCCGCCGCCTCGGTGCGGAACTGGCGGCACGGCGCCCGGCCGAACCGCACAACAACCTGGCGCTGCTGGCCGCGCCCCGTGGCGGCGCGGCGGAGGCGCTGTCCGCGGCGCAGCGCCGGATGGACACGTTGAGCCTGCCCACGTACGCGCACCCGTGCGCCGGTGAGCAGGAGGAGCTGCTGCGGCGGCTCGGCTACGCCGAACGGGAGACGTTCGCCGCCCCGGACGGCACGCCGGTGCGATCGTTGTGGCGGTCGGCGCCGTTCCACGCGGGCGGCAGCGACAGGTGGCGGACCCGCCGGGCCGCCCGCCGGGAGCACGACGACCGGGCCGCCGGACGGGCGGCGCACTGACCGGGTGAGCCCCGGGCCGGGGCGGCAGCCGTCCGCCCCGGCCCGGACCCGCGCGTCCGGGTTCGTCGGCCGGTGCCGTCGGCGCAGCTCGGTTAGCCTGCGAGCCGGGCACGACTCAGCCGAGCAGTCGGAGGTAACGCGTGCGGAACAGCGGATCCACAGCGGGGCCGGGCGGCGCGCCGCCGGCGCGCCCCAGGCGCAAGCGGCGGCGTCTGCTGGTCGTCCTCGCGGTCTGCACGCTGCTGGCCGGCTGCGGGCTGGTGGCCGGCGGCTACTACTTCGACAGCGTGCCGACGCCCAGCGACCTGAAGCTGCCCGAGTCCACCACCGTCTACTACGCCGACGGGCGCACGCCGATGGCGAAGCTGGGCGCGCAGAACCGCACCATCGTGCCGTACGACCAGATGAACGACTCGGCGAAGCAGGCGATCGTGGCCGCCGAGGACCGTACGTTCTGGACCAACCGCGGCATCGACTTCAAGGGCGTACTGCGCGCCGCCTGGGCGAACGTGAGCGGCGGCCAGCGGCAGGGCGCGTCCACCCTCACCCAGCAGTACGCGCGCATCGCCGCGGATCTGCGCGGGGTCACCTACTCCCGCAAGCTGCGCGAGGCGGTGATCGCGTGGAAGCTCGACGACGCGTACTCGAAGGAGGAGATCCTCGGTTTCTACCTGAACACCGTGCCGTTCGGGCGGGGCGCGTACGGCATCGAGGCAGCCGCGCAGACGTACTTCGGCAAGACGGTGCGCCGGGACGCGCCGCCCGAGCGGCAGCTCACCCAGGCCGAGGCGATGGTGCTCTGCGCCATGGTCAAGCAGCCGGAGGCGGACCCGGCCGACCCCGAGGGCACGCCCGGCTACGACCCGCGCCGCAACGCGCTGGCCCGGCAGAACTCGATCGACAGGTGGAACTACATCCGCGACGGCATGGTCAAGCTCGGCTACCTGACGCCGCAGCAGGCAGCCGACCTCGCGTACCCGGACACGGTCCGGCCGATCGACAAGGACGCGGGACGCTCCGACCTGGACCGGCCGACCGGCCTGGTCGTCAACCACGTGCTCGCCGAGCTGCGCGAGACCGACCCGTTCCGCGGCAAGCCCGACGAGGTGATCCGCGACGGCGGCTACCGGATCGTCACCACCATCGACAAGCGGGTCCAGGACGCGGCCGAGGCGGCGGCGGACATCCGCCGCGACACCGCGCCGCAGGCGGTACGCGGCCAGCCGCGCAACTGGCAGGCGGCGCTGGTCGCGGTGGAGCCGGGCACCGGCCGGGTGCTCGGCTACTACGGCGGCGACAAGGGCTCCGGCGCGGACTACGCGGGCTGGTACTACGACGAGAACGGTGAGACCCGCGGCTTCGGCCAGCATCCGCCGGGGTCGTCGTTCAAGGTGTACGACCTGGCCGCCGCCGTCCGCGACGGGATCTCGGTGAAGCAGCGGTTCGACTCGCCGGACACCAAGGAGTTCCCCGCCTCGGGGCGGACCAGGGGCAGCGCGGCCGGGCCGATCCGCAACGCCGAGCGCGCGCCCTGCCAGCCGGACTGCGCGCTCTGGGAGGCCACCGTCGCCTCGCTGAACGTGACCTACTTCGAGCTGACCGAGAAGCTCGGCACCGACAAGGTGATCGAGATGGCCCGGCAGGCGGGCGTGGAGTCGATGTGGGAGACGGTCCGGGGCAATCCCCGGCCGCAGCGCGTCGACCTGCGCAGCGACCCGGCCGACGAGGTGGCGAAGCGGTTCTCCACCGAGGTCGGGATCGGGCAGTACGGCATCACCGTGCAGGACCACGCGAACGGCATGGCCACGTTCGCGGCCGGCGGCAAGCGCGCCGACGCGCACTTCGTCCGGTCGGTGAGCAAGGACGACGAGGAGGTGTGGACCGAGCAACTGCGCACCACCGACCTGGGGCTGGACCGGGAGGCGATCGACCAGCTGGACTGGACGCTGCGCCGGGTCCGGGCCGCCGAGCTGGGCAACGGCTGGGACTCCGCGGGCAAGACCGGCACCTGGCAGGCCGGGCAGAGCACCACCCAGAACGTGCACACCTGGATGGTCGGCTGGACCGGCGCGCTCGCCTCGGCCGTCTGGCTGGGCACCACCGACGGCAAGCCGCTGCGGACGAAGGGGGGCAGCTACGAGGTGTACGGCTCGACCGGCGCCGCGCCGATCTGGCGGCAGTTCATGACCCGGGCCACCGCGGCGATGAAGCTCGACCCGGGCAAGCACCGGTTCGGTGAGCCGAAGTTCCCCGGCGAGACCCCGGAGCCGACCCGGTCGGCGCCGCCGCCGACCACCGCCGCGCCCACGCCGTCGGAGTCGCCGAGCCCGAGCCCGACCCGGTCGAGCCCGAGCCCGGAGCCGACCGGGCGGCCGAGCTCACGGCCGACGCTGACACCGTCGCTGCCACCGCTGCCCACCGTGTCGCCGACGCGGACCCGCGGCCCGCGCTGACCCGGCCGGGCGGTGGTGCGACCGCCGCCCGGCGGCCTCGCGTCTATGCGCGCCATTCGCACACAGCGGCAACGTCCGCAATTTGCACGGCACTTCATCCACCATCGGCGATGTTCGCCCTGATCAGGGGCTATTGAAGATCATGGTTGCCTGAATCGGCGCGCGTGGCGACGCGCCCGACTGTCAGCCGTTGCCCAGGTCACCCATTGCTCCGGGCTCGGGCGGCGTGTGATTGTGCACCAGCGAGCAGCCGACCCCCGGCGACTCGCGACGGTCGATCTGTCGACCCGGAGCCACGCCGGCAGCTCCGGTGACCGGCCGTCACCCTGCCTCGCACCACCGCGCCGCCCGTCCCCACCGGGCTCCGTGCGGCGCGCCTGTAGAACAGGAGCAAACCCCCGTGAAACTCACACCTCGCTTCGCCGCGCTCACCGGCGCGGCCGCGGCCGGCATCCTCGCCGCCGGCACCGCCGCAGCCGTGCAGGCCGCGCCACCCGGACCCGCCGCCCCGGACCCGGCCCAGGCCCGCGCGGTCGCCGCCGACTCGGCCCGCGCGCTGGTCGCGAACCGCCCCGCCTACCTGCAGGCCGGCGCCGACGACGCGTTCGTCCAGAAGCCGGTCATCTCCTCCGAGGGCACCCAGTACGTGCCCTACGAGCGCACCTACAAGGGCCTGCCGGTGGTCGGCGGGGACTTCGTGCTCGCCACGGACGCGGCCGGCAACCTGAAGTACGCCTCGGTCGCCCAGCAGCGGCCCATCGGCGCCCTCGCCACCACGCCCGCGCTGACCCGGAACGCCGCCGCGACGACGGCGCGCGCCCAGCTCAAGACGGTCAGCGCCGTCGAGGGCACCACGCTCGTGGTCTACACGCTCGGCGCCGCACCGGCGCTGGCCTGGGAGACCACTGTTCGCGGCACCGGCGCGGACGGCCCCAGCCGGCTCACCGTCGACGTCGACGCCCGCACCGGCGCGATCCTGCGCACGCAGGAACACGTCGTCCGCGGCACCGGCACCGGCGCCTGGAACGGGCCCAGCCCGCTCACGCTCAACACCACCCAGTCGGGCTCCACGTACACCATGAAGGACCCGACCGTCACCAACCTGAGCTGCCAGGACTCGGCGAACAACACCACGTTCAGCGGCTCCGACGACGTGTGGGGCAACGGCACCGCCACCAACAAGGAAACCGGCTGCGTGGACGCGTTGTTCTCGGCGCAGACCGAGCACAAGATGCTCGCCCAGTGGCTGGGCCGCAACGGCGCCAACGGCAACGGCGGCTACTGGCCGATCCGGGTCGGTCTCAACGACCAGAACGCCTACTACGACGGCAGCCAGGTGCAGATCGGCAAGAACACCGCCGGCCAGTGGATCGGCTCGCTGGACGTGGTGGCGCACGAGATCGGTCACGGCATCGACGACACCACCCCCGGCGGCATTTCCGGCGGCGGTACGCAGGAGTTCGTGGCGGACACGTTCGGCGCGGCCACCGAGTGGTTCGCCAACGAGCCGTCCAGCTACGACGCACCGGACTTCCTGGTCGGCGAGAAGATCAACCTGGTCGGCTCCGGCCCGATCCGCAACATGTACAACCCGTCGGCGCTCGGCGACCCGAACTGCTACTCCAGCAGCATCCCGTCGACCGAGGTGCACGCCGCGGCCGGCCCGGGCAACCACTGGTTCTACCTGCTGGCCAACGGCAGCAGCCCGACCAACGGGCAGCCGTCCAGCTCGACCTGCAACAGCAGCAGCGTGACCGGCCTGGGCATCCAGAAGGCCATGAAGATCATGTACAACGCGATGCTGCTGAAGACGTCCTCCTCGTCCTACCTGAAGTACCGCGTGTGGACGCTGCAGGCGGCGAAGAACCTCTACCCGAGCAGCTGCACCGAGTTCAACACGGTCAAGGCGGCCTGGGCCGCGGTGAGCGTGCCGGCCCAGTCCGGTGAGCCGACCTGCGCCGGCGGCACCCCGACGCCCACGCCGAGCACCACGACCACCCCGCCGTCGGGCGGCTGCTCCGGCAACAAGCTCGCCAACCCCGGCTTCGAGTCGGGCAACGTGAGCTGGAGCGCCTCGTCCGGCGTCATCACCACCGACAGCGGCCAGGCCGCGCACGGCGGCTCGTACAAGGCGTGGCTGGACGGGTACGGCTCGTCGCACACCGACACGTTGAGCCAGTCGGTGACGATCCCGGCCGGATGCCGGGCGACGTTGAGCTTCTGGCTGCACATCGACAGCGCGGAGTCGACCACCAGCACCGCGTACGACAAGCTCACCGTCAAGGCCGGCAGCACCACGCTGGCGACCTACTCCAACCTGAACAAGGCCACCGGCTACGTGCAGCGGTCCTTCGACGTCTCGTCGCTCGCGGGCACCACGGCGACCATCTCGTTCAGCGGCGTGGAGGACAGCTCGTTGCAGACGTCCTTCGTCGTCGACGACACCGCGGTCACCCTGAGCTGACCGTGGCGTAGCGCGGCCGGTCGTCGTCCTCCCGGCGGCCGGCCGCCTCGTCGTCCCAGGCCGGGGCTACGTGCCGGGCCGGTGCTGCGCCTCGCCGCGCCCGGGGCGCGTGCGGCCGGGGTCAGGCCGGGCGCCCGGCCCGGGACGCGGTGCCGCGGTCGCGGTGGATCCGGGCGGCGGCCTCGTGCATCGCGCGGCCGAACAGCTCCGCCTGGTCACCCATGCTGCCGAGCCGGGCGGCGAGCGCGTCGGCGTCGGCCCGCGCCGACGCGCTGACCTGGGCGTCCAGCTCGGACAGGGCGGCGTTGGCGGCGGCGACGAGATGTCCGCAGAGGACGTCCAGGGGCTCGCCGGCCAGCTCCGGGTCGACCGTCACCGAATCCAGCCTGCCACCCTGGACGGCGACCGCGCGGACCCGGCCGCCGGCTGCCGTGCCCTCGGCGCGCAGCAGGTCGCCCGGCTCGCCGTCGGCGTGCGCCGAGGCCCGGGAGCGCATCGCCGTGAGAGCCTGCTGCGTGCGGGTCAGCAGCTCGTCGATGCTCGCGGCAGCCGAGAACGGGTCGTTGGTCATTTCCGCGCTTTCTTCACGTCTGAGCCGATCATCGTGACCCTAGCAACCGGCTCCGACGAATCGCGGTCAGCGGCCGTCATGGTCGGCGTCCCGGCGCCGCGAGCAGGCCGGACACCGGCGGCGCGGCGTGTCGCGGGCTGGCGAACGCCCGGCCGGGCGAACCGGCCGGGCGTCCGGAGCCGGTCAGCGCAGGCGCAGCCGCTGACCGGGGAAGATCAGGCCGGGGTCGTCGCCGACCACGGCCCGGTTGCGCTCGTGCAGGGCACGCCAGCCGCCGTTGACGCGCTGCGCCACGGCGATCTCCGACAGCGTGTCCCCGCGCCGCACCACGTACGTCTCGGCGCCTGGCGCAGGTTGCGGCGCCACCGTCGTCGCGGCGCGTTCCGGCCTCGCGGCGCGTTCCGGTGCGGCCTTGCGCGTGGTCGCCCGTTTCGGGGCCGCCTTCTTCGCGGCCGCCTTCTTCGGCGCCGCCTTCGGGGTGGCCCGCTCGGACCGGGTCGCCGCGCTCGCCGAGCCGCCCTTCTTGCCGCAGACCGGCCACGCGCCGATGCCCTGACCGCGCAGCACCTTCTCGGCGACGGCGATCTGCTCGGAGCGGCTGGCCAGGTCGGCGCGGGCGGCGTACTTCTGGCCGCCGTAGCCGTTCCAGGTGGCGCGGGAGAACTGGAGCCCGCCGTAGTAGCCGTTACCGGTGTTGATCTTCCAGTTGCCGCCGGATTCGCAGCGCGCAACCGCGTCCCAGTTGACGCCCGCGCTGGCCGGAGCGGCCGGGCCGAACAGGGTCGCGGCGCCGACGGCGACGCCGGCCGTCATCGCTGCGAGAGCGGTACGACGACCCCGGGTCGAGTATTCAGTTGCCATGTGGATTCCTCCACGCCGACGAGGTGAGCTGTCGGGTTCGGGCCGAGGAGCCCGGCCGCCGGTGGCGGCTTCACCCCGAGGTGACGGTGCACCGTGGAACGTGTGGTTCCCCCGCTCCCGCGCGAGGTTCGGTTACCGGGGCCGGCGGCGGGATTTGGCGTTTCCGGCCTGCGGTGTCCGCGTCTGCGGACGAAACCGACGCTAGGAGCGATTTGCGACAATAGTCCACTTCTTGTGATGCTCTTCACCCGGCCGGGCTACCACCTGTGGCGCTACCGTGGCAGGGCTGGACAAGATCACGGGAGGCGGGACCGATGACCGATCACGGACACGAGCTGACCTTCGGCGGCTTCATCACCCCCGCCGCCGGGCAGCCCGACCAGGTGGTGGCGCTCGCCCGCCTCTGCGAGCAGGTCGGGCTGGACCTGGTCACGTTCCAGGACCACCCGTACCAGCCCGGCTTCCTGGACACCTGGACGCTGATGTCCTACGTGGGCGCCGCCACCGAACGCGTCCGTCTGGCCGGAAACGTCCTCAACCTGCCGTTGCGCCAGCCGGTGGTGCTGGCCCGCAGCGTCGCCAGCCTGGACCTGCTCACCGGCGGCCGGGTCGAGCTCGGGCTCGGCGCGGGCGCGTTCTGGGACGCGATCGAGGCGGCGGGCGGGCGGCGCCTGTCCCCCGGTGCGGCCGTCGAGGCCCTCGACGAGGCGATCCGGGTGATCCGCGAGGTCTGGGACACCGGCAGTCGCGGCATGATCCGGGTCGACGGCGAGCACTACCGAGTGGTCGGCGCCAAGCGTGGCCCGGCGCCCGCGCACCCGGTGGGCATCTGGGTCGGCGCGTACAAGCCGCGCATGCTGCGCCTGGTCGGCCGCGCCGCGGACGGCTGGCTGCCGTCGCTGTCGTACCTGCCGAAGGGCCCCGACGAGCTGCCCGCCCTCAACGCGCTGGTCGACGAGGGCGCGGCGGCCGCCGGACGCGACCCGGCTGCGATCCGCCGCATGCTCAACGTGACCGGCACGTTCGCCCGCTCGTCGGCCGGTTTCCTGGCCGGGCCACCGGAGCAGTGGGTGGAGGAGCTGGCCGGGCTCACGCTGGAGCACGGCATCACCACGTTCATCCTCGGCAGCGACGAGCCGCGCGCGATCCAGATCTTCGGCCAGGAGGTGGCGCCCGCGGTCCGGGAGCTGGTCGCGGCCGAGCGCGCCGCGCCCACCGGCGGCACCCGCGCGGCGTCCGACGAGCAGACCGCCGCCGGCCTCCCGAGCACGCTCGGCGTCACCCCCACCCCCGACCCGGGGGTACGCCTGAGCGCGCGCCGCCCGTGGGACGAGTCCACCCGCCCGAGCGCCCCGCAGCCGCCGGCCGGACACGCCTACCCGGCCCGGGGACAGGCCGCCGGGCAGCACCTAGTGGACGTGCACGACCACCTGCGCCAGGAGCTGGCCCAGGTGCGGGACCTGCTGGAACAGGTCAAGCGGGGCAGTGTCTCGCCGGGCCGGGCGCGGGCCGCGCTGAACGAGATGACCATGCGGCAGAACAACTGGACGCTCGGGGCGTACTGCGCGGCGTACTGCACCATGGTCACCCAGCACCACGGGCTGGAGGACGCCTCGATCTTCCCGCACCTGCGCCGCTCCGAGGCCGGGCTGGCGGCGGTGCTGGACCGCCTCGAGGAGGAGCACGTGGTGATCCACGGGGTGGTGGAGAGCGTCGACCGGGCGCTCGTCGAGCTGGTCCGCCGGCCCGGCGACTTCACGCAGCTCCAGGAGGCGGTGGACCTGCTCACCGACACGCTGCTGTCGCACCTGTCGTACGAGGAGCACCAGATCGTCGAGCCGCTGGCCCGGCACGGCTTCTTCCCCGGCCAGCTGTGAGGTAGCTGACTTCTGTTTTCCTAAGTCAGTGGGTACCGTCGACGCCATGACGGACCTCCTTGCGCAGCGTGACTCCTGGTCCACCGCCAACTGCTCGATCGCCCGGGCGCTCGAGGTGATCGGCAACCGCACCACGCTGCTCCTGCTGCGGGAGGCGTCGTTCGGCACCCGCCGTTTCGACGACTTCGCCCGGCGGGTCGGCGTCAGCGAGCCCGTGGCCGCCACCCGCCTCAAGCAACTCGTCGCCGACGGGCTGCTCGACCGGCGTCCCTACCGCGAACCCGGGCAGCGCAGCCGCGACGAGTACGTGCTCACCGCGAAGGGCAGCGACCTGATCCCGGTGCTCGTCGCGCTGCGGCAGTGGGGCGACACGTACGCCGCCGACGAGGCGGGTCCGGCGGTACGGGTGGCCCACGACGAGTGCGGCGCGGCGGTGCACGCCCGGCTGCGCTGCGACGCCGGGCACGACGTACCGCCCGGTGAACTCGCCGTGCTGCCCGGTCCGGGCCTGCTGTCCGCCTGACCTCCCTTCCCACCACCTCTCGGAGCGAGACATGAAGATCGCTGGAAGCACCGCCCTGGTCACCGGCGCCAACCGCGGCTTCGGCCGGCACCTGGCCGCCGAACTCGTCGCGCGTGGCGCCACCGTCTGGGCCGGCGCGCGCAACCCGGACACCGTGGACCTGCCCGGCGTCACCCCGGCACGCCTCGACATCACCGACCCCGCGTCGGTGGCCGCCGCCGCGGAGCGGGCCGGTGACGTGACGCTGCTCGTCAACAACGCCGGCGTGAGCACCGGCACCGACCTGCTCGACGGCGACCTCGAAAAGATCCGGCTGGAGCTGGAGACGCACTACCTCGGCACACTGTCGGTGGTGCGGGCGTTCGCGCCCCGGATCGTGGCCAACGGCGGCGGCACGATCCTGAACGTCCTGTCCGCGCTGTCCTGGTTCACCTTCCCCGGCGTCGGCGCGTACGGCGCGGCGAAGGCCGCCGAGTGGTCGATGACGAACGCCCTGCGCGTGGAACTGGCCGGCCGTGGTGTCCGCGTCGCCGGCCTGCACGTGGGCTACATGGACACCGAGATGGCCGCCGCCGTCCCCGGCCCGAAGGCGCACCCGGCCGACGTCGCCCGGCTCGCGGCCGACGGCATCGAGTCCGACAGCTACGAGATCCTCGCCGACGACGTCGCCCGGCGGGTCCAGGCCGGACTGTCCGGCGGCGTGGCCGCGCTCTACCCCGCGCTCCCCTGAGCGCCACCTGTTAAAAGGGGGCCCCTCCTATCGCGTAGGCGACAAGAAGGGGCCCCTCCTTACGTCTAGAGGCCGCGGGCCAGGCGGTCGGCGAGGATGCGGGTGAACCGGGCCGGGTCGGCCAGCTCGCCGCCCTCGGCCAGCAGCGCCATGCCGTACAGCAGCTCGGCGGTCTCGGTCAGCGCGGCCGTGTCGCCGCCCTCGCCGTGCGCCTTGCGCAGGCCGGTGACCAGCGGGTGGGCGGGGTTCAGCTCCAGGATCCGCTTGACCTGCGGCACCTCCTGGCCCATCGCCCGGTACATCTTCTCCAGCGTCGGCGTCATGTCGTGCGCGTCGCCCACCACGCAGGCCGGTGACGTGGTCAGCCGGGTCGACAGGCGCACCTCCTTGACGCTGTCGGCGAGCGCGCCGCCGAGGAACGTGAGCAGCTCGGCGTACTCCTGCCGCTCGGCCTCGGCCTTCTCCTTCTCCTCCTCGGTCTCCAGGTCCACCTGCCCCTTGGCGACCGAGCGCAGCGTCTTCCCGTCGTACGCGCCGACGCGCTCGACCCACACCTCGTCCACCGGGTCGGTGAGGATCAGCACCTCGTAGCCCTTGGCGCGGAAGGCTTCCAGGTGCGGCGAGTTCTCGATGGTGGCCCGGTTCTCGCCGGTGGCGTAGTAGATCTCGCTCTGCCCGTCCTTCATCCGCTCCACGTACGCGCGCAGGGTGGTCGGCTCGGCCGGGTCGTGGGTGCTGGCGGCGCGGACCAGTTCCAGCAGCGTCTCGGTGTTGTCCGGGTCCTCCAGCAGCCCCTCCTTGACCACCGCGCCGAACTCGGTCCAGAACGTGCGGTACGACTCGGCGGACATGTCCTTGAGCGTGGCGAGGACCTTCTTGACCAGCCGGCGGCGCACCGCGCGGATCTGCCGGTCCTGCTGGAGGATCTCCCGGGAGATGTTCAGCGACAGGTCGTGCGCGTCCACCACGCCCTTGACGAAGCGCAGGTAGTTGGGCATCAGCGCGTCGCAGTCGTCCATGATGAACACGCGCTTGACGTAGAGCTGCACGCCGCGGCGGCCCTGCGGGGAGAACAGGTCGAGCGGGGCGTGCGAGGGCAGGAACAGCAGCGCCTCGTACTCGAAGGTGCCCTCGCCGCGCATGTGGATGGTTTCGAGTGGGTCGGCCCAGTCGTGCGCGACGTGCCGGTAGAACTCCTTGTACTCGGCCTCGTCGACCTCGTCCCGCGAGCGCGCCCAGAGCGCCTTCATCGAGTTGAGCGTCTGCTCCTCGCGGGTGGTGGCGCCGTCCTCGCCGGGCTTGTCGACTGTCATCCGGATCGGCCACGAGATGAAGTCGGAGTATCGCTTGACGATCTCCCGGATCGTCCACTCGGCGGTGTAGTCGTGCAGGTTGTCTTCGGTGTCGACCGGCTTGAGGTGCAGCGTGACCGAGGTGCCCTGGGGCGCGTCGGCGACCTCCTCGATCGAGTACGTGCCCTCCCCCGCGGACTCCCAGCGGGTGCCGCCGGACTGCCCGGCGCGGCGGGTCAGCAGCGTCACCTTGTCGGCGACCATGAACGTGGCGTAGAAGCCGACGCCGAACTGGCCGATCAGCTCCTGGGAGGCGGCGGCGTCGGACGACTCGCGCAGCTTGCGCAGCAGTTCGGCGGTGCCGGACTTGGCGATGGTGCCGATCAGGCGGACCACCTCGTCGCGGGTCATGCCGATGCCGTTGTCCCGCACGGTGAGCGTACGGGCGTCCTTGTCGGCCTCGATCTCGATGTGCAGGTCGGCGGTGTCGGCCGGCAGGTCCTTGTCGACGAGCGACTCCAGCCGCAGCTTGTCCAGCGCGTCGGACGCGTTCGAGATCAGTTCGCGCAGGAAGACGTCCTTGTTCGAGTAGATCGAGTGCACCATCAGCTGCAACAGCTGACGGGCCTCGGCCTGGAACTCCAGCGTCTCGACCCCGTCGCTCACACCGACTCCCTTCCCTCTGGCGGGTCCTACGGCGGAAAGGATACGAGGGGTGACCGCCGCGGTACGCACCGGCCGCCCCGGAATTCGACTGGTACAACCAGTTGACGGGTTGACGTGCGCGGGGCCACACTGCTGCGCATGACCTTCGATCCCGCGCCCCGCGTCTCGGTCTCCGACCACGTCTTCGGCCGGCTGCGCGACGCGATCGTCTCCGGCCGGTACGCGCCGGACGAGACGCTGCCCGGCGAACGGGAACTGGCCGGCGCGTTCGCGGTCAACCGGCACGCGGTCCGGGAGGCGCTGCGCCGCCTGCAACAACTCGGCCTGGTCCGGGTCAGCCAGGGCGGCGCGACCCGGGTGCTCGACTGGCGGGTGCACGCCGGGCTGGACCTGGCGCTGTCCCTGGCCCGCTCCGGCGACGTACTCCCGGTCGAGACGCTGGTGCGCGACATGCTGGAGATGCGGGCCTGCGTCGGGATCGACGCGGCCCGGCTCTGCGCGGAGCGCGGCGACGCGGCGGTCGTCGCCGCCGTGGTCCGGGCCGCCGAGGAGTACGGCGACCTGGCCCCCGACCTGGACCTGATGAACGAGGCGAACATCGCCATCTGGCGGCTGGTCGTGCGCGGCAGCGGCAACACCGCCTACCAGCTCGCCTTCAACAGCCTGGTGGCCGGCACCTTCGCGGTCGGCGACGTCCCTCCGGACGCCCGCGCGGCCGAACTGCTGGACGTCGCCGGGCACCGCCGTCTCGCCGCCTCGATCGCCTCCGGTCAGGGCGCGGCGGCGGCCCGGCACGCCCGGGAGCTGCTGACCGCGCCGGTCACCCCCACCCCCACCCCCACCACCCCCGGAAGGGTAGCGCGCGCATGATCCCCGCCGTGCTGTACGCCGTCCCGGCGTTCCTGCTCCTGATCGTCATCGAGGCGGTCTCCTACCGCTTCCTGCCCGACGACGACGAACGCGGCTACGAGCTGCGCGACACCACCACGAGTCTGTCGATGGGCCTGGGCAGCCAGATCATCGGCTTCCCGTGGAAGCTGCTCACCGTCGGCCTGTTCGCGGCGGCGTGGACCGTGGCGCCGGTGCAGCTGTCCCCCGGCGACTGGTGGACCTGGGTGATCCTGTTCTTCGCCGACGACCTGGCCTACTACTGGTTCCACCGCTCGCACCACGAGGTACGCGTGCTCTGGGCCAGCCACGTCGTGCACCACAGCAGCGTCTACTACAACTTCTCGACCGCGTTGCGGCAGAGCTGGACGCCGATGACCTCGCTGCCGTTCTGGCTGGCGCTGGCGCTGCTCGGCATCCCGCCGTGGATGATCTTCCTGCAGCAGTCGGTCAGCCTGCTCTACCAGTTCTTCCTGCACACCGAGCGGATCAAGGTGCTGCCCCGGCCGATCGAGTGGATCTTCAACACGCCGTCGCACCACCGGGTGCACCACGGCTCGAACACCGAGTACCTGGACCGCAACTACGGCGGCATCCTGATCATCTGGGACCGGCTGTTCGGCACGTTCGAGCCGGAGCGGGCCACCGCGCGCTACGGGCTGACCACGAACATCGGCACCTACAACCCGCTGCGAGTGGCCACCCACGAGTTCGCCGCGATCTGGTCCGACGTACGCCGGGCACGCTCCTGGCGGCACCGCCTCGGTTACCTGTTCGGCCGTCCCGGCTGGCAGCCGGTCCGATGAGGCGGCTGCTGCCCCTGTTCGGGCTGGTCGCCGCCGTCGAACTGGTCGGCGTCGCGCTCGACTCGACGGTGCTCCAGTGGCTGGCCAAGCCGCTGCTCGCGCCGGTGCTGCTGGCGTACCTCTGGGCGCACCGGCGCCGCATCGACGCGGTGGCGGTCGGCCTGGTCGCCGCCACCGCGGGCGACGTCGCCCTGCTGCTGCCGGGCGACACCGCGTTCCTCGCCGGCATGGGGTTCTTCCTGGTCACCCAGGTCGCGTTCATCACCGCCTTCGCGCGGCACCGGCGCGCGCCGGTCGTGGCGTGGGCCGGTTACCTGCTCGCCTGGGCGGGCGCGAACGCGCTGCTGTGGGGCATGCTCGGGCCGCTGCGGCTGCCGGTGCTCGGCTACAGCCTGGCGCTGTGCCTGATGGCCGCCGCCGCCACCGGGGTGTCGGCGCGGGTCGCCGCGGGCGGCGCGTTCTTCCTCGTCTCCGACCTGCTCATCGGCGTGGGCGCGGCCGGAATCGAGCTGCCCGGGCGGGGCCTGCTGGTGATGACCACCTACTGCGCGGCGCTGCTGCTGATCACCACCGGCTGGGTGACCGCAACCCGCCCGGCGACCGGCCCCGAGTCGCCGCCCGCAGGTACCCTGCTCGCGTGGCCAGGGAGAACGGGCGCAAGCTGATCGCCTCGAACAAGAAGGCGCGGCACGACTACGACATCCTCAAGACGTACGAGGCGGGCATCGTGCTCGCCGGCACCGAGGTGAAGTCGCTGCGCGAAGGGCGGGTGTCGCTTGTCGACGCGTTCGCCCAGGAGCGCGACGGCGAGATCATGCTGTACGGCCTGCACATCGCCGAGTACGGCTTCGGCACCTGGACCAACCACGCGCCCCGGCGCACCCGCAAGCTGCTGCTGCACCGGGTGGAGATCGCCCGCATCCTGGAGAAGCTGCGCGACGGCGGCATCACGCTGGTGCCGCTGTCGATGTACTTCGCCGACGGCTGGGCCAAGGTGGAGCTGGGCCTGGCCCGCGGCCGCCGGTCGTACGACAAGCGCCAGGCGCTCGCCGAGCGGGACGCGAGGAAGGAGATCGCCCGGGAGATGGGCCGCCGCCTCAAGGGCCGTACGCCGGCGCGGCGGGACTGAGCGCGCCGTTTTCTGTCCCAGGCCGGTGGCACGCTGAGGCGCATGACCGATCTGACCTGGAACCCGCTGCTCCGCGAACAGCTCACCTGGCACTGGACCTACCAGTTGCGCGACCGCCTCGCCGGGCTCACCGACGCCGAATACCTCTGGGAGCCGGTCCCCCGCTGCTGGAGCCTGCGACCACGCGCCGACGGCGGCACGCCGACGATCGACTTCGCGATGCCGCAGCCGGACCCGCCGCCGTTCACCACCATCGCGTGGCGGCTCGCGCACGTCATCGTCGGCGTGCTGGCCATGCGCAACGCGTCGCACTTCGGCCGCGCGCCGACCGACTACGCCTCGTTCCCCTACTCCCCCACCGCGGCCGGCGCGCTGGCCCAGCTCGACGAGGAGTACGCCGCCTGGACGGCGGGGGTCGAGGCGCTCGGCGAGGACGGCCTGGGCCGCCCCTGCGGCCCGGCGGAGGGGCCGTTCGCGGACGTCCCGATGGCCACGCTCGTGCTGCACATCAACCGGGAGGTGATCCACCACCTGTCCGAGGTGTGCCTGCTGCGTGACCTGTACCGCCACACGCCGGAGGCCGCACGGTAAATACAAGGTTTCTTGTACATCATCTGTTGTAGGTCTAGTCTGTCGATATGACGGACGGAACCGCCAACCGGCGCGTGAGCGACCCGCGAGCCATGCGGGCGCTGGCCCACCCCACCCGGCTACGACTGCTCGGCGAGCTGCGCCTGCGCGGCCCGCAGACGGTCGGCATGCTCAGCGAGCGCACCGGCGAGGCGGTGGGTTCGGTCAGCTACCACGTCGGCAAGCTGGCCGAGCACGGCTTCGTGACCGAGGCCCCCGACCTGGCCCGGGACCGGCGCGAGCGGTGGTGGCGGGCCGCGCACGCCACCACCGACTGGGATCCGCTCGAACTGCTCGACGACCCGGAGCGCCGGCTCGCCGGCAACCTGCTGCGCCAGGCCGCCATGCAGCGCTACGTGGACCGCTACCAGGCGTACCTGGAGTCCGAGGCGAGCCTCGACCCGGCCTGGGTACGCGGCACGACCAGCAGCGACATCGTGCTGCGCCTGACGCCGGAGGAACTGGTCGAGCTGCGCGACGAGCTGTCCGCGCTGGGCCGGCGCTGGCAGGAGCGCGGCGCACCCGGCCGGGCCGGCGCCGAGATGGTCACGCTGATCTGGCAGGCGTACCGGGGGCCGCAGTGACCCGCGACCGCCGGCCGCTGGCCGGACTGCTGATCGGGCACGCCGTCTCACTGACCGGCAACGTGCTCACGCTCATCGCGCTGCCGCTCTACGTGCTGGCCGAGACCGGCTCACCGGCGGCCACCGGACTGGCCGGAGCGTTCGCCACCGCGCCCGTGGTGCTCGGCGGCGCGTTCGGCGGCGTGCTCGTCGACCGGATCGGCTACCGGCGCTCCAGCGTGCTCGCCGACGTGGTCTCCGGCGTGACCATCGCCGCCGTACCCCTGTTGCACGCCACCGTCGGCCTGCCGTTCCCGGCGCTGCTGGCCCTGGTCTTCGTCAGCGGCCTGCTGGACACACCCGGGCAGACCGCGCGCACGGCGTTGCTCCCGGAGGCCGCGGCGGCGGCCGGGGTGCCGATCGAGCGGGCGGTCGGCTGGGCCGAGGCGACCTCGCGCGGCGCCCGGATGATCGGCGCGCCGGTGGCCGGCCTGCTCGTCGGCGTGCTCGGCGCGCTGCCGGTGCTGGCGGTGGACGCGGTGACGTTCGCCGTGTCAGCGCTCGTCGTGGCGCTGCTGGTGCCACGCCGCCTGAGCCCCTCCGGCGAGGAGAGCGAGCCGGAGGCCGGCGGCTACTGGCAGCAGTTCGCCGCCGGGCTGCGCTTCCTGGTCCGCGAGCCGCTGCTGCGCGCCATGGTCCTGCTGGTGCTGGTGACGAACCTGTTCGACGCGGCCAAGAGCCAGGTGCTGCTGCCGGTGGTCGCCGACCGGGAACTCGGCGGCCCGGCCGCGTTCGGCCTGCTGGTCGGCGTCATGGGTGGTGGCGCGCTGGTCGGCTCGCTGGTGTTCAGCGCGATCGGGCACCGGCTGCCCCGCCGGGCCACGTTCGTCACCGCGTATGTGTTGTGCGGCGCGCCGCCACTGTGGGCGCTCGCCGCCGCACCGCCGCTGCCGGTGGTGGTCGCCGTGGTCGCGGTCGCCGGGCTGGCCGCCGGCTCGCTCAACCCGCTGATGGGCGCCGTCGAGCTGGAGCGGGTGCCGCCCGCGATGCGGGCCCGGGTGTACGGCGTGATCGGCGCGGGCGCGTGGGCGGCCATGCCGGCCGGCGCGGTCGGCGCGGGAATCGCCGCCGACCGGTTCGGCCCGACGTCCACGCTCGTCGTGATGGGCGCGTGCTACCTGCTGGTGGTGCTGACGCCGCTGCTGGGCGGCCCGTGGCGGGACATGCGCCGGCCCACAGTGGTGCGGCAGCGCGAGCCGGAGCCGACGTCGGAGCGCCAGCGGGAAACGCTCTCTTGACATCGACCGACTTCGTTCATACCTTCATCGAAGTCTATTTGTATGGTTTGTTAACCGTTAGGCGGGGCCGGCCGCCGTGACGGTGACAGCCACCACCCCCGCAGGAGGCGCCCCGTGCGCACCATCCGTACCCTCGCCGCCCTGGCGGCGACGGCGGTCGGCCTCACCGCCGCCCTCGCCGCCGTCCCCCACTCCCCCGCGATCGCCGCCCCCGGCGCGGTCACCTGGTCCGACGACTTCAACGGCCCGGCCGGCGCCGCCCCCGACGCGAGCAAGTGGCGTTACGACATCGGTGGCGGCGGCTGGGGCAACAACGAACTGCAGTACTACACGAACAGCACCCGCAACGCCGCGCTCGACGGCAACGGCAACCTGGTCATCACCGCCCGCCGGGAGAACCCGTCCGGCTACTCCTGCTGGTACGGCAGCTGCCAGTACACCTCGGCCCGGCTGCTCACCAACGGCACGTTCGCCCAGGCGTACGGGCGGTTCGAGGCGCGCATCAAGGTGCCGCGTGGACAGGGACTGTGGCCGGCGTTCTGGATGCTGGGCAACGACATCGGCACGAACCCGTGGCCCGGCAGCGGCGAGATCGACATCATGGAGAACGTCGGCTACGCGCCGTCGACCGTCTGGGGCACGCTGCACGGCCCCGGCTACTCCGGCGGCAACAGCGTCGGCGCGTCCACCTCGCTGCCCGGCGGGCAGGCGCTCGCCGACACCTTCCACACGTTCGGTGTGGACTGGGCGCCGGACTCGATCACCTGGTACCTCGACGGCGTGGCGTACTCCCGCAAGACCCCCGCCGACCTGGGCGGCAACCGCTGGGTCTTCGACCACCCCTTCTTCATGATCATGAACGTGGCGGTCGGTGGCAACTGGCCCGGTTCGCCGGACGGCAGCACCACGTTCCCGCAGACCATGACCATCGACTACGTCCGGGTGCAGGCGTGGGACAACGGCGGCGGGGGCACCGGCGGCCAGATCATCGGGTACGGCACCAAGTGCGTCGACGTGGCCAGCGCCGGCACCGCCAACGGCACGCCCGTGCAGCTGTGGACCTGCAACGGCACCGCCGCCCAGCGCTGGACCTGGAACGCCGACGGCTCGGTACGCGCGCTCGGCAAGTGCCTCGACGTGGCCGCCGGGTCGACGGCGAGCGGCGCCAAGGTGCAGCTCTACGACTGCAACGGCACCGGCGCGCAGAAGTGGGTGTTCAGCGCGGCCGGGGACATCGTCAACCCCCAGGCGAACAAGTGCCTGGACGCGACGGGTACCAGCTCGGCCGACGGCACCCGGCTGCAGATCTGGGACTGCACCGGCGCCGCCAACCAGAAGTGGCGCCGCTGACCAGCGCCCCGGCCCGGGGCGGGCGGCACAAACCGCCCGCCCCGGCCACCCCCACCCCCCGCACCCGCACCCGCACCCGCACCCGCACCCGTGATCTTGCACTTTAGGCCCGGGCCGCGCCCCGAATGCCCCGTTCGCCCGGGCACAAAGCGCAAGATCGCGGGCAGGGGTGCGGCCGACCCACCGGCCCCCTGCGCGGCGACCTGCCCGGCCACCGGTATCGGCCAGAGGCGTCCGGATTCCAGGATTCGCGGACCACATCCCGGAAACCGCAGTAGATCTTGGTACGACAGGGCCCTCATAGGGGCCGTTTCCTACCAAGATCTACGGACCACCCCTGGGGCCGCGGACGGTGACGGCACGACCAGCGCCCTGGACCGGGGCGGTGATCAAGGAGTTTGTGTCCGGGGCGAGTGCGTGCCGGGACACAAACTCCTTGATCAACGAGGAGGGTGGGCGGGCGGAGGCGGCGGGGGTCAGAAGGGGGCGTCTACGGACAGGCGGCGGACCTGGGTCAGGTAGGGGTCCAGTTCGCCCACCTCGAAGCGGCACGTGCCGATGACGTGCCAGAACTGGCCGCCCGGATCGCCGTCCAGCTTGTACCGGCCGTCCGGGCTGACCGCCGCCCACCCGTCGGGCAGGCCGATGAGTGTGGTCCGCAGCTGGGCGTGCTCCGGGTCGGCCACGTCCCACAGGCGTACGGTGCCGTCGTCACCGGCGCTGGCGAGCAGGCTGCTGTCCGGGCTGAAGTGCACCGACCAGACGCGCCGGGTGTGCGCGGCCAGGGTGCCGTGCAGCCGGCCGGTGACCGGATCCCAGAGCCGGATCACCAGGTCGTCGCCGGCGGTGGCGAGCAGGTTGCCGTCCGGGCTGAACGCGCAGGACCAGAGCCGGCCGTCGTGTTCGGTGAGCACCAGGCGCCGCTCACCGGTGATCGCGTCCCACACCACCGCAGTGCCGTCGTTGCCGGCGCTGGCGAGCAGCGTGCCCTCGCTGTTGAAGCCGACCGAGTAGACCCGGTCGGTGTGGTGCTCGAGGGTGAGGCGGCAGGTGGCGGTGGCGGCGTCCCAGAGCCGTACCGTCTGGTCGTCGCAGCCGGTGGCGATGGTCTCGCCGTCGGGGCTGAACGCGACGGTGCGCACGCGTCCCCGGTGCGGGGTGAGCGTGGCGAAGTGCCGGCCGGTCCGGCGGTACCAGAGGCGTACCGTGTCGTCGTCGTTCGCGGTCGCGAGGGCGTCACCGTCGGGGCTGAACGCGACCGCCCAGACGTGGTCGGTGTCCACGTTGAGTTCGCGCTCGTCGGCGCCGGTGTCGGTGTTCCACAGGTGCACGCCGCCGTCGCCGCTCGGGGTGGCCACCAGCGGCTCCTCGGGGCAGAACACCACCGACAGCAGCCGGTCGGCCGGGCTGGCGAGCTGCCGCAGCAGGCGGCCGGTGCGCGGCTCCCAGAGCCGGATCACGCCGTCGTTGCCGCAGGCGGCCAGCACCTCACCGTCGTCCCGGAAGGACAGCGCGGTGACGCGGCGGCCGTGCCCGCGCAGCGTGTGCTGGAGCTGCCCGCTGCGGACGTCCCACAGCCGGGTGGTGCCGTCGTTGCTGCTGGTCGCCACCTGGTTCTGGTCCGGCCGCCAGACCACCGGCCAGACCGAGCCGCGGTGCCGGGTCAGCTCGTGCCGCACCTGCCCGTCGTCGGTGTCCCAGAGCTGGATCGCGCCGTCGCTGGCGGCGGTGGCGAGAAGGCTGCCGTCGCCGTTGAACCGGACGCTGTAGATCGCGCCGCGCTGCCGCCCGAGCACCCGCACCGGCCGGCCCGTCTCGGTCTCCCAGAGCCGCAGCGCGCCGTGCGTGTCGCCGGTGGCCATGAGCGTGCCGTCGGGGTGGATGTCGAGGGCGTACACGTCGGCCTCGTGGCCGCGCGGCGCGCGCAGCAGCTCGCCGTCGGTGGCCCGGCGGATCCAGATGCGGCCGTGCTGCCCGACGGCGGCCAGCAGGCGGCCGTCCGGTGAGTGCACCACCCGGTAGACCACCTCCGGCTCCTGCACCTCGAACGCCAGCTTGCCGGTGGGGATGTCCCAGCCACGGACCGTGCCGGCGCTGTCGGCCACCACGACCCGCCGCCCGTCCGGGCTGAACGAGGTGCCCCAGATCGGCGCGGCGTGGCCGGGCCACTCGTGGCGCAGCCGGGCGCCGCGGGTGTCGTAGAGCCGCACCACGCCCGCGGCGTCGCCGACCACCAGGCGGCCGCGGCGGCCGTCGGTGAGCAGCGGCCACACCCAGCCGGTGAACACGTCCTCGATGACGTGCCGCACGTCGCCGTGGTCGGCGTCCCACAGCCGTACGGTGAGGTCGGCCGAGCCGGTGACGAGCTGGTGGGACGCGGCGTCGTAGCGGACCGCGTACACCCGGGAGCGGTGCCCCTGGAGCGTGCGTACCGGCAGCCCGGTGGCGGTGTCGCAGAGCAGCACACCGCCGTCGTCGCTGCCGACGGCGAGCACCGCGCCGTCCGGGCTGTACGCCACGGGCACCGGCAGCCGGCCCACCTCGAAGCCGTAGCCGACGCCCACGGCGGGCGGGGCGAGGCCCGGCGCGACCGGCCGGCCCGGTGCGACGACGGCGCCGCGCAGTTCCGGGGCGCGCAGCAGCGCCGGGTCGGCGCTGACGTCGATCAGCGCGGTGCGGTGCCAGCTGCTGCCGGCCACGCGCGCGCCGCGCAGATCGGTCCGGAACAGGCGTGCGCCGGCCATCTCCGCGTCGCGCAGGTCCGCCCCGGCGAGGCGGGCCTGGTCCAGCCGGGCGCCGCGCAGCCGGGCGTGCTCCAGCCGCGCCTCGGTCAGGTTGGTGGCGATCAGCCGCGCGTCGGTCAGGTCGGCGCCGGTCAGGTCGGCCCCTGCGAGTTCGCGGTGCGACAGGTCCTCGCCGCGCAGCACCGCGCCGCGCAGGTCGGCCCGGTCCGGCAGGCGCAGCCGGGCGGACAGTCGCAGCGCGTTGGCGCGCAGCGTCTCGCCCGCCGACTCGTCCCCGAGCACCCGCGCGGTCCAGGCGGTGCAGCGGGCCGGGTCGGCGAGGTCACCGAGGAACTCCACGGCGAGCGCGGACAACGACCGTACCGCCAGCGCGGCCGGCTCCTCACCCCTGTTGATCTGCTCGGCCACCCCCTCGGCGACCAGCCACTCCATCACCGAGGTGTGGATGAACCCGAACAGCCCGTCGTCGGTGCGGACCAGCAGGCTGCCCGCGCCGACCGCGTGCGCCGCCTGCGGGCCGGACAGCCGCGAGTCGGCCCGCCCGGCGAGCCGGCCGGTGGACTCGGCCAGCTCGGCCAGGCGGAGGTACGCCTCCCCGCTCTCCCACAGCTGGAACGCCAGCCGGCTGACCGCCTGCCACAGCTCGGGCCGGCGCAGGCTCACCGGCGCGCCCGGGATGCCCTGGGTGCGGCGTTCCTCGAAGTCCAGCCAGGACTCCAGGATCTCCCGGTACAGCGCGGCGGCGCTGAACGTGCCGCCCGCCCCCGCCACGGCGGCGAGCCGCCCCTCGTCCAGGTTCGCGATGAAGCCGAGCATGCGCGGGTTGCGGGAGAGCCCGAGCAGGTCCTTCACGCCGGCCAGCAGGTCCATCCGTTCGCGGGCGGCCCGCTCGTCGCCGCCGTACCGGTTGCGCAGGAAAGCCTCGATCTGCCCGGGGGTGAAGTCCTCCACGGCGAGTACGCGCCGGTGCGGCAGCAGGCCCACCCGTTCGCCGAGCGCGGTCAGCACCTGTGAGTTGGTCTTGAAGTGCTGGGTCCGGCTGCTCACCACGATCTTCGCGTTGCCCTCGGCGGCCTGCAGCAGCGTCTCCAGGTGGTCGGCGGCCCGGTCGTACGTCACCCGGGCCACCAGCTCGTCGAACCCGTCGAACAGCAGCACGATGCGGCCCTGGCGCAGCATGTAGCGGAACGCCTTGAGGTCGATGACCTGCTCGCCGTGGTTGGCCAGGTGCGCGGCGACCAGACCGTCCACGGAGTGCGCCTTGTCCAGCGCCCGCAGCTCCACCAGGATCGGGATCAGGTCCGGCGCGGCGGTGGGCAGCCGCCGGGCCACCTCCCGCAACGCGAACGTCTTGCCCCGGCCGAAGTCGCCGAGCACCAGCACGAACCGGCCGTCCGGCGCGGAGACGGTCTCCAGCAACTCGTCCACCACGTCGTCGCGCACGCGCTGGTCGGCGCCGACGAGGTGCCGATAGCGCTGCGGCACGTACTGCCCCGGCGGGTAGAGCCGGTCGGCCTGGAGCCGGGCGGTCTGCGCGGCGACGTACTCGCGCAGGTCGAGCAGGCCCTGGAACTCGGTCAGGTGCAGCACGCGTACGCCCCGGCGCTGCGCCTCCTCGGCCAGCCCACGCGCCACCCGGTCGCCGTCGTAGACCAGCTCGGAGGCGATGTCCGGGTCGGTGGCGTGCACCCGGCGGGCGAAGACGTCCACGTCGGCGGCGGTGGGGGTGCCGACGTGCGCGCCGACGCGCTGCTGGCGGACCACCCCGTCGGAGCGGTAGCTGATGTACAGGTGCGGCGGGTCGGTGCCGACGCGGCGTACCACCACCCGGTCGTAGCGGGCCTCGCAGACCTCGGCGAGCCGGTCCAGCAGCCGCTGCACCGGGGCGACCGGCGCGGCGGCCGCCGCCACGCCCTGGGTGGCCCCCTCGACGGCGGCCGGACGGCGCGGGTCGGGCACCTGGGCCGGGCCGGACGCGCCGAAGGTGGCCTCCGCGTGCGGCCAGGACACGGCGGTGACAGTGCCGCCGTCGAGCCGGTCGTCGCGGCCGAGCACCCAGCGGGTCATCCCGTCGCCGCCGAGCCGCAGCACCTGCGCCCGGCCGTCGCGGGGCGCGGCAGCCAGCGGCACCACCGGGTCGACCCGGGCCGACGGCGCGGCGTCGGAGAGCAGCAGGTTGAGCATCGGGCCGACCAGCCGGTTGACCGAGCCGCGGTCGCGCAGCGACACCGGGTCCGGCGGCACCTCGTCGGCGTACGGGCTGCGCGCCCCCGGCGCGTGCGCCATCGCGCCGAGCCGCAGCCAGCCGGACTGCTGGTAGTGGCGCAGCCGCTGGGCGAACCAGCTGGACTGCGCCTCGCCCAGGAAGCCGTACCGGTCCTCCTCGCGGTGGGTGATGGCGATGGTGGAGTTCAGTCCGGCCACCACCACGCGCAGGTCCGGCACCGGGAACAGCGTCCAGGGCTGCTCGCTGTCGAAGATCCGGTCGTCGAGCCCCTGGTAGAGGTCGTCGAACAGGCGCGCGTAGTGCCGCCACTTCGGCCAGTACGGCGGCTGCGGGTCGACGTCGTCGGCCTCGCAGGTGGCGAAGTACGCGCGGCACGCCGCCATCGTCACGTCGCGCGGGCCGGGCACCACGACCAGGCGGTGCGGCTCCAGCCCGAGCAGCACCCGCAGGCCGGTGAGGAAGCTCAGCGAATCGGAGAACTCGCGCGGGCTGCCCGACTCGGTGAGGTTGCCGGCGACGACGAGCAGGTCCGGCCGGGGCACGCCGTCGTTCATCAGCAGCGTGAGGTCACCCATCAGGTGTTCCTGCACCTCGCCCGGGGTGACCGGCGCGCCGGGAGTGATCACGCCCCGGCCGAAGCGCGGCCCGGCGACCTGGAGCACGGTGACGGTGTCCCGGGCCGTCGGCGGCGCCACAGCGGCCGGCGGGAACGGCGGCGGGTTGATCGGGGTACGCCGGGCGCGACGCGGGGCGGGCGCTCCGGCGGCGGGCGCGGCGAGCACCCCGTGCGGGTCGGCCGGGTGGTGCGGGAACGCCGGCTGCCGCATCGGTTTGGCCCGGCCGTCGAGCGCCTCCCGGATGCGGTCCAGCACCCGGTTGCGGGCCTGTACCGGGTCGTCCACACCGACCAGGTCCACATAGGTGATGGTGGCGAGCAGGCCGTCGATCGGGCAGTCCTCGACGCGTACCGTGACGAGCTTGTTGCCGGTGCCGTCGGGGTCGGCGCGCAGTGCGGCCTGCCACTCCAGCTTGCCGTACGTGGAGTGCAGGTAGCGTTCGGACAGCACCGCCACCACGACCTCGGCCTCGCGGACGCCGCGGTCCATGAAGTCGATGAAGTTGGTGCCGGCCACGAAGTCCCACGCCTGCAGCAGCGTGCGGTAGCCAGCCGCCTCGAACTCCCACGCCAGCCACGTGGCCCAGCGTTCGTCGGCGGGCGAGTAGCTGATGAAGAAATCGATGGGGCGGTCGGACCGGGTGGGGTGCGCGCCTACAACCACATGGTCATTATGGCCACCGACGGTCAACAGATCGACACCCTCGGCAGCCCGGTTCGCGACCGCGTCGGGCTCCTGCGTCCGCACCGGCGTGTGGGAGGATCATCCCTCGTGGAGACCCCCGGCGATCCGCCGAACGCCGTGCCCGACCGCTCCCGCTGGGGCCGCCTGCACGTGCTGGACTGGATCGCGATCGGGCTGGCCGTGCTCGGCGTGGTGTTCGTGCTCACCGGGCCGCTGCCCCGCGCCGACGCCGAGGCGACGATGCGGCGGATCGTGCCCATCCTGATCTTCCTCGGCACCGTGGTGGTGCTGGCCGAGCTGACCGCCGTGGCGGGGGTGTTCGACGCGCTCGCGACCCGGGTGGCGGTGACCGCGCGGGGCAGTTTCCGGGCCCTGTTCTGGCTCTGCGTCGGCTTCGCCTCGGTGACCACCATCGCGCTCAACCTGGACACCACGGCGGTGCTGCTCACGCCGGTGATGATCGCGCTGGCCCGGGCGCTGAACGTGCCGCCGACGCCGCTGGCCATGACGACCGTGTGGCTGGCGAACACGGCCAGCCTGCTGCTGCCGGTGTCAAACCTGACGAACATCCTGGCCAGCGACCGGGTCGACCTGGACCCGGTGCCGTGGGCGGCCCGGATGTGGTGGCCGCAGCTGGTCGCCGTCGCGGTGACCGCGCTTCTGCTGTGGTGGTGGTACTGGCGTCCGGCGCGCGCCGGGGCCGACCCGTTCGACCCGCCGCGGCCGTACGTACCGCCGGACCGGGTGCTCTACCGCACCGCGCTCGCCGCCTGCCTGCTGTTCGTCGCCGGGATCCTCGCCGGGGTGGAGATCGGCATCGCCTCCGGGGTGGCCGCCGCGATCCTGGTCGTCGGCTTCGCGGTCCGGGCCCGGCACCGGCTGCGGCTCGCGCTGGTGCCGTGGCGGCTGCTGGTCTTCGTGACCGGGCTGTTCCTGGTGGTGCAGACGATCGGCCGGCACGGCCTGGACACGGTGATGGGCACGCTCATCGGCACCGACCCGGGCGCGGAGGGGGCGCTGCGGGCGGGCGCGGTCGGCGCGCTGTTCAGCAACGCGGTGAACAACCTGCCCGCGTACCTGGCCGGCGAGGCGGTGATCGCGGCCGACCGGCACACCCAGCTGCTGGCGCTGCTGATCGGCACGAACGTGGGCCCGCTGGCCACGCCGTGGGCGTCGCTGGCGACACTGATCTGGTACGAGCGCTGCCGGGCCGCCGGGGTGGCCGTGCCGCTGGGCCGGTTCGTGGCCACCAGCGCCGCGCTCGCCGTGCTCGCCACCGCCGCCACGGTTACGGCGCTTCTTGTCGGTCCCGGCGCCTAGCATCACGCCCATGAGCAACGCGCCCGAGATCGTCCGCCGCTACTTCGCGCTCGCCGGCCAGGCCGACAAGGAGCCCTACCTCGCGCTGTTCGCCGACGACGCGGTGGTCGAGGACGAAGGACGCACCCACCGCGGGATCGACGAGATCCGCGCCTGGCGCAGCGGCACGCCGCTGGTGACGTACAAGATCACCGACGTCGAGCAGACGCCGGCCGGCACGGTGGTGACGGCGACGATCAGCGGCGGCTTCCCCGGCAGCCCGTTCGCGGGGCTGCGGTTCCGGTTCGAGGAGTACGACGACACCCACATCCGCCGGCTGCGCATCGCCCCCTGAACCGGGGGCGGGAAAACCGCTACGACCCGGCCGCCGGCAGTGACTACCGTGCCCGCATGACCGCCGCGCACACCCTGCACTTCTTCGCCGACCCGGAGGAGTTCCTCGACGCCGCCGAGGCGTACCTGGCCGCCGACCCGGTGGTCAACACCGTCGTCGCCAGCGTGACACGCCGGATGGCGGCCCGCCGCGCCGAGGGCGTCGCGGTGCCCGAGGACGACTGGTGGCTGGTGGTGCGCGACGCCTCCGGGGCGGTGGTGGGCGCCGCGATGCGTACCGCGCCGTTCCCGCCGCGACCGCCGTTCCTGCTGCCGATGCCGCCGGAGGCCGCCGTGGCGCTGGCCCGTGCGTGGCACCGGCGCGGCGAGCGGGTCCGCGCGGTGAACGGCGCGCTGCCCGCCGCGCGTGCCTGCGCCGACGAGGTCGTACGGCTCGACGGCGGCCGGGTCGCTGTGGCCCAGCACACCCGGCTGCACGTGCTCGACCAACTCACGCCGCCCGCGCCGGTGCCGGGCGCGTTGCGGACGGCCACCGCCGACGAGGTCGACCTGGTCGCCGCGTGGTTCGCCGCGTTCACGGCCGACGCCGACGAGCAGGCGGGCCGCCCGCCCGGCACCAGCGCACACGAGACGCCCGACCGCGCCGAGTTGCTGCGCCGCATCCGGGACGGGCGGGTCTGGTTCTGGACCGACGAGTCGGGGGCTCCGGTGCACCTGACCGCCGCCAACCCGCCGTCGTTCGGCGTGGCCCGCGTCGGACCGGTGTACACGCCACCCGGGCAGCGCGGACGCGGCTGGGCCGGCAACGCGGTCGCCGAGGTGTGCCGGCTGCTCACCGCCGAGGGGGCGCGGGTGTGCCTGTTCACCGACCAGGCCAACCCGGTGTCGAACCGGCTCTACGCCCGGCTCGGATTCCGGCCGGTGGTCGACATGGCCAACCTGGTTCTGGTCGACTGAAGCGGCTCCGGATCAGCCGGCGAGACCGAGCGCGGCCAGGCGGCGCGGGTCGGCGATCACGTCCACGGCGGCGATCCGTCCGCCGGTGACGGTGAACGCCATCACCGACAGCGCGCGGTCCCCGGCGCTCACCAGCACCCCGGCGGCGCCGTTGACGAGCACCGGCCGGGCGTAC
Organism: Micromonospora sp. WMMA1947; assembly: GCF_027497355.1. Classification (NCBI taxonomy): domain Bacteria; kingdom Bacillati; phylum Actinomycetota; class Actinomycetes; order Micromonosporales; family Micromonosporaceae; genus Micromonospora; species Micromonospora sp. WMMA1947. The sequence goes on along the minus strand of NZ_CP114909.1, from coordinate 4,853,335 downwards.
GGGAACAGGCGGCCGAACGTGGTGGCCTGTGCCGCCACGGTCGTCGCGCCGCTGAACACGACAGTGTGGCGGGAGCGGGCGGTCCCGGCGTCGGAGCGCAGCACCGCGTCCGGGTGCAGCACCGCGATCAGCGCGTCGAGGTCGCCGTCGCGGGCGGCGGCGAGGAACGCGTCCACCACGGCCCGCTGACGGGCCAGGTCCGGATCGGGTACGGGCGCCTGTCCGCGTACCCGTCGGCGGGCCCGGCTCGCGAGCTGCCGTGCCGCCGCCGGTGAGCGGTCGACGAGCGGGCCGATCTCGTCGAACGGCACGCCGAACATGTCGTGCAGCACGAACGCGAGCCGCTCGGCCGGGGCCAGCGTGTCCAGCACCACCAGCAGCGCCAGCCCCACCGAGTCGGCGAGCACCGCGGCGTGCGCCGGGTCGCCGGCGCCGGTGTCCACCACCGGGTCGGGCAGGCGTACGTCCAGCGGGTCCTCCCGGCGGGCGGCGCGGGACCGCAGCGTGTTGAGGCTGACCCGGGCGACCACCGTGGTGAGCCAGGCGTCCAGGTTGTCGACGGTGGTCGCGTCGGTACGGGACAGCCGCAGCCAGGTCTCCTGCACCGCGTCCTCGGCGTCGGTGAGCGACCCGAGCAGCCGGTACGCCACGGCGCGCAGCCGCGGCCGCTCCTCCTCGAACCGCTCCGCCAGCCGGGTGGCCACCACCTGAGCCTCCCCTCCCGCACGTCGTCTCGACCCGCCGGGTGCCGCCGACGTGACCGGAGGTGACCGTCGTCACACCTGTCACGTCGGCGGGCCCGCGCGGGTCGACCTGGCAGACCGACGACGGGAGAACGACGAATGACCGCACAGATCCTGGTCACCGGCGGCACCGGCACGATCGGCCGGCACGTCGTACCGCTGCTGCGCGCCGCCGGACACCCGGTACGCGTGCTCAGCCGGCGCGGCGGACAGCCCGGCGACGGCGTCAGCCACGTGACCGCCGACCTGCTCACCGGCACCGACCTCGCCCCCGCCCTGCGGGGGGTGTCCACGGTGCTGCACCTGGCCGGCGGCGCGAAGGGCGACGACCGTGCCACCGCCCACCTGGTCCGGGCCGCGCGCCGAGCCGGCGTGACGCATCTGGTGCACATCTCGGTGACCGGCGCCGACCGGGTGCCGCTGGCCTGGACGCGGTCCAAGCTGGGCGCCGAGCGCGCGGTGACGGAGTCCGGCGTCCCGTGGACGGTGCTGCGCGCCGCGCAGGTCCACGACCTGGTGCACACCATGCTGACGGCGATGACGAGACTGCCGGTGGTGCCGGTGCCGGGCGGCCTGCGGTTGCAGCCGGTCGACGCGGCCGAGGTGGCGGCCCGGCTGGCCGAGCTGACGCTGGGCGCGCCCGCCGGGCTGGTGCCGGACCTGGCCGGGCCGGACACCCACGGCATCGGCGACCTGCTGACCGGCTACCTGAGCGCTACCGGGAAGCGCCGGGCGCGGCTCCCGGTACGCATCCCCGGGCGGGCCGGCCGTGCGTACCGGGAGGGCGCGAACCTGGCCCGGCCCGGTGCAGCGAGAGGCGTGCGGACCTGGGCCGACTTCCTGGCCGGGCGGGCGCCGTCGCGGCCGGTCGCCTGACCGGCCCCGGGACGCTCAGCGCAGGGCCGCCCAGGCCGCCCCGGTGACGGCGAGGATCACCGCGCCGACCCCGGCCAGACTCCAGCCGCCGCGGTGGATGCGCCGGCGCACCGACTGCCGGTCCGGGCGGAAGTCGTCGAACGGGCTCGACCGGAACCAGTAGCGCGCGTACACCACCATCACCGCTCCGAACACCAGGGCGAAACCCCCGGTCAGCGCCGCGCTTCCCAGCACCCACCCGTCGGCGAGCACGCCGCGGATCCCGACCCGCCCGGCGACGACGGTGCGGACGACCTGCACGACCCCGTTGACCACGCCGAGGGCGACACCGACCCGTCCGGCGACGAGCCAGATGCCGGCCTCACGCCGGCTGCCCGCCGCGTTCTCCGCCCGCGCCATCACAGTCCCCGAGGCTCGATGGGGAAACGACCGAGGCGCAGCCGGCTCCGATCCTGCCTGACCTCGCTCCACCGCTCGTCGTGGCTCAGCAGCGGCAGCACCTCGCGCAGCATGTTGACGGTGGCGACCATCAGCTTCTCGTCGCGATAGATCTGGCTCAGCAGCGGCCTCACGACGCTGCGCCGCACGGTGGCGGCGAACCAGGCGACGATCACCGCGGCGCCCGCCGCGACCCCCGCCCCGGTCCACCAGTCGGACGCCGACAGCGCCGTCACCAGCCCGGCCAGGGCCAGGACGGCCAGGACGACCGCTCGCAGCGTCTGGTAGTGGCGCAGCCGCTCGCGCGCCGCGTCCACCCGCGCCAGCAGGTGTTCCGCCCCGCGCAGCAGGCGCTCGAACTCCGGACCGGACAGGTCGCCGCGTTCAGGAATCGAGCCCACAGAACTCTCCCACTGTCGTCCGGAGGCGTCGCTGCACCGCGGCGAATTTCATGTCGTCGAACATCGCCTGTTTCTCACCGACTCCCGGGAGGAAGCGGTAGTCCTGCCGGCGTCCGGCGACCGGCAGGACGGCCAGCCGAGGACGGTTGCGGTGGCCGAAGGCACGGATGAGATGGACGAGCTGCCGCTGGAACTCGGTAGCCGGCTCACCGTCGGCACCCGGCAGGTAGTAGTTCTCGACCTGGCCCAACTGGTCGTTCCAGTAGAGGTCGGCCTTGCTGACCGCCAGGATGAACCACAGGTCCTTGGCGGCCGGATTGTCGACCCAGCAGGGCAGAAGGTTCTGGCAGAACCGGGAGAAGTGCTCGAGTTCGACGTTCCGGTTCTGTTCCCAGAGCTGCTCGGACGGCGACGGGATCGCCTCCTCGACCTCCCGGCGGATCTGGCCGGCCCGGACCCGCTCCTCCTCGTCCGTGGGCGTCGCGTCGCGCGAGGCCCGCCACTGTTCCCAGAGCCGGTCCTCGACCTGGCGGCGAAGCTCGGCCTCACGCCGCTGCCGCCGCTCCTCGAGGACGTTGACCTCGCGGGGGTCCCACGGCTCGTCGTACCCGGCCGCTGCGACGTAGATGACGCCCGTCGGGTAGTTCGGCGGCTTCAGCATGGCGTCCCACTTGTCCACCTCGCCGGACGAGTAGTCGCCGCCCGCGGTCTGACCGGGGCTCACCACCAGCGTCACATGGGCCTGGCGCCGGCCGGACGCGAGCACGAGGCGGTGCGGCACATGGTCCTCGTCCCGTCGCCGGACGTAGCCGTTGTCGCCGAGCAACGCCTGATACAGCGCGCTCTTGCCGACTCCGCGCTGACCTGCGATCAGGACCGGGATGATCTGGCTCGTGGGACGTCGGCCGGTCTCGGCGACGGTGACCCGCCCACCCGGCGGGTGACCGTCGCCGGAATTCTCGACGGCGGACACGACCCGCGACCAGCGCGCCCGGACATCCGTCCAGTAGCCGTCCGGCTCAGCCATGACGGGACGAGACGGGCCGGCCTACTGGCGTCCGACATGGACCAACGGATCCGGTGGGGGGTGAGAACACGCGAGGAGCCTAGCGACGCACATGTGGCATCGAATCCTATGAACAGTCGGCGGCATCCGGCACGTACGGTCAGGCGCCCGTGACGGGATGGAACTGCTCGGCCATGACCTCGTAGCCGTCCGGGTCGAGCCCGAACCGGCTCACCAGCCGACCGAGCCGAGACCGACAGGGGTGAGGCGGCGCACCTGCGGTTCGATCCACTGTGCCGCGGTGACCAGCTTGACCAGCCGGTCGATGGTCTCCGGCGGCCCGGCCACGAAGCTGCGCCGGTCCGCCGGGCAGCCGTACCTGTCGTCGAACGTGCCGCCGTCGAGCGCGCGCACCGCCATGCCGGCCTCGGCGGCGAGCAGCATCCCGGCCGGCAGGTCGACCGCCTCGGGGCGGTAGCCGACGATGCCGTCGATGTCGCCGCGGGCCAGCATCACCCACGACAGCAGCGGCGCCCACAGTTGCAGCACCCGGCGGGCGCTGGTGTCGAGCACCACCTTCAGCGCCCGGGCGGTGCTGTCGTCCCGGCGTACCTCATGCCCCTGGGTCCAGGCCAGCACGGGCGCGGACGGCACTGGACGCTGCGCGGCGCGCAGCGGCCGCGCGGCCGGGCCGGACGCGTGCACGAACGCGCCCCGGCCGCGCACCGCCGACCAGGTCCGGCCGGCGACCGGGTCGTGCACGACGCCGAGCACCGGCGAGCCGTTGTCGCACAGGGCGATCCCCACCACGTACGCGGGCAGTCCGATCGCGACGTTGTTGGTGCCGTCGAGCGGGTCGACGAGCCACGCCCAGGTGGTGTCCGGGGCGTACTCGCCGCCCTCCTCGGCGATCACGCCGTGCTCCGGCCAGCGGGCCCGGATCCGGTCGACGATCAGCCGCTCGGCGGCCAGGTCGAGGTCGGTCACCAGGTCACCGGTGTCGTTCTTGGCCCGGGCGCGCACCTCCCCCCGGGTGCCCCGGCGCAGCAGGCGGCCCGCCGCCTGGGCGGCCTCCACCGCGAAGCGGTGCGCGTCGCGCAGGTCGGGCCCGCCTCTGCTCGGCTCCACGTCCATGGCTCCTCCAGCCAGTCAGCCCCGTGCCACCAGTCGCGCGATCTCCCGCGCCATCCGCGCGGTCTCCGCCGCGTCGCAGCGGTCCCGGCGTACCCGGTGGCTGCGCCCGTCCACCGCGCCGAGGCTCAAATCGCACGCGCCGGGAGTGGTCCGGCCGAGCGCCACCGTCACCGCCGGTTCACCGGCGTCGACCTCCGAGGTGTGGAAGCCGCCGGCGCGCAGCGCGTACGAGTCACCGGCCGAGTGCGTCTCCACCGTCGCGGTCGTCGCGGTGACCAGCCGGTCGGTGGCGGCCATCTCGTCCACCTCGCCGAGGCTGTGCACCTCGTAGATCCGCCAGGCCGGGTCGGCCGGAGCGTCGTCGACCTCGATCAGCTCGTTGCGGACGGTGCCGTGCAGCACGTGGCTGAGCAGGTCCCAGCTGTGCGAGTGCATGGTGGAGGTGGTCGGGCGCACCGGCGGCGGGTCGGCCGGCCAGGCGTGCACGCAGATGCCGTCCGGGCCGTCGCGTTCCACCGGCAGGCAGGTGAAGCCGAGCGGGTGCCGGACCGCGCGGAGCGGCCGGCGTCCCTCCGCGACGTCGCCGAGCACGTCCAGCACCCAGTCGCGGAGCACCTCCGGCCGGGTGCCCCGGTCGATCTCCCGTTCGAGGTCGGCGTAACTGGTCATGAGTAGGGGTTCCTCGCCTGGACGGCCTTGCCGATGATGTCGGCGACCTCGCGGTCGCCGAAGGACCGGGGCAGCGTCAGGCCGAGGGCGGTGAACAACCGCCGTACCTGCTCGACCGACGGCTCGTCGTCGAGCTTGACCTGGGCCGCGGCCTCAATCGGCACGCGCCGGCTCTGCCGGCGGCTGTAGTCCAGCTCGATGTTGAAACGGTTGTAGTAGACCTCGCCGCGGTCGATGCGCAGCGCGGGCGTCTGCGGGTTCTCCTGGGTGATGACGACGCAGGACGAGGAGAGGTCGTAGCGGAACGTGGTCATCTGCGCGGAGAGCCGGACGTCGACGGTGAGCAGGCCGGAGCGCTGCAGGTGCCAGCAGGCGGCCAGCACCGTCGCGTACGACTCCTTGCGGGTGCGGTCGACGGTCCACGGCTCGCCCGGCGCGTCCGGGTCGAGGCTGCGCCGGAACCGCGCGTACCGCTCGCAGACCTCCTCGTCGGTCGGGTCGATGATCTCGATCGCGACGGTGAGCGTGGCGTTGCGCCGCCGGGCGTGTTCCAGGCAGTCCGGCAACGTGACCGCGCGCAGGAAGGTGCCGGTGCCGCCCTTGAAGCTCCACTGGTCGGTGTGCCGCCGGGCCTCGGCGAGCGCCTGGCCGACCTCGCTGCCGTGCAGGACGCGCACCATGGAGACGCTGTCGATGGCCTCGCGGGCCCGGTTCAGCGCGCCCTCCGGGCCGGTGATCTCCTTCATCTGCGGCACCAGGTCGGTCAGCCGGTCGCGGGTGTCCGAGATGACCTGGCGGACCTCCCGCTCGGTGGTGCGCCGGCGGAGCCGGTCGCGCAGCATCGCCTGCGCCAGCAGGCCCAGGACCAGCAGGATCGCGCTGTTGACGACTTCCTGGTCGACCGCGTTGGTGAGGCCGAGCACGGACACCGTGAGCGCCAGGACGAGGCCGATGAACGCGTCGAGATTGGTCACGACCCAGGCGAGCAGGCGCGTCATGACATCCCCCGGTCGACGACGGAACCTCCATGATAGCCCGTTGTCAATGTCGTCATCACATCCTGTTTCCGGCCGGTGGCGGTCCGCCCTGCCGGCGGGCGGCGCAGATCAGCGAACCGCCCAGCCCGGGTGCGGCGCGGGCCAGCCGGCGCGACGCCACCCACCGGCCGCCCGGCAGCCGCCAGCCGACCTCGTTGGACCGCAGCGCCACCGGCGTGAAACCGGCCCGGCGCAGCGTGCGGCGCAGCAGCGAGGCGGTGAACGGACGGATGTGCAGCCACAGATAGGGGTGCAGCGGGTCGACCTGGCGCGGCGCCCGGCCGGCGAGGAACGCCAACCGGTCCTGCACCGGCGCCAGGTTCGGGGTGGTGAGCACCAGCAGGCCGCCGGGCGCCAGCACCCGGTGGCACTCCCGCAGCAGTGCGAGGGGGTCGTACACGTGCTCGATCAGCTCCCCGGCGAGCAGCCCGGCGAAGCTGCCCGCCCGGAACGGCAGCCCGCGGGTGGCGTCCAGGCAGACCGCCGGCCCCCGTCCACCGGCCGCCGCGCGGGCCGTGCGCAGCGCCGCCTCGGCCGTGTCGGCCAGCACCACCGGGCCGGGCAGCGCGGCCGGGTCGAGCATGCCGCGCGGCCCGCAGCCCAGTTCCAGCACCGGTCCGCGGCCGGTCACCCCCTCGGCCATCAGCCGGGCCGCGACCGCGCGGCGCACCCGGTGGTACGGGTCGTCGACGTACCCGTCGACCTCGGCGCCGTCGTGGTAGCGGCGGTGGTTGGCGTGCCTGCCGTGCGCCTGCGCGCGGTGCGACGACGTCCCGGTCGGCGGCTCGGCCATCACCCCTCCACAGCGGAAGCCGGCCCCCTCGGCGGCGTCCGCTCCAAGCCTCGCACCGGTCGCGCCCGGGCGCGCGCATCCGGTCGGGATGCGCGCGCCCGCCAGGTCAGATCGCGCGTGCCCAGTCCAGCCGGGTGCTGTCGTCGTACTCGTCGCCGGGGATCCACCACTGCTCGCCGAAGCCGCTGGTGGACACGATGATGTTGCCGCCGTCCGGGTACTCGTTCTCCGGCGGGATCGACAGTGCGGCGCAGTACCGGCCGTCCGGGGAGAACACCGGCGACAGGTAGAACCGGGGCTCGTCGGTGAGCTTCCTCAGCCCGGTCCCGTTGATCCGCACCGAGGCGAGGGACTGGTTGAGCGTCTCCAGGTCGGGATACCAGCGGTCGGTGCAGAACACCACGCGCCCGGAGTCGGGCATGAAGACCGGCGAGTCGAACCTCTCGCCCGGCACCGGCGTGTAGATCGGCCGGACCGTGCCGGTCGCGAGTTCCAGCACCCGCAGTTGCCAGCCCTGCGAACGGCTGCGCCACCGCACGACGATCATCGAGCCGTCCCGGGACCAGTCCGGGTCAATCATGACGTGCCCCTCGACCAGCACGCGGGTGGCGCCGGTCGCCACGTCGACGGCGATCAGGCGGTCGTTGTTCTGCCCGGTGACGAGCGCGATCTCCCGCCCGTCCGGCGACCAGGTCGGCGCGCCGTAGCGGACGCCGAACGGGTCGGCGAGCAGCGTGCGCTTCAGGCCGGTGGTCCGGTCGTACACCGCCACGAACGGCTCCAGCGTGCCGTCGCCCGAGCGGCCCGTGTTGACCCAGGCCACGTACCGGCCGTCCGGCGAGGTCTTGGCGTGGTCCCCGTTCGGCAGCAGCTCCCGCGGCGTGGTGCGGCCCGGGTCGACCTGGAGCACGCCCCAGCCGACGCTGACCAGCCACGGCCCGTTCACCACGTCGGCGGCGGCCGGTGCGGCGGACGCGGCGTGGGGCGCGGCGGCCACCCCGGTCGCGGCGGCGAGCCCGGTCAGCGCGGCGGCGCGCAGCAGGGCACGACGATTCAGTGCGGTCATTCGACAACCCCCGTGAGAGACGTGGCCCTCACCCTCCCGAGTGGATCGACGCACCGGAATCGGACGAGTGGCCGCTTCACGTTCGGCTGCTCGTCCATCACCGCCGGTGAGGCCGCGGCGGCCCGGTACGCTCGCCCCGATGACCTCCGACGCGCTGCGCCGCGCCCTCACCGAACCGGGCGAGCCGCCGCTGCTTCCGCTGCCCGGCGTAGCGGTCGAGCTGCTGGCCGCGCTCGACGCCCCGCCGCGCCTCGGCGCGCACCTGCGGCTGGTGCACGACGTCGCCTGGCACCTGACCGCCGCGTTCGCCGACCGGTTCGCCGCGGTGCCGTTCGACAGGCAGGCGGTGCTGTTCGGTGCGGCCGTGCACGACCTCGGCAAGGTCGAGCATCCGGCCGAGCTGACCGGCCCGGGGTCCGCGCACGAGGAGGCGGGCTACCAGTTGCTGCTGCGCTTCGGCGTACCGGAGGAGCGGGCCCGCTTCGCCGTCACCCACGCCGCCTGGCACTCCCCCGGCGTACAGCTGGAGGACCTGATGGTCAGCCTGGCCGACAAGGTGTGGAAGGGCCGCCGGGTCGCCGACCTGGAGCAACTCGTGGTCGACCGGCTCGCCGGCATCACCGGCCAGGAGCGCTGGCAGACGTTCCTGGACCTGGACGACGTGCTCGCCGAGCTGGCCGCCGGCGCGGACCGCCGGCTGGCGTTCCAGGCCGAACATCCGGTGTACGGCTGACGCCGCTCCGACGGCGGCGATGAGTCCGGCACCGGCCGGCGGTCTGCCCTGAGTCGGTGTTCTCCGATCTCCGGGAGGAAACATGAGCACCAGCGAGGCGCGGGGCCGGGTACGGGCGTTCGTCACCGTCTCCCTGGACGGCTACGTCACCGGTCCCGACGACCACGCGGGTCAGGGGCTGGGCATCGGCGGCGAGCGGCTGCACTACTGGGTGATGGGCGGGCCGTGGACGTACGACACGCCACGCGAACCCGGTGCCGGCATGACCGCCGAGGACCGCGCGTACTTCGACGAGCTGCTGGAGGGTGCCGGCGCGGCGTTGTGCGGCCGGGGCATGTACGACGCCGCCGGCGCCTGGGGCGGCCGGAACCCGTTCCAGGCGCCCCTGGTCGTGCTCACCCACCGCACCACCGACCAGCCCGATCCGGACGCCGGTTTCCTCATGGTCGACGGGTTCGACGCGGCGCTGGCGGCGGCCCGGCGTACGGCGGGGGACGGCGCGGTGGTCATCGGCGGGGGCGCCGACGTCATCCGGCAGGCGCTCGCGGCCGGCGTGGTCGACGAGCTGGGCCTGTCCACGGCTCCGGTGGTCCTCGGCGGTGGGAAGCGGCTCTTCGAGGGCTTCGACCGGGACGTCGACCTGGAGATCCGCGCGGTGCACCACTCGCGGTACGCCGTCCACGTCCGCTACGCCGTCGGCCGCCACACGGGCGATACCGATTGACTTTCGATAGGTTCCGCGCGATAGTCGATGCATGCTTACCGCTCAACGCGCGGTCACACCACTCCGCGCCTTCCTGGTCCTGCTGTTCGCGATCCTGGTGCTGTTCCAGACCATGTCGCTGCCCGGCCAGTTCGCCCACATGGCCCGGGAAGACCCGGACATGGCGTACCTGCGCTGGCCCGCCACCGCGGTCACGGTCTTCTGGGTGCTCTGCGTGCAGGTGGTGATCGTCTGCACCTGGCAGCTGCTCACCCTGGTCAAGCGCGACCGCATCTTCACCGAGGCGTCCCTGCGCTGGGTCGACGGAATCGTCTGGGCGGTCGCCGCCGCCTGGGTGGTGCTCGTCGGCGTGTTTCTCTACGTCGGCTTCAACGCCGACGACCCCGGGCTGCCGCTGCTGCTGTTCCTGCTGGTCACCGGCGTCAGCGTGCTGGGGCTGCTGATGGTCGTCCTGCGCGCGCTGCTGCGGCAGGCCACCACGCTGCGCACCGACATGGAAGCGGTGATCTGATGCCGATCGTCGTGCGCATCGACGTGGAGCTGGCCAAGCGCAAGATGAGCGTCGGCGAGTTCGCCGAGCGCGTCGGGCTCACCCCTGCGAACGTCGCCGTACTCAAGAACGGCCGCGCCAAGGCCGTCCGGTTCAGCACCCTGGAGGCCATGTGCCGGGTGCTCGACTGCCAGCCCGGCGACCTGCTCGAATGGGTCCCCGACGAGGAGGAGCGATGAGATACCTGGCCGCCGCCGTCGCCCTGCTCGCCGTCGTGCTCGGCGTCGCCGGCTTCGTGTACGGCGAGGCCGACGACTCCCCCGGCCTCCAGCTCCTGTCCGCGCTGCTCGTCATCGGCGCGGTCGCCATCGGCGTCCGCGTCGCCCGGCGTACCCGGTAGGGCCGGCGCCCCCTCGACGCCGGCCCTACCGCTCAACCCTTCACGCAGACGACCTGCTTGAGGTGGGCGACCACCTCGACCAGGTCGTCCTGCTGGGCCATCACCTCGGTGATGTCCTTGTACGCCCCGGGGATCTCGTCGACCACCCCGGCGTCCTTGCGGCACTCCACCCCGGCGGTCTGCGCGGCCAGATCCGCCGTGCTGTACGTCCGCTTCGCCTGCCCCCGCGACATCCGCCGCCCGGCCCCGTGCGACGCCGAGCAGTACGCGTCGACGTTGCCCTTGCCGCGCACGATGTACGACCCGGTGCCCATCGAGCCGGGGATGATGCCGAGGTCCCCCGTGCCGGCCCGGATCGCGCCCTTGCGGGTCACCAGCACGTCCACCCCGTCGTAGGTCTCCTCCGCCACGTAGTTGTGGTGGCAGGAGATCGGCTCGTCGTAGCCGACGTGCGGGAACGCGTCCCGGACCACCTGGCTCAGCAGCGCGAGCATGACCGCCCGGTTGCGGCGGGCGTACTCCTGCGCCCACCACAGGTCCCGCCGATACGCCTCCATCTCGGGCGTGCCGGCGAGGAACACCGCGAGGTCCCGGTCCGGCAGGTCGACGTTGTGCGGCAGACTGCGCGCCACCGCCATGTGCCGCTCGGCGAGTTCCTTGCCGATGTTGCGGGAACCGGAGTGCAGCATCAGCCAGACGCGGCCGTCGTCCGGGCCGCCCTGCTCCAGGCACACCTCGATGAAGTGGTTGCCGCCGCCGAGCGTGCCGAGCTGCCGCTGCGCCCGCGTCTCGAGCTGGGCGACCTTCCGGTCCAGCGTGCCGAACCGCCGCCAGAAGTCGTCCCAGCCCGCCTGCTCCAGACCCCGGACCCGGCGCGGATCGACAGCGTCGTCACGCATCGCGAAGCCGACCGGGATCGCCGCCTCGATCGCCGAACGCAGCGGCGCGAGGTCGTCGGGCAGGTCGGCGGCGGTCAGCGAGGTCCGTACCGCGGACATGCCGCAGCCGATGTCCACGCCGACCGCGGCCGGCGACACGGCCTGCCGCATCGCGATCACCGAGCCGACGGTGGCACCCTTGCCGAAGTGCACGTCCGGCATCACCGCGACGCCCTGCACCCACGGCAGCGCGCCGATGTTGCGCAGCTGCCGGGCCGCCTGCGCCTCGATCGCGTACGGGTCGGTCCAGACCCGGACCGGTGCCCGGGTACCGGCCAGCGGGGTGAAACCCATCGTCGTCTCCTCGCTCATGTCCGTCTGAGATAGGTACCCCGGACACGGAGAACCGCCCGGCTCCGGTGTCGGGGCGGGCGGTTCGCGCGGATCGTCGCGCCGGCGCTAGACGCGCCACCACCCTGGTTGCCACTGCCGTCGCCGGCCCGTGCCCGGTTCGGGCCGCAGGACACCGGCGCGCGACGCTTGCCGCTCGGCGCGGGTGCGGTTCTGCTGCGACACGGCAGGCTCCCTGGTGGATCGGATCGACGTTGCCCGTTCACGGTACGGCCGCCGCGCAAGGGCGGCAACGCGATATTGCTTCACGCGCGTGGGCGGCGAAGGGCGCGACGTGACGAGTGCCTGTCGGCTAGCCGGCGTGGGCCACCGGGTGGCGGCGCATCTCCTCCATGAACGGGTAGCGCGCGGTCAGCTCGGCGATCGTGATGCCGGCCCGCCACGCGGCGGCGACCTGCGCGACCTGGAGCAGGTCGGTGGCGTCGCCGCGGGCCTGGACGTCGCCGTCCACCCGCAGGTCGATCATGAAGTAGCGGGCCTGGGAGCCGAGGCTGACGCAGACGACGCCCCGAGGAGAGGTCATCTCGGCGCAGGTGAACCGGCTGCGTCCCTGCTCGGGCGCGGTCACCTCGCCGACGTCGAGCTGGTGTGCGGCGGCGGTCGCCACGAGTGCGGGGGCGAGACCGCCGGGCTCGACCAGATCCGGGTAGAGGCGCACACCCAGTGCGGCGGACACGTCGCTCATGCCTGACTCCCACTTCCTTGTGACAGAGACCAGCAGCGCGCAGGTTACGGGTGTTACCGGCACGCACGGCCATCCTGTCCCGTACGACCGTCCCGGGGCAATAGGAACGCCCTCATCGAACCCCTGCGAGGTACGCTGCCGCCTCATGGCGCTGATCCGCTGTGACTTCTTCTCCGAGGCGCTCGGCATGGGCACGTCGATGACGGTACTGCTGCCGGACCGGGGCGCCGCCGGGATCGGTGTGCCGGGCGCCGCCGCCGACGGCGACCCGCCGGTGCTCTACCTGTTGCACGGCCTGACCGACGACGACACGGTGTGGACGCGGCGCACCTCGATCGAGCGGTACGTGGCGCCGCTGGGGCTGGCCGTGGTGATGCCGCAGGTGCAGCGGAGCTTCTACTGCGACGAGGCGCACGGCAACCGGTACTGGACGTTCCTCAGTGAAGAACTGCCCGAGGTGTGCCGGTCGTTCTTCCGGCTGTCCGACCGGCGGGAGGACACGTTCGTCGCGGGTCTGTCGATGGGTGGCTACGGCGCGGTGAAGTGGGCGCTGCGCCGGCCGGAGCGGTTCGCGGCGGCGGCGAGCCTGTCCGGCGCGCTGGACGTGACCCGCCGCCGTCACCACCCGACCCACCCGGTCGACCCGGCGGTGTGGCACACGGTCTGGGGTGACGGCCCGGTGCCCGCCGACGACGACACGGTGGGGCTGCTGTAGCGTGCCGGCGACGACCTCCCGGCGCTCTACGTCGCCTGCGGTACCGAGGACTTCCTGTACGAGGACAACCTGCGGTTCCTCGACGTGGCCCGGAAACGCGACGTGCCGGTCACCGTCGACTTCGGTCCGGGCGACCACGACTGGGCGTACTGGGACGCGCGGATTCAGGACGTGCTGGCCTGGCTGCCGCTGCGCACGCGCTGACCGACGCGCGGGCGCGCAGCGGGCCGGCTCAGACGCCGACGGTGCCGTCGATCGCCTCGCGGATCAGGTCGGCGTGCCCGTTGTGGCGGGCGTACTCGTGCAGCATGTGCAGCATGACCAGGCGCAGCGAGACGTCCTCGCCCCAGCGGGCCTGGTGACCTGTCACGTCGAGGGACTCGGCCTCCCGCTCGATGCGCCGGGCGTGCTCGATCTCCCGCTGCCACGCCTCGAACGCCTCCGCCGCGTCGGCGTCGGCGGCGTCGTACGCCCGCTGGAAGTCGCCGCTGTCCGACCACACCAGCGGTACGTCCTGCGCGTCGATGACCCGGCGGAACCAGGTGCGCTCCACCTCGGCCATATGCCGGACCAGGCCGAGCAGGGACAGCGTGGACGGCGGCGACGCCGCCCGGCGCAACTGCTCGTCGGTCAGCCCCTCGCACTTGAGGGCCAGCGTGGCCCGGTGGAAGTCGAGGAAGGCGCGCAGCGACTCCCGCTCGTCGGCGAGCAGCGGCGGCCCGATCCGTTCGGTCTCCATGAGCGCCCAGCCTAGCCGCGATCGATCATGGTGGGACGACCGCGTCACCGCAGTGACGAACCGGCCACCGGGAAGTCGAACCAGGTGTCCGGGTACGGCTCGTCGACGTACCGGTAGTGCCACCACTCCAGCGGATAGTTCTCGAAGCCCTGCGCGGACATCAGCCGTCGCAGCAGGTCCCTGTTGTTCCGGGCGGTGTCGGTGATCCGCGCGTCGGCGGTGTGGGCGCGCGGGTCGAAGCAGTCGAATCCGGTGCCCATGTCGATCGAGTCGTCGGCGAAGCGGCGGCCGGCCGGTGCGGTGCACGGCACGAGCGGCTCACCGGGCGTGTACGCGGGCTGTGCGGCGGCGGAGACCGGCACCAGGGTCAGGTCGACGGTGCTGCCCCGGCTGTGCGCGGTGGGCGCGCCGATGTAGCCGTCGGCGAACAGGCGGTCCTTCGGCACCTCCGGGTAGAACTCCCCCTTCATCCGCTGCTCGCCGGGGACCTTCGCCCAGCCGACGAAGTCGTCCGCCGCGCGCTGCGGGCGGTAGCAGTCGTACACCTTGAGGCTGTGCCCACCGGCGAGCGCGGCGGTCTGCACCCGGTGCAGCGCCTGCGCGGCCGGCCGGGTGAGCAGGCAGCGCGGCTCGGCGTACCCGTCGATCGGGCGGCCGACGAAGTTGTGCGGACCCGCGTACCGGATGTCGGTGCGGACGGTGGGGTCGACGGCGGCGAGGTCCACGATGTCCGCCGGGGCCCGGGGGCCGGTCGGCGTGTGTGAGGGCGGCGCGGACGGTGACGGCGACGGCGCGGGCCGCTGGCAGGCGGCGGCGAGCAGCGCGGCCGCGACGGCCAGGACCGCCGTCGCGCGCATGCCGGTGCCCATCCGCCGTGTCTACCAGCCCTCGCGGGCCGGCATCGGCGGAACCGGTCCTCAGCCGCCCAGGACGGTACGGAGGAAGTCGACGGCGGCGGCGTCGTCGTCGATGCCGCCCGCCTCGTGGCCGTTGAACCGCCACACCGTCAGGTCCTTGTCGCCCCGGTAGTCGTGGTAGGCGGCGTAGACCGTCGACGGCGGCACGATGTCGTCCATCAGCGCCACGGAGAAGCGGGCCGGCACCGTGGCGCGGCGGGCGAACGCGACGCCGTCGACGTAGCCGAGCGTGCGCAGCACCTGCTCCTCGCGGTCGCGGTGCACGGCGAGGTAGTCGCGGATCTCCCGGAACGGCGTGGTGTCGGTGATCGTGATCGCGCGCGGGATGTCGCAGAGGAACGGCACCAGCGCCACCGCCGCCCGCACCTTCGGCGCCAGGGCGGCGGCGGCGAGCGCGGCGGCGCCGCCCTGGCTGTGCCCGAGTACGGCGATCCGGTCCGGGTCGACGCCCGGCAGCTCGCACGCGGCGTCCACGGCGCGGACCGCGTCGGTGAGGAAGCGCCGGTAGTAGTACCGGTTCGGGTCCTCGATGCCGCGGGTGGCCATGCCCGGCGCCTGCGGTCCGGCGGCGGCGATGTCGGGCGTGTCGCCCCGGCTCCACCCCGAGCCCTGACCGCGCGTGTCCATCTGGAGGTGGGCGAAGCCGGCGGCGGACCAGAGCAGGTTCTCCAGCGCGTGGCCGCGCCCGCCGCCGTATCCGACGTACTGCACGATCGTGGGCAGCGGCTCCGTCGCGCCGCGCGGCACCCGCAGCCAGGCGCGGATCGGCTGGCCGGCGAAGCCCGGGAAGGTCACGTCGAAGACGTCGACACCGGTCAGCGGCGTGGACAGCGGGGTCGCGGACACGGGGTCGCCGCAGGAGCGCGCCTGTGCGAGAGTGTCAGCCCAGAAGGCGTCGAAGTCCGGCGGTTCGTGCAGGTCGCTGCGGTGGGTACGGAGTTCGGCCTCGGTCAGGTCGGTGAACACGCCTCGGTTTTCCTCGTCGTTCGTCGGGGGTGGACGGCGAGCCGTCGGGAGATGACGGGTGCATTTCCGGAACGTTTCCGCAACTCCGGCGAACGCTAGGGCCGGTCCGGCCTGTCGTCAAGCCCTCGCCGTACGGCAAGATGTGCGTGGGGCGGGACGGTCTACCGGTCGGTTCCGGCAGCCGGCGAAGGGAAACACGGGTGAGCGCGGACGACGAGCGCAGGGTGACCATCACCGCGATCGCACGGGAGGCCGGCGTCTCGGTCCCGACCGTGTCGCGCGTGCTCAACGGGCGTTCCGACGTCGCGCCGGACACCCGGGAGCGCGTCGAGGAACTGCTGCGCCACCACGGCTACCGGCGCCGGGGCAGCCGTACGGTGCGCCGCGCGGACCTGGTCGACCTGGTCTTCAACGACCTGGACAGCCCGTGGGCCGTGGAGATCATCCGCGGGGTCGAGGACGTCAGCCACGCCGCCGGTGTGGGCACCGTCGTCTCGGCGATCCACCGCGAGTCCAGCTCCACCCGGCAGTGGCTGCACAACCTGCGCGCCCGCGCGTCCGACGGCGTGATCGTGGTGACCTCGCACCTGAGCCCGGCCGTGCAGGCCCAGCTGCGGCGCCTCAACGTGCCGGTGGTGGTGGTCGACCCGGCCGCCGGTGTGGCCGCCACGGACGTGCCGGCGATCGGCGCCACCAACTGGACCGGCGGCCTGGCCGCCACCGAGCACCTGCTCAAGCTCGGCCACCGGCGGATCGGTTTCGTGGCCGGCCCGCCGCACCTGCTGTGCAGCCGCGCCCGGCTGGACGGCTACCGGGCCGCCCTGGCCGCCGCCGGGGTCGCCGCCGACGACCGGCTGGTGCAGCCCGGCGACTTCTACCACGCCTCCGGATTCACCGCCGGTGGCGCGCTGCTCGACCTGGACGACCCGCCGACAGCCATCTTCGCCGCCAGCGACCAGATGGCCTTCGGGGTGTACGAGGCGGTCCGCCGCCGCGGGCTGCGGGTCTGCGACGACGTGAGCGTGGTGGGCTTCGACGACCTGCCCGAGGCGCGGTGGGCCTCCCCGCCGCTGACCACGGTGCGCCAGCCGCTCGTGGAGATGGGCCGGCTCGCCGCGCGTACCGTCCTGCGGCTGGCCCAGGGCGAGGAGATCGACTCACCCCGGGTCGAACTGGCCACCGAACTCGTGGTTCGGGACAGCACCGCCGGGCCCGCCTGCCCCTGACCCGGACCGCTCTTTTCAGTCCTGTTCCGGAATTTCCGGCTCCCGCAGGGCCGACCCGGTCGACATGGCGGCGGCGTGACGGCGACGCCGCGCCAGCAGCAGCGCTCCCCCGGCCGTCAGCACCGCGCCCACCGCCACCGTCACCCCCGTGCCGGGCCGCGGTCCGGGTGCCGCCGCGCCGCCGCGCAGACCGGCGTGCCCGGCCAGGGCCGAGGCCGCCCCGCCCGCCGGTGGCGCGGACCGGTCCAGCTCCCCCGGCTCGACCAGCCGGCCGACCGAGGCGTCGCGGGGCTGCGCGAACCCCCAGTCCAGCAGCGCCGCGCCCTGCTGCCAGCCGCGCTGCGTGGTCACCTCGGCGCCCAGCAGCGTGACCACGAGCCGCCGCCCGCCGCGCTCGGCCGCCCCGACGTACGTGTGCCGGGCCAGGTCGGTGAAGCCGGTCTTGCCGCCGATCGCGCCCGGGTACCGGTCCAGCAGCATGTTGTCGTTGGCGATGGCGAAGCCCTTCGCCCGCCGCGCCGGCTGGGCCGGGATCTGCGCGGACCGGGTCGCGGCGTACCGGCGGAACGCCGGGTCGGCGAAGCATGCCCGCGCGATGAGCGCCAGGTCGTACGCGCTGGTGAACTGCCCCGGCCCGTCCAGCCCGGACGGGGTCACCGCGTGCGTCTGCCGGGCGCCGAGCCGGTGCGCCTCCTCGTTCATCGCCCGTACCCCGCCGGCCAGTCCGTCCGGGCCGCCGCCGAGGCGGGCGAGCGCGTTGGCCGCCTCGTTGCCGGAGCGCAGCAGCAGTCCCAGCCAGATCGTCTCGATCCGGTAGCGCCCGCCCTCGACCAGCCCCACCGCCGAGCTGCCCGGTTCCACCGCCAGGTCCCCGGCGGTCACGGTGACCTCCCGGTTCGGGTCCAGCCGGGGCAGCATGGTGGCGGCGAGCAGCAGTTTCTGGACGCTCGCGGGCACGCCGTACTCGTGCGGGCCGCAGCCGCCGAGCACCGCGCCGCTGTCCAGGTCGGCGACCACCCACGAGGTGGCGGTCACCGCCGGTGGCACCGTCGACGCGGGCGGGACGACCAGGCCCGCGGTGTCGAGCGCGGCGCCGCCGACGGCCCGCGCGGCCGGGTCGGGCGCGGGCGGCGGCTGCGGCGGCCGGGTCGCCGGGGGCGGCACGTTCGGGCAGGGCGGTGCGGCCGGCAGCCGGCGTACGGGCGCGCGGACACCCGCCACAGCGGGCGTCGCCGACACCGGCACCAGCAGGGCGGCGGCCAGCGCCACGAAGGATCCCCAGGTCCTCATGACCCGCACGCTAGCCACGCCGACCCGAACGGGTCACCGGCTCCGGGATTCGCGTTCCGCCGCCCGGACCGGGCGGTAGGGTGCCGCCGGCGCTCAGGCGCGGCGGCGCCCCCTTCGGCGGGACCGGCCCTTCCGGGCGGCGAGCACCGCCACCACCCCGCCGACGGTGAGCGCCAGCAGACCGGCGGTCGGCACGATCACCCGCCAGTCCCCGTCGCCGATGCGCTGCAGCGCGGTCCCGGCCGGGCCCCGCCACGGCGGGGAGGCGGTACGGCTCGGCTGGGCGGCCGCCGCCGGCCGGGGCTCCGCCGCCTGGGCGTCCCGCTCGCCCGGCTCGACCAGCCGGCCGACCGAGGCGTCCCGGGGCTGCCGGAAGCCCCAGTCCAGCAGTTGGGCGCCCTGCTGCCACCCGCGTACCGGGCGGGCCTCGGCACCGAGCAGCGTCACGACGAGACGGCGTCCGTCCCGCTGCGCGGCGCCCACGTAGCTGTGCCGGGCCAGCTCGGTGAAGCCGGTCTTGCCGCCGAGCGCGCCGGGATAGCGGTAGATGAGCTGGTTCTCGTTCTGGATCTGGAATCCGCCCTTCTTCAGCGCGGGCTGGGCCGGGATCTGCGTGCGCTCGGTGAGCGCGTACCGGCGGAACGCGGCGTCGGCGAAGCAGGCCCGCGCGATGAGCGCCAGGTCGTACGCGCTGGTGAACTGGCCGGGACCGTCCAGGCCGGACGGGGTGACCGCGTGCGTCTGCCCGGCGCCGAGGCGGCGGGCCTGCGCGTTCATCTCGGCGACGCCGGCCTGCGCGCTGCCGGCGCCGAGGCGGGCCAGCATGTTCGCGGCGTCGTTGCCGGACTGGAGCAGCAGGCCCAGCCACAGCGTCTCGACCGTGTAGCGGCCGCCGACGAGCAGGCCGACGGCCGAGCTGCCCGGTTCGATGTCCAGGTCGGCGCGGGTGGCGACCGCCACCTGCCTGGGGTTCAGCCGGCTCAGCATGGTGGCGGCCAGCAGCAGTTTCTGGGTGCTGGCCGGGGTCCCGGGGACGTGCGGTCCGCACGCGCCGAGGACCGCGCCGGTGTCCAGGTCCGCCACGAGCCAGGTGGTGGCGGTGACCGCCGGGGGCGCCGGGCTGCCGGGTGGCGTGACGAGGCCGGTGCCGGCCAGCGCCTCGCCGCCCACCGCCGCCTGTTCCGGCGTCGTGGCCGGCGGTGTCGGGCGGGGCGGCCGGCTGACCTTCGGGGCGGGCAGGCGCGGGCAGGGCACGGGTGCGGCGGCCGGGGCGGCGGCTGGGGCTGGGGCTGTGGTGACCGGGGCGGCGGTGGCCGGAGCGGGCACACCGGTGGCGAGCAGGGTGACGGCGGTGGCGGCGGCCAGGACCCGGGCACTCATGAGAAGGCACCCTACCGAGCCCGATGATCACGGGCCGGACAGCTCACCCGTGTCGTGACACCGTGCCGACCGGGCGGTCCCGGTCGGTGACCGGGCGGGGTGTCAGCGCACGCCGCGCAGCCACCACCGCTGCCACGGCGTCTCCACCGCGCGCCGGTGGTAGTGGGACCGGACCCAGGCCACCGCCCGCGCGGGCGGCAGCCCGTCCAGCACGGCGAGCGCGGCCAGCGCGGTGCCGGTGCGCCCGACGCCGCCGTGACAGGCCACCTCGACCCGCTCCCCGGCATACGCGCGCCGCCGCGCCTCCCGCAGCGCGTCCAGGGCGTCGGCGCGGTCGGACGGGATCCAGAAGTCGGGCCAGCGGACCCGCCGGGACGGCCACTCCGGCTCGGGGCCGGGCGCCAGCAGCAGGGCGAAGTCGGCGGGCGAGGCGGGATCGGCGACCCGGCGACCGCGTACCGTGGCGCCCCCGGGCAGCGTGAGCAGGCCGGTCCGGTCGGTCCACGGTGTCGCGTCCATCGGCTCATTGTGTCGCGGTGCCGGGACACGTGAGTGCCCGCCGGACTCGGTCCGGCGGGCACTCACGATCGAGCCGGGTCGTCCCCGGCGCGCCTCGGATCAGCCGAGGCGGCGGCGGCGCCAGGCCATGGAGGCCAGCAGCAGCACCGCACCAGCGGCGGCGAGGCCCCCACCGAGCTTCAGCGGCGTGCCGATGCTGTCACCGGTGACCGGCAGCCCGTGGCGCGGCGACTTGGTCGGCCGCGGCGGCAGGACGGTGCCGGTCGCGCTGGCGACCAGGCCCGACGTGAGACCGGTGGCGGTGAACGTGTACCGGCCCGGCCGGGTCGGCCGGTAGGGAACGGTGAAGTTCCCGTTGGCGTCGGCCGTCACGGTGAACGTGGTCGGCGCGGGCTGCGGCTGGGCCCGGTTGGGCGTGTAGGCGACCGGCGCCATCGCCACCGTGCTGCCGTCGCTGCGCCGCGCGGTCCCCTCCGCCGGGGCGGCCTGGGGCAGACCCGAGATCGCCACGTCGATGCGGACCGACTCGTTCGGCGCGAAGCCCGAACCCCGCAGGGTGAACGTCTCGCCGAGCCGGATGGTGGTCGGTGAGACGGTCAGCGACGCGCTGTTGGGCGGGTAGACCGGGGGCTGCGGCTGCGCCGCCCCGGCCGCGGTCGGCACGGCCGCTACGGCCAGGCCCACCGTGAGCGCCATGATGATGCGGGATAGCCGCATGATGGTTTCCCTCCTACTGTTCACAGCTTGGTGCGTTGACTACTTGGGTGGTCCATGGGGTGACGGTGGGTGTGTGCACCAGTTCGGCCGTCCCGGCACCGGTCTTGCCGGTGAGCACCGTGACGTCGAGCGTCCGGGTCTGCCCGGGGCCGGTCTCGACCTTCGCCACCGCCACCTGGCGGCGGCCGTCGGTGCCGCTGCCCATCGCGGCGTCCCGGCCGTCGAGCCGCCCGGTGAGGACGGCGCCGCCGGTGGGCGTGTGCACGGAGACGAAGGTGCGTGCGGTGTACTTGTCGCCGGACAGGGCCAGCCCGGTCACCGACTTGCTCAGGCCCGACTTCGGGGCGGTGGAGTGCACCGTGACCCGCAGCCGCAGCTCGCGACGCCCGTCCGGGTGGCATTCGCCGACCGTCACGGTGGCCGAGAACCTGAGGTAGTAACCGAGCTTCGCGCCGCTGCCGTCGTTGAGGAAGACGCCGACTGTCGGCACGGCGTCCTTCTCCGGGAGTTGACCGGCCAGCCGGCTGCCGGCCAGTGCGCGTTGCTCCTCAGATCGGACACTCCAGAACAATATCCGACGTTCATTGATTGAACGGCTAAAAACGGTCAAAAGCGCACGCGGGTCGACCGTCTTGGTGAACAGGGTGTCGAACACGCCCGAGGCCGCCTTGGTGAAGAACTTGTCCTGGTCCTTCGTGTCCAGATCCCGGTAGGAGTCACTGAGGAGCGTCCGTACGGCGGTGGCGGCGGCCAGCGACGGCCCCTCCGGCACGTCGACCGGACCCACGACACCGAGCAGGTACGACAGGACCACCGGGTCCACCGCCAGCACGCCGTCCACCGTGGTGCCGGTCCGGCGGCGCACCATGTCCCGGTAGAGCGCGGCGGCGGACGGGAAGTCCGGGTTGAGGTTCACGTCCGCCGGATAGATGCCCGGCAGGTCCCCCCAGAGCCGCTTCGCCTCCGCGTCGACCTTGAGTGGCGGGTCGAAGAACCGCAGGTCGGCCGAGGTGCCCTGTTTCACCAGGCGGATCCGTCCGGCCTCGGCGCGCAGCACGGCGTACGCGCCGAACATGCCGCCGGTGGCGCGCAGCTCAGCCGGGTTCTGGGAGACCAGCAGATAGCTGCGCGGACCGTCCGCGCCGAGCAGTGGCGGCAGCAGCCGGGCGCCGCGCTCGGCGGCCGACGTCAGATCGCCGAGCTGGTCCAGTTCGGCGCGCAGCGCGGTGACCGCGTCGCGGACCTGCGTCACGAGGTCCTCGGTGGGCACCTGCCGCAACCGCTCGGCGGTCGCACGCACCGCCTGGTCGGCGGCGGCGACCTCGCCCGAGACGGCGCGCAGGCGAGCCAGATCCAGCTTGCCCTGCTTCGGCACCAGCGAGGCGAGGTCGACCCGCAGCAGCGTGGGGAACGCGAGCCGGGCCAGATCGTCCACCGCCACCGAGATCTGCCGGACCGCGGTCAGGTTGTCCCCCGCGTACGGCGTCTGCTGGCCGGCCCACCACACCGGATCGCCGGTGGCGCCGCGCGCGGCGGCGGCCTGCTCCTGCAACGCGGCCAGCGTGCGCTGGGCCCGGGCCACGTCGCCGTCGAGCACCTGGGCGCTGAGCTCCCGGGCCAGCCCGGCGGCGTTCACCAGGTGGGCGCGGGCCTGCCAGCCGCGGAACGCGACCCAGCCGCCGGTGCTGAGCAGCACCGACACGACGACCAGCCCGGTCAGCAGGATCCGACGGACCCGGGCGCGGCGGCGCCGTCGCGAACGGCGCCGCCGGCCGGGCGTGGCACCAGGTCCGGTCACGGATCTCCCCCTACGGTGTCGGTCGAATCGGACACAATTCGCGATCGAGTGCTTTTTAGCACGGGAAACTGCCCGTTCGAGCGGTTATCGGATACTCTGAAGATTTAACGGCTGTGCGCGAGCTTTGTTCCGTTCGACGCCTGCGCGGCCACCTCGCGCAGCAGAACATCGATCCGGTCCACACCGGCCCGCATCGACATGTCCCGCAGGTAGGCGTCACGGCCGCGCCTGCCCATGTCGATCCGGGCGGCCGGCGGGATGGCCGCGGCCAGCCAGAAGCGGTCGGCCAGCGCCGCCCAGTCCTCCGGCGGGCAGGACAGCCCGGCGCGGGCGCGCTCCACCACCTCGGCCGTCTCCCCGGCGGCCGAGGCGACCACCGGCGCGGCGCAGGACAGCGCGGCCTGGAGCTTGCCGGGCACCCGGCCCCGCAGCTCCGGCAGGTCGCGCTGCGCGACGAGCTGGTAGTCGGCGGCGGCGTAGAGCTGCGGCATGTCCACCGCGGACCGTCGTTCCAGGAACCGGACGTTGTCCGCGCCGAGATCGGCGGCGAGCCCCCGCACCCGCTGCTCCGCCGGGCCCGAGCCCACGAGGACCAGGTCCATCCGGTCGCCGAGCGCCGCCGCCGCACGGACCGCCGTCTCCAGATCCTGACGCGCGCCGATCGTCCCGGCGTGCATCACCACGCAGCGGTCGTCCCGGCGGACCAGCCGCCGCACCGCCGGACCGGCCTGGGTGGGACGGAAGATGCGTTCGTCGGTCCAGTTCGGCACCGTGCGGACCCGGTCCGGGGCGGCCCCACCGGCCCGGACCAAATCCGCCATCGACGGCGAACCGACAGCCACCACTGCCGCCTCCCGGTAGAGGCGGCGCGTCGCGGCCTCCAGCCGCCCCGGCCGCCCGCCGTCCCGCGCCGCGGGCCGCTCCGTCCACACGTCCTGCACGTGCAGGACGGTCGGCGTACGGCCGAGCAGCCGCAGCAGCCCGGTCGCCGCGAACGTGACCGCCGGGTGACCGTGGACGTAGAGCACGTCGACGTCACGCAGCAGCCCCCGGCCGGCGAGCGCGGCGCTGCCGGCGAAGGAGAGCCAGCTCGCGACGCGGGCCCGGGCCGAACCGTCGCCCGCGGCGTACCGGGGCACCCGGCGCACGGTCAGCCGCTCACTGTGCGTCTGGTGCCGCCAGCGCTGCCGCCAGCCGGGGTACACGTGCCCGCCCGGGTAGTCCGGGAATCCGGTGAGGACCCGTACCTCGTGGCCCCGGGCCACCAGTTCCTCGGCCAGGCTTCCCGGCACGAACGCCGGCTCCGGCGGGAAGTGGTAGGTCAGGATGCCGACCCTCATGGCCGCGCTCCCGGCGCGGCTTTCCGGACGGCCGGGCGCCGCACCGCGTACCATTTCCGCATCCCCTCTGCGTCCGGCCGCGACCGCCGGAGAAAAGCCGTCGCGGCACCTTTCGTCGCGACCGTGCCGACGAGAGGGGTGCAGATGGTCGACGAGGTGCTCTTCGTCTGCCACGCGAACATGTGCCGGTCACCGATGGCGGAGTTCATCGCCCGCCGGATGCTGGCCGGCCTGCCGCTGGCGGTGGCCAGCGCGGGCACCGACGCGATCGACGGTGCGGTCATGCACCCGTACGCGGTCGAGGTGACCGCGGCCACCGGCGCGGACCCGGCGGCCTTCCGCACCCGCCGGCTGCGCCCGGAGCACCTGACCGGTGCGGCGCTGGTGCTGACCGCGACCCGCCGGCAACGCTCGGCCTGCACCTCGCTGGCGCCGGCCGCGCTGACCCGGACGTTCACGCTGCGGCAGTTCGCCCGGCTGGCCGCGGAGGCCCGCCCCGCCGAGGCGGAGGCGGACGCGGGCACACCGTTGCGGGCGGCGATGTCGGCCGCCGTCCGCGCCCGGGGGCGGCTGCAACCCGCCGCCCCCGACGCGGACGACCTGCGCGACCCGATCGGGGGTTCGCCGGCCGACTTCCGGCGCTGCGCCGAGGAGATCGAGCGGTCGATCCGGCCCGTGCTCGCGCTCATCGCGAAAGCCGGGTGAGTTCCTGCGTCCGGTCGCCCACGGCCTTCTTCGCGCCCCGCCGGGCACCGGCCCGGTCGGCCGGCACGGAGGGCGCCGCGGGCGGCACGACCACCTTGTACGCCTCGTACTGGTAGGCGTCCGCCTTGGCCACCTTGGCCATGTTGAGCACGCAGCCGAGCAGGCGCACCGAGACCGAGCTGAGCGCGTGTGCCGCCGCCGCGACCTGGCTGCGGGAGGTACGCCCCTGCTGGGTGACCAGGAGCGCGCCGTCGGCCTGCACGGCCACGACCACGCCGTCGGTGACCGCCAGCAGCGGCGCGGTGTCGATGACCACGATGTCCGCCGAGTCCCGCAGTGCGACCAGCAGGTCCGCCATGGACTTGGAGCCGAGCAGCTCGCTCGGGTTGGGCGGGGTGGCGCCGCTGGGCAGCACCAGTAGGGACTTCTCGCCCCAGCGCTGCACCACGTCGCCGACCTGGACGTCGCCGACGAGCACGTCGGTGAGGCCGACGCCGCCGTCGAGCCCGAGGTAGTCGGCGACCTTGGGGCGGCGCAGGTCGGCGTCGATCAGCAGCACCCGCCAGCCCGCCTCGGCCAGCGCGATGGCGGTGTTGCAGGCCATCGTGGTCTTGCCCTCGCCCTGCAACGCGCTGGTGACCGCGATGACCCGGGCCGGTTCGTGCACGTCCACGAAGCGCAGGTTGGTACGCAGCTTGCGGACCGCCTCCGCGCGGGCCGAGGTGGCCGCGTCGCCGACGATCAGCGGCGCCGAACGCGCGCCGGTCTCGTACGGGATCTCGCCGAGCAGCGGGCTGCCGGTCACCCGTTGCAGCCCGGCGCCGTCGCGCATCCGGACGTCGGCCACCCCGCGCAGCACCGCGAGGCCGGCGCCGAGCAGCAGGCCGAGCAGACCGCCCAGGACCAGGTTGCGGGTGGGCTGCGGCGAGACCGGGTTGGAGGTGACACGGGGGCCGCTGACCACCTCGATCTTGATCGGCGGGGCCTTGCCGTCCGGCGGCGTCTCGACCTTGCGGACCAGCTCGGTGAACTTCGCCGCGAGCGTCTCGGTGGTCTTCAGCGCCCGGGTCTGGTCGGTGTCGGTGATCGTCGCCTTGAGCAGGACCGTGCCGGTCGTGGCGGTGGTGCGGATCCGGCTGCGCACCTGGTCGGCGGTGAGGCCGAGCGGCGCGTCGGCGACCACGCTCTGCGCCAGCCGGTCGCTGGTGAGCAGGTCACCGTAGGACTTCACCCGCTGCTGGAGGAAGAGGCTGCCCTGGTAGGCGTCGGTGACCCCCTGGCTGGGCGTGGTGACGAAGAACGTCACCGACGCCTCGTACCGAGGCGCCGTCCGGACCGTCACCAGCGCGGCGGTGCCCAGGCCGAGCATCACCGTCACCAGCACGATCCACCAGTGGCGTCGGACCAGGCGCAGGTAGCCGAGAACGTCCATCACGCTCCCCCTCGCGACACGCCGGTCTGCCGATGAAACTGCACGAAAGCCCCCTAAAAACACCAGTCGCCGTGCCAGGATCGAATCGCCTATTCACGACGTTACGTGACTGGACGACAGTAAACGACCGAACAGGCACAGACGGTCTAATCCTTTCAATACGGATAGGACACAGAGGGCAGCCCATGGATCGTGAAGCCATCGCAGCCGTACCAACCCCCGGCCGGATCACCTACCGAGCCGCGACCCCCTCCCTGTTAACGCTGGACACGGCCGCGTGGTGCGGAGGATTTCTCGGCGCGGCCTGGACGCGGTACGAGTTCGACCTCACCGCCTCCGCCAGCGCCGCGACGCTCGGCCTGGCGCTGGCCTGCGCCGCGCTCTACGCCACGCTCACGCTTCTGCGGTCCCGGCTCTACGGCCGGTACCCGATCGGCAGCGCCGGTGACGCGCAGGGGCTGGCCGTCACCGTCGCGCTCGTCGCGGCCCTCGGCTTCGTCGTCGTCCTGCCGTGGACGCAGCACCCGGTCCCGGCCAGCACCCCGCTGGTCGGCGGCGCGGTGGCACTCGTGGTGATGGCGACCGCCCGCGGCCTCTGGCGCGCCCACGCCGACCGCCGGCCGCCGGCTGCCGGCCACGCCGAGCGGTGCCTGGTCTACGGGGTGGACGCGGCGAGCGAACGGCTCGTCCGGGTGCTGCTCCAGGACCCGGAGAGCAGCTACCACCCGGTGGGTCTGCTCGACGACGCCCCGGACAGCCGGGGCCTGCGGCTGGAAGGGCTGCGCGTGCTCGGCGGCCGGGAGCAGATCGGCGCCGCCGTCCGGGCCACCCGGGCCAGCACCGTCATCTTCTCGATGAGCGGCTCCGACCCGCAGCTGCTGCGCGACGTCCGCACCCGCGTGCTGGAGGCCGGGGCGGCGTTCAAGGTCCTGCCGCCGGTGCGCGAGGTGCTCGACCGCCCGGTGGCCGCCACCGACGTCCGCGACCTCCAGCTCACCGACCTGCTGGGCCGCGCGCACCGGGTCGCCGAGCTGAGCGTGGAGCGCGGCGGGCTGGCCGGGCGACGGGTGCTGGTCACCGGCGCCGGTGGATCGATCGGCTCGGAACTGTGCCGGCAGATCGCCCGCTGCGAGCCGGACGAGCTGATGATGCTCGACCGGGACGAGTCCGCGCTGCACGCGCTGCAGATGTCCCTGCACGGGCGCGCGCTGCTGGACGGGCCGGAGCTGATCCTGGCCGACATCCGCGACGCCGAGGGCATCGCCCGGGTGATCGCCGACCGGCAGCCCGACGTGGTGTTCCACGCCGCGGCGCTCAAGCACCTCCCGCTGCTCCAGCGCCACCCCGGAGAGGCGCTCAAGACCAACATCCTGGGTACGCTCAACGCGCTGGAGGCGTGCCGCGACGTCGCCGAGTTCGTCAACATCTCCACCGACAAGGCGGCCAACCCGGCGAGCGTTCTCGGCTACTCCAAGCGGATCACCGAGCGGCTCACCGCGTACCACGCGCAGCGGCTCGCCGGCCGTTACCTCAGCGTCCGGTTCGGCAACGTGCTCAGCAGCCGCGGCTCGGTGCTCACCGCGTTCCAGGCGCAGATCCGCGCCGGGGTGCCGATCACCGTCACCCACCCCGACGTGACCCGCTACTTCATGACCGTCCAGGAGGCGGTGCACCTGGTGCTCCAGGCCGCGACGATCGGCCGGGGCGGCGAGGCGCTGGTGCTCGACATGGGCGAGCCGGTCCGGATCGCCGACGTGGCACGCCGGCTCGCCGCCGAGGCGGACCGCCCGGTGGAGATCGTCTTCACCGGTCTGCGCCCCGGCGAGAAGCTGCACGAGCACCTGTTCGGCGCCGACGAGGTGGACACCCGGCCGCTGCACCCGCTGATCTCCCATGTCCCGGTGCCGGAGCTGGACCCGGACGAGGTCCGCGGTCTCGACCCGTACGCCGACCCGGACGAGCTGATCAAGCGGATGGCCGCGTTCTGCGACCCGGCCGGGGTGTCCCAGCCGGCTCTGCCCGGACAGCGCTGACCCACCGGCCGACGGGACGCCCCGCCCAGGTGACAGGGCGTCCCGTCGGCCGGCTGGGTTCGCCGCCGGGCGCGGCGGCCGATAAGGTTGTCACAGGTGTGCCGGGAAGCCTGGTCGGCGATGGTTCCGCCGACCCCAGCTCCCGAACGGACCCCGCATGCCCCAGCACACCCCGCACCGGTCCCGCCTGCTGTCCCGCCGCTCCTGGCCGGAGGCCCGCTTCCTGGCCGACGTGCTGCGCACCGAGACCGTCGGTGGCGGCCTGCTGCTGCTCGGCGCGGTGCTCGCCCTGATCTGGGCCAACTCGCCGTGGCGCGCCGCGTACGCCGAACTGAGCCACTGGGTGCCCTGGCCCGGCGGCGCGGGCCTGCACCTCGACCTCGACCTGCGCACCTGGGCCGCCGACGGGCTGCTGGCGATCTTCTTCTTCGTGGTCGGGCTGGAACTCAAGCGCGAGTTCGTCGCCGGTGACCTGCGCGACCCCCGGCGGGCCGCGCTGCCCGTGATCGCCGCGCTCGGCGGCATGATCGCCCCCGCGCTGATCTACCTGGCGGTGACGATCGGCGCCGGCGGTGCCGGCCTGCGCGGATGGGCCATCCCCACCGCCACCGACATCGCCTTCGCGCTCGCCGTGCTCGCCGTGATCAGCTCCCACCTGCCGCAGGGGCTGCGCGCGTTCCTGCTCACCCTCGCCGTGGTCGACGACCTGTTCGCGATCACCATCATCGCGGTGTTCTACACCGACGGGTTCCAGCCGCTGCCGCTGCTCGGCGCGCTGCTGCCGATCGCCGTGTTCGGGCTGCTCGTGCAGCGCCGGCGGACCTGGTGGTGGGCGCTGATCCCGCTGGCGGTGGCCGCCTGGACGCTGGTGCACGCCTCCGGTGTGCACGCCACCGTGGCGGGCGTACTGCTCGGCTTCACCGTGCCGGTGCTGCGCGGGCGCGACGGCGCGCCCGGCCTGGCCGAGCGCCTCGAGCACCGCTGGCGGCCCGTCTCCGCCGGCCTGGCCGTGCCGGTGTTCGCCTTCTTCGCCGCCGGGGTGACGCTGGTCGGCGTGGATGTGGGCGGCGTGCTGACCAATCCGGTGGTGATCGCGGTGGCCGCCGGGCTGGTGCTCGGCAAGGTGATCGGCGTGTTCGGGTCGACGTACCTGCTCGCCCGGTTCACCCGGGCCGAGCTGGACGAGGAGATCACCTGGGCCGACCTGCTCGGGCTGGCGCTGCTGGCCGGCATCGGCTTCACCGTGTCGCTGCTCATCGGCGAGCTGGCGTTCGGCGCCGGCAGCCCGGAGGAGGACGGCGTCAAGGTGGCCGTGCTGCTCGGCTCGTTGATCTCCGCCCTGCTCGCCTCGGTGGTGCTGGTCCGCCGCAACCGGGCCTACCGGCGGATCAGCGAACGGGAGAGCCGGGACGCCGACGGTGACGGCATCCCCGACGTCTACCAGGAGGGCCCGGCCTGAGCCGGCGCGGCGGGTGGGACCGGCCGGTCCCACCCGCCGCACCCCGGCCCTCGGCTCAGGTCAGCTCGGCGACCGCCTCGAAGATCAGCCAGAGGCCGCAGATGGCGAACAGCACCGCGGCGCCGTAGCGGATGGTCCGCTCCGGCAGGTGCCGGCCGAGCATCCGGCCCACCAGGATCGCCAGCGCGTCCGCGGCGACCATGCCGAGCGTCGAGCCGAGCCAGGTGCCGAACCAGCCGTACTTGGTGGCCAGCGTGATGGTGGCGAGCATGGTCTTGTCCCCCAGCTCGGCCAGGAAGAACGCCACACCGACGGCGATGACGGCGGACCGGCCGCCGCGCTCGGCCTTGCGCTTCTCCTCCTCGGTCAGCCTGTCGCCGCGCAGCGTCCAGGCGCCGAAGCCGAGGAACGCCACACCGGCGATGAGCGAGATCCAGTCGGTGGGCAGGGCGGCGTTCAAGCCGTACCCGATGGCCACCGAGGCCAGGTGGACGATCGCGGTGGCGATCGTGATGCCGATGAGCACCGGCACCGGCTTGAACCGCGTGGCGAACGTCAGTGCCATCAGTTGGGACTTGTCGCCCAGTTCGGCGACGAAGATGACGCCGAAGCTGACCACCAGCGCGACGAGGAAACCCTCCATGTGAACCTTCCCGATCAAGCCGGGAGGAGGAACGGGGGCGCCCTCGACCCGGCTGCGACAGCCTGAGTCGAAGGTCTCGCCCGCCCCGGAGACCGGGGCCGCGTGGCCGGGTGCGGAACGCACCAGTGTGTCGACCACGACATTGGGGGCTACTCCCCTTCGCGCCGCCAGCCTAGCCGATCACCGGCCGGCCCGGTCCCCGGGTGTGGCCGGGGCCACGACGGGCCTCAGTCGGCCCGGGCCAGGCTCACCCCGAACAGCCCGTCCGGGTCGGTCCAGAACGCCCGCCTGTCGAACCCGGCGGCGGTCAGCTCGGCGGCGATCCCCTCCGGCCGGAACTTGGCCGACACCTCGGTGCGCAGCTCCTCGCCGGCGGCGAACACCACGTCGGTGTCCAGGACCCGCACCCGGGCCGGGTGCTCGGCGCGCAACCGCATCTCGATCCACTCCCGCTCGGGATCCCAGACCGCCACGTGCCGGAACGCGTCGACGTCGAAGTCCGCACCCAGCTCGCGGTTGATCACCCGGAGCACGTTGCGGTTGAACTCGGCGGTCACGCCCGCCGCGTCGTCGTAGGCGGGCACGATCACGTCCGGATCCTTGACCAGGTCGGTCCCGACCAGCAGCCAGTCGCCGGTCTCCAGCGCCGCGCGCATCGCGGTGAGGAACTCGGCCCGCTCCGCCGGCAGCAGGTTGCCGATCGTGCCGCCGAGGAACGCCACCAGGCGCCGGCCGCCGGTGGGCAACCGGTCCAGGTGGCGGGTGAAGTCACCGACGATCCCCCGCACCCGCAGCCCCGGGTACGCGGCGGCGATCTGCTCGGTGGACGACCGCAACGCGCTCACCGAGACGTCCAGCGGCACGAACGTGCCCAGGTCGCCGTGGCGGGTGAACGCGTCGAGCAGCAGCCGGGTCTTCTCCGACGAGCCCGAACCCAGCTCGATCAGCGTCTTCGCGCCGGTCATGGTGGCCACGTCGTCGGCGTGCGCGGCGAGCACGGCCCGCTCGGCCCGGGTCGGGTAGTACTCCGGCAGACGGGTGATCTCCTCGAACAGCTCGCTGCCCCGGGCGTCGTAGAACCACTTCGGCGGCAGCCACTTCGGCGTCGCGGCCAGCCCGGCCCGTACGTCCTCCCGCAACCCACGGTCGAGGTCCTGCTGCTCCAGGTGGATCTCCAGCGGCTCCGCGCTCATCGAGTGTCCTCTCTTGCGGTGGGTACGCATCGTCAGGCGGCGGTCGTCTCCCGCACCTCGAGCCCGCCCGTGGTCGCCACCACGAGCCGGCCGTCCGGCACGGCCCGCCAGGCCGGGTCGTCGTCGAACGGTTCGGAGGCCAGCAGCACCGAGTCCGGGCCGCGGCGCACCGACAGCGCGTGCCCGGCCGTGCTCGCCACCACCGTCGTACCGTCGGTGAGCAGCAGGTTCAGCCGCGAGCCGGGAGCGGCGGCGGCGACCGCCGCGACGGTGTCCGCCACCGCCTGCGCCGGCGGCGCGCCCTCGCGCAGCCGGTGCCGGACCAGCGCCCACAGCAGCGCCGAGTCGGTCGGCACGTCGAGCGTGATCAGGTCGCGCACGGGCAGGCCGGCGGCGAGCGGGACGAGGCTGTCCGGCCAGCCCCGGACCACGCCGTTGTGGCTGAACAGCCATCGCCCCTCGGCGAAGGGCGCCGCCGCCGTCTCGTGCAGCGGCATGCCGACGGTGGCGGAGCGGACCGCGGCCAGGACCGCCCGCACCCGCGTGACGGCGGCCAGCTCCGGCAGCGTGGTGTCGCTCCACATCGGCTGGGCCCGCCGGTAGCGGACCGGATCGCCGTCGCCGGGATACCAGGCGACGCCGAAGCCGTCGGCGTTTATCGTGCCGCCGCCGCGCATGTCACGCGGCGCCCACGACTGGCGCAGCAGCCCGTACGGCGGGTCGGAGAGCAGGCTGGACAGCAGCACGGGTGGACCGAGGTACGCGAGGTGACGGCACATCGAGCCGGCTCACTCCTCCGGTCCGGCGTCGCGGGCGCAGCGGAAGCCGCTGAAGATCTGCCGCCGGATCGGGTAGTCCCAGTTGCGGAACGTGCCCCGGCAGGCCGACCGGTCGGTGCCGAACGAGCCGCCCCGCAGCACCCGGTAGTCGTCGCCGAAGAAGACCTCCGAGTACTCCCGGTACGGGAACGCGGTGAAGCCCGGGTGCCCCCGGAACGGCGAGGAGGTCCACTCCCACACGTCGCCGACGAGCTGGTGGACGCCCAGCGGCGAGGCGCCGGCCGGGTACGCGCCCACCGGCGCCGGCCACAGGTGCCGCTGACCCAGGTTGGCGTGCTCGCCGGTCGGGTCCTCGTCGCCCCACGGGTAACGGCGGGACCGGCCGGTCGCCGGATCCCAGCGGGCCGCCTTCTCCCACTCCGCCTCGGTGGGCAGCCGCTTGCCGGCCCACGCCGCGTACGCCTGCGCCTCGTACCAGCAGACGTGCACCACCGGCTCGTCGTCGCGGACCGCCGACCAGCGGCCGAACCGGCGGTACGCCCAGCCGTCCCCGTCGCGCCGCCAGTGCATCGGCGCGCTCAGGTCCGCCTCGACGCGGTGCCGCCAGCCCGCCTCGCTCCACCAGCGCGGCTCGTCGTACCCGCCGTCGGCGATGAACGCCCGGTACTGACCGTTCGTCACCGGCGCGGCGTCGATGACGTACGCGGGCAGGTCGACGGTGTGGGCCGGGCGCTCGTTGTCCAGCGCCCACGGGTCGGTGGAGGTGCCCATGGTGAACGGCCCGGCGGGCACGCGTACCTCCCCGCCAGCCCGGGCCCGGGGCTCCGGCGGGGGCGGCGCGTCGAGCACCGGGGCGCCGGCGCGCAGCTGGTGGGTGGCGAGCATGGTCTCGTCGTGCTGCTGCTCGTGCTGCACGATCATGCCGAACGCGAACCCGTCGGCGACGAGCGGACGATCGGTGAAGCGGATGCCGTCGAGCAGGTCGAACACCTTGTCCCGCACCGTGCGCACGTAGGCGCGGGCCTCCGCCGGCGGCAGCAGCGGCAGCGCCGGGCGGTCCTTGCGGGGCTGCTTGAACGCGTCGTAGAGGTCGTCGATGTCGTGGCGCACCGGGTCACGGCCGCCGACGTCGCGGACCAGCCACAGCTCCTCCTGGTTGCCGACGTGCGCCAGGTCCCAGACCAGCGGCGACATCAGCGTGGAGTGCTGCCGGACCAGGTCGTCGTCGTCCACCGCGTCGGTCAGCAGCACGGTACGGGCCCGGGTCCGTTCCAGCTCCGCGGCGATCCGGTCGCGTAGTCGCTCGGTGGTGGTCACCGGTGTCCCCTCTCCGCGGCGGCGCGGTGCCGCCGGATCGCTCGGTGGGTCTCGTCGTGGATGCCGGCCGGCAGGTCGAGCCGGGGCAGGGCGGTCAGCGCCAGGTCGAACAGCGCCGCCGCGGCGGTCGCCAGCGGACGCTCGGCCAGCCCGCACCGGGCCGCCGCGCGCCATCCGTCGGCGACCGGGGCGGCCGCCGCCAGCGCGTCCCGGGTGGTGGCCGGGTCGGCGAACAGCGCCGCCAGCACCGCCAGCGGCACCGTCCACTCCGGGCCGGGCTGGGTGTCCAGGTAGCGCAGCTCCAGGTAGCCGCGTGGGCGTACCGGCGGGAACAGCGTGCTGAGGTGGTACTCCAGGTCGTCGGTGGTGGGCGGGCGGGGCAGTGCCCCGGCCAGCCAGTCGGCGAACGTGACACCGGGCGGCGCGGTCCAGTCCGGGCCGTCGCCGCGGACGCACAGCAGCGGCGCGGCCAGGGCGTACCCGGTCCAGGCCGTCACCGGATCCTCGTCGGCCCGCTCGGGCGACCAGACCGGACCGGTACGGGCCGGGTCGATGGCGAGCCAGGTGGCCATCCGGGCGGAGGCCCAGCCGGTCCGGCGGCCGGCGTGCCGGTCGGCGGTGGCGAAGGCGGCGAGCAGCGGCGGGCCGACGGCGTGCGCGGCCGCCCAGCGCTGGGTCAGGTGCTCCGGCTCGCCCGCGTCCAGGCAGACCTGAAGACCGGCGGTGCTGTACATCATCGCCCGTCCGGCCGGGCCACGCCGGTCGAAGGCGCAGCGCATGGCCCGGTAGCGGGGAGTCTCCACGACGGGCCGGGGCAGACGCCAGGGGTCCATCCCGCTGCGGCCGAGCACCAGGCCGGCGGCGTCCAGCCGGGCCCGCAGCTCGGCGACGTCGGCCTCGGTGGCCAGGATGAGCGCGCCGACAGTCGATCGCGGCATCGCGGAGATCTCCACCTGCCCGCCGGGCTCCACGGTCACGGCGCCGCCGTGCCGGAGCTCGTCGGCCGGGCTGGTGGGGTCGAGGGTCACCGGGCTGTGCCGCCCCAGCGCCTCGCGTAGTCGCTCGCGGTCGACCGGCCGGGCCGGGTCCGCGGCGTCGTGCACGGTCCATTCCAGTTCGACGCCGACGAGTGCGGGTGGCCCGGTCTTGAAGCAGATCCGGGCGAGGTGGCCCCGGGCCGCCTCCTCGTCCCCCAGGACGACTGCCCGGTCCAGGTCCGGCGACATCACCATGGGACGGCTCCTCCTCGGCGATGGGCGACAACGTCGTCGCGACGCCCGGCCGGGACGGCACGGGGCGCCGTCCCACCATCCTCTGTCTAGCAGACGAGATCCGCTTGCCCGGAGAGATGAATTTTTGTCCGGAATCTGATTGCGCCGCGGCGGCTCAGTCGTCCGCTGCCGGACCCGGGTGCGCGGGCTCCGGCGTCTCGGCCGGGTCGTCCGCCGGCGCGCCCAGGAGGTTCCGGCAATAGCTCTCCACCTGCTCGGGGCCGCCGGCGGCAGCCACCAGGTCGGCGTAGCCCGGCTTGGTGAGCGCCTTCTCCCGCTGCCGCTCCGACTTGGCCAGGTAGGCACGGCAGTGGCCGGCCACCTGCGGCCCGCCGGGCGAGGGCGCGGGTTTCCGGTCCGCGGCGCTCGGCGTTCCGGACGGCACCGGCGTCGGCGACGGAGCCGGTGGCGACGCCGCACCGGACGCGTCACCGGCCGGGGTGCTCGGCGCCGCCCGCGACGGCCCGGTGACGGCCGGGCCCGTGCCGGTCGGGCCGGTGCCGCTGGGCCCGGCCGTCGTCCCGGGCGGGCCCACCGGCTCCGGCTCGCGGTCCAGGTGCACCGCCGCGAACGCCACCCCGGCGACAGCGGTGGCGGCGAGCCCGGACAACGCGGCGGCGATGCGCAGGCGCCGCCGCGAGCGCGGTGCGGCCACCGCCGCGGGCACCGGCTGCGTTCCTCGCGCCGCGTGGGCCGCCCGGAACGCGGCGAGCGCACGTTCCTCCCCGGCGACCTCGCCCGGGGCGGCCGGCCCGGCGGCGGCCGAGAGCAGCCGGGTCAGCGGATCAGCGTCGGCCCCCGGCGGCGTACCGGCGCGCGCGGCGTCGAGCAGGCGGTCGGATTCCGCCCGGTCGGCGGGCCCGCCGGACCGGCGAGCGTGCATGCCGTCGTCTCCCCTCACGTCAGCCCTCCGCCGGCTCGGCCTCGGGCGCGTGCGGCACCTGGCGGTCGGTACGGGGACGGGGCGCCACGGCGTCCCGGGTGTCGTCCGACGCGGCCTGCGCCGCCGAACGCTCGAGCATCGCGGCGAGCCGGCGCAGGCCCCGGTGCGCGGCGGTGCGCACCGCGCCGGCCCGCCGGCCCAGCACCCGCCCGGCGGTCTCCGCGTCCAGGCCGATGACGGCCCGCAGCATCACCGCCTCGGCCTCGGCCGGCGGCAGCGTCCGGATCAGCGCCAGCGCGCTCTCGGTGGCGATGGCCTCACCGGCCCGGTCGGCGGTGTCGACGTCGGCGGCCAGGTCGTTGAGGGCCTGCACGGGCACCGGCACGGAGGGACGCCGACGCTGCCGGCGCAGGTGGTCCATGGCCCGGTTGCGGGCGATGGTGACCGCCCAGGCACGGAACTCGCCGCCGGTGAACGACGGCAGGTCGCGGGAGATCTGGAGCCACGCCTCCGAGGCCACATCCTCGGCGTCGGCGCCGACGAGGGCGGTCAGGTAGCGCAGCAGCGCGGGTTGCAGGCTGCGGTAGAGGAACCGGAACGCCTCCTCGTCCCCCGCCTGCGCCGCGATGACCGCCTCGTTGAGTTCGGCCGTCACGCGCGCCGCCCCACCCGGATGACCGCCCGGCGCCGGGCGTCAACGGGTGCCAGTGGCCACACCGCCATCCGCACTCGGCCTCCCGGTGAGCTGATCAGGCACGCGCACGAGGGTGCGGTGCGCCTTGGACGTCGCCGCGCGGCACGGGCGTCGGCGGGACATACCGTACCGGCGTCCGGGTGCGGCCGGGAGTCGGGCCGACGCCGGACGGGCCGGGTGCGGGCGGCAAGTCACCGAGGGGCGGAAAAACAGAGAGAAATGTCTAGCTGAGTCACCGGCGTGTCGGGGTAACGCCCACGGACCGCGCGACGCTGCCCCGGATCGGGTCCCCGTCGGCGCGGCGGGCCGCGAGCGCGGGAGCGCGTCGGTTTCTGGCCGATCGTACCGGGTCGATCACGATCAGCCGATCGGCGTCCCGGCTGCCGGACACCCGGCCGAACGGCCCGGCCGAGCCGGCCGCCGATATCGCGGGAAATACTTCGCGCCTGCTGTGGGTACGGTATGGGGGTGCTGTCCTCAGACGTCGTACTCAGCGGTCGGTACCGCCTTGATGACCGTGTCGCCACCGGCGGCATGGGCGACGTCTGGCGTGCCACAGACCTTGTCCTCGGTCGCCCGGTCGCGGTGAAGGTGCTGCTTCCCGCCCTGGTGTCCGACCCCGACTTCATCGCCCGGTTCCGTTCCGAGGCCCGGATCATGGCCTCCCTGCGCCACCCCGGCGTGGTCCAGGTCTTCGACTGCGGTGAGGACGACCTGCCCAGCGGCGGCCGGGCCGACTACCTGGTGATGGAGTTCGTCGCCGGTGAGCCGCTGTCGCGGCGGATCGAGACCGCCGGGCAGCTCGAGGTCGCCGAGACCATGTCGATCGTGGCCCAGGTGGCGCAGGCGCTGCACGCGGCGCACGGCCGCGGCATCGTGCACCGCGACGTGAAGCCGAGCAACCTCCTCGTGCAGGACGACGGCACCGTGGTCCTGGTCGACTTCGGGGTGGCCCGGTCGACGAACGTCACGAGCATCACCAGCACGAACGCGGTGCCCGGCACCGCCCTCTACATGGCGCCGGAGCAGGCCGCCGGCCGGCCCGTCTCGGGTGCCACCGACGTGTACGCGCTCGGCGCCGTCGCGTACTGCTGCCTCACCGGCAGCCCGCCGTTCACCGGCGACAACCCGCTGCAGGTGGCCGTACGCCATCTCGACGACGAGCCGCCGGAGCTGCCGGCGGAGATCCCGGCGTCGGTGCGGGAGCTGGTGTCGCGCGCGCTGGCCAAGGACCCGGCCGACCGCTACCCGAGCGCCGCGGCGATGGCCGACGCGGCGCGGGCCGCGCGGGCCGACTCCCCAACCGCGACGGCGGCGCTGCGCGGCGCGGCGGGTTCGGCGCGGTCCCGGGACGACCAGCCGGCGGTGCGGCCGGGCGCCGCGGTGGCGACGTCGCGGCGGCGGGGCCGGCGCGGCACGCTGGTCGGGGCGCTGGGCGCGGTGCTGGTGGCGATGGGTGCGCTGGGCGCGCTGGTGGCCGCCGCGAACGACACGGCCGAACCGGCCACGAAGATCGACTCGACGGCGCCCGCGGTGGCGCCGAGCGACCCGGCTGCGGAGCCGGTCGTCGAGGAGCCGTCGGCAAGCGACGAGTACACCTACCGTCCGGTCGGTCCGGGCGAGCGGCCGTCGGCGACGCCCTCGGTGACGCCGAGCACCTCACCGACCCCGTCGGCCCAGCCGAGCGTGTCGGACGCGCCGGCCCCGACGGACGAGCCGAGCAGCACGCCGTCCAGCGCGCCGACGACGACGGCGCCCACCACGGCGCCGGCGCCGGACCCGACCACCGCCGACCCCGGCACCGGCACCGGCGGCGGTGACACCGGCGGGCAGCCGGCCACCCAGCCCTGATCCACGGCACGCGCGAGCCGGCCCCGCCCACGGCGGAGCCGGCTCGGCTGTGTCCGGGCGTGCTCAGTCCGCGCCGAGCGACGCCACCACCGGCCGGGACAGCGCGCGGCGGGCCGGCAGGACCGAGGCGAGCAGCGCCGCCACCACCGCCACCGCGACGATCAGCCCGATCCGCGCCCACGGCAGCACCAGCGTGAAGTCGCCGCCGATGCGGGCCACCACGCCAGGCCGAGCAGCGCGCGGTGATCATGAGGTTGACGGGCGTCGCCGTCCGATTTGTCCCCGCCAACCTCATGATCGCCCGAGGGGGGCGGGTTGGGTCAGGAGGGCAGGAGGGCACGCATGCGGGTGATCTCGGTGGACTGTTCCACTGCCACCCCGGTGGCGAACTCCTGCATGGCCTGGTCGGCGCCGACCTTCAGCAGGTCGGTGGACATCACGATCGCGCCCTGGTGGTGGTCTGTCATCATCCGCACGAACATCCGGTCGAACGCCACGCCCTTCGCGTCCGCGAGCTGCCGCATCGCCTCGGCGGACTGCATCCCGCGCATGCTGCCGTGGTCGTGCCCCGGCACGTCGGCGGGCAGGTCGCGGGTGCTGAGCCAGGCGCGCAGCAGGCCGACCTCCGGCCCCTGGGCGGCGCGGATCCGCTCGGCCACGGCGCGGATGCGGGGGTCGGCGGCCCGGTCGGGGGCGAGCGTCGCCATCTCCAGGGCCTGCTCGTGGTGCGGGATCATCATCCGGACGTACCAGACGTCGAGGCTGTTGAACCGGGGCGCCGACGCTCCCCGCACCTGATCGGGCGCACCGGTCGCGGCCGGCTCCCCCGGGCGGCCCGGGACCAGCAGCGGCGGCGCCGAGGTGGTGGCGCTCGGGCTCGGCGCGCCGGTCGCGGCGTCGCCCGCCGCCTCGGTCCGGGTGTCGTCGCGCCCGGCGAGCGCCAGCCCGCCGATCACCAGGAGCGTCGCGAGCGCTGTGACGCCGACCCACACGCGTGCCTGCCGGCTGGTCATACGACGCCTCCTCCGGTCAAGGTGACAGCGATCCTATCCATAGACGAAAGTTCCCAAGTGTGACCCAGGTCACATTGATGACGGTCTCCAATAGGTAAGGTTTGGCGAATCATCATCCCCTTTCGAAGGGTGTTGCCGGTGATCAGCATCCGCACGTCCCGCACCCGCATCATCAGCCTCGCCGCCGCCGGCCTGCTGCTCGCCGGCGTGGTCGCCGCGCCGCCGAGCAGCGCCCAGGAGATCCCGCGCGCCCAGACCGCGCCCGCCACCGTGGACAGCGCCGTCCCCGGTGTCGACGAGATCTCCAGCAGCCCCAACCTGCGTCAGGTGGCGAACCTGCCGAAGCAGGCGCCGTTCGACACCTCGGCCGCCTTCGGCACCGACATCGCCTTCCAGGGGCGGTACGCGTTCGTCGGCAACTACGACGGGTTCGTGGTCTACGACGTCTCCCGCCCCGACCGCCCGACGATCGTGTCCCAGGTGCTCTGCCCCGGCTCGCAGAACGACATCTCCGTCCACGGGAACCTGCTGTTCCTGTCGACCGACTCCTCCCGCAACGACGACTCCTGCGCCAGCACCGCCCAGCCGGCGTCGGTGAAGGAGTCCTGGGAGGGCATCAAGATCTTCGACATCCGGGACAAGCGCAACCCGCGCTACATCAAGTCGGTGGAGACGGCGTGCGGTTCGCACACCCACACCCTGGTGCCCGGCAAGGACAAGCGGAACGTCTACCTGTACGTCTCCTCGTACAGCCCGCGTGCCGAGTTCCCGGACTGCCAGCCGCCCCACGACTCCATCTCCATCGTCAAGGTGCCGGTGAAGAACCCCACCACGGCCTCCGTGGTCGCCACGCCGAACCTCTTCCCGGACGGCGGCTACCCGGGCGTACCGGGCCAGTCGTCGGCCACCACCGGCTGCCACGACATCACCGCGTACCCGTCGAAGGACCTGGCGGCGGGCGCCTGCATGGGTGACGGCATCCTGCTGGACATCAAGAACCGCGAGGCCCCCCGGGTGATCGAGCGGGTCACCGACGCGGAGAACTTCGCGTTCTGGCACTCGGCCACGTTCAACAACGCCGGCACCAAGGTCGTCTTCACCGACGAGCTGGGCGGCGGCGGCGCGGCCACCTGCAACGAGGCGGTCGGCCCGAACCGCGGCGCCGACGCCATCTACGACATCACCGGCCGCGGCGACGCCCGCAAGCTGGAGTTCCGCAGCTACTACAAGATCCCCCGGGCGAACGCGGACACGGAGAACTGCGTGGCCCACAACGGCTCGCTGATCCCGGTGCCCGGCCGCGACATCATGGTCCAGGCCTGGTACCAGGGCGGCATCTCGGTGTGGGACTTCACCGACTCGCGCAAGCCCAAGGAGATCGCCTACTGGGAGCGCGGGCCGCTGGACGCCTCGCAGCTGCGTACCGGCGGGTCCTGGTCGGCCTACTGGTACAACGGCCACATCTACTCCAGCGACATCCAGAAGGGACTGGACGTGCTGGAGCTGCGTGACCCGCGTACCTGGCTGGCGCAGTTCCTGCTGGTGCCCGAGCTGAACGTGCAGACCCAGGCGGGCTACCTGAGCTGGTGACCCGCTGACCCGTCCCGGGCCCGGCGCTCCCCTCGCGGGGACGCCGGGCCCGGCGCGTGCGGGGGCCCGGAAATCCCTGGCCGCACCGGCCGCCACGGGCCATCCTGTCCGCGTGAAGCGGTACGCGCGCGACCCGCTCGACGGCGCCGACGTCGTGCTCGTCGGGCTCTTTCCGGCCAAGGACAAGGACTACGAGGCCCGCCTCGACCGGCTGGCCGTCGTGGCCGAGGAACGCGGCGCCCGGGTGGTGGGCCGGTTCGTGCAACGCCGAGGCGTCTCCGACCGGTGGCACGCGCGTCCCGGCGGAGCCGCCCGGATGTCCCAGCCGTTCTCCCGCCGGACGCTGCTGACGCACGGCAGGCTCCGTGAGATCGCCGAGGCGTGCCGGGAGGCCGGCGTCGACGCCGCCGTCTTCGTGAACACCCTGACACCGGTGCAGCGGACCGTGCTCGCCGACCTGCTGGGCTGCCTCGTGATCAGCGGCGACGACCTGGGCCGGAGCGGCCGGATCAGGTCATCGGCAGCCGGTAGTCGCGGGTGCCGCCGCCGGCCGTGACCACCCGCACCTCGCCGCTGCGCAGCCCGTACGTCACCGACCAGCGGGTGTGCGACTGGCGTACCGCGTTCAGCAGCCGCAGCGCCCCGGCCGTGTCGACCACCCCACCGGTGCGGTCCAGTTCCTTCGCCAGCACCCCGTACCGGCGGTCCTGGCGCAGTTCCCGGTCCGGCACGCCCGCCGCCGGCACGTTCGTGAGCGCCTGCCACGGGCCGCTGCGCCGGTCCACTGTCAGCTTGCCGTCGACGAACTCCACCACCGCTGACGCGCCGGTCGCGTCGGCCAGCAGGTAGTGCAGCGGCGGCCCGCCGTCGAAGTCGAGGTTGTAGCGCTTGAACACGGCGACCGCCTCGTCCACGGTGGCGGCCGAGTCGAGCACCAGGCGCAGGATGCGCACCGAACCCACAGTCGGCAGGCCGGGCACCGGCTCGGCGCGCGCCCCGTCGTCGGCGGCCAGCCCGACCGCGAGACCCCGCTCGTTCATGCCGTCGAACGGCAGCAGCGGCGCGTCCAGCAGCCGCCGGTCCCCCGTCGGGTCGGCGGCCACGCCCAGGTAGGAGATGTCGACCAGGGAGATCGAGGCGTACCCGTCCGGCGGGTCGGTGCGCAGCACCAGCGCGGGGTTCGGCTCCCAGTCGAAGTTGCGGGCGAACACCGGCCGGTCCCGGTCGCCGAGCGCGGCGAACAGCGAGCAGCCGAACGGACTCGGCGGCGTCGACCCGGCCAGCCCGGCGGTCGGGTCGTAGTCGCCGTCGTACGTCATCTCGTACATCGGCAGATCGTCGATCTTGCGGAGGCTGGCCAGCGTCCGTTCGACCTGCCCCGGGTCCTGCCGCGAGGCGGTCGGCGAGCCGGCCGCGGCCGGCGGGTCGGATCGGCGGTTCTCCCCGCAGGCCGTGCCGAGCAGGAGCAGCGCGAGCCCGCCGGCGATGAGGGTCCTCCGCATGACAGCGACGCTAGAAGAGGCGTCCGCCGATGTCCATCCGGGACCCGGTCAGCTCCGCACGACGGCGAACATCCAGCAGCCGTACACCACGTTGCGGCTGTGCAGCAGCTCCACCGCCGGGTCGGCGAACAGCTCCGCGATCACCGCCTCCGGGTCGCCGCCGTCGTGTCGCCGTCCGCCCACGATGCGGCCCCGGCTGTCGTACGCGCGCAGCACCTGCTCCCGTCCGCGCCACGGCGACGGGTACGCCGTCACGTCGTCCGGCCCGGCGCAGGCGGCGGCGTGCGCGAACACCGGCCCCACCTCGCGGTACGGACCCGGCGGCAGCGGCGGGGCGTACCCGAACAGCAGCAGCGCCTCGTCCGGCCGGGCGTCGCGCAGGCAGCAGCGCAGCGGCTCGCCGCCGGTGGCGCGCCGGTGCTCGGGTGGCTGCCCGGTGGCATCGCGGCCGGTGCGGCGCAGCTCGGCGAGCGTCCCGGCGGGCAGCGGGCGGATCCGGTACGCGGTACGGGTGGTCGTCACGGTTCCAGCCTGGCGCGGTCCGCACCGCGGCGCTGGCGGTGATCGGACCTGGCGTTCGGGTACGCGACATTGTCCGCCGAGCGGGCACCCGCCGGCCGCGTCCGGCGCCGACAATGACCGGATGGACGTCGACGACTACCGGACCCACTCCCCGTACAGCGATCCCCGCCACCACGCGGCGCTGCTCGGCGCCGTTCCGGCCGACCTGCCCACCGTCGCGGCGACCGCCCGCAACGTGATCGTCCACTACCGCGCCGGTGGTGTGGAGCTGCCGGACGTCCGCCGGGCCGAGGTGAACCTGCGCTGGCTGGACCGCATCCTCGACACCGACCAGTCCCGGTTCCCGCTGCCGCTGACCGCCGAGCGCCCGGCCGCCGAGCGGGTCGCCGGCTGCTGCCGGGACCACACACTGTTCACCGTCGCGGCGCTGCGCGGGCACGGGATCCCGGCGCGCAGCCGGGTCGGGTTCGTGAGCTACTTCGCCCCGGACTGGCACCACGACCACGTGCTGGCGGAGTGGTGGAACGGAGAGCGCTGGGTCTGGTCCGACCCGGAGCTCGACCCGGCCGCCGACCGGCCGTTCGACGGCTACGACATCGACCCGGAGGCGGGGCACTTCGAGTCGGCGGCCCGGGTGTGGCTGGCGTACCGGGCGGGCCGGATCGACCCGGACACCTACGGCGTCGACCCGTCGCTGCCGATCCGGGGCGACTGGCTCATCCACGACTACGTGCTGCTCGAGCTGGCCCACCGGCACAAGGACGAGGTGCTGCTCTGGGACGGGTTCGGGGCGATGACCGAGGACCTGACCGGCGCCGACCTCACCCTCGTCGACGAGGTCGCCGCGCTGCTGGTGGCCGCCGACCGCGGCGACGCCGCCGCCGGGCGGGAGCTGACCCGGCGGTACGCCTCGGACGCCCGGTTGCGTCCGGGCCCGACCGTGCACTGCATGGACCCGGTCTCCGGGGTGGCCGCCGACGTGGACCTGCGACGCTGACCCACCGGTCGCCGCGCGGCGGCCCGCCACCGGGGCCGCGCGGGCTCACCCGGGCAGGGGCGCCTCGTCGCCGCGGGTGCGGCGCGGGTTGACCAGCCGGCGGACCATCGGGGCGGCGTTCCACCGGGCCGCGCCGACCAGGTCCCGGGCGTGTTCCAGCACCGTGTAGTCGGGCCGGGCGATGCCCTCGGCGATGGCCCGGTCGAGGTCGTTGCCGCACCGGGTGAGCACGCTGTCGAAGTCCCGGCGGACCGGTTCCAGCAGGTCGTAGCCGAAGGACCGGTGCAGCCGGGCGAAC
Source organism: Micromonospora sp. WMMA1947 (assembly GCF_027497355.1). Taxonomy (NCBI): domain Bacteria; kingdom Bacillati; phylum Actinomycetota; class Actinomycetes; order Micromonosporales; family Micromonosporaceae; genus Micromonospora; species Micromonospora sp. WMMA1947. The sequence goes on along the minus strand of NZ_CP114909.1, from coordinate 4,809,062 downwards.
AGCGGCTTGTAGAGGCGGGCCCGCTCGTGCAGCCCCGACGAGTACGACATCGAGTTCTTCGGCCGTTGCCGGACGTAGCCGGGCAGCAGGTCCGCGAAGGCCCGCCGGACGATCCACTTCTCCTGCCCGTCGCGCAGCTTGAGGTCCAGCGGCAGCCGCATGGCCAGCTCGACGACGCTGAGGTCGAGGAACGGCACCCGGGCCTCCACGCCGTGCGCCATGCTGGCCCGGTCCACCCGCTGCAGCTCGGTCCGGCACAGGTTGCGGATCTTGTGCAGGAACAGCCGGCGGGACCGCTCCGGCCCGACACGGTGGTACATCGGGTACCCGCCGAACAGCTCGTCGGAGCCGTCGCCGGTGAGCACCACCCGCACGCCCAGCTCGCGCAGCCGCCGGAAGATCGGCACCGAGACGACGGCGTTGATGATGTCGCCGTACTCGGTCAGCTCGGAGACCCGGATCGCCTCGCGGACGTCGGCCAGCCGGATGTCGCGCGGGCGCAGCTCGATCACCTCGTGCGGTACGCCGAGGTCGGCGGCGAGGCGCCGGGCGTACGCGACGTCCGGGCTCTCCGGCACCCCGATGGTGACCGCCACGCAGTCCGGGTGCAGTTCCCGGGCGTGCAGCAGGGCCAGCGAGCTGTCCAGGCCGCCGGAGAGCACCACGCCGACGGTGAGGTCGGTGTCCAGCCGGGCGCGCATCGCGTCGGTGAGCGCGACGCGGACCAGCAGCGCCGCCTCGTCCGGGTCGTCGATCACCGGCAGGCCGTCGCCGAGGGTCAGCAGGTCGACGTGCGGGCCCAGCCGGACCGGGGCGCCGGGCTCGACCCAGCCGTGGTGCCCGGGCGCCACCTCGCCGATCGGCGCGCCGTGCCCGACGAGCGCCTTGACCTCGGAGGCGAGGTGCAGGCAGCCGGGCTGGCGGGACCAGTAGAGCGGCTTGACGCCGAGCGGGTCGCGGGCCAGGTAGGCCCGGCCGGAGTCCCGCTCGACGACCACGAACGCGTACTCACCGCGCAGCCGGCGGACCCCGTTCCCACCCCACTGGAGGAACGCGGTGAGCACCACCTCGGTGTCGCCCGTGGTGCGGAACCGGTGCCCGAGCCGGGTCAGCTCGGCGCGCAGCTCGTGGTGGTTGAAGATCTCGCCGTTGAAGCAGAGCAGGTGCCGCTCGTCCGGCGACATCCACGGCTGCACGGATCGTTCCCGGTCCACGATCTTCAGCCGCCGTACGCCTGCGAGCAGGCCGTGTTCCTGCCGGGTCTCGGTGACCTCACCACGTGGCGCGAGCGCGGCGAGCATCCGCCGGAACGTCGCCGGGTCCGCCTCGGGGCCGATGCTCAGCGCGATGCCGCACAACGGGTCACACCCCCATCTCGGCCTCGTACGCCCGCCGGTACCGGCGGCGCACCGCCGGGGCGAGGCACACGTGCCAGGCCTGTCCCTCGTCGACCACGTTCACCTCGCCGGCGTCCTGGCGGGCCAGCAGCAGCCCGGCGAGCACCGGGCGGGCGCCGAAGCGGTCGTACCACTCCAGTTCGATGTCGGCGGCCCAGCCGAGGCAGTGCCCGCTGGGCACCATCGCGGCGTACCCGAGGCGGCGCAGCCGGTACTGGTGCTCGGCGCTGCGGGCCAGGCTGGTCACCCAGAGCGGCGGCGTGCCGTCCGGGGCGACGGCCGTGAACTCGCGGGCCAGGTCGTTGAGGAACGCGATCATCTCGCGGCGGGCCCGCCGGAACAGCAGCCCGGCGGTGCGCGGGGTGGCGTCCGGGCGCAGCCGCCGCCGGACCGCCCGCAGCCCGCGTCCCACCACGGTGGCGGGCTGTTCCTGGTAGCGGAACTCCAGCAGGCCACGGCGGCGCAGCCATTCCAGGTCGACCAGTTCGGTGCTGAGGCGGACCTGGTCGTCGGTGAGGAACGTCGGGCTGTCCCGCCACCAGAGCACGTCGACGCGGGACAGCAGGTAGATCCGGACCAGCGCGGTGAGGTCCTGCGCCGAGCTGCGCGTGTTGGGCTGGTAGCGGGCCATCTCCAGCAGCAGCGTCTCCCGGGCGCCGATCAGCCCCTGCGGGGTGGCGTCGAGGACGGCGGCGATGGCCGGTTCCCGCAGCCGCTGGTCGAGCAGCACCTGGCGGGCGGTGGTGGACGGCGCGTCGGCGAGCGCCCCCACCTCGACCAGGAGTTCCGCCACCGCCGCCCGGTACGCGGACAGCTCCGGCTCGGCGCCGACGCGCCGGCCGCCGGGCACCCGCCGGGCCGGGGCGGTGGACGTGACGGCGGGACCGGGCTGGCGACCGGGGCTGCGGCTGGGCACTCGCATGGTCTCCGTCCCCTCTCGGGCAGGACACGGCGTGATCGGACTTGCACACACCGTAAAGACCGAAGAAGGCGGGATTCTTCCCATCTCCCCCGATGTGCCCGATCAGGTGGCGTGCCGCAGGGCCAGCGCCTGCACCTCGTCGTACCCGGGTGGTGCCGGCAGGCCCGCGTCGCGCCCGGCGCCGATCGCGTCGGCCAGGTGCAGGGCCGCACCGAGCGCGGCCCGGAACAGCAGCGAGCCGGTGCTGACCCGGGCCACCCCGAGCCGGCCGAGGGCGGCCGGGTCGGGGCCGCCCGGCCGGTACAGCACGTTCAGCGGCAACCCCGCCTCGGCGGCGAGCACGCCGACCAGGTCGTCGGGCGCGCCCGGCACGAACAGGCAGTCGGCACCGGCGGCCCGGAACGCCGCCGCCCGCCGCCGCGCCTCGGCCAGCGGCGCCGGCACGCCCAGCCACCAGGCGTCGGTGCGGGCGTTGACGACCATCCGCGGCACGGTGGCGCGGACGGCCGCGATCGTGGCGGCGACGTGCTCGGCCGGGGCCAGGCGCCCGTCCGGGCGGCCGTCCTCCAGGTTGACGCCGACCACGCCGAGCGCGGCCAGCTCGCCGACGAAGCGCGCCACCTCCGCCGGGTCGTCGTGGAAGCCGTCTTCGATGTCGACGGTGAGCAGCACCGGCAGCCCTCGGAGCCGGTACGCCAGCTCCAGCGTCTCGGCGCGGGTCGCGCGGACCGCGTCCGGCCGGCCCGCGGCCGCCGCCACGCCCAGGCTGGTCGTGCCGATCGCCGGAAATCCCCGCTCGGCGAGCGCCGCGGCGGAGGCGTGGTCCCAGGCGTTCGGCAGCAGCAGCGGGTCGCCGGGCCGGTGCAGCTCCCGGAACGCGCGGTACCTGTCGGTCATCGCCGGCTCCCCTCGGTCAGCCGGCCGGAGGCGTGGCGCAGGACGTCGACGACGCCTGTCGCCAGGGCGAGCGCGTGCCGCTCCCCCGGACAACCCCGATGGCCGGCGCCGAAGGTCAGCACCCCGCCGGCCGGCTGGGCCCGGAACCGGTCGGGCTCGTCGAAGACGGCCGGATCACGGTTTGCCGCGTCGAACCGCAGCAGCAGCCGGTCCCCCGCCCGCACGCTCTGGCCGCCCAGGCTCAGCGCGTCGGCGGCGACCCGGCGGGTGGCCCGTACCGGTGGGTCCAGCCGCAGCACCTCGGCGAGCAGCGTGGCGGTGGCGAGCCCGTCCGGCGCGGCGCGTCCGTGCCGGACGGCGGCGTCGATCAGCCCGGCGGTGGCGTCGGCGGCCTGCACGAGCAGACCGAGCCGGTTCGCGGTCACCTCGGCCGCGGCCGGTGGCGACATCACCAGCAGCGCGGCGACCGCCCGGTCCGCCCGCCGCTCGGCCGCCGCGTCGGCGCCCGGGTGGTAGGCGGCGGCCACCGCCACCACCTCCGTGGCGGCCGCCGGGTTGGCCAGGCCGAGCCGCTCGGCCAGCACGAGCAGGGGTACGCGCCGAGCCGGCGTCACGTCCTCCTCGCCCGGCAGGTCGAGGATCCGCTCGGTCAGTCGTACGGCGTGACGGCGCAGTTCCTCCGGGTCGAGTGCGTCGAGTGCTGCCACGCCGACGGCTCGCCGCGCGGCATGCCGGTCCGGCGGGCTGAACCGGCTCACCGAGGCCCGCAGCCAGGCGAGCGTGCCCACCGGCCCGTCCGGGACGGACGGCACCACGCAGCGGCTGTCGGTCAGGGCGGCGAGGACGTCGGCGTGCCGGGTGACCACCCAGCCGTCGTCGCCGAGGGTCGGCGGCCCGCAGGGCGGTGTGCCCGGAGCAGCGGTGATCGTCGGTAGTCGCATCGCCCGACCGTAGGGCGGGAACGGTTCGGTGCCGGCCGAACGATCCGCGCGGGCGCGAACCGGGTCAGGCGCGGGCCGGGCCGCTGTCTCGGCCGGCGGGCGGGGCCAGCAGCGCCGGGTCGAGCGCGAGCGCGTCGGCCAGCGCGTCCCGCCCGGCCGGGGTGAGGCGTACCGCCCGGCCGGTCCCGCGCACGGTCCAGCCGAGGTCGAGGAAGCGCCCGCACAGCGCCGCCCCGACCGCGCCGGCCAGGTGTGGACGCCGTTCGGTCCAGTCCAGGCAGTCGCGGACGAGCGGTCGCCGGGTGGCGCGCAGCGGTTCGACGGGTACGCCGAGGCGGTCCAGCCAGCTCATGCCGTCCCCGGTCAGCGCCAGGCCGCCGGTGCGGTCGAGCACGCCACGGTCGAGCAGGGCGTCGTGCAGCAGCACGCCGAGCCGCCCGGCCAGGTGGTCGTAGCAGGTGCGGGCGTACGCGAGGGCGGCCCCGGCCGACGCGGCGCGCAACGTGCGGGGCGGGGTGTCCGGGGCGGGCGCCCGCGCGGCCAGGTCCTCGACGAGCTGGGCGACGCCCGGGTCGGCGAGGCGGACGTACCGGTGGCGGCCCTGCCGCTCCTCGACGAGCAGGCCGCCGGCGACCAGCCGGGTGAGGTGGTCGCTGGCGGTGGACGCGGCCACCCCGGCGGCGCGGGCCAGTTCCCCGGCGGTCCAGGCGCGGCCGTCGAGCAGGGCGAGGCAGAAACCGGCCCGGGTGGGGTCGGCGAGCAGCGCGGCGAACCCGGCGAGTCCGCGCCCGTCGGCGCCAGTGGTCATCGGCCCATGCTGACACGGGCACGGTTCGGGCCGCGCCGAACGGTGCCGGGGTTCTTTACAGCGGTCTCTCCAACGTTGTAGAACGGTGGCACCGCACCTCCGTCTATCCCGAGGGCAGGCCCGATGGGACACCTCCGCCGCGGTGGCGCGCTCGCCGCCGTACTCACGCTTCTGCTCGCCGGCGCGGCCCCCGCGTCCGCCGCCGGGCCCGACCGCTACCGCAACCCGGTCTCCGCCGGGTTCGCCGACACCTTCGCCGACCCGGTCGTGGTGCGCGGCGACGACGGACTCTGGTACGCCTTCGGCACCTCCGACCCGCTACGCGAGGGCGAAGGCCAGGTCCACCGGGTGCCGATCGCCCGCTCCGCCGACCTGGTCGACTGGACCTACGTCGCCGACGCGTTCGCCCCGGACCAGCGGCCCGCCTACGCCGCGCCCGGCTCGGCGTTCTGGGCGCCGGACGTGCGGCGTGTCGACGGGCGCTGGGTCATGTACATGACGGTCACCGACACCACCGTCTCCGACGACACGTTCGACACCGCCGTCGGCGTGGCCACCGCGCCGAGCCCGGCCGGCCCGTGGACGTTCGCCGACACACCGGTGGTCGCGCCGCGTCCGGGGGCGGGCGGCGGTTACCTGTGGACGATCGACCCGAGCCAGCTCACCGGCGCGGACGGTCGCCACTGGCTCTACTACGGCAGCTACTACGGCGGCATCTCGGTCACCGAACTGTCCCCGGACGGGCTGCGCGCGGTCGGCACGCCGACGCCGGTCGCGATCGACAACAAGTTCGAGGGCGCGTACGTGCTGCGCCGCGACGGCTGGTACTACCTGTTCGCGTCCACCGCGAACTGCTGCGCCGGCCCGGCCACCGGCTATTCCGTCCAGGTCGGCCGGTCCCGAGACCCGCGCGGCCCGTTCACCGACCGCGACGGGCAGCGCCTCGACGTGTCCCGGGCCGGCGGCACACCGGTGCTCACCCAGAACGGCAACCGCTGGATCGGCACCGGGCACAACGCGGTCCTCACCGACCTGTCCGGGCAGGACTGGATCGCCTACCACGCGATCGACCGCGCCGACCCGTACCTGGACGAGCCGTTCGGCGTCAACGAGCGGCCGATGCTCCTGGACCGCCTCGACTGGATCGACGGGTGGCCCACAGCGAACGCGGGCGCCGGTCCCTCCGACAGCATCCGGCCCGCGCCGGTCACCACCGGCCCGGTCGACGCCCGCTTTGCCACCGCCGACCTGCGCGGCTGGCGGACCGAGCGCGGCCGGTGGCAGGCTACCGGCGGGGTGCTGACCGGCAGCGGCACGCTCACCTCGCGTACCCGCATCGGCGGTGACCTGCGCGCGGAGGCCGACCTGCGGCTGACCGGCGCGACCACCGCCGGGCTGCGGCTGCACGGCGTGGACGTCCGCGTCGGGCGCGGCCGGCTCACGGCGGGCGCCGCGTCCACCGCGCTGCCCGCCGGCCTCGACCTGCGCGACCGGCACAATCTCGCGATCGAGGTACGCGGGCGGCAACTCGTCGCCACGCTCAGCCCGTCCCGCCTCGGCGACCCGGTGGCCCGGGTGACGGTCCGGCTTCCCCGCCCGGCACCCGGTGAGCTGTCCGTGCGCGCGGACGGCGGCCCGGCCGAGTTCGACAACGTCAGCGTCGCCCGGCTGTACCATCCCGCCCGGCACACCGTCGGCGACCCGCGCGTCGGCCCGGTGCTGCGCGGCTACTCCGACGAGTTCACCGGCGGGCTCGGCCCGGCCTGGCAGTGGGTACGCCAGGACCCGGCTGCCACCGTGAGCGGCGGGGCGCTGCGCTGGCCGGTGCAGGACGCCGACCTGTCCGGCACCGGCAACACCGCCGGGGTGCTGCTGCGCGACGCGCCGGCCGGAAACTACGTCGCCGAGACGAAGGTGACGCTCGACCTGGGCGAGGACAGCGTGCGCAACTACCAGCAGGCGGGCCTGGTCGCGTACGTCGACGACGACCGCTTCGCCCGGCTGACCCAGGTGGCGATCTGGAACACCCGTCAGGTCGAGTACGGCTACGAGCTCCCATTCGCCGGGCAACCCGTGTACGGCGGCAGCATCGTCGGCACCCCGGGCACCACCACCTGGCTGCGACTGGCCCACCGGGTCGACCCGGTGAACGGCGAGCACGAGTTCCGGGCCGGGTCCAGCCGCGACGGGAAGCACTGGACGTGGGGCGCGGTGTGGACGTTCCCGGCGGGCACGACGCCCCGGATCGGGCTGGTGGCGCACGGCGGCGCGACGCCCGCGGTGACCGCCGAATTCGACTACCTGCGCTTCCACCGCTGACGCCCGCCGGTGCCGGCCACGACTGCCCCTGCCTCGTCGCAGGCAGGGGCGGTCGTGGCGCGCCTGGCCGCCTCAGCCGATGCCGTCGACAGCGGCCCTCAGCGCATTGATCGACGGGTCCCAGCTGAAGTTCAGGACGGGGATGCCGGACGCGGCGGCATTGCTGTCGCCGCCGAGGACCACCGCCCGCGGCCTACCGGTCCCCTGCGGCACCACGAGATACCAGTTGCCCTTCACGTTCGCGATGAACACGTCGTCTGCCTCCTGGTCGGGCGGGTTCGGGTTGGCGACGTCCCCGACATGGTTCTCGAAATCCGCCGTCGCGCGGAAGTCCGTCGGGCTGCCGGTGTTCAGCCAGAGGCTCGTGTGCACGTGCGGCCCGACACCGGCGTCGCTGCCGTTCGCCGAGGCGCCGGAGTACGCGATCGTCTGGCCGCGCGACACACGCTGACCGACGGTGACGATGATCCTCGACAGGTGCAGGTGCCGGGTGTAGTTGCCGTCGTCGTGGGCCATCCCCACGACGCGCCCGGTCGCGGTGGAGGTGTCGGTCTTCACGAGACGGATCGTGCCGTTCGCGGCGGCCACGACCGGGGTTCCGGTGCCGACCGCGTAGTCGGTGCCCGGCTCGGCCGAGGGCGGCGTCCGGCTCCGGTGGTCCTGCCACGAACTCGAGATGCGCACGTTTCCGCACGGCCGCTGATAGGTGCCGGCGGCCCGGGCGGAGCCGGGCAGCAGCGCGAAGGCGGCAGACACCCCGGACGCCGCCAACGCGGCCCCGGTGAGGAAGCCTCGCCTCGACAGTCCCCGCAGGTAGGCGATGCCACCGAGATCCTCGGGCCGCAGATCGCCGAGGCTGGCGATCTGCGGGTCCGGGCGAACCCCCTCGCTGATGGTCATCGATGCAAGTAGGGCTGTTTCCGGCGAAGGGCAAGGGCCTGGCGGCTCAGCGGCCGGAACGCGGGCAGGCGGTGGTCAGCTCGCTGACCGTGCGGGTGTCGCCGTCGTAGCTGCGCGCCGCCACGAACGCCCCGGACGGCGGGTGCGCCCCGGCGACCGCCCGGGCGCGGCGCCGGTCCGCCGCGCCGAACCGCAGCGCGAGGCTGAGGTGCGGCACCCACCGGCCGGGCTGGTGCCACGAGTGCCCGCCGGGCGCCTCGGCGAGCACGTCCCACACCGCGCCGTGCAGCGCGACGAGCTGCGGTGTCGGCCGGACCAGCCACACCAGCGGCGCGCTGCCGTCGAGCACCGTCACGCGGCCCAGCCGCACCGGCAGCGGCAGCGCCGCGTCGCAGAGGTCGGCAAGGCGCTGCTCGGCGCCGGGCGGGAACTCCTCCACCGAGGCGAGCGTGAGGTGCGGCCGGTTCGTCGGGTGCGTGTTGCGGGCCAGGCTGGGCAGCCCGGCGGCGGCGAGCCGGTCCCAGGCAGCGCGAACCGCCGCTTCCAGTTCGGGAGAGCAGAGCAGTTCGACCGTCCGCACGTGATCAGGCTAGTCGCCGGCGACCGCCCGCGACGCCCCGTACGTCAGAGCCAGCCGGCCTCCCGCGCCCGCCGTACCGCCTCGGCCCGGTCGGCGGCGCCGAGCTTCTGCACGCAGGCGCTCAGGTGGTTGCGGACCGTGCCGGCGGCGAGGTGGGTACGCCGGGCGATCACCGCTACCGGGGTGCCCAGCTCGGCCAGCCGCAGCGTCTCCAGCTCACGCGGCGTGAGCGGGCACTCCGGCAGGGTGAGCGCGTCGGCCGCGAGCGCCGGATCGACGTAACGCGCGCCGGAGTGCACCCGGCGGATCACGTCGGCCAGCGCACCGCCCGGAGCGCCCTTGGCGAGGAACCCGCGTACGCCGGCGGTGAGCGCCGGCCGGAGCTGGGCGGGCCGGCCGTGTCCGGTGAGGATCACCGGCGCGCAGCCGGGCAGCGCCCGGGTCAGCTCGGCGGCGACCTCGACGCCACCGGGCGGCGGCATCTCCAGGTCGAGCACGGCGACATCGGGGCGGTGGGCCAGCGCCGCGTCCAGGGCGGCGCGTCCGTCGCGGGCGTGCGCGACCACCTCGATGTCCGGTTCCAGGTCGAGCAGCGCGGCCAGCGCGAGCCGGATCAGCTCCTCGTCGTCGGCCAGCAGCACCCGGATCACGGCGTCACCGGTACCGTCGCCACCAGGCTGAACACGCCGTCGGCGGCCTCGGCCCGGACCCGTCCGCCGGCCGGGGCGAGCCGGTCGGCGAGGCCGCGCAGGCCGCCGCTGAGCTGGTCCGGTCCGGTGCCGGCACCGACGCCGTCGTTGCTGACGGTCACTGTCACCACGCCGTCCTCCCGGGTGATCTCGATCCGGCACCAGTCGGCCCGGCTGTGCCGCAGCACGTTCGTCCCGGCCTCGCGCAGCACGGCGGCCAGGTCGGCGGCGACCGCCTCGGGCACCTCACCGGCGGGCGGGAGCACCGTCGTGCGGACGCCGCTGGAGCGCAGCACCTCCCCCACCGCGGCGGCCTGCTCGGCCAGGTCGACGGCGCGGTAGCCGTGCACCGCCGCCCGTACCCGGGTCAGCGCCGACCCGGCCAGCCGCCGGGCCTCCGCCGCCTCCCGGGCGGCCCTCGCGGCGTCGCGCGGCGCCAGCCGCTCCGCCAGCTCGGCCTTGAGCGCGATCACCGTCAGGTCGTGGCCGAGCAGATCGTGGACGTCCCGGGCGAAGCGCAGCCGTTCCTCGGCGGCGGCTAACCGCGCCTGGGCGGCCTGGCCCTGCCGGGCCTCGACGAGCAGGTCCCAGAACCAGACCTGCACCCAGGTGAGCGCGGCGATGCCGGCGCCCACCGTGCCGGTGACCAGCAGTGCCGTGGGCACCGGCCCACCCGTCGCCCCGGTGACGACGGCGGACACCGCGAGGACGCCGGCCGCCGCCACCGCCGCGACGACGGGCCGGAACAGCAGCGGCGTCATGCCCACCAGGGACGCGCCCAGCCACGCCCAGGTCGGCCAGGAGCCGGCCGCGACCGGGCCGAGCAGCGGCAGGCTGAGCAGCGCCGCCACGGTGAGCGCGGCGTGCCGGCGGCGACGGGCCGGTACGGGCAGCCACGGCGTGACGGCGGCGTGCAGCACCCCGATCTGGGCGACGGTGAACGCGAGCAGCCCGGCGGCGCCGAACGCGACGCGTACCGGGTCGGGTTCGCGGGCCAGGCCGACGGCGGGCAGCAGCACCGTGGTCCACACGTTCGTGGCCAGCGACAGCAGCGTGACCCGCCGGGCCCGGCGCAGCCGGTGGTCCGCCGGATCGACGCTCATGCCCGCTGATCCTAGGGCGTGGACCGGCTCGCCCACCCCTGGGAAACGTCACGGCCGGACCGTGCGATCCGCACGGTTTCCCGATGACAGATGCGCCTTCTCCGGTGCGCCGGGCGGCGGCAGGGTCGGGGCATGACGGAGATGACTGTGGTCGTACCCCGGCGGTGGGCCGGGTGGGCGCGGACCCGGCACCTGGCCGGGATGGTGGTGGCGATGGTGGCCGGGATGGTGCTGCTCGGGCCGCTGTGGCGGGTGGGCGGGAACCTGCTGGGCGGCGCGGCGGTGCTGGCGCGGCCGGACGTGGCCGCGCTGGTGATGGCGACGAACATGGCGGCGGGCATGGCCGCCTGGATGTGGTACCGGGGGGACGGCCGGGCCGCCACCGCGGAGATGTCGGCGGCCATGTACGTGCCGTTCCTGCTGCTGCTCCCGCCCTGGTGGGCCGGGTGGGTCGGAGACGGGACGCTGCTGCTCGGCGGCCACCTGCTGATGGTGCCGGCGATGCTGCTGGTGGCCCTGCGGCACCGGCACACCGCCGTCGCCCGGCCGCGCCGGCACCCGGTCGCGGCCGCAGTGGCGCGCGGGTGGCCCGCCGGGCTGGCGCTGCTGCTGACCGTGGACATGTGGTTCGCGCCCACGGTCTTCGCGCCGTGGACGCTGCTGGTCCTGCCGGCCGGTTACCTGCTGATCGGCACCTGGCGGCGGCAGTGGGGTGACCGGCGCGCGCTGGCGGCGCAGCTCGCCGGGGCGGCCGTGTGGGGCGGCCTGGCGGTCGTGGCGATGATCGCGTCCGCCGACCTCGCCGGGGTGATCGTCGGGGTGGGCTGGCTCGTCCACGCCGCCTGGGACGCCTGGTACCACCGCACCGGCACGGTGGTGCCGCGCGGGTACGCGCTGTGGTGCGCGGTGTTCGACGTCGGTGTGGGCCTCACCACGCTCCTGGCCGTCCTGTCCCGGTGATCCGCCGTCCTGTCCCGGTGATCCGCCGTCCTGTCCCGGTGATCCGGCGGGGGCACGGGGCCGCGCCGGATCACCCGGAGGGGACGGCACACGGGTGGCGCGGCGAACGTTTGCCCCGGTCGCCGCGACCGCCGCTCGGCGGTGATGAAAAACTTGTCGCATGACCGCCGCACCGACCCCGACCGACCCCGCCGTGCCCGACGACGCCGAGGACGCCTTCGCCTTCGCCGATCTCGGGCTCCGCACCGAGCTGCTGGGCGCGCTGTCCGCGCTCGGGTACGAGGAACCGACGCCGATCCAGCGGGAGGCCATCCCCCCGTTGCTGGCCGGGCAGGATCTGCTGGGCCAGGCGGCCACCGGTACGGGCAAGACCGCCGCGTTCGCGCTGCCGCTGCTGCAGCGGATGCCGGTCGGCCGGGCCGAGGGCGACCCGGTGTCGCTGGTCCTGGTGCCCACCCGGGAGCTGGCCGTGCAGGTCTCCGAGGCGTTCCACCGCTACGGCAAGGACCTGGGCGCCCGGGTGCTGCCGATCTACGGCGGGCAGCCGATCGGCCGGCAGCTGCGCGCGCTCGACCACGGGGTGGACGTGGTGGTGGCGACGCCGGGCCGGGCGCTGGACCACATCGCCCGGGGCACGCTGCGGCTCGGCGCGCTGACCACCGTCGTGCTGGACGAGGCGGACGAGATGCTCGACATGGGCTTCGCCGAGGACATCGAGGCGATCCTGGAGCACGCCCCGGCCGGCCGGCAGACGGTGCTGTTCTCGGCCACCATGCCGGCCCGCATCGACGGGCTGGCCCGGCAGCACCTGACCGACCCGGTGCGCATCCGGATCGAGCGGGAGCGGCCGGTCGCCGGCGAGGCGCCCCGGGTGCGGCAGAGCGCGTACATCGTGGCCCGGGGGCACAAGCCGGCCGCGCTGGGCCGGGTGCTGGACGTGGAGTCGCCCACCGCGGCGATCGTGTTCTGCCGCAGCCGCGAGGAGGTGGACCGGCTCACCGAGACGATGAACGGCCGGGGCTACCGGGCCGAGGCGCTGCACGGCGGGATGAGCCAGGAGCAGCGGGACCGGGTGATGGGCCGGCTGCGCGCCGGCACGGCGGACCTGCTGGTCGCCACCGACGTGGCCGCCCGAGGGCTGGACGTCGAGCAGCTCACCCACGTGGTCAACTACGACGTGCCGTCGGCCCCCGAGTCGTACGTGCACCGAATCGGGCGGGTCGGCCGGGCCGGGCGGGAGGGCGTGGCGATCACGCTCGCCGAGCCGCGTGAGCACCGGATGCTCAAGACCATCGAGCGGGTCACCGGCCAGCGGATCGCCATCGACAAGATCCCCACGGTTGCGGACATGCGGACCCGGCGGCTGGAGCTGACCCAGGGCGCGCTGCGGGAGAGCCTGCTGGAGGACGACCTCGACCCGTACCGGGCGATCGTGGAGTCGCTCACCGACGAGTTCGACCTGGTCGAGGTGGCGCTGGCGGCGGTGAAGCTGGCGCACGAGGCGACGTCGCCGGGCTCGGACGACGAGGAGGAGATCCCGCAGGTCCCGGTCCGGGGCCCGCGCGAGGGCCGGCCGGAGACCGGCGGGCGGGGCGACCGCCGGGGCCCGGGCCGTCCGCGTACCGGCGGGGCGACGCAGGTCTTCATCGGGCTGGGCCGCCGGGCCGGGGTGCGTCCGCAGGACCTGGTCGGCGCGATCACCGGGGAGACCCGGGTCAGCGGCCGGGACATCGGCTCGATCGAGATCGCCGACCGGTTCTCGCTGGTCGAGGTGCCGCAGGGGGTGGCCGACGAGGTGATCGCCGCGCTGCGCGGCACCACCATCAAGGGGCGCAAGGCGACGGTGCGCCGGGACCGGGACGGCGACGGCCCGGGCGAGCGCCGCGACCGCGGCTACGAGCGGCGCGACCGCCGCTGAGCCCGGCGCGACCGGCAGCCGGGTACGACGGCGCCCCGGCCACCGTGGGTACGGTGGCCGGGGCGACTGTCGTCAGGCCGCGGCGAGCGCCGGGCCGTCCAGCGCCTGGGTGCCGATCTCGGCCGGGCGAAGCGCCAGCGCGAGCACGTCCGCCACGTCGGACAGCGTGTGCACGGTCAACGCCTCCCGCACCTGCGCCGGCAGGTCGTCCAGGTCCGGCTCGTTGCGCTTCGGGATGATCACCTCGGTGAGACCGGCCCGGTGCGCGGCGAGCAGCTTCTGCTTCACCCCGCCGATCGGCAGCACCCGGCCGGAGAGCGTCACCTCGCCGGTCATCCCGAACTCGGGTCGTACCGGTCGTCCGGTCACCAGGGACGCCAGCGCGGTCACCATGGTGATGCCGGCGCTCGGGCCGTCCTTCGGTACCGCTCCCGCCGGAACGTGCAGGTGGATCCGCCGCCCGGCCAGGGCGTTCGGGTCCAGCCCGTAGCGCCGTCCGTTCGACCGCAGGTACGACCACGCGATGTGCGCGGACTCCTTCATCACGTCGCCGAGCTGGCCGGTGAGCGTCAACCCCGGCTCACCCTCCATCGTGGTGGCCTCGATGAACAGCACGTCCCCACCGGCGCCGGTGACGGCCAGGCCGGTCGCCACGCCGGGCACGGCGGTGCGTTCGGCCGACTCCGGGGTGAACTTCGGCCGGCCCAGGTAGCGGGCCAGGTTGCCGGCGTCCACGTGCACCGGCACGGGGTCGCCGGCCAGCGCGACTGTCACCTTGCGCAGGATCTTGGCGAGGGACCGTTCGAGCTGCCGGACGCCCGCCTCGCGGGTGTACTCGCCCGCGATCAGGGCCAGCGCCTCGTCGGCGACGGTGACCTCCTCGGCGGTCAGCCCGGCCCGTTCCCGCTGCCGGGGCAGCAGGTGGTCGCGGGCGATGGCGACCTTCTCGTCCTCGGTGTAGCCGTCCAGCGCGACCAGCTCCATCCGGTCCAGCAGCGGGCCGGGGATCGCCTCCACGACGTTCGCGGTGGCGAGGAACAGCACGTCGGACAGGTCGAGGTCGACCTCCAGGTAGTGGTCGCGGAACGTGTGGTTCTGCGCCGGGTCGAGCACCTCCAGCAGGGCGGCGGCCGGGTCGCCGGCGTAACCGGCGGCCAGCTTGTCGACCTCGTCGAGCAGCACGACCGGGTTCATCGAGCCGGCCTCGCGCAGCGCCCGCACGATCCGGCCGGGCAGCGCGCCGACGTAGGTGCGCCGGTGGCCGCGGATCTCCGCCTCGTCCCGGACACCGCCGAGGGAGACGCGGACGAAGGTGCGGCCCAGCGCCCGGGCGACCGACTCGCCGAGGCTGGTCTTGCCGACACCGGGCGGGCCGGCGAGGCCCAGCACGGCGCCGGAGCCGCGTCCGCCGACCACGCCGAGGTTGCGCTCCGCGCGCCGGTTGCGCACCGCGAGGTACTCCAGGATGCGGTCCTTCACGTCGGCCAGGCCGGCGTGGTCGGCGTCGAGCACGGCACGGGCCGCGGCCAGGTCGGTGTTGTCCTGGGTACGCGTGTTCCACGGCATTTCCAGGACGGTGTCCAGCCAGGTACGGATCCAGCCCGCCTCGGGTGAGGCGTCACTGGCCCGCTCGAGCTTGCCGACCTCGCGCAGCGCCGCCTCGCGTACCTTCTCCGGCAGGTCGGCGGACTCCACCCGGGAGCGGTAGTCGGCGGAGCCGTCCGGCTCGTCCTCGCCGAGTTCCTTGCGGATCGCGGCGAGCTGCTGGCGCAGCAGGAACTCGCGCTGGGACTTCTCCAGCCCCTCGCGGACGTCGCTGTTGATCTGCTCGGTGACCTCCTGCTCGGCCAGGTGTTCCTTGACCCAGCCGACGAGCAGGTCCAGCCGGGCGGTGACGTCCGGCGCGGCGAGCAGTTCGGTCTTCTGCGTCAGGCTGAGCCAGGGCGCGTAACCGGCCGAGTCGGCCAGCTCGGACAGGTCGGTCATCCGCTCCATCGCGTCGATCACCTGCCAGGCGCCGCGCTGCTGCAGGACCGAGGTCATGAGCGCGCGGTACTCGCGGGCGAGTTCCCGGGCGCGCCCGGCCGGGGCGGGTTCGTCGAGTGTGGTCGCCTCGACCCAGAGCGCGGCGCCGGGACCGGGCACGCCGGAGCCGATGCGGGCACGGGCGAGACCGCGGACGACCGCCGCCGGTTCGCCGCTGGGCAGCCGGCCCACCTTCTCGATCGTCGCGACGACGCCGACGGAGCCGTACTCGCCGTCGATGCGGGGTACGGCCAGGAGTTCCTTGTCGCCGGTGGCGCGGGCCGCGTCGACGGCGGCCTGGGTGGTCGGGTCGAGGGTCACCGGGATGACCATCCCGGGCAGCAGGACGGCGTCGGTCAGAGGAAGTACCGGAAGAGTTGCCATCGAACACCTGCCATCACGTTGGTTGAGCGTGTCTGGCTCAAGTAACAAAACGTGTCCCTTGTTCCGGGTTGTGACCCACGCCACTCCTCAACGTCGCGCTCCCACGCTCCGTGCCCAATGGCGGCATCCTTTACCGCGACCCGCCGAATGGGAAGAGTCGGCTATTGTTGCGGAATTACCGTGCGGTAGGTCAAACTCTTAGCCACACCCCGCCCGACACAGGGAGTAATGGCGATGGCAAGGAAAGTAATCACCGTTCTGACCGACGACCTCGACGGCGGAAAGGCCGATCGGACCGTCGAGTTCAGCCTGGACGGCGCGGCGTACACGATCGACGTCTCCGACGAGAACGCGGGCGTCCTGCGCAAGGCCCTGGATCCGTACATCAGCGCTGGCAGGCGAATCGGTCGGGGAACGACCGAAGCTCCTCGCGGCGCCCGCCGCACCACCCGGCCGAGCACCTCGGGAATGGACCGCGAGCAGAACCGCGCCATCCGGGAATGGGCCGCCAAGAACGGGTTCGAGATTTCCGAGCGCGGGCGCATCCCGGTGTCGGTGGTCGAGGCGTACAAGAACCGCTGATCACCGCCGGTTCACCGTCGGGCGTCCCGGGGTCACGCTGAGAAATCGGCGCGGCCCCGATCGGCTTTCTACGGTCGGTACTTTCATCCGACCGGATACCGCCGGCATGAAATTTCCTCCGGGACCACGTCCCGCCGTTTCGGTCCGCGCAAACGGCCGCGGCCGCCCGGAGGAGTCCCCCGGACGGCCGCGGCCGTTCGTCAGTGTCAGTTGACCCGGATGCGCACCACGTCGATGGCGGGGGTCTGGTTCGCCCGCTCCATCATCGGGATGCGGTGCGAGCCGTCACCGGCCCAGACCGCGCACTGCGCCACGCCCGACTGGGCCAGGCCCGGGATCTGGATCAGCACGTCGTCCGGCTGGTTGCCGCCCCGGCCGTCCTCGGTGGCGACGAAGAAGGCCGGCACGTCCTGCGGGTTCGGAGGCTGCCGGGTGCTGCCGAGCATCCGGCAGGCGGTGTGGAAGTGACCGCGCACCAGGCCCTCGCCGTTGAGCAGCGAACTCTCCAGGTAGTAGCCACCCTGGCCGGCGGCGAGGAAGCGGTCCCGCACCAGGTTCTTGGTGGTGACCCGCAGCGTGAACGGCTGGTTGCGCCGCACCTGGTTCGGGAACTGCGTGATCAGCAGCGACGGGTTGTTCGCCGCGGCGCCGACCTCACCGAACGCGGTGCTCACGCACCGGTTGCCGTTCTGGAAACCGTCGTGCGCCTGGAGCTGGCTGCCGGAGCAGTCCTTGGCGAGCACGTTCAGGCCGTTGCCGCCGCCGTTGTTCTGGCCACCGCCGTTGTTGTTCCCGCCACCGTTGTTGCCGCCGGTGTTTCCGCCGTTCTGGCCGCCGTTGTTGTTGCCGCCGTTCTGACCGCCGTTGTTGTTGCCGCCGTTCTGGCCGCCACCGGTGCCGGGGGCGTCGGTCAGCGCGCACTGGGCGAGCTGGTTCAGGCCCTGCGGGCGCTGGGCGACCCGGCCGATGGCGGTGGCGATCCGGTTGAGCGCCGCGGTCCGCTTGTCCGCGAGCGGACGCAGGATCGCGTTGTTGATGAAGTCACCGCCGTTGCGGCCCTCCGCCGCGAGCCGCCGGTTCGCATCCGCGATCTGGGACTGCAGCAACGCCAGGGTGCGGTCCACCTCGGCGCGGGCCCGGTCGGGCACCTGCGGCAGCCGGCTGCGGACGTCCGGGCAGGCCACGGTCGGGGTGCCGGCGCCGGCGCCGCCCGCGTTGGTCTGCTGGCACTCGGCCGGCGACATCTGGCCGTCGCCCCAGTGGTTGCGGACCCACCGGCCGTTCTGCCAGGTACGGGTGGTGCTGCCCTGACCGTCCGGGGCGGTCGCCCCCGAGCTCGCGGGCACGCAGGACGCCGACGCGGCGCGGGTGGTCGTCCGCCGGTCCTGGGCGGACGAGATCTGGGTGACGGCGACGATGCCGCCGAAGACCGCGAGCGTGCCGACCACTGCCAGCAACCGCTTGCTCCGCGCGTTACCGGATGACCGGCGCGCCCGTGTGGACCTGCGCATCGAATTGCTCTCCTTCTCGATCCGGTAGTTGACTGGTGATCCCGGCGGACCGACGAATTCGGGGTGTGAGATCACTGCGACGCTCAGTCGCGCGTCAATGGCCGACGGTGCCCTTTCCGCACCGTCTCCGCGCCGTCCGGGCGCGGCGGGGAAGATCTGCGTCCATTCCCGATGAGGTACGGAGCGCCGTCGGCGAAGGTTCAACCGGAGATCGGAAAAAAATCGAAAAGTCGCCGTCCTCGGACGAGGACGGCTCAGTCGGCGCAGAGGTGCTCGAAGGCGAACCCGCCGTTGAAGGAATCCCGCTGCGCGGCGAGCGCGCGTACCCGCCGGAGAATCTCGTCCCGGTCCACCTCGGACGGTGCGGCGGCGTCGAGGTCACGCAGCCGCTCCCCCAGCGCCGCCACGGCCAGATCCTCGGCGAGCCGCCCCGGGTCGACGCCGCAGGAGAAGCCGCGCGAGGTCAGCCGTACCCGCTCCAGCAGGCAGCGGCCGGGCCGCACCTCGGCCCAGGCCCAGCCCTCCGCCGGGCCGCCGGTCCAGCGCACGTGCAGCCCGCGCACGATCGGGTCGACGATCCGGCCCGCCACGTACGCCTCGACCGCCTCGACCCGGGCCAGCGCGCCGAGGTCGTTCACCGGCCCGCGACGGCCGTCCGGCAGCCGGCCGATGATGTCCCGGAAGCCGACCGCGTCACCGGCGTCCGGGTCGGTGCCGTCGGCGTAGGCCCGCGCGTCCAGCACGTACTCGACGAACCGGCGGACCTGTTCCGCGCCGCCCAGCGTCGGCGACTCGACACGCAGCAGCGGCAGGCCCACGGCGGCGCAGACGGCGTCGGTCAGCCGTTCGGCCCGCCGGGCGGGCGATCCGTCGCCGGCGGGCGCGGTGAACCGCACCGCGAAGCGCGGCAGCCCGGTGTCGGCGGCGCAGACCACCAGGTCGAGCGACGCCCGTCCGGCGGTGCTCCACTGACTGCCCGTGACACCCGGCGGGCGGCCCTGCACCAGGTCGCCGAGCCGCCGGCCGGCGTGACCGAGGTGGCCCGCGCGGGTCAGACACGGCGCGGCGCCGGGCGGGATCGGCCGCAGCCAGGACGCGGTCGCGCTGCCTGTGCTCGTCATCTCGCCCCGATCCCCCCTCGTCCGGTCGACGCCCGAGTGTAGGCGGTGCGGCACGCACCCCCCGGCCGGCCGGTGCGCAACCGCGCCTGTCCCTCTAGGCTCTGCCCGTGCCCAGCGGACGGACCCCGGAACAGTTCACCAAACGCAGTCTCGTCGCCGTCTCCCACGCCATCGAACGCGCCGCGCTCGCCGAGGCCGAGGACGGCCCACTCGTCGTGCTCGCGCTGTTCCAGCGCCTGCCGTACTTCGCCCGCGAGCGCGAGGTCTACCGGCGCATCGCCGGCCGCGCCGCCGTGACGGTGGTGGCGATGGTCGGCGGGCCGCCGCCGGACCTGCCCGAGGGGATCTACGGGGTGACGCTGGACGAGACGGAGGCGCTGGCCCGGGAGTGGACGGTGGTGGCGCTGAGCCCGCGGTTCGGCGCCACTCTCGTCGCACACGACCGGGCCGAGGTGGCGCCCGCCCCGACGCTCGAAGCCGGCCGGCTGTTCGAGGGACGCTGGGGTTTCCGGCGCGACGAGGCGCTGCACGAGACGATCCGGCTGCGCGAGCAGCTCGCCGAGCGGCTGCCCGCCGCGGCACGCACCGCGCTGGACGAGGCGATCGCCCGGGTGCGGGACATCCCGGCCGGGCCGGGTGAACCGCGCGCCGAGGCGGCGCTGCGGATGCTGGCCCGCCGCGGCGACCGGACCCACCTGCCGGCGCAGCCGGCCGAGACGATGCTGGACGAGCCCGGCCTGGCCCGGTGGTCCGGCGCGGACGGCGTCACCGCCTCCGGCACGCTGCCCGTGGCGCTGGTCGGAATCCGGGTGGACGCACCGCCCGGCTCGCCGGAACGCTTCGGCCGCCGCGGCGTCGCCCGGGAGGGGCACGCCGTGCTCACCGCGATCACGGCGGCGCTGCGGCCGGTCGACCGCGCGGTGCGCGTCACCGAGAACGAGTTCCAGCTCGTCCTGCCGGGACTCGACGAACCGGCCGCGCTGGAGGTGGTACGCCGGCTGCACGACGCGATCGGCGCGCTGGCCCGGTCGTACCCGTTCATGGCGTACATCGTGCACGCGGCGGTCGGGGTGACGACCCGGCGGCCGCTGCCCACCGCGGACCTGCGTGCCGCTGTCGACTGGGCGGTACGCAAGGGCCTGCCGGTCGCGGGCCTGCCGCCGGAGAACGCCGGCGCCGTGGCCGCCCCGGCCCGCTGACGGCCGGTCCGGTCCCGGGGGAAGGAGACGCGGTGCGGGTGGTGTCGCTGGTGCCGTCGCTGACCGAGGCGGTCGCGGCCACCCGCCCGGAGGTGCTGGTCGGTGCGACCGACTGGTGCACCCATCCGGCCGGGCTGGACGTCGCCCGGGTCGGTGGGACGAAGTACCCGGACCTGGACCGGGTGCTCGCGCTGGAGCCGGATCTGGTGCTGCTCAACGAGGAGGAGAACCGGCTCGCCGACGCCGAGGCGCTGCGCGCGGCCGGGGTGCCGGTCCGGGTCACCTTCCCGCGTACCGTCCCGGAGGCCCTCGACCAGCTCGGCGAGCTGGTCGTCGCGCTCGGCGTGCCGGCCGAGCCGCGGTGGCTGCGGGACGCCCGCCACGCCTGGGCCGCGCTGCCGGCGCCCGAACGCGTGCGCACCGCCGTGGTGCCGGTGTGGCGGCGCCCGTGGGTGGTGCTGGGCCGGGACACGTTCGCCGGGGACGTGCTGGCCCGGCTCGGCGTACGCAACGGCTGGGCCGGCGACCCGGAACGCTATCCCCGGCCCGGCCTGGACGAGCTGCGCGCCCGCGCGCCGGAGCTGGTGGTGCTGCCCGACGAGCCGTACCGGTTCACCGCCGACGACGGGCCGGAGGCGTTCCCCGGCGTACCCGCGGCGCTGGTCTCCGGCCGGCACCTCACCTGGTACGGCCCCTCGCTGGCCGAGGCGCCGGCGCTGCTCACCGCCCAGCTCGCCACCGCGGGCCCCACCTGAGAGGTGAGGCCCGGGTGGCGGCGCTCAGGCGACCGGGGTGGCGTGCACCGGGTCCAGCTCCATCAGCGTGGTGTCGTCCACGTCGTACCCGATGGCGTTGTGCACCGCGACCACGCCCGCCACCTGGGCGGCGAGGCGGCCGGCCAGGTCGACGGCGCTGCGCCGGTCCAGCCGCCCGTCCATGGTGACCTCGCCGCCGCGGACCTGGACCGTGACCAGACCGTCGCGTACGGACAGCACCCGGCGAAGCACCTCGCGCACGACCTCCTCGCGGATCTCCGCGTCGGTACGCAGGTGCACGCGCAGCAGGTCACCGCGGGTGACGATGCCGGCCAGGCGGCCCAGGTCGTCCAGCACGGGCAGCCGCTTGACCGCCTCGTGGTCCATCATCCGGGCGGTCGCCGCGAGCGTGGCCCGCTCGTGGGTGGTGACCGCCGGGGCGGTCATCAGGTCCCGCGCGACGAGCGCGCCCGCCTTCTCCCGCGCGGTACGGCGACGCCGTCCCTCGAAGACCCGCCGCTCGTCCGGGTGGCCGGTCCGCTCCACCTTGTGCAGCAGGTCCGCCTCGGAGATCACCCCGAGCACCCGGCGGAACGAGTCCACCACCGGCACGCCGCTGATCCGCTGCCGCACCAGCACGTCGACGATCTCGCGGTACGGCGTCTCCGCCGTCACCGTGGCGACGTCCCTGGTCATCACGTCTGCCACCTGCCACGTCCTCATCACGACCTCCTCGTGCCGGGTCTTCACCTGCGACGGTAGGCCGCCGGCGTACGCCCTGGTCAGGGGCGGCGGACCGGCCGCGACGGGCCGACCGGACCGGGTCCGGACGGGACCAAGGACCCGGTCAGGAGGGCACCGCTCGGCCCTGCTCCGGGAGACGGCGCGGCGGTGGAATGAATGTGCCACCGGGAAGCGCGGTGCGAGGCAAGGAAGGGACGTGGAGACAATGACCGCGACAATCGAGCGGACCCCCGCCGTCAAGCGGACCCCCGCCGTCACCACCGCTCCGGCGGCGCACACCGAGACCACCCGCCAGAAGGCCACCCGGTACGTCTGGGCCGGTCTGCGGCTCGCCCTGGGCTGGGTGTTCCTCTGGGCCTTCCTCGACAAGATGTTCGGCCTCGGCCACGAGACCCCGGCGAAGAACGCCTGGATCAACGGCGGCAGCCCGACCAAGGGCTTCCTCGGCAACGCCGTCGAGGGACCGTTCGCGGGCTTCTACCAGAACCTGGCCGGCGCGGCCTGGGCGGACTGGCTGTTCATGCTCGGCCTGCTCGGCATCGGTGTCGCGCTCATGCTCGGCATCGGCATCCGGATCGCCGCCGTCGCCGGCGGGCTGCTCCTGGTCCTGATGTGGACGGCCGTGCTGCCCCCGGCGAACAACCCCTTCATGGACGACCACCTCATCTACGCGGGTCTGCTGGCCGGTCTGGCCCTGGTGGGCGCCGGCAACACCCTCGGCCTCGGCCGAGTCTGGGCGAAGCTCCCCCTGGTCCAGCGTCTCCCCTGGCTGAAGTGACCAGCTCGCCCGGAGGCGGGCGTCGCCGACAGGCGACGCCCGCCTCTTTCGTGTCCCCGCCACGCCGGTGTGCGGGGACCGGCGCGTATCGGCCGGTCGCGATCCGGCAGGATCGACGGTGACCACACCGTCAGCACCCGAGGAGACCGTTCATGGACAAGCCCGAGGTCGGCCCGATCGAGGGCGCGCCGCCCGCCGATCTGGTGGTCGAGGACATCACCGTCGGCGACGGCCCGGAGGCCCGCCCGGGCCAACTGGTGAGCGTGCACTATGTGGGCGTGGCCCACTCGAACGGCCGCGAGTTCGACGCCTCGTGGAACCGGGGTGAGACGTTCGAGTTCCCGCTCGGCGGCGGCCAGGTCATCGCCGGCTGGGACCAGGGCGTCGTGGGCATGAAGGTCGGCGGCCGGCGCAAGCTCACCATCCCGCCGCACCTGGGCTACGGCGCCCGGGGCGCGGGCGGCGTCATCAAGCCCAACGAGACGCTCGTGTTCGTGGTGGACCTGCTCGGCGTGCGCTGAGCGCAACGCGTTCACATCGGGCCGCCGGCACTCACGCCGGCGGCCCGGCGCATGTCCCGCTCGATCGCGGCGCCTCGGTCGCGGCCGCCAGGCCGGTTCGGTGCTCAGGCCGCGCAGGCCACCAGCTCGTGCTCGCGATCCGAACAGCGCACCGGGAGCACCCGGTGCAGGCCGGTCACCCGCAGCACGCGGGCCACGACCGGGTCGGGGTCGGTGAGCACCAGCTCGCCACCGCGGGCCCGGACCCGCAGGTGGGTGGCGACGAGCGCGCGGACGCCGGCGGCGGAGAGCAGCCGCACACCGGACAGGTCGACCCGCAGCACCGGCCGGGCCGGCGCCGCCCAGAGCGCGGCCCGGAACGCCGTCACGGAAGCGATGTCGATCTCGCCGACCGGGCGCAGCTCGACCACGTGATCGCGCACGTCCATCGCCACGTGGAAGCGCTCAACGCTGTGTACCATGCGGCCAAACCTACCCGGGCCCACCGACATTTCCGGGCCTCGCGGCGGGGGGTTCCGGGTACTGTCCGGGACCCGACCCCGAGCCGTCTCAGGGTCATCCCGCAGCCGCCACGCCACGCGCACGAAACGCCGTCGGGCACTGCCCTTCGCGACGCCGCCGGGCCACAATGAGCCGATGGCCGTCCCCCGCCCGCGTGCCCCACTGCTGATCCGGCCGGTCCGCGAGCCGGCGACCGTACCGCCGCCGCTCACCGGCCCCTGGGCGCCCGCTGACACCCGGCTCGACCGGGCCGACCTGCTGCCGCTGCCGGCCGGCGGGCACGGCCCGGAGGACGTGGTGGTCGACGGGGACGGCCGGGTGGTCAGCGGTGACGAGGACGGCCGCCTCTGGTGGTGGCCGGCCGACTCCCCGCCCGGCACGCCGCCCACCCTGCTGGCCGAGACGGGCGGACGACCGCTGGGCATCGAGCGCGATCCGGTCGACGGCGGACTGCTGGTCTGCGACGCGTACCGGGGGCTGCTTCGGGTCGACCCGGCCGGCCGGGTGCACGAGCTGACCGGCACCGCGCCGCCGGTGCACCTGGCCGACAACGCGGCGGTCGCCCGCGACGGCACCGTCTACTTCACCGACTCCTCCGACCGGTTCCCGCTGTCGCACTGGAAACGCGACCTGCTGGAGCACCGGCCCAACGGACGCGTCCTCGCCTACGACAGGCGCACCGGGCGCACCGACGTGGTGGCCGACGGGCTCTACTTCCCCAACGGGCTCGCGCTCACCCCGGACGAGTCGGCGCTGATGCTCGCCGAGACCGCCACCCACCGGCTGCTCCGGGTGGACCTGCCCGGCGGGCGGGCCACGGTGCTCACCGACCTGCCCGCGTACCCGGACAACGTCTCGGCGGTCGGCGACGGCACGTACTGGGTCGCGCTGCCCAGCCCTCGGCTGCGGGCGATGGAACGGTTGCTGCCGCATCCCCGGGTCCGGCAGATCGTGGCCCTGCTACCCGGCGCGGTGCAGCCGCAGCCACGCCGCTACGGGCTGGTCGCGCTGGTCGACGGCACCGGCCGGGTGCTGCGCACGCTGCACGGCCCGAGCGGGGCGTACCCGATGGTCACCGGCGTGCGGCAGCACGGCCGCCACCTCTGGCTGGGCAGCCTGACCGCGACCGGGGTGGCCCGCGTCGACCTCGACTGAGCACGGCGCGGGGCCGGCCCGCGCGGACGCGGGCCGGCCCCGTGGCCGTTCCTCCCCAGGTTCAGCCGCCGCTGTTGCTCCGCGAGGGGGCCGGGGCCGGTGACGACCCGCCGGCCACCGCGCCCGGGTGCGGCGTGGGGCTCTGCGTGGGCTTCAGCCCCGCCGGTACGGGCAGCGCGCTGCCCTTGGCGAACTCGTCCCAGCCGACGTTCCAGGCGGTGAAGCCGTTGCCCTGGTCGAGCTTCACCTCGGTGCCCTTGACCGTCACCAGGTCGCCGACCTGCGTGAAGCCCATCAGCCAGTCCGCGGCGGTCGCCGAGACGTTGGTGCAGCCGTGCGAGACGTTCGTGCTCCCCTGGTCGCCCTCCGACCACGGCGCCGAGTGGATGAACTCGCCGCCCCAGGTCAGCCGCTGGGCGTCGTCCACGTCGACCACGTAGCCACCGTTGGGCTCACCGCGGGTGTCGAACGTGGTGTGCTCGTGCTTCTCCATGATCACCATGGCGCCGCTCGACGTCGGCGTGCTCGGCTTGCCGAGGCTGACCGGGATCTTCTTGAGCACCTTGCCGTCCTGGTAGACGGTCATCTGCTTGGTCTCGTTGTCGATGTCCAGCGTCACCTGCCGGCCGACCTTGGCGCTCGCCACCCGGTCGGAGTCGCCGACCGCGTCCTTGCCGATGGGCAGACCCTGCAACGCGCTGCGCACGCTGATCTTCGTGCCCGGCTTCCAGCGGTCCGGCGCCCGGTACTCGGCCTGCTTGCCGTCGGCCACCCAGGACCACGTGCCCGGCTGCGGCGGATCGGTCTTCACGAACAGCCGGCGCTGGACGTCCGCACGCGCCTCCTTCGGAATCGGCGGGTCGAATCCGAGCACGACCGGCATCGCCGTCCCGTACGTCTGATTCGGCCGGAAATACAATTCGCTGGTGACTGCCGGTTTGGTGGATTTGGCCATCGTCGTGAACGTCGTCTTCTGCGTGGCGGTCTTACCGGAATCGCCGGTCGCGGTCACCTCCGCCGTGTACGTCCGGGAATTGACGAGCGGCCGGTCCGGCACCCAGCTGGAGCCGTCCTCACGCGGCTGGGCCGGCACCGCGTTCCCCTTGTCGTCGGTCAGCTTGACGGCGGTGACCTTGCCGTTGCTGACCTTCGTTCCCACCTCCGCACTGATCGGCACGTCCCGGGTGCGGTCGGCCGGCGACACGGTGACCGACGGCGGCGCCGCCTCGGCCCGCTTCGCCAACGACTTCGGGCCGGCGGTACACGCGCCGACCGCCAGCGGCGCGGCTGCGACGGTCATCGCGAAAAGCGTCAGTCGGCGCCTCGCAAACATATTTCGCCCCCCATTTCCGAACCCTCTCGCCCACATTCTGTAGGCCTGGGATCGCGCCGTGGCACCTTCGGCGGAATTGCTCGGAAACAGCTGCGGAGAATCGTGCCGGACAGGTAATTCCCGTCCCCGCTTGCGCCCCACGCGCCCTCCGCCCGGTTCCTGTCGCCCCCCCGCCCCCGCCCCCGCCCCCCGGCACGCCCCCGGCACGCCCCCGGCCCGCCCCCGGCCCGTCGATCATGAAGTTGACGGCACGCGGTGTCCGTTTTGCCCCGGTCAACCTCATGATCGACGGATGAAGGCGAGGGGGCAGTGCGAGATCTTGGTACGAAACGGCCCTAATGGGGGCGCTTTCCTACCAAGATCTCGAGCGATCCCACCCGCCGGAACAACGGTCTCGCAAGGCGGACAGCGCTGGACGCCATCACCCCCGCGAGCCGCACCGCCGCCGCGATCTTGCATTTGCGGCCCTGGAGAAGGGTGCAAATCGGGCACATCGCGGGCCGCAAGTGCAAGATCGCGGGCGGGCAGGCGGAGGAGGAGGAGGAGGAGGAGGACGGGCGCGGCCCCGGTCCTCTGTGGGGAGGGCCGGGGCCGGGTGCCGGGAGGGCGGGGGTCAGACGTTGGCGACCAGGAGGGCGGGTTGCTCGACGCAGTCGGCCACGTGGCGCAGGAAGCCGCCCGCCACGCCACCGTCGCAGACGCGGTGGTCGAAGGTGAGGCTGATCTGGGTCACCTTGCGGACGGCGAGCTGCCCGTCCACCACCCACGGCTTGTCGACGATCCGGCCGACGCCGAGCAGCGCCGCCTCCGGGTGGTTGATGATCGGCGTGGAGCCGTCCACGCCGAACACGCCGTAGTTGTTGAGGGTGAACGTCCCGCCGGTCAGCCGCGCCGGCGGCAGCGTGCCGGCCCGGGCTGCCGCCGTGGTCTCGGCGAGCGCGGCGGCCAGTTCCCGGGTGGTGAGCCGCTGCGCGTCGCGCAGCACCGGGACGACCAGGCCCCTGTCGGTCTGCGCGGCGATGCCCAGGTGCACGCCCGCAGACTGCATGATCCGCTGCCCCTCGGTGTCGACGTGCGCGTTGAGCTGCGGGAACTTCCGCAGGCCGCTGAGGCAGATCCGAGCCAGCAGGGCCAGAATGCTCACCGGTGCCTCCGGCGTGGCGGCGTTGATCGCGGCGCGCGTCTCCAGCAGGCCGGTGGCGTCCACGTCGACCCAGATGGTCACCTCGGGGATCTCCCGGCGGCTGCGGGAGAGCTTGTCTGCGATCACCTTGCGGATGCCGGTGAGCGGGATGACCGTGTCACCGTCGCCGGTCGGGGCGAGCCCGACGTGGGCGGCCGGGGCGTCCGGCACCGCTGCCAGCCGGGCCGCCGAGGCGGCGGTGGTGGGAGCGGCCACGGCGGCGTCCAGGTCGGCCCGGCGGATCACGCCGCCCGGCCCGGTGCCGCGCAGCGACGCCAGGTCGATGCCGTGCTCCTTCGCCAGCCGCCGCACGATCGGCGAGATGACCAGCGGCGCCGCCGATCCGCCGGCCGCCTCCGCAGCGGCCGCCCGGCCCGCCGACGCGGACAGGCCGCCCGGGGCCGGCGGTCCCGCCAGGGCGGGAGCACCCGCCGGAACCGACGAGCCAGCCGGAGCCGGACCCGCCGAAACCGAAGAGCCAGTCACGGCCACCGGGCTGGACGCGGAGCCGGTCACGGCCGAGGCGTCCGCCGAGGCGGGCGGGCCGGGCTCGGGCGCGAGCGCCAGCCGCGGCCGGCGCCTCCGCCGGCCCGTGCCGCCATGGCCGGTGCCGTAGCCGATCAGGACGTTGCCGGACCCGGCCCGCTCCTCCTCGCGGTAGGTGGCGTGCGGGTCGGGTGCGTCGTCGAGCGGGGCGATGGTGATCAGCGGCTGACCCACCGGGCGGACCTCACCGGCCGCGCCGTGCAGGGCCACGACCCGTCCGGCGTACGGGCAGGGCACGTCGACGACGGCCTTGGCGGTCTCCACCTCGACCACGCTCTGGTCCACGGTGACCACGTCGCCGACGGCGACCCGCCACTCGACGATCTCCGCCTCGCTGAGCCCTTCCCCGAGGTCGGGGAGAAGGAAGTCGCGGGTCCCAAGAACCGCGCTCATGCCGTGCCGGCCGGGCATGGACTCACGGCCCTCGCTCCGCTCGGTGCGTTCGCTCATGCCGCCACCCACCGCATGTCGGGCTGGTCGTCCCACTGCAGGCGGGCCACGGTGTCCAGCACCCGGTCGACCGAGGGCAGGTGGGTGTGCTCCAGCATCGGCGCCGGGTACGGGATGTCCAGCCCGGACACCCGCAGCACCGGGGCGTGCAGCGCGTGGAAGCAGCGTTCCTGCACCCGGGCGGCGATCTCTGCGCCGACACCGGCGAAGCCCTGCGCCTCCTGGATCACCACGCACCGGCCGGTACGGCGGACCGAGGCGGTGACTGTGGCGTCGTCGAACGGCACGATGCTGCGTACGTCGACGACCTCGAGGTCCCAGCCCTCCTCGCGGGCGGCCTCGGCGGCGGCCAGCGCGACCGGCACCGCCGGGCCGTACGCGATCAGGGTGGCGTCGGTGCCGGGGCGGCGCACCACGGCGCTGCCGATCGGCGCGGTACGGGCCGGAAGGTCCGCCTCGGCGCTGGTGAAGTAGAGCTTCTTGGGCTCCAGGAACACCACCGGGTCCGGGTCGTCGATGGCGGCGCGCAGCAGCGAGTACGCGTCGTCCACGGTCGCGGGGGTGACCACCTTCAGGCCGGGGGTGTGCGCGTAGTACGCCTCGGACGAGTCGCAGTGGTGCTCGACGCCGCCGATGCCACCGGCGTACGGCACGCGGATGACGATCGGCACGCTCAGCGCGCCACGGGTGCGGTTGCGCAGCTTCGCCACGTGCGAGGCGATCTGTTCGAACGCCGGGTACGCGAACGCGTCGAACTGCATCTCGACCACCGGCCGCAGCCCGGACATGGCCAGGCCGACGGCGAACCCGACGATGCCGGCCTCCGCGAGCGGGGTGTCGAAGCAGCGCTTGTCGCCGAAGCGGGCCTGCAACCCGTCGGTGATCCGGAAAACGCCGCCGAGCTGGCCGACGTCCTCACCGAAGACGACGACCCGCTCGTCGTCGAGCATCGCGTCGGCGAGCGCGGCGTTGAGTGCCTTCGCCATGGTCATGGTGGCCATCAGGCGTCCCCCTCCGCGTCGGCGGCCAGCTCGGCCCGGACCATCTCGCGCTGCTCGACGAGTTGCGGCGTCGGCTCGGCGTACACGTGGTCGAACAGGCTCAGCGGGTCCACGGTCGGGTGGGCGTCCATCCGGCGGCGCAGCGCGGCGGCGTACTCCTCGGCCTCGTCGGCGATCGCCGCGACGGCGGCGTCGTCGAGCACACCCTTGGCCCGCAGGTACGCCTCGAGCCGGGCGATCGGGTCGCGGTCGCGCCACGCCTCGACCTCGTCGGCGTCGCGGTAGCGGGTCTGGTCGTCGGCGTTGGTGTGCGGCTCCATCCGGTAGGTGTGGGCCTCGACCAGGTAGGGGCCCTTGCCGGCGCGGGCGTGCGCGACGGCGCGCTCCAGCACCGCGAGGACGGCCACCGGGTCGTTGCCGTCGACCTGCTCGCTGGGTACGCCGTAGCCGACGCCCTTGTACGCAAGGCTCGGCGCGGCGGTCTGCCGGGACAGCGGCACGCTGATCGCGTACTTGTTGTTCTGCACCAGGTAGACGACGGGCGCCTTGAACACGGCGGCGAAGTTGATGCCCTCGTGGAAGTCGCCCTCGCTGGTGGCGCCGTCGCCGATGAACGCCAGCGCCACGGTGTCGCGCCCCTGGTACGACTCGCCGTAGGCCAGCCCGGCGGCGTGCACGCACTGGGTGGCGAGCGGGGTGCACTGCGGCGCGGTGCGGGTGACGGCCGGGTCGTACCCGCAGTGCCAGTCGCCGCGCAGCAGCGTGAGCACCTCGACCGGGTCGAGGCCGCGTGCGGTCAGCGCCATCGACTCGCGGTAGGTGGGGAACACCCAGTCGGTGTCGCGCAGTGCGAGGACGCCGCCGATCTGGCACGCCTCCTGGCCGCGCGCGGACGGGTAGACGGCGAGGCGGCCCTGCTTGGTGAGCGCGGTGGCCTGCACGTCGAAGCGGCGGCCGACGACCATGCGCCGGTACATCTCGCGCAGCGTCTCGACCGGCGGCTCCGGGTAGTCGTCGCGGGCCGGCAGCGGGGTCCCGTCGGGTTCGAGCAGCCGGACCGGTTCGGCCTGCGGCATGAAGCCGGCGGACGGGTCGGGTGCGGCCGGGGTGGTCTTCCGGCGGGTGCGCGGGGATGCCCTGCGGACCGCCTGGGGTGTGGTCGTCACGGCGGGGACCTCCTGGACGTGTGGTGGCCCTATGCTCCCGGTCGTGGATGATTGACTCAACATGCGGGATGAACGCGGGACGAATGGCACGGGAGGGCGGCTGAGGTGAGCCAGGAGACCGGCACCACACCGGGCGCGGCGGGCGGAACGGGACGTTCGGCCGGGCCGCTGGACGAGGTGGACCGGCGGATCCTGCGCGAACTGGTCCGCGACGCCCGCACGTCGATCCGTACGCTCGCCGAACGGGTGCACGTCTCGCGCACCAACGCGTACGCCCGGGTGGAGCGGCTGCTGCGCGACGGGGTGCTGACCGGGTTCACCGCGCGGGTGGCGCCGGAGCCGGCCGGGCTGGGCACGTCGGCGTACATCGCGCTGACCATCGAGCAGAACACCTGGCGGGAGGTCTCCGCCGAGCTGGCCCGGGTGCGCTACATCGAGCACGCGGCGCTGCTCAGCGGAGAGCACGACGTCCTCGCGCTGGTCCGGGCGCCGGACAACGCGACGCTGCGGGACGTGGTGCTGGACCGGGTGCAGAGCATCGCCGGGGTGCTGTCCACACGTACCTGGCTGGTGTTCGAGGAGTTCGACGGCACGCAGAGCCCCTGGGACTGACCGGTCAGCGTTCCGGCGGCGGCTCCAGCCCTTCGGCGTCGGCCCGCTCCAGCAGGGGTTCCAGCGAGTACCGCCGCCCGTCCAGCCCGGCGTGCGGGTCGCCGCGCCCGGCGAACCGCTCGGGCATGCTCAGCACGTCGAAGTCCTCCGGGCGCGCGTCGTCCAGTTCGGACCAGTCCAGCGGCGCGGAGACCAGCGCGGCGGGCGTCGGCCGGATCGAGTACGCCGAGGTCATGGTGTGGTCGCGGGCCATCTGGTTGTAGTCGACGAAGACCGGCCGGTCCCGCTGGTCGCGCCACCAGGTGGTGGTGACCAGGTCGGGCAGGCGGCGCTGCATCTCCAGGCCGAGCGCGAGCACCGCCCGCCGGCACTCGCCGAAGCTCCAGCGCGGCTCGATCGAGACGTACACGTGGATGCCGCGCCCGCCGGTGGTCTTCGGGAAGCCCTCCAGGCCCAGCTCGGCCAGGAACGCTCGTACCTCGTGTGCCACCGGCACCACCTGCGCGAAGTCGACGCCCGGCATCGGGTCGAGGTCGATGCGCAGCTGGTCGGGGTGCTCCACGTCGTCCTTCGACACCGGCCACGGGTGGAACCGCAGCGTGCCGAGGTTGGCCGCCCAGATCACCACGGCCAGTTCGCTCGGGGCCACCTCGTCGGCGGTACGGCCGCTCGGGAACGTGATGTGGGCGGTACGCACCCAGTCGGGCGCGCCGGCCGGGAGCCGCTTCTGGTAGAACGCGTCGCCCTTGTTGGTCTGCCGGGTGGCCACCTTGGCGCCCTCGAACACGCCGCGCGGCCAGCGTTCCAGCATGGTCGGCCGGTCCCGCAGCGCGCGCAGGATGCCGTCGCCGACGGACAGGAAGTAGCTGATCACGTCCAGCTTGGTCAGCCCGCGCTCCGGGAAGTAGGGCTTGTCGGGGCTGGAGACGCGGACCAGCCGCTCCCCCACCTGGATCTCCTGCGCCGCCGTGGTCGCCACCGTCACACCGTAGCGATCCTTTCCGCGGTGGGGACCGGCTCACCGGGACTCCGCCGTGACGGACAACCGGATCCAGGCGTCCACCCAGGCCCGTACCGCCGGTTCGCCGGGGTCGGCGCCGAGCGCTGCCGCCAGCCCGGCCAGCGTCGCGCCGCAGCGCTCCAGGCCGGCTCCGCCGAGCGCGGCGGCCGTCGCGCGCAGCCGGTCCGGGAAGCTCGCCGGCAGGTTCCGCAGGCCGGTGTGCGCGGCCTGGGCGAGCAGCGCCGACGCCGTACCGAGGACAGCCGCGACCGGGTCAGGTCGGGCTTCGACCGCGCCGGCCAGCCGCCCGTCGCCCACCCCGGGCGCCAGATCGGGTACGACCACAACGTCGGCGACCACCGCCAGCGGCTCGACGACCAGCCCGTCGGCACCCCGGCGGACCGTCCCGCTGACGAAGCGCGGCGGCCCGTGCGTGCCGTCCAGCGCCGCCGCGAGCGCGTCGAGTGCGCCCGGGGCGGCGGCGTGGTGGGTGGCGGTGATCGTCGCCGTGCCGCCGTCGGCCCCGGTCACCGTGGCGTGCAGGCGCTGCTCGCCGGCCGCGTACCCGATGGCGCGCACCTCGCCGAGCGCCAGGACCCGCACCGACTCGGCGGCGGTGCGGGGGCGCAATAGCCGGGGTGGCCGACCGGCCATCTCGGCGGCGAGCGCGTCCGGGTCGCCGGTGAGCAGGCCGGGCGGCAGCTCGGACCACGACCCGGTGCCGGGGGTGACTGTGGTGCGGGCCAGCCGCCCGGCGGCGAACCGGAGCTGATGCGCGGCGCTGCGCACCGCCGACTCGGAGACCACGTTGCCGGTGGCCAGCGCGCCGAGCGTGGTGCCGGTGACCCGCCGCCCGGCCAGCTCGTGGCCGGGCGGCGTGCCGTCGTCGGTGACGGAGTAGGCGCGGCGCAGCACCAGCACGGAGACGGCCGCCGGGTGGGCGAGCACCACGTCCACACCCACCTCGCCGCCGCTCTCACGGACCCGGGCGCCGAGGCCGGTCAGGCGCACCCGCCGTAGCGGCGTCTCCGCCGGCTCGTGGGTGCCGAGCACCCGCTCCGGTGGGGTGGCGCCGGCGTTGACGACCGCGCGCCGCCGGGCGGGCAGTTCGGCGAGCAGGTCGGCGAGGGTCTCCGGCCGGTAGCGGGCGCCGCGCGCCGCGTACGCCTCCAGCTGCCCGGTCAGGTCCTCCACCGCCAGCAGCGGCCAGCGCAGACCTGCCGCGTCGAGGTCGCGCCGGGCCGCCGCCAGCCGGGCGTCCACGCCGGAGCCCAGGTGCGCGGCCCCGGTCAGCAGCACGTCGGCGGCCAGCGCCACCGCCGCGTTCAGCGCCGGATGGTCCGTCACGGTGGCCGCGCCGCCGACGCGTACCTGCGCCTCGGGGCGGTCCGGCTGCTCCCGGTCGGCCGTCCGGCACGCCCACACCGCGAGGGCGATCGCCTCGCCGCCGTCGTCGGCCGCGTCGCCGCGCGCGTACCCGACCTGGCGCGGCACCAGGAAGCGGACCGTGCCGGTGGGCAGCTCCACGCGCGGGACCGGGTCGGCGGCGTCGGGCCGGTGGACCACGGCGGTGTAGCCGCGCCGACGGCGCCGCTGCGCGGCGGCGAGCGCGGGGGCACCGATCGCGGCGGCCAGTTCCTCGTCGGTGACATCGCCCGGCGACCACCGCCACGGCTCGCCTCCGGCATCCTCCCGGCCGGGCGGGGCGTCGTGGCCCGGCCCGGCGTTCCGGTCGGGCGCGGCCTCGCGGCCCGGGGCGTCGCCGTGCGTGCGCTGGTACGTCAGCACGACGGCGAGCAGGTGCCGGCAGACGCCGGGTGCCGGGCAGGAGCAGATCCCGGCTGCCAGGCCGGCACCCGCGGGAAGCGTCGCCGTCACCCCGTCCGGGTACGCGGCACGCACCGCCCCGTCGGCGTCCACGGTGAGCGCGGGACGCTCACCGGCGTCGACCTCCCTGGTGGCCCGCTTCACCAGGCCCCTGTTGCTCAGCGCGGCGAGCACGTCCGGGGTGAGCGCGATCAGGTCGTCTCGGGTCATGGCGGTCCCCCTACCGGCCCACGTGCTCGGCCACGAACGCGGCCAGCTCGCCGGGCGTCATCGCGCCTACCGCCGCGCCCACGTCCGCGAGCCGCTGGGCGGTGGCCCTGTCGTACGCCGGGTCGGCCTCCTCGTCCAGCGCCGCGAGGGCCAGCACGTGCGTGCCCTGCTCCACGAGCTGCCGCACCGACCGGACCAGCCGCCCGGCGTCGCCGCCCTCGTAGAAGTCGGACACCAGCGCGACGATGGTCCGGCGCGGGTTCTCCACCAGCTGCGCGCCGTACGCGACCGCGCGGGCGATGTCGGTGCCGCCGCCGAGCTGCACCTTCATCAGCAGCTCCACCGGGTCGTCCACGTCGGAGGTCAGGTCGACCACGTCGGTGTCGAAGGCGACCAGGTGGGTGCGGACGCCCGGCAGCCCCCACAGGCAGGCGGCGGTCACCGCGGCGTGGATCACCGAGCCGAGCATCGAACCGGACTGGTCCACCAGCAGGATCACCTGCCAGCGGTCGAGGTGGCGGCGGGTGCGGGAGAAGAAGTGCGGCTGCCGTACGTGCAGGCGGCGCTCGTCCGGCCGCCAGTGCGCCAGGTTCGCCCGGATGGTACGCCGGACGTCGAAGTTACGGGCCTGCCGGAAGCGGCTGGGGCGGCGCGCCCGGGGCCCGGAGAACGACTGCCGCACCTCCGCGGCCAGCCGTTCGACAAGTTGCCGCACCACCGCCTCGACCAGCTTGCGGGCCAGCCGCAGCACGTCCGGGTTCATCAGGTGCTTGGTGCGCAGCACCGCGCGCAGCAGCGCCGGGTTCGGCTCGACCCGGGCCAGCACCGCCGGGTCGGTGACGACGTCGTGGATGCCGTACCGCTCGACCGCGTCGCGCTCCAGCCGTTGCACCGTCTCCTTCGGGAACAGCCGGGTGATCCCGTCGAGCCAGTCCACTGTGGTCAGCACCGACGGGCCGGACCCGCCGCGCCGCACGTCGCGGCGACCCAGTTCGGCGTCGCGGCCGTAGAGCCAGTCCAGCGCCGCGTCCCGGCCGGCCGCGTCGGCCGACAGACCGCCCAGGCTGTCCTGCGCGGCGTCGCCGAGCACCAGCCGCCAGCGTTCCCGCATCGGGTCGCTCACGTTCCGTCACCCTCCCACAGCCCTTCCCGGGTCAGCACCGCGTCGACCCGCTCCTCCACCGCGCGGGCGGCGGCCACCAGCAGCGGGTCGGCGTCCAGCCGCAGCAGGTCACCGGGGGGCGCGTCGCCGCCGCGCAGCGTCTGCACGTGCCGGGCCACCTCGGCCCGTTCCCGGGGCGGGAACCAGCCGAACGCCTGCCGCAACGCCGGCAGCGCCACCAGGAAGTCGTGCGCGCCCATCGAGGCGAGCAGCTCGTCCACCACGGTCAGCAGTGCCGCGTCGCCCGCCACCACCTCCTCCCGGGCCAGTGCGAACAGCCCGCCCAGCCAGTCGCCGAGCATGTCCGGCGCGGCCACCGCCCGGACCGCGCGGGCGACGTCCGGCACGTCCCCCAGCGACCAGGTCAGGCCCAGCGCCGCGCCGCGCAGGTCCGGCGGGGCCGCCGCGTCGGCCGCCACCCGCCCGGCCACTGCCAGCACGCCGTCCCGGTCGAGCCCGAGCGCCGGGCCGGCGTGGCGGACCGCGTCCCGGACCGCGACGAGCACGGTGAGCCGTCCCGGGTCGGCCGGGGCGGCAGCGGCGCGCACGCCCTCGACGAGCCAGAGCGCCCGGCGTACGGCGGCGGTGATCAGCGCGCCCAGCGGGGCCGTCCCGGCGCTGCCGAGCAGCCGGTCGTGCCGCCACAGCGCCAGCGCCACTGCGAGCGCCCGGCCCAGCGCCCGCAGGTCGGTGACCCCGCCGGTGGCGCGGGCGATCGCGGTGAGCGTGCGGGTGGAGTGCTCGGGCAGCCCGGCCAGCGCGGTGTCGAACAGCGTCGTGGCGAGCGCGTCGACGTCCGCGCCGAGCAGCGTCACCCGTTCCTCGATCCGGGCGGTGACGGCGTCGGTGACGGTCGGCCCGTACCCACCGGCCTCGATCACCCGGGCGAGCCGGTCCGCCGACGGCGCGGGCGACCAGCGTTCGGTGAGCAGCGCGTCCGCGCCCACGCGCGGGCCGCTGTCGCGGGTGTGGCCGGGCACGTCGAGCAGCCGCAGCCGGTGCAGCAGGCGGCTGCGGGCCAGGTCGGCGGCGTCGGTCAGGTCCAGCTCGACCGTCTCGTGCGGATCGATCCGGTGCCGTGCCAGCTCGGCGTCGACGTCGTGCACGAGCGGCGGCAGCGGCGTGTCCGGGTGCAGCCGACCGACCCGGTCACCGCTGAGCGCTGCGACCATCTCCACCACCACCGGGTGGGCGCCGGGTGCCAGGGTGCCCCGGGTCGCCCACGGCAGCGGCTGGTCGAGCGCGTCGGTGACCAGCGCGGACACCAGAGCGTCGAGCACGTCGACCCGGCCCGGGTGGGCGTGGCCGCGCAGCCGGGCCAAGCCGCCGGCCATGCTCCGGGCGGCGATCAGGTCGGCGGTGGAGACCGGCTGCCGCCGGGCGCGCAGCCGGGCCGCCACCGCCTCGGTGAGCGCCTCCGCGGCCCGGCGCGGGCCGTCCTCCCAGACCCGCTGGTAGTACGCCGGGGAGGGCATGCCGGACTGGTAGCCGACGAAGGCGTCGAGGCGCCGGAACGAGTACGGCACGAGGTAGCTGCCCGCCACCGCGTCCGGTGCGGGGGCGGGGACCTCCGGCCAGTCGTCGTCCGCTGCGTCGTCGCCGGCGGTGAGCCGGACCAGGGCGGGACGGTGGAAACCGCCGGTCACCACCAGCACCGGCCGGCCGGCGGCCCGGCGCCGGGCGGCGCGTACCCAGCGGGCCATGTACGCCTCCCGGGCGGTGTCGTCATCCCCCGCCGCCGACTCGCCGCGCAGCAGGTCGAAGTACGTGTCGAGGCGCTCGGCCAGCCCGTCGTCCGGACCGATCTCGAACAGGTGGTCCCAGAGCGCGTCCACGTTGTCCACGGCGAGGGTGGCGCACAGCCGGCGGACCGCCTCGGCGTACCGCTCGTCGGCGTCGGCGTACCGGTTGGCGCGGTCGGACAGCGCGGGATGCCACGCGGGCAGGTCGATGAAGCGCAGCTGCGCGCCCACCTCCCGCCCGGCGGTCAGCGCCACCCACTCCGGCGAGTACGCGCAGAAGGGGCTCCAAGAGGCGTGCCGCCGCATGCCGTCGCGGTGCGCGGTGAACACGGCGATCGGCAGCTGGTGGTCGAGCAGCAGCTCGTCCATCCGCCCGTTCAGGTCCGCCGGCCCCTCCACCAGCACGTACGCCGGGCGCAGCCGCGCCACCGTGGCGGCGACCAGCCGGGCGCAGGCCGGGCTGTGGTGCCGGACGCCGAGGAACGTGACGCCGCCGGGCGCCTCGACGGCGCTCACCCGGGCAGCAGGTGCCGGGCGTCGTGCACCGCCCGCCACTGCGCGCCGGAGCGTCGCGACACCTGCTGCTCCAGGTATCGCCGCAGCCGGGCCAGGTCCTCCGCGTCGTCCTTCGCGGCGGTGCCGGCCAGGCAGGCCACCAGGTCGGCGGCGTCGCCGGGCTCACCGCGCAGGAACCAGCCGCGCAGCCCGACCGCGTGCGCCACCGAGACCGCCTCGGCGGTGCTCATCACCGCCGACAGCCGCTCCATCGCGTCGCCGCGTTCGGTGATCCCGGTCCGCAGCTCCCGGAACGTGGTGACCAGCACCTCCAGCAGGTCCCGCCGGGGTGGCGCGGTCACGCCGGAGCGCCGCAGCAGCTCGCCCGCCTCGGCCTCGACCAGTTCCAGCTCGGTGCCGAGGTCGGGAATCGGGAAGACGGTCTCGAAGTTGAACCGCCGCTTCATCGCGGCGCTCATCTCGTTGACGCCCCGGTCCCGGGTGTTCGCGGTGGCGATCACGTTGAAGCCCTCGCGGGCGAACACCATGGCGTCGGCGCCCGGCAGCTCCGGAATGGCGAGGACCCGGTCCGACAGCGGGGACAGCAGGCAGTCCTGCACCTCCAGCGGGCAGCGGGTGATCTCCTCGAAGCGGACCACCCGCCCCTCGGCCATGCCGCGCAGCAGCGGCGCCGGCACCAGCGCACGCGGCGACGGGCCGTCGGCGACCAGCAGCGCGTAGTTCCACGAGTAGCGGATCTGGTCCTCGGTGGTGGCCGCGCCGCCCTGGATGGTGAGCGTGGAGTCGCCGCTGACCGCGGCGGCGAGCAGTTCGGACAGCAACGACTTGGCGGTGCCGGGCTCGCCCACGAGCATCAGGCCGCGGCTGGTCGCCAGCGCCACCAGTGCCCGGTCGATCAGCGACGGGTCGCCGACGAACTTGCGCCGGATCCCGGCCGCCGGGTCACCGAGGATGAACCGGCGCGCGGCGCGCAGGCTCAGCCGCCAGCCCGGCGGGCGTGGGTCGTTGTCGTTCGCGGCCAGCGCGGCCAGCTCGTCGGCGTACCGCACCTCGGCCGGGGGACGCTGGGCCCGCTCGACGGCCGGGTCGAGCGCGGTCACCGGGTCACCTCCGCCAGGTCGCGCAGCACCTCGGAGACGGTGACGTCGTCCAGGTCGCGCAGGCGGACCTTGCCGCCGCGCTGGAACCAGTCGCCGTACGGCACGTCGTTGACCCAGACCGCCTCGATCTTCTGGTCGGGGAACATGTCGACGATTCCGACCGCGATGCCGGGGTCGAGGTCGATCACCACGGCCCGGCCGCCGGGGACCTCGCGCTCCAGCCAGCTCTGGATGCCGGCGTCCTGCGGTGTGCCGCGCCGCCAGCCCCGCCGTTCCAGGCTGAGCAGCCGCCCGGCCGGGACCGTGACGCCCATGTGCCGGTGCAGCAGTTTCTCCGTGCGCTCGGCCTCGTCCAGGTGGAAGACCTCGCGGCCGAGTTGCGGGAACGGCTGGAGGATCTCGTAGTCGGCGAAGACCTCCGCCCAGGCCGGCACCGCCGCGCCGAGGTGCAGCGGGTGCGCGATGGTGACGGTGGCGTCATCAGGCAGCGCGTACGTCTCGTCGTCGACGTCGGCGAGCGTGCGGTCCTCGGCCACCCGGAACGCGGCGCCCACCTGGCCGCTGTCGTCCACTGTGGCCCAGACCAGCCGGCGGACGACGTGCCAGAGCAACGGGTGGGACAGGAAGTAGCGGCGGAAGTCCGCGGCCGGCCAGCGCCGCCCGGTCACCATCGCCGTCTCGAAGCGGCGGATCTGGTCGGCGGCAAGCGTACGGACGTCCTTCTTCAGGCCGGCGAAGCGCTTGTGCGCGGCGGGCGCCAGCGTGGCGTCGTCCCGGGCGCCGGGCTTGGGCAGGTCCTTGCGGCGTGCACCGGCGCCGTCCACCACGTACGGCTTGAGCTGCTCGTCGAAGCCGACGGTGAACCGGCGCGGCCCGTAGTCGAGGACCAGGCTGCCGTCGGCGTCCAGCCCGAGGTCGGGGACCAGCCGGTCACCGAGCTGCTCGGGCGTCAGGCCCAGCACGTCGGCGACCTCGCCGACCTTGCGCGCGGCCTGCTCCCGCAGACCCCGGAACTTCACCTTCTGGGAGATGCCGTAGAGGTGCATCAGCGCCACGTCGGTGCCGATCTGCGCCAGCACCTCCAGGCCGGTCACCGCCCGCGCGTGCTGGCTCTCGCCCGGCCAGGCCCGCACCAGCGGCGCGAGCCGCCGCGCGGTCGAGTCGTCGCCGAGCAGGCCCAGCCCGGTGAACGCCCAGCCGTCCTTCGACGGCGCGCCGGCGCCCTGCCAGCACTCGAACAGCGCCCAGGCGAACTCCGCCAGCGAGTCGGTGTCACAGGCCGCGCGGACGATCTCCACCCCCGGGTACGGCTCGCCGGGCGGGGAGATGGCGAGCATGGTGCAGAGGTGGCGGACGGCATCGGCGGGCAGCGCCGCCGAGCGGTCCCGCAGCAGCACGTGCGGCAGCACCGCCGGGTCCAGCCACACCGGCAGGCTCGGCATCCGGGCCGGAAGCTGGGCCAGCGGGTCGGCGTCGAGCATGGCGGTGGCCGCGGCGAGCGCCTCCTCGCCGTGCTCCCGGGCCACGCCGAGGAGCACCTCGCGGTGCTCCGCGGCGACCAGGCGCAGCGCCCGCTCGGCGGCCCGGCGGCGCGGGCCGGGCGCGCCCAGGGCGGCGGGCAGCAGCGCCCGCACGGCGTACTCCGGGTGCCGCCGCAGCCAGGCCCGGGCGACCGGGCGGGCCGTCTTGAGCCGGTCGAGCCAGTCGGCCATCAGGTCGGCGACCTCCCCGTCGGCATACGGCAGCAGCACCTCGCCGACGCTCTTCGGCGCGGTGCGAGCCAGGTGCAGCGCGGTAGGCAACGCGTCCAACTCGTACCGGCCGACGAGGCGGCACATCCACTCGTCGGCGCCCCAGGACTCGTCGGGCCGCCAGGCCGGCAGCAGCGGCCGGGCCAGTTCCCCGGTCGCCCGGACGAAGAAGTAGATCTGTTCACGCGAGTCGGCCCGCCCGGCAGCGATCTTCGCGGCCAGCACGCTCAGGTCGTTCCCGTTCCAGTAGCCGGACCAGCGGGGCACGACCGCCGCCCACCGTTCCCGCTCGCCCGGCAGCCAGTCCATGGCGGACCCGGCGGGCCGCTCCAGCTCGCCGACCACCGGCGGATCGATTCGCGGGCGCCGGACCGACCACGGCGGGCTCACCAGCACCGGCGGCAGGCGGTCCGGCCCGGCGACCGGCAGCGCGGAGGTGTCGGCGTGGATCCGCTCGATCCGTTCCCGCTGCGCCGGGCGCAGCGCCGGCAGCGCGGCCTCGACAGCGGCCGGGTTGGCCAGCACGTGCGCGCGCAGCAGGGTGGCGGCCTCCCGCGCGGCCGGGCTGCGCCCCTCGGCGGCGGCGGACAGCAGGCGCACGCCGCGCACCGGGAAACGGCGCAGCATCTCCGTCAGCGCGGGCGGGACGTACCTGCGGTCCAGCCGGTCGAGCAGCGCCGCCATCGGCTCGTCACCGGGCAGGGCCGCCAGCAGTGACACCAGCCGCTGCCGGGCGTCCGCGCCGGCGTGCTCGTGGTCGAACCAGCCGATCAGCACCGGCGCGATCGGTGACCCGACCGCCGCGGTGGCGGTGACGATCGGCGCCAGGTCGTACATCAGCCGGTAGACCGTCTGCTGCCCCTCAAGGGCGTGGACGGCGTCCACGTCGTCGACCGCGCAGAGCAGCAGCTCCGCGAGCAGCGGGCCCCCCTCGCGCGCCACGTCGGCCACGTCCCGGGCCACCCACTCCCGCTCGGTCGGCAGCAGGAACGAGGTGGCCGCCCGCACCGGAAGCGGCCCGGACCGGTACGGGACCAGTGCGGCGTGGGCCGCGGCGTAGTCGCCGTCACCGGCTGCCGCGAGGTGCGCGCGGACCCGGCGCATCACCGACCGGCGCAGTCGCCAGTGACTGTAGCCGTGTGCGTTCGTCGCCTCGGTGCGGCGCAGCGGAAACGAGGACGAGTGTCCGGCGGCCGCCACGGTGATCTGCTCGGTCGCGGCGACCGCAGCACCGGCCGGGCCGAGGTCGGCGACCAGCAGGTCGGCGAGGGCGTGCCCCTGCTGGTCGCGCACCCGGTAGTCCAGCGCCATGCCCACCGCCGCCACCAGCGCCGCCCCGCCCAGCGGACCGGGCCGGCCGTCGAGGTAGCCACGCAGCGCCGGGCCCAGCTCCGGATCTACGGAGAGCCGTGCGGTGGAGGCGAGCTGGTCGGCCAGCGAGTCCAGCAGTTTCCGCCCGGCGGCGCGGCTTTTCGCGGCGGACGGCAGGGCCGGGCCGGGTGTGCCGTCCCGGCGCGGGATCAGCATCCGTCGCCAGCCGCCCGGGACCTCGAACGCGTCCTCGTCCGGCAGCTCGCCGGCAGGCGACAGCGCCCCGGCCGGGTCGCTACCGGCCGAACCGGTGCCGGCCGGATCGGCACCGGCCGCTTCCGGGTCGTGACCCGGCGCAGTCGGCTCGACGGCGGGCGCTCCGGTGTGCCCGGCCGAGGGCGCGACTGTCGTCTCGGCGTACCCCTTGCGCAGTTTCTCCGCGACCAGCCGGTCGGCGTGCGCGGCGGCCTCGGCCGGCGAGCCCAGTTCCTTGACCTGGGTGCGGCCCTGCGCGCCGATCGATCCATAGCGGACCGTCACCGTCGTGTCGCTCTGCCCGACCTCCCAGAACTTGGCCGAACCGCCGCCCACGAACTCGAATCTGCGCACACCGTCTCCTTGATCGCCCGCAGTGTGCGGGGACCATAACCGGCGGCACCGACAGCGTGAGAACCGCTCAGGTGATCAGCAGCCCACATCCGCAGGTCGCACGGTTATCAGCGGTCGAGCCCGGGTACCGGGAGCCGCATGGCGGAGTTGGCATCGCTCTGGATCGTCCGGCACGGCGAGAGCACGGCGAACGTCGCGGCCACGGCGGCCGAGACGTCCGGCGCCGAGCTGATCGACCTCACCCACCGGGACGCCGACGTGCCGCTGTCACCGACCGGCGAGGAGCAGGCGCGGGCGACCGGCCGCTGGCTGGCCGAGCTGCCCGGCTCGCGCCGCCCGGAGGTGGCTGTGGTGTCGCCGTACCTGCGGGCGGTCCGGACGGCCGAGCTGGCGCTGGACGGAACCGGGATCCCGATGAGCGTCGACGAGCGGCTGCGCGACCGGGAACTGGGCATCCTCGACGGGCTCACCGGCCACGGCGTACGGCGGCGCTACCCGGACGAGGCCGACCGGCGTACCCGGCTCGGCAAGTTCTACTACCGCCCGCCCGGCGGCGAGTCCTGGACCGACGTGGCGCTGCGGCTGCGGGCGCTGCTCGGCGACCTGCGCCGCGACCACGACGGGGGCCGGGTGCTGCTGTTCGGCCACGACGCGCTGGTCTTCCTGCTGCGCTACCTGGTGGAGGGGCTCACCGAGGCGGAGCTGATGGCGCTGACCCGCGAACACGTGATCGCCAACTGCTCGGTCACCGGCTGGCACGCCGACGACGCGGGACGGCTCACGCCGGAGGTGTTCAACGACGTCACCCACCTGCACCGGCAGGGGGCGACGCCCACCAGGGAGGACGAGGTCAATGCCGAGCCGGTCTGACGTGATCACCCCCGCGCTGCTGCGGGACTGGGCGCTGCCGGTGCCCACCGGCGGCAAGGAGGCGCGCGGCACCGTGCTGGTGGTCGGCGGTTCCCGGTTCACCCCCGGCGCGGTGCTGCTCGCCGGGGTGGCCGCGCTGCGGGCCGGGGCCGGCGTGCTCCAGCTCGCCGCCGCCGAGTCGACAGCGCCGTCGCTGAGCATCCAGGTGCCCGAGGCA
Source organism: Micromonospora sp. WMMA1947 (assembly GCF_027497355.1). Lineage (NCBI taxonomy): Bacteria > Bacillati > Actinomycetota > Actinomycetes > Micromonosporales > Micromonosporaceae > Micromonospora > Micromonospora sp. WMMA1947. The sequence goes on along the minus strand of NZ_CP114909.1, from coordinate 4,765,746 downwards.
CTCGTGGTCGGGCTGCCGGAGACCGCCGACGGCGCGGTCCGCGGCGACCCGGGAGACCTGCTCCGCGGCCTGGTCGCCGACGCGGACGTGGTGGCGGTCGGGCCCGGCCTGACCGACATCGAGGCCACCGGGGAGCTGCTGCGCCTGGTCCTGGACGCGGCCGGCCGCCAGACCGCGCTGGTGCTCGACGCGTACGCGCTCGGCGCGCTCAGCCACGCCCCGGACCTGCTGGCCGGGTCCGGCCGCAAGGTGGTGCTCACCCCCAACCTGACCGAGGCCCGGCACCTGCTGGGCCGCGACCCGGGCGACGACCTGGACGCCGAGGCGGTCGAACTGGCCGGCCGGTACGACGCCGTCGTGTCGCTGTACGGGCACATCGCGACACCGGACGGCCGGGCCTGGCGCGAGGAGAGCGGGGACGCCGGGCTGGGCACCTCGGGCAGCGGCGACGTACGGGCCGGGCTGCTCGCGGGCCTGCTCTCCCGGGGCGCCGACCCGGCGCAGGCGGCCTGCTGGGCGGCGTTCGCGCACGCGGTGAGCGGGCAGCGGCTGGTCCCCCGGTACGGGCGGATCGGTTTCCTCGCCCGGGAACTGCTCGACGAGATCCCCTACACGATCGCCACTGTCTGACGGTCCACTCTCCCGCCCGGCGGCACGTGTAACACCCCGCAGGGCGGTGGCGCTGGTCCGGGCGAGGCCGGTACTTCGCCGTGCCTCCGCCCGGACCGCAGCCCGCACCAGGGGTGCGGTCCACCCGCACGAACCCCTGGGAGTCTGTGTGAACAACCTCCGTCGCAAGACACTCGCCGCGGCGTCGGCAGTGACGCTCGGCGCCGGGCTCGCCCTCGTCGGCGGCACGGCGCCGGCCGCGGCCGTCGGACCGGAAACCTCTTACATCGTGCTCGCCCCGCAGGGCAACAGCACCGCCAAGGCCGCCGCCCGGGTGGCCGCCGCCGACGGCACCGTGGTGGCCGCGTACGACAAGATCGGCGTACTGGTCGTGCGCTCGACCGCCCCGGACTTCGCCACCCGGGTGGCGGGCGCCGGTGTCGAGTCGGTCGCCTCCACCGGCGGCCTGGGCACCGCCCTGGACGAGGGCGAGACGGTCGAGGTCCCGGCCGCCGCCGTCGCCGCGGCCGCCGGCGACCCGACCGCCGAGCCGCTCTACGGCCAGCAGTGGGACATGGACATGATCCGCGTCCCGCAGGCGCACGCGGTGACCGGCGGCAGCCCGTCGGTAGTGGTGGGTGTGCTGGACAGCGGCATCTCCAGCAGCCACCCGGACCTGGCGACCCAGATCGCCAAGGACAAGAGCGCCTCCTGTGTGGGCGGCGCGCCGGACACCACCGAGGCCTCCTGGAACCCGACCACCAGCGACCACGGCACCCACGTGGCAGGCACCATCGCCGCCGCGGTGAACGGCGTCGGCGTCACCGGTGTGGCGCCGGGCGTGAAGGTCGCCGCCGTCAAGGTCGTCAACGACGACGGCTACATCTTCCCGGAGGCCGCCGTCTGCGGGTTCATGTGGGCCGCCGAGCACGGCATGCAGCTCACCAACAACAGCTACTACATCGACCCGTGGGAGCTGAACTGCCGCAACGACGCGCGTCAGCGCCCGGTGTGGCAGGCCGTGCAGCGGGCCCTGCGCTACTCGCAGTCCCAGGGCGTGCTGCACGTCGCGTCGGCCGGCAACTCGAACTACGACCTGGCCCACAAGATCACCGACACCGGCAGCCCGAACAACGGCACGCCGGAGGAGCGGGAGAACCTCACCAACGCCTGCCTCGACCTGCCGGCCGAGGCGCCGGGCGTGGTGACCGTCGCCGCCGTCGGCCCGACCGGTGACAAGAGCTACTACTCCTCGTACGGCCAGGGCGTCATCGACGTGACCGCGCCGGGTGGCGACACCCGGTTCCGTACCCAGGGCGCCCGCTCGACGTCGACCGACGGCATCCTGTCCACCACCTTCAACACCGCCACCCGCACCAACGGGTGGGGCTACAAGCAGGGCACGTCGATGTCCGGCCCGCACGCCACCGGCGTCGCGGCGCTGGCGCTGTCCGCGCACCCGGGCATGACGCCGGGTCAGCTCTCCTCGTTCCTCGAGCGCACCGCGGTGGCGAAGTCCTGCCCGTCGGGCGTCTACAACCCGGTGCCGCTGATCCCGGCGGGCCCGAACGCGTACGACGCGACCTGCTCCGGCGGGATGCGCAACGGGTTCTACGGCGCCGGCGTCGTGGACGCGTACAACGCGGTCAAGTAACCCGACCCGCGTGGACCGGGCCCGGCAGCGATTGCCGGGCCCGGTCTGTTTGTCCTGGTCGGGCGCCGGGTAGGGGGCCATTCGTCAGCCGACTTAGGAGGTAACGGTGTCCACCGACGCGATCGTCCTGCTCAAGGAGGACCACAAAGAGATCCGCCGCCTGTTCAAGGCCTTCCAGGAGGCCGAGGAGGGACCGGCGAGCAAGCGCGGGAAGATCGTCGGGCAGATCCTCGAAGCTCTCACGGTGCACACCTACCTGGAGAACGAGGTGATGTACCCGGAGGTCCGCAAGCTGGTGCCCGACGTCGAGGACGACGTCCTGGAGTCGTACGAGGAGCACCACGTCGCGGACGTGCTCTGCTTCGAGCTGTTCACCATGGACGCCGACGACGAACGCTTCAACGCCAAGACGACGGTGCTGATCGAGAACGTGTCGCACCACATCGAGGAGGAGGAGCAGGAGTGGTTCCCGAAGGTCCGCGAGGCGCTCGGCCGTAACCAGCTCCAGGAGATCGGCCAGCGGATGCTCGACCTGCGGCCGAAGGCGCCGAAGACGCCGACCGCCCCGAAGGCGCTGAAGAAGTCGATGGACGCCGTGGTGGCCTGACACCGGCCCCGGAACGCGAGCGGGACCACCCCTTCCCTCGGGGCGGTCCCGCTCGCGTTCGGGGTTCAGTCGCCCGAGCCGGGCTCGGCCATCTTGCGGTGCTGCTCGGCCTTCAGCCGATCCGGGATGATCTTCCCGGCGGCCACCTGGATCTTGTTGACCAGCGAGCCGGCGGCGACCTTGTGCTCCCCCTTCATCAGCGCCTCGAACGCGTCCTCGGCCACCGTGCGGGGGTCGTCCTTGGGCCCCTTGCCGACCCGGGTGTCCTCCATGTCGGCCCGGTCGAAGAACTCGGTGTCGGTCGGGCCCGGCATCAGCGAGGTGACAGTGACGCCGCTGTCCTTCAGCTCGTTGCGCACCCCCTCGGCGAAGGACTGCACGAACGACTTCGAGGCGTTGTAGACCGCCTGGTACGCCCCGGGCATGGTGGCGGCGATCGACGAGGTGAACAGCACCCGCCCGGCGCCCCGGCGGATCATGTCCGGCAGCAGCAGCTTGGCCAGGTGCACGGTCGAGCGGACGTTCAGGTCGATCACGGTCAGCTCGTCGTCCAGGTCGGTGCCACCGACGAAGTCCCCGCCCGCGCCGCGCCCGGCGTTGAGCGCCAGCGCGTCGACCGGGCGCCCCCGGCCGGTCACCTCCCCGGCCAGCCGCCGTACGCCCTCGGGCGTGGCCAGGTCCACCCGGACCGGGTACACCTCCGGGCCGCCGTCGCGCCGCAGGTCGCCGGCCGCCCGCTCGATCGCCGCGTCCTCGGCGGCGACCACCACGTCGTACCCGTGCTCGACGAACTGGACCGCCAGCTCGTACCCGATGCCGCTGGACGCGCCGGTCACCACGGCGAGCGGCCGTCCGGTGCTCGGTGTGGTCATGGTCGTGCCTCCTCTCCCCCGGGCCGGGTCGGGGCCGGCCCTCCCCACGGTGTGCCCCGGGACGGGCGGCCCAACCCCGCAGGTCCGGGCCGGGCCGGTAGGATCGGCACAGGCCGTGACTGGCGCGTGGAGATGGAGCACCATCGGGGAGCGGCCTCGTCATGAGGACGCATGCCGAGCGCCTGGGCCTTCCGCACGTCACCTGGAGGTCGCATGTCGCGCAACGCCGAGTCCACCGCCTTCCGCAGCGCGCTGGAGGTCGTCCGCGGCGTCGAGCCGCGGGTCGCCGACGCCATCGCCGCGGAACTGGCCGACCAGCGCGAGTCGCTCAAGCTCATCGCCAGCGAGAACTACGCCTCCCCGGCGACGCTGCTGGCGATGGGCAACTGGTTCAGCGACAAGTACGCCGAGGGCACCGTCGGACGCCGGTTCTACGCCGGCTGCCAGAACGTCGACACCGTCGAGGCGCTCGCCGCCGAGCACGCCCGGGAACTGTTCGGCGCGTCCCACGCGTACGTGCAGCCGCACTCGGGCATCGACGCCAACCTGGTCGCGTTCTGGGCGATCCTGGCCGACCGGGTCGAGTCGCCCGCGCTGAAGAAGGCGCAGGCCCGGCAGGTCAACGACCTCACCGAGGCCGACTGGTTCGCGCTGCGCCGCGAGCTGGGCAACCAGCGGATGCTCGGCATGTCGCTGGACGCGGGCGGCCACCTCACCCACGGCTTCCGGCCGAACATCTCCGGCAAGATGTTCGACCAGCGCAGCTACGGCACCGACCCGGCCACCGGCCTGATCGACTACGACCGGGTGGCCGAGGCGGCCCGCGAGTTCAAGCCGCTGATCCTGGTCGCCGGCTACTCCGCGTACCCCCGGAAGGTCAACTTCCGGATCATGCGGGAGATCGCCGACTCGGTCGGCGCCACCTTCATGGTCGACATGGCCCACTTCGCCGGGCTGGTCGCCGGCAAGGTCTTCACCGGCGACTTCGACCCGGTGCCGCACGCCCACATCGTCACCACCACCACGCACAAGTCGCTGCGCGGCCCGCGCGGCGGCATGGTGCTCTGCGGGCCGGAGCTGGCCGACCAGGTCGACCGGGGCTGCCCGATGGTGCTCGGCGGGCCGCTGCCGCACGTGATGGCCGCCAAGGCGGTCGCGCTGGCCGAGGCGCGCCGCCCCGACTTCGCCGACTACGCCCAGCGGATCGTCGACAACGCGCAGGCGCTGGCCGACGGGCTGCTGCGCCGGGGCGCGACGCTGGTCACCGGCGGCACCGACAACCACCTGGTGCTCATCGACGTGTCCGGCTACGGCCTGACCGGCCGGCAGGCCGAGCAGGCGCTGCTGGACTCGGGCATCGTGACCAACCGCAACTCGGTGCCGCAGGACCCGAACGGCGCCTGGTACACCTCCGGCATCCGCATCGGCACCCCGGCGCTGACCACCCGGGGCCTCGGCGCCGCCGAGATGGACGCCACGGCTGAGCTGATCCACACCGTGCTCAGCCAGACCACGCCCGGCACCGGCCCGGACGGCGCGCCGTCGAAGGCGAAGTACGTGCTGGACCCGGCGGTCGCCGAGTCGGTCGGCAAGCAGGCCGCCGACCTGCTCACGCCGTTCCCGCTCTACCCGGCGGTCGACCTGGGCTGAGCGCCCGACGGAACACGAAGCGGCGCCCCGGGAGAACGGTCTCGCGGGGCGCCGGCGGTTCACGGGGTCAGTTCAGCGGGCGCTTCAGGTGGTAGCGGTGGACCTCGGTGCTGCCCTGCACGTTGTTCACGTCCTCGGCGGCGGACACCAGTTCCCAGCCCTCCCGGCCGACCCGGTTGAGGTGCGCGATCGCGGTGTCGCCGTACGCGGTCACGTCGGTGCGTGACCCGTCCGGGCCGTACCACACGAACGAGACGTGGAAATTGCGACCCTGACCCTGATACCGACGAACGAGCAACGCGTACTCCCAGGCAACCATTCGTCCATTATCAACAGACGAACGGCCTCAGGAAACACGCACTGTGGCGGAACCCTGACACTGTGGCGTCACCTCGGCCGTCATGGTGTCCGTGACCAGCGCGGCCAGCCCGTCCAGGCCGACATCGATCGACTCGGGTGTGACGGCGCTCACCGACAGCCGCAGCGCGTTCACCGGCGTGCCCGCGTCGTAGAAGTGCGCCATCGGGGTCCAGAGCACACCGTACTCGCGCGCCGAACGGTGCAGCAGCGCGTCGTCCACCGCGAACGGCACGCTCACCACCACGAAGAACCCGCCCGCCGGGACGGTCCAGGAGACCGGCCCGCCGGCCGGGAAGCGCCGGGCCAGGCCGTCGACCAGGTGGCGCAGGTTACGGGCGTACGCGGCCCGCTCCCGCACGTTCGCGGCCACCAGCGAGCAGTCGTGTGCCAGCAACGCGCCGCCGATCACCGCCTGGCTGATCGGCGACGTGTTCACGGTGACCATGCTCTTGATCTTCGCGAGGTGGTCGGCGAGCGGGACCACGGCGCCGTCCGCCTCCCCCACCCGCTGGTCGGCCACCACGTAGCCGACCCGGGCGCCGGGTAGCACGGTCTTGGCGAACGAGCCGAGGTAGACCACCCGGCGCGCGGTGTCCAGCGCCTTCAGGGTGGGCCGCCGGTCGGTGCCGTCGGCCGGGAACAGGCCGTACGGGTTGTCCTCGATCAGCAGCAGGTCCTCCTCGGCGGCCAGGTCCAGCAGCCGCCGCCGCTGCGCGGTGTCCATGCTGACGCCCGACGGGTTGGCGAAGTCCGGCATCACGTAGCAGCCCCGGGGGCGCAGCCCCTCCGCGCGGGCCCGGCGCACCCCGGCGCGCAGGTCGGCCAGGTCGACGCCGCCGGGACCACCGGCCACCGGGCGCACCGGCAGGTCGACCAGGCGGGCCGCGCCGGTGAGGCCGACGTACGTGGGCGCGACCGCGAACAGCACGTCGGCCGGGCCGGCCCGCAACGCGCGCAGCACCAGGAACATGGCCTCCTGGCAGCCGACGGTCACCACCACCGACTCCGGGTCGACGGTGAGCCCCTCGTCCACGGCGAGGTGCCGGGCGATCAGGTGGTGCACGACGCCCTTGGTGCGGCCGTACTGCAGCAGCGTCCGGTCCACGCCGGCCCGGTCCAGTCCGACGTCCTCGGCGAGGTAGCGGCGGAAGCGGTCCAGGTGCGTGTGCAGCACCGCCGAGTCGAAGAACTCCTCGTACGGCCGTCCGGCCGCCAGCGACACCGCGTCCGGGTAGTGCTGCGCCACCTCGTTGAGGAAGTTCATCGAGTTCAGCGCCGGGTCGCCGACGCTGCCGTGCAGCGCCGTGACGGCCAGGTCGACCGGTTCCACGTCAGCCTCCGATCCGGGTACGCAGCCGCCGGGCCGAGGCCGGGTCGGAGCAGCCGCTGAGGATGAGCGCGTCGCGCAGTTCCGCCGCGAGCAGCGCCAGTGCCGCCTCGGCGCCGGCCCGGCCACCGGCGGCCAGGGCCCAGAGCAGCGGCCGGCCCAGCAGCACGCCGTCCGCGCCGAGCGCCAGCGCGCGCAGCACGTCGACACCGCCGCGGATGCCGCTGTCCAGCAGCACCGCGCACCGCTGGTCGACCGCCTCGACCACCTCCGGCAGCACGGCCGCGCTGGCCGGGGCGGCGTCGAGTTGCCGTCCGCCGTGGTTGGAGACCACCACGGCGTCGACGCCGGCGTCCGCCGCGCGGACCGCGTCGCGCGGGTCCAGGATGCCCTTGACGAGCAACGGCACCGGGGTACGCGCGCGCAGCCAGTCGAGGTCCGCCCAGCTCAGCGCCGGAGCGAAGACCGCGCCGGTGTGTACGGCCACCGCCGAGACGCCGGGGGTGCCCTGGTGCGCCAGGTCGTCCCGGCCGCCGGGCAGGATCGCGGCGGTGACGTGCGGCGGTAGCGCGAAGCCGTTGCGCGCGTCGCGCAGGCGCCGCCCGAGCACCGGCACGTCCACGGTCACCATCACCGCCGCGCAGCCGGCCGCCGACGCCCGGTCGAGCAGGTCGGCCACCAGCGCCCGGTCGCGCAGCCAGTAGAGCTGGAACCACACCGTCGCGCCGGTCGCCGCGATCTCCTCGATCGGGGTGCTCGCCAGCGTGCTGGCCACGTAGGGCACGCCCGCCGCGCGGGCCGCCGCCGCGAGCGCCGGCTCGCCGCCGGGGTGCAGCAGCCGCTGGTACGCCATCGGCGCGACAGCCACCGGCATCGCGGCCCGGCCGCCGGGCAGCGTCGCCTCGGTGGACGGGTCGTCCACACCGGCCAGCATCCGGGGCAGCACCGCCACCCGGTCCAGCGCGGCCCGGTTCGCGGCCAGGGCGGTCTCGGTGCCGCTCCCGCCGTCGACGAAGTCCCACACGTCGGCGGGAAGCACGGCCCGGGCCGGCGCGGCGAAGTCGGCCAGGCTGGCCGGCGGCACGAACCCGTCGGCCGGGTCAGCCATGGTCGGCACCCGTCGCCGCCCGCGCGTGCGCCGGGTCGAGCCCGAACGCGCGGCGCAGGAAGGCGGCGGCGCGCTCCTGGGCCTCCCGTCCGGCGTCGAACACGCCGGGCATGGCGAAGAACCCGTGCACCATCCCCGGGTGGTCGTCCGTCTCGGTGGGCACACCGGCCTCGCGCAGCCGCTCGGCGTACCGCAGTCCCTCGTCGCGCAGCGGATCGTGCCCGGCGGTGATCACCAGCGCCGGGGGCAGGCCGCTCAGGTCCTCGGCGAGCAGCGGTGACGCCAGCGGGTGCGCCGCGTCGCCCGGGTCGGCGAGGTAGTGGCTCCGGTACCAGCCGACCGAGTGCCTGTTGAACAGCAGCGGATCCTCGTCGTCGGCCGGGCGGTGCCCGGGCCGCTGGTCGGTGTTCGGGTAGACCAGCAACTGGGCGGCGAGCCGGGGACCGCCGTCGGCGCGCGCCAGCAGCGTCACCGCGGCGGCCAGGTTCCCGCCCGCGCTGTCGCCGCCCACCGCGAGCCGGTCCGGGTCGACGCGGAACTCGGCGGCGTGCGCGGCGAGGTGCCGCAGCGCGGCGTGGCAGTCCTCCACCGCGGCCGGGAACGGGTGCTCCGGGGCGAGCCGGTAGCCGACCGTCACGGTCTGCGCGCCGGTGAGGTTGACCAGCCGCCGGCAGATCCCGTCGGCGGTGTCGACACTGCCGAGCGTCCAGCCGCCCCCGAAGAAGTAGACGAGCGTGGGCAGCGGGCCGTCGCCGTCCGGCCGGTGGATCCGCACCGGCAGCGGCCCGGCCGGGCCGGGCACCGTCGTGTCGCGTACCTCGGCGACCGGCTCGACCACGCCGGAGCCGGCGCGGATCGCGGCGAGGTCGGCGGCGCGGGCCTGCGCGAGGGTCTGGGTGTAGAGCGGCGCGGTGCCGGCGGCGGCCCGTGCGGCCCGCCACGCGACCACCTGCGGATCGAGTGTCATCCGGCCTCCCCTGTGGTGACGAAGAGTTTGTCGATTCCGCGCAGGAACAGGCTCCCGCTGTACGTGTAGGGCTGGGTTATGGCGAGCCGGGGGAAGCGCGCGAACAGGCGCGGCAGCGCCAGCCGGCCCTCCAGCCGGGACACCGCCGAGCCGAGGCAGAAGTGCAGCCCGACACCGAAGGCGAGCGACGGCGGGCCGTCGCGGTGCGGGTCGAAGCGGTCCGGGTCGGGGAACCGGGCCGGGTCGCGGTTGGCGGCGGCGATCAGCAGCAGCACGTTGTCGTCGCGGCCGATCGGTACGCCGCCGAGGTCGACGCCGGCGGGCGCGGAGCGGGCCAGGAAGTGCACCGGGCTCTCCATCCGCAGCACCTCCTCCACGCAGCCGCGGGCCAGTTCGTCGTCGCCCGGCAGCGCGGCGGTCACGTCCGGGTGGTCCAGCAGCAGCGGCAAGCCGTTGCTGAACATGTAGACGGTGGTGACGAAGCTGGCGTTGAACAGCACGATCAGGTTGCTGATCAACTCCTCCTCGGTGAGGTCGACGCCGCCCGCGTCGAGCACCTCGACCAGGCCGCTGATCAGGTCGTGGCCGGGCGCGCGGCGCCGGTGGGCGATCAGGTCCCGGTAGTAGACGCGCAGTTCGTCGGCGGCCTGGTTGGCCCGGGCCAGCCGCTCCGGCGTCTTGCCGGACACGTCCATGTACTCGTCGATCCAGTCGACCCGCTGCCGGTACCAGGACAGGTCGGCCGCCGGCAGGCCGATGAACTCGGCCATCACCAGCGCCGGGACCGGGTAGGCGAAATCGGCCACGAAGTCCACCTCGTGGCCGTCCGCGCCCGCCTCGGCCAGGTGGTCCAGGCGTTCGGCGACGATCCGCTCGATCACTGGCTCCAGCGCGCCCAGCCGGCGCGGGGTGAACGTCTTGGCGAACACCGCGCGCATCCGGGTGTGGTCCGGCGGGTTCACGAACATCATCGAGGTCAGGAACGTACGCAGGATCTCCTGCTCCTCCCAGCCGGGCGGGAAACCCTTGTACCAGCTGGGATCGCGCAGGATCTGGTCCACCACGTCGTACCCGCCGGCCACCGCGCTGACGGTGCTGTGCTCGGCCCGGGCCGGAACGGCGTTGATCGGCCCGTGCTCGTGCAGGGCCGCGTAGAAGGGATAGGGGTTCTGCCGGCCCTGTTCGCTGTAGAGGCCGGTCAGGATCTCGCTGACGTCCACTGTCTTTTCCTCCCCAGGAAAACGGCGGCGGGGGCGGCGTCGTGTCGACCGCCGCCCCCGCCCGGTGTCACAGTCCGAGCAGCTTCAGTGGTACGGCGTTCGCCATCACCGCAGCGCCCGTGTCGTTCGGGTGGATGTGGTCACCCGAGTCGTACGCCGGCAACAGCCGGCTCGGCTGGGCCGGATCCCGCATCACCGCGTCGAAGTCGACGATGCCGTCGAACTCGGCCCGGCCCGGCCCGCGCAGCCAGGTGTTGACGGCCTGGCGGGTGGCGTCCTTCTCCGGCGTCCACACGCCCGGCCCGCCGTTGCCCTCGTACGGCATGAGCGTGCCCGCGATGCTGGTCAGGCCACGCGCCTGGACCTGCCGGTTGAGCTGGCGCAGCGTGGCGATGATCGCCTCGGGGCTGTCGCCGTTCATCCAGATGTCGTTGATGCCCAGGTGGGTGATGACGGTACGCACCCCGGTCTGCGGGAAGACGTCCTCGTTGAGCCGGGCGAGCGCGTTCGGGCCGAGTTCGTAGTAGCCGGGGAAGTCGCCCGCGCCGGGCTCGGTGCCCTCGTGGTTGAGCCGGTTGCCGGCCAGGCTGAGGTTGAGCACACCCGGCGTACGCGGGTCCGGCCGGGCGTCGATCAGCCGCTTGGCCAGGTAGTCCGGCCAGCGGCGGTCGGCGTTGACGGTGCTGCCATTGCCGTCGCTGATGGAGTCACCCAGCACCACCACGGAGCCGGGCGTGACCTTGCGCTCCACGTCGATGCCGGACAGGAACATCCAGCAGCAGTTGGGCCGGATGGTGAAGCCGGCGCCGTCGGCCGCCGAGGTGAGGTCGGTGGCACCGATGAAGTTGGTGACCCGGGACTGGCCGTGGAACGTGACCGGACCGGTGAGCACCGGGAAGTACAGGGTGACCACCAGGTCCTCCTGCTCGGTCACCGGGAAAGCCACCGGGTCGCTGAGCAGCTCGGCGCCCTTGTTGATGGTGGCCGAGCCGGCGCCGGAGAACGTCAGCTGGCGGACGCTGGCCGGGACGATGTCCGACAGGTCGTCGGGGGTGGCGGTGTTCGGCCGGGCGATGGTGGCGCGGCCCACCTGGATGGCCTGCTGGCCGTAGAGGTTGGTCAGCCGCACCCGCAGGCGCGGCCCGCCGACAGTGGTCTGCACGGTCATCCGGATGCTCTGGTTGTTCAGGCCGGTCTCGGTCAGGCCCACGGTGTTCCCGCGGGTCACCGCCGCGGCCCAGGTTCCGGCCCACTCGGCGCGCGCGTGCCCGGCGCGGTCGGTGTCGGTCGGGCCGGCGCTGGCGGTGACCGCGGGGGTTGCGGCGATCAGCAGCGTTACGGCGGAAGCTATGACGTGCCATCTCTTCGGGGTCGGCATCGATCCTCCATGGTCGGCAGCCCCGGGCGTGACGCGGTCGGCGGCACCGGCCCGGGCGATGGACCGGAAACTAGCTTCCGGCTGTGACGAGCGTCAATCAACCTGATCGACATGATCAAATGCCCGGGGGGCGTGACGCAGCGACGATCGGCTCTGTCCGCCGTGGACCACGGCTGCCTAGGCTCGGGACTGGCGGCGGTGCGGTCGCCGACCCTGGCACCTGCCGTCCTGTCCCGGCCCTGACCTGGCCGGACGCCGCTCGCGGACCATGATGGGGGCTGCCCGATGACCGACCGGCCGAACTACGTGCACGAGGCGCTGGAGCTGTTCGCCGGGTTCGGCGACCGGGAGGCGCTCGTCGGCGGCGGGCGCCGCCTCACCTACCCCCAGGTCGCCGCGCAGGTGCGCGGCCTCGCCGCCGCGTTGCACCACCACGGGGTACGCCCCGGCGCGGCGGTGCTGGTGATGCTCGGCAACACGGTCGAGGGCCCGCTGCTGCAACTGGCCCTGCACCTGCTCGGCTGCCGGAGCATGTGGGTCGCGCCGGTGACCTCGCGGCGGGAGGTCGACGAGTTCGTCGCGCTGTCCGCGCCGGAGGCGTTCGTCCACGACCCGCGCGACGCCCAGGCGGTGGAGGTGGCGGCGGGCCTGTCCGGCGTACCGGTGCTCTGCCTCGGCCCCGGCGGCGCCGGGCCGGACCTGACCGCCGAGGCCGCCGGGCCGGCGGTCCAGCTGCCCGCCGCGGTGCCCGCGCCGGAGTCGTTCCTGCAGACCAGCGGCACCACCGGCACGCCGAAGCTGGTGCACCACCGGGAGAGCTTCTACCGGCAGGTGCTGGCCCTGGCCGCCGACTTCCGGGGCGCCGGTTTCCCGCTGCTGCGGCACCTGTCGCACTCCCCGATGTGGCTCGCGAGCGGCCAAATCACCACGTTGTTCAACCTGTTCACCGGCGGCGTGCTGTTCCTCCGCGAGCAGTGGGACCCGGCGGTGTTCATCGCCACCGTGGACGCCGAGCGGCTCACCTCCACGTTCGTCACCCCGCCGATGCTCTACGAGGTGCTCGACCACCCCGACCTGCCGGGCGCCGACTTCTCCGCGATGTTCATGTTCAACGTGGGCGCCGGGCCCGCCGCGCCGGCCCGGCTGCGCCAGGCCATCGCCCGCTTCGGCCCGTGCCTGCGCATCGTGTACGGGCTCAGCGAGGCGGTCGTCATCTGCGCGCTGCCCGGACTCACCGAGGACCCGGAGCACCCGGAGCGACTGCGCTCCTGCGGCCGCCCGTACGGCGACGTGACTGTCGAGATCCGCGACGCCGACGGCCGGGTGCTGCCCGCCGGCACCGACGGCGAGGTGTGGGTGCGCACCAAGCTGAGCTTCGCCGGCTACCACGGCCAGCCGGAGCTGACCGCCGACACGCTCGTCGACGGCTGGGTCCGCACCCGCGACATCGGGCACCTCGACGCCGACGGCTACCTCTACCTGGTCGACCGGTTACAGGACCGCATCCTCACCCGGCAGCGCAGCTGGCCGATCTACTCCCGCCCCATCGAGGACGTGCTCGCCGGCCACCCCGAGGTACGCGCCGCCGCCGTCATCGGCGTACCGGACCCGGTGGCCGGGGAACTGCCGCACGCGTACGTGGTGCCCGCGCCGGACGCGTCCGTGACCGGCGAGGAGCTGATCGCGCTCGTGGTCCGGGAGCTGAGTGAGACGTGGGCGCCCGGCGCTGTCGAGTTCGTCGACGCGCTGCCGCTGAACCGGTCCGCGAAGGTGGACAAGCGCGCGTTGCGCGCCCGGTACGCCGCCGCCCATCCGGCCGGCGCCGACCCGATCGGCAGTCCGGCGTGAACCCGCGCCGGGAGTTGTACACCCTGGTCGGCGCCGACCTGCTGTCCAACCTCGGCACCCGGATTTCGGTGGTCGCCATCCCCTGGCTGGTGCTGGAGACCACCGGCAGCCCCACCAAGATGGGACTGGTCGCGGCGGCGGAGACGCTTCCGTACATGCTCTCCAGCGCGCTCGCGACCCCCTGGGCGGACCGGTTCGGGGTACGCCGTACCTCGGTGTTCGTGGACGCGGCGAGCGCGGTCGCGATGGCCGTGGTGGCGCTGGCGCCCTGGCTCGGCTTCGGCACGCTGCTGGTGCTGGTGGCGATCGCCGGCGGGTTGCGCGGCATCGGCGACCGGGTCAAGCACGTGCTGTTCAAACCGGCGGCCGAGCGGGCCGGGGTGCCGCTGATCCGGCTCACCAGCGCCTACGACGGCCTGGCCCGGGGCATGACGCTGTTCGGCGCGGTGCTCGGCGGGCTGCTCATCGACTGGGTGGGGCTGACCCGGGCCATCTGGATCGACGCGGCCACGTTCGCGGTCTGCGCGCTGCTGATCGGCGTGCTGGTCCGGCCGCCGGCGCCGGCGCAGCCCGCGCCCCGGGAGCCCTATCTGCGGGCGCTGCGCGGCGGGTTCGCGTACCTGCGCACCGACCGGACGCTGATGATCATGCTGATCGTGGTGTCGGTGTCGAACATGTTCGCCAACGCCAGCGTCGCGGTCTGGATCCCGCTGTGGGTCAACCAGGTGCTCGGCGACCCGGCCGGGTTCGGTCTGCTGCTCGGCGTGTTCTCGGGCGGCGCGCTGCTGGGCAACGTGCTGTTCACGATGTTCGGCACCCGGCTGCCCGCCGGCACGACGTTCGCGCTGGGGCTGACGCTCAGCGGCGCGCCCCGGCTGCTCGCGCTGGCGCTCAGCGACGACCTGGTCGTGGTGCTCGTGGTGACGTTCCTGTCCGGCATCGGCATCGCGGCGGTGAACCCGCTGCTCGGCGCCACGCTCTACCAGCGGGTGCCGGGCGAGCTGCAGACCCGGGTGCTGGGCATCTCCGGCTCGGTGGCGTTCCTCGGCCTGCCCGTCGGCGCGCTGCTCGGCGGGTGGTCGGTGGCACTGCTCGACCTGACCCCGGCACTGCTGGTGATGTCGGTGGTCTGCCTGGTGCTGACCGTGGCGCCGCTGCTGCTGACCCGCGCGTCCCGGCGGGCGGCGGCGGAACCGGCCACGCCCACGCCGGTCTGAGCCCACCCGGTCCGGGCCACCGTGTCGGGGGTCGGCGGTAGGGTCGGGCCATGGCGACCTGGGACGACGTGCGGCGCATCGCGCTTGCGCTGCCGGAGACCACCGAGCGCGGCTCGTACGACGACCTGCCCGCCTGGCGGGTGCGCGACAAGATGTTCGTCTGGGAACGGCCGCTGCGCCGCAGCGACCTCGATGCGCTCGGCGACGCCGCACCCGACGGCCCGATCCTCGGCGTCCGGGTGCCCGACCTGGGCGCCAAGGAGGCGCTGCTCGCCGACGACCCGGCGGTCTACTTCACCACGCCGCACCTCGACGGATACCCGGCCGTGCTGGTCCGGCTCGACCGGATCGACGTGGACGAGCTGACCGAGCTGGTCACCGAGGCGTGGCACGCCCGCGCCCCGAAGCGGCTCGCCGCCGCACACCGGGCTGAGGGCGCGTGACCGGCCCGGTGGACGCGATCGTGTTCGACATGGACGGCACGCTCGTCGAGTCGCACGCGGTGGTGCCGGCGGCGTACCGGGCGGCGGTTCGCGCCGGCGGCGGGCCGTCGTACACCGACGCCGAGGTGATCGCCGGCTACTCGATCGGCTCCCCGATCGACCTGCTGACCCACCTGCTGCGCCGGCCCGCCTCCGGCGCTGACCTGGACCGCTACCACACCGAGCTGCATGCGCTCGCCGGGCGGGTACGCGTCTACCCCGGCGTCGCGGACGCGCTCGCCCGGATCGCTGCCCGGGTGCCGGTGGGCGTGTTCACCGGCGCGAGCCACCGGGCCGCCGAGATCCTGCTCAACCGGGCGGGACTGCTCGGTCACTTCGAGGTCGTCCTCGGTGGAGACCAGGTCGAGCGCCCCAAACCGGCGCCCGACGGTGTGGACGGGGCCTGCCGGCGGCTCGGCGTGCCGCCCGGCCGTGCCGCGTACGTGGGTGACTCGCCACTGGACGTACGCGCCGCGCGGCGCAGCGGCGCGGTCGCGGTGGCAGCCGCGTGGGGTCACCAGTACGACCCCGACGAGCCGGCCGACCTCAGCCTGACCCGGCCCGCGGAACTGCTGGCCCTGCTGCCCTGAGCCCTCTTTTGCCGCGCCGGGCGCTCGGCTAGCCTGCCGGTCATGCCATCGACGTTGACCGAGGCAACCGACCCGTGGTGCCTGCGGCCGGGAGAGGCCGCCGACCTGCTGCGCGGGCACCCGTGGCGCCGGTTCGTGGTGCTGGGTGACAGCGTCGCGGAAGGGCTGTGCGAGCCGGCCGACGGCTACCCCGACCTCCAGTGGGCCGACCGGATCGCCGCCGAGCTGCGCGCGATACGCCCGGAACTGGCCTACCGGAACCTGGGCCGGCGCGGACTGCGCGCGCACGAGGTCCGGGCCACCCAGCTCGCCGACGCGCTGGCCTTCGAACCGGACCTGGCCCTCGTGGTGTGCGGCGGCAACGACGCGTTCCGGTCCGCCTACGACGCCGAAGCGGTCGACGCCGAGCTGACCGCCATGATCACCGCGCTGCGGGAGGCCGGGGCGGACGTGATCACCGTGGGCATGTTCGACGTGTCGCACAGCCCGGCGGTGCCGGAGACGTTGCGCGCGGCGCTCGGCGAGCGGATGCGCCTGCTGTCCCGGCACACCCGGGGCGTGGCCGAACGGCTGGGCACGCTGCACGTCCACCTGACCGACCATCCGCTGGTGGCCGACCCGTCGCTGTACAGCAGCGACGGCCGGCACGGCAGCGCCCGCAGCGACGCGATAGCCACCGCCGAAACCCTGAAGGTCCTCTCCACCCACCTCCCCCACCCCTGACCGCGCCCGGCGCCTCCGCCCCGCCCCCGCCTCCGCCTCCGCCCCCGTTGATCATGAAGTTGACGGCGCTCTGCGTCCATTTTGTCCCCGCCAACTTCATGATCAACGGAGTCAGGGGCCGAGGCCAATCGCCGGGCCGGATCCACGTTGTTGACCAAGGAGTTTGGGTCGGTCACACGCCCCCGCGAGGACACAAACTCCTTGATCAACGCTGGGAGGGAGGAGGGGGGAACGGGAACGGGGAGACGGGGGGACGGGGAGGGACCGGGGTCAGTCGGTCAGGAGGATGCCGGTCAGGAGGACGCCTCTCGCCAGGTTGAGGACCTCGTCGCAACCCGGGTAGCCGACTCGCGCCAGCGCGCCCGATTCGGTGCGGTCGAACAGGTACGGGGCGAGGCTGTACGGGACGTCGGCGGTGACCGTCTCACCGGTCTCGATCTGCACGAAGTCCATCGCCACCCGATCCGCCTCGTGGTAGCGCTGCAGGATGTTGCCGCCCTCGGCGATGGCCGCGCGTACCCCGTCCGCCCACGCCACAGCTGTCATCTCCCGGCCGATCAGCACCCCGTGCCCGGCCGAGCCGCCGGCCGGCTTGGCGACCAGGTCGGCCTGTTCGGCGAGCGCCCGGTCGAGCTGGTCGGCGGTGAGCGCGACGGTGTGCGGCACGTACCGGCGGATCAGCGACCGGTCGTCCTCCGCCAGCAGGTCCAGGTCGGCCCAGAGCCAGGCGTAGTTCAGCTTGTTGCTGAGCAGCCAGGCGGCGCTGCTGACGAACATCGGGAGCGTGCCGGCGGCGAGCGCGCCGGCCACCGCGTCCAGGCCGGGGCTGGGCGTGACGCGGTTGGGCACGAACAGCCGGAACAGGGCGTCCACCGGGGCCCCGCCGACGACCAGCCGGTTCTGCTCGTCGAGGGCTGCGGTGGCGACCGGGGCGATGACCAGGTCGATGCCGAACGGGCGGGCCTGGTCGATCAGCGGGGACAGGATCCGGATGAACGTCTCCGGGTCGTCCAGCCCCGGATAGTCGGCCTCGAAGTCCATCAGCAGCGCCACCCGGGCGCCGTCGGCCAGGCCGAGCGTGTCCCGGATGGCCACGAACCGCTGCTCCAGCAGGGACGGCGCGGGCCGCGCGCCGTCGAGCAGGCCGTGCGTGCCGTACAGCTCGGCGTACCGCTGGATGACGGTGTCGGCGTCGAAGCCGCCGCCGAGGCTGCTGTCGATGTTGTACTCCACGATGCACGGCACGCCGCCGGAGAACAGCACGTCCGGCCGGTACGCGGCGAGCAGCCCTTCGTGCAGTTCCTCGTCCGGGTCGAGCAGCCGGGTCTCGCCGTCCGGCACGTCGAGCAGCAGGCGCAGCTCACCGGCGGTACGGGCGCGACGCCGGCAGGCCTCCAGGATGAGCTGGGCGATACGGTCGCACACCTCGTTCAGCTCGCGGAACGCGTCGGCGGTGAACACGGGCGGGCGGGCCAGCCGCCACTGCTTGTTGTACGTGGCCCGGCCGTGGAAGATCTTCTCCCACGCCGCGGCGCCGGTGGTCACCATCGCGGTACGGGTGGACTCGGGCAGGTCGGTCCACGCCTGGCCGAGCGGCGGCCACGTGTAGTTCGGGTCCATCGTTCATCCGTCCTTGAGGGTCAGTTGGATGGCGGCGGTGAGCTGGTCGCGGCCGGGTTGCACGGCGCGGTCCAGGGCGGGCGCGAAGGGCAGCACCGCGCCGTCGGGCCGGGTCACGCGCCGGGGTGGGGCGGTCAGCCGGACCCGCTCGACCACCGTGGCGATGATCTCCCCGGCGATGCCGCAGGAGCGGTTGCCGTCGTCGACGACGACCAGCCGCCCGGTGCGGCTCACCGACTCGACGAGGCCGTCCCAGTCGAACGGGTAGAGCGTGCGGGGGTCGAACACCTCCACCGACGCCTGGCCGGCGAGTTCCTCGGCGACGGCGAGCGCGTCGTGCACGAGGTGCCCGACCGCCACCACCGTCACGTCGGTGCCGCCGCGGCGGACGATCCCGCGGCCCAGCGGCACCGGCGCCGGGTCGGTGACGTCGGCGCGCAGGTCGAGGGCGCCGGCCGGGGCGAAGACCACCACCGGGTCGTCGCAGCGGATCGCGGAGACCAGCAGCCCGTACGCGTCGGCCGGGGTGGCCGGTACGACAGTGGTCACCCCGACGTGGGCGAACAACGCGTACGGGTGGTCGGAGTGCTGCCCGGCCCAGCCGGTGCGGGAGCCGGAGCCGGGCACCACGTACGTGACCGGCACCGCGCACTGGCCGCCGGTCATCAGCGGGAACTTGTGCGCGTGGTTGACGATCTGCTCGAAGACCAGGAACAGCAGCGACGGGATCTGGAACTCCACCACCGGGCGGGCACCGGCCAGCGCCGCGCCGGTGGCGAAGCTGGTGAAGGCCTGCTCGGACAGGGGCGTGTCGCGGACCCGTTCCGGGCCGAACTTCTTCAGCAGTCCGGTGGTGACGTTCGCGGCGGCCACCCGGATGTCCTCGCCGAGCACCACGACCGACTCGTCGCGGGCCATCTCGTCGGCGAGGGCCCGGGTGAGCGCCCTGCGGTAGGAGAGCCGGGGCATTCAGCCACCTCCGGTCCGGGCGGTGAGCCCGCTGGCGTACAGGTGGTCCAGTGCGGTGGCCGGGTCGGGGTGCGGTCCGGCGAGCGCGTAGGCGACGGCGGCGTCCAGTTCCGCCTCGACGGCGGCGTCCACCTCGGCGCGTACCGCCGGGTCGAGCCGCGCGCCGGCGATGTCGACCGGATCGCGGGACCGGCCCTCGGCCACCTCCTCCGGCGGCCGGTAGTCGAGGCGTACCTGATGTTCGAAGGTGTGGTGGGCGTCGAAGCGGTAGGTGCGGGCCTCGACCAGCTCGGGTCCGCCGCCGGCGCGCATCCGCGCGACGGCGGCGGCGGTGACCTCGCGTACCGCCTCCGGGTCCTGCCCGTCGACGACGACGGCCGGCATGCCGAAGGCGGCGGCCCGCCCGGCGATGGTGCCGGCGACCGCGCCCTCGACGGGCATGGTGGTGGCGTAGCCGTTGTTCTCGCAGACGAACAGCACCGGTACCCGCCAGAGCGCGGCCAGGTTGAACGCCTCCAGGAGCATGCCCTCGTTCACCGCGCCGTCGCCGAAGAAGGTGGCGCCGACGATGTCGGCGCCGCGCCGCCGGCGCTCCCACACCGCTCCGGTGAGGATCGCGCCGGCGGCTCCGACGATGGCGTTGGCGCCGAGGACGCCGACGCCGAAGTCGGCGGCGTGCATCGACCCGCCCCGGCCCCGGTTGAGCCCGGTGACCCGGCCGCACAGCTCGGCCAGCATCCGGGCCGGGTCGGCGCCCTTCGCCAGCACGTGCCCGTGCCCGCGGTGGGTGCCGGTGACCAGGTCCGCGGCGGACAGCGCCGCGCAGACACCGGCGGCGATCCCCTCCTGACCGAGGTACGGGTGGATGCCGCCGACGATCTCCCCGGCGCGGACCAGCTCGATCGCGCGTTCCTCGAAGCGGCGGATCAGCCGGACCGTCCGGTAGAGCCGGAGCGGGTCGGAGCCGGTCACGCCGGACGGCCCTCCTTGACGGCGGCGAGGATGTCGTCCCAGAGGCGGGCGCGGGCGGTCAGCGCGGCGTTCACCGTGTCGGCGCACTCCTGCCACTTGGTGTCGTCGTCGCCGCACAGGTCGGCCAGCATCTGCATGGCCATCGGGGTGTGCTGCTCGCCGTCGACCTCGATGTGCCGCTCCAGGTAGTCGACGAACTTGTTGAGCCGGTTGCTGCGTTCGTTGACGGCGACGACCTGGGTGAACATCTCCGGGATGAGGTCCTCGCGGCCGAACGCGAACGCCGCGGCCTGGCAGTGCACCGGGGTGGTCTCGATGATCCGCCAGGTGGTGCCGGCGAACGCGGCCGACGCCGCGGGGACGCCGGCGGCGCCGAGCGCCTCGGTGACCGGGCTGCCGTCGCGCAGCAGGTCGACGAGCTTGTTCACGGCGGTGGTGTCGGCGCCGGCCTCGGTCATGCCCTGCACGTACAGCTCGAAGTGGCTGATGTAGCCGTCGCCCAGCTCGTCGCTCTCCTCGACCATGACGATGTCGTTGATCAGGCGGCGGCTGCCGGTCGGCCCGGTCGGGATCCACGGCACCGTGACGCAGGTGAGCTGCCGCTGCAGCGACTTCAGCAGGGACATGAAGTCCCAGACGGCGAAGACGTGGTGCTCCATGAACGTGACGAGCGCGTCGTGGGTGTCGAGGTTGGCGTAGAGGGGGTGCTTGACCACCACGTCGCGGCGCTCGGTCACCGCCCGCTCCAGCCGCTCGATGCCCGGGTGCGTCTTACCCCAGTCGTACCGTGACATTGTCAGCCTCCCTGCTGGGCGCGGTCGCGCCAGATGACCGGGCAGTAATCGGGGTCCGCGTAGTCCGGCCGGCCCTCGTGGGTGCGGCGGACCAGCACGTCGTGGTTGTACGCGGCGAGCGTGCCGTCGGAGAGCGGGTACTCCCGCCAGGCGTTGTCGCCGTCCTGCAGGTGCAGCGAGACGGCCCGGCGGGGCCGCCCGCTGACGTTCGCACCGCTGCCGTGGTAGGTGCGGCAGTGGTGGAAACTCATGTGTCCCTTGGGGATCACCATGGGGATCTTGCGGATCGTCGCCCCGTTGTACGCGGCGTTCTCGGCGAGCATCGCCTCGAGCTGGTCGCGGTCCCGGTCGGCGAAGTGCCGCACCACCGTGTCGTCGGCGCCGATCTCCCGCCAGCGGTGGGAGCCGTCGACCATGGTGATGGTGCCCATCTCCTCGCCGCAGTCGTGGAACGGGATGAACGCGGTGAGCATGTTCTCCGACGACGAGGACGCCCAGTAGTGCTTGTCGAAGTGCCAGGGCACGATGTTCGACGGCTCACCGGCGATCGGCGGCTTCCAGATCAGCGTGGACTGGAAGATGCGGATCTCGGCGGCCCGGGCCAGCCGGGCGGCGACCGCGCCGATCAGCGGCTTGCGCAGAATGCGGGCGATGCCGTCGTGCTCGTGGTGGACGTAGTCGTTGTGCCGCTGCACGTCACCCTTCGACGGTTCCCAGTAGGCCAGCTTCGGCGGCCGTACCGGCAGGCGCCGGTCGCGTTCCCCGGCGTAGTAGCTGTCGGTGGCGGCGACCAGCTCGTCCACCTCGTCGTCGGTGAGCAGCTTCTTCGACAGGTACCAGCCGTGCTCGGCGTAGTGCCGGACGTCCTCGTCGGAGGGGAGCAGCGCCTCCTCCTCGGCGGTCAGCCCGGGATCGATGGTGGTCATGCCGTAACCCCTTCCGCCGCGGCCAGCTCGCGTTCCTTCGCTTCGTAGAGCGCCTTGATGTTGCCGCTGCCGAAGGTGCGCGCCCCGCGCCGCTCGATGAGTTCGAGGAAGAGGGTGCGACGCACGTGCATCGACTCGGTGAAGATCTGCAGCAGCTGGCCGTCGTGGTCGGAGTCGACCAGGATGCTCAGGTCGCGCAGCCGGTCCACCGGCGCGTCCAACCGGCCGACCCGCTGCTCCAGCCCGTCGTAGTAGGCGCCCGGGGTGCTGGCGAAGCGCACCCCCCGCCCGGCGAGCGCGCCGACGGCGGTGACGATGTCGTCGGTACGCAGGCCCAGGTGCTGCACCCCGGCACCGGCGTGCCAGCGCAGGAAGTCCTCGATCTGCCCCGGCCGGGCGCTGGTGTCCGGCTCCAGCAGCACGAACGTGACAGTCCCGGACGGGCTCTGCACCACCTTGGAGTTCATCGCCTGGCCGGCGACCTCGATGTGCTCGGTGAAGATGTCGGCGAAGCCGAACACCTTCTCGTAGTGCGCGACGATCTCGTCGAGCTGCCCCGGCGGCACGCAGATCGCGAGGTGGTCGACCTCGGCCAGCAGCGTGTCCTCCCCGTCCGGCGCGGTCACCGGCTCGATCGCCCCGGGCAGGAACACGCCCGGGGCGCCGCGCCGCTCGACCAGGCGGTGCACCACGTCGCCGAAGCCGCCGACCTCGGCGACCACCACCTCGGCGTCCGCGCCGGTGAAGGTGCGCGGCGGGCTCAGCGCCGTCGCGCCCCGGTCGACCAGTTCCGTGTACGCCCCGGCGGCGTCGTCGACGGCGAGCGCCACCACGGCGATGCCGTCGCCGTGCCGGTGAACGTACGTGGCGGCCGGGTGCTCGGCGGACAGTCCGGTGGTCAGCAGCAGCCGGATGCCGGCCTGGGCCAGCAGCAGCGACCGCTGACCGTCCAGCCCGGTCTCCGGACCGCCCTGCCCGCACAGCCGGAAACCGACGGCGTTGTCGAAGTAGAAGGCCGCCTGCCGGGCGTCCCCCACGTACAGTTCCAGATGATCTATCCCGTTGATGGTCATGGGCTTCCCCTGTTCCCCCCGTGATCGCGACCCGGACGGACGCCCGGGACTGGAGTCCGGTCAGCCCGCGGCCGGGGTGGCGGCCCGGCGGGCCGGCCCGGAGAGCCGGCGCAGGAGCAGGCTGACGTTCTGGCCGCCGAACCCGAACGAGTTCGTCAGCGCATGGCCGGCCCGGGTGGGCCGGGGCACGGCGCGGACGTGGTCCGCCTCGCACTCCGGGTCCGGGTCGTCCAGGTGGTAGGTGGGTGGCAGCAGGCCACTGTCGAGCGCCAGCGCGGTGGCGGCGGCCTCCAGCACCCCCGATGCGCCGAGCAGGTGCCCGGTGAGCGCCTTGGTGGAGCTGACCGGCACGCCACCGGCGCCGAACACCTCGGCGAGCGCGACCGTCTCGGCGACGTCACCGAGCTTGGTGCCGGTGCCGTGCGCGTTGACGTACCCGACGTCGGCGGGCTCGACCCCGCCCGCCGCGAGCGCCCGGCGCATGCACGCCGCCGCGCCCGCGCCGTCCGGCCGTGGCGCGGTCGGGTGGTACGCGTCGGTGTTCGCCCCGAAACCGGCGACCTCGGCGTAGCCGCGCACACCCCGTCCGTCGGCGTGGCCGGCGCGCTCCAGCACCAGCAGCGCCGCGCCCTCGGACAGCACGAAGCCGTTGCGCCGCTTGTCGAACGGACGGCTCGCCTCGGTTGGTTCGTCCCAGCCCCGGGCCAGCGCCCGGGCGTTGCCGAACGTGTCGGCGAACGTGCCGAACAGCGGCGCCTCGCTCGCCCCGCACACCACCACGTCGGCCTCGCCGGAGCGGATGAGGCGCACACCGTCGGCGACGGCCTGGGCGCCGGAGGCGCAGGCGGTGCCGACCGACGAGCTGTAACCGCGGATGCCGTGCGCGATGGCGATCCGCGCCGACGGCATGTTCGGCAGGATGCCGGTGAGCAGGTACGGGCTGACCGCCGCCCGGCCCCGGGCGGCCCGGGCGAGCACCTGGCCCTCCAGCGTGGACATTCCGCCGACACCGCCGACGATCACCGCGATCCGCTCCGGGTCGACGTCGCGCCCCACCTCGATGCCGGCGTCGGCGAGCGCCTCGGCGGCGGTGATCAGGGCGAGCAGCACCACCCGGTCGAGCACCTTCGTCTCCGGTCCGGAGGCGACGCTGCGCGGGTCGATGTCCGGCAGCAGCCCGGCCGCCTCCAGGCTGTCGGCCGCCGGGTGTCCCTCGGGCGGGCGGCGCAGCCCGGAGCGGCCGGAGACGAGCGCGTCGAACGTGTCCGCCGCGCCGCGCCCGGCCGGGGTGAACAGGCCCATGCCGGTGATGACGGCGGTCACGACGGCGCCTCGGTCAGGTAGCGCTCGCGCAGCGCCACCTTGCGGACCTTGCCGGTGACGGTGACCGGGATGTCGTCGGCGCGTACCGGCACGATCCGGCGCAGCGTGGCGGCCACGTCCGGGCCGAGCGCGGTACGGATGCGCTCGGTGCGGTCCGCGTCCGGGTCGGCGCCGGCGGCCAGTTCCAGCAGCACGTCGGTGGTGACGGTGCCGTCGTCGGCCTTGACGATCACCACTGTGCAGTCGGTGACGTCGGGGCTGGCGGCGAGGATGCGTTCCTCGGACAGCGCGGTGAAGAAACGCTTCCCGTCGCCGGCCTCGACCGAGTCGACCGCCCGGTCCAGGTGGTAGTAGCGACCGTCCTCGTCGGCGTACACCAGGTCGCCGGTGAGGTACCAGCCGCGCAGCCGGAACCGGTACGTGGTGACCGAGTCGTTCCAGTAGCCGCGGAACAGCGACGGCGAGTCGATGCCGAGCCAGCCCACCTGCCCGGCCGGCAGCTCGTTGCCGTCGGCGTCGAGCACCGCGACCTTGG
The DNA here is from genome assembly GCF_027497355.1 of Micromonospora sp. WMMA1947. NCBI lineage: Bacteria > Bacillati > Actinomycetota > Actinomycetes > Micromonosporales > Micromonosporaceae > Micromonospora > Micromonospora sp. WMMA1947. Next base: position 4,740,922 of record NZ_CP114909.1, on the reverse strand, counting down.
TGAACCGGTACGGGCGGCCGACGCAGCGGCCGTACCTGTCGGTGTCGGTGGTGTGGGTGATGTGGAACATCGAGTGGCCCATCTCGCTGGAGCCGAGCCCGTCGATGAACACCGACCCGGGTACCCGGGTGACGCCCTGACGGGTCACCACGTCCCGGGAGCCGACCGCGACCAGCCGCCGGACGTGCGGCTCGTGCGAGCAGTCGCCGGTGTTGAACCACAGCCGAACCGAGTCCAGGTCGTAACCGGACAGGTCGAAGCGGGCCAGCTCGGCCCAGGTGACCGAGAAGCCGAACACGCCGTCCGGGCGCCACCGCTGGATCGCGTCGAGCACCCGCTCGCCGCCCTGCTCGGAGAGCAGGAACATCTCGGCCCGGTTGCCGAGCGCCTGGTTGACCATGAGCACCGTGGCGGTGTGCGGGGCGGGCAGCGCGTTGAGGATGCGCGTGGTCCCCTGCGCCTGCGGCATGGACAGCAGGTGGCGGGTGGCGACGAACAGGCTGGCGTGCGAGTGCAGCACCGCCTTCGGCACGCCCGTGGTGCCGGAGGTGTGGGTGATGACGATCGGGTCGTCCTGGTGGTGCCGGTAGTGGGCGGGCGCGGCGTCCGGGTCGCCGGTGCCTGCCTGCGCGGGTTCGCCGATCATCGGGGCGCCCAGGTCGTGCCCGGCCAGCGCCTGCGCGTGTGCGGCGTCGGCGAGCACCCCGGCGGCGCGCAGCCGGCGGATGTACTCGGCGGCGATCTCGGGGCGCAGCCTGCCGTTCATCAGCGCCGGGATGGCACCCAGGCGGGTCAGCGCCAGGAACGACAGCACCATGTCGGCGGCCGTACCGGCCCAGACGGCGACCGGGTCGCGGGGCTTCACCCCGCGTTCGTGCAGCCACGCCGCCCGGGCGGCGACCATCCGGTCGAGCCGGCCCAGGGTCAGCGGGGTCTCGGCCGGGTGGCCGTCGATCTCGGTGTCGAACGTGAGCCCCGGCCCGTCCGGGTCGGCGCCGTGCGCCAGCACCCGGGCGAGCACGTTGCCCGCGCCCAGTTCCGCGTCGGCCGCGAGCGCGCCGCGCAGTCCCTTCGTCCTCATTGACGTGTTCCCTCCCCCAGCAGCACCGCGGTCGCCTCGCCCGGCGTACCGTCCGGTGCCAGTTCGATCAGGATCAGCAACGCCTGTGCGGCGTCGCCGTCGTACAGCAGCAGGTCCGCCTCCGCCTCCCCGTCGGCCCGCGCGTCGCCGGTCGGGCTCAGGCACACCACCGGCCCGTCCAGTCCCCAGCGCGCCGCGACGTGCCCGGCCACGCTGTTCGGCACCGACTGGAAGAAGAACAGCGGCCCGATCCGCCCGCCCGCGGCCACCGTGGCGCGGACGTGCGCCGCACCGGCGGTGTCCCCGCCCGCGCTGACCAGCACCACAGCCGTCCGGTTGCCGGGCGGCAGCGGTCCGTCGCCGTACCGCCGCGCGAGGCACCGCTGCGCCACCGCCGCCACCAGCGGATGGAACGGCGAGTGCACGAACCCCGGCACCCCCGCCGGCGCAGCACCCTCATCCCCCGCCTCGGGCCACCGCGCCTCCGCGAGCACCACCACCCCTGCGCGCGATCTTGCGGTTGGTGCCCCCTCGGCGGGCGTTGTGCCCGTTTCGCCGGGGCCGGAAGTGCAAGATCGCGGGGGGCTGGGCACGGAGGCGGTCATGCGGTGCTCACCAGGAGGGCCGTGTTGGCGCCGCCGAAGGCGGCGTTGAGGGTCAGGGCGTGCCCGGTACGCGCGGGGCGCGGGGCGTCGCGGATGACGTCCAGCGGGCACTGCGGGTCGGGACCGAGCCAGCCGGCGGTGACCGGCAGCTTGCCGTGCCGCAACGCCAGCACGGTGACCAGCAGTTCCAGCAACCCGGACGCCTCCAGCGCGTGCCCGTGCACCGACTTGGTGGAGCTGACCGGCAGCCGCCTGGCGTCCTCGCCGAACACCCGGGTCAGCGCCGCCGCCTCGGAGGCGTCGCTGAACGGGGTGCCGGTGGCGTTGGCGTTGACGTAGCCGACCGCGTCCGGAGGCAGCCCGCCGCGGCGCAGCGCCGCCTCGACCGCCCGGGCCAGCCCGAGCCCGTCCGGGTGCGGCTGACACGGGTGGTACGCGTCCCCCGCCCGGCCCCATCCGGTCACGCTCGCCAGCGACTCGGCGCCCCGCCGGGCGGCGGCGCCCGCCGACTCCAGCACCACGGCGGCCACCCCGTCGCCCAGCAGCAGGCCCTTGCGGCCGGCGCTGAACGGGCGTACCGCGCCGTCGGCGGCGAGCGCCCGCCCGGCGTCGAACAGCGCGTACTGGTCCGGTTCGACCAGGTACCCGGCCGCCACCACGACCCGCTCCAGGTCCCCCCGGCGGATCAGCGCCGCCGCGTCGGCGACCGCGCTGCTCGCCGACACGCAGGCGGTGGTGTAGATCCGGGTGCGCCCGCCCAGGCCGCACCGCGCGGCCAGGTGACCGGCCAGCGCCGGCACCGTCGGCTCGTCCGGCCCCTCCGGTACGGGCAGCGAGTGCGGCCCGCCGTGGGTGGCCAGGAACAGCGCCGAGTCGGCACGGCCGGCCCGGTCCAGCCCGGCGGCCCGGGCAGCGGTGTCGATCGCGTCGGCCAGTTCGGCGGCGAGCGTGCCGACGTCCGGCAGGGTGGCCGCCACCGTGACGCGGCGGCCGGTGGTGTCGAAACGGCGCACCGGCCCGAACGCCGGGGTGCCGGTGAGCACCCCGGCCAGCAGCGCGTCGGCGCCCCTGCCGAGGGCGCTGAGCGCGTGCGTGCCGGTGATCCGTACGGTCTCCCGCTCAGCCATCTGCGGGAGCGGTCAGCAACCCGCGGAACACCGCGAGCGCGTCGTCGACGGTGCGGATGCCGGCGAGCTGGTCGTCGCTCAGGTCCAGCCGGCGGTCGTAGCGCTGCTCGACCATGTGCACCAGCCAGGCCAGCTCCATCGAGCCGAGCCGGTCCGGCACCTGGTCGGCGGGCTTCGCGGTCAGTTCGGCGAGCATGCTCACCAGGTCAGCTCGCCCCAGGTCGGGCTGACCGGACATCAGGACTTGTCGCTGTTCGCGGCCACCCGGTCGGCGACCATCGTGGTGAACTCGCCGACCGTCATCAACGCCAGCTTCTCCGACTCGTCGTCGGCGAACTTGAGGCCGTAGCGGTCCTCGACGCGGACCGCGAGGTCGGCCAGGGCCAGCGACTCCAGGTCGACGCCGGAGGGGCCGAGGGTGGTGTCGTCGTCGAGCTCGTCCACGTCGTAGTTCATGTCGGCGAGCTGTTCGACGACGAAAGTGCGGACCTGGTCTCGCATGGGTTCAGACCTCTTCTCCGTGTACCGGCTGACGGTGCCCGGTCGGGACGCCGCGTGCGTGTGAACCGGCCGGGTCGGGCGCGCGGGTGGCGCGCTGCTCCGCCGGTCGGGGTCGGGATTCGGGATGGACCGGACGTCCGGCGGGCGTCCGGCGGGCGTGCGGCTCGTACAGGGGGCCGGTCACGACGCCGCGTCCCGCAGTGCCGCGACGGACCGGACCAGCTTTCCGGTGGTGGTGCGGGGCATCTGGTCGAGCAGGCGCAGCGTGCGGGGCCGCTTGAAGCCGGCCAGCCGTTCGGCGATCAGCTTGTCGAGCGTCTCCTCGGTCAGCGAGCCGTCGGACTGGACGTACGCGGTGATGCCGTCGTCCCAGACCACCACCGCCGCGATGACGCCGGGCAGCCCGGCGACTGTGGCCTCCACCTCGGTCAGGTCGACCTTCAGGCCGCCCACCGACACCTGCGAGTCCAGCCGGCCCTTGATGGTGACCAGGCCGGCGTCCGGGTCGACCACGCCGGCGTCGCGGGTGTGCAGCCAGCCGTCGGCCCACCGGGTCGGGTCGGCCGGTCCGACGTACGGGTTGGCCGGGCAGCTGACCCACAGCTCGCCGTCGCGCTCGCGTACCTCGATGCCGGGGGCGGGCGCGATGGCGGGGCGGTGCCGCCCGTACAGGTCGGTGCCGATGACGCCGACCTCGGTCATCCCGTACATGTTGCCCAGCGGCACGCCGTAGCGGTCGGTGAACGCGTTCGCCACGGCGGCGGGCACCAGCTCGCCGCCGGTGGTCATGCGCTTGAGCTGGGGCAGCGGCCCGGACGGTGTGGTGGAGGCGAGCAGGCCGATGTGGAACGGCACGCCGAGCACCGTGGCCGGGGTGTCCTGGGCGGCGACGGCGGCGAGGATCGCGTCGCCGCTGAGCCGCTCCGGCGGGCACAGCTCGACGCCGGCGTGCAGCCCGTAGAGCAGGCCGCCGACCAGGCCGAGCACGTGCACCATGCTGGGCAGCAGAATGATCCGTTCGCCGGGCAGCGCGACACCGTCGATGCGGGTGTAGCGGTGCACCTCGGCGACCAGGTCGGCGGCGGTGCGGCCGATCACCTTGGACGGACCGGTGGAGCCGGAGCTGAGCTGGATCACCGCGTGCGGGCTGCCCGCCGGGCGGTCGGAGTACGCGCTGACCCCGGCGGTGACGTCGACGAAGATCCGCAGCGCGCCGCCACCGGTCCGGGTCGGGGCGACCACGACCTGCGGGCTGAGCCGGCGCAGCGCCTGGTCGACCTCGTGGTCGGTGAGCCGGTGGTCGAGCAGCACCGCCTGGGCGCCGGTACGCCAGGTGGCGAGCAGGTGCGCCACGTACGCCGGCGAGGGCGGCAGGCGCAGCGCGGCCGCGCCTCCGGCACGGAGTCCGGCCTCGGCGAGCCGGTCCTGCGCCTCGCCGACGAGCCGACGCAGCGTGCCCTTGTCCACCGGTTCCGGCAGGCGCAGGCAGACGTCGGTGTCGCGGCCGGTGAACAGGATGTCGTCCACCCAGTCCACCGTTGTCGAGGCAGGATCTTCCGCCACGGGATGTGCAGTCACGACCAGCCACCGTTCCACTGAGGAACTGGGCGGATCCGCCCAGCGGGTACGTCGTTCGGGGTATGGCGGAACCCTACGACGGGCCCTTCCGCATCGCCAGATGCAAATGGCTAGATCCAAAACGGCGGCTGGGTGGATTGCTCAGGCTCGATCGGACGGGCAGGATCGGGGCCACGCCGGCAAGGTAGTCCGCCGGCCGCCGGATGCTGTGCGCGTGCGCCCTCGCGCGGACGGCGGGTGCGGCTACGCTCCCGATATGTTCCGTGCGGCCCGGCCCGACGACTTCGCGCAGGTGATGCGCCTCTACCGGCAGCTGAACCCGGACGACCCGCACCTGAGCGACGGCTCCGACGAGCGGGCCTTCGCGCGGATCCTGGCCACCGAGGGGTTGCACCTGTTCGTGCTCGAGGTGGACGGCGCGGTCGTCGCCACCACGTACCTCAACGTGATCCCCAACCTGAGCCGGTCGGCGTCGCCCTACGCGGTCGTCGAGAACGTGGTGGTGGACGAGTCGCGGCGCGGCACCGGCCTGGGCAGGCGGATCATGGCCGGCACGCTCCGGGCCGCCTGGGACGCGGGCTGCTACAAGGCGATGCTGATGACCGGATCGCGCTCGCCCGCGACCCACGCCTTCTACCTGGCCTGCGGGTTCTCCGGCGACGCGAAGACCGCGTACCTGGCCCGGCCGTCGTGACGGTCAGCGCTCGCCCGGCGGAGGCGCGGCGCCGCGCAGCACCAGCGCGCTGTTGAACCCGTCGAAGCCGCGCGCGCCGACCAGCGCGATCCGGCTGCGCGGCGGGCGGGGCTGCCGCAGGAACGTCAGCTCGCAGCCGGGCGCGGGCTCGTCCGGGCCGGCCGAGGCGGGCAGCATGCCGCGGCGGAACGCCAGCAGCGCGGTCGCCGCGTCCAGTGCGGACCCGCCCTGGTGCGCCCGCCCGGTCAGCGGCTTCTGCGTGGTCACCGGCGGGGTCCGGTCGCCGAACACGGCACGCAGCGCCGCCGCCTCGGCCCGGTCGTACGCGGGCACGCCGAGCGCGTCCGGCCAGATCACGTCCACGTCGTGCGGGCGTACCCCGGCGCGTTCCAGCGCCAGTCGCAGCGCGCGGGCGTAGTGGGCCGGGTCCGGGCCGCCGGCCGGGTCGGTGGGCGCGGCGTCGTGGGTGGCCGCCCAGCCGGTGACCTCCCCGTAGACGCGGGCGCCCCGGGACAGCGCGCGGCCCAGTTCCTCCACCACGAAGACCGCGCCGCCCTCGGCCGGCACGTATCCGGCGGCCGCGACGTCGAACGGCCGGTACGCCTTCTCCGGGTCGGACACGTCGCTGAGCAGCCCGGAGCGGAGCTGGCAGGCGAGCGCGTACGGGCTCAGCGGGCACTCGGTCGCCCCGGCGATCACCACGGGCGTGCCCCGGCGGATGGTGCGCACCGCGTGCGCCAGGCTGTCCAGCCCGCCGGCCGACTCGGACACGGTCACCCCGGACGGTCCCTTGAACTGGTGGCGGATCGACAACTGCCCGACGCTCGCCGCGTAGAACCAGGCGATCGACTGGTACGCCCCGACGGTGCGGCTCGGCCCGCCCCAGAGCCGTTGCAGTTCCCGCTGTCCGAACAGGTTGCCGCCGGAGGAACTGGCTAGCGTGACCGCCCACCGGTACGGGTCGGGCGACACCTCGGGCAGCCCGGCGTCGGCGAGCGCCAGTTTGGTGGCGGCGAAGCCGAGGTGCGTCCACCTGTCGGTCTGCACCCGCTGCCGGGTGTCGCTGAACCCGGCCGGGTCGAAATCGGTCACCTCGCCGGCCACCCGGGTCGGGTAGCGCGCCGGGTCGAACAGCGTGATCGGCCCGGTGCGCCGGGTTCCGGCGAGCACCGTGGCCCAGTGCGCCTCGGCGCCGATCCCGCTGGGCGCGACCACGCCGATGCCCGTCACCACCGCACGCGCGGTCATGTCGGCACCGCCGCCAGCCGGCGGAACACCATCGCGGACTGGAATCCGCCGAACCCGCTGCCCACCGACAACGCCACGTCCACCGGCACCTCCCGGGCCTCGTTCGGTACGTAGTCCAGATCGCACTCCGGGTCGCGGGTGGTCCAGTTCGCCGTCGGCGGGACCACGCCGTACTCGATGGCCAGGGCGCAGGCGGCCATCTCGATCGAGCCGATGGCGCCCAGCGAGTGGCCGACCATCGACTTGATCGAGCTGATCGGCACCCGGTACGCCGTCTCCCCCAGCGCCCGCTTGAACGCGGCCGTCTCGTGCCTGTCGTTCTGCCGGGTGCCGGAGCCGTGCGCGCTGACGTACGACACGGCCGTCGGGGCGAGCCGGGCCTGCCGCAGGGCGTCGCTGATCGCCACCGCCATCTCCGCGCCGTCCGGGCGCAGCCCGGTCATGTGGAAGCCGTTGCTGCGGCTGGCGTACCCGGCGACCTCGCAGTAGACGTGCGCGCCCCGGCGGCGGGCGTGCTCGGCCTCCTCCAGCACCAGGACCGCCGCCCCCTCGGCGAGGACGAACCCGTGCCGGTCGGCGTCGAACGGCCGGGAGGCGTGCTCCGGGTCGTCGTTGTCCGGGCTGGTCGCGCCGATCGCGTCGAACGAGGCGACGGTGACCGGGGAGATCGGTGAGTCGGCGGCACCCGCGAGCACCACGTCGGCCTCGCCGTCGGCGACGAGCTGGTGGGCGTACCCGATGGCGTCGATGCCGGAGGTGCAACCGGTGGAGATCACCTGCGCCGGGCCGTGCAGGCCGTGCCGGCAGGCCACGTCGGCGGCCAGGCTGCTGGGCACCAGCGCCTGGTAGAGGTACGGCCCGCCGAGCGCGTGGTCGACCAGCCACTGCCGGCCGGAGTCGCTGACCCGCACGTACTCCTGCTCCAGCGCCATGGTTCCGCCGACGGCGGTGCCGAGCACCACCCCGGCGCGTTCCCGTTGCGCGTCGGTGAGGGTGAGGCCGCTGTCCGCGAGCGCCTCGGCGGAGCAGGCGAGCGCGAACTGCACGTATCGGTCGGCGCGCTGCCGTTCGGCGAGCGTGATCCCGGCGGCGTCCGGGTCGAAGTCGCACTCGGCGGCGATCTGCGAGCGGAACGGCGACGGGTCGAAGAAGCTGATCCGCCGGGTCGCGGTGCGTCCCTCGGTGATCGTCTTCCAGAAGCGGTCCCGGGTGGCGCCGCCGGGTGCGACGACGCCGATCCCGGTGACCACGGTGCGCCGGCCGGTCACGACGGCTCCCGTGGCGGCGGTGCGGCGCTCTCGGTGTCCACGTGGCCGAGTTCCGGGCGCGGGGCGAGCGGTCCGAGGTGGAACACCACCTCGGCGGGCTCGTCGCCGGTGTTGCGCAGCCGGTGCCGCACGTCCTTGGGCACGTAGAGCGCCTCCCCGGCGGCGACCGGGACCGGCACGTCGTCCAGGTCGACGGTGATCGCGCCGCGGGCGACGTAGAGGAACTCCTCGCTGTACGGGTGGTAGTGCTCGGCGATCCGCTCCCCCGGCGCGAGCGTGGCGACGCCCATGAATCCGGAGGTGCTGCCCACAGTCTTCGGGCCGAGCAGCACCCGCAGTTCCCCGCCGCGGCGGCGGTCGGCGGGTACGTCGTGGACGGAGACCCGGGCGGTGGTGGTGTCGGTCATCGCGCGCCTCCCGCGTGTGCCCGCTCGATCTTCTCCTTGATCACGGCGAGCTGGATCGTGCTGTTGGTGTTGATCCGGTTGGTCATGCCGGCGTTGTCGACCGGTGCGTCGGGCTTCATCGCGAAGTCCTGCGTCCACGTCATCCGGGTGCCGCCGGGCGTCTCGTCGTAGCGCCAGTGGATGCGCATGTACTCGAACGGGCCGGTCTCGACGCGCCGGGCGTGCACCTCCCGGGTGGCCGGGTCGGCGGTGCGTTCGCTGACCCAGCTCCACGACACGCCGTTCTCGTCGGGATGCATGGTGAGCCGGAAACGCACCGTGTCGCCGTCGCGGTGCAGGATCTCCGCCACCGCGTACTCGGTGAACAGCTCCGGCCACCGGGCCACGTCGTTGGTGATCTCCCAGACCAGCGGCAGCGGCGCGGCGATCTCCACGGCGTTCTCGGTGTGCCCGGGCGGGTCCGCCTTGCGGGCCACCAGGTCGGCGACGCCGGCGATGCTGAGCTGCCCGGCCTGTTCGGGGATCTTCACCCGCCACCTGTCGGCGACCACCGCGGACAGCTCGAGCAGCGCCAGCGAGTCCATGCCCAGTTCCTCCAGGCTCGCGGCGGGTGCGCCGGCGGCGGCGTCCGGGTCCAGGCCGCAGTGCGTGACCAGGATGTCGGTGATCTCGCGGGCGAGCGGGCGGTCGGGGGCGACGGTCATCGGTTCCTCCAGGTGGTCGGGCCGGCGGCGGGCACGGCGCTGACGGGGGTACGGCTGTCCGGCTCGGCAGCGGCGCGCGGATCGGGCACGACGGCCCGCGCCGCCTCGGCCGGTGGGGCGTCGCCGGTCGGCAGGGCGTCACTGGTCGGCGGGGTGTCGTCGGCGGGCGGGGCGAGCAGGCGTTCCACCAGGGCGGTGGTGTGCCGGGCGGCGCGGAAGGCGGGATCGCGCAGCACCCGCCGGGCGAACGGGATGGTGGTACGCACACCGGGACCGGCCACGTCGAACTCGGCCAGCGCCCGGTCGAGCCGGTCCAGCGCGGCGTCCCGGTCCGGCGCCCACACGGCCACCTTCGCCAGCAGCGAGTCGTAGTGCGGGCTGACCAGGTAGCCGACGTGGCCGTGGGTGTCGACCCGGGTGAACGGGCCACCCGGCGGCCGGAACCGGTCCAGCCGGCCCGGTGCGGGCGCGAAGTCGCGGTCCGGGTCCTCCACGTTGACCCGGCACTCGATCGCCACGCCGTCCAGGCGTACGTCGGACTGGCGCAGCCGCAGCGGCGTGCCGAACGCCACGTGCAGCTGTTCCTGCACGAGGTCGATGCCGGAGATCATCTCGGTGACCGGGTGTTCCACCTGGATCCGGCAGTTGATCTCCAGGAAGTGGCAGCGCTCGGCCTCGTCGACCAGGAACTCCACGGTTCCGGCGCCGGTGAAGCCGACCGACAGCGCGCCGCGCAGCGCCACCTCGGCGACGGTGTCCAGGGTGGCCTGCCGCAGCGCGGGCGCGGGCGCCTCCTCGATCAGCTTCTGGTGCCGGCGCTGCACCGAGCAGTCCCGGGTGCCCAGGTGCACGCCGTTGCCGTGGCTGTCGCAGAGCACCTGCACCTCGACGTGGCGCGCGTCGGCGAGGTACCGCTCGACGTACACCCGGTCGTCGCCGAACGCGACCTGCGCGGCGGCGCGGGTGCGGGCGTACGCGCGGGGCAGCTCGGCGGCCGAACGCACCACAGTCATGCCGCGCCCGCCACCGCCCGCCGCGGCCTTCACGATCACCGGGTAGCCCACCTCGGCGGCCACCTCCTGCGCCTCGGCGACGGTGGGCAGGGTCCGTACGCTGCCCGGCGGCAGCGGCAGCCCGGCCTTGCTCATCAGCGCGCGGGCGGTCGACTTGTCCGCCAGTGCGGCCATCACCTGCGGCGGCGGGCCGACGAACACCAGCCCGTTCTCGGCGCAGATCTCGGCGAAGTCGGCGTCCTCGGACAGGAAGCCGTATCCGGGGTGCACCGCCTGCGCGCCGGTCTGCCGGGCGGCCTCCACGATCGCGGCGGCGTTGAGGTAGCTGCGGCGGCTGGCCGCCGGGCCGATCCGTACCGCCTCGTCGGCCAGCCGTACCGGCAGCGAGTCGGCGTCGGCGCTGGAGTGCACCACCACCGTGCGCACGCCGAGTTCCCGGCAGGCGCGCAGCACCCGCAGCGCGATCTCGCCCCGGTTGGCGATCAGCACCTTGTCGAACATCAGGAGTCCCGTCCGGTGACCGGTTCCAGGGCGATCAGCGGCTGGTCGTACTCGACGGGTTTGCCGTCGTCGACCAGCACCTCGACCACCCGTCCGGCCTGGCCGGCGGTCACCTCGTTCATCAGCTTCATGGCCTCGACGATGCCGACCACCTGGCCCGGGCGGACCAGGTCGCCGACCGCGACGAACGGCATCGCGCCGGGTTCGGGGGCCCGGTAGAACGTGCCGACCACCGGTGAGCGCACCGTCGGCCGGTCGGCCACCGGCGCCGCCCGTGCGGCGGGCTCGGCGGCCCGCGCGGGAAGCGCCTCGGCCGGCTCGGCGGCGCGTTGCGCGGGTGCCGCCGGGTCGTGCCACTCGACCTCCAGCACCGACTCGCCGCTGCGCAGCCGCACCCGGCGTACCGGCCCGGCCAGGTCGGCGACGAGCTTACGGGCCTGCCGGCGCAGCCCGTCGAGCACCTGCTCGGCCTCGGCGTCGGCCATCACGCCACCTCCGCCCGGCCACCGGCCGGGGAGGCGGCCGGGGACGGTCCGGCCGCGCGGGCCGCGCCGAAGCGGCGGAAGCGCTGCCGGCGGCGGCGGACCAGCGTGGCCGGCGGGACGGTGAGCAGCGGGGCGAGGTTCGCCGCCACCGCGCGGCGCAGCAGTTCGGCCGCGCCGCCCGGGTCGGCGTGGGCGGCCGGACGCGGCTCCGGCACCAGCTCGTCGACGACGCCGAGGCGGCACAGGTCGGCGCCGGTGAGCCGCAACGCGCGGGCTGCCTGCGGGGCGGCCGAGCTGTCCGGCCAGAGGATCGCCGCGCAGCCCTCCGGGCTGATCACCGAGTAGACGGCGTGTTCCAGCATGAGCACCCGGTCGGCGACCGCCAGCGCGAGCGCGCCACCGCTGCCACCCTCCCCGGTGACCACCGCCACCACCGGCGTGGGCAGCACGGTGAGCGCGAGGATGTTCTCCGCGATCGCCGCCGCCTGGCCCTGCTGTTCGGCGCTCACCCCCGGGTCCGCGCCGGGCGTGTCCACGAGCGTCACCACCGGGAGCCGCAGCCGCGCCGCGAGACGCATCAGCCGCAGCGCCTTGCGGTGCCCGGCCGGGCTGGCCATGCCGAAGTTGCGGGTCACCAGTTCAGCGGTGGTGTGTCCCTTCTGGTGGCCGATCACCATCACCGGACGGCCGTCGAGGCGGGCGATGCCGCCGACGACAGCCGGGCAGTCCGCGCCGAGCCGGTCCCCGTGGAGTTCCACGAAGCCGTCGAACGCCGTCTCCAGGTAGTCCAGTGTGGTCGGCCGGCCGGGGTGCCGCGCCGTGCGTACCGTCTCCCAGGGGTCGCGGTCCGGCCGCGCCGCCGCGGTCGGCGCGGTGGCCGGCGGGCGCGGAGCGGGCGCGGTCTCCGGGGCACGGCGGCCCGCCTCGGCGGCGGCGAGCAGCGCGGCGAGCCGGCCCCGCAACGCGTGCCGGGGCACCACCATGTCCACCTGGCCGTGCCGCAGCAGGTACTCCGCGGTCTGGAAGCCCTCCGGCAGCTTCGCGCCGGTGACCTGGCGGATCACCCGGGGCCCGGCGAAGCCCAGCCGGGCGCCGCTCTCGGCGAGCACCAGGTCGGTGTTCGTGGCGAAGGAGGCGGCCACGCCGCCGTACGTGGGATCGGTGACCACGCTGACCGTCAGCAGGCCCGCCTCCCGCATCCCGGCGAGCGCCTGGCTGACGGTGGCCATCTGCATCAGCGACAGCGCGCCCTCCTGCATCCGGGCGCCGCCGGACGCGGTCACCAGCACCAGCGGGACACCGTCGGCGAGCGCCCGCTCGGCGGTCCGGGTGATCAGCTCACCGACCGCGCAGCCGAGGCTGCCGCCGAGGAAGCGGAAGTCCATCACCGCCAGCGCGACCGCGTGCCCGCCCAGCCGGGCGGTGCCGCAGAGCACCGCCTCGTCCAGGCCGGTCGCCGCGCGGGCCGCGCCGAGCCGGTGCGGGTACGGCAGCTCGTCGACGAACTCGATCGGGTCGACGCGTACCGCCCGGTCCGGCAGCGGGACGAACGAGTCCGGGTCGGCCAGCTGCGCCACCCGGTCCGGCGCGTCCAGCCGCGCGTGCGAGCCGCACTCCGGGCAGACGTCCAGGTTGCGACGCAGCCGCTTGCGGTAGAGCAGCGACGCGCACCCGTCGCACCTCGACCAGAGCTGCTCGTCGCGCGGGGCGGTCGTGGTCACCGTGGCCGCCCGGCCGCGTCGTACCGGTGGGCCGGCGCGTCGTAGCGGTAGAAGCAGTGCGCCATCGCGTCGCGGGGCGAGCGCCAGGTCGGCAGGTACGGCGAGATGTACGGCCGCAGCCGCTCGCTGATCCGGACGAACTCCGGATGGCCCCGGTTGTCCTCCACGGCGCCCTGCGCCGGCGTCTCCGTCTCCAGCAGATGCACGTAGAGGTCGTGCAGCCGGTACAGCGAGCGGTGCCGGACGCCGACCAGGCCGGGCAGCTCGGTCGCGTCGGACTCGGCGAAGATCTCGGCGACCCGGTCCTCGGCTGTGGGCACCACCTTGGCGACGATGAGCGAACGGTCCATTCGCGCCTCCTGCGTACGTCCCGGTGCGCGGCGAACCGGTCGCGCCGCACGGATGGGCACACGGTCGCGCCGCAGGCGTCTACCGGGCGTCAACCGGGCCCCATCGCGCCACAAACATGGTGACGCTGCGTTGACGCAAGCTGTGCGCGAGCTATGGGAAGATCGCCTTCCGCTCTCCGGGCGACGACACTTCTTCGCAGATCACAGGCGTATTACCGGTCCGCTGCGGACAGTCAGGTGACCGACGGATCGTTGACTGAGAGTAACAGGCGTTGATATTCTGCGTCTCGGTCAGCCCGGCCACGGTGGAGCTTCCGGCCGTGGCGGAGGCGTTCCGACACCGGCGTCGCGGGCGGCGGTCCGGGCAACGCGATACGTCGGGACGAGGGTTCCGGTGCTGGGGGGTGCGCCGTGTCGGGTGGATCGAGAATGCCGACGGCGGGCGAACCCGCCCCACGGGTGTCACTGCACCTGCTCGGCGGATTCCAGCTGCTGCACGACGACGCGCCGGTGGTCGTACCCCGGGGGTTGCAGCGCGTCATCGCCCTGATCGGCCTGCGGCCGGCCGCGACCCGCAGCCACCTCGCCGGGCTGCTGTGGCCCGAGACGCCGGAGGAGCGGGCGCTGTCGTCGCTGCGGACCGCCCTGTGGCGGCTGCGGCAGGACCCGTGCTGCCCGCTGCGCACCGACGGCGACACCGTCCGCCTCGGACCGACCGTCCGCCTCGACGTGGACGACCTGGTGGAGACCGCCGCGCTGGTCCGCGAGGGCGCCGTCCCGCGCGGCGCCGCCGGCGCCGGACGCCACGACCTGCTCCCCGGCTGGTACGACGACTGGGTGCTGCTGGAACGCGAACGGCTGCGCCAGCTGCGCCTGCACATGCTGGAGGAACTCGCCGGCAACCACCTCGCCGCCGGACGGCACGGCGAGGCGCTGGAGGCCGCGCTGGAGGCGATGGCCGCCGAGCCGCTGCGGGAGACACCGCACCGCCTGGTGGTCCGCATCCACCTGGCCGAGGGCAACGCGTTCGAGGCGGTCCACTCCTTCTACGTCTACCGGGACCTGCTCCTGCGCGAGCTGCGCCTGGAACCGTCCCCGGCGATGACCGCGTTGCTCGACGACACCCTCGCGCCGATCCGCCGGGCCAGCCGCCCGGAGCCGCCGCCGCGCCGCACCGACCGGACCGCCAAGCCGGCGCCGCGCGCCCCCGCCGCGCCGCCACCACCATCAATGCCCCGGGGTACGCGGTGACGGCCAGGTGACAGCGCGACCGGCACCGTGAACCCAGCACCGCCGCGGCGAGAGGGGTCACGATGAGTCGACTGTTGGTGGTCAGCCGGATCGTGCCGGGTGCGCAGGGACGGGTGGCGCAGATCTTCGCCGAGGCCGACGCGACCGAACTTCCCCACCTCACCGGTGTCCGGCACCGGTCGCTGTACTACCTGCACGACCTGTGCGTCCATCTGATGGAGACCGTCGACGTCGACCCCGGGCTGACCGCGGAGCTGCGCGACCACCCGCTCTACGAACAGGTGAACAAGCGGCTCTCCGCGCACACCTCGCCGTACCTGCCGACCTGGAACTCCCCCCGCGACGCCGTGGCCGGCTGCTTCTACAGCTGGGACGCCGCCGACACCCCTGCGCCCGACCGGATCCACTGACCGGCCACGGGCGACGGACGGGACGCCCCGGAACCACGCACGGCACCGGGTTCCGGGGCGTCTCCCCGCCCTCCGACGCCGTTCGACGCGGCCGCACGGCACACGCTCGGTCATGCTCCGGCCACCGGCCGACACCGCCGGTCCCACCGTCGTGGCCCGGCCCCGGCCTGCCTGTCGTGCGCCGCGCGCGTGTGCGAAGCTGCCCCGAGTCTTTCGGCACCGTCGTACACGTACATATAGAAGGAGGTTGGCCATGCCGTCGAGCTTCGGGCAGTGGCTTTTCGTGATACTGGCCCTGCTCATCGGATTCGGCGCCGGTTGGTTCCTGGTCGGCCGCCGCCGGTCCGGCACCCCGGCGACGCCCACGGTGGAGACCACCCCCGCGGTGACCGCCACCGTCGACGAGCCGCGCCCGGTCGCCGTGGTCGACGAGCCCCCGGCGGCCGCCACGCTGGCCGAGCAGCCCGCGCCCACCGAGACCGCGACCGCCGAACCGGCCGTCGCCACCGCCCGCACCGCCGACGAGCCGGCCGAGTCCTCCCCCGCCGCCGCCGAGCCCGTCGTGTCCGAACCGGTCGCCGCCGAGTCGGTCGTGTCCGAGCCGGTCGTGTCCGAGCCCGTCGCCGCCGAGCCGGTCGCCGCCGAGCCCGTCGTGTCCGAGCCCGTCGCCGCCGAGCCCGAGCCCGAGCCCGAGCCCGAGCCCGAGCAGGTTGCCGCGCCCGTGGCCGACGCCGAGCCGGCTCCGGCCACCGTCGACGCCCACCCGGTGACGGTTCCGGCCACCGCCGACGCCGAGCCGGTGGCGGCTCCGGCCACCCTCGCCGAGGACGAGCCCGTCACGGAGAAGCAGCCCGCGGTCGGCGCGGCCGTCGACGCGCCGGCCACCGAGGCCGCGCCGGTCGAGGCCACCGAGCCGGTCGAGGCAACCGAGCCGGTCGCCGTGCCCGCGCCGCGTACCTCGGTCGAGAACGACGCCCCGGCCGCGGCGGACAGCGACGCGCCGGACGACTTCCGGCGGATCCAGGGCATCGGGCCGAAGCTGGCCGCCGCCCTGCAGGACGCCGGGATCCGCACCTACCGGCAGCTCGCCGAGCTGGACGAGGCCGCGCTGCGGCAGACGGTGAAGGCCGCCGGCCTGCGCTCCGCGCCGGGTCTGGCCACCTGGCCGCAGCAGGCGAAGGTGCTGGCGGGCATCGGCGCGGACGCCGACCGGGTGCTCCCGGCCGGCGCCGAGTAGACGGTCCTGCGCGTTCCCGGGCCGGTGGTGACGATGGTCGCCACCGGCCCGGTGCGTTCCGCCATCCGCCAGCACGCCGGACTGGCCACATCACCAGCCACCCCATCACCCCCAACCCGGAGCGGTATGCCGGAAAACGGGCCGGGCGGGGACGGGCGTCGCTACGGTCGGTGAGGGGCCGCGACGGCCCGCCGCGCGTACCGCCACCCGCAGGAGCGTCTCGTGCCCACCGCAGCGCCGGAGCCCGCCGGCCGGCGACCGCCGGTCCGCGATCCGGAGGCGCCGCGCCGGGTGACGCTGCTCGAACTCTTCTTCGACCTGGTGTACGTGGTCGCGCTCGCGTTGATCTCGCGCAACCTGGTCGGGTCGGTGACCTGGGAACGGGCCGCCGAGTCCCTGGTCATGCTGATGGCGATCTGGTGGACCTGGGCGATCACCACGCTGGTCACCGACATCTACGACCCGCAGCGCACCGAGATCAAGCTGCTGATCGTGGCGGTGATGTTCGGCGCCCTGCTGATGACCACCGCCATCCCGGAGGCGTTCGGCGCCCGAGGGCTGGTGTTCGGCGGCACGTACGTGGCGATCCATCTCGGACGCGGCCTGTTCCTCATGCCCGCCGTCCGGCGGCACCCGCAGAGCAACCGCCGGGCACTGCGTATCTTCGTCTGGTTCGCCGTGTCGGCGGTGCCCTGGCTGGTCGGCGCGCTGGCCGCGCACGGCACCGCCCGCCTGTGGTTCTGGGCCGCCGCCCTGGCCATCGACTACCTGGGGTTCCGTCTGGCGTACCCGGTGCCCGGTCTGGGCGCGGTGCCGGAGGCCCAGCGCAACGTGACCGCCGAGCACCTGTCCGAGCGGTACCAGCAGTTCTTCATCATCGCGCTGGGCGACGCCGTGCTGGTCGCCGGCACCGTGTTCAGCCTGCACCACTCCGAGGCGGAGAACCTGGTCGCGTTCGCCACCGCGTTCGCCACCACGCTGTTGCTCTGGCGCATCTACGTACACAAGTCCGGTGAGCTGCTGCCGCACGCCATCGCCCGGGCCGCCCAGCCGAGCCGGTTTCTCAACACCGCGCCGTACACCCATCTGCTGATGGTGGCCGGGGTGGTGACCACCGCGGCGGGGTTCGACCTGGTCCTGCTGGAGCCGACCGGCCACACGCCGCCGGCCTGGCTGGCGGTGATCCTCGGCGGGCCGGCGCTGTTCCTGGCCGGGCGGGCCGCCTTCGAGTACGAGGTGTTCAGCCGGGTCTCGCCGTCGCGGCCGGGCGGGGTGCTGGCGCTGCTGTCGATCGCGCCGGCCGGGTTGTTCCTCGCGCCGGTCTACGCCTCGGCCGGGGCGATGCTGGTCCTGGCCGGAGTGGCGTTCGCCGACTACCGCCGCAGCCGGGGCCGCCCGCCGGAGGAGCCGATGCCGCCGCACTGAGGTAATCGGAATCGGCCGTGCCGGCACCTGCGCGCCGTTTGGCGGATCACCCGGACGGGGTACAAGGCCTCCACCTCGAATCCACCACAACCCCAGTGGAGGCAACTGATGCGCGGCACCTCGATAGTCGGCGTCCTGGTCGTCATCTGGCTCATCATCGGCGCCATCGCCGCCGGTCAGCGCGGCTACTACGGCAACGACGAAACCAACTGTGCGGAGGCGGGCACGATCCTGGTCACCATCGTGGCCGGCCCGCTGAACTACATCGGCGCCAACCCGAAGGTGGACTGCAAGCTCCCCGAGCCGTCGAAGTAGGCCGCCGCTCCCGTACTCCCCTCCCGGCCCGCGCCCGCCCGTCGAGCGCGGGCCGTTTCGTGTCCGCCGGGTCACCACCCCTACGGCATCCTAGGAGGCTGGGTCCGGCCGGGTTTGCGGGCGGAACGGGTGGGAACGGCAGCGGTTCGCCGACGACGGGAACGGAGAACCGGGCATGCGGATCGGCTACAAGCTCGCCTCGGAGGCGTTCGGGCCCCAGGAACTCATCCGGCAGGCGGTCCGGGCCGAGGAGGCCGGCTTCGACTTCGTCGAGATGAGCGACCACTACCACCCGTGGCTGGAGGTGCAGGGGCACTCCTGCTTCACCTGGAGCGCGCTCGGCGCGATCGCCGCGCGTACCACCGGCATCGGCCTCGCCACCGGTGTCACCTGCCCCTCGGTCCGCTACCACCCGGCGATCGTCGCGCAGGCCGCCGCCACCATGGCGCTGATCTCCGACGGGCGGTTCACGCTCGGGGTGGGCGCCGGCGAGCGGCTCAACGAACACGTCGTCGGGCAGGGGTTCCCGAGCGTCCGGGGGCGGCACGAGCGGCTGCGCGAGGCGCTGGAGATCATCCGGCTGCTCTGGCAGGGCGGATACCGCTCGTACGACGGCCGGCACCTGCAACTGGAGGACGCCCGGATCTGGGACCTGCCCGACCAGCCGCCGGTCCTCGCCGTGGCCGCCAGCGGCCGGGAGTCGGCAGGTCTCGCGGCCGAGCTGGGCACCGGACTGTTCGCCACCGAGCCGAAGGCGTCGATCGTCGACCAGTACCGCAACGCCGGCGGCCAGGGCCCCCGCTACGCCGAGGTGCCGATGGCCTGGGCCGCCGACGAGGAGTCGGCGGTACGCGCGGCAAAGGAGACCAGCCGCTGGGCGGTCACCGGCTGGAAGGTGATGAGCGAGCTGCCCAACCCGGTGAACTTCGACGCCGCCACCTCCTGGGTCGAGGACCACCACATCCGGCGGCAGTTCTCCGTGGGCCCGGACGCGACGCCGCACGTGGAGAAGGCGCGGACGTACGTCGAGGCCGGCTTCGACCACATCGTGTTCCAGAACGCCGGCCCGGACCCGGACGGCTTCCTGGACTTCTGCGCCCGCGACCTGCTCGCCCGGGTACGCGCGCTCGGCTAGCCCACCGCGCCTCGGCCGGTCCCGTGTCCCGGCCGTTCCTCACCCGCCGACGTGGATGCCGGGGCGGCGGGTAGGGTCCGGCTCGGACTTGCGGATGATCTCCCGCACCACCGGCGGGGTGTCGCCCCGGCCGAGGATGAGATAGCGCAGCAGGTGCGCGATCGGGTTCCCCTCCGACCACTCGAAGTGGCAGTGCGGGCGGACACCGGTGGCGTCGCGCAGCGCCAGCAGGATCGCGGCTATCGCGTTCGGCGCGGCCGGGCTGCTGGCGCGCAGGATCCGGAAGCCGCCGGACTCCACCCCGTGCACCCGCAGCACCTGGCTGAACTGGGACGGGTCGCTCACGTCGATCTCCAGGAACAGCACGTCGGCGGCGCCCGGCACCGGGTTCATCGACCGTTGCGCCCGCTCCTTGACCCGGTACTCCTTGACCGACCCGCGCTGCCGCTTGTTGGCGATCAGGTGCAGCCGCCCGTCCCGGGCGACGGACTCGTCGACGAAGCGTCGGGCCGGCTCGTCGAACTCGATCCGCTCGGCGCGCAGCTCGGTGGTCCGGGTGACCCGGGAGATCAGCGACACCGCGATGATCCCCGCGATGAAGAACCCGGAGATGGTGATCCCGTCGGGCTTGGCCAACACGTTCTCCACCAGCGCGTACAGCAGCACGGCGGTGAGCAGCGCGAAGCCGGCGGCGGCGGCGCGGCTGCGGGCGCGCAACGCCGCGATGGTCACCGCTATCGCGCCGGAGACCATCATCGCGAGGATGCCCGTGGCGTACGCGCCGGCCTGGGCGTTCACGTCGGCGCCGAACGCGATCGTGATGGCGATGCTGATCGCGGTGTAGACGAGCACCACCGGGCGCACCGCCCGCCCCCACTCCGGCGCCATGCCGTACGAGGGCAGATAACGGGGCACGATGTTGATCAGCCCGGCCATCGCCGACGCGCCGGCGAACCAGAGGATGAGCACGCTGCTGATGTCGTAGACGGTGCCGAACCCCTCCCCGAGGTGCTCGTGGGCGAGGAAGGCGAGCGCCCGGCCGTTGGCCGGCCCGCCGGGGTCGAACGCCTCCGGCGGGATCAGCACGGTGGTGACGAACGTGGTGGCGATCAGGTAGACCGACATGATCAGCGCGGCGGTGGTGAGCAGCCGCCGGGTGTTGCGGATCCGGGCGTCCAGCCGCCGCTGCGCGTCGTCGCCCTCGCCGCGCACCAGTGGCATCATGCTCACCCCGGTCTCGAAACCGGACAGGCCGAGCACCAGCAGCGGGAACGCGAGCACGCTCGTGACCACGATGTCGCCGGGCCCGCCGGCGTGGGCCAGCCGCCCGGTCCAGTCGTCGAGCAGACCCGGGTCGGCGACGACCTCGGCCACCCCGGCGACCACCACCACGGCGTTCAGCGCCAGGAACACCGCCACGAGCGGGATGGCGACCTGCACGGCCTCGCTGAACCCGAGCAGGAACACGCCGCCGAGCACGAGCAGCAGTGCCACGGTGACCAGCACCGCCGCCGTCTGCCCGTGCGGGAACGACGCGGGCAGGACCGGGTTCTCCAGCAGGTGCACGCTGGCGTCGGCGGCGGAGAGCGTGATCGTGATGATCCACGAGGTGGCGACGAAGCCGAGCAGCACCAGCACGAAGACCTTGCCCCGCCAGAACGGCAGCAGCCGTTCCAGCATGGCCACCGAGCCCTGCCCGTGCGGGCTCTCCCGGGCCACCCGGCGGTACATCGGCAGCATCCCGAGCAGCGTCAGCGCCACGATCAGCAGCGTGGCCAGCGGGCTGAGCGCGCCGGCCGCCACGGCGGCGATGCCGGGCAGGTAGGACAGCGTGGAGAAGTAGTCGACGCCGGTCAGGCACATCACCTGCCACCACGGGTGGGACCGGGTCTGGTGCTCGCGGACCTCCGGGCCGACCGGCTCGACCCGGTGCGCGAACAGCCACCGGTGCAGCCGGCCCGCCGGCGCGGCAGGCCGCGCCGGGGCCGCCACCCGTTCCGGCAGTTCCGGCGCCGTACGGCCGGACCGTTCGGCGTGGTCGCCGTGCCGCCCGGCGCGGGCCGCCGCGGCCGCGTGCGCCTCCCGGCGCCGCTCCCGCGCACGCCTGGGCTGCTCCGCGTCCCCCGCCTGCCCCATCTGCTCCCCTTCGTCCCCCTGGCAAAGACGGTAGGGCTTGTCCCGGGCGCGGCTCGGCCGAACCGGTCAAAGATCCGGTCAGCGGGCCAGCGCGCGCACCGCCGCCGGGTCGGCCACGGTGACGGTCACCGCCGGGTGCCGCAGCCAGGGGCCGGGCACCAGCGCCGCAACCGGCTCGGCGAAGCGCAGGCAGACGCCGCCGGCCACGCTCGCGCCGAAGGTCACCCCGCCGTCGGCCGCCGACAGGTGCGGGCCGATCGCCCGCCACCAGCGGTACGGTCCGCTCAGCTCCGCCCCGGTGACGTTGTCCGGCGTGGTGCGCAGCAGCCAGGGACCGAACCGGACGACGAGCGCGTCCGGTCCCCAGTCCAGCCAGGCCGTGGCGGGCCGGACCCCGAGCAGGGCCAGCGGCAGCCGGAACGCCGGGTCGAAGCGGAACGGGAAGCGGCGGACCGGGCCCGGCGGGAGCGCCCCGGGGCCGGCTGGTTCGTCTCGCGGCACGGCGGCGAGGTACCCGGTGCGGCGGGCTCGACACCCCGGGGGGCGTTCCCGCGTCCCGCGCCCGGACGGCGGGACGCGGGAACCCCCCGTCCCGGCTACTGCAGGAACGCCCCGAGGGGCGACAGCAGCAGCCGGCCGAGCAGCGCGGCGTTGTCGTCCAGCCGCGTCCGCTCACACTCGCGGGCGTCCGGGTCGTGCCGGCAGCGCCAGATCTTCTGCGCGTTGCGCCAGGCCACGTTCCGGGTGTACCCCACCAGTTCGCCCTGGTACCAGTCGTCGATGTCGCCGTTCACCATGTCGATCATGAGTTGCCAGTTGTCCAGGTAGCCACGGCGCAGCTCCGGGATCCGCTCGGCGAAGATCTTGTTGATCTCCAGGTAGTCGCGGTGCTGGTCGCTGCCGTCGATCGGCTCGGACTCCAGGCTGTCGAACGTGGTCACCAGCGCGAACGGCAGGTCGTAGTTGATGTGCGCGTTGACGCCCGCGGCGGCGGACGGCAGCGGCCGGGCGTCCGGGCCGCGCATGCGCTTGAACAGGCACGACCACGCCTTCGGGGTGCTCGGGCTGGAGTCGGTCCAGAACCGCAGCGCCTCGAAGTAGCGGGCCGCGAACTCCACGTCCAGCCGGGCCAGGAAGGCCGGGTCGCAGAACCGGTCGTCGTACAGGCCGTCGAGCACGGTGCTGGTGATGATCAGGTAGAGCTTGTTGAAGTCGGCGAGCGGGCAGCTCTCCTCCAGCGGCGGCAGCCGGACCAGCAGGTCCTGCAGCTTGGTCAGATGGTCCACGACCGCCGGCACGTCGGCGGGATGGTCGGCGAGAAGGCCGACGATGTCCTGGTGCACAGGACCCCAGACCGGTTCGGTCATCTCTCCTCCATCAGCCGGCCGGCGCCCCCACGACGCCACCCCTGTTCCGCGGGACAGCCTGCCAGTCACCGTCCACACAGGGATCCGTCGAACGACGTATTGCCGACGTACGCCTATTCCGCGCCGTTGCGCAGGAAGATGGCGCTGGCCTGCACCCGCGTGCGGACCTGGAGCTTGTCGAAGATGTGCGAGACGTGGACGCCGATGGTCCGCTCGCTGATGAACAGCCGCTGGCCGATCTCCCGGTTGGTCAGCCCTTCGGCGACCGCGGCGAGCACCTCCCGCTCCCGCGCGGTGAGCGTCGCCAGCTCGTCCACCGCCGGTCCGGCGGGCGCCGCCGCCCGCTGCCGGGGCACCGGCGCGGCCTCCGGCGCGGCGTCCACAGTCACCCGGGCCCGCGCGGCGATGGTACGGATCTCCGCGGTCAGCGGCACCGCGCCGAGCGACTGGGCCATCTCGTGCGCCCGGCGCAGCAGCTTGCCGGCGGTGGCCACCCGGCTGCGGCGGCCCAGCAGCGCCTCGGCCTGCCGCAACCGCGAGTACGCGGCCGGGTAGGGGTGGTTGCGCCGGTCCCACTCGGCGGCGGAACGCTCCCACAGCGCGGGGTCGCCGCGGCCGTCCTCGAGCCGGCTCAGCTCGGCCTCGCAGAGCGCCAGGAACCCCTCGGCCACGTAGCGCACCGGGGCGCCCGCCTTGGCGCTCTTGCCGGTCACCCGGTCGACCACCTCGCGCAGTCGGCGTACCGCGTTCGGGTCGACCTCGATCGTGCGGCTGGCCGTCGCCTCGGCCTCCGCGCGCAGCCCGTGCCAGGCCAGCGTGGCCAGCACGATCACGTCGTCGGAGCGGCTCTCGGTCAGGCCCCGCTGCACCGCCTGCCGGGCCAGGTCGTGCCGGCCCTGCCACATGGCCAGGCCGGCGCGCAGGATGAGCATCGGCAGCACGTGCCGGGCGCCGCCACCGGCCAGCACCGTCGCCACCGCCTCCAGGTCGCGGTCGGACGCCTCGACGTCGCCGTACCCGACGGACAGCCGGCACCGGGCCAGTAGCAGCTCGACCGCGTCGGCCCCGGACGGGCGGTGCCGCAGCGCGGCGGCGACGACCTTCTCCGCCTCGGCCCACTGCCCCACCCGGAACAGTCCGTTCGTCGCCACCGCCAGCAGCCGGGTCTCCCAGGTGCGGCCGAGCCCCAGCTCGGCGACCCGGTCGGCACCCCGGCGGGCCACCACCACCCCCTCCTCGAGGATGTTCAGCGGCCCGGTGAGCAGCTCGGCCAGGTGCAGGTACGCGCAGGCCACGTCCTCCGGGCGCCCGGCCCGCTCGGCGGTGTCCAGCGCCTGGCGCATCACCGCCAGCCCGGCGGCCGGATCCTCCAGGAACGCCTCGCTGAACCCGAGCGCGGCGCTGGCCATCACCACCTCGGAGGTGGTGCCGGGAACGTCGGCGGCGAGCGCGAGGGCCTCCCGGGCCTGGTCGCCGGCCTCGGCGTAGCGGCCCAGGTGCAGCAGCAGCTCGGCCAGCCGGGCCGCGGCGGTGCACCGCTCCTGCGGCGTGCAGTCGGGCGAGTCCAGCACCCGCCGGTACTCCTGCTCCGCGGGTGCCGACCGGCCGGCCGCGGCCAGGTAGCGGGCCCGGCGGATGCGCAACCCGCAGACCGGCGGGCCGGACGGGTCGTCGGCCAGTTCCTCGAGCAGCGTGAGGGCGCGGGCGTGCTCGCCGCTGTGGTGCGCGGCCTCGGCGGCGTGACTGAGCAGCTCGGCCCGGTCCACGTCCACCGGCTCCGGCAGTCCCCCGTCGGGCAGGACGGCGGCCGGCTCGGTGGCCAGGGTCAGCGCGGCGGACCAGTGGCGGTGCGCCTCGGCGTACCCGTGCAGTCGCTCCGCCTCGCGGGCCGCGGCCATCGCGGCGGGCAGCGCCCGGGCCGGTTCGCCGGCCTGCCGCCAGTGGTGCGCGAGCCGGGCCTGGTGCAGTTCGGCCGGTACGGCGGTGAGCGCCTCGGCGTAGCGGCGGTGCAGCGCGGCCCGTTCGGCGGGCAGCAGTTCGTGGGCCAGGACCTCGGCGACCAGCCGGTGCCGCAGCCGGTAACCGTCGTCGGCGCCGACCAGCAGGCGGTGCGCGACCGCCTCGCGGACCGCGTCGAGCAGCTCCTCCTCGGGCAGCCGCACCACCTGGGCCAGCAGCCAGTGCTCGACCGGTTCGACGCCCGCCGCCACCGCGTGCACCACCGCGTGCGCCGGCTGGGGCAGCGCGTCGACCCGGTCGAGGAACACCTCGCGCAGCGTGTCGGAGAGGCCGTCGCGGCCGTCGCGCCGGTCCCGGGCCAGTTCCTCCACCACGAACGGGTTGCCGCCGCTGCGCTGCCAGAGCTGGTCGGCGGCCTCCGGCGGCAACGGCGCGCCGACCACCGCGGCCGCCAGCTCGTCGGTGGCGGACCGCTCCAGCGGCAGCAGGTCGATCACCCGTACCGAACGCAGCCGGCGCAGCTCGGTGAGCACCCGGCGCAGCGGGTGCGCGCCGCGCAGCGACTCGGCCCGGATCGCGGCCAGCACGGAGAGCTGGAGGTCGCCCAGCCCGGCGAGGAGGTAGAGCAGGAGCTGTCGGGTGCTGCGGTCGACCCACTGCAGATCGTCGAGGACGAGCACCAGCGGACGCCCGCCGGCCACCAGGTGCAGGCCCTGGGCGACCCGCTCCAGCAGCGCCCCGGCGCCGTCCGGGCCCGGGGTCTCCTCGTCGAAGACCTGCAGGACCCCGCGGACGGCCGATGTGGTGCGCGCGTCGGCCTGCTCGGCGTCGAGCCGGCGCAGCGCCTGCCGGACCGGGTGCAACGGCGAGGCGTCTCCGATGTCGAGACAGGTGCCGGTGAGCACCAGCGCGCCGCTGCGTCGCAACTGCTCGCCGGCCTCGGTCAGCAGGCGGGTCTTGCCCACTCCGCTCTCTCCGGTGAGGAACACCGCGCCGGTCTGCCCGGGCCGCAGGTCGTCGTAGAGCGCCGACCGCAGCGTCGCCATGGTGCCGGATCGGCCGACGAGCGGTGCGGTGTCCACGTCGCTGGCCATGGGACGCAGCCTAGTCACAGGTCCCCGCACCGTTCTACGGCCTTCGGGCCGGACTCGTACTCCTCGCGTCGACTACACGACTAATGGTTGCGGGTGCCCGACATACGTCGTCCTACAGATCCCCCGAGAACCCGGTGGTGGAAGTCTGCTGAGGTCGTCGGGCACCACAACAGGGAAAGGGTGGGTGCGATGTTGATCACCACGCCCGTGGGGAGTCGGAAAGCCGTCATCGCGGCGTGCCGGCCGGTGCCCGAGGAACGACGTGTCATGACCGTCCTCTTCGTCGACATCGTCGGCTCGACCCGTCTGGTCGAGCGGCTCGACCCGGAAGACGTACGGGCGCTGCAGCGCGCCTACTTCGGTACCGTCGCCTCCGTGCTGCGCCGCTGGCGGGGCGTGGTGGAGAAGTACGTCGGCGACGCCGTGATGGCACTGTTCGGCGCGTCCGGTTCGGACGGTCTGGACGCGTACCGGGCGGTGCGGGCCGGGCTGGACATCCAGGCCGCGCTGGCGCGGCGACGGCCGGCCGGTGTCCGGCTGCGCGTGCGGGTGGGCGTGGCGACCGGCGAGGTGCTGCTGGACCTGGCCGGGGTCCGGGACGGCGGCCACGGCGCGGCCAGCGGCGCGGTCATCACCACGGCGGCCCGCCTCCAGGAGCACGCGCCGCCGGGCGGAGTCGTCGTCTGCCCGGTCACCCGGGACGCGGTGGCCGGCCTGGTCGAGCAGCGTCCACTCGCCACGCTGACGCTCGCCGGCAAGGCGCTTCCGCTGGACGTGTGGCGGGTCACGGGGGCGGCCGGGAGCAGGCCGGCCCGGCATCGTACGCCGCTCGTCGGCCGTCGCCGCGAGGTGGCGAGCGCCGCCGACGAGGTGAGCCGGGCCCTGCGGGAGCGGCGTCCCCGGTGGATCTCCCTGGTCGGTCCGCCGGGCAGCGGCCGCAGCCGGCTGCTGCACGAGGTGACCCGCGCCGTGTCGAGCGTGGACGGTGTGCCGGTGCGCGTGCGGGTGACAGCCTGCCCGCCGTACCCGTGCGGCGAACTGGCGCCGCTGGCCGGCCTGGTCCGTCCCCGGCCGGGCGGTCCGGCCGGGGACGGTCCGGGCGGTGGTGCGCTCGCCGCGTTCCTCGCCGCGCCGGACGACGACACGGTGGCGGCCCGCGCCGTGGTCGCCTGCCGGGAGGCGCTGCTCGGCCTGGCCGCCGACGCGCCGCTGGTGGTCGCGGTGGACGACCTGGACCGGGCCGCCCCGGCGTTGCGCCGCTTCCTGCACCAGCTCCACGTGGCGGCGGACGAGCGAGGACTGCCGCTGGCGGTGGTCACCACGTGCGGCGCCGGCTCGGCCGACCCGCTGCCCGCGCCGGCGCGGCGGATCCCGCTGGAGCCGCTGGATGCGTCGGACACCGGGCGGCTGCTGCGGCACCTGCTCCACCGGGCCGGGCGACCGGCCGCGCTCGCCGGCCGGCTGGTCGCGCTGGTCGGCGGCAATCCGGCCGTCGCGACCGCGTACGCGTCGGCCGATCCGGCCGGCGAGCCCGCTGGCGTGCCGGCGTTCGCGCGCCGCCTGGTGGACGCCCGGCTGGACCGGC
This sequence comes from Micromonospora sp. WMMA1947, assembly GCF_027497355.1. Taxonomy (NCBI): domain Bacteria; kingdom Bacillati; phylum Actinomycetota; class Actinomycetes; order Micromonosporales; family Micromonosporaceae; genus Micromonospora; species Micromonospora sp. WMMA1947. The sequence continues at coordinate 4,713,725 of NZ_CP114909.1, read as the reverse complement.
TCGACGGTACGCACCGGGCGGCGCTGCTGGCCGGGGCCGCCCGGGGTGGCCCGGTCGTGGCCGCCGCGGTGGAGGCGATGCTCGGCTGGCCCGCCGGCCGGGCCGAGCCGGTGCTGCGGGCGCTGGCCGCGGCCGGGCTGGTACACCCGCTCGCCGCCGGTGCCTGGGCGGTCGACGCGCTGGTGGCCCGGGTGGCCGCGCTGCGGCTGTCGCGTGCGGTACGCGCCGACTTCGCCCGCCGCCTGCGTACCGCGAAGGACACCGCTGCCGGCCGCGTGCCGGGAGCGGGAACCGGCGTCCCGGTCCGGGACGCCGACGAGCGGGACGTGTGCCCGCTCGGGGCGGGACGGTCGCGCCGGTCGGGTGGAGGGGCCCGACCGGCGCCCGTCCCGCCGGACCGGCTCGATCGCTCCGACCCGCTCCGGGTGGTGCCCGGACGGCCGGGGCAGCCGGTGCGGGCCGGACCGGGCGTCACGCAGTGGCCCGGACGGCCCGGGCGGGTGGGCCGGCGAAGAACCGAGCCCGGCGGGCACACGCTCGGGCTGGCCGCATGAGCGTGACGTCCGGGTCGGAGCGGGCACGGGGCCACTCCGGCCGGGACGTCACCCGGCGGCCGGGCCGGTCGGATCAGTCGCGGGCGATGGTGCGGCTGCGTCCCCGGAACTCGGCCACCACCTCGTCGCCGCGCCGCACCGTCACGTCGTAGATGCCGCTGCGGCCGTGCCGGACCCGCTCGGTGGCGTACGCCTCCAACAGGTCGCCCTCGCGGACCGGGCGCAGGAAGCTGATCTCGCCGCCGGCCGCCACCGTCGCCGGGCCGTGGCTGTTGCAGGCCAGCGCGAAGGCGGTGTCGGCGAGCAGGAACACGAAGCCGCCGTGCCCGATCGCGTGCCCGTTGAGCATCGCCGGGGTGACCCGCATCCGGGCCACCGCCGCGCCGTCGCCGGCCGAGACGAGCTCGATGCCGAGCCCCTTGGACGCGACGTCGGCGTCGAACATGTCGTGCGCCGCGGTACGGTCGCCGTCACCGGCCATCTCAGGACTCCCGCCGCTGGTCGACGATGCGGCGCATCTTGCCCATCGAGCGTTCCACCCCGTCCGGTTCGATCACCCGTACCGCCACCGACACCCCGATCGTGTTCTTCACCTGCTCGACGAGAGCGGCGCCGGCCCGCTCGGCCTCGTCGGCGGCGGTGCCCGCGCGCCGCTCCACGTGCACGGTGAGCGTGTCGAGCCGGCCCCGCCGGTCGAGCACGCACTGGAAGTGCGGCGACAACGCCGGCGTACGCAGGATCAGCTCCTCGATCTGGGTCGGGAAGACGTTCACCCCGCGGACGATCATCATGTCGTCGGTCCGCCCGGTGATCTTCTCGATGCGCCGCATCGGGCGGGCGGTGCCGGGCAGCAGCCGGGTCAGGTCGCGGGTGCGGTAGCGGACGACCGGCATGGCCTCCTTGGTCAGCGAGGTCAGCACCAGCTCACCCCGCTGTCCGTCGGGCAGCACCTCTCCGGTGACCGGGTCGATGATCTCCGGGTAGAAGTGGTCCTCCCACAGGTGCAGGCCGTCCTTGGTCTCCACGCACTCGACCGCCACACCCGGGCCCATCACCTCGGACAGGCCGTAGATGTCGAGCGCGTGCATGTCCAGGCGCTGCTCCAGCTCACGGCGCATGTCCTCGGTCCACGGCTCGGCACCGAAGATCCCCACCTGCAGCGAGGTGGCGCGCGGGTCGATCCCCTGGCGTTCCATCTCGTCGACGATGGCGAGCATGTAGCTCGGGGTCACCATGACGACCTCCGGCTCGAGGTCGCGGATCAGCGTGACCTGACGCTCGGTCATGCCGCCGGAGACCGGCACGACGGTGCAGCCCAGCTCCTCGGCGCCGTAGTGCGCGCCGAGGCCGCCGGTGAACAGCCCGTAGCCGTACGCGACGTGCACCCGGTCGCCGCGGCGGCCCCCGGCGGCCCGGATCGAGCGGGCCATGAGCTTCGCCCAGGTGTCCAGGTCGGCGCGGGTATAGCCGACCACCGTGGGACGCCCGGTGGTGCCGGAGGAGGCGTGCAGCCGGGCGATCCGCTCGCGCGGCACCGCGAACATGCCGAACGGGTAGTTCTCCCGCAGCTCCGCCTTCGTGGTGAACGGGAAGCGGGCCAGGTCGGCCAGGTCACGCAGGTCGTCGGGGTGCGCGCCGAGGGCGTCGAACGCGCGCCGGTAGTGGGGCACGTTGTCGTACGCGTGCCGCAGCGAGTGCCGCAGCCGGTCCCGTTGCAGCGCGCGCAGCTCGTCGACGCCGATCCGCTCGACGGGATCCAGCTCCTCCGGACGGGGCGTGCGCTCCTCCACGGTGACCTCCTGGTACGAGGGACCCCGGACGCCGCCGCCCCGGGGCGATCCCGCCCACCGTACGCCCGCCCCCACCCTCCCCGGCCGGCCCCACCCCCTCCCCCGCGATCTTGCACTTGCCGCCCCTCGGGTGTCCGGTTCGCGCCCTTCGCCGGGGCCGAAACCGCAAGATCGCCGGGAGCGGGGCGGGGGCGGGGCGGGAGGGCGGGGTTATGCTCGCGGGTGCTGGTGGGAGGTGTCGTGTCGGATCCCCGGGTCGATCCTGACGTCGACCTGCTCGTACCGGCGGACCGGACGGAACTGTCCGCGCACCCGGCGGCGGTGCTCGGCGTGATCGCTGCCGGAGGCGTGCTCGGCGCGCTCGCGCGGGCGGGCGCCCAGGCCGCCCTGCCGCACCAGCCCGGCGACTTCCCCTGGGCCACGTTCGCCGTCAACGTCACCGGATGCCTGCTCATCGGCGTGCTGATGGCGGTGCTCGCCGCCCGGCCGGTCCACCCGCTGACCCGGCCGTTCCTCGGGGTCGGCGTGCTCGGCGGGTTCACCACCTTCTCCGCGTACGCGGTCGACGCGCAGCGGCTGCTGACCGACGGCGCGCCCGGTACGGCGGGCGCCTACCTGGCCGCCACAGTGCTCGGCGCGCTGGCGGCGGTCGCCGCCGGGGACACGGTGACCGCACGGCTGCTGGCCGCCCGGCACGGGCGGACCTCGTGACCGCCGGGACGGTGGCGGCCCGATGACCGTCCTGCTCGTCGCGATCGGCGCCGCGATCGGCGCCCCGCTGCGCTACCTGACCGACCGGGCGGTGCAGGCCCGGCACCGCTCGCCGTTCCCGTGGGGCACGCTGACCGTCAACGTGGCCGGGTCGCTGCTGCTCGGCGGCCTGCTCGCGGCACCCGTCGACCCGGGCGTGACCGCGCTGGCCGGCACCGGCTTCTGCGGCGCGCTGACCACCTGGTCCACGCTCAGCTACGAGACGCTGCGCCTGGCCCGTGCGGGCGGGCGCCGCCTCGCGTACGCGAATGTGGCACTCAGTGTGACCGCGGGCCTGGGCGCGGCGTTCCTCGGCTACGCGCTGGTCGCCGCGCTGACCGGCTGACCGGAGCGGTCAGCCGGTCGGCGGGGCGGACCGTCAGCGGGCCCGGCGCTCCGGGTGGGCCCGGTTCCACGCCCGCATCCGCTCCGGGTAGCCGGTGCGGGCCGCCTCGTACAGCGGCACCGCGTGCTTCTGGGCGATCTTGCCGGCGGCACGGGGCGAACCGGTACGGCGGCGGATCCACTCGCCGTCGTGCGCGATGGCGACCACCGTCGTGTCGGTGGCGGTGGTCTCCGGTTCCAGGTAGAACTCGACCCCGCGCCGGCTGGTGACGAACGCCTCCAGCTGCGCCAGGTCCTCCTTGGTCGCCTCGCGGTCGAGCTTCGTGGGCGTCGTCGGGTCGGCGGCCCGGCGGCTGAACCAGCCCATGCCCGCCTCCTCTCCTCGGCGTTCGCTCCAGTGCAGCACGCCCGCCTGACAGGCGGCTGGGAGCGCGGTGGGAGGCGGCTGAAGCGGCTCAGCCGACCTTCGCCGTCGGGGCGCCGGCCTGCGCGTCCGGGGCTGCGGGGCGTTCCCGCAGCACCGGCACCAGCGCGAGCGTGGGCAGCAGGAGCAGCGGCACCACGACGAGCGCGGACAGCACGCCGAAGTGGTCGCCGAGGAAGCCGAGCAGCGGCGGGCCGGCCAGGAAGGCGGTGTAGCCGATCACGGCGACCACGCTCACCCGGGCCGGGGCCTTGTCCTCGTCGTCGGCGACGGCGCTCATCCCGACCGGGAAGCCGAGCGAGGCGCCGAGTCCCCACAGCGCGACGCCGGCCACCGCGAGGGGGCCGTTCCCGGCCAGCACGGCGAGCGCGGCACCGGCCGACGCCATCGCGATGGTGGTGAACAGCACCGGCACCCGGCCCCACCTGTCGATGGCGACGGTGCCGACGGTGCGGCCGATCGTCATGCCCACCACGAACACGCCGAACACGGCGGCGCCGACGGCCTCGTCGACCCCGTACCCGTCGACGAACGCCACCGCGAGCCAGTCGTTGGCGCTGCCCTCGGTGAACGCCATGACCAGCACGAGCAGCCCGATCAGCAGCGTGCGGGGCTCGCGCCAGGCGGCCAGCAGCGCCTGGCGCCGGGCCGCCGGCTCCCCGGCCCCGGCCGCCTCGGCGGTGGCCGCGAGGAACGCCCGGGCGCCGACCAGCGTGCCGGCCAGGATCAGCACGGACAGGACCGGCAGGTGTACGCCGACGGGTACGCCGAAGTGCGCGGCGCCGGCGCCGAGCCCGGCCCCGGCCACCGAGCCGAGACTCCAGGCGGCGTGGAACCGGGGCAGGATGGTGTAGCCGAGGCGCTTCTCCACGGCCGCGCCCTCGACGTTCATCGCCACGTCGCACAGGCCGGAGCCGAAGCCGAACGCGGCGAGGCCGAGCCCCACCCCGGCGACCGAGCCTGCCAGGCTGGCGGACAGACCCGCCACGGTCAGGCCGAGCGAGACCAGCACCACCGACACGGCCACCGTGCGCGCCGGCCCGAGCCGCTGGGTGACCAGGCCGGCGGTCGGCATCGCCAGCAGCGAGCCCGCCGAGGCGCAGAGCAGCAGCAGGCCGAGCCCACCCGGGTTGAGGTCGAGCGCGTCCTGGGCCGCCGGGACCCGGGAGAACCAGCTCGCCACCGCGAGCCCGTTGAGGGCGAAGACGACGGCGACGCCGTTACGGGCGCTCAGCACCGCACGGGGCGCCGGTGGCCGCTTCCCGGCCGGTGCGTCGATGGTGCTGCTCACGGTGCTGTGGTCCCTTCCCCCGTCTGGTTCCCGACGACAATCGCACACCTGAGAGCGCTTCCACCACAAGCGCTGTTATGGCATCGCCCATCCGGGCGGGAGCAGGCATGATGCGGACATGGGTACGCCGACCGCACGCCCCGCCACCCTCGACGACGTGGCCCGCGACGCCGGGGTCTCCCGGGCCACCGCCTCCCGGGTCCTCGGCAGCTACGGCTTCACCTCGGCGCAGGCTCGCGCGCGGGTGCACGCCGCCGCCGACCGCCTCGGCTACGTGCCGGACCTCGCGGCCCGCTCGCTGGTGCGCGGAGCAGGCGTACGCCTGGTGGTGGCCGTGGTGGGCCGCGACGACACGGTCCTGGACGACCCGTACGTGCACCGGGTGGTGAGCGCGGCGTCGCGGGTGTGCGCGCCGCACGGCATCGGCGTGGCGCTGGAGTGGCTGCCACTGGCCGACCCGTCCGGGCTGGCCCGGCTCGGCGCGGACCGGGGCGTCTGCGGCGTGGTCCTGGTCAACACGACCCAGGCCGCGCTGGACGCGGTGCCGCCGAGGCTGCGCGGCCGGATCGTCTCGATCGGTCAGGGCTCGCCGGCGGTGCCGTCGTTCGACGTCGACAACGCCGGAGGCGCCGGCGAGGTGCTGCGTCACCTGTACGCCACCGGCCGCCGCCGCATCGTCATGGTCACCGGGCCGCGCTGGCTGAGCTGCGCCGAGCGCTCGGTGACCACGTACCGGGAGCTGATGCGGGAGGCGGGGGCGCCGGAGCGGCTGGTCACCGGCGACTTCACCGCGGCGCGGGGCGGCCGGGCGGCGCTGGAGGCACTGCGCCGGTGGCGGGACGCCGACGCGGTCTACGCGGCCAGCGACGCCACCGCCTTCGGCGTGATCGCGGCGCTGCGCGGGCGCGGCATCCGCGTACCGCACGACGTGGCGGTGGCCGGGTTCGACGACCTGCCGTACGCGGCGATCAGCAGCCCGCCGCTGACCACGGCGACCCACCCGGTCGACCGGATCGCCGCCGCCGCGGCCACTGCCGTGCTGACGCGTGAGCCGGTCGCCCCGAGCACCCCGTTCCCGTCGACGCTCGTCACCCGCGACAGCGCCTGAGCCGGTACGGGCCGGTCGGCCCTGGCCGCCGTGGCGCGCCCGCCCGTCAATGGATACGGGAGAAGGAGGGATCCCGATGGGCGGAGCCATGACGTGGATGTACCGGGGCGGCCGGCCGAACCGGCTGGCCCGGATGATGAACGCGCTGTCGGCGTGGCAGTACGGCGCCGGTCTCGCCCCGGCGCACTGGATGACCATGGAGGTGCCCGGCCGCCGTACCGGGCGGACCGTCTCGGTGCCGATCGTGGTCGCCGATCACGACGGCGAGCGGTACGTCGTGTCCATGCTGGGCGAGCGGGCCAACTGGGTGGCGAACGTGCGCGCCGCGGGCGGCCGGGTGGTGCTGCGCCGTCGCCGCCGCGAGCCGGTCCGGCTGGTCGAGGTGCCGGTGGCGCAGCGGCCGCCGATCCTGCGCCGGCACCTCGCGCTCGCCCCGGGCGCGCGCCCGCACGTACCGGTGGACCGGCACGCCCCGCTGGCCGAGTTCGCCCGGGTCGCCGCCGGCATCCCGGTCTTCCGGATCGTCGCGGCGGAGTCCCCGGAGCGGTGACGGCGGCTCACGCTCCGGCGAGGAAGGCCGTCGACATCTGCGTCGCGACAATCCTTCAGAATATCTATCGCTCGCGTTTTCGAGGTCGTCCGAACGGGAGAGGGAGCCGGTAAGATCGGCGACAGAACGGCGACCGATCACGGACTGCCCGGCGACCGGCACCGGCTCACACTGAGCGCATGAATACGAGACTCCGCCGCAGCCGCGCATTCGGCCTCGCGGTGTGTCTCGCCCTCGTGGCGATAATGAGCGGCTGCATGCAGCTCAACCTCGGGCTGACCGTGAACGACGACGACACGGTCTCCGGTCAGCTCCTGCTCACCGCACCGAAGTCCGTGCTCAAGCAGCGGAACCCGGATCCGGCGGTGGCGTTCGCCGAACTGCGGCCGAACATTCCCTCACTTCCGCCCGGAGCGGAGACCCGGTACGAGGACGCCACCTCGTACGGCATTCAGATCACGTACCGGAAAACGCCACTGGCACAATTCACGAGCGAAAGTGTGAATCTTGTCCGGGACGAGGATCTCATTCGCTTCTCGCTCCCGCTGGACCCGCAGAAATACGGCGGCAAGTTCGGGCAGCAGGATCCGCGCCAGCAACAGGCGTTCATGACCTTGATGGCGTTCGAGATCTCGGTGACGTTCCCCGGCCGGGTGCTCGACACCAACGGCACGGTCACCGGACGCTCGGTCAGCTGGAAGGTGATCGCCAACCAGCCCAAGCCGGCCGAGTTGCGCGCCGTCGCCCAGGCGCCCCCGCCGCCCGCCACCAGCCCGGCCGCCGTGGTGACCGGGAACGGTTCCTTCCCCTGGCTGCCGGTCGTCGCCGCCGTGGTCGTCCTGCTGCTGGTCGCCGGCGTGGTGCTCGTCCTGCTGCTGCGGCGACGGCGCTCCCGTGGCGTCCCCGATCCGGCGGCCGCCCCCACCGCGACGGCGGCCACCGGCCCGGCCCCGGCCGGCACCGGCGCCCCGCCCGCACCCGCACCACCCACCGGTCCACCGGCCTGAACCGGGCCGGACCCACCGACCACCGACGGCGCCCGCGCCGGCGGCCCACGAGCACACCGGGCGGAACCTGGAGTCAGTGACCCGGACGCCGCCGCACCATCCCACCCCGACCGCACCACCGCACCGTGACAAGAGGGGGATCGCCGTGAACGATCTCTTCACCTGGGCCGCCCTGGGCAGCCTCACCGGCGCCAGCGCCGCCACCCTGCTCGCCACGAACGTCATCGGCGGGCTGATCGGACCGAGCGGCGACAAGGCGCGCAAGTGGATCGCGCTGGGCTTCGCGCTCCTGCTGTCCTACCTCACCGCCGCGTTCGCCACCGACGCCGGCCCGGAGAAGTGGATCATCGCGTTCTTCAACGGTCTGGTGATCTTCTCCGCCGCGCTCGGCATCAACCAGCTCCCCCCTGGCAACCGGCAGCCGACGCAGGCGTCGCCGAGCCAGCTCGCCCAGGGCCGCGAGCCCCGCTACGTCCGCTCCTGGGTCTGAGAGAGGTGACCCCATGATCTTCGGCATCCTCAGCGCCGCCGTCCAGGTCGTCTTCGGCGCCGTACTCGGGCAACTCGCCGCCGGCACCGTCGGGCTGTTGGTCGGCGCGGTCGTCGGACTGCTCCTCGGCGCGCCCTTCGGCTGGGCGTCCGCCTCCGCCGGGACGTACGGCGCCGACCCGAAGGGGATCTTCCTCTTCGTCGTCGACCACACCTGGAGCCTGCTCAACACGTTCGCCGGGGCGCTCTTCCTGGCCCTGCACCTGGTCTTCGGCCACCAGCTCGACCGGATCGTCTCGGCCGGCAGCGGCCGGGTCAACGTGATCGAGGGCGTCTCCCCCCGGTACGCCACCACCATCGGCACCGTCTGCGCCGGGTCCAGCCCGGGCATCCAGCGGCACGAGGACGTGCACGTGTTCCAGGCCCGGCTGCTCGGCCCGTTCTACCTGCCGCTGGTGGCGCTCAACTACGTGCTGTTCACCATCGCTCCGGTGTGGCTGCTCTGGCACGACCACACCAACGCGCCGATCAACCGGTTCACCCGCTACTTCGAGATCGGCGTCTACCCGCACGTGTGGAACGAGGCCATCGCGTACCGCATCCAGGGGACGCCACCGCGATGACCGGCGCGATCGAGGCGGCCGTCGCGGACGTCGCGAGCTGGCTGGCCGGGGTCGCGGGTGAACCCGTACCGGTCGGTCCGCCGCGCGACGACCCCGACGGCGGTCTCACGGTCTGGCCGCTGGAGCTGCGACCGGCCCGGCAGACCGCGACCGGCGGCGCGACGCGCGAGCCGTACCGGTTCGTGGTCCGCCTGCTGGTCGCGGGCGGCGGGCCGGCGGCGCTGCCCGCGCTGGACCGGGTGCTCACCGCCGCCACCACGGCGGGCCGGCCGGAGCTGGTGCTGGCCGCCGGCGACCCGGCGCTGTGGCGGGCGCTGGGCGTGGCGCCCCGGCCTGCGCTGCTGCTCGACGCGCCGGCCCGGGTGGAGCGGCCGGTCCCGGTCGCTCCGCCGGTACGCCGGCCGCTGCGACTGCGGCAGCTCGGCATGCGCACGCTCGACGGCCGGGTGGTCGGCCCGCAGGACCAGCCGCTCGCCGCCGTCCGGGTGGAGCTGGTGGGCACCGCCCAGGCCACCGAGACCGACGCCGCCGGCCGGTTCCGGCTGGCCGGCGTGCCGCACGACCCCGACGCGCCGGACGCCCCGGTGCGGATCCGGCTGGTCGGCGCGGGACGCGTCCACACCGCCGAACTCGATCCGGACGGCGATCACCTGATCGTCGTCCGCGCGCCCGACTGACGTCCGAGGAGGACCGATGCCCACCTACTTCTCCCCCGGCATCTACGTCGAGGAGGTGCCCAGCGGGGCCCGCCCGATCGGGCCGGTCGGCATGAGCACCGCCGCGTTCGTCGGGATCGCGCCCGACCGCGGCGCCCACGTCGGCGAGGCGCTGGCGGTGAACAGCTGGACCGAGTTCCTGCGGCTGTACGCCGACGGCGAGCACCTGGAGAGCACGCCGCTGGCCCGGGCCGTGTTCGGTTTCCTGGACAACGGCGGCACCCGCTGCTGGGTCGTCAACGTCGGCGAGGGCGGCCGGCTCACCGGCACCGGCGGGCGGCGCGGCGGCCTGGAACTGCTGGAGGCGATCGACGAGATCTCCATAGTGGCCGCGCCCGGCTACCACGACCCGGTCTCGCACGAGGCCCTGATCAGCATGGCCGAGCGGCTGCGCACCATGGTCGCGATCTGCGACCCGCCGCCGGAGGTCACCGACGTCTCGCGGCTCACCCGCGTCGCCACGCCGGGCAAGCCGCCCAAGCCCGCGTCGTCCGGGTCGGCCGCGTCGCCCGACAAACCCGCCGAGGGTACGCCGGGCGACGCCGACGACGAACCGCCCGGCACCGGCGGTGACCGGCCTCGGCAGTCGGACTTCGCCGCCTTCTACTTCCCCTGGATCCGGGTCCGCGACCCGCTCAGCGGCGACCTCGTGCTCACCCCGCCGAGCGGGCACGTCGCCGGCATCTGGGCCCGCACCGACGCGCTGCGGGGCGTGCACAAGGCGCCCGCCAACGAGCCGGTACGCGGCGCCGTCGACCTCGCGTACCGGGTGACCCGGCCGGAGCACGACGTGCTCAACCCCAAGGGCGTCAACGTGATCCGGTTCTTCGCCGGTGAGGGCATCCGGCTGTGGGGGGCCCGGACGCTCGCCGCCGAGGCCAGCGAGTGGCGCTACCTGAACGTGCGGCGGCTGTCCATCTCCATCGAGCAGGCCATCGCCAACGGCACCCGGTGGATGGTGTTCGAGCCGAACGACTTCACGCTGTGGCGCTCGATCCGCCGGGACATCGGCGCGTTCCTCACCCGGGTGTGGCGCGACGGCGCGCTGCTCGGCCGGACGCCCGAGGAGGCGTTCTTCGTCAAGTGCGACGAGGAGACCAACCCGGCCGACGTCCGTGACGCCGGAATGGTGGTGGCCCACATCGGCATCGCGGTGGTCAAGCCCGCGGAGTTCGTGGTGTTCAAGCTGAGCCAGTGGGCCGGCGGCACCGAGACCGAGACGATCGGAGGCTGACATGCCCACCACTGCCACGCCGCAGCCGGGCGCACCGGTCGACCCGTACCGGGCGTACCACTTCAAGCTGCTCATCAACGGCATCACCAACGGGCACTTCACCGAGGTCAGCGGCTTCGAGGTGGCGATACCGGCGCTGTCGTACCGGGAGGCGGGCAACGAGCGCATCCGGGCCGTGCCCGGCCAGGTCGAGTACGCCCCGGTCACCCTCCACTTCGGCCTGACCAGCTCCCGCGAGCTGTGGGACTGGGTGAACGCGGCGGCCAAGGGCACCGTGAACCGGCGCAACGTGTCGGTGGTGCTGCTGGACCCGGCCGGCACCGCCGAGGTGCTGCGCTGGAACATGATCAACGCGTGGCCGACCCGGTGGCGGGGCGCGCACCTGAACACCCTGTCGCAGGAGATCGCCATCGAGGCGCTTACCTTGGCGTACGAGGGCCTGGAACTGGAGGCCGGCGGTGCCGCCGCCCCGGCGACCACGTGACCGGCTGGCCCGCGCCCTGCGGGCCACCGCCGATCGCCTCTCCGGACCGGGCACGCCGCTCTCACCATCCTTCCCGGACTTCCCGGGCTCTGCGGACCTCCCGTTCTCCGCGGGCTCACCGGAACCCGCGGGCTCCTCGGGCTTCGCGGGCTCCACGGGCTCCACGGGCTCCACGGGCTCCACGGGCTCTGCGGACTTCCCGGACCGCCCGGGCTCCGCGGGTTCCCCGGACGTCGTGCCGCGCACGGCCGGGCAGCCGCCCGAGCACTGGCGGCGCCTGGTGGCGGCGCACGCCCCCGGCCTGCTCCGCGACCTTCCCCCACCCGCCATCCCTGCCCCGCCCCCCGCCGAGCGGCGCCGGAAGGGCCTGTGGCGGACGTGGAAGGCCCAGTTGATCAACCGACTCGCCGTCTCCCGCAACGACCCGTCGAGATCTTGGTACGAAAAGGCCCCCATAGGGGCCACTTCCTACCAAGATCTTCCGCGGCTCCCGGGAGGTGAGACGGGGATCTCAGGGGGTGGGAGATCGGCGCACTCGGGGTGGAACGCGCGGGGTGCGGCACGGTCCGGGACGGGGACGGCGTCCGCGCGGGCAGATGGTGGGGAGGGCACGGCGGGGCCGGAGACCTCACCGTCGACGGTGGAGACCCGATGCCACTCGGGCGACGCAGGGCGGCCGGGCGATGCCGGGTCGCTCGCGGGTTCTCCAGCCTGCCGGTGCGTGACGTCAGGCGGTTGCGTCACGTCAGGCGGTTGCGTGACGTCAGGCGGTCCGGCCGGCTCGGCGGGCAGGGCGAGCTCAGCGTGCATCGCCGACCGGTCCGGATCGCGAGACACCGTCGGCGGGCCGGACACCCGCAGCACACCCGCCACCGGCAGAGGCACCGAGACCAGCACCAGCATCAACACCGGCGGAGGCACCAGCACCAGCACCAGCACCGGCACCAGCATCAACACCGGCACGTCCACCGGCGCCGGCACCGGCACCACGGACACAACCTCCGCAGGAGTGGCCGGCACCAGACGGTCGACAGCGACAGGGAACCGCAGCGCGAGCACCGGCAGCACCGGCAGCACCGGCAGCAAGGATCGCCGCGGCACGTCCACCGGCGCCGGCACGCCCGCCGGCGCTCACCGGCGCACCGGCCCGGACGGCGGCCGTGACGCGCGCGGATCGCAGAGCCCCGTCCCCTCCGACGACCCGGCCCGGCCGTCACCGCCCGAGCAACGACCCGGCCTCGGCGCGGATCGGATGGAGGCGCTCCGGCACCTCCCGCCGGTCGGCCGGAGCCGGGTACGGCATCGGCATGACGCCGCCGGAGCGGACCTGTCGCCCGATCGCGGGGACGTGTTCCCGCTCGCCTTCGCGGCCGCGCCCCCGTCGTCGCCGCGCGGACCGGCCGCGCGCACCGGGGGCAGCCGAACCGGATCGGCGGTTCGTCGCGACGGGAGCGGATACGTCGACCACTACCCGGGGCGGGTCGCCGGTTCGCCGTACCCTCGAGGGCTCGGCCCGGCGCCGGGCGGCGAGTTCCGGACGCGACGGTGGCAACGGCCCGCGACCGAAGGGCCCTGGCCGGCACTCCCGGACGACGCCGGCCCGCGCCGGGCGACGAGCCCGGCGTCGACCGGCCGCGTGACCGGCGACGGCGCCGCGCACCCGGACCCGTGGCCGGTGCTCCCGGCCGAACCGGCGTGGGTTCCCGAGCGGACCACACCGTGGAGCGACACGGCCCGGCTGGACCGGGAACAGGCGGGTGGCTGATGGAGCGCGTCGCCTTCCTCGTGGACGAGTCCGGCACCCGCGTCGACTGCCTGCTCAACCCGGAGACCGTGCAGGTGACGCGGCTGGCCGGGGTACGGCCGCGCGGCGGACCGGACGGGCCGCTCACCGGCGCCGGGCTGGCCGACGACCCGCTGGTCTTCACCGGCGGCGGACGTACCGAACTGGTCCTCGATCTGCTCTTCGACGTCGACTTCGTGGAGTCCCCGGCCCGCCCCGAGGACGTGCGCGCGCTGACCCGGCCGCTGTGGATGCTCGCCGAGAACTCGGCGGTCGAGCACGGCTGGCTGCGCCCGCCGCTGGTCCGCCTGGTCTGGGGCAAGACGTGGAACGTACCGGGCGTGATCACCGCGATCGCGGAACGTTTCGACGCGTTCACCCTCACCGGTACGCCCCGGCGGTCCTGGCTGCGGTTGAGGCTGGTCCGCGTCGCGGAGGGCGCGGAGGCGGCGCGCGCCGGGTTCGAGGAGGAACTGGCCGCCGCGAGCACACCCGCTGTCGCACCCGGGTCTGCGGTGGTCGCCGCCGCCGACGGCGCGGCCGAGCCGGGCTGGTCCGGGGTGCGCTTCGACCTGCTCGCCCACGACGCGCTGGGTTCGCCGCTGCGGTGGCGGCTGCTCGCCGAGCACAACCGGATCACCGACCCGCTCACCGTGCCCGCCGGCACCGCGCTCGCCGTCCCGCCGGTCGGCGCCGCCACCGTCGCGCCGGACACCGTCACCACGGGAGGCACCCCGTGAGCGGCAACGCGACCGGCGCCTCGCGCCGCCCCGCCCCCGCGAGCACGACTCCCCGGAGCGGCGACGCGACAAGAAGCGCCGCGCGGCCTGCGACCGCCGGGGGTGCGCCGTGAGCCGGGCCGCCCTGGTCACAGTCGACGGCCGGCCGCTGGCCGACCCGGCCCGGCTGCGCGGCATCCGCGTCGCCGCCCGGCTGGACCGGCCCGCGCAGTGCGAGCTGACGCTCACCGCCGCCCCCGGTGCGGGCCCGCTCGACCCGCCGGTACGCCCCGGCGCCACAGTCGACGTGCGCCTCGACGGGCAGGCGGAGGCGCTGTTCACCGGCGAGGTGACAGCTGTCGAGCGGGAGTACGCGGGTGACGGCGCCGCGCTGGCCCGGATCCGGGCGTACGACCCGCTGCACCGGCTGCGCAAGCGGCAGGAGCTGCGGGTGTTCGAGTCGGTGACGGCCGCCGAGCTGGCCGCCGACCTGTGCGCCGGGCTGGGGTTGAGCGTGGCGGCCGAGGACGACGGGCCGCGCCTGGACCGGCTGCTCCAGCACCGGCACACCGACCTGGACCTGCTGTGCGAGGTGGCCGGCCGGGCCGGGCTGCACCTGGGCGTCGACGGGGACCGGTTGCGGCTGTTCACGCTGGACGGGTACGGGGAGCCGCTGCCGTTGACGCTCGGCGAGACGGTGCACGCGCTGCGGGTCACCGAGAACCTGGACCGGGCGGGCGCGGAGTGCGCCGTGCTCGGCTGGCATCCGCAGCGCGCCGAGCCGCTGAGCCAGCGGGCGGACGAGGCGCGCAGCGGGCGGCGCATCCCGCTGCGCCCGGACCCGGGCGACGTCGGCGCGGACGGCGTCCGCACGGCTGTCGACCAGCCGGGCCGCAGCGACGACGAGCTGGCCGCGCTGGCCCAGGCCGGGCTGGACACCCGGGTGGCGGCGCTGGTCACCGCCGAGGGCACCGCGGAGGGCGACCCGGCGCTGCGCCCCGGCCGGCGGATCGCCCTGGCCGGCGTCCCGGAGCCGCTGGCCGGGGTGTACGTGCTCACCGAGGTGGTGCACACGGTGGACGCGGACGGGCACCTGAGCCGGTTCTCCACCGCACCGCCCGGCCCGCCGCCGACGGCCACGCCCCCGGCGGCCACTGTCACGCTCGGCACCGTCACCGACGTCGACGACCCCGACGGGCTGGGCCGGGCCCGGGTGACGCTCCCGGCGTACGGCGATCTGGACGCCGGCTGGCTCGCCGTGCTCTGCCCGGGCGCGGGCCGGGGCAAGGGCATCGTCGCGCTGCCCGACCCGGACGACACCGTGCTGGTGGCGCTGCCCGGCGGCGAACCCGCGTCGGGCGTGGTGCTCGGTTCGCTGTTCGGCGCGGTCGAGCCGTACGACGCGGGGATCGTCTCCGGGCGCTCGCGGCGCTGGTCGATGCGGACCGGCACCGGGCAGTCCATCGTGATCGACGACGACGGGCGGACGCTGCGCCTGGCCACCGACGCGGGCAGCTTCGTCGAGCTGCGTCCCGAGCTGACCACCGTGCACGCCGCCGGTGACCTGGTGCTCTCCGCGCCCGGCCGGGCCGTCGTGGTGCGCGGCCGCACCGTCGACTTCCTGCACGCCCCGGCGGCCGAGGACGCCGAGACCGCCGCCGCCCAGGCCCGTACCCTCGCCAGTTCCGCCGGAGGTGGCTGATGCGCTGGATCCACCGCGACTCGCTGATCACCTGCGGACACGACGGGCGGGTGAGCAACCGCCCGTCCCAGCAGTGGGTGACGGTCCAGGCCGTGCCGGTGCTGATCCGCCCCGATCCGGAGGGACGTGACATCACCGCCTGCCCGAACTACGGCCCGACGATCAAACCGTGCCTGCACACGCTGACCGTCACTGTGGGTTACAGCACGTGGGTGCGGGTGGACCGGCAACCGGTGGTGCTGTCGCACCTGGACGGCCTGACCGACGGCACCCCGCCGGGCACCGTGCACCACCAGGTCCGCGACGTGCGGCAGGGTTTCCTGGGGGCGGACGCATGAGGGCCTTCCGCTTCGTCGGCGCCGGCTTCGACGCCGGCCGCGCCGGTGGTCTCGCGCTCACCGCCGCCGGCGGGCTCGCCATGACCGACGGCGACGAGACGGTACGCCAGGCGCTGTACCTGCTGCTGTCCACCACGCCCGGGGAACGGCTGATGCGTCCCGGGTACGGGTCGCGGCTGCACCGGCTCGTCTTCGCCCCGAACGACGACACCACCGCCGGGCTGGCGATCCACTACGTGCGCCAGGCGATCCGGCGCTGGGAGCCTCGGGTCGAGGTGCTCGACGTGGACGCCGGCCCGGACCCGGACGACCCGTGGCGCCTGGTGATCCGGCTCGACTACCGGGTGCGGGCCAGCCTCTCCCCCGGCCACCTGGTGTCCTCCGTCGACCTGCTGCCCGCCGACGAGGAAACCGGAGACGAGGAGGGCACGCCATGACGCTGCCGGTGCCGCACCTGGACGACCGCGCCTTCCTCGACCTGGTCACCGAGGCGCGGGAACGCATCGCCCGGTCCTGCCCGGACTGGACCGACCTGTCCGCGCACGACCCGGGCATGGCGCTGGTGGAGGCGTTCGCCTACCTGACCGAGGTGATGATCTACCGGCTGAACCAGTTGCCGGAGAAGGCGTACGTCGCGTTCCTGAACCTGCTCGGCGTCACCCGGCACCCACCGGCGGCGGCCTGGGCGGACGTGCGCCTGACCCGTACCGGCCCGGACCGCGGCCCGGTGCGGGTGCCGGCCGGCACCCGCGTCGCCGCGGCCCGCGGGGCGGACCCCCGGCCGGTCGTCTTCGTGACCACCGAACCGGCGGTGCTGCCCGCCGGGGAGACCACGACGACGGTACGTGTGCACCACTGCGAGCCGGTGGAGGCGGAGCTGCTGGGCACCGGCACCGGGCAGCCCGGTCAGGTGTTGCGGGCCGCCCGCGCGCCGTTGACCCGTACCACCGAGGCGCTGGACCTGCTGCTCGGAGTGGAGGTGCCGGCGGGCTCGGTGGAGCTGGGCGCCGCCGCCCGCGAGCACGAGGGGCGCACGTACGAGATCTGGCGGCCGGTGGACAGCTTCGCCGGTGTCGGGGCGCAGGCGAAGGTCTACCTGGTGGACCGGGCCTCCGGGGTGGTCACGTTCGCCCCGGCGCTGGACCTGCGCCCGGACGTGAGCGCCCCGGCCGTCGAGGGGGCGGCCGGGGCGACCACGGTGGCGGCGGTGCCGCCGGCCGGGCGGCAGGTACGGCTCTGGTACCGCTGCGGCGGCGGACCGGCCGGCAACGTGGCGGCGGGCGTGCTGACCAGCCTGCGTGATCCGCTGCCGGGGGTGAAGGTGGACAACCCGGAGCCGGCCACCGGCGGCCGGGACCTGGAGTCGCTGGAGTCGGTGCTGGCGCGCGGGCCGTACGAGTTCTTCGCCCAGCAGCGCGCGGTGACCGCCCGGGACTTCGAGATCCTCGCCACCGGCTCCGGCGCGGTGGCGCGGGCGCGGGCGTTCACCAGGGCCTCCGTCTACAGCTTCGCCCGGCCCGGCGAGGTCGAGGTGGTGCTGGTGCCGTACGTGCCGGAGGCGGCCCGCCCCGGCGGGCGGCTGCCGGTGGCGGTGCTGCGTGAGCACGAGGTGGAGGAGGCCCGCCGCCGGGTCGAGGCCGACCTGGAGCGGCGCCGCGCCCTGGGTACGGCGGTGCGCGCGGGCTGGGCCCGGTACAAGGCGGTGTCCATCCAGGCGCGGGTGGTGGTGCGCCGCGAGGAGGACGTGGACGCGGTGCGCCGCCGCATCCACGACCGGCTGCACCAGACGCTCAGCCCGCTGCCCACGCCGCTGAACCCGGCCGGCTGGGCGTTCGGCGAGCCGCTACGCGCCTCCAACGTGTACCGGATGCTGGAGCACGCCGAGCCGGGCGTGCGCTACGTCGAGTCGGTGCGGTTCGTGGTCGACGAGGCGCCCGACGCGCAGGTACGGACCGTGGCGGTGGACCAGTACCAGGCCGACACCTGGTACGCCGGCGGCGGGTCGGTGCTGTTCCGCTCCACCAACGCGGGGGCGGGCTGGGAACCGGCCGGCCGGTTCGACGACGAGACCGTGGTGCGGGTGGTGCCCGCGCCCGCCCCGGTACGCCCCGGCGTCGTCCCGCGCGCCGGTTCGGTGGCGGTGGTGACCACCCGCGACGCCGGTGGCTCCCGGGTGCGGCTGAGCACCGACCTGGGCGAGACGTGGACGCTGCTGACCGACCTCGACTCCGGCGTCCGCGACCTGGCCTGGATCGACCGCGACGGCACCGGCGCGCTGCTGCTGGCCACCGACACCGGCCTGTACGAGGTGCCGCTGCTACCAGGCGCGGTGCCGCTGCAGATCCTTGTCGACCCGGCCGACGCCGACCGGGGCTTCTACGCGGTCCGCGCGTTCGTCTCCGAGCGCGGCGCACCCGGGGTGGCGGTCGCCGCGCAGGCCGGATTCGGGGTCTACCTGTCCACCGCCGCGGGACGGCCCGGCACGTTCGCCCACGTCGGTCTCGCCAACGTGGACAACCGGGTGCTCGCCGTGCAGTACGACGGCCCGGCCACGCTGCTGTGGTGCGGCGCGGGCGAGCCGGACCCGAAGAAGCCCGGCCAGGGCTGCCACCGCACCCGGCTGTTCGAGTCGGACGTGAAGTGGCAGTCGATGGCGGCCGGCTGGATCGGCGGCACCTGCCGGGACCTGACGTTCAGCGGTCCGCTCGCGCTGGCCGCGACGCAGAGCGGCGGCGTGGTCCGCCTCGACACGCTCGCCGGGCAGCCGCAGTGGTCGCCGGTGATGGTCAACTGCGGCCTGCCGCTGCGGGACCGGACCCGGTTCGTCCCGGTCGACGCCATCGCCGCCACCGCGCCCACCGGCACGTCCGGCGCCGGGCGGCTGGTGCTCGCCGGGGGTGAGCGCGGCGTGTTCCGCAGCGGCGACGGCGAGGACTGGACGGCGAGCGCCAACCAGGCCACCGCCGACGTGGTCACCGTCCCCGGCACCTGGCTGCTCTGCTCCGGCGAGCACGACATCGAGGTGGTGCGGCAGGATGCGCCGAGCGGCGATTGAGCGGCTGCTGCCGGCCGCGTACCAGCGGGCCGCCGGCCCGGGCAGCGTGCTGGGCGCGCTGCTGGACGTGATGGAGGCGCTGCACGCCCCGGACGAGGCGGTGCTCGCCGACGTCGACGCGCTGTTCGGGCCGTACCGGACGCCGGACGGGTTCGTGGCGTACCTGACCCGCTGGGTGGCGATGGACCACGTGGTCGCCGCGCCCCGCGCCGACGCGCCGCTGCCGTTGCCGGCCGGCCGGCTGCGGGACCTCGTCGCGCACGGCGCGCTGCTGGCCCGGTGGCGCGGCACCCCGTACGGGATGCGGACCGCGCTGGAACTGGCCACCGGCGTGACCGGGTTCGTGCTGGACGAGCCGGCCGACCGGCCGTTCCACCTGGTGGTGCGGGTGCCACCGGCCGCCGCCGACCGGCTGGCACTGGTCACCCGCATCGTCGAGGCGGAGAAACCGGCGGCGGTCACCGTCGAGGTCGTCGCCGGGGACCCGGCCGACCCGCCCTCCGACCCGACGCCGCCGGACCCGGGCCCGCCGCCCACGCCCGAGCCGGACGACGCCGAGCCCGCCGCCGGGGTGGCGACGGTGCGCGCGGTCGGCCGGGCGCACGTACCCGCACCCCTGCCCCACGATCCGCCCGAGGAGCCGTCATGACCACCGAATGGACAGTCGTCGCCGCCGCCGAACAGTTCACCCTGGACGCCCGCAACGCCGGTGAGCTGACGTTCACCGTGTCCAACCCGGGCACCGCGCCGGACACCGTCGTCTTCGACGTCGCGCCCGGCGAGGGCAGCCAGCGGGCCTGGTTCACGGTGGCCGAGCCGCAGCGGGTGGTGCCCGGGCAGGGCTCGGTGTCGTTCCTGGTACGCCTGGCCGTACCGCCCGGCACGCCGCCCCGGCGCTACGACATGACCGGGTTCGCGTACTCGGCGAACACCGCGCCGGAGGAGAGTTCCCGCTCCAGCGGCCGGGTCACGTACGACGTGCGGGCCGTCGTACCCCCGAAGCGCGCGCCGTGGCCGTGGATCGCCGCCGCCGCGGCGCTGGTGCTGGTCGTGGCCGGGGTGGTGGCCTGGCTGGTGACCCGCGGCCCGGACACCCCGGCCCCGCCGCAGGCGAACGCGGTGACGGTGGAGGCGGAGACGCTCGTCTCCGGCGCCACGGTCCAGTCCCCCACCGGCACGAAGGCGGAGGTGGTGGCGCAGGAGAACTGCTGCGACGTGGTGTGGTCCGGCGACGCGCAACTGTTCTTCCTGGGCCGGGGCGTGGGCGACCGGGTGACGGTGCGGGTGGACGTGCCGTCCGACGGCACCTGGCGGTTCTCCACAGTGCGGACCACGTCGTTCGACTACGCGAACACGATCTGGCTGGTCGACGGCCGGCAGGTCGGCGACACGTTCTTCGGGTTCAGCCCGACGGTGGTCCGCACCGACGAGGTGGACGTGGGCACCGTGGAGCTGACCCGAGGCCCGCACACGCTGACGCTCGTGGCGGTGAGCAAGACCCAGGGCACCGACAGGTACTTCGCCGGGGTGGACGAGATCCGCTTCACGCCCGTCGTCCGGCCATGACAACCAGGCAGAAGGTGCTGCTGGTGGCGGTGGCGGTGCTGCTGGTGGCGCTGTACGTGGTGGCGGTGGCCGGGCGCCGCGACGACCCGGGCGACCCGGCGGCCGGTCCCGGAGCACTGGCCCGGCTCGGGCGCGGGACCGGGACGGTCGACCCGGCGACGGTGGCGGTGACATGCCTGCCGCCGGCCGCCGAACCGGCCACCACCGCCGACGGGGTGACGCTCGCCTTCGGCACGGTGTGCCGGCTGCGGGTGGCCGATCCGGGCGCGCTGCGCACGCTGGTGCTGCGCGGCACGACGCCGTTCGAGGTGACAGCCCGCGCACCCGGCGACGCGGACGTGACTGTGACCGACGAGGTGGCGCCGGACGCGGACGGACCGGCGGTCGCGAAGGTGGCGGTGGACCGGGAGACCGAGGTGCTCCTGCGTTGTCCGGGAGGTGGCGGATGTTCGGTCACGCTGGCCCGGTCCTGACCGGGACGGAGACGCGCCATGGGTGAGTTGCGCAAGCCGTTCCTGCTGCTCGCCCTGCTCGCGGTGGCGCTGGTCGTCGGCGTGGAGCTGGGCGCGGCGGCGCTGACCGGCGGCGGCGACGCGAGCGGCGCGCTGCGGGAGCGCGCCGGTCAGCTCGGCGTCGAGCTGGGCGACGTCGGCGCGGTGTCCGAGCCGTCCGGTCGAGGCATCGGCTCCCTGGCGCTGATCGACGTGGTGGCGCTCTGGACGACCGGGCTGTTCTGCCTGAGCCTGGTGCTGCCGGACCGGTTGCAGGGCCGGGTGCAGGGCGTGGCCACGCTCGTCTTCTCGATCGTGCTGCTGCTGGTCTCGCTGGTCCTGCTGATCGTCGCGTTCGTCGAGCTGACGGTGATGGTGTCGCTGTTCCTCGCGCCACCGTTCGGCACGCTGGCGTACCTCGCGGTGTGGGGGTTCTTCCCGGTCGACGACGCGGCGGTGCTGCTCGGGCTGGCGCTGCTGCTCAAACTGGTCTGGGCCGGGCTGTTGCTCGCCGCCCAGCCCCGGTTCCTGCGCAACAAGGGTCTCGTCGCGCTGGCGCTGACCACGCTGCTGTGCACTGTGGCGCTGCAGTTCCTGCACGCGCTGGTGCCGGTGATCCTGGTCAGCATCCTGGACGACCTGGGCGCCGTGGTGTTCGCCGTGGTGGCGCTGATCTGGGCGCTGGTGCTGCTGATCGGGTCGATCCCGGCGATCGTCAAGGCGATCCGGACCACAGCCACCACGTCCGGCCGTACTGTCAGGTGACCGCGCCGCCGGTTGCGAGCGTGGCCAGGCGCGGCAGTTGCGCCGGGTCGGTGAGCGCCGAACCGACCGCCACCACCCGCGCCCCGGCGGCGAGGAAGTCACCCGCGTTGCCGGCGTCGACACCGCCGGTGGCCACGAACCGGGCCTCCGGCAGCGGCCCGGCCACCGCCCGGAACCACGCCGGGCCGAGACTGACCGCCGGGAACGCCTTGAGCCACACCAGGCCGTGGTCGAGCGCCCGCTGCGCCTCGGTCGGCGTGGCCACGCCGGGCAGGTGCGGCACGCCGAGACCGGCCGCCGCGTCGGCCACCGCCAGGTCCAGGCCCGGCGCCACTGTGAACGCCGCCCCGGCGGCCACCGCGTCGTGGACCTGCGCCGGGGTACGCACAGTGCCCGCGCCGACGATCCGGTCCCGCCGCCGCCCGGCCGTCACGGCGGCGCGCAGCGCCGGCACCGCTTCCGGGGTACGGATGGGCACCTCCACCACGGCGATGCCGAGATCCCAGGCCAGTTCCGCCAGCCGTACCGTCTCGCCGGGCGGCAGGTCACGCAGGATCACCATCACCCGCGCGCCGCCGAACAGGGCCTCGAAGTCGTGCCCGCTCATCGTCCACTCCCTCCCCCGACCTGCGCCTGCTCGGTCCACGCCTCGTTCGGCAGCGTCAGCGCCCGCGCGATCGTCTCCGGGTCCGGCGGCGGGGCGGTGTCGCCCGGCACGGCCAGCACCGGCGCCGCGGTCAGGTGCCCCAGCCGCAGGCAGGCTCGCAGGTCGAGGCCGCGTAGCAGCCCGGAGAGGAACCCGGCGGCGAACGCGTCACCCGCGCCGACCGGCTCCACCACGTCCACCGGCAGCGCCGGCACGAACACCGCCGGCCCGGTACGCGGCAGCGCCGCCGCGCCGACCGGCCCGTCCTTGACCACCACCAGCTCCGGGCCGGGCAGCAGCGTGCGAACCGCGGCCGGATCGTCCGCCGACCAGAGCACCGCTGCCTCGTCCAGCCCGACCAGCACCACGCCGGCGCGGTCGGCCAGGTCACGCAGGACCGGTCCGGCCCGGTCGGCGGGCCAGAGCGCCGGGCGGTGGTTCACGTCGAAGCTGACCCGCGCGCCCGGCAGCGCGCGCCCGTCCAGCGCTGATACGAGCAGGTCACGGCAGGTGCCGGAGAGCGCTGCGGTGATGCCGGACAGGTGCAGCAGGCGTGCCCCGGCCAGCGCGGGCCGCGCGAGGTCGGCGGCGCCGAGGCGGCTCGCGGCCGACCCGGCGCGGTGGTAGTGCACGCGGGTGCCGTCCGGCCCCGGATCCTTCAGGTAGAGCCCGGTCGGCGCGTCCGGATCCACAGTGACCAGGCTGACGTCCACGCCCGCGGCGGCGACCTCGGCCACCACCCGCCGCCCGAACGGGTCGTCGCCGACCCGGCTGACCCACGCGGCGCGGTGTCCGAGCCGGGCCAGCCCGGCCGCCACGTTCGACTCCGCGCCGCCGACGCCGACGGTCAGCCGCGCGGCGTGCTCCAGCGCCCCGCCGTCATCCGGGGTGAGCACCACCATCGTCTCGCCCACGCAGACCACCTCCGGGCCGCTCCCGGCGCCGCCTCCGTCCGCGACCGCGACACCTATCGGCCCGCTCACCGGAGAACCGCCTCGACTCGGGCCGACACGTCGACCGGGTCGAGGTGGCCGTCGGCGACGAGCACGCGGTGCCGGTTGTGCCGGGGCTGCCCGGCCGCGACCACCGCCGGGCTGTCGAACGCGTACGCGACGCAGACGCCCGGGTACATGGCGGTGCGCACGAACCACCTGTCGCCCGGCCCCAGACCGGTGAACACCAGCGTGTACGCGCCACCGCCGGGCGCGGTGGCGGACAACGCCAGCCAGGGCGCGGCCGAGCCGTTCACGTCGTCCTCACCGATGGCGGCGGCGGTGCGCACAAGCGGTTCCCCGTCGGCCACGGCCCGCCAGAAGAAGCCGCCGTACCCGGCGCCGCCCGGGCGGCCGTTCGTGGCCGGGCTGCCCAGGCGCACGTCGGCGCCGGTCGCGGAGGTGAGCGTGGCGGACAGGTCCAGCCACCAGGCGTCCTCCCCGGCGGACGTGGCGCTGATCCGCCGGTGCTCGCGCAGCAGCACCCGGCCGTGCCGGTCCCGCCACTCCAGGTCGTGGTCGAGCCGGTCGGCGGTCCGCTCCCGCCAGCCGGTGTGCGCGATGACGCCGTGGTCGTCGCGCCAGGTGTAGCCGGTGCCGCGCACGTACGTCCGGCCGCCCCACAGGTTGACGCCGTCCACGTCCTGCACGGCCAGTGACGCGCCGAGGTGCCAGACGTGGTCGGCCGGGAGCGCGTCGGTGACCGGGGTGCCGGCCCGGGTCCGCACCGGATGCAGGTACGGCCGGGGCCCGTGGCGCGGGTCCAGGTCGGGCCGGACCAGGTACCGGGCCACCTCGACGCCGTCCACGACCAGCCGGGGCTCGGCGTCGGCCGCGGCAGGGCGCGGCTCGGGCCCGGCGCGGCGCGGCTCGGCAGCGGCGGAACGAGGTTCGGTGGTCACGACGGCTCCGGGGCGGGGACCGGACGGCGTGCGTCGAGCGCGTGCAACGCCGCGAGGGCGTACCCGCCGAGGATCGGCACCGCGACCGGCGTGACCAGCACACCCAGCAGCACCGCGAGGGCACAGATGCCGGAGGCGGCGGCCCACACGCCGGGGCGCTCCGGGCAGGACCGCGCCACCCGGCGGGCGGCGGCCCGCCAGCCCCGGCCGCCGGTGCGCCCGACCGCGACGGTGACCAGGCCCGCGTACCCGAGCACTGCCGCCACCACGACGGCGGTGAGCGCGAGCGCGGGCCCGCCGCCTGGTACCCGGCCGGTGGCGAGCGCGACCAGGTCGGCGGCGAGCAGCGCGGCGGCGGCGAGCGCGACGGCGCTGACCGCCAGCCCGGCTGGAAGCGCGCGGCCGAACCGGGCCAGGCTGGTCCGCGCGTCGGGCCAGGAGCCGGTGACCGACCTGTCGTGCAGCGCGGCACCGGCGGTGGCGAGCGCCGGGGCGAGCGTGAGCACCGGCAGCGCGGCGAGCGCCACGGCGAAGCCGAGCAGCGCCAGGTCGGTCGCCTCGCGCGCCGTGTCCCGCCAGTCGGCGCGGGCCGGCACGGGGTGGACGGTTACGGCGTCGGTGGAGGCAGGCACGGCGGTCATCCCTTCAGCCCGCTGGTGTTGATGCCCTCGACGAGCATCCGCTGGAAGGCCAGGAAGAACAGGAACACCGGCAGCAGCGACAGCACCGACATGGCGAACATCGGACCGACGGCGCTCTGGCTGGTCGAGTCGATGAACAGGGTCAGCGCCACCGGGACCGTGTAGTCCTCCAGGCTGGACAGGAACACCAACTGCCGGAAGAAGTCGTTCCAGGTCCAGATGAACGAGAAGATCGCCGTGGTGACCAGCGCCGGGCGGCTCAGCGGCAGGATGACGTGCCGGAACACGCCGTACGGGGACGCGCCGTCGATGGTGGCCGCCTCGTCCAGCTCGCGTGGGATGCCGCGCATGAACTGCACCATGAGGAAGACGAAGAACGCCTCGGTGGCCAGGAACTGCGGCACCAGCAGCGGCAGGTACGGCCAGTCGCCGCCGACCAGGCCGAGGCCGCGGAACAGGATGTACTGCGGCACGATCAGCACGTGCCCGGGTAGCAGCAGCGTGCCGATCATGACGGTGAACCAGAGCTTGCGCAGCCGGAACCGCAGCCGGCCCAGCGCGTACGCGGCGAGCAGGCAGGACAGCGCGTTGCCGACGACGGTGAGCCCGCTGACCAGCGCGCTGTTGAGGAAGAACCGGCCGAAGCTGATGTCGAAGTTGGTCCAGCCGTCGAGGTAGTTGCCGGGGGTGAACTTCTCCGGCAGCAGGCCGACGTTGTTGACGATCTCGGCCTGCGACTTGACCGAGGTGCCGAGCATCCAGAACAGCGGGTAGAGCACCACCGCGACGATCGCCACGAGCACGACGAGCCGCAGCACGTTCCGGCCACCGCCCGGCCGGCGGGTGGCAGCGAGCGCCGTCATGAGTCGTCTCCGTCCGAGTAGTGCACCCAGAACCGGCCGGTGCTGAAGAAGACGGCAGTGATCACGCCGATCGCCACCAGGAACACCCACGCCATCGCCGACGCGTAGCCCATCTCCAGGTCGGTGAAGCCGGAGATGTAGAGCTTCAGCGTGTACATGAGGGTGGAGTCGACCGGACCACCGGTGCCGTTGCTGAGCACGAACGCGGCGGTGAAGCCCTGGAAGCCGTTGATGGTCTCCAGCACCAGGTTGAAGAAGATCACCGGGGAGAGCATGGGCAGGGTGACCGCGCGGAACCGCCGCCACGCCCCGGCGCCGTCCACCGCCGCCGCCTCGTACAGCTCGGTGGGCACCTGCTTGAGCCCGGCCAGGAAGATCACCATAGGCGCGCCGAACTGCCAGATCGCCAGCACCATCAGTGTCTCCAGCGCCCAGTCCGGGTCGCTGACCCAGGGCAGCCCCTCGACGCCGAACAGGGCGAGGAACGAGTTGAACGCGCCGTCCCGGTTGAACATGTTGACCCAGACGATCGCCAGCGCGACGCTGCCGCCGAGCAGCGACGGCAGGTAGAACAGGCTGCGGAACAGCC
Organism: Micromonospora sp. WMMA1947; assembly: GCF_027497355.1. Lineage (NCBI taxonomy): Bacteria > Bacillati > Actinomycetota > Actinomycetes > Micromonosporales > Micromonosporaceae > Micromonospora > Micromonospora sp. WMMA1947. The sequence continues at coordinate 4,687,308 of NZ_CP114909.1, read as the reverse complement.
CGACGCCGCGCCAGGCCCGGTTGAGCAGCAGCGCCACGCCGAGCGCGGCGGCCAGCTTCAGCGGTACGGCGACCAGCGCGAACGTCAGCGTGACCCGCACCGCGTGCCAGTACGACGGGTCGGCGGTGAACATCCGCTCGTAGTTGGCCAGCCCCACCCACCGCACCTCGGACAGCGGCGTGAGGATGTCGTAGTCGGTGAAGCTCAGCCAGAGCGACAGCAGCATCGGGATCGCCGTGACGCCCATCAGTCCGATGAGCCAGGGCGAGAGGAAGACGTACCCCGCCAGGCCCTCGCCGAGCCGGGCCCGGCCGGCCCGACGCCGCGTGGGGCGGGGGCCGGCCGGTCCGGTACGCGGGGTCCGGCCGGGCGCCGTGGTGAGAGCCACGGGACCGGTCCTTTCGTGGGGTCAGGCGATCGCGGCTTTGCAGGCGGTGACGAACTGCTCCGCCGCCTGAGCCGGGGTGGCGCGGCCGTACTGGGCGTTCTCGGCGGCCTTTACCAGCTCGGACTTGACCTTGCTGTGGCCCTTGATCGGCACCTGGGGCGAGGCGCCGAACTTCTGCGCCAGCTCGGACTCGACCTGGATGGACTGCTTCATGGCCGGGTCGGTGGCGGTCTCGCTGACCTTGGCACGCAGGTCCATGTTGGACGGCAGACCACGGTCGGTGCCGAGCAGCGCCACCGCCTCCGGGTCGTTGTTCAGGAAGTTGATCACGTCGACGGCGACGTCCTTGTGCTTGCTGCCCTTGAACACCGACCAGTACATCGAGGCGCGCGCCCACTGCGCGCTCGGGTCACCCGGGTACGCGACCACGCCCAGCTCGTCCTTGGTGTTCTTCTTCAGGTCCGGCATCTGGTTGACCCACACCCAGGAGGTGGCCGACTTGCCGGTGACCACGAGCTGCTTGGTGATGTCGCTGGAGTTGCCCTCGTGGATCACGTCGGGCGTCGGGGTGGCGCCCCGGTCCCGCGCGCCCTTCCACAGCTCGAACCACTTCGTCACGTCCTCGGCGGTGAACCCGAGTTCCTTGCCGTTGTAGAGGTCCTTGCCCTGCTGGCGCAGCCACACCCAGAGCGCCTTGTAGTCGGCGCTCGGGTCCTGCGTACCGGGGACCTTCGTCTTCTTCGCCACCTGCTCGGCCCAGGCGATGTGCTCCTCCCAGCTCATCCCGGTGGTCGGCTCGGGCAGCCCGTTCTTGGTCAGCAGCGTCTTGTTGTAGACCAGGCCCTGGGTGTTCTCCCCGGCGGCCACCCCGGCGAGCTTGCCGTCGACCACGCCGTACTCCAGCAGGCTCTTGGGGAACTTCGACACGTCGAGCTTGCCGGAGTCGCGGTAGCTGCCCAGGTCGAGCGTGGTGCTGCGGCCGGCGTACTCGGCCAGGTAGTTGTCGTCGATCTGGAACAGGTCGGGCGGGTTGCCGCCGGCGGTCAGCGTGGCGAGCTTGTCGAAGTAGCCCTGGTTGGCCTGCCACGTCTTCTCGAACGTCACGTCCGGGTTCTTCTTGGTGTAGAGGGCCAAGGCGTCCTCGGTGAGCTTCGCCCGGGCCTCACCGCCCCACCAGAAGACGGAGAGTTTGACCGGGCCGCCGTCGCCGCCGGCGTCGTCGTCGCCGCAGCCGGCCGCGCCCAGGGCGAGGGGCACGGCGAGCGCGACGGCGGCCAGGCCGCGCACGAGTCGGCGTCGGGTCAGGGGGGTACGGTGATCCCGCCCGGCGGGTACGCCGGCGGTGGGGGACGTTGCGGGGTGCATCTGCGCTCACTCCTCGGCTGTGGGAGGCGACGACGTCACCGGCGGCCGTCCACGGGCCGCCCGGGTCCGCAGTGCTGTGCGGGCCCGGGCCACCTGCTCAGGCCCCGGTGCCGTCCCGGCCGGGCGCGGGGACGGGCCCGGTCGAGTCGCGGACGACCAGTTCGGTCTGGAGCATTACCTGTGCGGTGGTGCGACGGTCGCCGGCCGCCGCGCCCCGGCCCCGGGCGCCGCGTGGCGCGTCGGAGTCGAGTTGCAGCAGCATGTCGACGGCCGTCCGGCCGGCGGCCGCGGTCGGCGTGGCCACCGTCGTCAACTTGGGGCGGGTGAGCCGGCTCAGCGCGATGTCGTCGACGCCGACGACGCTCACGTCGTGCGGCACCCGCGCCCCGATCGCGTCCAGCCCTTCGATCAGGCCGATCGCCATCAGGTCGTTGTAGGCGAGCACGGCGGTGACGCCGCTGCGGCGTACCTGTTCGGCCAGGGCGCCGCCGCCGGTCTCGGTGGGCTGGTTGGGTCCGAGAATGGTCAGGTCCGCTCCCCCGCCCCGGGCGGCGGCGGTCGCGGCGCGGCGCATCTCCCGGGCGGTCCAGGAGCCGCGCGGGCCGCCGAGCAGCGCGATCCGGCGGTGGCCGAGCCCGAGCAGGTGCTCGATCGCGGCCCGGGCGCCCTGCCCGACGTCCATCATCACGCAGGGCAGGCCGGCGACCTGGCGGTTTATCACCACCACCGGGACCTCGCGGCTGACCTGCTCGATCAGGCTGTTGCTCATCCGAGGGCTGCACAGCAGCACGCCGTCGACCTGCTTGGCGAGGGCGTGGACCAGGTCCTCCTCGGCGACCGGGTCCTCGTTGGTGTCGGCCACGAACACGTGGTAGTCGCGGTGCCGGGCCTGCCCCTCCGCCGCCTTGATCAGCGGCGGGAAGAACGGGTTGGCGATGTCGGCCACGATCAGGCCGATGTTGTGCGTACGGCCGGTGATGAGGGCCCGGGCGGCCCGGTTGGGCCGGTAGCCGAGGTCCTCCGCGCAGGCCAGCACCCGGACCCGGGTCTCCGGGTTGACCAGGTGCGGGGCCGAGAACGTCCGGGACACGGTGGAGATGTGCACACCGGAGGCGCGGGCGACGTCCCGGATGGTGGCTGGCACGGCGGGCTCCCTCGTCCGATGTGGTGGGGGTCACGGGTGCCGCCCATTAATGCAAACGGTTGCGCCCGTGTCAACGGTCCATTGTTGCGGCTCGATTGCGGCGACGGTCCCGGTGGGCGCGCGAAACCTCATCAATGAGGATGGATGGGGCGGCTTGACCGCCATCCGTTGACGACGTATCCATCGTCGTGGTTTCTTCGGCTGCAAACCTTTGCAGCCGACTGCCGGGGAGGCCGACGTCATGTCACCACCGGCCCGGGAACGGGTCCGCCACGCCCTGGTGGGTGCCGGGGCGCGCGCCGAGATGTTCGTCCGCGCCCTCGCGCTCGACCACGCCGACACCGCCGAGCTGGTCGCGTTCGCCGACGTCAACCACACCCGGATGGACGCCCACAACCGCTGGTTGGCCGAGCTGGGCCGGTCGCCGGTGCCCACGTACGCCGCCGCCGACTTCGCCGCCATGCTCGTGAAGGAGCGCGTCGACGTGGTGCTGGTGACCAGCGTGGACGCCACCCACGACGAGTACGTGACGGCGGCGCTGCGCGCCGGCTGCGACGTGGTGGTGGAGAAGCCCATGACGGTCGACGCGGAACGGTGCCGCCGCATCCTGGACGCGGTCGCCGAGACCGGCCGGCGCGTCACCGTCGCCTTCAACTACCGCTACAACCCGCTGCACGAGCAGGTCCGGCGGCTGCTGGCCGACGGCGCGGTGGGCGAGATCGGGTCGGTGCACTTCGAGTGGCTGCTCGACGTGCGCCACGGCGCCGACTACTTCCGCCGCTGGCACCGCGACAAGTCCGTCTCCGGCGGCCTGCTGGTGCACAAGTCCGGCCACCACTTCGACCTGGTCAACTGGTGGCTCGACGCCCGGCCGGTCGACGTGCACGCGTACGGCAGGTTGTTCTTCTACGGCGCGGACGGGCGCCGACACGGCTACGCCCGCGACTACGACCGCGCGCACGGTTCCCCGGCCGCCGACGGCGACCCGTTCGCGCTGCGCCTGGCCGACCATCCGCGCCTGCGCGAGCTGTACCTCGACGCCGAGGCCGAGGACGGCTACCACCGCGACCGCAACGTCTTCGCCCCCGGCGTGACCATCGAGGACGACCTCGCGGTGCTGGCCCGCTACGACACCGGCGCGACAATGACCTACCACCTGACCGCGTACGCCCCCTGGGAGGGCTACCGGGTCATGGTCAACGGCAGCCGGGGCCGCCTCGAACTGGAGGTGACCGAGAGCGACCACGTCAGCCCGGCCGTCGCCGGAGCACTCAAGGGCGCGGCGCTGCACGGCGACGAGGCCGCCGTCGAGCAGGGCGCGGCCCGGCTCACGCTGCGGCCGTTCTGGGCGCCGCCGCAGGAGATCCCGGTCGAGGGCTGGACCCGGCGCGGGCACGGCGGCGCGGACACCCGGATGACCCGGGTGCTGCTCGGCGGCGAACCCGACCCGCTCGGCCGGGCCGCCACCGCCCGCGACGGCGCGCTCGCCCTGCTCACCGGCCTGGCCGCCAACCGCTCGCTGGAGACCGGCGCGCCCGTCCGGGTCGCCGACCTGCTCACCCTGCCCTGACCGAGGAGCCCGCACCCGTGCCGATCATCTCCCCCAGCGATCTGCTGCTACCCGCCGAGCCCGGCCTGCGCGCCGTCGCGCGCGAGCTGTACGCGCTCGCCGCGCAGCAGCCGATCATCTCCCCGCACGGGCACGTCGACCCCGGGCTGCTGGCCGAGGACCAGCCGTTCCCCGACCCGGCCCGGCTGCTCGTCGTACCCGACCACTACCTGACCCGGATGCTGCTCAGCCAGGGCGTACCCCCGGCCGATCTGGGTGTGCCGAGCGTCGACGGCAGCCCGGTGGAGACCGACGGGCGGACCATCTGGCGGCGCTTCGCCGCGCACTGGCACCTGTTCCGCGGCACCCCTTCCCGGCTGTGGCTGGAGCAGACGTTCCGGAACGTGTTCGGCGTCGACACGCCGCTGAGCCCGGACACCGCCGACACCGTCTACGACGCGCTCGCCGCGCGCCTGGCCGAACCGGGGTTCCGGCCCCGAGCGCTGTTCGAGCGCTTCGGCATCGAGGTGCTCGCCACCACCGAGTCGCCGCTGGACGACCTGGGCCGGCACGCCAAGCTCGCCGCCGACGGCTGGGGCGGGCCGGGCGGGCGGGTGGTCACCACGTTCCGCCCCGACGACGTGGTGGACATGGAGTTCGGCAACTGGTCGGCGAACGTGGACCGGCTCGCCGAGGTCTCCGGCGAGGACACCGGCACGTACGCCGGCTACCTGGCCGCGCTGCGGGCCCGGCGGGAGGCGTTCGCCGCCGCCGGCGCCACCTCCACCGACCACGGGCACCCGACCGCCCGTACCCTCGATCTCGGTCCGGCGCAGGCCGCGGCGCTGTACGACAAGGGGCGGCGCGGCCTTGCCGACACGGGCGACGCCGAGGCGTTCCGGGCGCACATGCTGCTGGAGTTCGCCCGGATGTCGCTCGACGACGGCCTGGTGATGCAGCTGCACCCGGGCGCGGTGCGCAACCACAACCGCTGGCTGCACGCCCGGCACGGCCGCGACGTGGGCGGCGACGTGCCGCAGGCCACCGAGTACGTGCACGGCCTCGCCCCGCTGCTCGACGCGCACGGCAACGACCCGCGGCTCACCGTGGTGCTCTACACGCTCGACGAGGACACGTTCACCAGGGAACTCGCCCCGCTCGCCGGCGGCTACGCGGCGCTGCGCCTCGGCGCGCCCTGGTGGTTCCTGGACTCCCCCGAGGTGCTGCGCCGGTTCCGCGAGGCGGTCACCGAGACGGCCGGCTTCTACAACACCGCCGGGTTCGTCGACGACACCCGCGCGTTCTGTTCCATCCCGGTACGCCACGACGTGGCCCGCCGGGTCGACGCCGGTTTCCTCGCCCGCCTCGTCGCCGAGCACCGGATGACCGCGGACGACGCCGCCGAGACCATCGTCGACCTGGCGTACCGGCTGCCGAAGCAGGTCTTCAAGTTCGGAGGTGGGCCTTCATGACCACGATCGTCGACGTCGAGGTGCACGACGTGCGCTTCCCCACCGCCGCCAGCGGCGACGGCTCGGACGCCATAAACAGGGGCGACTACTCGGCCACGTACGTGGAGCTGACCACCGACGGCGGGCCGACCGGCACCGGCTTCACGTTCACCAACGGGCGCGGCAACGAGATCACCTGCGCGGCGGTCCGCGCGCTCGCCCACCACGTCCGCGGACGCACCGTCGCCGAGATCGCCGCCGAACCCGTCGCGTTCTGGCGCTCGCTGGCCGCCGACGTGCAACTGCGCTGGCTCGGGCCGGAGAAGGGCGTCATCCACATGGCCACCGGCGCGCTCGTCAACGCGGTCTGGGACCTGCGCGCCAAGCTCGCCGGCAAGCCGATGTGGCGCCTCCTCGCCGAGATGCCCACCGACGAGCTGGTCGCGACGATCGACTTCCACCACATCACCGACGCGCTCACCCCCGACGAGGCGGCGGCCATCCTCGACAAGGGACGCGACGGCCTGGCCGACCGGCTCGCCGGGCTGGAACGCGACGGGTTCCCCTCGTACACCACCTCGGTGGGCTGGCTCGGCTACCCGGACGACCAGGTGCGCGCGCTGACCCGCGACGCGTACGCGCAGGGGTGGCGCGCGATGAAGATGAAGGTCGGCGGACGGATCGAGGACGACCTGCGGCGGGCCCGGATCATCCGGGCGGAGATCGGCCCGGACGCGCTGCTCATGATGGACGCCAACCAGGTGTGGGACGTGGACGAGGCGATCGCCGCGATGGGCGTGCTCGCCGAGGTCGACCCGTACTGGATCGAGGAGCCCACGCACGCCGACGACGTGCTCGGGCACGCCCGGATCGCCCGCGCGGTCACCGAGCTGACCGGCGGCCGCTGCCGGGTCGCCACCGGCGAGGTCGCCGCCAACAAGGTCATCTTCAAGCAGCTGCTCCAGGCCGAGGCGATCGGCGTGATGCAGGTCGACGCCTGCCGCGTCGGCGGCGTGGACGAGGTGCTTGCCGAGCTGCTGCTGGCGGCGAAGTTCGGCGTGCCGGTCTGCCCGCATGCGGGCGGCGTGGGCCTGTGCGAGTACGTGCAGCACCTCGCGATCTTCGACCACCTGCGGGTCGGCACGAGCCTGGACGGCCGCATGATCGAGTACGTCGACCACCTGCACGAGCACTTCACCGACCCGGTACGCACCCGGGGCGGGCGCTACCTGCTGCCCACCGCGCCCGGCTACAGCGCCACCATGCGTCAGGAGTCGATCGCGCGGTACCGCTTCCCGGACGGCCCGGCATGGCGCTGACCACCGACCGGCTCGGCCTGGCCACGCTACGCCACCTGCCGCCGGAGTCCCGGCCGCTGCTGCGCCCCGGCACCGTGCCGGCCGGCATCGTCCACCTCGGCGTCGGCGCGTTCCACCGCGCCCACCAGGCGGTGCACACCGAGGCGGCGGTCGGCGCGGCCGGCGGCGACTGGGGCATCATCGGCGTCGCGCCGCGCAGCACCGGCGTGGTCGACGCCCTGGCCGCGCAGGACTGCCTGTTCAGCGTCACCACGCTCGCCGCCGACGACGCGGCCACCCGGGTGGTCGGCGCGCTCGCCGGGGTACGGCACGCCGCGAGTGACCCGGACGCGGTGGTCGGCCTGCTCGCCGACCCGGCGATCCGGGTGGTCACGCTGACGGTGACCGAGAAGGCGTACCGGCTGGACCCGGTGACCGCCGCGCTGACTGTGGACGCGGACCTGACCGCCGACCTCACCACCGGCCGTCCCCCGCGTACCGTGCCCGGTCTGCTGGTGCGCGGGCTGCTCGCCCGCGCCGCCGCCGACGCCGGGCCGATCGCGCTGGTGAGCTGCGACAACCTGCCCGCGAACGGGCGCCGGCTGCGCGGCCTGGTGGAGCAGTGCCTCGCGCTGGCCCGGGTCCCCGACGCCACAACCGAACGGGTGCTGGCGGCTGTCACCTGCCCCGGCACCATGGTCGACCGGATCGTGCCGGCCAGCACCGACGAGACCCGGGACACCGCGCGGCGGGCGCTGGGCGTGGCCGACCTGGCGGCGGTCGCCGCCGAACCGTGGTCGCAGTGGGTGATCGAGGACGACTTCCCCGGCGGGCGCCCGGCCTGGGAGCACTCCGGCGCGATCCTCACCGGCGACGCCGGGCCGTGGGAGCGGCTGAAACTGCGGGCGCTCAACGGCGTGCACTCGGCCACCGCATACCTGGGGGCGCTGGCCGGCGCGGAGACGGTGGCCGAGGCGCTGGCGCTGCCGCACCTGGAGGCGGTGCTGCGCCGGCTGGTCGCCGAGGAGATCACGCCGAGCTTCACCCCGCCGCCCGGCGTCGACGTGACCGCCTACGGCGAGCAGGTGCTCGCCCGCTTCGCCAACCCCGCGATCCGGTACCGGACGACACAGGTCGCCATGGACGGCTCGCAGAAGCTGCCGCAGCGGGTCCTGCACACCGTCGCCGACCTGCGGGCGGCCGGCCGGTCGGCGCGGTGGAGCGCGCTCGTGGTGGCCGCCTGGCTGCGGTTCCTGCTCGGGTACGCCGACGACGGCCGGCCGCTGCCGCTGGACGACCCGCTCGCCGACCGGCTGCGCGCCGCGCTGACCGCCGGCGCGCACACCCCGGCCGGGGTGGTGGACGCGGTCTTCGCACTCCGCGAGGTGTTCCCGGCCGATCTGGCCGGCGACGACGAGTTCCGCGCCGACGTGTCCGGCTGGCTCACCGCGCTGGAACGCCACGGCGTCCGGGCGACCCTGGCGGACGCCCGGTGACCGGCGGCGCGCCGCGACCGGCCGGGAGTAGCCGGTGAGCGGCAACGACCCGCCGCGGGTGGCGCTGATCGGGGCGAACGGCCACGGCCGCTGGCACCGCCGGACCATCGCCGGGCTGCACGCGGCCGGGCGGGCGCGCCTGGTCGCGCTGGTCGACGTGCGCCCGCTGGAGGACGAACCGGAGGCACCGGTCCCACCGGGGGCCGGCGTGTTCACCGACCACTGGGCCATGCTCGCCGAGTCCCGGCCGGACGTGGTGGTGATATGCACGCCGCCGCACACCCACCTGCCGATCGCGCTCGACTCCCTCGCCGCCGGGGCCGACCTGCTGCTGGAGAAGCCGCCGGTGCTCGACCTCGCCGAACATCGGAGGCTCACCGCCGCCGCGCACGCCGCCGGCCGCGCCGTGCAGGTCAACTTCCAGGCGCTCGGCTCCGCCGCGCTGACCGAGCTGACCGGCGCGCTCGGCCGGCTCGGCCCGGTCACCGGCATCTCCACGCTCGCCGCCTGGCAACGCCCGGACGCCTACTACGCCCGCTCCCCCTGGGCCGGGCGGCGCACCGTCGACGGCCGCCCGGCGCTGGACGGCGCGCTCGCCAACCCGCTCGCACACGCGCTCATGCAGTGCCTGGCCGTCGCCGAATCGGTCACCGGCGCACCCGTCCGCCCGGCCCGGATCGCTGTGGAGCGCTACCGGGTCCGCCCGATCGAGGTGGACGACACCGCCGTGCTGCGGCTGACCCCGCACGCCGGGCCGCCGGTGCTGGCCGCGCTCACCCTCGCCGCCGAGGAACACGTCCCCGGGGAGGTGCTCGTCACCGGGGAACGGGGACGGGCGGTGCTGGAGTACCCGACCGACCGGCTGCGGCTACCAGGCGACGACGTCCCGCGCCCGGTGCCCGGCCGCCGCGGGCTGCTGGCGAACCTGCTCGACCACCGCGCCGACGGCACGCCGCTGATCGCGCCGCCGGCGCGTACCGAGCCGTTCACCGCGGTGCTGGACGCGCTGCGGGACGCCCCCCGACCCACGCTGCTCGGCGGGGACCTGGTGCGCGTGGCGGGCGACGGCCCGCAGCGGGTGCGGATGGTGCGGGGCGTCGGCGCGGTGCTGCGGGCCGCCGCGGAGAGCGGCGCGCTGCCGTCCGAGGCGGGCGTGCCGTGGGCGGTCACGCCGTACGTGGTGGACCTGGCCGCGCAGTGAATGTCCCTCCAGGAGAACGGAACGAGTCATGCGTACCCGAACCTCAGTCGTCGCGGCGCTGACCGCCGCGCTCGTCCTCACCACCGCCGCGCCCGCACCGGCCGCGCCCGGCAAGCCGTCCCGGGCCGCCGAGCTGATCGGCCGCCAGGCCCTCGCCGCGAACGACGGCTGGGCCGCCGCCGGCACCGGCACCACCGGCGGGTCGGCCGCCGCGCCGGACCGGGTGCACGTCGTGCGTACCCGGGCCGAGCTGGTCGCCGCGCTCGGCGGCGACAACGCCACGAACGCCGCCGACACCACCGCCAAGATCGTGTACGTGGCCGGAACAATCGACGGCTTCGAAGGCCCGGACGGCACGCCGCTGGACTGCGCCGACCTGGCCGACCCGGAGTACTCGCTGCCCGCCTACCTGGCCGCGTACGACCCGGCGACCTGGGGGCGGGTGAGCCCGAGCGGGCCGCTGGAGGCCGCCCGGGTGCGGTCGGTGGCCGCCCAGACCCGGCAGACCCAGATCAACGTCGGCTCCAACACGACGATCGTCGGCCTGCGCGGCGCCCGGCTCACCGGCCTGACGCTGATGATCGACCGGGTCGACAACGTCATCGTGCGCAACATCGAGTTCACCGACGCCCGCGACTGCTTCCCCGCCTGGTCCCCCACCGACGGCGACGAAGGCAACTGGAACTCCCAGTACGACCAGATCTCGGTGCGGCGCAGCGAACACGTCTGGATCGACCACAACACGTTCACCGACGGCGACAACCCGGACAGCGCCCAGCCCGTCTACTTCGGGCGGCCCTGGCAGGTGCACGACGGCTCGGTGGACGTCACGCACACCGCCAGCCTGGTCACCGTCTCGTGGAACCGGTTCACCGGCCGGGACAAGGTCATGCTCATCGGCTCGTCGAACACCGTCGGACCGGACGTGGGCCGGCTCGACGTCACCGTGCGGCACAACCTGTTCGACGGCACTCTGCAACGCCTGCCCCGGGTGCGGTTCGGCCGGGTCGACGTGCACGAGAACCACTACCGGCTCGGCGGGCCCGGCTTCGCGTACGCCCTCGGCGTCGGCGTGCAGTCCGCCCTGTACGCGGAGAACAACTTCTTCACGCTCACCGGCGACACCGCCCCGGCCGACCTGCTCTACGACTGGGGCGGCACCGCCCTCACCGAGCGCGGCAGCTGGGTCCGGCAGGGCGACCGCCTGCCCCGGCCGGTGAGCCTGCTCGCCGCGTACAACGCCGCCCACGACCCGGACCTCGGCGGCGACGCCGGATGGACGCCCACGCTGCGCGCCGCCCGGCCGCTGCCGGCCCCACTGGTCCCCCTCGCCGTCGACGCCTTCGCCGGTGCCGGGCGGCTGCCGCTCTGACCTGCCCCCGGGCCCGCACGCGTACCGCCCCGACGCCGTCGGGGTGACCGCCCGCTCGTCCCGGGCCGGCGTCCCCTGAAGGGTTCGCCGGCCCGGGACCGATGCGCCGCGCCGGGCCGCCGGCTGACACACCGCCGCCGATGCGCAATGATCACCTTTGACGGACATCGCCGCCGGGGGAATGAATCGGCGGCCACCGGGGACAACAGGGTGAGAATCAGGCGGTGACAGCGCGAGTGGGCGCCCAGGTCCGGGGACGGGCACGGGACGGAGGGCCGGACGTGACGGGTGAGACATCCGGCGACGTCGGCCCGGTCCTCACCATCGATCTGCCGGCCGACCCGGCCCGGCTCGCCGGCACGCGGGACCGGCTGCGCGCCTGGTTGCACGCCCAGGGCGTCGGCGACTGGGACGTCGACACCGTCCTCATCGCCACCGGCGAGGCGTGCGCCAACGCCATCGAGCACGGCTACCGCTTCGCCCCGGAGGGGATCACCACGCTGCGAGCCGAGCTGCGCGGCGACCGGCTGGAGATCGAGGTACGCGACCACGGCGGCTGGCGCCCGGCCGACGGCGACGACACCGGCGACCGGGGCCGCGGGCGGCTGATCATGGCGCGGGTGATGGACGAGGCCACCATCGTCGGCACGCCGGAGGGCACCTGCGTACGCCTGGTCAAGCACCTCACCCGCGACGTGAGCGGCCCGGCGGTCCCCCAACCTAGCGAAGATCAGCTATAAGGGACGCATGGAGTTCCCCGCGTACCTCGCCACCATGCCGATGCACGCGATCACCGAGATCCACGGTGAGCCCGGCCTGCTGGCCCGGTTCCGGCTGGAGATCGAGGCGTTCGACGAGGCCGACCGCGGGCGGTTGACCGAGGCCCTCGACCTGGCCGCCGACCTGCACCGCGACGACCGGCGGGTACGCGAGCCGTACCTCAACCACCTGCTGCGGGTGTCGATCCGGCTGATGCACCACTACCAGGTGCGGGACGTGGACGTGATCGTCGCCGGGTTGCTGCACGACGCGGTCGAGGACCACCCCGCCGAACTCGCCGGGCTCGACCCCGATTCCGGCGCGGACGCGACCCCGGCGGCGCTCGCCGCGCTGTCCGACCGGTTCGGGGCACGGGTCGCCCGGCTGGTCGCGGCGGTCACCAACCCGGCGTACGACCCGGACCGCGACCGCGACGAGCAGTACCGGGAACACGTGGCGGCCAGTCTCGAACGGGAGCCCTGGGCCCGGGTGATCAAGGTGTCCGACTTCACCGACAACGGCGTGGGCGTGATCCACACGGTCGGGCCGAAGGTGGCCCGCGCCGCCACGAAGTACCGTCCGCTGGTGCCGGTCTTCCGCGACCTGGTCGCCCGGCCGGACACGCCGTTGTCGGCGTCGGTCAAGCAACACATCCTCGCCCAGCTCGACCTGGCCGAGGAGCGCTTCAGCGCCATCCTCGACCCCCCGGGCTGACGCCCCCGCACCCTCCCCGCCCTCGCCCCGCCCCGCCCCGCCCGGCCCCACCCCGCTGATCATGAAGTTGACCGCCCGGAGAGCGCTCCCCACCCCGGCCAACTTCATGATCACCGCCCGGCCCGCTCGGCGTTGATCAAGGAGTTTGGGTCACTGTGGGGGCCGGATCCGGACGCAAACTCCTTGATCGCTCGCTGATTTCAGGCGTCTGGGCGGCACGTTCGAGGTCGGCGCGGGGGTCGCCGGGTCAGCCGGTGGCGGGTGGGCCGCCTACCCGTCCGCCCAGCACCGCGGCGACGCGGTCGCGCAGGGCGGACAGCCGTTCCGTGTCGTCGCGCAGCACCACCCGGAGCGTCTCGTGACCACCGGCGGCGACCGCGCCGAGCACGTCGAGCAGCGTGCCGAGATGGGCGGGCGGCTCGTCGGCGAGCAGGTCCGCCGCATCGGACACGACCACCGTCAGCGGACCGGCGTCGAGGCGGTCGGCGAGCGCGTCGGCGAGGGCGTCCCAGTTGCGGCCGTACCAGCCGGGCAGCGCCAGCGCCCCGGCCAGCGCCTCGTGCAACCCGGCGCGGGTGCGGGCCTGCTCGCCGGACATCAGCACGCCGCCCGGCAGCGCCCCGCCACCCGACTGCGGGTCACCGCCCGAGCCGGGTACGGCCGCGCCGCCGTCCGGCTCGGGCGACGCGCCGTCGTACACGAGCCAGGCCGGTGCATGCGGGGACGCCGCGCCCATGTTTCCGTCCTTTCCCGACGGCGCCGGCCGGGGTGACCCCGGCCGGCGTCGAGGCTGCTCAGAGCCGGTAGAAGTTGGCGTAGTGGTCGGGTGAGAACCAGGTCGCCCCGGTGCTCTTGTTGACCACGATCCGGTACGCGTCCCGGGAGGCGTTGCAGGCGCGCGGGTAGACGTCGTACTCGTAGTAGGTCGCGCCGGTGGGGAGTTGCCCCTCGTAGTTGTAGAACCGGCCGCCAGCGAAGTTGCAGGTGCCGCCGCTCCACGAGTACCAGCCGCGGCTGGTCGGGAAGCTCTTGGCCGACCAGCCGGACCGGGCGGTGCGCGCGTCCGCGCAGCGGGACTGCGTGCAGGAGCCGTACACGGCTGCCGCCGCGGGTTCGGCGAGCCGGGTGGACACGGTGGACGGGGCGACGAGCGCGGCGGCGGCCACGGCGGTGACCAGGGCGGACGCGGCGAGGGCGCGGCGTACGCGGGTGACGGCGGCGCGGAACGGGGTCAAGGGATCCTCCTTGAACGGGACGACAGCGCATCGATCGACATTGATGGTCGATCGATGCTCAGTCTGTCGAGGATCCTGCCCGCGGTACAGCCCCGATCCGGCGACGGCATCCCGAATCCCGCGTGAACACACGACGGCGGGTGCGGACGGACGACCCGCCCGTCCGCACCCGCCGCGTGGGAGCTAGCGCGTGTACGCCTGGAACTCGGCGATCCGCACGTTCTGCGCCTGCGGGCTGGCGGTGGCGCAGTCCGTCGCCGCCCGCGGGTCGTCGTCCTGCTCACCGGCGTAGTCCGGCGCGCCGGTGCACTGGTTGGTCAGCACCTCGACACGCAGGTGCGTGGCGGTGGTGCGCGGGATGTCGAACGACCGCATGATCAGCTCGGGTGCCCGGGGACGCGGCGCCACCGACGGGAAGGCGTCCGGCTTGCTGGTGTAGACCGGCCGGAAGTCCGCCGCGTCGGCGCACGTCACCGGTCCCTGCGCGGTGCAGGCCAGGACCCGGAACTGCCGCAGCGCGGAGTACCGGCTCTGGGTGCCGGCGTCCGCGTCACCGGTGACGGCCGGGCGCAGCATCGCGCTGACCTGCACCCGGCGTACCTGCTGCACGCCGCCGGCCAGGTCGACGGTGACCTGCCGGCCGGCGACCGGCGCGCCGAGTGAGGCCCAGTTGGTGGCCTCGTCGTCGTCGGCGATCTGCGGCAGGTTGATCCCGTCACCGGCGACCGTCGCGCCGGTGGTCGCCGAGGCCAGGTTGGGTCGCAACGTCACCGGCAGCGTCCGGTTCTGGCCCGCCTTGACCGTCACCGGGCCGATCCGGGTGTGCCCGTAGCCGGGGGCCCGCACCACGAACTCGTACGTGCCGGGCACCAGGTCGACCCGGTCGGTCAGCGGGGTCGCCGCGTCGGTGTCCGCGACCGGCACGGCCCGCGCCTGGTAGCGCCCGACGAACAGCTGCGCACCGGCCACCGGCCCGCGCTCACCGATCGGCAGGAGCCGCAGCGAGCCCTCCCGGGCGTACGGGGAGGTGAAGCCCGGGGTGGGGTCCGGGTCGGTGTGGCCTACGCTGGCCGCGCCCTCCCCCAGGCCGCGCTTGGCGAACGCGTTCCAGAGCAGCTCCTGGTTGGCGCCGCCGAAGCGGATCCGGTCGGCGGCGAGCATCGCGTCCCGGGCGTCGACCATGCTGACCTGGCTGACCGACATCAGCAGGAACGAGTCGAAGACCAGCTGGATCCAGCGCCGGTTGCCGGGGCAGGCGGTCACGTCGCGGGCACCGGTCGCGCACGCCTTCTGGATCGCTGGGGTGCCGCTGCCCCAGCGGCGCATCATGGCCGCGCGGATGTCGGCGTTGGTGGCGCTCCACACCTCGCCGGAGGCGTGCACCTGGAGGCCGACGAAGTCGTAGTCGAGCGAGCTGTAGTTCAGCGGACTGTCGCTCATGTTGTAGTTGCGGATGCCGGCGTTCGGGTCCTGCGTGGTGTACTCGCCGATGGTGAAGCCGCGCCGGCCGGGCGCGGCGTACCCGTGCTCGAACAGGTACTCCACCGCGAGCTGGTCCGACCAGCTCTCGCTCATGCCCTGCGGCGTGCTGACCCCGGCGCTCGGGCCGGCGATCATGCGGTTGGTGACCGCGTGGCCGTACTCGTGGGCGATCACCGACATGTCGAAGTCGCCGTCGACGCAGGGCGCGTAGAACGAGCCGGCGGTGGGCTGCCACAGGTACATGTTGGTGGTCGGCGCGACGCCGTCCGGCGGGGTGATCTGGTTGGCGTTGTTGCGGGCCGGGAACGTCGGCGGGCCGCCGCTGACGCCACCGGCCTGGGCGTTGCCCTGCTCGGGATCGTTACCGAGCCCGCCGCGGCCGAGGTTGTCCTGCTGCATGTTCCAGGTCTCCTCGGTGAACCCGAGGTGGTACGTCCAGTCGTGCATCCGGTTGTGCATCGCGAACAGGTTCGCCCGCGCCGCGTCGATGTCGTTGGCGCGCGGCGAGGTGAACACCTCCGGGTTGCAGCGCTGCTCCTGCCACTGGTTCGTCCACGGGTAGTCGTACCTGCGGTCCGGGCGGGGCGTGGCGGTCTCGGTGCCGACGCTGAACGGGTCGTTGCTGAA
Organism: Micromonospora sp. WMMA1947; assembly: GCF_027497355.1. Taxonomy (NCBI): domain Bacteria; kingdom Bacillati; phylum Actinomycetota; class Actinomycetes; order Micromonosporales; family Micromonosporaceae; genus Micromonospora; species Micromonospora sp. WMMA1947. The sequence continues at coordinate 4,671,227 of NZ_CP114909.1, read as the reverse complement.
CCAGTTCTGCACGGCGATCGCGTTGTTGCCCTTGGTCGTGTTTGTGGACTCACCGGTCGCCGGGTCCACGTCCCAGGCCGGGTGCCCGGGCACGCCCACCACCTCGGCGCAGCCGCGCGCCGGGACGGCGCACCACCGCTTGCGGGTGTCGACCGAGGACCTGTCGACCCGGGGCGAGTTCGGGAAGACCTCCCAGGACGGGTGGTCCGCGGCGTGGTCGATCAGGTCCTCGCGTACCAGCACGGCGCCGTCGCGGGCGTCCACGTAGGTGGAGTAGGCGGCCGGGTCCGCGCCGGTGGTGTCCGCGCCGAGGACCACCTCCCACGCCGCGCGCGGCCCACGGTCCGCGGTGGGCACCGCGACCAACGAGGTACGCACGACCTGCGCGTCGGCGCGGCCGGCGTCCGCGATGGCAGCCTTGCGGGCCTGCTCGGCGCTGATCGTCGCCGGGGCCGGCGTACCGGCGTCGCGGGCCAGCGAGGAGCTGACGTGCCACACCGCTCCGTCGCGTACGCCGACCGAGAGCATGCCGTCGACGGCGGCCGGCAGGTCGCCGAAGCGCTGCCGGAACAGCACCGTCGCGCCCTGCCCCATCGGCGCCACCGTCAGCAGCTCCAGCGCGGCGGCGCCCTCGGCGGTCAGCCCCAGCACGTCCCGGTTGGCGGCCACGTACGCGCGCGCGGCGGCGGCCGGGTCGGCGGGCAGACCGGTGGCGAGCGGCTTGCCGGTCGAGGTGAGCGTGGCGGGCGTACCGAAGTCGGACCAGCGCACGCGCGCGCCGAGCGCGGCGGCCCGGTCCCGCTGCCGGTCGCTGGCGGCGACGCGGCCCTTGCGGTTGTCCTGGGCCTTGGTGTCGTGCCGGTCGCCCGGCAGGTGGTCGGGTGGCGCCTGGGTTCGGGTCTGTTCCCGGGGTGCCGCCTGGCCGCCGCCGGCGGCGGTCAGGACCAGACCGGCTGCCAGCAGCAGCGCGGTGGTCCCCGTCAACGCACGGGATGGTGTGCGCACGGTCCCTCCTGTCATCGTCGAACAGCGATGTCCGTTCCGCCATCCGACCAGGACGATCGACGCGCCGACACCATCCGAACATCCATAAATGTTGCTGCGTCGATTTCTTCGCCCGGCAACAGAGATGCGCCACCACACGGCACGTCAGGCAGAGCCACCAGCGCTCCGCACCGAGTCCTCGTCGGCCCGTTGTCGAAGGTCCTCCTTAACTGGATGGCCGAACGTCGCTTGAATCCAGGGCCGAGGACTGGCGCTGCAACAACACCGCAGGGGTCGCTCTACCGGCCTTCGGGAGTAGGCGCCTCACCTGCTCCACCGCCCCCCCGCGGACACCGAGGCTCTGCCGCGCTGCCCGGTAGAAGCCGTCACGACCGACGTCGGCCCGATGAATCATCCCCGATACGTCCGTTGGGGGAAGGGGAAGCGCACGCGCCGCCGACTCGATGTCGCGCACGGCGTGCCGCCACTCAGCAGCAGCGCGGACGGTGATCTCATCACCAAGGAGCAGCACCGCCTCCCAGGCCAGGGTATGCCGGACGTCCGCCTCCGCCAGCCGAGCCAGTCCTTCGTTCCGGTCCATCGCCGGTCGCCTCGCGTTAGGCCGATGCTCTCCGAGCATTCGGGTGGCCACGGCGTGGATCTCTTTGACCGCTTTCGTCAATTCCACATATGCGTCTAGACGCCGCTCGTCCCACCTGACCGTCTGCGTCCGGCGCCACCGGGTTCGCTCGTTCAGGCCCGTGGCGAGCATCGTGCCCACAGTACCGACCAGGACACCGAGCAGAGCGGGTAACTGCGTCGCCAGGATCTCCAGCACGTTCATGAACCGCCATCCCGCCTGAATTCTGTGGATCACCACGCTATCGCGGGTTGGCGGCTCGTATTGAGCTCGACACGACCGGCGACTGCGCAGTGTGGATGCCGGTCGGACGGAATCGACCCCCAATGGCTGCGGCCCAAACTCTCGGATCGGCGATGAAGATGCCCTTGCCTCGGTGCCGCCGGATCACGCCAAGCGCTTCCAACCGCACGTAGACCATCAGTCTTGGGTGCCGGCGAACAGGGTCCAGGCGTCGATCTCGGTCGGGGCGAGGGGCCGCGCCGGCAGATACGACGCCAGGTCGCGGAAGTCGGCCACGGCGTTGTGCACGCACACCGCGAGCGAGAAGTGCAGCAGTTCCCGCGCCGCCTGCGCGTCCGGGGCCGTGACGTCGTCGAGCAGTGGACTGCGCAGGTCGAGCGCGAACACCACGTGGCAGGCGCTCTGGTCGGCCTTCACGACGCAGTAGTAGCGCCCGGCCCCGGCCAGCCGGTTTCTGATGTTCGCCCAGGCCATCGCCCCGGAGATGTCCGGCACGTCGGCGCCGGCCACGCACGCCATCCGGAAGACCCAGCGGGCCGGGTCGTCCGGCGACACCGCGCCGTAGACCAGTACCAGGCCGCCGCGGTGGAACACGGCGAAGCCCTGCACGTCCGGGGTGAGGTGCAGGAAGTCCGGGGTCCAGACCCGGTCGTACTGCCGCTCGGCGAGGGACCGCAGGTAGTGCACGGTGCGGCCGGCGGTGTGGCGAGCGTCTACGCCCATGCGGTCTGGCCCTCCCCCGAAGGATCGCGGAGCTTCACGCTACGAAGCGCTTCGAACACGGATCAAGGTGTGCCGATCGACTCTGGATGGTCGGTCCCGTGAACGGGACCGACGCCGGTCGAGTCCCACGGATAGGACTACGAGGCGGCTCGTCCGATCGGTCAGCAGGCCGGGCGGAGGCGCCGTGCGCGCGGCTGCGCGCGTACACCGGCCGGGGTTGTTAGCGTTGTTCGCGGACCGCCACGGCGATCCGGCCACCCCTCGCCCGACGGCCCGCGCGTCCCGGTGACGCCGCGGGACGCGGTGCTGCCGTCCGGCATGGAGGGGGTGCGATGACCGCGGTGCCGGAGGAGCCCGGGCCGGGCGACGGCCGGCCCAAGCCCGGCGCGCCGGTGGACAGCCGGCGGCGGCGCTGGGCCGGACGGGCGCGGGCGCTCGGCGAGGCGGCGCGGGTGCGGACCCGGCGGTTCTGGGACGGCGCGCAGCCGACGCTGCGGCAACTGTGGTGGACCGAGGAACCACCGACGCCGGTGACCACCGTCGACAGGCGCACCCCGGAGCCGCTCACGGTGCCGGCGCAGGGGCAGGTGTACGTGTTCCTGGTCCGCGCCACCTACACCTGGTCGTCGGACTCGGCCCGGCCGGAGCTGTTCGGCTGGTACGTGGACTACTTCCAGCAACAGGCCGCGCAGCGCCTGCACCGGCTGGCGGTGCGGTGCGCGGCAGAGGTGCCACCGCACCGTCCGCGCGACCTGCACGCCGCGTTGACCGCCGCGCTCGCCGAGGACGACCCACCACCCTGGACGTACGCGCGCGGCGAGGTGACGTTCGCCTGCGAGCCGGACGTCACAGTGCACCTGGACGAGCGGGTGCGCAAGCTGCTCCAGCCGTACTGGGAGCAGCGCATCGCGCTGGAGTGCGAGCGTGACCTGGCCCGCCGCCGCGCCGAGTACGCCGAGGAACGTGAGCGGCGCGACCGCCCGCCGGATGGGCCGCCCGCGACACGAGGGGCCGGCACGAGCGGGCCGGCGGCCACGACCGCGCCGGCCGACGGGAGTGAGCCGGCGGGACGGGCGCGGCGTGGGTCGCGGCCGGACGGGCCGGTGGAGTCGTTCACCCCGCTGGAGCCGCTGCTCCCCCCACCCGCGCCGCGCCCGGCCCCGGGACAGCGGCCACCCCGGCCGGACGGCCCGGAGCCGCCCCGGGTCTGAGCCCGGACGGTCAGCCCGCGACGGCGGCCCCGTCGGGGCGGGTCCGGCGGGCGGCCAGGTACGCGGCGAGCCCGGTGGCGTCCTCGGTGGCCAGGAACGCGCCGCGCGCGTTGACCAGGGTCTCGTCGGCGTGGGTCAGGCAGCCCCACGCCGTGTCGCCCCACGAGTCGGCGAGCTTGACCTCGGCCGGCTCGACACAGGGCTCGCCCCGCGGCCCGCCGATCTGGCAGTGCCCGGGGGCGCCGTCACGCCGGGCCGCGACCTGGGCGGCCCGGCGAACCGGCGCGGGCCGCCCGTCCGGGTCGGCGGGCGGGGCGGGCACGACGCACGGCCTGGTGAACAGGATCGTGTTGCCGTCGGGATCGACGGTGCGGCACTCCCCTCCCGGCACGTGGTCGACGGGGTGACCGGCTGCTGCCAGGCGTTCGGCGGTGGCGGCGACGTCGTCGACATGGAGGTACAGCGCGGCCGGGACCGGGGTGCCCTCGACCAGCAGCAGCGTCAGGTCGCCGCAGCGCAGGGGCGTCCGGCCGGCCGCTCCGGGCCGCCCGGTGTAGCCGAACAACGCGTAGAACCGGCCGGCCGCGTCGACGTCGTCGACGTACAGCACCGGCACCTGAGCCTGCACCCCACCGCGCACCGCGCCACTCTACCCATTGACGCTCCGCGAATCACGTGTTGCAGATCGGGTTTTCGGCCCGGCGACTGACGCCCCGGCTCAGCAGCCGTTGGTGCTCTTCTGGTTGCGCTTCAGCCCGTCTGACCAGGTCACGCCCTGCACGACGGCCACCACCACGCTGCCGTTGTGGATCTGCTCGTAGTGCAGGTGCGGGCTGAGGTCGTACTTCGCCGACGTCGCGCCGACCCGGCCGATGACGTCGCCGCGCTTCACGGTGTCACCGGCGGCCACCGCGCGTGAGTTGAGGTGGGCGTACCGGGTGCGCCAGCCGTCGCCGTGCCCGATGACGATGGTGTTCCCGTAGCCGGAGGTGGTGGAGTAGTACGACTCGAGCACGGTGCCGGCGGCGCTGGCGACCGTCCGGCGGTTGAGGTCGTCCGGGCTGCCGTTGGCGTCGTAGTGGTTCCAGTCGATGGCGTGGGCCGGGCTGTGCCCGTTCCAGTTGTTGCCCTGCCAGGTCTGGCCGCACAGGAACGGCATCCGGAAGCCCGGCCGGGCGGCCTGCGCGGGCTGCACACCGAGCATCGTGCCCGCGACGACGGCGACAGTGAGTATCGCGGGCACGCGCATCCGGGCAGCGGTGAACGTCAGGGACATCGCCTCTCCTCTTCATCGACAACGATGTAGATCGATGCTAGGGCGACCCCGGGGTCGGGTAAATAGCTACACGCATGAATGTCAGAGCAAAAGTTTTCTACATCCGGTCATCCGCGGGCGCGGGGTCGGCGGTGGCCGGGCCGGGCGCGCGTACGGCAGAATCGCGGGCCATGGAGGCGGCCACGATCCTCACCGCGCTCGCCGACCTGGCACCGGCCGGCGCCGAGCGGATCTTCGACGTCTCCGGCGCCGGTCGTCCGCTGATCTGGCTGGCCGAGCCCGACCGCGCGCCGCGCGACGCCACGCTGGACCGCCTGGCGGCGCTGGACGCGCTGCACCGCGACCAGCGGATCCTGCGCCGGGGCCTGGCCTTCGTCATCGGCGCGGCCGACCTCGACGGTGGCCGCCGCCGGGTCCGCGTGCCGTTGCTGGCCCAGCCGGTACGCCTGGAGCGCACCAGCCGCAGCTACCGGATCGTGCCCGCCGGAGACCTGGAACTGACCTCGCTCGTCGAGGACCGGGATCTCGCCGGCCGGCTGGAGGCCGCCCCAGGGCTGGCCGGGCCGGGCTGGCTCGGCGCGCCCGGCACCAAGGCGTGGATCACCGCCGCCGCCGAAGCCGCCGGTCTGAAACCGGTGACGGTGCAGGCGCGGCCACCCCGCCGCATCGACGACGACCAACTGGTCGGCGTCGCCGCCGCGGCGCTGTTCACCACCCGCGACGTGCTGGCCGGCCGGCTACGCGACACACTGCTCGCCTGGGCGGCCCGGCCCGGACTGGCCGACACGGCGCTGAGCCGGCTCTACACCGGCCGGGGCGACTCCACGCCCAGCGGCACCGACGCCCAGGGCGACGACACCGATGCCGAGGTGCTGTCGCCGCTGCCGTTGAACGCGGCCCAGCGTGAACTGGTGCGGCGGACCCGTACCGAGCCGGTCGTGGTCGTCTCGGGCGCGCCGGGCAACGGCAAGAGCCACGCCCTGGTCGCCGCCGCGCTGGACGCCGTGGACCGGGGCGGGTCGGTGCTCGTGGCCACCCAGTCGGTGCACGCCGCCGACGTGCTCGGTGACCTGCTGCGCCGGCACAGCGGCCCGGCGCCGGTGCTGTTCGGCGACGCCGAGCGCCGCGAGACGATCGCCGCCGACCTGGCCGGCGGTGCGGCCGCCGGAACTGACGACGCCACACTGCGCGACGCCGACGCCGCCGTGGCGGCCGCCCGCGACCGGGTGGCCGCCCTGTCCGAGGGGATCGGCGTCGCCCTCGACGAGGAGCGCCGCGCCGCCGCGCTGCCCGACTGGCAGCCGTTGCTGCCCGCGCTGAGCCGGGACGTGCCCCGCCTGTTCGACCCGGAGGTCGACCTGGACGCGGTCCGGTCCGCGCTGTCGGCGGCCACGGCGTCCGGTGACGGCTGGTGGCGGCACTGGCAGCGGGCCCGCGCCGGTAGGCGGCTACGCCGGCTCAGCGGCGACAACGTACCCGTGGAGCGGCTGCGCACCGCGTTGGACGCGGCGGGCGCGGTACGGGCGGCGGCGCGGCTGGCCGCCACCGGCGGGACCGATCTGGCCGCTGCGTGGCGTGCCCTGACGACGGCGGAAGCCGCGCTCGCGGAGGCCGTCGGAACGGCGATGCGCCACCGGGCGACGAGCGCGCATCGGTGGAGCGACGCGGCGCGGCGCGCCACCGGTGGACTGGCCGCCGCGCTGCGGGCCGGGCGGAACCGCCGCCGCGAACTGCTGGCCGGGCTGGACGCCCAGGCGCTGGTACGGGCGCTGCCGCTCTGGGTGGGCACTGTCACCGACGTCGAGGACCTGCTGCCCCCGGTGCCCGGGATGTTCGACCTGGTGGTGCTGGACGAGGCGGCGCACATCGACCAGTTGCGGGCGGCGCCGGCGCTGGCCCGGGCGCGGCGTGCGCTGGTGGCCGGCGACCCCCGCCAGTTGCGGTTCGTGTCGTTCGTGGCCGACGTGGACGTGGTCGCCACCCTGCGCCGGCACGGTCTGGACCGGTTCGGCGACCGGCTCGACGTCCGCCGCTCCAGCGCCTTCGACGTGGCCGCCGGCGCCGCCCCGGTCACCTGGCTGGGAGAGCACCACCGGTCCGTGCCGCACCTGATCGGGTTCTCCGCGCGCCGGTTCTACGGCGATCGGCTGGAACTGGTCACCCGGCATCCGCGCAACGAGCGCGCCGACGTCATCGACGTGGTGACAGTGGACGGGGCGAGCGTGGTCGACGGGGTCAACCAGGCCGAGGTCACCGCCGTCCTCGACCTCGTACGGCGGTTCGCCGACGCTCCCCCGGCGGGCGGGATCGCCGTGGTGAGCCCGTTCCGCGCGCAGGCGGACGCAATCGAGACGGCGTTGCTGGCCGCGTACGACGTCGACGAGATCGAGCGTCTCGGGCTGCGGTCGGGCACCGTGCACGGGTTGCAGGGCAGCGAGGCGGACGTGGTGATCGCGTCGCTCGGGCTGGTGGACGACGATCCGCCGTCGCGACACCGGTTCGCCGCCGGGCCGAACCTGTTCAACGTGCTGGTCACCCGGGCTCGGAGACGGCTGGCGGTGGTCACCTCGCTGCGTTCACCGGAGGGCCTGGTGGGTGACTTCCTGGCCTACCCGGGCCGGCCGCCTGCCGCACCGGAGGCGGAGCTGGCGGAGGAGCTGCGCCGGCTCGGGCTGCCGGTGCGGCCCGGCTATCCGGTGGGCCGGTGGCGCGTCGACCTCTGCGTGGGCACGGACTCCGACGCGGTCGGGGTGGTCTGCGCGGTGCACCCGGACGGGGTTGCGGCGCATCTGGAGCGGCAGCGCACGTTGATCCGGGCCGGGTGGCGGCTGCACGAGGCGTTCGCCAGCCGCTGGTCGGGCGACCCGATCCGAGCCGCCCTGGACCTGGCGTCCCGCATCGGCGCGGACGGACCGGGCAACGGCGGGCCCGGCAGCGGCAGCGCGTCCGACACCGACGGCGGGTCCGGCGGCAGAGGCGGCGCCGCGCGGGCCTACGGTCAGCCAACCAGAGCGGCGTAGCGGCCGCGCCGGTCCAGCAGCGCGTCGTGGGTGCCGGACTCGACGATCCGGCCGTGGTCGAGCACGGCGATGCGGTCGGCGTCGCGGACCGTGGAGAGCCGGTGCGCGATGGTCACCACGGTCCGGCCCCGGGCCAGCTCGTCCAGCGCCCGCTGGACCGCGCGCTCGGTCTCGGTGTCCAGCGCGCTCGTCGCCTCGTCCAGCACCAGGATCCGCGGGTCGCGCAGCAGGGTCCGGGCGATCGCGAGGCGCTGCTGCTCGCCGCCGGAGAACCGGTGGCCGCGTGAGCCGACCATGGTGTCGTACCCGTCGGGCAGCGCGCTGACGAGGTCGTGGATGCGGGCGGCGCGGGCGGCGGCCTCGATGTCGGCGTCGGTGGCGTCCGGGCGCGCGTACCGGAGGTTGTCCCGCACGGTGCCGTGCAGCAGGTACGTCTCCTGGCTGACCACGCCCACGACGGCGGCCAGGTCGGCCGGGCGCAGGTCGCGCAGGTCGATCCCGTCGATGGTGATACGGCCGGCGTCCGGGTCGTGCAGGCGGCTGATCAGCGCGGCGAGCGTGCTCTTGCCGGACCCGGTCTCCCCCACCAGGGCGAGGCTGGTGCCGGCCGGGACGTCCAGGCTGACGCCGGCCAGGGCGGCGGTGTCGCTGCCCGGGTAGCTGAAGGTGACGTCCTCGATCCGCAGGTGGCCGCGGGCGGTGGCCGGGTCCAGCGGGACCGGGCGGTCCGGCTCGGCGACCTCGACGGGCAGGTCGAGGTATTCGAAGATGCGGGCGAACAGGGCGAGGGACGCGGTGAGCGTGACGCCCACGTTGAGCAGCCCCATCAGCGGCCGGAACAGGTTGCCCTGCAGCGCAGTGAACGCGACGAGCGTGCCGATGGTGAGCGTGCCGGCGGTGCCGGGCAGCCCGGCGCCGAGGTAGATCACCGCGGGGATGGCGGCGAAGACGATGCTCATGGCGGCCATCCGCCAGCGTCCGGCCAGCTCGGAGCGCAGTTCCAGGTCGACCAGGCGGGCCGAGGAGGCGGTGAACCGGTCGACCAGGGCCGGGCCGGTGCCGAGCGTCTTGGCCAGCCGGACGCCGCTCACGGACAGCCCTTCCTCGATCGTCACGGTGAGGTCGGCGAGTTCGCGCTGACGCTGGGCGGTGATCTCCCGGCGCAGCCGGGCGACCCGGCGGGTGAGCCAGAGCGCGGGCGGCAGCACGACCGCCGAGACGAGCGTGAGCCGCCAGCTCAGCGCCAGCATGGCGATCGTGGTGGCGACCACTGTGGTGAGGTTGGCGGCGATCGAGGTGGCGGTGGAGGTGACCACCGCCTGCATGCCGCCGATGTCGTTGGTGATGCGCGACTGGACCTCGCCGGTGCGGGTACGCACGAAGAAGCCGATCGACTGCCGCTGGAGGTGGGCGAAGACGTCGGTGCGTAGCCGATGCATGACCTGCTGACCGACGCGGGTGGAGATCCAGGTCTGCGCGACGCCGAGCACGGCGGTGACCGCGGCGACCGCGACCATGCCCGCGACCAGCCAGGCCAGCAGCGTCAGGTCACGCTCGGGCAGGGCCTTGTCGATCACGGTACGCAGCAGGAACGGCGTCGCCATCGCGATGATCGAGGACGCCACGATGATCGCCACCACGGTGGCGAGCGGGCCGCGGTGGGCGGTGAACAGACCGCCGATGCGGCGCAGGGACACCGAGCGGGCCTGGGCCTTCTCGGCGGGGGAAACGGTCCGGCCGTCACGGCGGCCGTCGGGGATGCGATCCAAGGGTGCTCCTCATGCGGGGGGCGGGGGACGATGCTGAGGTTACCTCAACATGAGGGAACAACACGAAAGCCTGTTACCGTATTCCCCGTGAGCGGCAGCGACGAGAGCCTGGCCGAGACGTTCTGGGCGGTGACCCGCCGGCTGCGGCACCAGACCAAGGGCGCGCTCGAACCGTGGGAGATCAGCCCCGGGCAGGCGCGGGCGCTCGGCGTGCTGATGCGTCACGGCGCGCTGCGGCCCGGCGCGCTCGCCGAGCACCTGCGCATCGCCCCGCGCTCGGCCACCGAGGTGGTCGACGGGTTGCAGGAGCGCGGCCTGGTCGAGCGCCGGCCCGACCCGGCCGACCGGCGGGCCACGCTGGTCGCCCCGACCGCCGAGGGCGAGCGGGTGGGCACGGCGATCCGGCAGGCGCGGGCCACCGAGGCGGAACGGTTCTTCGGCGTGCTCACGCCCGACGACCGGGCCGAGCTGGCCCGGATCCTGCGCCGCCTGCGCGAGGACTAGGACCAGATCCCCGGCCTCCCCGGTTTCACCCGTTCCGGGTGAGACGACAGGCCCCGCTGCGGGGAATAGCGCCATCGGAAGGAGGGCCGATGGTCGACGCCACCGAAGAGTTCTTCCGGGGCCTGGGGCAGCGCCGGCAGCGCGGGCTGACAGCGCTCCACGAGGGCACCGTCCGGTTCGACCTCGCCGATGACGGGTCGGTCGACCACTGGCTGGTCTCCATCGCCCGGGGCGAGGTCACCGCGGCGCGGCAGGCCACCGGTGGGGACGCGGTCGTCCGGGCGGACCGGGCCGTCTTCGACCGGATCGCGCGGGGCGAGTCGTACTTCCTGACCACGGTCCTGCGCGGCGAGGCCGAGGTGGAGGGCAGCCCGCGGCTGTTCGCGACCGTGCGCCGGCTGTTCCCCTCCCCGCCCGGCTCGCGCCCGGAACGACACCGGGGAGACGACGATGGGTGACGACCACGTCGGCATCTTCGACGGGACGATCTTCCTGGTCTCTGACCGGGCGGGTGACATCGTCCCGGCCGCCGACGCCACCCACGGCCTGTTCGCCCACGACACCCGCCTGCTGTCCCGGTGGCAGCTCACCATCGACGGCGAGCCGCTCAGCACGCTGTCCATCGACGACATCCAGTACTTCGAGAACCGGTTCTACCTGGTTCCGGGCAGTCAGGACGTCTACGTCAACAGCACGCTGGAGGTGCGCCGGACCCACAGGCTCGACACCGGGCTCCAGGAGGACCTGCTCCTGGTCAACAACGACCGGCTGCCCGTCGACCTGACCGTACGGATCGAGGTGGACGCGGACTTCGCGGACCTCTTCGCGGTCAAGGAGGGCACGACGAACCGCGAGGGGCGGCACTACCGACGGGTCGACGGCCCGCGACTCGTCCTGGGTTACCAGCGCGAACGCTACCGCCGCGAGACGATCGTGTCCGCGACGGCACCGGCGGAGGTGGACGAGAACGGCCTGACGCTGCGCGTGCACATCGAACCGCACGGCCGGTGGCAGACCCGGCTGACCGCCGAGCCGGACCTCCCCCTGCCCCGCGGTCTGGAGCGGCTGCGCCTGCCGGGACGGGCCGCCGACGCCGAGCGGAACAAGGCAGGCGAACTACGGGAGTGGCTGGACCGGGCGCCGCGACTGGAGACCAGCTGGGGACCGTTGCAGAACACCTACCGGCAGAGCCTGATCGACCTGGCCGCGCTGCGGTTCAGCCCGTTCCTCGCCGGGACCGGGTGTGTGCTGGCCGCCGGGCTGCCCTGGTTCATGTGCCTGTTCGGCCGCGACAGCATCCTCACCAGCCTCCAGGCGCTGCCGTTCGCACCCGAACTCGCCGCCACCACGCTCACCGTGCTCGCCTTCCGACAGGGCAGCCGGATCGACGACTTCCGGGAGGAGGAGCCGGGTCGGATCCTGCACGAGATGCGCTACGGCGAGCTGACCGTCTTCGACGAGACACCGCACAGCCCCTACTTCGGCAGCGCGGACGCCACTCCCCTGTTCCTCGTGCTGCTCGACGAGTACGAGCGGTGGACCGGCGACGCCGCCCTCGTACGCGCGGTGGAGCAGGAGGCGCGGGCGGCCGTCGACTGGATCGACCACTACGCCGACCGGGCCGGCAACGGCTACGTCTCCTACGAGCGGCGCAACCCGGTGAACGGTCTGGAGAACCAGTGCTGGAAGGACTCGTGGGACAGCATCTCCCACCGCGACGGCCGCCTGCCGGGCTTCCCGCGTGCCACCTGCGAACTCCAGGGGTACGCGTACGACGCGAAGGTGCGCACCGCCCGGCTGGCCCGCGAGATCTGGCACGACCCGGCGTACGCGGACCGGCTGGAGCGGGACGCCGCCGACCTCAAGCGCCGCTTCAACCACGACTTCTGGATCGACGACGGCGAGTACATGGCACTGGCGCTGGACGGCGACGGCCGCCGGGTGGACGCCCTGTCGTCGAACATCGGCCACCTGCTGTGGAGCGGCATCGTCGAGGAGCCGAAGGCCGAGGCCCTGGTGCGGCACCTGATGTCACCGGCGATGTTCAGCGGCTGGGGTGTCCGCACGCTGGCCGAGGGCGAGGCCCGCTACAACCCGGTGGGCTACCACGTCGGGACCATCTGGCCGTTCGACAACTCGTTCATCGCCTGGGGCCTGCGGCGCTACGGCTACGCCGAGGAGGCGGCCCGCATCGCGGCCGGCATCCTGGACGCGGCGGCCTTCTACGACGGCCGGCTGCCGGAGGCGTTCGCCGGGCACGCCCGGTCCGAGACCCGCTACCCGATCCGGTACCCGACCGCGTGCAGCCCGCAGGCCTGGTCGGCCGGGGCGCCACTGCTGCTCCTGCGGACGATGCTCGGCCTCCGGCCGGTCGGCGACGATCTCGTGGCCCGGCCCGCCCTGCCTGCTAGCCTCGACTACGTGGCGCTGCTCGATGTCCCCGGCCGCTGGGGACGCCGGGACGCCTTCGGCAGGAGCACCGCCGCCGGCGGCCTGAGCCGCTACGAGCTGGCGCCGCAGCAGCTCTCCGCACCGTGACGGGACCGACATGCAGCGCATCGACTGGGCACACACCGCGGTCGTGGGCGTCCACTGGCAACACGAGGTGGTCAGCCCGGACGGCGTCTTCGGCCCGTTCTTCGCCGGCCAGGTGGCCCGGCACGGCGTGGCGGCGAACGCGGCCCGGGTCGCCGCCGCCGCGCGGGCGGCGGGCGGCCTCGTGGTCTTCACCCGCGTCGCCTACCGGCCCGGCTATCCCGACCTGATCGCCAACACCCCGAGCTTCGCCATGATCGCCGAGCGCGGGGCGTTCCTGGAGGGCGACCCGAAGACCCGGATCGTCGACGAGGTCGCGCGACAGCCCGGCGACGTCGTCGTCACCTCCACCCGGCTCGGCGGATTCTCCGGCACCGAACTGGACCTGATCCTGCGCGGCCGGGGCGTGCGGACCGTCGTGTTCACCGGCGTCGCGACGAACCTGGCCGTCGCCTCCACCGCCTACCAGGCGGTCGACAACGGGTACCGCGTCGTCACCGTCTCCGACGCGTGCACGGCGGCCACCGACGAGCTACACGACGCCTACCTGAGCACGCTGGGCCAGCTCGGCGAGGTGGTCACCACCGGCGAGATCGCCTGACCGGCCGCCGGGGCGCTCAGCGCAGGCCGGCGGGGCGCTCAGCGCAGGCCGGCGGCGATCGCGTCGACCAGCAGCGCGCCCAGCATGCGCGCCATCACGGCGCGGGCGGCCTCCACGTCGAGCCCCATCGAGTCGCGCATCATCGACCACGAAGACCAGGTGCCGGCCACCGTCAGCGCGTCCAGCAACTGCGCCCGCCCCGGCCCGGCCTGCGCCAGCTCCGGGGCGAACACCGCCTCGATCTCCTGCCGGACCCGGGTGACCGCCGCCTCCCGGTTGCGCCGCAACTGCGGGGAGAACGGCTCCCGCAGCGCCGACGCGCGAGCCGAGGGCGCCAGCACCTCCAGCAGCCGGGCGCGCTGGTCGCAGAACGCGGCGATCCGGGCGGTCAGCGGCAGCTCCGGCGGCACCGGCTGCCAGAGCGCGGCCTGCCGTTCGCCGACCCGCCGCCCGGTCGCGGCGAACAGCGTCTCCATGTCCTTGAAGTTGGTCCAGAGCGTGCGCAGCGACACCCCGGCCCGCTCGGCGATCCGTTCCCCGGTGGGCCGCAGGTCACCGGAGTCGATCAGGGCCAGGTGCGCCTCCACGATCGCGGCCCGGGTCCGCTCGGCCCGCGCCGCCCGGCCGTCCACCCGCTCCGGCGGGTCGGTCTCCAGCTCGATCATGGGTACGGGATCTCCTGTTGCTCGTCTGCCGGCGGCCACTCTACGTGCGTGTCGCCGGGCGGCCGGCACCCGGCCACCCGGCGACAGCACCGTGGTCAGGACGTCGGAACGGCGTCCGCCGGCGGGTTCGTCGGCGGCTCGGTGAACTCGGTGACGGCGCCGTCACCGTCGTCGGTGGTGTACGCGGGGCCGAAGTACGCCTGCGCGCCGTTGCTCACCTTGGTGAGCCGGACGCCGCCGTAGCCGGCGTGCACGCCGTCGGCGTACCGGAAGGGGACCAGGCCGGGCCCGCGGAAGCCGCCCTTGCGCACGGCCTCGACCAGCTTCTCCCGGGTGGGGTCGGGCCCGGCGGCGAGCATGGCCTGCACGAACGTGTACGCCATCGAGTAGCCGTAGATCGCGTTGCCGTCGACCGGGTTGCCCGCGTTGTACTTCTGGTGGATCTTGGTGAACTCCTGGATCCACGGGTTCGCGGTGTCGCCCACCATGGGCAGGTAGTTGTCGGCGACCATGCCCTCGAGGATCACCTTCTTGTCGCCGAGCTGCGCGGACAGCGTGGTGTAGTCGGCGCCCACGTTGGACACCACCCACTGCGCCTTGAAGCCCTGCCCGGCGGCCTGGCCCATGGCGAGCGCGGTGAAGCCGGGGATGGTCGCCGAGATGACCACCTGGCAGCCGGCCGCGCGCAGCGCGCCGATCGCCGGGCCGACCTGCTGGTTGGTGGTGGTGTACGTCTGCTTCGCCGCGACCGGGCCGAGGACCTGCTCGACGCCGGCCAGCGAGTCCCGCCCGAAGTCGTCGTTCTGCCCGAAGTGGCAGACCTTCGCGCCGGGGAACTCCTTCTTGACGTAGGTGGCCAGGATCTTGCCCTCGACCGTGTAGTCGGGCTGCCAGCCGAACGTCGTCGGGTACTTGTCCGGCTGGTTCCAGTTGCGGCTGCCGGAGGCGACGAACAGGTCCGGCACCTTCTGCGTCTTGACGAACTCCAGCACGTTCGTGTGCGTCGGCGTGCCCAGGCCGCCGAGCAGCGCGAAGACCTTGTCGTCGAGCACCAGCTTGCGGACCACGTTCTCGGTGTTGGCCGGGTTGTAGCCGTCGTCCATGACCTTGTAGACGATCTTCCGGCCGTGCACGCCGCCCTTGGCGTTGACGTGCTCGAAGTACGCCTTGGTGGCGGCGGAGATCTTCGAGTAGCCGGGGGCGGCCGGTCCGGTGAGCGGTTGGTGGGTGCCGATGACGACCTCGGAGTCGCTGACGCCGGGGACGTTCTCGGCGGCCTGCTTCTCGTCGTCGGCGCAGGCAGGCAACGCGGCCAGCAGGGCCAGGCCGGCGGCGGCCGCGAGAACGCGGCGGGTGGTGGGGCGCATGGTTCTCCATTCCGGTGCGACGGTGCGAACGGTGTGGGTGGAACCGGTGAGGTCAGCGGTCCGGCGACCGGCGGGGGGTACGGCGGCGGCGGAGCACCGCGCGCAGCCGGGTGCCGACGGCACGCACCCCGCCCTGGAGGCCGCCCGGTGCGGCGAGCATGACGACGATGAGGATCAGGCCGAACACTGCGAGCGCGAGGTTGCCCTCGAGCCGCTGGGCCAGCCCGGCGGACAGGCTGAGATGCTCGGTGAGCAGGCCGGGCAGGTCCTGGAGCGCGACCAGCAGCACCGCTCCCCAGATCGCGCCGGCCAGGCTGCCCAGCCCGCCGATCACGATCGCCATCAGCAGGAACAGCGACAGGTCCAGCGGGAACTTGCCGGGCGCGACGGTGGCGGTGAGCAGGGCGTACACGGCACCGCCCAGCCCGGCGCAGGCGGCGCTCACCACGAACGCGAGCACCTGCGTGCGGGCCACCGGGATGCCGGCGAGCCGGGCCGCGACCTCGTCGTCGCGGACCGCCCGCAGGGACCGGCCGAAGCGGCTGCGCACCAGGTTGGCCAGCAGCAGCATGGTGAGCAGCGCGGCGGCCAGCGCGATCCAGGCCAGCCAGCGTTCCGGCTGGAAGTAGGCGCCGAGCGCGGCCGGTGGCGTCTGCGCCGGGAACGACAGGCCCTGTTCGCCGTTGAACACGCCGGTGAAGATCGTGGTGACCGCCGGGACGAGCGTCGCCACGGCGAGCGTCACGCCGGCCAGGTAGGGGCCGCGCAGCCGGGCTGCCGCCAGCCCGACGACGAGCCCGCCGAGCGCTGTCACCGCGACGGCGACCAGCAGCGACGCGGGCAGCGTCCACCAGCCGCGTACCGCCCGCTCGTCCAGGGCCTGCTGGGTCAGGGCCATCGTGTACGCGCCGGTGGCCATCAGCGCGCCGTGCCCGAGTGACAGCTGGCCGTTGAGCCCGACCAGCACGGTGTGCCCGGCGGTGACGCAGAGGAACGCGCAGACGCGCGCCACCTGGAGATTCTGGTACGGCGCGAGCTGGTTGGTCACCAGCACGACGAGCGTGCCGGCGAACACCGCCACGGCGAGGTGGCGCAGCAGCGTTGAGCCGCGTGCCTCGCGTCCGGCCGGCGCGCCGGGGAGCAGCCGGCGCAGCGGGGACGGCGCCGCAGCCGCGATCTTGGTGGGGGTGCTCGTCACACGTGCCTCGCTCTCGCCGCGGAGAAGAGCCCGCCGGGGCGGACCAGCAGGACGGCCAGCAGCAGCACCAGGACGGCCAGCGGTGTGGTGTCCGGTCCCAGGTAGCCGGTGACGTAGGACAGGATCAGCCCGACCAGCAGGCCGCCGACCACCGCGCCCACCGGGCTGTCCAGGCCACCGACCACGGCGGCGGTGAACGCGACCACGAAGACCAGGTCCATGGCGTGCGAGTGCAGGCCGAGTCCGGTGGGGACGACCAGCATCCCGGCGAGCGCGCCGACGCCCGCCGCCAGCGCCCAACCCAGCGTGAGCATCCGGCCGACGCTGACGCCGAGCAGCCGGGACACCTCGGGTGCGAACGCGGCGGCCCGCATCCGCAACCCCACTGGGGTACGGGTGAACAGCACCGCGAGCAGCGCCACCACAGTCAGCGCCGCGCCGAGCACCCACAGGTCGTACGGGGACAGCGCGGCCACCCCGGCGATGGTGAGCGCGTCGGTGTCGAACGGTGCCGGGGCGGGCCGGTAGTCGTTGCCGAAGACCATGCCGAGCACGGCCTGGATGACGAGCACCAGCCCGAGCGCGACGATCACCTGGTTGAGCGGGCCGCCGGGACCGGCGAAGCGCATCAGCACCCGCTCCACGAGCGCGCCCAGGGCCAGTCCGGACAGGATCGCGGCGGCCAGGCCGAGCCAGTACGAGCCGGTGGCGGACACGACCGCGTACCCGACGTAGGCGGTGGCCACCGCCATCGCGCCCTGGGCGAAGTTGACCACCCGGGCGGCCCGCCAGATGAGCACCAGCGCGAGCGCGAACGCCGCGTACACCGCCCCGGAGGCGAACCCGTCGAAGGTGAGGAACCAGAACCGCTCCATCGCGACCCCCTTCCTAGAATCCGAGGTACGCGTGCCGGAGCTGGTCGTCGTCGCGCAGCCGGGCGGCCGGCGCGGCCGTCACCACCCGGCCGAGCGACATGACGATGCCCTGGTCGGCGACGGACAGCGCCGAGCGCACGTTCTGCTCGACGAGCAGCACGGTGAGCCCCCGCTCGTCGCGCAGCCGTCGCAGCAGCGCCATGATCTGCGCGGTCACCTTGGGCGCCAGGCCCAGCGACGGCTCGTCGAGCAGCAGCAGGCGGGGCCGGGCGATCAGTGCGCGGCCGATCGCGAGCATCTGCCGTTCCCCGCCGGAGAGCTGGTGCCCGGCGTGGTCGCGGCGGCGGGCCAGCGCGGGGAACAGCTCGTACACCTCGTCCTGCGCGCGCCGGGCGTCGGCCCGGTCGCGCCGCCACAGCCCGCCGAGGCGCAGGTTCTCCGCCACGGTCAGCTCGGTCACCACGCCGCGGCCCTCCGGCACGTGCGCCAGGCCGCGCCGGACCAGGTGTTCGACCCGGACGCCGCGCAGGTCCTCCCCCGCGTACCGGACCCGGCCGCCGGTGGGCCGCAGCAAACCCGAGAGGGTACGCAGCAGCGTGGTCTTCCCCGCGCCGTTGGCACCGAGCACGGCGGTGACGGTGCCGGCCGGGACGGTGAACGCGACGTCGCGCAGCACCGGCACCGGGCCGTAGCCGCAGCTGAGCGCCTCGACCTCGAGCACGGCGGTCACGATGCGCTCCCGGCGGGCTCGGTCGGCTCGGCGGGCACGTCGGCGCCCAGGTACGCCTCGGTGACCCGGGGGTCGTCGCGGATGCTCTCCGGGGACCCGGCGGCGATCACCTTGCCGAAGTCGAGCACCACGAGGTCGTGGCAGACGGACATGACCAGGTCCATGTGGTGCTCGACGAGCAGCACGGCGCAGCCGTCCTCCCGGTCGGGCAGCCCGCGGACCAGGTCGGCCAGCTCGGCCACGTCGTCGGCGCCGAGCCCGCCGGCCGGCTCGTCGAGCAGCAGCAGCCGGGGGCGGGCGATCAGTGCCCGGGCCAGTGCGACCCGCTTGCGGACCGGATAGGGCAGGGTGGCCGGGGCGGCGTCGGCGTACTTCTCGATGCCCAGCTCGGCGAGCAGGTCCATGGCGCGGGCGTGCAGCCGGCGCTCGTCCCGGTCGCTGCGGGGCAGGCCGAACAGCGCGGCGGCGAACCCGGCGCGGGCGGTGTGGGTGGCCCCGGCGACGACGTTCTCCCGCACGGTGAGCCCGCCGAACAGGCCGACGCCCTGGAGCGTGCGGGCGATGCCGAGCCCGGTGAGCTGGTGCGGGCGGGGCCGGAACGGCCGGCCGTCCAGGGTGAGGGAGCCCTCGGTCGGCCGGACGAAGCCGCAGACCACGTTGAACAGCGTGGTCTTGCCGGCGCCGTTGGGCCCGATCACGCCGACCACCCGGCCGGGCGGTACGCGCAGCGAGACGTCGTCGAGGGCGACCAGGCCGCCGAAGCGTACGCCGACGTGGTGCAGCGCCAGGCCCGGTTCGTCGGCGGGGGCGGCCGGTGGGCTCATCGTCACCTCGTGCCGGTCGTGGGAGCACGGGAAAACTAATTACACCGGGAGTGTACTTTTCTCTGCCGCCGCGTCAATGGCCCCGACGATCACGGTTCGCTTACCGGGGTTACCGGCCTCCAACGTGCACTGTCTGTGTGATCATCCCGGCATGCGGTCGCGGGCGTGACGCAGGAACGTCTGCTCCGCCGCGTTGCCGGTACCGGCGATCGCCGCGTCGTACGCGGCCCGGGCCTGCGCCGGACGATCGAGGCGGCGCAGCAGGTCGGCTCGGATCGCGTGCCACACGTGGTAGCCCCCCAGGTCCAGTCGGTCCACTTCGACCAGTCCCGCCTCCGGTCCACGTACCTCGGCCAGCGCGACCGCCCGGTTCAGCGCCACCACCGGCCCGGGCGCGACGGCGGCCAGCTGGTCGTAGAGCGCGAGGATCTGGGCCCAGTCGGTGGCCGCGGCGGTGGGCGCGTCCGCGTGCACCGCGCCGATCGCGGCCTGGATCTGGTACGGGCCGGGCCGGCCCCGCCGCAGGCACCGGCGGACCAGGTCCTGCCCTTCGGCGATCAGCTCCCGGTCCCACCTGCCGCGGTCCTGCTCGGACAGCGACACCGGCACCCCGTCCGGGCCGGTACGGGCGGCGCGGCGGGCCTCGGTGAGCAGCATCAGCGCGAGCAGGCCGAGCGCCTCCGGCTCGTCCGGCATCAGGCTCACCAGCAGCCGGCCCAGCCGGATCGCCTCGGCACCCAGCTCGGCGCGGCCCAGTCGCTCCCCCGCGCTCGCGGTGTGCCCCTCGTTGAAGATCAGGTACACCACGGCGAGGACCCCGCGCAGCCGGTCCGGCAGGTCGGCGTCGCGTGGCACCCGGTACGGGATGCCGGCGTCACGGATCTTCGCCTTGGCCCGGACCAGGCGCTGCGCCATGGTCGGCTCCGGCACCAGGAAGGCCCGCGCGATCTCGGCGGTGCTCAGGCCGCCGAGCAGGCGCAGCGTCAACGCCACCCGGGCGGGCGCGGCGAGCGCCGGGTGGCAGCAGGTGAAGATCAGGCGCAGGCGGTCGTCGGGCACGGGCCCCTCCTCGGCGGGCGGGTCGGCGGCGTGCAGCAGGGCGGCCTCGGCGTGCCGGGCGGCCCGGGTGGCCTCACGGCGCAACCTGTCGATCGCCCGGTTCCGGGCGGTGGTGATGATCCAGCCGGCCGGGCTGGGCGGCGGCCCGTCGGCGGCCCAGCGCGTCACCGCGATCGTGAACGCCTCCTGAACCGCCTCCTCGGCGAGGTCGATGTCGCCGAGGAGACGGACCAGGACGGCTACCGCGCGGCCGTACTCGGCCCGGAAGACCCGTTCGACAGCGGTCATCCCTCGCCCTGGAACGGGCGGACCTCGATCGGCAGCGTGGTGGCCAGCGCGTAGCGGCGGCCCCAGTCCAGCGCCGCGTCCAGGTCGGGCGCCCGGATGATCGTGACGCCGCCCAGGTACTCCTTGCCCTCGGCGAACGGCCCGTCGGTGACCAGCACCTCGTCGCCGGCCGGGCGCAGCACGGTGGCGGTCTGCGGGTCGTGCAGGCCGTTGCCGAACACCCAGCAGCCCGCCTCCCGCAGGTCCCGGCCGATGGCCTCGACCTCGCGCATCACCCCGGCCAGGAACTCCGGGTCCGGGCGGCCCTCGCCGGCCGGCTGGTACATGCTGATCAGGTACTGCTTCATCGGCTTCTCCTCGTCACCGCCGGACGGCCCCGCGCCGTCCTCTCACCCTCCACACGAACGACTGACGCCCGTTTCGACACGCCGGGCCGGGTGAATCCGGCCGGGAGCGGGGTACGCCGTCGCGTGCGCCGCCACCGGGTCGTCGTCGTGGGCGCCGGGTTCTCCGGTCTGGCCTGCGCGCTCGCGCTGGACGCCGCCGGCGCGCAGGTGCGGGTGCTGGAGGCCCGGGACCGGGTGGGCGGCCGGACGCGCAGCCGCCCGCTACCCGGCGGCGGCTGGCTGGATCTCGGCGCGCAGTGGATCGGCCCGACCCAGGACCGGATGTACGCGCTCGTCGCCGCGTACGGCCTGACCACGTTTCCCTCCCCCGCGCACGGCGCGCCGACGCTGCTGCTCGGCGGACGTCCGGCCACCGGCGAGCCGCCGGGGCTGTCCGCGCTGCTGGGCACGCTCGACGAGATGGCGGCCGGGCTCGACCCGGCCGCGCCGTGGCGGGCGGGCGGGGCGGCCCGGTGGGACCGGACCACGTTCGGCGGCTGGCTCGACGCGAGCGGGGCCGAGCCGGTCACCTCCCGCTACGCCGCACGCATGCTCGCCGGTGGACTGCTGGCCGCCTCGGCGGACGAGGTGTCGCTGCTACACATGCTGTTCTACCTGCGCAGCGGCGGCGGCACCCGGTCGCTGCTGCGCATGGCCGGAGGCGCCCAGCAGGACCGGATCGCCGGTGGTCCGGCCGCGCTGGCCGAGCGGATGGCCGCCGCGCTGCCGTCGGGGAGCCTGTGCCTGCGCACCCCGGTGGACGGCGTCGCGCAGGACCGCGACGGCGTGCGGCTCCGCGCCGGCGGCGAGACGTACCGCGGCGACGCCGTGGTGGTCGCGCTGGCACCGGCGCTGGCCGGGCGCATCCGGTACGACCCGCCGCTGCCCCCGCTGCGCGACGGGCTGACCCAGCGGACGCCGATGGGCGTGGCGCTCAAGGTCCACGCGCTCTACCCGGAACCGTTCTGGCGCGCCGACGGCCGCTCCGGGGTGTCCAGCACCGACACCGGGCCGCTCACCGAGACGGTGGACAACTCGCTGCCGGGCGTGCCGGGCGGGGTGCTCACCGCGTTCAGCTACGGCGCGCAGGCCCGGGCGTTGCGCCGGCTGCCGGAGGACGCGCGCCGGGACGCGCTGCGCGAGGCGCTCGCCGCGATCTTCGGCCCGGCCGCCGCGCACCCCGACGACCTCGTCGAGTACGACTGGTCGGCCGACGAGTGGACGCGCGGCTGCTTCTGCGGCGTCCTGCCGCCCGGCGCGTGGTGCGCGTACGGCCCGGAACTGCGGACGCCGGTGGGCCGGCTGCACTGGGCCGGCACCGAGACCGCGACCCGGTGGAGCGGCTACCTGGAGGGCGCGGTGACCGCCGGCGAGCGCGCCGCCGCCGAGGTGCTCGCCCAGCTCGGCTGAGCACCTGATCCAGTGAGATTCTTCGATGCAGTCTATTGAAAAGTTTCTCCGCCCTGTGCCCTAATGACGACAGTTCCTTTCGTCATACTCCCGCCGCCGGAGCGCGGCAACCCCCAGGGAGGACAGATGCACAGGTCGATCCGATCGGCGCTGCGCGCGGCCGGAGCCGCGCTGCTCGCCACCGTCACCGTCGCCGCGGCGACCCTGTCCGGGACGGCTCCCGCCTCCGCCGCCCCGGCCGGACTGCCCGGCATGGACGTCTCCAGCTACCAGGGCAACGTGAACTGGTCCGGCGCGTGGGCCAACGGCGCCCGGTTCGCCTACGTCAAGGCGACCGAGGGCACGTACTACACCAACCCGTACTTCGCCCAGCAGTACAACGGCTCGTACAACGTCGGGATGATCCGCGGCTCGTACCACTTCGCCCGCCCCGACACGACCAGCGGCGCCGTCCAGGCCAACTACTTCGTCGACCACGGCGGCGGCTGGTCCAAGGACGGGCGGACGCTGCCCGGCGCGCTGGACATCGAGTACAACCCGTACGGCGCGACCTGCTACGGGCTGAGCCAGGCGTCGATGCGCAGCTGGATCGCCTCGTTCGTCAACCAGTACTACGCTCGCACCGGCCGGTGGGCCACCATCTACACCACCACCGACTGGTGGAGCACCTGCACCGGCAACACCGCACAGTTCGCCGCGAACAACCCGCTGTGGATCGCCCGCTATTCGAGCA
Source organism: Micromonospora sp. WMMA1947 (assembly GCF_027497355.1). Classification (NCBI taxonomy): domain Bacteria; kingdom Bacillati; phylum Actinomycetota; class Actinomycetes; order Micromonosporales; family Micromonosporaceae; genus Micromonospora; species Micromonospora sp. WMMA1947. Next base: position 4,648,186 of record NZ_CP114909.1, on the reverse strand, counting down.
GCGTCGGCACGCTGCCTGCGGGCTGGGGCACGTACTCGTTCTGGCAGTGGTCCTCCTCCGGCGTCTTCCCCGGTGACCAGAACGTGTGGAACGGCTCGCTCGACCGGCTGCGCGTCCTGGCCTGCAACGGACCCTGCTGACCCCGGCCCGGGCGTGGCGGGCGGTGCCGGTCCCGCCACGCCCGGCCGCCTCTCTTTCCCGAGGAGCTGCGATGTCTGTTCCTGTCCCCCGGCGTACTATGCTGCGCGGCGCGGTCCTGCTCGGCGCCGCCGCCGGCGTCGGCGCGCTGACCCAGATCGGCTCCGACCCCGGCGCGCGGGCCGCCGCCACCCGTGTCGATCAGCCGACCATCGCCAACTGCGCGACCTGGGGCGCCCGCCCGCCCTCGTCGCCGGTGAGCGTGGTGGCCAGCCGCCCCAACAAGATCATCGTGCACCACACGGCGTTCCCGAACACGACCGACTACAGCCTCGCCCAGGCGTACCGCAACTCCCGCGACATCCAGAACCTGCACATGGACGGCAACGGCTGGCTCGACTCCGGGCAGCACTTCACCAACAGCCGGGGCGGCTACCTGACCGAGGGCCGGCACGGCAGCCTCTACGCGCTGCTGCACGGCCAGACCATGGTGCAGGGCGCGCACTGCGTCGGGCAGAACAGCCAGGCCATCGGCATCGAGAACGACGGCATCTACGTGGACGTGCAGCCGCCGCAGGCGCTCTGGAACAGCCTGGTGACCTTCTGCGCGTTCACCTGCCAGCAGTACGGCATCGCGCCCACCGAGATCTACGGGCACAAGGACTTCAACAACACGCAGTGCCCGGGGCTGCTGCACGACCGCCTGCCCGAGCTGCGCCGTACCGTCGCCGCCCGCCTGGGCGGCTGACAAACGGGGGTACGCGGGGCGCCCGGGTGCGACGGGCGCCCCGCGTACGTCAGTGCTGGCTTATATAAGTCCGGTCTGATACAAAGGTGTGGTGCACGCCTTCGACGTCCTCGGCGACCCGGTCCGCCGCCGGATCCTGGAACTGCTCGCCGACGGCGAGCAACCGGCCGGCGTGCTCGGCGAGACCGTGCGCCGCGAGTTCGGCATCAGCCAGCCGGCCGTCTCCCAGCACCTCAAGGTGCTGCGCGAGCACGGCTTCACCACCGTGCGCGCCGAGGGCACCCGCCGCCTCTACGCCGTGGACCCCGCCCCGCTGCGCGACATCGACGCGTGGCTGGACGGGTTCCGCCGCTTCTGGACCCCGCCCCTGGCGGCGCTCGCCACCGAACTGGCCCGGGGCCGCCGCGAACGACGGCTGCGCGAGAACACCACAGACGACGAGAGGACCGAACCGTGATCGACGTGACCGGACAGATCAGCGCCGTCGAGCGCCGCATCGGCGACCGTACGCTGCCCGCCGGGCAGGCGCGGGTGCTCACCATCGCCCAGACGTACGACGCGCCCGTCGCCGACGTCTTCGACGCCTGCACCAACCCGGAACGGATACCCCGCTGGTTCCTGCCGGTCTCCGGTGACCTGAGGCTCGGCGGCCGGTACCAACTGGAGGGCAACGCCGGCGGCACCGTCGAACGCTGCGACCCGCCGCACGGCTTCGCCGCCACCTGGGAGTTCGGCGACGAGGTGAGCTGGATCGAGGTGCGGCTGCGCGAGGCCGGTCCGGGGCGTACCCGCTTCGAGCTGGAACATGTCGCGCACGTCGACGACCAGCGGTGGGCCGAGTACGGCCCGGGCGCTGTCGGCATCGGCTGGGACCTGGCCCTGGTCGGGCTGACCTCCCACTTCGCCGCCGCCGGCGAGGGCGTCGACCCGGCCGCCGCAGCCGACTGGATGGCTTCGGACGAGGGCCGTCGTTTCGTCACCGAGTCCAGCGGGAGCTGGACCGAGGCAAGCATGGCCGCCGGCACTCCCGCCGAGGAGGCGCACGCCGCAGGCGCCCGCGTACAGGCTTTCTACACCGGCTCCCCCACGCCCTGACCCCGCCCTGCCGCCCCCGCCCCTCCTCGCCGATCTTGCAGTTCGGGCCCCTGCGATGGCCGTTTTCACCCGGATTGCGGGGCACCAAAGTGCAAGATCAACAAGGGGCGGGGTGTCCCATGACACGCTTGACCGGCCGCCCTGGCGGCTCCCCGCCGGGCTCTTTGAGATCTTGGTAGCAAAGGGCCCTCATAGGGGCCTGTTGCTACCAAGATCTCCCTCGGTCCCGGGATGCGGAACGCGCTTCCTTCAACGTGGGATACCGCCCCTGCGCGGCGGGCAGGAGACGGGCTTCGGGCAACGTCGGTGACGAGAGGCGGCAGAGTGGCGCGTTGTCGGGGGCGCAGGTGCCTTGTCCGGGGCGAAAAGTGGCGGTGGGATGTCGGTGGGGTGGGGCAGACTGCGGGGCATGTCGATCCGTACCGTCGCCGACCTGACTGCCGCCCTCCAGGCCGGTCAGACGTTCACGTACCTGCACTTCTGGGGGCACCGGCCACGGCGTGACGGCAGCGTCGGCGCGAGTTGCCTGAGCCAGTGGTGGCCATCTGCGTTCACGGTGGACGGACGCGAGTTCGCCACCGCCGAGCACTGGATGATGTGGCACAAGGCCACCCTCTTCGGCGACCACGCGATCGCCGAGCGGGTGCTGGCCGCCGGGCATCCGCACCGGGCCAAGGCGCTCGGCCGGCAGGTCCGCGACTTCGACGAGGCGACCTGGGTGGCCCGCCGCTACGAGGTCGTGGTGGCCAGCAGCGTCGCCAAGTTCTCGCAGGACGAGGCGTTGCGGCGGTTCCTGCTCGGCACCGGCGACCGGGTGCTGGTGGAGGCCAGCCCGACCGACCGGGTCTGGGGCATCGGCCTGACCGCCGACGACCCGCGCGCCGCCGACCCGGCGACCTGGCGGGGCGGCAACCTGCTCGGGTTCGCCCTGATGGAGGCCCGCGCCCGGCTCGCCGGCCCGAGGGGGTGACGCCTGGATCGCGCCGGCGATGCGGGTAACGTGCTGCGGCGTGACCGCGTACTCGCACTGCTCGTTCTGCGGCGCGGCCTACCCGGCGGGTGCCGGGTGGCCGCGCGTCTGCTCCTCCTGCGGCGAGACGGTGTGGCGCAATCCGTTGCCGGTGGCGGTGGCGGTGCTGCCGGTCCGTACGCCCCAGGGTGTCGGCGTGGTGGTCGTGCGCCGCGACATCGAACCGGCTCGGGGGCAGCTCGCGTTGCCGGGCGGCTTCATCGAGTACGGCGAGGAGTGGTCCGAGGCGCTCGTGCGGGAGCTGCGCGAGGAGACCGGGCTGCTGGCGGAGGCCGGGGAGGCGCGGCTGTTCGCGGTGCACGGCGCCCCGGCGGGCGGCACCATGATGGTCTTCGGCGTGCTGCCCGAGCGGCCGGTCGGTGACCTGCCGCCGTCGGCGCCGACCGAGGAGGCCACCGAGTGGCTGGTGCTCACCGATCCGGTCGAGCTGGCCTTCTCCACCCACACCCGGGTGCTCGCCGACTTCCTCGCCGGTCAACGCCCGCTCTGACGGAGGCGACCCGGGCAGCGCTCGACCCTGACCGAGCCGACCCGGGCAGCGACCGACCCTGACCGCGACCGATCCGGCAGCGCCGGACGGCCCGGCACGCCCGGCCCGGTAAAGGGCGCGGCGCGGTCAGCCGCGGGCCGGGACGGGCTGGGGTGAGAACGGCACGGCGGCCGGTGCCTCGACTACGGGCTCACCCGCCGGGTGCCGCCACAGCCCGCGCCGCCGCAGGATCGGCAGGACGCCCTCGCCGAACCAGTACGCCTCCTCCAGGTGCGGGTGGCCGGAGAGGATGAACTCGTCCAGGCCGAGCGCGTGGTACTCGGCGATCCGGTCGGCGACCTCGGTGTGGCTGCCCACGAGTGCGGTGCCCGCGCCGCCGCGTACCAGCCCGAATCCGGCCCACAGGTTCGGTGAGACCTCCAGCCCGTCGCGGGAGCCGCCGTGCAGGTCGAGCATCCGCCGCTGCCCCTCGGACTCGCTGCGCCGCAGCCCGTCCTGCACCGCGCGTACGTCGGCCTCGGGGATGCCGTCGAGCAGCTTGCGGGCCTGGGCCCACGCCTCCTCGGCGGTGTCGCGGCTGATCACGTGCAGCCGGATGCCGTAGCGCAGTTCGCGACCGGCCTCGGCGGCGAGCCCGCGGATCCAGTCCAGCTTGCCGGCCACCTGCGCGGGCGGCTCGCCCCAGGTCAGGTACACGTCGCTGTGCCGGACCGCCACCGGACCGGCCGCGCCGGAGGACCCGCCGAAGTAGACGGGCGGCACCGGGTCGGGCACCCGGCTGAGCCGGGCGCCCTCGACCCGCACGTGGGCGCCGTCGTGGTCGACCGTCTCGCCGCGCCACAGCGCCCGCACCACGTGCAGGAACTCGTCGGTACGCGCGTAGCGGGCGTCCTTGTCCAGGAAGTCGCCGTACGCCCGCTGCTCGGCGGACTCGCCGCCGGTGACCACGTTGAGCAGCAGCCGCCCGCCGGACAGGCGCTGGAACGTGGACGCCATCTGCGCGGCGAGGGTGGGTGAGAGCAGGCCGGGCCGGAACGCGACGAGGAACTTCAGCCGCTCGGTCACCTCGGTGAGCATGGCGGTGGTCAGCCAGGCGTCCTCGCACCAGGCGCCGGTGGGGGTGAGCGCACCGGCGAAGCCGAGCTGCTCGGCGGTGCGGGCGATCTGTCCCAGGTACGCGACGCTCGCGGGCCGGGCGCCACCGGCGGTGCCGACCGGTACGCCGTGGCCGCCGCCCACGATGTCCCGGCTGTCGCCGTAGGTCGGCAGGAACCAGTGGAAGGTGAGCGACATCGTGTACCTCCGGTGCGGGATGGGACGGGTCGCCTCCTGAGTGGTGGGACGACCACGCCGACACCCTACCCATAAAACCTATCGGGTTGGTAGGTTGCTGTCGCCCGCCGACGGCCGGGCCCATCCCTCCCCGAGGAGTCGCCATGCGTACCCCCAGATCGCGCCGCCGGCCGCTGGCCGCGCTGCTCACCACCCTCGCGCTGCTCGCCGCGACGGCGCTGACGGCCTGCGGCGGCGAGGCGGCCGACGCCAGCGGCGGCGACGGCCCGCTGCGGATCGGCTACCAGCGCTTCGGCGGGCTCAGCCTGGTCAAGGCACGCGGCGACGCGAAGAACGTCACCTGGTCGCTGTTCGAGAGCGGCCCGGCGCTGACCGAGGCGCTCAAGGCCGGCTCGATCGACATCGGTCAGGTCGGCGAGGCGCCGCCGGTGTTCGCCGCCGCCGGGAAGATCCCGTTCTCCGTGATCGGCACGTCGGCGCCGATTCCGCAGGGCGAGGCGGTGCTGGTCAAGGCGGACAGCCCGTATCGTGGATTTGCCGACCTGCGCGGGAAGACGGTCGCGCTGAACAAGGGCTCCAACGTGCACTGGCTGCTGGTGAAGCTGCTGGAGGCCAACAGGATGACGCTCGCCGACATCAACGTGAAGTACCTCAAGCCCGCCGAGGGGCGGCCCGCGTTCGACAACGGGCAGGTCGACGCGTGGATCATCTGGGATCCCTACTTCGCGCTGGCCGAACAGCCGGGCGTACGGGTACTGGCCGACGCCACCGGCCTGGCCGGCAACCGCGAGTACGTGCTGGCCGCCCCGGACGCGGTCAAGAACCGCACCGACGACGTACGGGCGTTCCTGAACACGTACCGGCAGACCACCGACTGGGGCATCGCCAACCCGGCCGAGCGGGCCGCCGTCCTCGCACCAGAGCTGAAGATCCCGCTCGACGTGACCACCCGCGCGCTGAACCGCAGCGCCAAGCCGCTCGCCCCGGTCACCCCGGAGATCGGCGCCGAGCTGCAGGCCATCGCGGACAGTTTCGTGGAGCTGAAGCTCGTACCCGGACCAGTCGACATCGCCGGGCGGGTGGACGGCCGGTTCAACGAGGCGTTCCAGTGAGCGGTCCGGCGCTGGCCGAGGCCGCCCCCGCGGTCGTACCCGATCGGGCGACGCCGCGGCGGTCGCGGGCCCGCGCCTCGCGGCGGTGGCGGCGCGCGGTGAGCCCGGTCGTGCTGGTGCTGGGGTGGGAGGTCGCCGCGCGGACCGGGCTGCTCGCCCCGGAGAAGCTGCCCGCGCCCAGCGCGGTGCTGGCGACCGGGTGGCGGCTGGCGCGCGACGGCACGCTCGGCGTGCACCTGCTCGACTCCCTCACCCGCGCCGCGCTCGGCCTGCTCATCGGCGGCGGCCTGGCGCTGGTGCTCGGCGCGGCGGCCGGGCTGCTGCGCCTCGGTGACGACATGGTCGACCCGCCGGTGCAGATGGCCCGGATGCTGCCGCACCTGGGCCTGGTCCCGCTGCTGATCATCTGGGTCGGCATCGGCGAGTCGCTGAAGGTCACGCTGGTCGCGCTCGGCGCGTTCTTCCCGATCTACTTCAACACGTACGCCGGCATCCGCGACATCGACGAACGCCTGGTGGAGGCGGCGCGCACCTGTGGTCTCGGCGCGGCGGCCCGGCTGCGGCACGTGGTGCTGCCCGGCGCGCTGCCCGCGCTGTTCCTCGGGCTGCGGCTGGCCATCGGCGCGGCCTGGCTCAGCCTGGTCGTCGGCGAGCAGGTGAACGCGCAGACCGGCGTCGGCTTCCTGATGATGGAGGCGCGCGAGTTCAGCCAGACCGACGTGGTGGTGCTCGGCCTGCTCATCTACGCGTTGCTGGGGCTGGCCTCCGACCTGCTCATCCGATACGCGGAGAGGAGGACGCTGGCGTGGCGACGCGGACTGCGGGCGACCTGACCGGGCCGGTGCTCACCGCACGCGCGGTGACCCGCTCCTTCGGCCCGGCGGTGGTGCTCGCCGGGGTAGACCTGACCATCGCCGCCGGGGAGACGGTGGCGCTGCTCGGCGGCAGCGGCTCCGGCAAGAGCACGCTGCTACGGGTGCTCGCCGGGCTCGACGGCGACGCCGGTGGCGAGTACGCGGTGCACGGCACGGCGGCCGTGGTCTTCCAGGAGCACCGGCTGCTGCCGTGGAAGCGGGTGGCGGACAACGTGGCGCTCGGCCTGGCCGGGCCGGACGTGACCGGCCGGGTCGGCCGCGCGCTGGCCGAGGTCGGGCTCGCCGACCGGGGCCGGGCCTGGCCGGCCGAGCTGTCCGGCGGGCAGGCGCAGCGCGTCGCGGTGGCCCGCGCGCTGGTCCGCGAACCGGACCTGCTGCTGCTGGACGAGCCGTTCGGCGCGCTCGACGCGCTGACCCGGTTGCGCATGCAGGGGCTGCTGCGGCGGCTGCGCGCCCAGCACGGCTTCGCCGCGCTGCTCGTCACCCACGACGTGGAGGAGGCGCTGCTGCTCGCCGACCGCGTCCTGCTCCTCGACGACGGCGTGATCGCCGAGGAGGTGCCGGTACGCCTCGGCCCGTCCCCGAGCCCCGACGACCCGGCCCTCGGCGCGTTGCGCCGCCACCTGCTCGACCGCCTCGGCGTACCCGCCGGCTGAGAACGAGGGAGAACAGATGACCCGCTGGACACCCGACCCGACCTTCTACCCCTCCCCCGCGCTCGCCGCCGCCGCGCCGGCCGAGAAGCTCGCGTACGTCGCCGCGTTCGACCGCGCCGGACAGCGCCCCGACGCCATCGCGGTGCTCGACACCGACCCGGACTCCGACTCGTACGGCCGGGTGGTGGGCTGGACCGAGCTGCCGAACACCGGCGACGAACTGCACCACTTCGGGTGGAACGCGTGCAGCAGCGCGCTCTGCCCGACCGCGCCGCACCCGCACGTGGAACGCCGCTACCTGATCGTGCCGGGCCTGCGCTCGTCCCGGATCCACGTGCTGGACACCAAGCCCGACCCGCGCCGGCCGAACCTGGTCAAGGTGATCGAGGCGAAGGAGCTGGGTGAGCGCGCCGGGTACTCCCGCCCGCACACCGTGCACTGCGGGCCGGACGGCATCTACGTCTCCGCGCTCGGCGGCGCCGACGGGCAGGAGGGGCCGGGCGGCATCGCCGTGCTCGACCACACCACGTTCGAGGTACGCGGCGCGTGGGAGGCCGACCGGGGGCCGCAGTTCCTGGCGTACGACTTCTGGTGGCACTACACGCAGGACGTGCTGGTCACCAGCGAGTGGGGCACGCCGTCGATGATCGAGGACGGCATCATCGGTGAGCTGCTGCTGGGGCGCCGGTACGGGCACGCGATCCACTTCTGGGACCTGGCGAGGCGCCGGCACGTGCAGCGCGTCGACCTCGGCGAGCAGTACCAGATGCCGCTGGAGCTGCGCCCCGCGCACGACCCGACGAAGTCGTACGGCTTCGTCGGCGTGGTGATCAGCGTCGAGGACCTGTCCGCCTCGATCTGGCTGTGGCACCGCGACGGCGGCACCTGGGCTGTCACCAAGGTGATCGACATCCCGGCCGAACCGGCCGACCCGGACGACCTGCCGGACCTGCTCAAACCGTTCGGGGCGGTACCGCCGCTGGTCACCGACATCGACCTGTCGGTGGACGACAGGTTCCTGCACGTCTCCTGCTGGGGCACCGGCGAACTGATCCGCTACGACGTCAGCGACCCGTTCCACCCGGTACGCGCCGGCTCGGTGCGCCTGGGCGGCATCGTCAACCGCACCCCGCACCCGGCGTACCCGGACGAGCCACTGGCCGGCGGCCCGCAGATGGTCGAGATCAGCCGCGACGGCCGGCGCGTCTACGTCAGCAACTCCCTCTACGGCGCCTGGGACGACCAGTTCTACCCCGACGGCGTGGGCGCCTGGGTGGCGAAGCTGGACGTCGACCCGGACAGCGGCGGCCTCGTACCGGACCCGCGGTTCTTCCCGCGCGGCGAGGAGTTCCGCGGCCTGCGCGTGCACCAGACCCGGTTGCAGGGCGGCGACGCCTCGTCCGACTCGTACTGCTTCCCGTGACCGGCGCGACCTGGGCGGCGCTGGCCGGCCTCGGCGCGTTCCACGGCCTGAACCCGGCGATGGGGTGGCTGTTCGCGGTGGCCCGGGGCCTGCAGGAGCGCCGCCGGGCGGCGCTGCTGGCGGCCCTGCCGCCGATCGCCGCCGGTCACCTGGCGTCGGTGGCGGTGGTCGCCGCGCTGGTGAGCGCCACCCGGTCGGTCACCGCGAGCACCCTGGTCGCGGTGACCGGCGGGGTGCTGCTGGTCGGGTTCGGGCTGTGGCGGCTGCTGTCCGAGCGGCACTTCCGGTGGGCCGGGATGCGGCTGTCGGCGGCGCAGCTCACCGCCTGGTCGTTCCTGATGTCGGCGGCGCACGGCGCGGGCCTGATGCTGCTGCCGGTGCTGCTCGCCGAACCGGCGGCCGGCGGAGGCCCGCACGCCGGGCACCTCGCCGCCGCGCCGGCCGGGGCGCTGACCGGCCTGCTCGCCGCGGCCGTGCACACCGCCGCCATGCTCGGCGTCGCGCTGGCCGTGGCCGTGGCTGTGTACGAGGTGCTCGGCGTCGGTGTGCTGCGCCGCGCCTGGTTCAACGTCGACCGGCTCTGGGCCGGGGTGCTCGTGGCGGCCGGTGTGGTGACGCTGATCGGTGCGGCGTGACGTTGCCGCCCACCTGGGATGGATCGATGAGAAGTCCTACTGGTTGAATAGGAAAGGCAGCGTCGCCCACCCCGGAGGTCAGCCGTGACTCAGTCCCCGTCCCCCGCCGAAGCCGTCCACGACGCCGACCGGAGCCGGCAGTGGCTCGCCGGGCAGGCGCACGGGCCGGGCGTCGACCGCGAGCGGCTGCTGGAGGTGGGCGCGGCGATGGCCGCGGTGACCGCCGCCGCCGCGGAGCGCGAGCCGGTCGCGGTGGCACCCGCGCCGGTCGGCGTCGACCCCGGCGCGCCGATCGTCAAGCCGCTGCCGCCGGAGCTGCTGCGCCCGCTGGACACCAACGCCGAGATGCGCTGGCCGTCGATGGCCGGCCAGGGGTACGTGGTCCCGACCGACCGCTTCTTCGTCCGCAACCACACGGTCACCCCGCACCTGGACGCGGCCACCTGGCGGCTGCGCCTGTTCGGCGACGGCCTGCGCGGCGCGCCGACCCGCGACAATCCGGTCGAGTTCGACCTCGACGAGCTGCGCCGGCTGCCCGCCGAGGAGCACGCGGCGCTGCTGGAGTGCGCCGGCAACGGGCGCCGCTACTTCGCCGAGCAGCAGGACGAGCCCACCCCGGGCGTAGCGTGGGGACTCGGCAGCGTCGGCGTCGCCCGGTGGCGGGGCGTGCGGCTCGGCACGGTGCTGCGCCTGGCCGGGCTGCGCGACGAGGCGGTCGACGTGATGCCCGAGGGCCTCGACCCGGACTACGTCTCCGGCGGGGTCAACCTCGGCCGGGTACGCCGTCCGATGCCGGTCGCCAAGGCGCTCGACGACGTGCTGCTGGCGTACGAGATGAACGGCGAGCCGCTCCCAGCCGACCACGGCTTCCCGGTGCGGGTCGTGGTGCCCGGCTGGGTCGGCATCTCCTCGATCAAGTGGGTGGGCGCGATCGAGGTCTCCACCACGCCGCTGTTCTCGCCGTGGAACACCCAGTTCTACCGGATGTTCGGCCCCGGCCACCCGGCCGACGGCACCGTGCTCACCGCCCAGCCGGTGCGCAGCGCGTTCGAGCTGCCCTGGGACGCGCGGGTGCCGGCCGGCGAGGAGGTGCTGCTGACCGGTCGTTCCTGGTCCGGCAACGGCCCGATCGCGCACGTCGAGGTGGACACCGGCGACGGATGGCGCCCGGCCGACCTGGTCGCCGCCGACCGGGGCGGCGCCTGGCAGCGCTGGACCGTCCGCTGGTGCCCGGCGACCGCCGGGCGGCACGTCCTGCGCGCCCGCGCCACCGACAGCACCGGCGCCGTCCAGCCCGACCGGGCCGCGCCGAACGACCTCGCGTACCTGTTCGACGCCGTGGTCGCCCACCCGGTGACCGCCTGCTGACCGCCGCTCAGGTGGTGCCGAGGTAGGGCGGCGGCACCGTGTCGGTGAGCCACACCCCGTTCGCCGAGCGGTAGAACAGGTACCCGGCCTCGGCCATCGCCGCCGCGTCCACCGTCAGCACCACCACCGCGTCGCCGCGGCGCGCGCCGACGCGCCGGGCCGTCGCCACATTAGGCGACAGGTGTACGTGGTGCCGCCCGCCCCGGCGCAGCCCCTGCGCCCGGATCGCGTCCAGCACGGCCTCGCCGGTGCCGTGGAACAGCCGGGGCGGCGGCGCGGCCGGGGTGAGGCCCAGGTCGACCGGGACGGAATGCCCCTGGTTGGCGCGGATCCGGTCGGCCCCGTCCGGGCCGGTCTCGACCGCGAAGCGCTGCTTGTCGTTGCCGGCGACCACGGCGTCCAACTGGGCGCGGCTGATCCCCAGCCCGGCGAGCACATCGGCCACGGGCACCCAGCCCGCCCGGTCGAGCCGCAACCCGAACGCGTCGGGCCGGTGCCGCAACGCCAGCGACAGCCGCTTGCTCACCCGGACAAGATCGCGATGTTCCACCCGCCCAGTGTGGAGCCGCACCCTTCTTGTGTCGACGCAGTTCCCACCCGCCCCTCCCCCAGCCCGCCCCGCCTGCCCTGCCCCGCCTGCCCCCCGCCCCCGTCGATCTTGCGGTTTCTGCCCCTCGGGTGTCCGGATTGCGCTGTTTGCCGGGGCCGGAAGTCCATGATCGACGGCGAGGGGTGCGGGTGGGGAGCGGAGGGCGGGGAGGGAGCGCGACGGGGGCGGGTGGGCGGGACGGGTCAGGCGGCGGCTCGGGCTGGGAGGGGACGGCGGCGGTGGGACGGGTCGGTCAGGGTGGGCGGGGACCAGGCGCCGTCGGGCTGGTAGAGGTTGGTGCCGGGCGGGACGATCTCGTCGATGCGGTCCAGCACCGCGTCGTCGAGCGTCAGCTCCGCCCCGGCGAGCAGCGCGTCCAACTGGTCCATCGTGCGCGGTCCGATGATGGTCGACGTGACCGCCGGGTGCACGGCGGTGAACGCCACGGCGAGCTGCGGCAGCGTGCAGCCCACCTCGTCGGCGAGCGCGACCAGTTCCTCGACGGCGGCGTACTTCGCGGTGTTGCCCGGCAGCGCCGGGTCGAACCGGGCCGGGGTCAGCGCCGGGCGGCCGGCGCCGAGGTCGACGGGCCGGCCCTGCCGGTACCGGCCGGACAGGAACCCGGAGGCCAGCGGGCTCCACACCAGCACACCCATCCGGTAGCGGCGGCACACCGGCAGCACCGACGCCTCGATGCCGCGCGCCAGGATCGAGTACGGCGGCTGCTCGGTGCGGAAGCGGCCCAGCGCACGCCGCTCGGCGACGTGGTGCGCCTCGACGATCTCCTCGGCCGGGAAGGTCGAGCAGCCGAACGCGCGGATCTTCCCGGCCCGGACCAGGTCGGTGAGCGCGCCGAGCGTCTCCTCGACGTCGGTGGTGTGGTCGGGACGGTGCACCTGGTAGAGATCGATCCAGTCGGTGCCCAGCCGGCGCAGGCTGTCCTCGACCGCCCGGACGATCCAGCGTCGCGAGTTACCGCCCCGGTTGGGCCCCTCCCCCATGGGGAAGTGCACCTTCGTGGCGAGCACCACGTCGTCGCGCCGGCCGCGCAGGGCCTTGCCGACGATCTCCTCCGACTCGCCGGCCGAGTACATGTCGGCGGTGTCCACAAAGTTGACTCCACGGTCGAGTGCGGCGTGGAGGATCCGGGCGCAGTCGTCGTGGTCGGGGTTGCCGACCGCGCCGAACATCATGGTGCCGAGGCAGTGGACGCTGACCTCGATGCCGGTGCCGCCGAGGACGCGATAGCGCATGTGAACTCCCTGGTGTGCACCGCGCCGGCCGGGTGGCGCGCGGTCCGGTCACGGTAGGAGTTCGAGTGCGCTGGAGGTCAACCGTCGGCAGGCTCCGCGCTGCCCGCGAGGTAGCCGGCGGCCTGCAACTCGAACAGTTCCCGGTAGAGCCCGCCCTGGGCCATCAACGTGTCGTGGTCGCCCGACTGCACGAGCCGGCCGTGGTCCATGACGAAGATCCGGTCGGCGTGCCGGACGTTCGCGAGCCGGTGGGTGATCAGCACCACGGCCCGGTCGGGGTGCCGCCGCAGGTGCTGGAAGAGGGCGTGCTCGGCACGCGCGTCCAGGGCGGCGGACGGCTCGTCGCAGATCAGCAGCCGGGCGTCGCGGTAGAGACCGCGGGCGGCCACCAGCCGCTGCCACTGCCCGCCGGACAGGTCCTGCCCGTTCTTGAACTGCCGGTCCAGCAGCGTGTCGTACCCGAACGGCAACTCGCTGATCATGTCGTGCGCGGCGGCGTCCCGGGCGGCGGTCTCCACGCTGGGGCCGGCCCCGCCGGCGCGGTCGTGGCGGCCGACGCGGATGTTCTGCCGGGCGGTGAACGGGAACTTCCACCAGTCCTGGCTCATCACCGCGACCTGGGCGGCGGTCTGCCGTGGGTCCAGGTCGGCGGCGTCCACGCCGTCCCAGCGGATCGTGCCGCCGGTGGGCCGGTAGAGGCCGGCGATCAGCTTGGCGAGCGTGGTCTTGCCGGAGCCGTTCTCCCCCACCAGCGCGATCACCTCACCCCGCCGTACCGTCAGGCTGACCTCGTCGACCGCCGCGCTCTCGGTGTCCGGGTAGCGCAGGCTGACCCGGTCGACATCGATGCGCTCGAACCCGTCGACGCGCAGGTGCCCGCCGGCCGGGATCCGCCGCGCCGCCCGGTCGAGGAAGTCGCGGTAGTCCTGGTAGTAGAGGGCGTCCTCGTAGAGCGAGTTGGTGGCGAAGACCGCCGTGCGCAGGCTCGTCCGCGCGGACTGGAGCGCGAGCAGCGCGGTGGCCGCCGCCGCCAGCGCCACCACGCCGCCCATCAGCAGCCCGCCCAGTACGGCGTAGACCGCGAACGCGGCCACCCCGGTCACCGACAGGCCGAGTCCTCGGGTGACGGTCTGCGAACGGGCCAGCCGGAGCTGGGCCTGTGTCTCCACGGTCATCATCCGGTGGTACTCGGCGAGCAGGAAGTCCCGCATCTGGTAGGCACGGATCTCGGCGGCCGTGTGCCGGTCGGCCATCAACCGGGCCAGCATGAACATCCGGCGGCGACGGGTGATCCAGGCCAGCAACGCCAGGTACTGCCGCCGCGCCAGCTTGACCGCGGTGACGGCCTCGGGCACCGCGGCGAGCAGCAGGCACGGCAGCAGGACGGGCTGGATGACGGTGACCGCAGCGGCGGTGGCCAGCACACCCACGACACCGGTCACCAGGTTCACGGTGTGGTCCACGATCGACGCGGCCTCGGCCATGCCCCGGTCCCGGGCACGATCCATCTCCTCGGCGAAACCGGCGTCGTCGAACGCGGCGAGTTCCACAGCGGTGGTCGCCTCGAACAGCCGGAGTTCCACCTGGTAGTTGATTTGCGGGATGAGCCGCGCCTGCGCCCAGCCGGCGGCGACGGTCAGCGCTCCCCGGGCCGTCACGGCGGCGGCCGCGAGCAGCAACGCGGGCAGGGCCGCCCGGATCCGGTCCGGTGTCGGCCCGGCGGCGAAGAGCTGCTGGAGCACGCCGGTGGTGGCGAGCAGGCCGAAGGTGGTGAGCAGGCCGGCGACCACGTTGAGCCCGATCGAGGCGAGCGTGTCCCGGCGGCTGGTCGCCCAGGCCAGGCCGATGGCCTCGCGCACGAGGGCGGGCAGCCGGCGCGCCACCGACCAGAAGCTGGTGTGGGCGAACTCGGTGGCACGGTTCATCCAGTGCCCGTCCGCCAACTCCGGCAGCGGTGACTCGTCGCCCGCCGCGCTCCCGGCCGTGGCGGGCTCGTCCGGCGGGTGCTCGTCCGAGGGGCGCCGAGGACCGAAAACCGCTGCCATCCGTGCCTCCTCCGGTAAGCCGACGATTCCGGAGCTTACGTTCCGCAATCGATACATGTCACTCAGTGACCGGCGTGTCGTACAGATGTCCCAAGGGCGTGTCCCGCCGCGGCGGCCGGAAAGTCCGGCCCGCACGGTGCTCACCGCCGGGTCGCGTCGCGCGCGACCGGTCCGGGTGGCAGGCTTGTGGGGTTCGCCGGCGCAGGCCGGCCGACCGCCCGTCGTGAAGGAGAAGATCGACCCGATGGCTGTGGACGTCACCACCACCGACGAATGGCAGGCGCTGCGCAAGCACGCCGAGGCGATGCGCGGCACGCACCTGCGCGACCTGTTCGCCGCCGACGGGCAGCGGGGTGAGCGGCTCACCGGTGAGGTCGCCGACCTGCACGTGGACTACAGCAAGCACCTGGTCACCGACGAGACGATCGCGCTGCTCGGCGCGCTGGCCGAGCGGGTCGGGCTGACCGACCGGATCGCGGCCATGTTCGCCGGCCGGCACATCAACGTCACCGAGGACCGGGCCGTGCTGCACACCGCGCTGCGCCTGCCGGCGGACGCGTCGCTCACCGTGGACGGCCAGGACGTGGTCGCCGACGTGCACGCCGTGCTGGACCGCATGTCGGCGTTCGCGCAGCGGGTGCGCTCCGGCTCGTGGCGCGGCCACACCGGCGAGCGGATCACCACAGTGGTGAACATCGGCATCGGCGGCTCCGACCTCGGGCCGGTGATGGCGTACGAGGCGCTGAAGGCGTACCGGGACGCGGGAATCAGCTGCCGGTTCGTGTCGAACATCGACCCGACCGACATCCACGACAAGACCGCCGACCTGGATCCGGCGAGCACCCTGTTCGTCGTGGTGTCCAAGACGTTCTCCACGCAGGAGACGCTCGCCAACGCCGACCAGGCGCGGCGCTGGCTGCTCGCCGGGCTGGACGCGGACGACGACGCGGTGGCGCGGCACTTCGTCGCGGTCAGCACCAATGAGCAGCGGGTCCGGGACTTCGGCATCGACCCGGAGAACATGTTCGGCTTCTGGGACTGGGTGGGCGGACGCTACTCGCTGCCGTCGGCGGTCGGCCTGTCGGTCATGCTGGCGATCGGGCCGGACCGGTTCCGCGAGATGCTGGCCGGCTACCACGCGGTCGACGAGTACTTCCGGTCCGCCCCGGTCGAGCGCAACGTGCCGGCGCTGCTCGGCCTGCTCAACATCTGGTACACCGACTTCCTCGGCGCGGAGACCCACGCGGTGCTGCCCTACTCGCAGTACCTGCACCGGTTCCCCGCCTACCTGCAGCAGCTCACCATGGAGAGCAACGGCAAGTCGGTACGCGTCGACGGCTCGCCCGTGACGTACCCGACCGGGGAGATCTTCTGGGGTGAGCCGGGCACCAACGGCCAGCACGCCTTCTACCAGCTCATCCACCAGGGCACCCGGCTGATCCCGGCGGACTTCATCGCGTTCAGCCGGCCCAACCACGACCTGGGCGACATGCACGACCTGTTCATGTCGAACTTCTTCGCCCAGACCGCCGCGCTGGCGTTCGGGCGGACCCGGGAGCAGGTGGAGGCCGAGGGCACCGCGCCCGAGGTGGTGCCGCACCGGGTGATGGCGGGCAACCACCCGACCACGTCGATCCTGGCGCCGAAGCTCACCCCGGCGACGCTGGGCCAGCTGATCGCGCTCTACGAGCACATCACGTTCACCGAGGCGGCGATCTGGGACATCAACGCCTTCGACCAGTGGGGCGTGGAGCTGGGCAAGGTCATGGCGAACCAGCTCGCGCCGAAACTCACCGGGCCGGACCCGGACCTGGCCGACGTGGACACGTCGACCGCCGAGCTGATCCGCCGCTACCGGGCCGAGCGCGGCCGCGGCTGACCGCCTGCCCGTGGCGTCCCGCGCGGACCGGCGGGACGCCACGGGTCAGCGGCGCAGCAGATCGGCGTGCGCCGCGCGCAGCCGGGTCAGCGAGGCGTCGCCGGCCGGGGCGCGGCGGTCCAGTTCGGCCCACGCCTCGGCGAGCGCGTCGGCCAGCGCCCGCAGCTCGGCGGCGTGCCGCCGGCTGGACTGGCGGTGCAACTCCTCCAGGCGGCGGGCCCATCCGGCGCTGATCGCGGCGACGCGTTCGGCGTCGGCGCGGGCCTGGGCGCCGGTGCGGGCGGCGGACGCGGGCACGATCGCGGCGACCGGCCGCGGATCGCCGTCGCGGGTGACGAGCGTGACGGTGTCGGTCAGCTCGGCCAGGGAGACGAGCTGGGTGAGCCGGGTGCGGACCTCGCGCAGCGGCAGGGCGCGCGGCTGGGGGGACCGGTCGGCCAGTGCGGGGACAGCCATGGACACATGTTCACGTCCGGGTACGACAATTTCGGCGGTCAGGCCGTCCACTCCGGCGCCAGAACGGACCAGACCTCCAGGTCGGCGCGGCCGTCGGGCGTCGGCGCGGCCCCGCGCATGACGCCGTCGCGGCGCATGCCGAGCCGCCGTGCGACGGCGACACTGCGCTCGTTACCCGCCTTCGTGATCCACTCGACGCGGTGGATGCCGCGCTCCCGCACCGCCCAGTCGATGACGTAACGGGCCGCGCGGGTGACCAGCCCCTGCCCCTCGGCACCCGGTTCCAGCCAGCAACCGGCCTCGCACACGCCGCGATCGGTGCTCAGCGACACGAACAGCACGCCGCCGACGAGCGTGCCGCGCTGCCAGATGCCCCAGATGCCGCCGTCGTCGCGGGCCCACCTGTCGGCGTACGCCTGGAGGACCTTGCGGGCCGACGCGGCGTCGGTGGCGACGAAGGACGCGCCGACCCAGGGTGCGATGTGGTCGCGGCAGCGGTCGAGGTTGGCCAGGAACTCGTCGGCGTGCCAGGGCGACAGTGGACGCAGCTCCGCGTCGTCGGTGAGGGCGTGGGCGAACATCCGAGGACGCTAGCAGGGCCGTCGCGGTTTTGTCGGTCGGTCGCTCTACGGTCTGCGCCGTGAACGCCGTCCAGACGTACCGATACCTTCAGCCGTCCGCGCTGCGCGCCACCGGTCTCGATCTGCAGACCTGCGGCGGCCCGGCGGCCAACCCGCGCTTCTTCGCCGGGTTCCTCACCGCCCCGGCCGCCGCGGCGGCCGGGCTGCTCGCCGTCGCCGAGGTGGCCCGCACCCGCTACCACCAGCCGGTCAACCCGGCCAGCCTGGACCCGGTGGTGACCGGCAGTCGCGGCCGCCTGCGGTTCGAGTCGTTCTCCGGCTGCTGCGGGGTGTACGCGCGGATGGACGTCCTGCCCGCCGGGCTGGACGGGGAGATCAGCGGCCACGGCACCACGAACGTGGACGTGAACCCGCCGCTGCGGGAGGCGCTGGCCCGGGTGGGCGGCATCGAGCCGCTGCACGTGGCGGTCGGCCCGGACGACCTGACGGTCTCCACCATGGACGGCTCGGTGGTCGAGCGGAAGGTGCCGCTGCCCGGCCGCTGGCTGCGCGGCTTCGCCGAGGTGCACGTGCTCACCGCCGGCTTCGAGCCGCGCGCCGAGATCACGGCGGCGGAGGCGGCGGCGTTCCTGCGCCGGCTGCCCGCCGCGAACGACCGGAGCGTGCTGTGGGCGGTGCCCGCCGGGCGTACGCTGCGGCTGACCTCCCGCCCGGTGCCGGGCGCGGTCTGCCTGGCCGGCGCGGGCCGGCTCGCGGCGCTGCGCGGCGTGCTGCGCCACGCGCGCTCCCTGCGGGTGTACGGCCCGGCGGTGCGCGCCGGTTCGCCCGCCGTGCCGAGCACGTGGGAGCTGGAAACCGGGGCGCTGCGGGTGTCGCTGACGCTCTCCCCCGAGCCGTACCGGGGGTTCTCGGGCGAAGGCGCGGCCCTGGCGGCGCTCGCGGGCGACGACGTGGTCGACGACGCGGAGCTGGTCGGCGCGCTGCTCAACTGGGATCCGACGATCGACGTGGCCGCGCTGGCCGACGCCGCGGCGCTGCCCGACGAGCGGGTCCGTGCCGCGCTCGCCCAGTTGGGGACCGCCGGGCGGGTCGGGTACGACGTGGCGGACGGGGCGTACTTCCACCGGGTGATGCCCTACGACGCGGGCCGCGCGGAGCGGGACAACCCGCGGCTGGTCGGCGCGCGGGCGCTGGTCGAGCGCGGCGCGGTCGAGCGGGACGGCGAGGACGCGACGGTACGCACCGACGCCGAGGTCTACCGGGTACGCCGCCACCCGGACGGCGCGTACTCCTGCACGTGCCGCTGGTGGGCCCGGCACCGCGGGCAGCGGGGGCCGTGCCGGCACGCGCTGGCCGTGTCTATGGTCGCGGCGCCGGTGGAGGCGCTGTCGTGAGCGGCTTCGTCGAAGCGGTGGTGAGCGGCAGGATGTCGGAGGTCCGGTCGGCTCTGGCCGGGTTGGACGAGCCGGCCCGGCGGGTGCTCGGCGACGAGTTGGTCGCCGAGGTGCGCCGCCGGCGGGACGCCTGGTGGTGGCAGGGCGAGGCGGCGACGCTGGCGGTCGCAGCGGTGGGGACGCTGAGCACGCAGACGAAGGTGGCCGCGCTGCTCGGCCGCCGCTCGGTCTGGCTGAGCGGCGTCGACGCCGCGCCGGTGGTCGACGTCGCCCGGGAACGCGGGGTGACCTGGCTGGCGGACGTGGCGTACCAGCTGGCCGACCGGCTTCCCCGGGACCGGATGCTCGCGGGCTGGCGGTTCGTCGCCGGTCTCCTGCTGGCGGAGAAGGCGCCGCCGCCGACCGGTGACGACTTCGTACGCGGCTGGGCCGCCGCGCAGGGCTGGCCGGTCCCGCGCGGGACGCGCCTGCCGACCGTGGACCGGCTCCGCGCGGACCCGTTCCTCGACGCGCTGCTGCCGCGCCTGTTCGAGGTGGACGGTGTGGGCACCGAACTTGCCCGCGGCGACGGCGCGGGCACGGACTCGAATGCGGTGCCCCGGGCGCTGGTGGCGTTGGCGGCGGAGGGCCGGCTCGACCGCGCGGCCCTGCTCAACGGCGTGCTCGGCCGGCTGCTTCGCGGCGACCGGCCGGGCGCACTGCGGCCGTTCCTGGCCCTGCACGATCTGCTCGCGCCGACCCCGGACGAGGTGGCGGTGCGGTCGAACGCCTATCTGCGGCTGCTCACCGACGGTCCCGGGCCGGTGGCCCGCACCGCCCAGCGGGCGCTGCAGGAGGCAGGCGACGCCGCCGAGCCGGAGGCGCTGTGCGAGGCCGCCCGGACGGTCCTGGCCCGGCCGGAGAAGGCGCTGGTCCGGGCGCAGGTGTCCTGGCTCGACCGGCTGGCCCGGCAGCACCCGGACCTGGCCCCGGAGATCGGCGCCGTGCTCGCCGTGGCGGCCGACCACCCGGACGCCGCCCTGCGCGAGCGCGCGCTGACGCTGGCCGCGCGGCACGGTCACCGGCCGGCGGCCGTGGCCACTGTGGTCGAGGCCCGCGACGACCTGCCACCGCCCCTGCCGGCCGCGGCCGCGCCGCCGCCGATCGACGACGTGGACGAGCTGGTGGAGGAGGTCGCCGCGGCCCTGCGCGGGCAGTGGCCACCAGCCGTTCTCGAACGGGTCATGGACGGCCTGGTGCGGCTGGGCACCCGCGAGCGCGACCGGGTCGCGGCAGCGCTGGGGCCGGTGCTGCGCCGGGGGCAGGTGACCGAGTACCACGAAACCTGGACCCGGTTCCTCCCGGCGGCGCAGATGAACGGGCTGCTGCTGGCCGCCGCCGGGGTCGGTGACGCCACCCGCCGCCGGGACCACTGGGCCTCGGTGCTGGCGACGTCCCGGTCCGCCCAGGCGGCGTCGGGGCGTCCCGCGCCGAGATGGCTCTACCGGTTGCGCCTGGCCGAGGCCGGGCAACGGCTGGACGGTCACGACGATCCCGGGCTGTTGTCCGCGCCCACCTCGGCCACCGGAGCGATCGAACCGGTGGTGCTCTACGAGCGGCTGGCCGCGCTCGGCGACCGGCCGTACTGGCAGTGGGACTGCGCACAGGCGTTCCTGCGGCTGCCGGCGGACGTCGACGAGCCGCTGGCGGCGCGCGCGGAGGCGCTCGGCACGACCGTCGGGATCGAGCTGGCGGCCTGGCTGCGCGGCGAGATCGTGCCGGTGCCGGCGCAGGAGGTGGTGACGGTGGGCCGGCGGGAACGGTCCCGCGCGTACGACTGGAGCTACGACTCGCTGCCGGAACGGCGCCGGCTGGTCGCGCTCACCCCGTCGGCCGACGTGGACGACCGGTTCGGCCTGATCACCCTGACGCCCCCGGCGATCGGCACCCGCACCTTCGGCACCGACGACCTGTGGCCGGCCGTCCTGCCCGGGCACCGGGGCGTGGTCGCCGCCCATGTCCTCCCCGAGCTGGCGATGGCCGCACAGGAGGATTACGCCGGGCGTGGGCCGGTCCTGCTGGCGCTCGCCGAGTGCACAGGTGCGGGCGGGCCCGCGCTGGACCTGGCCGTGGCGTACGGGCTGTGCGCCCGGCACGAGGCGGACCGGGTCGCCGCGCTCGACGCGCTGCTGCTCCTGGCGTCCGCCGGTGACCTGGACGCACCAGGGGTCGGCGGGCATCTGGGCGACATGGGGGCGCAGGGACAGGTGATCCTCACCCGGGCCGTCACGCCGCTGCGCGACGCGCTGGCGGCGGGTGCCCGGCTGAGCGTGTGGCGGCTGCTCGCCGCGGCGTTGCCGCCGTTGCTGACCGCGCCGACGCCGTCCCGGGGCACGCCGGACCTGCTGGCGGTGGCGGCGGAGGCGGCGACCGCGACCGGCGTCCGGATCGACGTGCCCGGACTGGCCGACGTGGTGGCGCGGGGCGGGGGCAGCCGACTCGTCGCCGAGGCCCGGCGGCTCGCCGCCGTCCTGGCCACCTGAGTCAGCCGCCGCCGTCGCGGGGCAGGTAGCCGCGCAGCGCCTCGAACTGCGCCACGGTCAGGTAGGACGGGTTCGCCGCCTGCGGCTGCCGGAGCACCTCCGCGCCGGCCAGCCGCGGGTCGGCGCGCAGCACCTCGCGGCGTACCCGCAGCGGCTCGTCCAGGATCGTCAGGTCCAGCGGTGCGGTCCACGCCTCCCCCGGTGCCCCGGGCTCGGGAGCAGCGGCGATCCGGCCGACGCCCCAGACGCCGTACGGCGCCCGGCCCCTGCTGCCGCTGGCCCAGAACACGACCGGCTGACCGGTGCGCATCAGGCGTACCCGGTAGCCGGGGCGGACGCACCAGCCGGTGACGCGCGGGTCGGCGGCGAAACGGGCCGCCAGGTCCACCGCGTCCGCGTTGCCCTTGATCAACCAGGCGCCGAGGTCGTCGACTGTCACCCGCCGGTCGGTCATCCGCCCATTCTGCGGCTCACCGGCCGCACCCGCGCGGCAGGCGTCCCGGCCCGCCGGTGCGGGTGCCACGTGAGGGTGGTCATAACGACTGGACGGCCGCCACGGCGGTGCTGCTAGCCTTCTGGGCAGGTCATGAGCGCCAGCGCGAAGCCCCGGCTCGCTGGCCGGCAACCCTCCTCCGCGGTGGGGTGCCCCGGGTGAAGACCAGGCACCGGCAGCCGCCGGTGCAAGCGTGGCCTGGCACCCAGGTCAGCAACAGACCAGGGAGACCGATGTCCGCACCACCCTCCACCCCCTCCGGCGACGTCGCCGCGTACCCGGCCCGCTTCGCGCTGGTCAAGCGCCGCCACGTCGACCTGATGCGGGTGTGCAGCGACGCCTGTCGCCTCGCGCGCTGAGCGAACGCCACCTCCTTTTCCGATCCACCCTTCTCCGGCCCGGCCGTCTGCCCGGCGGGCCGGCGTCGACGCGCACCTCCGCGCGTCCATCCACTCTGGAGAGACATCGTGCGTTTCCGTACCGTTCTGACCCGTGCCGCCGCCGTCGGCGCGGCCGCCCTGCTCGCCGCCACCGCGCTCACCGCCTGCGGCAGCGACGACACCGACGCGGCCGACAACCCGTACGGCCTGCTCCAGCCCGGCGTGATCCGCGCCGGCACGCTCACCGACGCGCCGCCGAACGTCTTCCTGAAGGACGGCAAGTTCACCGGCTTCGACAACGAGCTGCTGCGTGCCGTGGCCGACAAGATCGGCCTGAAGGTGGAGTTCGTCGGCACCGACTTCTCCGGCCTGCTCGCCCAGGTCAACAGCGGCAAGTTCGACGTGGGCAGCTCCTCGATCACGATCACCGAGGCGCGGAAGAAGACTGTCGACTTCGGCAACGGCTACGACTTCGGCTACTTCGGCCTGGACGTGCCCGCCGGCTCCACGCTCACCGGTTTCGACCAGCTCGCCGGCAAGCGGGTGGTGGTCGTCCAGGGCACCGTGCAGGACGACTACGCCACCAAGCAGAACCTCGACCCGGTGCGGGTGCCGGACTACAACAGCGCGATCAACCAGCTCAAGGCCGGCACCGCCGACGCCTGGATCGCCCCGGCCGAGATCGGCGACAAGTCCGCCGCCGACAGCAACGGCAAGATCAAGGTCGCGGCGAAGCAGCTCAGCCCCACCCCGACCGCGTACGCGGTGGCGAAGGGCGACGACAAGCTGCGCGAGGCGCTGAACAAGGGCCTGGACGAGGTGATCGCCGACGGCACGTGGAGCCGTCTGCAGGCCGAGTACTACCCGGGGCGGCCGATCCCGGCCGACTTCAAGCCGGGCAGCGGCTCGGTGGCCGTGCCGTCGCCGTCGGCGGCTTCCTGAACCGGTAACCGAGCACGAGCGGGGCGGACGGAGCGGACATGGATCCACTGAGCACGCTGTGGGAGACGTTCTTCGACTGGGACTCGATGCGCGAGGCGCTGCCCGAGATGCTCACCGTCGGGCTGCCCAACACGCTCACCCTGGCGGTCTCCGCCGCCCTGCTCGGCTCGGTGCTGGGCATGCTGCTGGCCGTCGCCGGCATCTCGCGTACCCGATGGTTGCGGTGGCCGGCGCGGGTCTACACCGACGTGTTCCGCGGCCTGCCGGCCGCGGCGACCATCCTCCTGATCGGCGTGGGCCTGGCACCGCTCGGCATGCAGGTGTGGGGCCCGAACCCGTACCCGCTGGGCGTGCTGGCGCTGTCGCTGATCGCCGCCGCCTACCTCGGTGAGATCTTCCGGGCCGGCATCCTGAGCGTGGAGGCCGCCCAGCTGGAGGGCGCGCGGGCGCTCGGCTTCTCCTGGGGCGAGGCGATGCGCCTTGTGATCATCCCGCAGGGCGTACGCCGGGTGCTGCCCGCGTGGGTCAACCAGCTCATCGCGCTGATCAAGGACTCCAGCCTGGTCTACTTCCTCGGCCTGCTGGCCAGCCAGCGGGAGCTGTTCCGGATCGGGCAGGACTACGCGGCCAACACCGGTAACCAGTCCGCGCTGCTGCTGGCCGGGTTGTTCTACCTGGTGCTGACCGTGCCGCTGACCCACGCGGTGAACTGGCTGGACCGGCGCCTGCGGCAGGGCCGCCCGGCCGCGCCGCCCGAGCCGGAGCCGGATGCCGAGCCGATCGACCTCACGCCGTCCGGAAAGGACCCGCGATGACCACCACCACGACCTCGGTCAGCCTGGCCGTCCGCGACGTGCACCTGGCCTTCGGCGCGCACCGGGTGCTGCGCGGCGCGGACCTGGACGTGGCCCGGGGCCGGGCGGCCTGCGTCATCGGCCCGTCCGGCTCCGGCAAGTCGACGCTGCTGCGCACCATCAACCGGCTGATCGAGCCGGACCGGGGTGACGTGCTGCTGGACGGGCGCAGCGTGCTGCGCGACGACCCGGACGCCCTGCGTCAGCGCATCGGCATGGTGTTCCAGCAGTTCAACCTGTTCCCGCACCTGAGCGTGCTGCGCAACATCACGCTGGCGCTGCGCAAGCTCAAGAAGCTGAGCGAGGACGAGGCGGTGGCGCTGGCCCGCGCCCAGCTCGACCTGGTGGGCCTGGCCGGCAAGGCGGACGCGCGGCCGGCGCAGCTCTCCGGCGGCCAGCAGCAGCGCGTCGCCATCGCGCGGGCGCTCGCGCTGCGCCCGCAGGTGATGCTGTTCGACGAGGCGACCAGCGCGCTGGACCCGGAACTGGTCAAGGGCGTGCTCGCGGTGATGGCGGACCTGGCCGCCGCCGGCATGACGATGGTCGTGGTGACCCACGAGATGGGGTTCGCGCGCAGCGTCGCCGACACGGTGGCGTTCATGGACGCGGGCGTGGTGCTGGAGGCCGGGCCACCGGAGGCGGTGTTCGAGGCGCCCGAGCACCCACGGCTGCGGCGCTTCCTGTCCCAGGTGCTCTGACAGACCCGCGGCCTCAGCCCTTCACCGCACCGATCAGCACGCCCTTGACGAAGTGCCGCTGGATGAAGGGATAGATGGCGACGATCGGCGCGACGGTCAGCACCACCACCGCCATCTTGACCGCCTCGGTCGGCGGCATGGTCACCCCGCTGCTGCCGCCGGAGGTGTGCGGGGCCTGCCCGGCCAGCAGGTAGCTCTGCAGCACCCGCTGGATCGGGTACATGTCGTTGCGGTCGATGAACAGCAACGCGTCGAACCAGACGTTCCAGTAGCTGACCGCGTAGAACAGGCCGACCACGGCGATGACCGCGCGGGACAGCGGCAGCACGATGCGCGCGAGCGTACGGAAGTCGCTCGCGCCGTCGATGCGGGCGCTGTCCAGCAGTTCCGACGGGATGCCCTGGAAGAACCCGCGCACCACGACCAGGTTGAACACGCTGATCGCCGGTGGCAGGACCAGCGCCCAGATGGTGTCCTTCAGCCCCAGCCCGGTGACCACCAGGTAGCGCGGCACCAGCGGCGGGTAGACCAGGAACGGGATCAGGAAGTACGCGAGCAGCCAGCGGTGTCCCAGCGAACCGGGGCGGGACAGCCCGTACGCGGCGAGCACGGTGACCGTGAGCGCGATGGCGGTGCCGAAGACGGTGACCAGCGTGCTGATCCACAGCGCCCGGGTGACAGCGCCACCGGCGAAGATCGTCTCGTAGGCGGACGTGTCGATGCCCCGGGGCACGACCACCAGCCCGCCGGCCCGGGCGATGGTCTCCCGGGAGGAGAGGCTGGTCACCAGGATCACCCAGAGCGGGAACAGCACGCCCGCGACCAGCACGGTGAGCATCACGGCCTTGAGCCCCTGCCCGAGCGGGGTGGGCGGTTCCTGCCACACCGGCCGGCGGGATCGGTCGCCGGCGGCCCGGCGGATGAGCGTGGTCATGACTTCGAGTAGATCCCTCGTTCGCCGAGCATGTGCGCCACCCGGTTGGCGGCCAGGATGAGAACCAGCCCGATGACGGCCTTGAACAGTCCGGCCGCCGCGCCGTAGCCGTAGTTCCCGGTGGCGATGGAGAAGTGGTAGACGAAGGTGTCGAGCACCTCGGCGGCCTGCCGGCCGACGGCGTCGCGTTGCAGCAGGAACTGCTCGAAGCCGACCGAGAGCGCGTCGCCCAGCCGCAGGATGAGCAGCAGCACGATCACCGGGCGCAGGCCGGGCAGCGTGATGTGCCACAGTCGCCGCCATCGGCCGGCGCCGTCGGCGGCGGCGGCCTCGTAGAGGTTCTGGTCGATGGTGGACAGCGCGGCCAGGAAGACGATGGTGCCCCAGCCGACGTCCTTCCACACCGCCTCGACGGTGACCAGGACGATGAACGTGTCCGGGTTGGTCATCACGTTCCACGGCTGCATCCCGGCCTCGCGCATGCTCTGGGCGAGCAGCCCGGCGCCGCCGAGCATCGCGACGAAGAACGTCACCACCAGCACCCAGCTGAAGAAGTGCGGCAGGTAGACGATCGTCTGGATCAGTCCGCGCAGCCGGCTGGACAGCAGGTTGTGCAGCGCGATGGCCAGCAGGATCGGCAGCGGGAAGAAGAACACGAGCTGGAACGCGGTGATCGCCAGCGTGTTGCGGAACGCGTCCCAGAACGCCGGGTCGGAGAACAGCAGCTGGAACTGCCCGAAGCCGATCCAGTCGCTGTGCAGGAACGCCTGCCAGGGGTTGTCGCCGAGGTAGGGGTTGTAGTCCTGGAACGCGATCACGTTGCCGGCGATCGGCAGGTAGCTGAAGATCAGCAGGATTCCGAAGCCGGGCGCCACCATGGCGAGCAGTTGCCAGTCCCGGCACAGCCGGGTGCGCAGCGGCACCCGGCGGCGGGACGGGCGACGGCGGGGCGGGCGGCCCGGTGGGGCCGGCGCGTCCGGCCGGGCCTGTTCGGGCCCGGCCAGGACGGCCGGCTCGCTCATCGGCCCGCCTTGGGCAGCGCGTCGGCGAGCAGCTTCCGGGCCTCCTCGCCGCCGGCGGCCTTCCACTCCTTGACGATGGCGTCCACGTCGCTCAGCGGTCGGCGGCCGCGCAGCACGTCGGTGAACTTGTCCTCGGTGGGCACCTGGTTGGCCTTGTAGGCGGCGGGCATCTCCAGCTTCACCCCGGCCCACGGGTTGGGCTCCATGTGCTTGACCATCTCGTTGGAGTACGCGAGCACGTCCGGCACGAAGCGCGGGGTGTCGGGGAACGGCCCGATGGTGGGGTTGCGGCCGCTGATGAAGAAGTACTGGTTGGCGATCTCCTTGAACGCCAGGTCGGTCTTGACCGGCCCGTTCGGCGACGGGGTGTGGTGCTTGCCCGCGACGCCGAAGTCCCGCAGCTGCGCCTCCTGGCTGCCCAGCGGCGCGGAGCACCAGTTGATGATCCGCAGCAGCTCCTGGACCCGGTCCTTGCCGAGGCCCTTCTTGACGAACGTGTAGGAGATCGGCTCGTCGTCGCCCCAGACCAGCGGGTCGCCGCCGGTGGCGGAGAAGACCGGCACCGGCTGGATGTTCAGCTTGGGGTTGGTCTTCTGGTGCTCGGCCTGGGCGCCCTGCCAGAAACCGACGCCGTCCTGGAGGAACACGATCGCGCCGTTCTTGGCGAACAGCTGCTTGGCGTCCGCGCCCTTGCTGGCCACGATGTCCGGGTGGACCAGGCCGTCCGCGTAGATCTTGGCCATGACCTCAAGCGCGCGGCGGAACTCCGGGGTCTCGTACTTGAACTCGGGCGTGCCGTCGGACGTGACCCGCCATCCGCCCTTGTGGCCCGGCACCTTGTGGAACATCTGGATCATGGCGAACACGTCGTTGAACGCCCACACCTTGCGCGCCGGGTCGGTGACCTGCTTGGCCGCGGCGAGCAGGTCGTCCAGGTTCGCCGGCACGCCCAGGCCGCGGGCGTCGAGCACGTCCTTGCGGGTGAACAGCGCCCACGGGAACGGCCCGTCCGTGGGGTTGGGCACGGACATGATCCGCTCGTTCCACACCGCCCGCCGCCAGGCCCCGGTGGGGAAGCTCGCCAGCATCGGGTACGCGGCTGCGGCGTCGCCCTTCAGGTGGTCGGTCAGGTCCTCGAAGAGCACCTTGATCGCCTCGGCGAAGCGCGGGATCTTCTCCACCTCCCACCCCGGTACGCACAGCAGGTCCGGTACGTCCCGCGCGCCGAGCATCGCGTTGAGCTTGTCGGCGTAGGTGTTGCCGTCCTGGATGGTGAAGTTGACGGGCGTGCCCAGCTCGGCGTTCACGGCCTGGAGGTAGGCGCTCTGCGCGGCGCCGGGCGGCGCCGGGCCCCAGGCGGGGGTCATGGCGGTGACCTGCTTACCACTGGTGCCGGGCTTGTCGGTGACGGCGTCGATCAGATTCGCCGGGTAGCGGGTGTAGCCGTCGGGCACCGGGCGCGTACCCGTGATGTCGGGCGTGATGCCGCCGGGCAGGTCCTTGCGGGTGGGCAGCAGGCCGGAGACGGCGTCGAGGTTCTGGGCGGCGCCGGAGCCGGCCGGTTTTTCCGAGCAGCCGGCGAGCAGCGGGCCGGTGGTGGTGGCGGCCACGCCGAGGCCGACCAGCCCGAGGAAGCGGCGGCGGGAGGAGCCCGGGTCGGGGTGGTGCGCGGTCATCGGTCCCCCTTCGGGAAGGGAAGCGCAGTGGATTAGTTCGTATGGATGGTCAACAAACTAATCACGAGCGTGAGCTTGCACAAGAGCGGACCGGGCGGGACGGGTCAGGCCGGGCAGCGGTCGGACAGCGCGTAGCGGGTGAGGACCACGTCGCCGATCTGGCGTACCTCGACCACCCGGGCCCGACGGCCCGGGTGCCACGGGAAGCGGCCGTCCCCGACGAAGCGCGGCGCCCGCCCGTCCCCCACGAAGAACGGCGCGACCACCAGGTGCAACTCGTCGGCCAGGCCGGCCGTGAGGAACTGGCGGTGCATCGAGCCGCCGCCCTCCACCATCAGGCGCGTCACCCCGCGCCCGGCCAGGTCGGCCACCACCGCCTCCGGGGTGGCCGGATCCCCCGCGTCGACCACAGTCGACACGGCGCCGACCTGCTCACGGGCCTTGTCCACCACCCCGCTCGGGCAGTACACCAGCTTGAGCCCGTCACCCATGGTGAAGAACCGGGCCTCCGGATCGAGGTCGCCGCTGCCGGTGACAGTCACCTTCACCGGCGACGGGGGCAGGCCGCGCGCCACCCGCTCGGCGCGGCGGCGCTCGCTGCGCACCAGCAGGCGGGGGTCGTCGCGGCGCACAGTGGCCGCGCCCACCATGATCGCGTCGCACCCGGCCCGGATCGCGTCCACCCGGTCCAGGTCGTCGTCGTTCGACAGCAGCAGCCGATCGGTGGTCGCGTCGTCGATGTAGCCGTCGATCGACATCGCGCAGCTGAGCAGCACGTACGGACGGGTGGTCACGGCACGAACGGCAGGTCGAGGGCGTGGTCGGCGCGGGTCACCTTGGCCGCCAGGTAGCCGGCGTTCGCCGGCGACAGGTGCACGCCGGTGGACACCCGGTCGGCCACCGTCACGCCCAGCCGTTCGAGCTGGGCCGCCTTGTCCGGGTTGTTGCTGAGCAGGGCCACCTCGTCCACGCCCAGCGCGCCGAGCATCTGCGCGGCCACCGTGTAGTCGCGCTCGTCCGCGCCGCGCCCGAGCGCCAGGTTCGCCTCGTACGTGTCGAGGCCGCCGTCCTGCAGGGCGTACGCGTCGAGCTTGGCGTACAGGCCGATGCCACGCCCCTCCTGCCGCAGGTAGAGCAGGTAGCCACCCGACTCGGCGATCCGCTCGACCGCCTCGCGCAACTGCGGTCCGCAGTCGCAGCGCTGACTGCCGAACACGTCCCCGGTGAGGCACTCGGAGTGCGGGCGGACCAGCGGCGGGTCGGCGTCGGCGTGCTCACCGAGCCCGAACGCCAGGTGCTCGCGACCGTCGACGAGACCGTGGAAGGTGTGCACGCGGGCCGTGGTCACGTACCCGTCGGGGAACCGCAGCGGAACCGTCACGCGGGTCCGGACCGTCGCGGTGGGCAGGGTTTCGTCCATGGTTCTCCTGTCGTCCGGTCGCCGGGCGGACCCGGCGACGCACACCTCGCTCCCCCACCGTAGGCGGGATCACCGACAGTTGCCGGGCTCGCGCCGGGGCAGCCGCCGTGCGAGCAGCACCGCGGCGCCGGGCAGGCTGGCCACCAGCACCAGCGCGCCGTACACAGTGCCGGTCGCCACACCCTGCGCGGCGGTCAGCCCGGCCGAGGCGAACGCCCACGCGGCCACCCCCTCGCGCGGCCCGAACCCGCCCACGTTCAGCGGCACCGCCATGGCCAGCAGCGCGAGCAGCGTCAGCGGCAGCAGGTGCGACAACGGGGCGTCCGCGCCGGCCGTGCGGGCGGCCACCACGAACGTGGCCAGGTGACCGGCGAACACCACTGTCGAGGCGATCACCACTCCGGCCCAGGTCCGGCGGCCCAGCACTCCGGAGCGCACGTCGGTCAGCGCGGTGCGGGCCGCCCGGGCGAACCGGGACGCCCCGGAGCGGGGCACCGCGCGGGCGGCCAGCACCAGCGCCAGCGCGATCACGGCGAGTCCGGCCGCCAGCGCCGGCAGGTACCGGCGCACCGGCGACGGGAACGCGGCCAGCAGCGCCACCGCGATGACCACCTGCACCACCTGCCCGGCGGTGCGCTCCCACACCACCGCCCGGACGCCGCGGGCGACGTCCCCGGCGTCGCGGCCGTGCCGTACCGCCCGGTGCACGTCGCCGAGCACGCCGCCGGGGAGCGTCGAATTGAGGAAGACCGCCCGGTAGCAGTGCGCCACCGCGGCGCGCATCGGCAGCCGTACGCCCAGACCGCCGGCGACGAGCGACCAGCGCCAGGCGCAGCAGACGGTGGTGATGACTCCGATGCCGAGCGCGGCGGCCAGCGCCGGCGCGTCGATCAGCCGCAGCCCGGCCAGGAACGGGCCGGTGCCCACCGAGGCGACGAGCACGGCGAGCACCGCGAGCCCGAGCAGCGGTCGTACCCAGGCACGGCCCGTCCAGGCGCGGCCCACCCGGGTCCGGCGCGGCGGCGCGGGCGTGACTGCGGGTACGGGTCCGGCTACGGCGACGTGTGACAAACGGTCCTCCCTGGCTCTCACCGGTTGTCACGTGCCGGCAGCCGGTACGGTTCAGCCGGCGAGCAGGTCGGCGTGGTGCAGCACCACGCCGAGCCGGCCGGCGGCGGCCTCGGCGAGCCGCCACTTCTGATACGTCCCGGCGGGCCCGGACAGATGCGGTCGTTCCTCGACGGCGGCGTCGACCCAGCCGGTGAGCCACTCGGCGGCCAGCTCGGCCTGCTCGGGCCCGAGCCGCCAGGGGGTGGATCGCACCAGCGTCTCGACGCCGTGGCGGCGGAACGCGGCCACCGCGACGTCCACCGCGTCCGGGCCGAGCAACGTCCGGCCGTCGACGGTGCGGCGCTGGTGGGCGTTGAACGCGGCGGTCAGCTCGGCGTCCAGCGGGTCCGGCGGGGTGAACTCGGTCCGCCCGGTCACGGTGAGCGCGAACAGCGTCGGGTGGCAGGCGCAGGCCGCCACCATCCGCTCCACCTCGTCGGCGGTGAGCATGTCCAGCAGCGCGGACGCGGTGACCAGGTGGGCGTCGGCCAGGTCGGCGGGGGTCAGCCGGGTGACGTCGGAGCCGCGGGTGGTCACCGTGACCTCGGCGCCGTCGGCGGCGGTGAGCCGTCCGGCCCGGGCCAGCGCCAGCAGGTCCGCGTCGCGTTCGTGCAGCACCCAGTGCTGCGGGCCGGGCAGCCGGGGGGCCAGCCAGCGGGCCATCGAGCCGGTGCCGCTGCCCAGGTCGTGCACGACGATCGGCCGCCCGGTGGGCAGCCGGTCGCGGACCGCGTCGGCCAGCTCGGCGCTGCGGGCCGCCGCGTCGGCGGGTTCGCGCAGTCGCAGCCAGTCCGCGAAGCCGGGCGGGAGTGAGGTGGTCATGCCGCTGTCGCCTCCTTCAGCGCCGTCGCCAGCCGGTCCACTGTGACCGGCCAGCCGGTGAGGGTGTGCCGCCGCTGCCGGGCGGCGCGGCGCAGCCGGTCCCGCAGGCCCGGGTCGGTGAGCCAGCGGCGCAGCGCCGCGGCGGTCGCGCCCGGGTCGCCCGGCGGCACCAGCAGACCGGGCCGGTCGCCGCCGGGGGCGTGCCCGAGCGTGTCCGGCAGGCCGCCGGTGTCGCTCGCCAGCACCGGTACGCCCCGGGCCAGCGCCTCGGTGACCACCATCCCGTACGTCTCCCGCCGGGAGGGCGCAACCAGCAGATCGGCGGCGGCGTACGTGGCGGCCAGGTCATCGCCGGTGCGTGGCCCGGTCAGCCGGACCCGGCCGGCCAGCCCGGTCGCGGCGAGCCGCCCGCGCAGCCGGTCGGCGAACGCCCGGTCCCGGTCCGGCGGGCCCACCCAGTCGCACGTCCAGTCCAGGTCCGCCACCTCGGCGAGCGCGGCGGCGAGCACGTCGTGGCCCTTGACCGCGGTGACGGCGGCGACGCAGAGCAGCCGTCCCCCGCCGGGCGTGCCGGAGGCGACGGGCGCCGGGGTGACGCCGGGCGGGGCGACAGTCACCCGTTGCGGGCGCAGCCGGTAGCGGTCGAGCAGCCGGTCCCGGGTCCACTCGCTCGTGGCGACCACGGCGGCGGCCGCCGCCAGCGCCCGCGCCTCCGTCTCGCCCTCGATCGGCAGGTGCACCAGGATCACCAGGCGCAGCCGCGCCGCGTGCGGGGCGAGCACGTCCGGGACGGTCGAGGCGACCAGGCCGTCGAGCAGCACCGGCACGCCGTCGGGCAGCCCCCCGAGCAGTCCGGCCAGGTCGGCGCGTTCCCCTGCCCCCGGGTGCGGCCAGCCGCCCGGCACCTGGTGCTCGCGTACCGTCCAGCCACGCGCGGCCAGGCCCCGGCACACCTGGCGGTCGTAGGCGTTGCCGCCGCTGGGGTTCGCCGGGTCGTCGATGTCGCCCGGCAGCACCACGTGGACGACTGTCATCCGGTCAGAGCGACCGCTCGTAGCTCGCCCAGGCGATGTGCGACTCGTGCAGCGTGACGGTGATCCCGGCCAGGCCCCGCGCGCCCTCCCCCAGCCGGCCCGCCGCCACCGCGTCGGCGAGCCGGTCGGCGATCGTCCGCGCCAGCACCTCGGTGGTGGTGTTCACCCCGGCGAAGGCCGGCTCGTCGTCCAGGTTGCGGTAGTTCAGCTCGGCGAGCACGGTCTTGAGCTGCTCGGTGGCCAGCCCGATGTCGACCACGATGCCGTCGTCGTCCAGCTCGGCGCGGCGGAACGTGGCGTCGACGACGAACGTCGCCCCGTGCAGCCGCTGCGCCGGACCGAACACCTCGCCGCGGAAACTGTGGGCGACCATCATGTGGTCCCGGACGGTCACGCTGAACACGTTCACTCCTCGCCGTAGGTGATGAGATGACACAGCGCCGGCAGCTCGCCCGAGGCGAGCCGGTCCAGCACGTCGGGCAGGTCGTCGAAACGGGACCGGCCGGTGAGCAGCGCGTCGAACGCCGGGTCGGCCAGCAGGTCCAGGGCCAGCGCGAGCCGGTCGGCGTAACTGCGGTCGGCCCGCCGGGGCGACACGGTGCCGACCTGGCTGCTGCGGATGCCCAGCCGTCGGGAGTGGAACGCGCCGCCCAGCGCCAGCGTGACCGGCCGGTCGCCGTACCAGCTCAGCTCCAGCACGGTGCCCTCCGGGCGCAGCAGCTCCAGGCCGCGTTGCAGTCCGTCGGAGGTGGCGCTGGCGTGCACCACCAGGTCACGCTCGCCGCTCGCGTCGGCGGGCACGGCGAAGTCGGCGCCGAGCGCGGCGGCCACCTCGGCCCGGGCCGGGTCGGCGTCGACCAGTTCCACGCGTACGCCGGGGAAGCGGGCCAGCAGCGCGGTGACCGCGCAGCCGACCATCCCGCCGCCGATCACCGTGACCCGGTCGCCGACCAGCGGCGCGGCGTCCCAGAGCGCGTTGACCGCGGTCTCCACGGTGCCGGCCAGCACCGCGCGCTGCGCCGGCACGGCGTCCGGCACGACGGTCACGGCGTCGGCCGGGACCACGTACGCGCTCTGGTGCGGGTACAGGCAGAAGACGGTACGGCCGAGCAGCCGCTCGTCGCCGGCCTCGACCGTGCCGACGCTGAGGTAGCCGTACTTGACCGGCGCCGGGAAGTCGCCTTCCTGGAACGGCGCCCGCATCGCGGCGTGCTGGTCGGCCGGGACTCGACCGGTGAACACCAGCGTCTCGGTGCCGCGGCTGACGCCGGAGAAACGGGTGCGGACCAGCACCTCACCCGGGCCGGGCGGGGCGAGCCGGACCGGCCGGATCTCGCCCTCGCCGGGGGCGCGGAGCCAGAACGCGTGGGCGTCGACCGTCACGAACTCTCCTCTTCCCCGCATTCCGACCGAGTTGTCGATCATAAACACGGAAGCGGGGCGTCCACGGTTCGAACCGCCCGCGACCCGATGCTCAGGCGGCGCGCCGGCGCTGCTCCGTACGCCAGGTCTCCGGCTCGGCCCGGTCGGCGTGCCGGTCCCCGGCCAGTTCCATGGCCCGGTGGGCGGCGGTCAGCGCGTCACACGGCGCGACCCGACCGTCACACAGCAGGCTCTCGCACCGGCCGGACTCGTCGGGCCGGTGGGCGACGGCAACGTCGTACGCGGCCCGCCAGAGCAACGGGTCGGTGACTCCCCGTGGCAGGTCGGCGTCCAGACTGGACCTGTTGCGGATCGTGTCGGGCACCGTGTCCCCCTTTGCGTCGTCGCTACCGTCCCAGTGACCGGTTGAGCGCAGATCAAACCTCTCACCTGCGCACATGCCCTGACCAGCGGTGTTTGTCACGCCGGATACGCGCGCGTCTCGGCTGCCTTGACCGCCGCCCACACCGGGCGGCCGGGGATCAGTCCGAGATGGGCCGCGGCGGCGGGCGTGACGTCGGCGGCGACCTCGACCGGCCCGGCCAGTTGCACGCGCAGGTTGTCGCCGTGGCGTTGCACTCCGCTCACGGTGGCCGCCCACACGTTGCGCGGGCTGCCCTCCGGCCGGGACGGGTGCAGCGCGACAGCCGAAGGCGGGTACGCGACGAACGCCTCACCCTCAACCGCGTCGGCGGTGGTGAGCGTCAGCTCACCAACTGTGACGGCATGGCCGTCGGCGTGGCCGCGGTGCAGGTTGAGGCCGACCAGCCGGGCCACGTAGTCGGTGCGCGGCCGGGCCGTGACGGCTGTGGCGTCGCCCTCCTGCACGACCCGGCCGTGCTCCACGATGACCAGTCGGTCGGCGAGCACCAGGGCATCGAGGGGGTCGTGGGTGACCAGCAGCGTCGCACCGGGATGCGCGCCGAGGTGGCGCTGGAGTTCGGCGCGGGTGTCCAGGCGGGTCCGCGCGTCCAGCGCGGCGAGCGGCTCGTCGAGCAGCAGCAGCGCCGGGTCGACGGCGAGCGCGCGGGCCAGCGCGACCCGCTGCGCCTGCCCGCCGGAGAGCTGCCGGGGCCGCCGGCGAGCCTGGTCGCCGAGGCCGACCCGGTCCAGCCACTCCTGGGCCCGGGCGCGCGCGGCACGCTTGTCGGCGCCCCGGCGGCGTGGCCCGAACGCCACGTTGTCCAGCGCGCTCAGGTGCGGGAACAGCAGGTAGTCCTGGAACACCACGCCGACCGGCCGCCGTTCCGGTGGCGTCCACACCCGGCGGTCCGGGCGGTCCAGGTCGGCGCCGTCGAGCGTGAGGTGCCCGCCGTCCAGCGGGTGCAGCCCCGCGAGCACCCGCAGCGCCGTGGTCTTGCCGGCGCCGTTCGGGCCGAGCAGCGCCACCACCTCACCGGCGGCGATACGCAGCCGCACGTCGAGGGTGAAGCCGTCCCGCTCGGCGACGAGGTGCGCGTCCAGCAGCGCTGTCATGTGCTGCCGACCCATTTGTCGCGCAGCGCGGCGAGGATGACCACGGAGACGGTGAGCAGGATCAGGCTCAGCACGATCGCGGCCTGCAGGTCGGTCTCCAGCGCCAGATAGACCGCCAGCGGCATGGTCTGGGTGCGGCCGGGATAGTTGCCGGCGAACGTGATGGTGGCGCCGAACTCGCCGAGGGCCCGGGCCCAGCAGAGCACCGCACCGGCTGCCACGCCCGGGGCGACCAGCGGCAGCGTGACCCGGGTGAAGGTGGTGAAGCGTCCGGCGCCGAGCGTGGCGGCGGCCTCCTCGTACCGGGGGTCGGCGCCGCGTAACGCGCCCTCGACGGCGATGACCAGGAACGGCATCGCCACGAACGCCTCGGCCAGCACCACCCCGGCGGTGGTGAACGGCAGCGTCACGCCGAACGCCTCGTCCAGCCACGACCCGATCAGCCCGCGCCGGCCGAAGACCAGCAGCAGCGCCACGCCGCCGACCACCGGCGGCAGCACCAGCGGCACCGTGACCAGCGCCCGGACCAGCCGTCGGCCGGGGAACTCGACGCGGGCCAGCAGCCAGGCCAGGGGTACGCCGAGCGCCACGCAGAGCAGCGTGGCGACGGTGGCGGTCTCGAGTGACAGCCGCAGCGCGGTGAGCACACCCGGTTCGGTCAGCCGCCGGGGCAGCGTGGTCCAGGGCGCCCGGAGCAGCAGACCGGCGAGCGGCAGGACGAGGAAGGTCAGGCCCAGCCCGGCGGGCACGAGCAGGGCGATCGGCACCCGCTGCCGGCGTACGCCGCGGCTCATGCGCCGGGCGGCGCCTGGAACCCGGCGGCGGTGAGCACGGCGAGCCCGGCGTCGGAGCGGACGAAGTCGACGAAGGCGCGGGCGCCGGCCGGGTTGCCGGCGGCGCGCAGCACCACGATCGGGTAGTCGTTCACCGCGCGCGCCGACTCGGGAAACTCGACCGCGTCGAGCCCGGGTACGGCGCGGACGTCGGTGCGGTAGACCAGCGCGGCGTCGACCTCGCCGAGGCGCAGCTTGGCCAGCGCGCCCTTGACGTCCCGTTCGAGCGTGGCGGGGGTGAGCCGGACACCGGCGGCGTCGAGCGCGGTGCGCGCGGCGGCGCCGCAGGGCACCTGCTCCGCGCAGAGCGCCACCTTGACGCCGGGTCGGGCGAGGTCGGCCAGGCCGCCGACCCGGGCCGGGTTGCCGGGGGGTACGGCGACGACGAGCTGGTTGCGCACCAGCGCGGCCGGTTCGCCGGCGGCGTCACCGGCGTCGGTGACCGTCTTCATGGTGGCCGGGGAGGCGGCCGCGAACACGTCGGCGGGCGCGCCCTGGGTGATCTGGGTGGCGAGCCCGGAGCTGCCGCCGAAGTTGAACGTGACGGTGCGGCCCGGGTGCGCGGCCTCGTAGTCCTTGCCGAGTTTGGTGAACGACTCGGTGAGCGAGGCGGCGGCGAACACGGTCACCGGGCCGGCGCCGTCGGACCCGGCCGGCTCGTCGGTGCCGCCGCAGCCGGTCAGGCCGAGCGTCGTCACCAGCGCGGCGGCGAGCGCGGCGCGGATCCACCGTACGGTCACGGACTGGTCCTTCCCCTGGGGGTGGTGGCCCGCTCGACCACGACGGTGGTCGACTTGATCACCGCGACGGCGACGGAGCCGACCTGGAGGTCGAGGTCGTCGACGGCCTCGCGGCTCATCAGCGACACCACCCGGAACGGCCCGGCCTGGATGTCCACCTGGGCCATCACGGTGTCCTTGACGACGGCGGTGACGATGCCGCGCAGCCGGTTACGGGCCGAGGACAGCTCGGGGTGGCCGGGGGCGCGGACGAACGCGGCGATGTCGGCGCCGTCGAGCACCCGGTGGCCGTGCTCGTCGCGGGTGGCCGGCAGCTTGCCGGCGTCGATCCAGCGGCGGACCGTGTCCGCGCTGACCCCGAGCAGTTCGGCCGCCTCGCCGATCCGGAACACCGTCACGCGCTCACCCTAGCGGCCCGCAGGTGCGGGCCGGAAGGGCCATGTTCGCTCGCAGCCGCAAGCCTTACTGCCGTTCGGGAGCCGGAGCTGCGGCTCAGTCGGCCGGCGCGATCCGGACCCGGCGCAGCAGTTGGGCGTTGAGCGCCACGACGATGGTGGAGGCGGACATCAGCACCGCGCCCAGGGCCGGGCTGAGCGCGATCCCGCCCCAGGCCAGCACACCGGCGGCGAGCGGGATCGCGACCACGTTGTAGCCGGCCGCCCAGGCGAGGTTCTGCCGCATCTTCCGGTACGAGGCGCGGGACAGCCGGATCACGCCGCCGACGCCGCGCGGGTCGGAGCCGGCGAGCACCACCCCGGCGGACTCGATCGCCACGTCGGTGCCGGCGCCGATGGCCAGCCCGACGTCGGCGCGCGCAAGCGCCGGTGCGTCGTTCACGCCGTCGCCCACCATCGCCACAGTCAGTCCCCGGTCGCGCAGCTCGGCCACCGCCTTGTCCTTGTCGGCCGGGAGCACCTCGGCGAAGACCTCGTCGACGCCGGGCCGGAACCCGAGGTCGGCGGCGACCGCCTCAGCGACCGGGCGCGCGTCGCCGGTGATCATCACGATCTTGCGTACGCCGAGGTCGCGCAGCTCGGCCACGGCGGCCCGCGCCTCCGGGCGGACCTGGTCCTCCAGCCCGAACGCGGCGACCACCTCCGGCGCTCCGCCCTCGGGCAGCCGGACCAGGTGCAGCACCGCGGCACCGCGACCCGACCACTCCTGCGCGGCCCGGGCCAGGTCGTCCGGCACCGGGGCGCCGAGTTCGCGCAGCAGCGCCGGCCCGCCGACCGCCCAGTCGACGCCGTCCACCGTGGCGCGCACGCCCCGGCCGGTGAGCGCACGAAAGCCGCGCGCGGCCGGGCGGGCGCCACGGGCGTCGGCGGCGGTCACGAGCGCCCGGGCCAGCGGGTGCTCGCTGTCCGCCTCGACCGCGCCGGCCAGCGCCAGGGCGGCCGCCTCGTCGAGCCCGCCGGTCGCGGCCACGCCGGTGACCGTGTGCCGGCCGGTGGTGAGCGTGCCGGTCTTGTCGAACAGGACGGTGTCGACGGTGCGCATCCGCTCCAGCGCGAGCCGGTCCTTGACCAGGATGCCGGCGCGGGCCGACAGCGCGGTGGACAGCGCCACCACCAGCGGGATCGCCAGGCCGAGCGCGTGCGGGCAGGCGATCACCAG
The DNA here is from genome assembly GCF_027497355.1 of Micromonospora sp. WMMA1947. Lineage (NCBI taxonomy): Bacteria > Bacillati > Actinomycetota > Actinomycetes > Micromonosporales > Micromonosporaceae > Micromonospora > Micromonospora sp. WMMA1947. The sequence continues at coordinate 4,609,134 of NZ_CP114909.1, read as the reverse complement.
CACGGTCACGGTCCGCACCACCGCCTGGTCGGGGTCGCCGAGCAGCGCCCACACCGCGAACGTCGCCAGGCCGGCGAACGCCGCCAGGTAGAACAGCAGCGCGGCGAACCGGTCGGCGAGCACCTGCGCGCGCCCGCCGGAGGCCTGCGCCTGCGCGACGAGCCGCCCGATACCGGCCAGCGCGGTGTCCGCGCCGACGGCCTCGACGCGTACCCGGAGGGTGGAGTCGGTGGCGACGGTGCCGGCGACCACCCGGTCACCGGCGGCACGCGCCACCGGCCGCGACTCGCCGGTGATCATCGACTCGTCCAGCTCGGCGGCGCCCTCGACGATCCGCCCGTCGGCCGGCACCCGCCCGCCGGGGCGCACCAGCACCAGGTCGTCCACCCGCAGCTCGCCGACGGGCACCGGATGCGGCTGCCCGGCGTCGTCCAGGCGCTCGGCGTCGTCGGGCAGCAGCGCCGCGAGGGCGCCGAGCGCACCACGCGCCTGCCCGACCGCCCGCATCTCCTGCCAGTGGCCGAGCAGCATGATGGTGACCAGCGCGGCGAGCTCCCACCAGAAGTCCAGGTCGAACAGGCCGACGCTGGTGGCGGCCGAGGCGAGGTACGCGACCACGATCGCCATCGAGATCAGCAGCATCATCCCGGGGGCACGTTCGCGCAGCTCACGCAGCCCGCCGGTGAGGAACGGCCAGCCGCCGTACGCGAACACGACGGTGCCGAGCACCGGGCCGACCCAGCGCACGCCCGGGAACTCGAGCGTGTAGCCGAACCAGTCCATCACCATGTGGCTGGTGGCGACGATCGGCACGGTCAGCGCGAGGCTCAGCCAGAACCGGCGGCGGAACTGCTCCGGGTCGTGCCCGGCGTGCGCGCCGTGGTCGCCGTGGTGGGCGGTGTAGTGACCGGATCCGTGCTCCATGCCGCCCACCATACCCCCTGGGGGTACTGTCCGGCGCATCCCGCGCCGGCCGACATGTCGGCCGGCGTTCAGCGCTGCGGGCGGGCGCCCACGCTCGGCCGGTCGGCGGGGGTCCGGCCCTGCCAGGGCCACCGGCCGTCCAGTTCCACCTCGAGGGAGAAGCTGAGGAACGTGCGGACCAGCACGATCAGCGCCAGCACGCCGACGCTGGTGAACGTGGGCGACACCGCGACCGTACGGATGATGTCGCCACCGACCAGGAACTCCAGGCCGAGCAGGATGGCCCGGCCGACCCCCTGCCGGTACGCCCGGTAGTGCGCGACCACTTGCCGGGTCCGAGCGCAGCGCACCGCGAACACCGCCGTGGCGACTGCGACGCCGACCGCGATGACGAGCACCCCGGCCAGGTCCAGCAGCGCCCCGACGTGCTGGACGATCTCCTTCGTCGACACCGGGCACCCCCGCACCAGCCTGGCGTACGGCCGGTGGCGGGGGCGGCGTTTCCGCGCTCCCGGTGCACGGGAGCGCTGATCGGGTCAGTCCTGGGCCTGCCAGCGGTAGAAGACGGTGGCGACGGAGTCCTGCGGGCCCTGCCACCTCTCCGGCCGGTACGGCTCGATGTACGGGCCCAGGTCCTGCATCACCTTGCCGAAGGCCGGCTTGTCGCCGTGCCGGTCGCGGGTGGCCTCGGCCACCGACGACTCCTGTTCGAGCAGGTGCACGTAGACGTCGTCGATCGAGTAGAGCCAGCGCCCCGTGACGCCGAGGTCGGCCGGGAGCGACCCGGCGTCGGACTCGCCGAAGACCCGTGCCACGTCCGGCTCGGCGCCCGGCTTGATCCGCCCGACGATCACGGTGAGCGTGGTGTCGGCGGGCGGCTCGCCCTCGGGCGCCCAGTGGTAGAACTCCTTCGCCACCGAGTCCGACGGGTTCTTCCAGTAGCGCGGGTACGGGGTGACGTACGGCCCGATCTCCTCGGCGATCTTCTGGAAGGCGGGCAGGCCACGGGTCTGCCCGGAGATCCGCGGGTCCTGCTCCCGCTCGATCACGTGGATGTAGAGGTCGTGGTGCGACAGCAGGTACCGGCCGATGACGCCCAGGTCCTGCGGGCGGGTGGCCTGGTCGTAGTGGCCGAACACGCCGCCGACGATCTGCTCGCTGCCGGGGACCATGTGACAGACGATCACGTTGCGGAAGACCATGACTGCTCCTTGATGATTGCGACGAGGACGGGGGCGCGCGACGGCGGCGCCGTCAGGCGGTGAAGGTGACGGGCAGTTCCAGCAGGCCGCGGAACGGCGAGGCGGCCGGGAGCCGGCGCACCTGCGCGAGCGGCACGCCGAGGCGCAGTCCGGGCAGCCGGCGCAGCAGCGCCCCGAGCGCGAGTTCGGCCTCCATCCGGGCCAGCGAGACGCCCAGGCAGTAGTGGACGCCGTGCCCGAACCCGAGGTGCGGGCCCCGGACCCGGCGCAGGTCCAGCCGGTCCGGGTCGGCGAAGTGCGCCGGGTCGTGGTTGGCCGCGTTGATCGCCACCCCGACGATCGCGCCGCGCGGGATGCGGACGCCCTGGTAGTCGACGTCCTCGGTGGCGATGCGCGGGCTGGCCACCGGCAGCGGCCCGTCGAACCGGAGCAGCTCCTCGATCGCGGCCGGCAGCAGCCGCGGCGTGGTGCGCAGCAGTTCCATCTGCTCGGGGTGGGTGAGCAGGGCCAGCACGGCGTTGCCGAGGAAGTCGGCGGTGGTCTGGTGCCCGGCGAACAGGAGCAGGAACGTGGTGGTGACCAGTTCCGCCTCGGACAGCGTCCCGTCCGCGTCGACCGCCTTGATCAGCGCACCGATGATGTCGTCGGCCGGATCGTCGCGCTTGGCGCGGACCAGCCCGGCCAGGTAGTGGTGCAGCCGGAGCTGGGCCTCCTGCACCGCGGCCCGTTCCTGCGCCGGGGGCCGGCTGGTGGACCCG